>JBNKWQ010000001.1:0-51502 GCA_050299855.1 Hahella sp.
ACTTGATTGATTTGTTAAAGATTCTCGCCAGGGCATTCATCCCTCAGCGGCGCGCCATTCTACAGTGTTGATTCTCGTTGTCAAACTGTTTTTTACCACTCCCTTCGCAGCGCCGGTAACCTGAACGCCTAAACCTCAGCAAGTCACCCATTCTTCCCTGACCCTCCTACCCCTCAACCCCTCGTTTCCGGTGGGCTTCGCTGCAGAAGAGGTGCGCATTATACGCCTACAACCTCGACAGTCAACAGCTGAATAGCATCAAATTTATGTTATTTTCAGATTAGCTAGAATTACTGTCGGAAGATCCATAATTAAAGCATCGATTGATCATTTTTCAACCCATTTCAACTTTGATTAATGATAGCCTGCTAGCGGCAAGCTCCCTTGCCAAATCAACATCACTTCCTTTGGCAAGAACCACCCCCATCCGACGCTTACCCAACACTTCAGGCTTGCCAAACAATCTAAACTCAACGCCTTTGCTCTCGATAACCTGCTCCAGTCCGGAGAATGTCAAAGAGGAAGACTCACCCTCTACCAATAGAGCTGCAGACGCCGAAGGAGAATAAAGATCAATACCTGCGACAGGAAGGCCCAGCAAAGCCTTAACGTGCAAACAGAATTCGGACTGATCCTGCGATATCAATGTCACCAAACCAGTATCATGAGGGCGAGGCGAAACCTCACTAAAAAAGACCTTATCCCCCTGAACAAAGAGCTCCACTCCGAAAAGCCCATAACCGCCAAGCGCTCCAGTGACCTTTTTAGCAATTTGTTGGGCTTTTTCTAGTGCCAACGAACTCATGGCCTGGGGCTGCCAACTGGTCCTGTAGTCACCATCGATCTGCTGATGCCCTATCGGCTGACAAAATGAAACACCTTTGGAATGCTGCACAGTGAGTAAAGTGATTTCGTAATCGAAGTTAATGAAGCCCTCCACTATCACCTTACCCTGCCCTGCTCGCCCTCCCTCTTGGGCATATTTCCAGGCATCAGCTATATCATCTTCAGATCTGATAGTGCTTTGGCCTTTGCCGGAGGAACTCATAATCGGCTTAACAACACAGGGGATACCAATACCCTTAACAGCTGCCAGAAACTCTTCTAAAGTTTCAGCGAATTGGTAAGGAGATGTTTCGACATGGAGCTCTTCTGCCACAAGCCGGCGAATACCCTCCCTGTTCATCGTCAGGTTGGCAGCTTTCGCTGAGGGTACGATATTAAACCCCTCTGCCTCCAACTTAAGCAGCTCCGACGTTGCGATAGCTTCAATCTCAGGAATTATGTAGTGAGGCTGCTCTTTCAACACTGTCTGCTTCAACTGCTCAGCATCAAGCATGTTGATAACATACGACCGGTGGGCTACTTGCATGGCAGGTGCATTAGCATATCGGTCAACAGCTATAACTTCGACACCCAAACGCTGCAACTCTATAGCAACCTCTTTACCAAGCTCACCACTGCCTAGCAGCATTGCCCGTGTTGATGAAGGTGACAACGGAGTACCAATGCATACCATCTATAATTCTCCCTAGAGCAAATACTTTTCTTCGCGCCGGGACACATTGACCAAAACGGCGCGTTTTTCTGAATCAGTCATCGCTGACCACTCGGTAATTTCTTTCGCACTACGGTGGCAACCCACACAGACATCATCTTCGTCAAGGGCACAAATATTCACACAAGGAGATGACACCATGGATCTATTTGGGTTATTCACAACTTCGATCAACCTCTTTTAATAAACATCAGCGTTATTCCACTCGCTGCTCTATTAATTGCTCACTATACCGCTGAGCATTTAAAACATAGTGGTGAGCGCTACCTTCAAGATGTTTCTTTTCAAGCTCAGAAAGTACACGCTTCACTTTGGCGGGGGATCCCACCACTAAGGAGCCATCTGGAATCACCATTTTTTCAGGGACCAGAGCGTTTGCACCTATAATGCAGTGCTTGCCTATCACTGCACCATTCAAAATCACTGCATTGATACCCACCAGACTATGGTCGCCCACCACACAACCATGCAACATTGCCTGGTGACCGACTGTCACCCCCATCCCAAGGGTAAGCTTCACTCCCGCATCAGTGTGGAGCACGGCATTGTCCTGAACATTAGTTTGTGGGCCAATGTGGATCCTGTCGTTGTCTCCCCTAATGACCACACCAAACCAAACACTTGCACGATCATCTATGACAACATCGCCAATGACAGTGGCATTAGGCGCGATAAAGTGCCCACCACCTATTAAGCGAACCTGTTTTTCACCTAGCTGATATAGCATTAGATTCCTCTAAGGAAAGGATAAAAATCATCTAACGAGCGCTCAAATCACGCCCAAAAGCAACACGGAAAAAGTCGACAAGGATGATTGCGGACATCCCCCATATTTCATAGTCATCATAGAACCAGCAGGGGACATCCAGCGATTTACCCCGAAATCCTAAATGGTCAATTCGATCAGGGGCAACATCCAGGAAATAGCTAACTGGCACCTTAAAAATACTGTCCAGTTCCACAGGACAGGGAATCAGTTCTGCCTGAGGATTGACCAAGCCAACAAAGGGCGTAACTCGAATTTCATAACGGGAAATCACTTGGCTGAGTTTGCCGATAATCTCAACATCCGATGCATTAACCCCAACTTCTTCAGTCGTTTCACGTAACGCTGTTGCCTTAAGGTCTATATCAACGCTATCGCGCATCCCTCCAGGAAAGGCGACTTGCCCACTATGAGTTTTCAACTGATCTGAGCGACGTGTCAGTATGATTTTTGGTTCGCTCTCATTTGTCAAAGGTACAAGGACGGCTGCGTCCTTGAACTCTACATCCAAGGTTCTACCCTGATGTCGGCTAATTTTAGATACGATTATGTCTAGCACTGATTTTTACTATCGTGATGCCAATATTTACGGAGGTGGCACAATAGCATAACCGCTATTTTTTAGGCACCCATCGCTGCTTATGCCGCTATACCCGGCTATACTGGCCCTCGACGAACACTATACAGCGAGTAAAGATGAAGTTTTGCAGCCAATGTGGAAATCCACTCGAACACAGAATACCCGAAGGGGATAATCGCCACCGGCATGTATGCCCTAGCTGCGACACTATTCATTACGTCAATCCCAATATCGTAGCCGGCACACTACCGGTTTATGAAGAACGAGTCCTTCTTTGCAAACGGGCCATCGAACCTCGCCTGGGATATTGGACCTTACCTGCAGGCTTCATGGAAATGCATGAAACAACCACCCAGGCAGCAATCCGGGAAACCTGGGAAGAAGCGGAAGCAAAAGTAAGCATTGATGGATTGTATTCGATGATTGATGTTCCCCACATCGGACAAGTACATATTTTTTATCGTGCGACTATTTTAAATGGCGCATTCGGAGTGGGTTCAGAAAGCCTGGAAACCCGTCTGTTTTCAGAAAGCGAAATTCCCTGGGATGAGATTGCCTTTCCCACGGTAAAATATACTCTACGGCAATTCTTTAGTGATCGACTTGAACGCAGCTTTCCCGTCCATGTTCATGACATTACCTTCAAGAAAACCTAAATCCAGCGACGATTATTTAGTAGTCTTCTATTTTTAGAACATGATAAGCAGGTTCTTCGTAAGGATGAGCTTCTTTCATGGCTGCTACTACCTCAACAATTTGCTCCTCCACAGCTACCATTTCCACACGATATTCTTCAACAGACTCAAGTTGTGCAACCGAACCTATAAATGGACGGCTTCCAGCCATTGGCCGAAATTGCCCCTGCCCCTTCACCTGCCAGGAGCAACTCTCATAAAGGCCAATACGACCTCCTCCAGCTTTAAAGGCAGCGGCCTTCACCTCTTCAAGATGGCTTGCGGGTACATAGAAACATATAAACAGCATTTTTCGGCTCCTTGGTCATAAGTTATCCACAATTAGCCTTAGATGTCACACAAACACAACAAAACTGAAACTTCTCCACAGATTCTGTGGATATCTTTGGGGATAAAGTTTGGGAAACCCTCTGAGACCCTTGTTTTAACTACGATCAGGACAAGTTGGCGAGGATTTAGCCAAAACAGTATATCCTTATTTATCAATAAGATATGTTTGTCAACCAGCTTACACCTAGAAATAGTACTGAAAATTGACACAGTATTGACAGCTGAAATTTCTGTGTGAATAACCATACACCGGCGACCGAAGAATGATGGATATAGTGAGCATTTTTAGCCAATCATATGTCAAAAACGACATAATCTTGCTTATTAATTAGCCTTTTTGATCTTTTTTTAGCCCTATTATTAACACTTAGTTACATTTCATAACAATAGTTAAATGTACGACTTCAGCAAACCGGACCAGAACCTATTTACTCTCGTTGAATAGAGCAGATATTTCGAATTTTAAATTCTCCTACTTCGCACCCGTGTTATGAGATATTTTTGGAATAAAAAAACCGACGTATGGGCAAACCCATCCGCCGGTTCTTAGTATCATCGACTCAAATTTACAGGGTACTGGATTCCGGAAATCAGTCCAGCCAAACCCGGGCATTACGGAAGATGCGCATCCAGGCGCCATTTTCCTGCCAATCAGACGGACGCCAGGAATTTGAAATGGCCCGGAACACACGCTCCGGGTGTGGCATCATTGCAGTAACTCGACCATCATCGTTACAAATACCGGTAATCCCCTGAGCAGATCCGTTAGGGTTAAATGGATAACGCTCTGTAACCTGACCGTAGTTATCAACGTATCGTAGGGAAACCCGAGAATGGCCTAATAATTCATCAAGATCACCGCCGTTAAACTCCACTCGACCCTCACCATGAGCAACTGCGATAGGCATTCTCGAACCCACCATACCCTGCAAGAAGGCTGAAGGTGATTCCAGCACCTCAACCATAACCTGCCTTGCCTCATACTGTTCAGAAAGGTTCCGGACAAATCTCGGCCATTGATTAGTCCCTGGAATTAGTTCTTTTAACGCAGAGAGCATTTGACAGCCATTACAGACCCCAAGCGTCAGTGTATCTTTGCGGTGGAAAAATGCTTCGAACTGATCACGGGCACGCGCATTGAACAATATCGACTTCGCCCACCCCTCTCCAGCACCTAACACATCACCAAAGGAGAACCCGCCGCAGGCCGCCAGTACATTAAAAGTGTTCAGTGACACCCGGCCAGTCAGTACGTCGCTCATGTGCACATCTACGGCAGTAAAACCCGCACGATCAAATGCAGCCGCCATTTCCGTCTGACTATTTACCCCTTGCTCTCTCAGTATTGCCACTTTTGGTTTGCTGGCCCTACTGATATAAGGTGCCGCAATATCCTCTTCAGCCTGATAAGTCAGTGAGGCGCTTAGCCCCGGATCCAGGTCATCATCCACAGAGGCAAACTCTTCGACCGCACAGTCACTGTTATCTCGCAGACTCTGAATTCGGAAACTGGTTTCTGTCCAAATTTTCTGCAACTGGGCACGGCTGTAATCAAGTACCGCCTCATTATTGTGGCTAAAAACAATGCGCTGATCTTTAGTTGGCTGTCCCAGAACCACAAAATCTTCTGCCAGGCCAGCATCACTGATTGCACGCTCAACGTCTTCTAGATCAGCCTCTGCAACCTGGATTACTGCACCAAGCTCTTCATTAAATAACTCTCGGGCAAAGTGACTGGGGTCCTTAATCCAACGATCCAGCTCCACATGCATTCCACAGCGACCTGCAAAAGCCATCTCAACTAACGTAACAAAGAGGCCGCCATCCGAACGATCATGGTAGGCCTTGATTTTGCCTTCTATGTTCAACTTTTGAATACATTTAAAAAATGCAGCCAGTTCTTCAGGGCTATCCAAATCCGGAGCAACTGCTCCTACCTGACGATATACCTGAGTCAGCGCAGAACCACCCAATCGGTTTTTACCGCCACCCAGGTCTATCAGTATCAACTTGGTAGCTTCACCTTGCTTGAGTTCAGGAGTCAGGGTACGTCGGGCATCCATTACGGGAGCCATGCCTGTGACGACCAATGATAACGGTGAAGTTACCGACTTCTGCTGCTCACCCTCTTCCCAAACAGTTTTCATGGACATTGAATCTTTGCCCACCGGTATCGTAATACCCAGTGCCGGACAGAGCTCCATTCCGACCGCTTTAACCGTATCAAACAATGCTTCATCTTCACCGGGGTGGCCTGCCGCTGCCATCCAGTTGGCAGAAAGACTAACCTGGCTGAGTGACGCTATCGAAGCTGCGGCGATATTGGTTATCACTTCACCGACAGCCATGCGGCCAGAAGACGGCGCATCAATTAAGGCAATAGGACTACGTTCGCCCATTGCCATGGCCTCGCCCGCGTATGTATCAAAACTGGCTGTGGTAACCGCCACATCAGCCACTGGAACCTGCCATGGTCCTACCATCTGGTCACGAGCCACCATCCCGGTAATGGAGCGGTCACCAATTGTAATCAGAAAACTCTTGCTGGCGACACTTGGCAGTCTCAGCACTCGTTCAACGGCATCTTTGAGGTTGATGTTAGATGAATCAAAAATCGGTTTGGCAAAACTCTGACGTTCCACCGTACGGTGCATTTTGGGTGGTTTGCCAAAGAGCACTGACATAGGAATATCTACTGGATTATTGGCAAAATACTCATCGGCCAATACAAGATTTTCTTCCTCGGTGGCAGTACCAACAACTGCATAAGGGCAACGCTCACGCCGACAGATCTGGTCGAACTGTTCAAGATTATCTGCAGCGACAGAAAGAACATAACGTTCCTGAGACTCATTACACCAAATTTCCAGGGGAGACATGCCGGGCTCGTCATTGGGAATGTCACGCAATTCGAACTGCCCACCCCGACCGCCATCCTTGACCAGCTCAGGAAGGGCATTTGAAAGCCCACCTGCACCTACGTCATGGATAAATACGATGGGATTCTGGTCACCCAGTTGCCAGCAGACATCAATCACTTCCTGACAACGACGCTCCATCTCAGGGTTATCACGCTGTACCGAAGCAAAATCAAGATCTTCATGACTGGTACCGCTGTCCATGGAAGAGGCCGCGCCGCCGCCCAATCCAATCAACATGGCCGGGCCTCCCAGCACAATCAGTTTCGCGCCAACAGGAATCTCATCTTTCTCAACATGATCTGCACGGATATTCCCCATACCACCAGCGATCATGATAGGTTTATGGTAACCACGCCACTCCTTACCGTTAACACCGGGGATCTCTTCTTCAAAAGTACGGAAGTAGCCACAAAGGTTTGGACGCCCGAACTCATTATTGAAGGCCGCCCCCCCAATAGGTGCTTCCAGCATGATTTGCAGAGGCGTCACAATCCGTGCGGGCTTACCGTAATCACCTTCCCACGGTTGCCTGTAATCCGGAATATTCAGGTTGGATACTGTGAATCCAGTTAGACCCGCTTTAGGTTTACCGCCAAGCCCGGTTGCTCCTTCATCGCGTATTTCACCACCGGAACCTGTAGACGCTCCGGCAAATGGAGAAATAGCCGTAGGATGGTTATGGGTTTCCACTTTCATCAGAATATGGATGTCTTCGACGTTATATCCATAAACCTTGGATTGAGGATTGGGGAAGAAGCGGCCGCTTTGAGTCCCCTTAATTACAGCGGCATTATCACGATAGGCTGAGAGAACAGTCTCGCCACCAACTTCATGAGTATTCTTGATCATGCCAAACAGGGATTTAGGTTGCAGTTCCCCATCAATTTCCCAGCTGGCGTTAAAAATCTTGTGGCGACAATGTTCAGAATTTGCCTGGGCAAACATCATCAACTCAACATCGTTAGGGTCACGACCAAGCTGAATAAAGGCTTCGGTCAGATACTCTATTTCATCATCTGCCAAGGCCAAACCTAAAGTCTTATTTGCTTGTGCCACTGCCTGCTGACCTTTTTCCAATACAGGCACACTGGAGTTTGGCTTGGGCTCCGCATGGCTGAATAATAATTCAGCGCCCGCGATTTCGTGGAAAACCGCCTGCGTCATACGATCATGGAGCAATCCTGCCAGCGAGGAGCGTTGCTCGGAAGATAACTGTTGCTCTCCACGTACATAGAAAGCTATGCCGCGCTCAATCCGACGTACGGCATGCAATCCGCAATTGTGAGCGATATCGGTCGCCTTACTGGACCAGGGAGAAATCGTGCCGGGGCGTGGCACCACCAAAAACAGGGTTCCATCAGGAGTCTCGGAAGACCCGGTTGGACCATAGGTCAGCAATTTATCCAGCACTGTGCGTTGTTCGGCAGACAAATTGCCATCAAGTTCGACAAAATGCATGTACTCCGCATAAAGGGATTGTGTCTCAGGCACTAGCTGCCGGAGAGAGGTCAATAACTTCTTGCGTCGAAAAGGAGAAAGGGCGGGAGCACCACGGAGTTCAAACATAACGATGACTATCTGCCTCTGAAGCGGAGAAAAAAAGAGGCGTAATGATAATAGAAAACCACTCCTTGAGCCACTTCAGAACGCCTTAAGTCGAATTGCTTGAAGAAGGCGATAAGGCTATCTTGCGGAAAATACTCATGGCATGCCAGGAGCGTCAGTTTTTCCTTTTCACACAGAAGGTTAGCCTGTAAGGCAGTGTTTTCTTTAACAATCTTTTGCAGGGGAAATACCAGTATTTCTTGATTCTGAGCGCAAAACTCAAGACGATTAGCGCCATGGATACATGCAAGAGCACTCAAAAGGACGAGGTCAGCAGTATGGACAGATCTATCGACGGCTGCGAAAAATGCTAGACAACAAGCCTTTAGGGCTAGCTGGATCACAAAAATGGTCTCCAGCAGTGATGATGGCGAAATGTCAACAGACGCTAGCATTTAGCCTTTTCCTTATGTCTATTCTAGTGGCCCTCACCGGCTGTAGCAGACCCACTACTCTGGAGCGTATTGAGCAGGAGGGCGTCCTTCATGTTATTTCACGCAATGCCCCCACTACTTATTACGAAGACCGTGATGGAGCAGCAGGCTTCGAATATGAATTGGCGCGAATGTTTGCCGAAGAAATCGGAGTTGAACTCAGACTACGTGTCGCCAGTGATCTGGAAGAAGCCTATTCGGTAGTTGAACAGAACTACACCCATTTCGCCGCCTTGGGGCTGAGTCAAACCGCTGCTCATTCCCGCACTGAAAGCCTGAAGTTCAGCGCCGATTATCTCACCTTCCAGCCACTGGTACTGTTTGCCAACGGCAACCCGAAACCCAAGACTGTCGAGGATCTTGTCGGCCAAAGTATTGTCGTACCGGCCCATACCGCACAGGCAGCGTTCCTACAACAGGTTAAAGATGCCCGGCTTCCGGATCTGGTCTGGCAGGAAGTAGACGACCTGGAAACGCCGGACCTTATGCGTATGGTCGAAGAAGGTCAGGTACAAATCACCATCGTAAATTCGAGTGAATTTGCAGTGCATAAGGCAATGTTTCCTAAAGCCCGGGAAGGTTTTGCCTTGATGGAACCATTAAAAGTCAGCTGGATATTCCCCGCAGGTGAAGACCACAGCCTGCTGGATAAGGCAAACCTGTTTCTTAATCGGGTCATAAAAGACGGCACACTGACCTATCTGCAAGAAAAGTATTTCGGCCATGTCGATCAACTTAACTATGTCGGAGCCCGCACTTTTATCAGCCATATACGCGATCGACTACCCAAATTTGAAGAGACATTTAGGCAGGCAGCCACAGAGTTCAACCTCGATTGGCATTTACTGGCGGCCATAGGCTATCAGGAAAGCCATTGGCGCCCCTATGCGACCTCACCCACCGGTGTCAGGGGGCTTATGATGCTGACTCAGATTACCGCCCGGGAAATGAGTATCAGAAATCGTCTGGACCCGGATCAAAGCATTTGGGGTGGCGCCAAATATTTCAATCAGATCTTAAAGCGCATTCCGGAGCGAGTACCTGAACCTGACCGCACCTGGATGGCTCTGGCAGCGTACAATGTTGGCTTTGGTCATTTAGAGGACGCCAGGGTCATCACCCAAAAAATGGGGCTGGATCCGGATAAATGGCTGGATGTTAAAAAGCATCTTCCGCTTCTACAACAGAAGAAATGGTACGAAAACACCCGATTTGGATATGCCCGGGGATGGGAACCTGTACATTATGTGCAGAATATTCGCCGCTACTATGACGTACTGGCATGGATGAAGCAGCCAGGGGTAACTGATGACTCGGTTGCTCAATCGGGAAATGACAGCATTGAACCACCGGATGACTTCTCCGACCATACAACGGACCTGCCTACACCCTTTAAGATCGCTCCGCCTATGCTCTAATCCTGCATAGCCTTTCTGATATGCTCGAATTCGAATCCACGCTGCTGTAAAAATCTCTGCTGCTTTTGCACCTGACCGGCTGTTTTGCCGCTACCATTGAATTTTTTGTAGATTATTTCACGGGCAACTTCCGACCAATCTATCTCTGATTGATAAAGCAAAGTTTCACTACCCTGCCGGTCAATACCTTTTTGAGCTAATTCAAAAGCAATTTTTCTTGGCCCGTATCCCTGACTCAGCCGCCGATTAATAATCATTTCAGCGTAGCGGGCATTACTGAGGTAGTTGTTATCGAGGAGGTATGCCAACACTTCCTGAATAGCCTGGTCAGGCGCTCCCCTCTGTTTCAATTTCTGTTCAAGCTCCTTACAGGAATGCTCCCTTCTTCCCAGCAAACGAAGCGCCGTATCTCGCGCCTCCTTCACTGTCATTTCCCTGGATTCATCAACCACGCTATAACCTTGGAATGTTATGTTTGACATTGTATGTAGCGTACTTCATTAAATTTGTTCGACTTTTTAATGAACAGCTCAGATAAACTGCTCAGTGCGCTTTCTAGGCCTTCCAATCTTTCTGAGCTTAAGGACATCTTCGACAACGAATCATTGATACCGGAATACCAGGCGCCGTACAGGTATTAGCCCGGCAAGAGCGCCATTGTTCCGCCTATCGCCATTGTGCCGCCTATCACCATTGTAACTCGTATCAAAGTACTGATGATTTTCCCTAAATCAGTTGGTTTTTCAATGATCTTTACCATAGTAGCGGTAGTTACTTATCCAGAGTAGACTATGCCGTCATCAAAAGACCTTTGATTGCTTGCAATGCAGTCAAAGGCACAGCACTTCCAGCTTTAGACCGCATTTCATTTACCAGTTGACTGGCTGAATAAGGTTTGAACTGGTGGCCAGCCATTTATTAGCAAAATTGGCAGGCGTAAAATTCCCGATAACTTCGCGAACATCCAGGAAACGTAGTCACTCATGCTCCTAAAGAAGATTTTCAAACCTAAATGGCAAAACAGTAATCCGGAGATCCGAAAAGAAGCTATTGCGCAACTTGACTGGGGTAACCAGGACGACAGGACGATACTCGATAAGCTCATCAGACAAGAAACTGATGAAACAGTACTTCATGCCGCCCTAAAGCGTGTTCTGTCGGTCGACGATCTAATTACTCTTGCGAAAGATCATCAGGAACGTTTACAAAAAGCAGCCCAGAAACGTCTACTCGAGCTAATCAGCGATGCATCCAGCAGCCTCGACACGTTCATAGGCGATTACCTACTCCATCTGGATAAGAACCTGACCTTCATTCTGGTGAACGGTCTAAGAGAAACCGCGAAGTTAGGCGAATTCCTGCACAGTCTGCACTCCCACTGCCCCAGCCTGATTCTTGATATCGCAGCCACCCACCCTTTAAGCAAAATACGCCTGGAAGCGGCAGACCTGGTAACCGAACCGGATGAGCTAAACACCTTGCTACAAAAATCCAAAGGCCGGGACAAAAGTGTTTACCAGAAAGCCAAAGGGCGCTTACAGGCCCTTAGAGACCACCAGCAGGCACTGGAAACGAAACAGCAGGAGCTGTTAGCCATTTGCGAAAGTCTGGAGCAACATGCTGCGACAGAAGTCACCAAATATTATGGTGAGAAGCTTGATGCCCTGGAACGCCAGCTCAATCATCTTAATTCAGCGATTGCGATCGACAATACGCTTAAACCTCGAATTGAAAAGGCCCTTCACACCTGTCGTCAGCGCGCCGAGGAATTTTCCCGCCAGGAAGCCAATGCGACCAAAATACAGAAAGAGGCAGAAGCACACAGTCAGGAACGGGAAAGTACCTGTCTGGAACTGGAAAGAACCCAGGAAAAACTCAAGGCTGTCCCAATGACCCAACAAGCAGAACTGTCTGCTTTGGATGCCCTTGTTAAAACTCAGGAAAATCGATGGCTGGAAGCTACTCGCCATCAAAAAGTCGAAAAATCGGAGCAGAAACGCTATCAGCAAACCATGTCGGAAATTCGACACTACCATCTGGCTCTACAGCGCCTGCTCGGCCTCCAGAGCGATTTAACAGACAAGCTGCTTTTAGCCAAACAAAATCTGGAAGCTGAACCGGAAAAACAAAAGGCGCTGATAGGTGAACTACGAAGCCTGTTGAACCATATTGAATGGCCAACGGACTATGCCCTCCATCCTCTGATTGAACAACTCACTGAAACGGTTGGCGAAATCCAGACCATTCAAACCCGGCACGTTGAAGATATCGGCAAATTCCGCGAGCAGTATTTAAAGGACCTGCAACAACTGGATAAAGCCATTAACGGGGGCGAACTTAAGAAAGCCCAACGGTTATGCAAGCAAGCGTTGCGCGACCTGGACCACCTGCCTGCCAAACAGAAACATGACCTGATGACCAAGCTCAAGGTGCAGCAGAGCCGCCTGGAGGAATTACGTGATTGGCAGGGTTTTGCTACCAGACCTAAACAGGAAGAACTCTGTGAGCGTATGGATCATCTGGCGGAACAGCATCTTGAACCGCACGTCAAGGCTAATAAGATCAAAGAATTACAAAAAGAATGGCGTGATCTGGGAGGCTCGTCGGATCAGCATCTGTGGCAAAGATTCAAAGCTGCAGCGGATGCAGCTTACGCACCCTGCAAGGCCTACTTTGAAGAAGAAGAGAAACTCAAGCAGGCCAATCTTCATAAGCGGGATTCCATTTGTGCTGAATTGAACGCCTTTATTAGTGCGATCAACTGGGATTCTCCGGACTGGAAGGCTGTCGATAAAATCAACCGGAAAGCCCGTGAAGAATGGCGTCACTACTACCCGGTGGACCATAAGCAAGGTAAAGCTGTGCAGGCACAATTCAACGAACTGCTTGCCCAGCTGGACAGCCGACTAAATGCAGAGAAAAAGCGCAACCATGCCATTAAACAGGATATTGTCAAACAGGCTGAGGTATTGATTGACGAACCGGACCTGAAAGTCGCCACCCAAAAAGCAAAGGACCTGCAAAAACAATGGCAACATATTGGCATTACCGACCACAAAACTGATCGGCAACTGTGGTCATCTTTCCGTTCAGCTTGTGATGCTATCTTCGGGAGGCTGGGTGAGCATAGAAAACAACATCAGGAAGAAATAGCCGATAATCAACATAAAGCAGAAGAGCTATTGGAGTTAATTAAAGCTGTCGCGGCCAACCCTGAATCCACAAATCCGGGTAATCTCAACGGTCTTGTTGATCAGTTTCGTGCATTGGGAGCCCTTGGGGACAAGAGCAAGGCATTGATGCAGCAGTTTCATAACAATGTTGAAGCCGCCGAAGAAGCTTTACAGGCACAAAAGATTGTCAGCTTCACCCAGCGCTACACATCTTTGTTGCAGCAGTCACTGCAGGTACAGGCAAGTGGAGCCTCAGAATGGCCCGCCGACATTGCTCAATATGGCGCTAAGGTTCAGTCCCATATTGAAGCCAGGTTGAGTTGTCCAGACCCTCAACAATACCCTGACACCCATTTCCAGGATATCGTTATACTGGCGGAAATTCTGGCGGAAAGAGAAAGTCCTGCTGACAATAGTGAGCGACGGATGGCATTGCAGGTTGAACGTCTGGCTGCAGGATTACATGGAAATGCAGGGGAAGCATCTTCACCCCGCCACAGATTTGACGAAATCATCTCACAATGGCTGACTTCTGTCGCAGATGAGACGGCGAATGCCGCCCTACCCGGTCTGACCGAACGGCTGATTGAGACTCTGCCAGCCATTGCAAAGAAAGTGATCAAATAAAGTAAAGCTATCGGAGGGTCTCGATGATTGAATGAGGCCCTTCTTTGTATTAGCGGCTAGGGTTAGTTGACGTTTCGAGCCTACCCTCTCTCGCTCTTTTTCATATATTCCAGCGCTTCCTGCACGGCTTTGGCGACCTGTTCCTTCATGGTTTCAAAGTCTTCCTTGGACAGATAAAAGGCCATATCCACGCCATGCCTGAAATATCTTGCCGGAAGGTGGTTCAGAGCAACGCAAACTGTATCTGTCAGAAAGTCTTCATCAGGCTGTTCTCCCTCCAGCCGTGCTGCCAGCTCTTCTAACACCATCTTTTCAAAGTAGTTATAAACGTTATCCAAAATGGACATAGCTTCTCCTTTAGAAACTTACCAGTAAACTTGCAGACTCTATCTTTACAGCATAGCCCACCTGCCTCTTATTAAAAGCTGGCTGCCATTACCCTATTTATGCCTTGTTTTAGAAACAGCTGTAACTGGGGTTTTGATCAATAATGTAGATCGGTGATGTAGATCATTAACTCAGCTGAATTTCGGTAGTGTTCGAGTTCAAACTGAAAAGCAGTTGGTTGTTTTCGCTAACCTGATTGGGGATTCCTGTCATTTCTATGATGCCTGGCATTGATTAAGGTTTGATCCAGGTTTTTATTGAAATGCACTGATTCAAATTCCATTACCGAATATCAGCAAAAACTGGTGATGACCAATAACAAAGGAAACCAGCATGAGCAACGACGCCTTTATTTTCGACGCCGTAAGAACGCCCAGGGGCAAAGGTAAAAAAGACGGTGCGTTATATGAGGTGAAACCTGTCAACCTATTGGCGGGTATCCTGAAAGCCCTTCAGGAACGTAATGACCTCGACACCGCCCAAGTTGACGACATTGTGATGGGTTGCGTCACTGCCATCGGTGATCAAGGTGCAGACATTGCCAAAACTGCCGCCCTGACAGCTGACTGGAACACACAGGTAGCCGGCGTTACCCTAAATCGTTTTTGTGCTTCGGGTCTTGAAGCAGTAAATATAGCGGCCATGAAAGTACGTTCCGGCTGGGAAGACCTCGTAGTAGCCGGTGGTGTTGAATCCATGTCCCGGGTTCTTATGGGTAGCGATGGAGGTGCCTGGGCGTTTGATCCGGCAACCAATCTGCACACAGGTTTTATCCCTCAGGGTATTAGCGCAGACTTGATTGCCACCGTTGAAGACTTCTCCCGCGAGATGCTGGATGCCTTTGCTCTGAGTTCTCAGCAAAAGGCCACACAGGCGCGTGCGGAAGGACGATTTAAAGGCTCTATTATCCCCGTCCGCGATCAAAACGGCCTTACCTTGTTGGCCGAGGATGAATTTATTCGTCCGGAGACCACCCTGGCAGTACTCGGACAATTGAAACCCTCCTTTCAGATGATGGGTGATATGGGCTTTGATGTGGTGCCTCGCGAGAAATATCCCTACGTCGAATCCATCAGACATGTGCACACTCCCGGCAACTCTTCAGGCATTGTCGACGGCGCTGCAGCCATCCTTATCGGTAGCGCAGATAAAGGCCAGACATTGGGCCTGAAGCCCAGAGCCCGCTTTGTCGCGACAGCAGTAACCAGCACCGACCCAACAATCATGCTGACTGGCCCGGCACCAGCCTCCTTAAAGGCATTAAATAAAGCCGGTATGACACCTCAGGACATTGACCTCTATGAAGTCAATGAAGCTTTCGCTGCTGTTGTTCTCAAGTTTCAGAAAGATCTCAATATTCCTGCCAACAAGATCAACGTCAATGGCGGCGCCATTGCCATGGGTCACCCCCTCGGTGCCACCGGCGCCATGATTCTTAATACCTTGCTGGATGAACTGGAAAGGCAGCAGCTGCGCTATGGTCTGGCCACACTCTGTGTCGGCGGCGGCATGGGCATTGCCACTATCATTGAACGAGTTACCTCCTAGTACCGATCAGTACAGCATTCGGAATACAGTATTCAGAATAAAGAGAGATCATTATGACGGCGATTAGATACGAAAAAGACCAGGATAATGTGGTCGTCCTAACTATGGATATGCCCAGCCAGTCGGCTAATACCATGAACGCAGACTTTCGCGAGGCTTTCGTCACTACAGTAAGAAAGCTGATTGAGGAAAAGGACCGGATTTCCGGGGTTATTATCACTTCAGCCAAGAAAACTTTCTTCGCAGGCGGTGATCTTAGAGAACTGGTTCGGGTTCAGCCTGAAAATGCAGAAGAATTCTTTAACATGTTAGGCACGTCAATCACCGGCCCTTTACGCAAACTGGAAACCTTGGGTAAGCCGGTTGTCGCCGCAATCAATGGGACGGCACTTGGTGGGGGGTGGGAACTGGCCCTGGCTTGTCACGCCAGGATTGCCGTCGATAACGACAGATTGGAACTGGGCTTGCCGGAAGTAACACTGGGACTATTACCGGGTGGTGGCGGGACTACCCGCCTGCCAAGATACCTGGGAATCGAAAAAGCTCTACCACTATTAATCGAAGGGAAAAAGCTGTCCCCCTCGAAAGCCCATGCACTGAACCTGATCAACAAACTTGTGCCGGATACTGCAGCATTGATTCCTGCTGCAAAGGAATGGATCAAACAACACCCGCAACCTCAACAGCCCTGGGAGGAAAAAGGTTATAAAATGCCGGGAGGTACGCCCGCCACGCCTAAGGTTGCGCAAATGTTGTCTATTGCCCCAGCAATGCTAAAGGCCAAGACGAAAGGCTGCTACCCTGCCCCGGAAGCCATACTATCTGCTGTAGTTGAAGGCGCGCAGGTGGATTTTGACACAGCTCAACGCATCGAAAGCCGCTATTTCACCCAACTTGCCACCGGACAAATTTCCAAAAATATGATCGGTACGTTTTGGTTTCAGCTCAATGAACTGAAAGCCGGTCACTCCAGACCCAAAATAGACATCGATGGAAAAATCACCAAAGTCTCGGTTCTGGGAGCTGGAATGATGGGTGCCGGCATCGCTTACGCTTGCGCCAGTAAAGGATTGCACGTGGTATTAAAGGATGTTTCACAGGTATCGGCCGACAAAGGTAAATTCTACAGTGAAGCCGTTTTAAGCAAAAAGGTCAGCCGCGGAAAGCTGTCGAATGAGGAAAAACAGCAGATACTTGATCATATCCAGCCCACTACCGATTACAACGACCTGGCGGGAAGTGATCTGATTATTGAAGCTGTGTTTGAAAACAGCGAGCTCAAGGCTCAGGTTACCCGGGAATCGGAAGCAAAGCTTTCGGCTCAGGGTATTTTTTCCTCCAACACGTCTACGATTCCCATATCGCAATTAGCCGAAGCTTCAGCAGCAGAAGATAAATTCATCGGTCTGCACTTCTTTTCACCTGTCGAGAAAATGCAGCTCGTTGAGATTATTGTTGGCCAGAAAACATCCCAGGAGACTTTGGCCAGGGCTTTTGATTTCGTTCTACAAATCGGCAAGATTCCCATAGTGGTGAATGACAGCCGGGGCTTTTTCACTTCCCGTGTTTTCGGCAGCTTTGTCAATGAAGGCATTGCCATGTTGGCAGAAGGCATACATCCGGCCAGCATTGAAAACGCTTCCGCACTCTGTGGCATGCCGGTAGGTCCCTTAGCCGTCTCTGACGAAGTCAGCCTGACACTGATGAACCACATCCGTGAACAAAGCAAGAAAGACCAACTGCAGGCAGGTAAGACCTGGGTATCTCATCCGGCAGAAAAAGTAATTGATCAGATGATTAACGAATTTGGCCGCCACGGCAAATCCAAGGGGGCAGGATTCTACGACTATTCAGGCACCGGTAAAAAACACCTGTGGCCTGGACTCATCGAACACTTTGTAGACAGTGCGCAAACTATGGCAACCCCACTTCATGATTTAAAAGACCGCTTGCTCTTTGTTCAGGCAATAGAAACTATTCGCTGCCTGGAAGAAGGTGTTCTTGAATCAGTAAAGGATGCCAATATCGGAAGTATCTTTGGCGTCGGCTTCGCCCCCTGGACAGGCGGAGCCATTCAATACATTAATCAGTACGGCATTAGAGATTTTGTGCAACGGGCTGAGGCTTTGGCGGAAACCTATGGCTCCAGGTTCCAGCCGCCGAAGACGCTACATGATAAGGCCGAACGAGACCAGATGATTGAATAGTTCCCCTCAACACGTGTCAGGGAAGAAGCTTGGGCAATATTCCTTAAAAATTTCGTAATGTATTGATTTAACGATATTAGAGGGAAACAATCGCTTTCTTTGCTAACAACCTCCAAGATTTCAGGATAAATTGTGCTCCATACCGGATTCATGCAATTCTTTACAAAGTTGTCAGGTTTAATCTCTGGTTGGAACCCTTTCCTTAGCCTAGAATCAGAAGGTGTACGTATATTAGGCATACGGTTTAACGTGCCTGTATGTAAGTTATCAGTAAATCCGGCTAACGTCGGTGGAAGAACGTAATGTTGATGATCCGAATGAAGTACCCCCACTCCGGCCACATCGCTAGTTTTCTGCGGTTCCCCACATTAATTCTGATGATTGTCGGAATGCTGGGCTGTAGTCAGATATGGGCTAACAGTGACAAAGCCGTATCCACCAACAGCACCGGCAACATCTCGCTTACTCCCTTAGCGCCAACAGCCGATCAGGAAAAGGCTAGCAGGGATATCGCCAGACAACTGCAATATGCACATTACCGTAGCCTGAAAATTGATGGCGCGGTCTCTTCCATCGTGCTCGACAACTACCTTAAGTATCTGGACTCGCAAAAAGTTTACTTCTCAGCCACAGATATCAAAAACTTTGAACCGTATCGCTACCGTCTGGACAGCGCCATTAAAACCGGCCAGCTGACACCGGCATTTGATATCTACAACACTTTTCAGGAGCGTATTGTTGAACGGCTGAACTACACCTTGGATCTCCTTGAAGCAGGAGTGGATAAACTCGATTTCAGTCGCGATGAGACCCTGATGGTCGATAGGGAAAATGCTGAATGGCCTGCCGATAATGCCGAGCTGAATAATTTATGGCGCAAACGCATCAAAAATGCCGTGCTGAATCAGCGACTGTCCGGTAAGTCTGATGAAGAAATCACCAAGAGTCTGCAAAAACGATATCAGAGCCAACTGAACAGAATTTCACAAGCTAAAGCTGAAGATGCTTTTCAGGCTTACATGAACGTCGTTACCAATATCTACGATCCTCATACGCAATATTTTTCACCACGCGGCTCCGAAAACTTCAATATCAACATGTCTCTCTCCCTGGAAGGTATTGGCGCGGTGCTGCAATCTGATAATGAGTACACCAAGGTCGTAAGGCTGGTTCCTGCCGGACCTGCTGACAAACACGGAATCCTGCAGCCTGCTGATCGTATTGTTGGCGTAGGACAAGGCCCTGAAGGCGAGGTAGTGGATGTTGTTGGGTGGCGCCTGGAGGAGGTAGTTGACCTAATTCGTGGTCCCAAGAAAACAGTTGTTCGACTGGAGGTTATTCCTGCCCAGGCAGCAAATGAAAATGAGACCCGCCTTATCAATATCCTCCGTGACCGCGTTGACCTTGAAGATCAGTCAGCACAGAAGAAAGTATTGAAAGTAAATCGTGAAGGACATGACTACACCATTGGGATAATCGATATCCCAACGTTTTACGCCGACTTCCGCGCTATGCAGGCAGGCGACCCTAATTATCGCAGTACCACCCGTGACGTTTACCGCCTACTCGACGAGCTCAAAGGGGAAGGCATAGATGGGTTGGTGATTGATTTGCGTAATAATGGCGGCGGTGCGCTACAGGAAGCCATTCAACTGACGGGCCTGTTTATTCAGGAAGGTCCGACCGTACAAGTACGAACTGCAGATAATCGCGTGCGGGTCTATGACGATCCTGATGACAGCATTGCCTACACCGGTCCTATTGCGGTACTGGTTAACCGCATGAGCGCTTCAGCGTCAGAAATATTTGCCGCTGCAATACAGGATTATGGACGCGGCATCATCATCGGTGACCAAACCTTTGGTAAAGGCACCGTCCAATCCGTCCGCGGACTGAGCCATGGGCAACTAAAAATCACCGAGGCTAAGTTCTATAGAGTTTCCGGAGGCAGTACACAACATAAAGGTGTCTTACCGGACATCCTGTTACCCTCAGCCATTGATAAAACCGAAATTGGCGAAGATGCTTTACCCGAAGCGCTGCCCTGGGACCAGATTGATCCCGTAGCCCACCGCTCTTACGGAAATTTAAATCCAATACTTAGTTATCTGACACAACATCATGAGCAGCGTATGGAAAGTAATGCCGAATATCAGGCGTTGCTGCAGGAAATCGACTTCCTCCAAAACTCCCGGCTACAGACCAAGATTTCGCTGAACATTGACACCCGTAAGAAAGAGCTGGATACCTTACGGGCTAAAGAACTTTCCTATGTAAATCTTCGTCGGGAGGCTCAGAAAGAATCGACGTTCAAAACCTACGAAGAATACGAGAAATTCCAGGAAGAGCAGGCTTCACTTCCCAGCCAGAGCAAGAATCTGGATTTCGTCGCCAAAGAATCTGGTGAAATTCTGGTCGATGTATTAACCGGGGAACAAAAAATCGCAGTGACCAAAGGCTAGACGACCGACTTATGACCGACATATTGATGTGGCCAAATACGGAAATGCACCATGACGAGTAGCGATAAAGCACAATCGTCAAGTTCCACTAAAACCACCAATTCACGTCAATCGACAAAGAAAGACTCGTCGGTGAAAGTCAGTCAAAAGACCGCTAAAGAAAAAAATAGCGGCAACCAAAGCCGAAAGTCTGACCAGAGCGAGTCCCAAAACAGAAACACGGCAAGGTCTAAAGGCAGGGTAAAAGATGACAGTTGGTTCCAGCGAATCAGCGGCATCACCAACTCCGCCTTCAACATCGCCAAGAAGACAACTGACGGCTCTCTCAGAGTGGGTAAGAGCATTCTAAAGAGCCAGGACCAGCTAAAACTGATGGTCGCAGCCGGCCAGTCCTTGAAAGACCTCCGGGAGGTTGCAGGGCTTACCATCCACGATCTTACCGAAGCCACCAATCTTAAAGACAAAACATTCTGGGAAGCCGTTGAGGACGGCACCGCCACCATATCATTCGAGCTGATTCTCCGACTTGCATCCTTATTGGCACGGAATGATCCAGTGCCCTTTATCCTTAAATATACACGGACCTATAATCCGGAACTGTGGCGCATGCTCAATGATTGGGGCCTGGGGCGCTTGCCGCTGCAATATGAGCGTGAGAGGGAGTTTATTAACATCTATCGTCGCCATGATGCCGCCAGGCAGCTGTCTGATGAAGGGTTTGAAAGAGTTCTTCAATTTACCCGGAACGCTTTTGAAATGGCACTGCACTTTATTGCTGAAACCGAAAATCTAAAAGTGACACTGCCCGAAGAAGATCAGACCACTACTAAAAATGAGACAAAAGAAAAGGCCACAAATGTGACCTCTGAAGTACCCCCTGGGACTGGGAAATCGGATAAACCTGATTAATTAACGTACCCGGCTTTTTGTACATAGCCGGTATCGCTCAGCGACTGGAATTCCAGCAGGTAGGGAGGATTCACACCTTCCGGCGCCGAAAAGTTTAACTGCTGCTGGGTTTCGGAAATTTCGGAATAAAGCAATCTGCCTTTGAGGTCAGCACTATTGGGGTCCACGGCGTAAACATTGATCTTCACGTTGTCCCCGCTGGCAGGCTCATTTACGCTTCCCAACGAATTTTGCAGATAGGCAATGTCGTTGTGAGAGTGCATCAAGTTGGAAGATAGAATAAGACCAATCCCGCCCAAAATGACAATTGCCAGCGAAGCAATAATGCGGAAGTTCTGCTTAATCCAATTCATTTTTTCATGCATGGCTGCCATCTCGCTATCCGGTAATCTGCAGTATTCATACCACCAATGACACAAGACTATGCCTCTAAGAGGCAAAAAGGCATCCGGCATACAGCCTAAACGAAAGTTTATTTCTTCCTTACCCCCGCAATTGCTTGAGGCATTAGTGCAGCTCAGTTATTCTGAGATTTCTTTAAAATACGGACTGTTATATCGGATGGGGAAGCCGAACCATAAAACGGAAGGAGCATTACTTGACCTTCGGCAAAACAAACCGGATTCCATATTAGTGAAAGACAGCAACTTTAAGGCTCTTCTGGTCGATGACCACCCTATTGTGACTGAAGCCATAACCACGGCTTTGCTCACTCTCAATATTTTTTCCGAGGCCACATCTGTACACAGCCTGGCAGAAGCGTTTGAGTTTCTGGACAACCATGAACCTGTAGATCTGGTCATGCTTGATCTCCACCTGGAAGATACTCAGGGTGTTGACGGTATGACCCGCCTGCGGGAGAGTTATCCTGACCTGCCGGTGGTGATTTTTTCCGGCGAGGAAGACCCCGGTGTCATAGCTCAGTCCTTCGAGCATGGAGTACGTGGATTTATCCCGAAAAGCTCCGGTGTAGAAATTATAGTCAACGCCATTCGGATGGTGATGGCGGGGAGCAGCTATATTCCGCCCAATGCGATGCGTTTGCTGGGCTTCGACCTGCCTGCCACAGAGATAAGACAGCCTCGAATTAAGGATAAAGAGTCTCCCACCTTTACCCCCCGGCAGGAACAGGTTCTCAAGTGCCTGCTCAGGGGAATGCCCAACAAGGTGATTGCTACCCGGCTGGATATGGCTGAAGGTACCGTGAAGACCCACGTGAATACCATATTCAGGGTACTTGGAGCCAATAACCGCGCACAGGTGATTTTGAAAGCCCGCGAGCTAGGAATGATCTGAAGTCAGAGTCTCGCCCACCCTTGCCGAGCGGCTGGCCGTCATCATCCAATAGATCAGCCAATCGACGGCAATAGGTTTACGTGCATAGATAAACGGGCTGCTTTCAAACTCCTGTATCCTCTCCGGATCGGAGTTTCCGGTCATCAGCAATATGCGCTTCGCTCCGAGTTTTGGCTCAAATTCCCCCGCGATTTCAAGCCCTGACTCATTCTCCCCCAACATATCGTCAAGGATCAGCAGATCGGGCAAATCCAACAACTCGCCTTCCTGCTTAACGTAGTCTGCCCTTGAAGCAAACAACCTGGCTGGACATTGCCATGCCTCAAACTGATGAGCCAGCGCTGCCCTGACCAGAGGTTCATCTTCAAACACCCAGACAGTCAGGCCCTTAATTAAATCCGGTGACAATTGCGCGGGAGCTTTTTCCGCTGGAGACTTGATCAGCATTGATGCCGGTGTCTGAAATGAGAACTCTGTTCCCTTGCCAGGCTTGGAGGACATGCTCAGCCTCAGCCCCAGTAGCTGGTTAATGTGCTTAGTGATCGCCAGCCCCAATCCCACCCCCTTACTACGGAGGCGATTGCTGTTGTTAAGCTGAACAAAATCATCAAAAACCCGATCCTGGTCTGATTCAGCAATTCCACAACCAGTGTCCGCAACCACAAATCTGGCAAAACCGTCATTGAAAATGACTTTCAAACTGACGCCCCCTTCGTCGGTAAAATTAGTGGCATTGGTGAGCAAATTACGGATCACTCTCTGTAACAGTTCCTTATCGGTATTGACGGCAATTTTTGGATACTCCAGTGTCCAGACTATGCCACGCTTACCACAGATAGTGGCAAACTCTTCATCCAAAGGATTGAGGATAGTTTCAAGAGGAACGTCTTCCCGCCTTGGGTCTATCTGTCCCGAGTCAAACTTGGACAGATCCAGGAGGTTATCAAACAAGCTACGCAATGCCTTGATCGCGGACTGCTGCTTGTCGAAAATCGGACGCGCTGTTTCTGGTAATTTTTGCAACCCCAGGGTATCTGTAAGGATGGACAGGGCAAATAAAGGTTGACGTAAATCGTGGCTGGCCGCCGCCATAAAAAATGCCCGGGTTTGATTAGCCTTCTGGGCAATTTCGAGGGCATCTTCCGTTTTTGCCCTTTCCATCTCAACCTGCTGTAGCAGACGAAGGTTCTCAAACCTCATTTTAAAGGTTTCTTTCAAGCTGGCTTCCGATCTCCGCACCAGGCTGAGCATGAGAATGGATAACAAAACAATAGACGCGGAAATAATAGTGCCCTGCCCAGCTTTGATAACCCAGAAGAAAAATGGCGGAACCATCAGCATCGGCAGCGAATACTTGAATGATTTATAGTTATAAGATAGGTTGATCATGCTGGCCATGCCGTGAAGCAATTGCGCCGCCGTAATGATATAAGCTGCCTGCATGGGCATTTCGCCCCAGCACAAGGCCACACCCAGCCCCACAGCTAGCTGAGTCAGCATACTGCAATAGCGAAGTTGTTTGTCAGCCAGGCGCAATGCTGCCGGAGCTTGCCCATCAAAGCTGTATAGTACCTTCCGGCTGATCAGAAAACGCCAGACCAGCGTGGCAATAATTGCCGTCACCCAGAACAATAAAATATCCAACGGCAAATAAGATTTAAGCGCAACTACCAGGACCAGTGCCATAATACTGGCAGTCCAGAGTGAAGACCTCGACTGATGGGCACGGATTTTGACAGATTCCCGCTGCCATGATTCTTCGATTTCAACAGATGAATAATTCTGCATGTGGTTGTTATCTACTTATGATTATTATCAACTTATGGCTCTTACCGATTTAAATTACATGAACGCAGACTCTTATCCTTTTGAACTTTTACTCATAGTCCGATCGAACTAGGCTCTATAGCCTAAAGGTAACACATCATCATATTTCCATGTCTGCGCCATTCACCGATAAAAATATAATAAGGAAAACCACCATGTTCTCCCAGGAGAATCTGAGTCGTCCCATTGAATCCCTTATTAAAAATAAGCAACCCCAAAGCATCATACATCATGTTGACGTCCTCATCATTGGTTCCGGCTATGGAGGATCTGTAGCTGCATACAGGTTGGCTGGACCCGGCCGTTCAGTGATGGTCCTGGAACGTGGAAGAGAATACAAACCCGGCGATTTTCCCGATAATCTCGGCGACCTACCCGCCTACGTTAAACTGAACTCTCATCAGCGGGCTAAGGCTATCGGATACCCGGACGCCCTGCTCAACATCCATCACGGCAAAGGCGTAGATATTCTTGTAGGTAGCGGGCTGGGAGGCACATCCCTGATCAATGCCAGTGTTGCTATCAAGCCGGATTATGATCTGTTTCAACGCAAGGGCTGGCCTCAGGAATATCGTAATGCCCCCTATTGCCTTGACCAGGGATTTGAACAGATCAGCAGGCTACTGGATGTAACTGTCGCTCCGACATCGATTTCCTCTGGCAATGGTACCGCAACCCCAGGTAAGTATCAGGCGCTGCAAGGCCTGTATAAAGAACTGGTCAATAATAGATTCGCCAGCCATCAGGCAGAGATTGCGCCTGCCAATGTCACCATTACCTTTACAGACAAAGACAAACCTGGAAATTACAATGACGAATCTGGGGGACAAAACCACAGGATAAATGCCGTAGGCCTCCCGCAATTGCCCTGCACCCACTGTGGCAACTGTGTAACCGGTTGCAATGTCGGGGCTAAGAATACGCTGACGATGAATCTGATCCCCCTGGCCAAGGCCCGGGGTGCCTGCTTCTATCATGGTGCCTCCTGTCTGACAGTAAGGCAGGACAGCGAGCAGACTGGAAGTTGGTTGATTGAGGTTGCCAGAACAACCACTGAAAAAACTGACTATGACCAGGAAACCTATTTTATCCAGGCAAACAAAGTCATTCTTGCCGCTGGCACCTTAGGTAGCACTGAAATTCTAATGCGCTCCCAACAGTCCGGTTACATTGAAGTATCGGATAAGCTGGGTGACAGCTTTTCAACGAACGGCGATGGCATTGCCTTTGGTTATGCACAACAAACCCCGGTGAATGCGATAGGTCAATCCAATGCGCATGATCCAGAAAGTCCCATCGGCCCCACCATTAACGGGGTGCTCAGAGTTAAGCCCAAAGGCCACAAGCAAACCATTACCATCGAAGATAGCGCTATCCCGGCAAGCTTGAGTAAGCTGTTTGGTGAACTAGCAGTGATTGCGGCCCAGCTACACCGGATCGGGAGCCACCGTATACCGGCCATGATCGCTTCAGAAAAAGCTGATCCGCTGGCAGCTTCCAGAAAAGCTAAGCAACACTCCCAGCTTTTGTTGATTATGGGAGATGACAATGCCGCTGGAAAAATCACACTGAACGCTAATCCGTCACTCACCGCCAACCAAAGACATGTTTACCCTGACTGGCCTGATGCGGCAGCTAATGCCCTTTCAGTCTCGGCAGATCAACTCTTGTCATCGATGAGCTTTGGCCCGGGATTTGACGGTGGCCAGTATGCCCCCAACCCGTTTTGGCAGCTGATGCCTGAGTCCGCTACCAAAGTGATGGACGGTAACTTCCCGACAGGCCGAGCCATATCGGTTCATCCTCTCGGCGGTTGCGGCATGGGTAATACAATCAATGATGGAGTGGTTAATCACCTGGGGCAGGTATTTCGCAAAACCAGTACCGACGCGCAAACAGACACCTCTGATCTTTATGACGGACTCTATGTCATGGACGGCGCTATACTGCCCACTGCCATTGGGGTCAATCCATTCCTGACCATATCAGCGCTCAGTTGGCGGGCAGCCGGAGCTATACTACAGGCTGAAGGCTGGTCAGAATCAGAGATCAATATAATTCCGGCAAAGGTAATTCAAGCCCAGTCGGCACCTGAGCCAGTGAAGGCTGAGCCACTCCCACAGGAACCCACCGTTCTTGAGTTTAAAGAGCAACTCGTTGGTCAGCTAACAACAGAACAATCCGTGCCAGACTGGTTCCCGGCAATGTTAAAAGCACTCAATAGAGACATCTCTCCTTCTCGTCTCTTTGAATCACGAGGCCTGATTCTGAACCTTAGCTTTCAACTTAACCTTGAGGAGTGGCTGGAATCTCCCTCTGATATTAGTTTCACCACTCGTGGAGAGCTGCACGTTAACCGGATTCCTGTGCAGGAAATAGAATTGATGCAGAGAGCGGTGGCCGATCAGGCGCTGTGTGATCACACTACCCTTATCGGCAAGTTCCAGGGCACAGTATCACTGCTGACGCGAGAGGAAACCGGCTTTCTGCGCAAAAGCTTACGCACAGCCAATGCATTGCTGACCTACCATATCCGGCGGCAGAGCTTATTTAGCTATCTGCGCCACAGGGAAAAAGACACCCACACTGAGAGTGGCAGTTTGTGGCAATGCATCATGGGCTTTATCAACGTTGCCGGCATGCATGGTGATTACCGTCGTATGACTTACTCGCTGCAAAGTTCTGACGGCCACTTGATGCTGACTGGTGACAAAAGGTTAGCCTTCAGACTCTTTGGTGACTCACTGTGGAATTCCCTGCTGGATTTACCCATCAGGCTTGCTCCGGGAATTCAGAGCAAAGGCCGCATTCACAGTCTAGGGGTTAAAGGCAAATTACGGGTCAACAGTATTTCTATGCTGGATGACATGCTGCCACAGATCGTCCGCATGCAGCACTCCCCGGAAATGATTATGGACCTTGTACGTGCAGGCGGGCTGATTACGAGGTCTATAATTCAGACTCATTTTTGGAGTTTTGGTGCACCCGAATATCCCTCGGAAAAACCCTCTCCCAATCTGAATGCCGATCCGCTCTATTTAAATAACGGCAGAATTGTTCGTCCCATTGAAGAGAAGATTCCAGTGCAGGTTTATGCTGATGACCCTGCCAAGGAAACTTTTGAGTTACGGATACACAGCTACCTGCAAGCTGATTCCATGTCCTCGCCTGCAGAGACCATCGTTCTGGTCCACGGACTGGCTCAGGGCAGCCGGATATTTACCACACCGAGCCAGAAAAACAACATGGCCACTTATTTTTACCAGCAGGGTTATAACGTCTGGACGATCGATTACCGCCTTAGCAACCTGTTACATAAGTCGGCGGCATATGGTGGATGGGCCATCGATGAAATTGCGGAGTTCGACCTAACCCAGGCTATTTCCTTTATTCACCAGAAGGTCGGCAAACCCCTTCACATATTCGCTCACTGTGTGGGTGCCACAGCCGCCACCATGGCGATTTTGAAAGGCTGGCTGACTGAGGAGCAGATCAGCAGTGTTACCTTTAACGCAATTCAACCCTGGATTATCCCTTCGGCCATGAACCGTACCAAGGCCAAGTTCGGCTCGGTGATTGAAGATTGGATCGACGACACCCTGCTGGACCCCATCCCTTCAAAACAGGATCAGACAGCCGTGCATCTGATCGATCGCCTGGCCTTCACCGTCGCCAGGCTTGATGAAGAAGCCGGCGATATACATAGCCCTCCCGGTGGCCATGATCTGGAACAGGGTATCTGCGACCGCATGACATTCCTCTATGGCAGGATGTGGCGACATAAGAACCTGGATGACGCCACTCACCAGGAGTTCAAGACACTACTCGGCCCCGCACCCGGCGACGTTTACCGGCACTTGTTCTATTTCGCCAAGCGACATCACCTTACCAACAAACACGGCGATAATGTTTACCTCAAGCATGACAACATACTCAGGTTCCGCAATATCAAAACGTTGTTTATACACGGCGAATATAGTGAGGTATTCAACCCCTACTCTGCCACAGTGTCCGCCGTTCAGTTTAAGGAAGTGCTTCCACAGTCTGATATCCGGCTAAAACGAATTCCTGATTACGGCCATATGGACATCATCTTTGCCCACCATGCAGCTCGCGACGTTTTTCCATATATCGCCAGTTTTATTAAAAGCGATTCTGACAAGGACAGCCTGCAAGATGACGGACTGGAGTTTGATCCGATTCGCCTGAGTCACTACCATCGCCGACTCACCCATTCGCCCTTGACCGGTGGTCCTGTACTCAAATCCGCCTGGAGATCGGGTGATAAAATGTATCTAAGATACTGGATTGAACTGACCTCCAACGGCCTTGGAGACGTTGAAGACGCCATTATCAGTGATTCTCAGGGGCGAAATTTCTTCCCAGTTTATCGTGACCAGACTGGGGCTTTCCAAAGCTACGACTTTGTCATTGAGACACCTGACACTGTTGAAGCCGGAGATCTGGAAAAAAGTGTTCTCGAAATAAAAGTCAAAACCACGAACAGGGATGAGCCGACAACCCTGACAACCCTGGCACTCAATGATCAGTGGCACTGGCTGAAGAAGCTGAATGCTGATTCAGCCAGACAAGACTACAAGTCCTTCAATTTTTTAGTAGGGTCCTGCCGCTATCCCGGTACCGCTTTTGAAAAGGATGCCTCTGATAAAGTGTTTACCAGCATGCTGGATCAACTGGCACTGGAGACTGGTCCGGACAAAGTGTTTATGATCGGTGACCAGATTTACGCCGATGCCACCGCCAACCTTCTGCCTTCGGAGCCGGAGAAAGAACAATATACCAACCGCTACCGGGAAGCTTTATCCAGCCCTGGCCTCAGGCAATTGATTGCCTCCGTACCCACCCATTTTGCCATCGACGACCATGAGTTCAGCGACAACTGGTCGGGACTTTCGCCGGGACATTCAGATCAACAGGTGCAGGACTATGAACAAGCATTGGAAGCTGCCAGGTATTTCCTGAGTAATTTCGCCAACACTGATAACAGCCGTAATCAGAGCTCAAAGCAAAAACAACTATGGAGTGCTTTAAGGACCGAAGGAGAAACCGATTGCCCGGTGTTTATCACAGACACCCGCAGTGAACGCCAATTCCGTTCGGCCACAAAAGCCGCCAAAGCCCATAATATTATGGATCCTGAGACCCAACTTCCGGCATTGGTCGAGTGGCTGTTGAAGAGCCATCTGGAGCACCCGCTGTCACCCAAGTTTGTCTTCTCCGGCAGCGTCTTCGGTTTAATACCCAAATCCCTGCAAGAACATCCAGACCTCTGGCGCAATGAAGATACCTGGTTAGGTTATCCGGCCACCCTCGCCTATTTGATTGAAGTCATCACTGAAAATCAGATTCAAAACCTGGTGTTCGTCGGAGGCGATCTACATTTGTCTGCCATCGCCAGACTCAGCCTTTCCCAACAGGGTAAAAAGCCCGTCACTGCCTGGCAGATTGTCGCTTCCGGGTTTTATTCGCCATTGCCTTTTACGGCAACAAAGCCTGCTAAAATCGACTGGGAAACAACAAGTGAAATCAGTCTTACCGGGTACCCGGAAATTACTCTGACCTCTGAGCCCACCTTGCTGACAACACACCCTTCCCACTATCTGTCTGTTAAAACCAGGCAACAAAGTAAAACACAGTGGGGACTGTCATTGTCAGCCATAGATTGTCAGGGAAGCGCCCTGTCTCAAGTAACCAGCTTGCATTCCTGGGCGCAAGAAAACAAAGACGGAGAAATTGAGATCCAATTGTTTCACTCCACATAGTCATTGCTATGTTAATAAGTGGCCAATATTACGATGAGATCATGTGGACAAAATGAAACAGTGATCAAATCCATTTCAGGCACATCCCCGGTCAGATCTGGATGGTTTTCGATATATTGGTCTGAAAGCCCTTCCTCAGCCAATGCTGGGAATGCTCCCAAAAGTATTGCGCTTATATCTTCCATGCCTGACTGTCCGGTAACTGGATGGGATAGGGTTCATCCGGATAGGGTCTAACGGGAACTAAGCCAAATCAGACTGCTCGTCCCATTGCTTGGCATATCCGGTTTTTCTTAGATAGGAACGAATAGAGTCCATAATGTATTCGTTCCAGGCTTCAAGATCCGTCTGCCCACAAACAGATACACCCTTATCTATATCAGCAACAGACAAGTCCACCATTTTCCAGAAAAATGCAGCCAAATGACTCGCGTCTTCCGGACTGGAGACAGAGCCAGTAGTAATAATTTCGATCGCTTTCCGATCTTCAAGGACTTCCGCGTAATGGAGAATGATCTGTTTTTCTTCGTCACATCTATACTTAATCATGGCATGCCGTCGATGACCTTCTGCAGATTTACAAGCCCAAAAGAATAGGTAGTACTGCCGCCCAGCCCGGTGAAATAGAGTTTACCGCCGCAATCAGCTCTGTCGCGTGTCTGTCCAATGTAGGTCGCCAGAGCAGGCGCGTTGTAATAGGTGGAGAGCCTGGCATTGCGGCGCAGGAAAAGTTCCGCCCAGGCCGACTGGTGGCATTCCAGCGGGTTAACCACAGGAAAAATTCCAGAAGGCCCATTGATTTCTTCCACTAGAATACGGTCCGACAGCCGCTGAAGCGCATGGTTATATCGGTTGAAGGGAGAATTGAGGCCAAATTCGCTGCGGTTAATATGGATGCTTTCAGCCAGTCCAATTAGCGGAGATAACGCGTAGACGTGATAGCTATGGGCCTTGTCACCGCGAGCCATCTCCAGGGGTAAAGTGCCATCCTCCGTAATCTGGGAGAGACCGATGTCGAGAGATTCGTTAGCCCAAAGGAAAAGCTCATTGTCGCTGTCCGCGATTGCCGCACCCAGCACGGCGTAGGCATCCCAATATCGGTGATTGTTACGGGTGGTTTTCGGGCCCGCCTCCAGCTTGTGATAGTGAACCATCCGACGCGCCAGGTTCTTGAGCCAAAGCCGTACCCGCTGCTCCGCTTCCAGATCAAGCCCTTCAGCGTCGCGGATCTTTAGATAGGCTTGAGCGGAAGGCCCCAGCACGTTGGTCAGGGTGGCGAAGGCCACTGAACCTTCCAAGTCGCCCAGCATGGCATAATGTGATGCCCAGTGGTCAAGATGACTCAGAGTGCAGGCGGCAATTTCCTGCTGCGGTGTCTCTGTAGTGACATACTGGTCGCTCAACTTAACTACCGCTTGAGCAAACTCCTTAGTAGGGGCAGTCGCCTCCAGATAAGCCTGCTGCTTAACCGGATCGATGATGCAACGGCAGGGGTCATCGGTATATATGCTGTTCGCGTTCAGGTCTACCACCGGCGCGGCCAGTGCCGGACAATCCTGATACACAGGAAGGTTGGCCCGGCTGGACCAGCGTGGACGGTAGGTATCGTTATCGTATGGTGAAACCAGGTCGCCCCATGCAGTTGGTGACATCAGAGCAGCGCACAGAGCGAGAAAGGCAAGGTTGAATAGTCCATCGGATTTCATTGTAAATTTCTCTTCCTGAAAAATTGAAACGGGATTGTGTGACTTAAATGAAGTCGGGTGTCCGGAAACCTGCAAAGATTATATGAGAGAGAGAGAAGTTGCCAAGTTCAGCGTTCCGAGTTTGCGGGCAAATTGTCCGCTTGTTCCACATTGCGCACATTCTGGATCTGAGCCTACTCTGTTTCACTTTGGCAGCATCCAGCCTATGGTTTGGGATAGCCATTTATTAACCCTTCCGCTTTTGACATGAAGCTGCCTGCTATTACCTAGCTTGATCAGTGAACTGTAGACACCTATAAGTTATGAGGTAAATTCGGTTTTCCGATAGGAGTTCAATTCATGAATCAGATCAACAGCGAAAAGAATGTGATTCAGTATACGAGTGATTTGATGAAGGGGCCTTTTAAACCTGGGTTATCTTCACGTGGTTGAGCGGGGAACCACCAAAAGACAAAAAATTCTTGCAGCCCTACCCTATGAGTACGATTTAGTTGAATGAGATCAAGAACTCGGTTGGCCTTCATATATCAATTCGATTGTTGGCTACCTGATTATATATGAGCTATTGGATATAGTGAGGCAGGAATTACCTTTTAACTTCTGATTGAAATCCACACCCCTACTGGGTCTGATTCGCAGTGCACATCAATTGTGAATCTGACTCTAGTTATCTGCAGGCACCGTTGTTGACCAAGTTGATGAACGCACTCTCCATTCGAGTCAGATAGCCAGCCAGTCGTGGAAAGCGACGACTAAAGCCAGAATACCTGTTCACGTTCGGCAGCAGATCAATGTAGATCTGACCCCGGTTGAATCGGAGGGCAGAAACCTCCTGCTGACAAAATCCTTTGGTGCCTTTTAGCACTGTACCCTTGATAGCCAGTATTTTGGAAATAGCGACAGGGAGGGTATTTAAATTAGTGCACCAGGCCGTTATTGGTAAGCCGCGATTGAGTGGTTTATTGATCTGTGGCAATAGCCTAATTTTCTACAGAGTTTAGGCTGTTTCCTCTAAAGGGAGCTTTTGCTGTGCTCATAAGCGAAAGATTTTAGAGGAATTCCATCATGCCTGCGCCATTTATAGATCGCCTCAGCCCCAGTGCGGGCTGGCCCGGCAGTGCAACTGTCGACGGCACTTTGGTTATTGTTCACGGTCGTTACTTTCATCCGACCCCCAATATGCATCGCAATCATGTACGCTTTGCCGCGGCCTCGGGCGGCACTGTTGCAGCCAATGTCGAGTGGGCCTCGGTCAATGAGATCGATTACCAGCCCGATGGCGTGGTGGCCAGCGACAGTACAGTGCCAGGAGGGCTCGATGGTCCCCGCGGCGTCGCCTTCAATAACTCTACGAGAGTGCTCTATATCGCCGATACGGACAATGACCGCATTGTTTATCAGGATGCCACCGGTACGTTTGCCAGCTGGGGAACCAGCGGTTCCGGTAACGGGCAGTTTAACCGCCCGACAGGCGTGGCGGTGGACAGTAGCGGTAATGTTTATGTGGCCGATTCCCTGAATCATCGTATCCAGAAGTTTACGGCAACAGGTTCCTTCCTGTCTGCCTGGGGCTCCCATGGCAGTGGCATCGGCCAGTTTGATATGCCGGTAGACGTGGATGTAGTGGTGATTGGCGGGCTGACCTTTGTTTATGTCGCCGACAGCAACAATCACCGTGTCGCCCGTAGCGATGCCAACGGCGGTATGCCGACGCAGTTGCCAACGCCTGCCGATAGCGGCCGTGTGCTGGGGGTGTGTGCGCCAAGAGGGTATGGCTTTGTGTATGCCACCGATCCTGTCAATAAACGTATCTACCGTTGGGCCTGGCACGGTCCCTTCAATGGTTACTTTGGTGACCCCGGTCCACACAATTTAGCTGTGGTGGAAGTGGGCTTTCCAATGGGCATCGAGCAGGATTATGACGGTTATGTCTACATCACCGACAACGCCAATCGTATCGTCCGCAAGTTTGATCCTTTTGATGCAGGCTTTCGGGAAATTGCCAGCTTTGGTCTGACCATTCCCAGCGTGCCCAGCCCGACACCGATTGATGAGTTTGTCGACCCTGTGGATATTGCTGTCACCGATCTCAAAGCTGCCTACATTGTTGACCGCAACCGTAAACAGGTCGTGCGCTATACACCAACAGATGCCCAGGAATTATGGGTGCGTGTGCCGGAAGGTGCAGTGAGTGGGAATCTGCAGGTGGAGACAGACGAGGGCCTCGATTACACATGGTTTATCGTCTATGAACGCGGACAGGTGGAAATTGCCGACGCCTATCTGACTCAAGGACTGGTGGAATATCCCCTGGTGGCGGGCAAGAAAACCATAATCCGTTACCAAATGCGCACGTTGAACGCGGCCAGCATGGGTAACTATAGCTGGGGATCGCCGGTACATGACAGTGCTGTCTGTCATGTCTACAAAGATGGCAGCGATGTTGGTCAGATCCCGGGTAAAGTGGAATTTCGCACTATGACCGGCGGCTTTATGAGCATTGAGATCGGCTTTGAAATCCTGTTCGAAATCCCTCACTGGCTGATCAACGACCAGGCTAACTATCGCTTCCATGTCAGTCTGCAACGTATGGGTACCCCGGCTTTCAACGATACGCGGGATTTTCCCTCGGCTGCAGGTACGACCTTTGCCAATCGGGAAAGTTATCGGATCATCGCCTCCCCGGTCACTCATCTTCAGCACGATGGCAACCGCGTTCACAGTGGCAGTTTGTATCCTGCCTTGTTTTACCTCGGATCCGACACCGGGCATATGCTTGACTGGATGGACTGGTCGCAACTTTATAGCGGTTACGTGCATTACAACCGCCTGTATCCTTTGCGTTACAGTGTGGCCAACATCGTTGATTGGGGAATCTGGCCCAATAACACCATGCACAATGGCATCAACAGCGATGACGAAGTGCGTGATATCCTGGAAGTTCTGGAAATGACCCGGCGTAACATCAACGAGGACAGCGCTCTGGACTACGATTATATGCTTGGCATAGTTGATCGCAACGAAGTGGTCGGGTCGCAGGACTGGGCTGGCGTGACCAGTGATTCCTGGCGTAGCGCTCTGATTTCCGTAGGTGACAATTTGAGCGGTGTGCCGGCTTATGATGTCGGCTCCATCATCGGCCACGAACTGTTACACCAACACGGTATTCATCATCAAAGTACCCGCGAACTGGCGCAGACGGCAAAAGATGGATGGAACTCGGTATCCGGTGAGTTTGTTGAGGATCCGGTGACCCTTACGTATGAGTCACCGACCGGTTTTCGGACCTTCGATTGGTATGACGAAACCACTTTTGCTGAAGGGCGAGTCAGTGGTACTGCTGGAAGCTATGATCAGCTCTATGATGCTTTGGCGAATCCCCACCCGCGGGAGGTGCATGTGCGCGAACGAATTCTCAGCGGTGACAGCCGGCCGGCAAATTGTCCGCAGAATTTCAACCTGATCGGCCATGTGCGAGATGATCGTCTAATGCGAGCCGCGTCCTGGATCGGTCGCGGCGGCAGTGCCGTCACTCCTGAAGTCGAGGACGGTGAGGGTAACCTTCTTTTCCTGGATACTGCTGGTAACGAACTGCTAAGGTGGCGCCTGCGTGTTAGTTTCGGTTTGCGTAGTACGGCTCGCACTGGTCAGGCGGGGCGCACCATTGCCTCGGACAGTGCTCCAGTCAGTGTCACCTGTCCTTTCCCGGAAACCACGGCCCAGGTGGTGTTAAGCCTATACGGCCAGGAAGTCTGGCGTGAGCTGATCCCCAGCGGAGTTCCAACAGTGACCTTACTTTCTCCTACTGGTGGCAGTATCGGTCCCAGGGATACAGTGGTCGTGGAATGGCAGGCTAGCCACCCGCAAAATGCCGAACTCAACTTTCGTGTGGGTTATTCGACTGACGGCGGTAAAACCTTCAAGCCGTTGGCTGTAGGTCTTTCGGCTACCCGTTATGAATGGCAAACCGGTTTAGGCGCAAGTCGTGGTCGGGTACGCCTACAGGTGGTGGCCTCTGACGGTTTTCATGAAAGCAGTTCTGTCAGTGACGACATCGACGTCGAAGATGTGGCGCGTCGGGTGGCGATTGTCGAACCCCGCCGCGGGGAGGTTATTCCCGAAGGCAAGGCAATTCATTTGCTGGCCTTGGCGAACGATCTTGAGCAAGGCACGCTGGCGCTGGATCATGCCAATACCCGCTGGTGGCTGGACGATGAGGTTATCCTGGGCAATGGCAATGACTTTCGTATCAGTGAGCTGGAGCTCACCACGCCCACTGGCACCCTGAATACCCCGCTGACAGTGGGCGCCCACAGTCTGAAGGTGGAAGTCAGTCTGGCCGGTGGCGTCAAGTTAAGCGACGAGATTGCGATCGAGATCGCGGCGGATTCCGATCGTGACGGCGTGCCTGACCAAGTTGAAATAGAGCAAGGCACCGACCCCAATGACCCGGGCAACAGCAGTACTGTCGCGCCGCTGTATCCTTTCGGACAATGGCGCTTCCGCCGCTGGCATGTCCGAACTCTGTTGCAGATCTCTCACCTGATGCCCGGCAAATTGATCCTCGACCTGGGTTTTATCGATTCTTCCGGCGCACCGCTCAAAGCGCATTCTGTCACGCTCATCAGCAATGGCGGAAGTTCAACACTGGTTACCGATAACGACGGCTGGGTCCAGGTCTCCTTGGGGGCATTGAAGACTGTGCTGGTGGTGGTGTCGGCAGGTCAGAATCGGGGTGAGGATTATGGCTTTGGCAAAGTTCGTGTGTCGAAGTCGTCTCCCCTGCGTCAGGGTACCATTCTTGCCCATGGCTGGATTTCCAGGCAACGGGGCTGCTGGTTCTGGCGTCGGGATTCTCAGGGAACGGTGGTTATTAATGAGGGCCAACCCATGAATGTCCGGGGAGCCAAGCGTTGGCGGGCATCCTCTCTGCGACTGGCGACTCCGGTTCGAAACTATCGTGTATTGGGACGTCTCACTATGGCCCGACGTTTCGATCCTGGTGAGATTCAGGTCAGCGAAAATCAGGCTGGCGATCAATTCGGTCGTAACCAGACGAGCAATAAAGACTAAGGCAAGATAAAGCTAGATGAAGACATCCATCGTCAATTCGACAACCAGGAATAACGAACTTGATCGTCCCGCGATCAGATTTAGGTTAGCGACTGGGTTATCTGACCGCGGAACTCATGAAATCCGCACTTTGTGCTCGCAGGAATTCCTCGCACTGGGTGCGATAGTCAGATAGATGGGGGGTTAGCTTAGATCTGAACGTCTACAGATAGTGATTAGGTGGCAAACAAGCGTTTTGCGTGCCCTCTACCCTGGCACCAACGTTGGCCGAAAAGAAGATGCCGTCCTGATCCGCCTCTTCCCTATCGTTCCCTATCAGCGCAACTAACCGGGATTTCTGGCTGGGGTTTTGGTGCTGTATCCACGAAGACGAGTTTCTCTACGTACAGACTCTAGAAATGGGCTCGCCATATCATCACTCTCCATGCGAAATAGAAACTGGTTGCATATACAGCATATCGGTGAGTTGTCAAGAAACGTGCTCGTTTTGTCGGTACTACTGGCACGCTTTTTCATCTTGTTCCATTAGAAAAGCCTAGAAATTCAATATGTTGTATTCAGGTCCATTTAAATAACGGGACCAAGTGGGCAGGATATATGCGCATGCTCGTTTTTCCAGTGAACCACAGGAGTCGATTTCAGTGATTTTTCAATGGAATCATGGAACTGGAGAATGTATCTTCAGAAACTGAAATCGGGAAAACGCGCATGCGCGTTATAGGAACGTTATGCGCTTGTGATATGAAACGATTGACTTACGTTGTTTTGGCTTATTTTACATTAGCTTTAATGGCACATAACCAGGCCAATCACGGCGACAGCTTTTTCGTTGCGGCTTCGCCTTCACTACAAAGCTGCGCGTGTTGGCGGCGTTAGGCAAAAATTATGAATCGTGAACTTATTTTATGGCCAGTGCTATTTCAAATCGGATTGACCATATTTCTATATATCCGTTTGGCGCGAGCTAAGAAGAAGGCGGTTGCTTCGAATGAGGTAAATGAAAGTAGACGTAGCCTTTACGAAGATGCCTGGCCAGAATATGTAATTCAAATTAATAACTGCATTCGAAATCAGTTTGAAGTTCCGGTGTTGTTTTATGTCCTTGCGATACAACTGTACATACTCGATTCAGTAAACTACTTAGCTCTCTTCATAGCGTGGTCATTTGTGCTATTGCGCTCCGGACATGCTTATGTTCATACGGGGTCAAATTATGTTCCAGTCCGGCGCAGGTTATTTATGGCAAGTGTCTTTGCAATCTTGGGTTTGGTTTTATTGTGTATCTACGCAATAATTGTGAGGTAGATAGGCCTAACAAACGTAGGCATGGTCGGCCACTAAGTGGCCTGGACCTCCGTTCAGCGCGTTGCGCTTTCACTAAGGCCCATGCTACGGGCGTTGGGCAGAGTGGTTTGCCGGCTTGGAGACCGAAGGTCGTTTAGCCAATGGTGGCTCGCCTCTGCTTTTTTCTGGGCAGCGCATTACCCGAGATTTTGTGGTTACAGATATCGCCGCCTCGGAAGTCAAAGAATTGGTGAGTGGCTATAGCATTATTAAGGCCAATAGTCTTGAAGAGGCGGTTGAGTTGAGCAAAGGCCGTCCAATTTTTGAGTCGTCCATCGATTATGTAGAGGTCCGTGAAGTTATGAAGGTGGCGCCATAGCGCAACCTGGTTGAGTGTATGAATATAGACAAATTAAGGCTCGCCGAGCGCCACTTCGTAAGTCAATGGGAATCGGGGTTCCATTGCTGTCTATTCTGGATTCTAGCCGGGCTAAGTGAAAGTAGAGCAGTGAATATAATGCGTAGCTTTCACGGTTGGCCAAATGAGGTGATTCGAACTAACCCTAATGCTTCGAGGCAAAACATTTTGTTCGTTACTTCTTGTTTGTTACCGTGATATCCCTCATTAAAAAGCAGGTATAACACGGTGTGAACGGTATTGAGTGAAGCGTTTAATGTATTCTGGTCTGGAAGTGAAAAGCTTTGCTGTTTTAATAGTTGTTTGGTTCGCAGTAAACGTTTTTTACCGTGGCTACAGGAATAAGCAGTGCGCGAGAGATGGCATCAATATTTAATCCACAAAGTATTTGTAAAATGATGGGGATTTGATTTTCTACTGATGTATTGGTATTGCAACAGGCAAAAATCATTCTGAGTTGGTCATCTTGAATAAGGTCATCGCTGAACTGCGCGTCAATTGTTGAAGGCAGTGACCATTCGCTTTCTAAAAAGAGCGCCAGATCTGGCGTCAATTTAATTTTATTTTTGTTGGCGCGAATAGTGTCAATAGCTTGGTTTTTGGCTGCTGTCACTAGCCAGGCTCTCGGGTTGGGTGGAATACTGCCGCTTTGCCATTGCGTGAGGGCCTTGTAAAAGGCTTCCTGCAGGGTATCTTCCGCAAGTTCGATGTTTTCGATACCTAATATTCGAGTAAGCACGGCTAGAAGACGTGGCGCATCGCTTTTATAGATAATTTCGAGTGTTTGTCGTGCTGAAGGGTTAGACGTGTTCACTGCGCGTTTGCTTGCTGCCAACAAAATTGTAGTTGTGATTTTAACGCATCTCGTGAAGTAGCACATGCATCTGTTGCTTAACAAGCCAAAACAAGACACCGATAACTAGCAGCACTAGAAGAGGTCGCCAAATGAATGGAATCAGAACTACGACTTCACACCCATCTGCTTTTGAAATAATCGCACAGAACAGGCTATTTGATACATCGAGCAATCGGTTTTGAGGCGATAGAGAGGAAACTGGGCAAGTACGGCCGTACACCGCCCTGCCACTGCTATGGCACTAATTAATCACAGCGGACCTTCTTCCTTGAATTTGAGCATAATTGGAGTCAAACCCCATATTGCTTCGGCTGAATAAAGCGCAGCCATTAATCTGTTTCGAAAGCCGAAAAGCCCGATAGCATGAAGCTACCGGGCTTTTTACTATAGTCCTGTCATTATTTATTGGCGACCAGATCTACTGCAATAATAGTACAAGGTTTACCTGAGGTATTTTCCATCCAGTGAACTGTGTCAGCCATTTCAGTCCAGGTGTCACCGGGTTTAACGACTCGCGCTACGTCTCCACGGTGTTCTGTCATTGACCCTTCCAGAATATAGACGACCCCAGGTCGATCGGCGTGCGAGTGCTCGGCAATAGTTCCACCGGGCTCAATCACAATACGGCGTGCTCGTAGAGCGAAGCCATCCATTACTGAAATTTGTTCACCTATAGCTTCATGGAGCTCCAGAGGGGTGACGTCGAGCCCCTGTGTCTCCTTGGGCTTTTCTGCGAAAGCGGCTGAGGCGCTGGCGATGACGGCTGTGGCTAAGGCTAATTTTTTTATAAAGTGCATTATTGAGCTCCGATGTTATGTATTTATTAGTGGTTAAATACGTATGCAGTTAGACCAGTGGAATAAAGCGCAAACCAAAAGGGCAGCCGACATCTTAAGGGCTATTTCTACAATATTAGCGATTAAGGTACACCTGCCTATGCTTGCCTGGAAATAGATACCGCAATTCTCTCAAGGTTTACTATTGGATCCTCGCCCAAAGAGGCTAGAGCCTTTGCCTGAGAGTGAATATCCGTGTTATTACTGGTATGAATGGTGTTTTTTGCGTAGTTCTTTGGTCTTATTTTGGCAATTACTACCGAATTTAAAAGGCCATGAATAACGAACTTGATCGCCCCGCGATCATTTTCAGGTTAGCGACTGGGTTATCAGACCACGGAACTCATGAAATCCCTCTTTGTGCTCGCAGAAATTCCTCGCGCTGAGTGCGATAGTCAGATAGATGGGGGGGTTAGCTTAGATCTGAACGTCTACAGATAGTGGTTAGGTGGCAAACAAGCGTTTTGCGTGCCCTCTACCCTGGCACCAACGTTGGCCGAAAAGAAGATGCCTTCCTGATCCGCCTCTTCCCTATGGTTCCCTATCAGCGCAACTAACCGGGATTTCTGGCTGAGGTTTTGGTGCTGTATCCACGAAGACGAGTTTCTCTACGTACAGACTCTAGAAATGGGCTCGCCATATCATCACCCCCCACGCGAAATAGAAACTGGTTGTATATACAGCATATCGGTGAGTTGTCAAGAAACGTGCTCGTTTTGTCGGTACTACTGGCACGGATTTTCATCTTATTCCATTAGAAAAGCCTAGAAATTCAATATGTTGTATTCAGGTCCATTTAAATAACGGGACCAAGTGGGCAGGATATATGAGTATGCACGTTTTTCCACTGTATGAATCCTCACACATGTAACAAGCAGTTGCACTGGACTCCGCAAACTGCCGCGCTTTTTGCTTTCGCAAAAACACGCACCAATTTGCTCCACCAGTGAGCTGGGCGTCGAGGCTGTAGAAAAACCTCCACCTAAATTTTGGATCGCGCTCTACATAAAAATCTGATGAACGTTAAGGAAACCTATGCAAAATTCACGTAGCAGCGTATTTTATAGGTTGTATTTTGAACAATTTGGCTGATTGTAAAACTCTTGGCGTTTTCCTACAGCCTCCGTAAGAATTTTTAGAGTAGATCATGAAATCTAAGGAAAGAATCATACTTATAGCCATTCTAGTTTTTATGTTGGCGTTAAGAGTAGGTGATATTTATATAACATATCTGATTACCCCAGACTTATCTCAAGAATGGAATCCTCTCGTATCATTTTTTGGGCATTCGTGGTCAGGTCTTCTATTTGCTCAAGTTATCTTATACTTGGTGGCGGCGTTTTGTGCTTTCTATTCTTTTTCTAAAAACGCATTTCACTCCTATAAAAAAGGCTTGCGTTACGGTGAGTTTGTATATTTCCATTTCAATGGAACTGTCGACCCTCCCAAAAAATGGCTGGCGAAATTTCTCAAATTCCCAGAATTCAACTCGGATTCTCTATCAAAACACTTCGCATTTCTTTGTTTTGTGTATTTCTCAACCTTTATAACTATTAGCATATTCGCCATTCTTAACAATGTACTGATTCACGCAGAACATAGTCCATATATAGAATTTGTTCACTATTACAGCAATATATATATTTTAGGTGTATTTGTAATTTCTATATTCATCAATGCTCAAGTATATTTCTACTGGGGTTATAGTCGTTACAAAGCCGTATAAAATTCTAACAAGGTGGTGTTGTTCGCCTGCGTCTGGGACACGCAACACGGCGTTATGCGCAATCGGTAAGTTAGTATGAAATGTACTGGTAGATGTGAGTGTGGTGATATAAAGATTATCCTGACTGCAGAAGAGAAGTCGGAGAATCTTCAGCCTAGAGTTTGCGATTGCGACTACTGCAAACAATACCCATCTTCGGTCATAAGCCACCCGACATTGCGAATATCTGTTAGTAGCCCTCTGTCAGAATTGAAAACTGAGACAAACGGGGATGAATTGGCTAGATTCTATCGCTGTATTAATTGTAATAGCCTCATTGTTGTTGCGTGCGAGCTAGATGGAAAACTGCGTGGCGCAGTAAACGCAGAAATACTAGACGCAGATATTAGCTTTGGTGACAAAGTATATATAAGCCCGAAATCACTTAAACCTACTGAGAAAACAGCACGTTGGCACAAATTGTGGGGCACAGTTCATGGCCCTATTACATAACAAAACGCAGCACGTGGACACACACTCAATATCTCAATCTAAGCTCAATCCAAGCTGACGTCCGCTCTCAAGGGCTTCAGCTTTTCCATCGACTTTAGCGAACTGCGGCGATATTCAATGGGTGTCCGGGGATTTGTTTGACATAAATGGAGTCACTCATTTGTAGACAGCCATTTAATAAACTCTGGTTTGCGGCAGGTGCGCCGGAGGGGTGAAGCAGTAGTAGTCCAGCATCCAAACTACTACTGACTGGCTTCTTAGAGTTTAAGCCGAGAACTAACTATTGATTCGATAGGACTCATCTCTCCAAACATCACCATAACCAAGTGACGTCAGATAACCGATGGTGATATTCATCAACCTTTCCATCCAGAACTCAAGATCGTATTGCTGTGAAATTTCACTCTCCTTTGAATGATCCTCAGCGGCATCATCACTCATGGACCAGAAGAACTGGGTTAGCTCCTTGGCGTCTTCAATGCCCTGCACATCTTCTTCTCCGCTATAAACAGCTACCGCTAGCGAATTCTCAGATTTATTTGCGTAGTGGAGAGCCAAGGTTTTGGCTGTTAATTCATGGTCTGAAAATACCATCATGACTTATACGCCTCCAATTTAAGGTCATTCATTACAGTCATTCTCTGTGCAAGACGAGTTAACTTGCCTACCAAAGTGGCAACCGTCATGCGCTTTGTAACTACTAAAAGATAGTGCTCATAGTTATTCGGATCCTGCACGAATGCCATATCTTCAGGAAGATTGTTAGAGCTTTCCAATATCCAGTAGGCCACATTAATTTGGACACCCGGTTTTTGGAATTTGCCCAATAGGTCAAGGGTAAACTTGGTTTGGTTAAACGTGCTTGAGAATGATAGACCGTGGTGATCGCTCGCCTCAATCCAGTTTGGGTCTGACGACGAAAATAAGTAATCGCCTTCTTTAAGGCCCTGGATAATTTTCTTTCGGCCCAAGCTTTCACCTACATAGATGGTGGGCGAATGCGGCTCGATTGCAGTCCGGAACATAACTCCTGGCGTCCCGCATTTTAGCTTAGAGTGCGTTTCTACTAGTCTGTCAACTCGCTCCTTTATATCTACCAATGTTTTGAGCTGATGTTCAAAAACATATTTTTTCTTGCCCATTTTCGACTCATCCTATAGTCCAGTGGGTTTAGCTGAAAGACCTTCACCTAATAAGAGTTAGCACCTACCTGTTACGGCAAGGTCATTAGTAGCAAGCGACTTCTATTTCCTGTTCCCGTCATATCTCGGCAAATTGGTATCAACACGGGAACACCCACACTTCACCATCAACAATTGCGAATTCCTTTCCTTGGTTTTCATGCTTTTCTCCTTGAGGAGAAACATTGACCTCTGCGTATTTGGCTTTCCAAACGCTCAAATCATCACAAACCGTTCTAAGTATGTACTTTCTATCAGTGGCCCTCAGGTGATAAAAAGTAAGATCGACGTCAACTTTGAACTTGCTGCGGCCACCCTAGGCCAAGGCTGTTGCTCCACTCACTACCAAAGCCCTCCCGCTGATGAAACCCACGCACCTAACTGGGCATCTTCCTGCTCACTGAGCTTCGTTGAAATCTCCCTGATTCTCTCCGCTACGGTCTCATCCTTAGTCAAAGCACGCTGCTCATATGGCTGGGTTTCAATAATCTCCGTATCCCCCAGCACTTTCAACTTGCTGACTATTTCCCCCATAGCCCAGGCATAACACTGGAGCGTATGTTTATCAACAGAGGTCGATTCTACTAACGACATTATGTCTGTCATTCCGGAGAGTATTTCCAACCGGTGGCAGATAGCTTCTTGTAACACGTTTGGAGGAGTTCCCGGTCGTAACTCGAAAAGGGGGATCTTCGCTAATTTTCCGTGGCCGTGTATCTGGTGGATATTCGTAGAAGTTTCGGGAGTAACATCGAGCTTATCCATAGCAATGTTTACCTTGTTTCTAAACTTTCTTGTTCATATGCGAACAAAAGCCTAGCATAGGAATATTCACATATGAACATACGGTCGTGTTCACATGTGCACCATGACAGTATCCCTTGCAGAAAAATTGGCCAAGAATTTAAGAGCCCGCCGAGGTCAACAGACCCAGGAGGTTTTTGCGCGCAAATTAGGGATTAGCCGTGCCACGCTTACCCGATTGGAGAGCGCCTCACAGAATACGACTTTGAAGACGTTGGAGCAGGTATCAAAAAGTTTGAAGTGCGGTGTTGGGGAGTTGTTTGAGTGAAGAATAGCCTACCAATGAGCTAATGGCTGATACTTTCGAATCAATAGGATCGCTCGTTCTGTTTCTTCAGCACTGGCTGGAGTGGTTAAATGGCCCTACTGATGGGCTTCTTTGATTTGGTGCATCCAAGCACTTTCACTCTGACCCTATCGATTTTTTCACTGCGCTCCAACTTATTTTCATTTTTGGAATGCTTCAAATCCACAGATTAGGCTTGTGGCAAGAAAACGTTAGTTAAGGCGGTGGTGACCTGGAACTTTTTAGACTGAGAAAATGCGTTTCTGGAAAGGGTGTAAATAGTGAGGAATATTTCGCAATAGGAATGCAGAGACCGAAATCTTTAGGCAGACATAGGCATATCGAAGTTAGCATTAGTAACAGCCCTCTCTCAGAGTCATTCCTTGGGCTGTACTGCTAACTGGTTTTTATCAGCCTTGATTGGTTATTTTTTAGACTATTTTAAAAAAATACGCAACAATGAACTTCGTTTTGGTTAGTCAGCACCCGTGGCAACAATACTTTCACGGATCAAACACACTATCTATTCCCCATACGTTTAGGCCATAAACGAAACGCCAGAAATAAGATAAATTGTCGCCTACCGGCTTCTCATACCGGCATTCACATAATTAAAAATTAAAGTGCTTTGCGTTGTGTTGTGTAGGGATACAGAAAAGGAGCTTATGTATGTCAACACGACATATTTTTTGCGTTTATTGCCCGCTGACACCTTTGAGCTGTAGCTGTCCCTCTCCTTATTCATGGGCTAACCTCCAACAGTAGGAGCATACTCATGGCTAAAGTTCTGGTTTCGATTATTCAGCTATTGCTTTCGGTAGTCTTGCTAGAAGCATGTTCTGGTTTGCAGGGAGTGCTAGTGCCAATCAGGGCCCAATTGGAAGGTTTTCAAACCTTAACCATTGGATTATTCGGTTCGGCGTATTATTTCGGGTTTATCAGCGGATGCCTGCTGGTCCCCGGAATTATCAAGCGAATTGGACACATCCGTGCTTTTTCCGTATTTGCTACCGTCATTACCGCCGCATTGTTGTGGCTCCCCCTCAGGGTGGGGGACCTGTCCTGGGCATTGATGAGAGTCTTGATAGGGTTCGGTTTTGTCGCACTCTATATCATTGTTGAAAGTTGGCTGAATAGTCAGGTCACCAATCTAAACCGGGGACGTATTTTCGGAACCTATATGCTCGTTACCTGGTTAGCCCTGGTGGCCGGTAAATTAATGTTCGGGCTGTGGGATTCCAGCAGCAATGTTCCCTTCATCGTCGCCGCAATGCTGGCCTGTCTGGCTATCGTGCCGGTGGCTTTCACCACCATGGATGAACCCCAGCGAGTTCCCCATACCAGTGTGGCTTTCAGGCAGGTCATCAGGAACTGTCCCATCGGTGCTTTCGGTTGCCTCTGTATCGGTGTTGCTAATGGTGCCTTCTGGACCCTGGGACCACTTTATCCTAAAGCGTTTGATCTCAGCACTGCAGAAATCGGTGTGTTCGTGGCGGTGGTGATTATTGGAAGTGCTTTAACCCAGTGGCCATTGGGCATGCTGTCGGATCATATGGACCGTCGCAAAGTTATCGCTGCCACCAGCCTGGCTGCTGCCCTGGCAGGTCTTTTCATGACGACGAATCTGGCGACAGGAAGCGGAACGACACTACTTGTTGCGGCATGCCTCTTCGGCTGCACTGCGTTACCTCTCTATGGATTACTGATTGCCCATGCCAATGATTCCGCCCCAGGTGATGCCTTTGTTGGAGTGAGCAGTACGCTGCTGCTCATATTCGGTATCGGTGCCGTGGCAGGCCCGCCGGCTATTGCGGCGGTAATTGATGAATTCGGAATTTCCGGGTTGTTTATCATCACTGCATCAATTCACCTGTTGCTATGTCTTTATACGCTCATATCGATCCGGTTTCAGTCGCCCTCGCCGGAACAGGATCCCCCCTTTGTGGCGGTGCGGAAGATGGCAGCGGCAGCCCTGAACCCCAGAGCGAGTCATGAATCGATGGAGGAAGCCGATTGATCGCATCCATCCTATTCGCGCATCGACTTAGAGGCAATCCGTTGTCACTACCCAATTTAATTCCTGTCTAATCCAGCATCTTCAAATAAAAAGCCTTGGTCAGGGAAACAAAGTCTGTGGAATAGTCCCCGGAGGCGGAATGAATACACAACCTGCTGAAATCACAGCCCCGTTCCCCTCTTCCCATACTTAGCAACACTCTGCTGACGTCTTTTTCAGGACGGGTGCGTACTTCGCAGCGCCTGTCGGGCCACCATCCGAGCTCCCTTGCTTGAACCAACAGCTGTTCGGCGCTATCCACCGGCAATATGCAGTGAAACCCTGCTCCCGGTGCTGCCAGGGCATCGACGGCGCTCATTAGTTCGGCAAACCCCAGAGTATCGTTGTGACGCGCCAGGTTGCGCGCTTCCCCTGAAGCTTTGAGAGAATTGGAAAAATAAGGCGGGTTGCTCAATATTTGCTGGAAGCCCATCTCCTGCCGCCAGGTACGGATATCCCCCTGGATGACCTTCACGGCGTCAGGCCAGGGGCTGGCAGCCACATTTTCTGCCGCCTGGGCAGCGGCTTCCGGGTCCAGCTCCAGAGCTGTTACAGGCACCTGCCCCAGCGTGCGTTGGGCCAGCATAAGAGCGATCAGACCCGTGCCGGTGCCGATATCGAGAATAGGACCTGTTACCGGAACCGGTACCCAGGCCCCAAGCAAAATGCCGTCGGTACTGACCTTCATGGCACAGCGCTCGTGCCTAATGGTGAATTGCTTGAAATGAAAAGGGCGAGGCATTCTACCTTGCAACTGATTTTTTGTTATCGGAAGCATTAACTATAAACATAGATATTCACACCAACTGGAGCACCGACAACACCCGGAGCCGCCGACGTGTAGGCAGTGTGGGCTTTAAACCAGTGTCGATTTCCGATCAACCCCGGATCACACCATGAGCCATTGGACGTTTCCTGGAAGAGCCAATGCATTGTGCCATCCGAGCGCCTCATCAAACCCAGCGAAAATAAGTGAGTTGAAAGCGGCCGTCTTAAGTATGAATCCATAAAGACATGAGAAGCGTTGGCATGATTCGCCACGACTGCTTTTAGTGCGGTTACTTCATTGGCAAAACCGAATTTATTAAAAATCGTTTCAATTCCCGGGGAAGTTTCAAGAACCAGCGTAATGCCGTTGCTGTTGCGAAGTATGGCTTCGGCCATGTTACTGGGCATGGTTAGCCCCGGAGCGCCCCCGCCGACGCGCATGGGAAACAGATCCCGTTCCAGTTGGCTGTCATTGTAATTCCAGTAGGTAGGTTGAGCCTGAGAGGGTAAATTGCCCCCGGCAGGTAGAGTTAAGTTTCCGACAGTTAAGCCTTTCTCATGCAAGACTTTCAGGCCCCAGGCGGCGGTACAGCAGCCACAAGAGGTACCATCAACTTGTTGTGACGCAGTAGTGTGATTGAATGGCATTTTCGAGCTCCTTCCGAAGATAGTCAGATCAAACTGCTAACAAGAGAGAACGCGTTCTTTGGGGGGGATTACCTTTATATGATAGTCAATTTGTACTGAAGTCGCTCGAAAGGAAGGGCTTATCTTCCATGCCCGAACATCCGCTGGAGAAATGCCATATCTTGCCCTCCTGCAACCCCATCTCACTTTCTACTAGTTCAAAACAGGCATTTTTCCCCAAGCTGACAAATTGCCTGCCAAGGTGATCCTGATAGCTGACTATCCGTTCTTTTGAATAGGTACCGGGCTGATTGAATTCCCCAGCTTCTTCCAGTGCCTCGGCAAAACGCCGGTCAAAGATTTCGGTATCACCCTGCTCTCTTTGGCTGGCAGATTCCCTGGCTATTGCAAGAGCGTTATCCAACAGCGAAATACCAGAGGGTACTTGCTGTGCATCTTCCGCTACTGTTTTGTCTTTTGGCTTTGTAACAGGTGTGACTTCTGCAATTACCGCAGGGTCTGAAACAACGGTATCTGACTTGGGGGGTATATCAGAAATTGTTTGAGGTTTGGAAAAACCATCAGGTTTCGACACGTCATTGACCGGCGGACTTTCCTTTTTTGAAGCGTTTGCCAGAGTCTTTTCAGGTCCAGAGAGGGACGTTAACTCGATTACAACAGTCGTCATTGATACAGCGTTATCCCTGGATTCAGGCGCCGGTAACAAAAACAAAAGCCCGTGAACAATAATTGCTGCCAACAGTGTCCAACAGAGCATTTGGAAAGGAGCCTGCGATGGTCGAGAACGGTCCACTTCGTCTGCCTGGGCAGAGCAAAGCCAATCTGGTAGGTCTGAATAGGAGGGAGGATCAATAAGCTTCATGACTTGCCTGTCTTAAGGGATCTTTGATAGTTCCTTATCTCAGATATTTAAACGCATAAGGGTTTGCCCAACAACCCTCCATTCGACGGAAAACTCCTTCCCCCATCCATCCCCGGTTCCATCTCCGGTTAACGAATTTAAGAGACTAAGCCCGCCTTCGCCGCCGCCCAGCTTGGCCACAGCCTGCACGTCATTTTGACCACGTATGCAAAATGGTCGGGGACGGCAGGGTTTGAACGGGGCCGCCATCGGTATGCGACTCTACCTGCTTGGTTGATGTGTAAATCGACCGCAAAGTTCGGACTGATTCCGAAACTTCCATGGTATTTTTGGTAAATACGATCAACGTATCATTTCTTACGATAGCAGTTTGAGAAAGCGGGATGTGGGTCAGAGTATCTATAGAACTGGTGGCGATTCAAAGGACCTTTACTCGGCAGCGCCAAGCCTGTGGTATATCACCCTAATGGGCGCTTAGCTGGAATAGTTTCAACTTGATCTGGCACTTCTTCTTGAAAAAGAGAGGGTTACCGGTTTTGATGCGCTACTGGAAAAGACTCGACGAAAACCCAATCTGGCGAACTTTAAAGACCGCCTGAAAGCGCTATAGGACAAAGTAGCAAGCGAAGGCATCATTCTCACTGAATCTCAGATTCAGGCTCTGGAACGCAAGAAGCAGGATGATGAAGCCTGTGGTGAGATCGAGACTCATCACCCCGGCTACTTGGGATAGCAGAACACCTTCTATACATTTTTAATTCTTTGCATCCAAATATGGTCTTCGTGTCGTCATTGAAGACATAGACGGGAATTAATAGCCGCCTATTGCACAATTCACCGACAACCGAAGGAATCACCATGTCCAAGAACTCCAAAATTAGTGCTCTCAAACCTCACTTTAGACGTATTATGCCAAAGCTGGTGATCGCGAATGACGCCCAATATGGCGGCCCCCAGGCTGACAATGCCTCACCGACTGCCGCTATCGCTATGGCGGCTATCAGCAAGGCTAATAGGATGAAGCAAAACAGGGCTGTTGACCAAGATGGAATGCCAGTGCAACAGCACTATGGCGTACATGGAAGACAGGATTGGCTAACCATGGGCCAAACGCTTCACCAAAAGGTTCCCAGGGCTCGGGATAATTCGCTCAATGCCGTTTGCGATACCCTTGCCGGATATGCCCTGTATGTGATTAACCAGATCATCAATTTTCGCGGCACGTTTGAACTATTTATGAATCCTCGTCCCACTGATCACCATTTTGTGGTTGTTGATAGGAAACAGAACTCGGATGTAAATGATTGCCACACCTGGGGTAAAAATTGTTTCGTTATCGATCTTTGGCATGCAAAGCGCGATCAAACAGCCATATTGAGAGGTTGTATATGGACAAGTTGGGACAACATTTATGCGCATGGGATTTTTAAGTATCCCCAAGAGCATCTATATTCAGGGGCTAATTACGCCAAGAATAGTGAATATTCCTGGACGAAATAGCCTTGCCTACAGGGCTAACCATGCTTGCATGACTCTCTCGCCAAAGGAATTATTTGCATTCGCCCCCCGTTTAGAGCGGGAAGATAATAGCCCTTACGCCATCTCTCCCCCTGGGAGAGGTGACACTCCCCACTTTCAGTATTTAATGTCATAACACTATGACGGCTGTCATTCGAAAAATTTAGCTTTTTCGCAACCTATGGAGGTCTTTTCATAACTATCAATTAGTTATAGAAGTGGGTGGTGGAGCTATTTCACCATTTTTCCGAACTTTGAAGTGGCTTTACATGATGACTAACTTTGGAATATTGGTCGGGACGGCAGGATTTGGACGGGGCCGCCATCGGTATGCGACTCTACCTGCTTGGTTGTTTGCTAATTTTGGAATTGATTGGTCGGGACGGCAGGATTTGAACGGGGCCGCCGTCGGTATGCGACTCTACCCGCTTGGTTGTTTGCTAATTTTGGAATTGATTGGTC
>JBNKWQ010000002.1:0-71439 GCA_050299855.1 Hahella sp.
ACTTGATTGATTTGTTAAAGATTCTCGCCAGGGCATTCATCCCTCAGCGGCGCGCCATTCTACAGTGTTGATTCTCGTTGTCAAACTGTTTTTTACCACTCCCTTCGCAGCGCCGGTAACCTGAACGCCTAAACCTCAGCAGGTCACCCTCTCTTCCCTGACCCTCCTACCCCTCAACCCCTCGTTTCCGGTGGGCTTCGCTGCAGAAGAGGTGCGCATTATACGGAGCCGATTCGTTCTTGCAACCTCTTTTTTAAAATAAATTTCAAAGAGCTATTGGCAACAATCTGGGATTTACCCAGAACTCCTGGCTTTAAAGGATGTGCACCCTGGCAATCTTCTTCTTGCCAGCCTGAACAACCTTTATATCACCAGACTGAAATCTAAAAGAGGCGTCAATTTTTTTGCCATCAACGAACACGGCACCACGACCCAGCGCGTCTTTTGCAGCCGCACCATTCGCCACCAATCCCGCAGATCGTAACAAAGGCGCAGCAAAGATTTCAGCTGCACCCTCTAAGCCCACTTCTACATCCTGGATGTTTTCTGGGATTTCGCCTAGCTTCACCTGATTTCCCGCCCCTTTGTGGGCATTATCAGCCGCTTCCTGGCCATGAAAGCGAGCAATAATTTCCAGTGCAAGAATTCTCTTAACTTCCTGCGGGTTTCGGCCGCTTTGAATTTCACAAAGATAGCTCTCGACCTCTGACATTGGTCTAAAACTCAGTAACTCAAAATATCGACCTATCAATTCATCCGGCATGGATAGAAGCTTGGTATACATCTCTCCCGGCAAATCACTGACACCTATATAGTTGCCAAGCGACTTTGACATCTTCTGTACACCATCCAATCCTTCCAGGATCGGCATGGTAATGATCACCTGCGGCTCCTGGTCGACATTTTTCTGCAACATACGCCCCATCAGAAGGTTAAATTTCTGATCAGTGCCGCCCAGCTCCACATCTGCCTCTAACGCAACACTGTCATAACCCTGCACCAGAGGATAGAGAAACTCATGAATGGAAATAGGCTGCTCGTTGGTGTAACGCTTATTGAAATCGTCACGTTCGAGCATTCTTGCGACAGTGTACTGTCCTGCCAGGCGAATCATGTCGGCAGCAGACATTTGCCCCATCCATTCACTATTAAAGCGAACCTGAGTTTTTTCCGGATCCAGAATCTTAAATACCTGCTCTTTATACGTCTGAGCGTTCCGAGCAACATCCTCAAGCGTCAAGGGCGGGCGAGTTGCACTTTTGCCAGTTGGATCACCAATCATCCCGGTAAAATCGCCAATCAGGAAAATCACCTCGTGACCAAGGTCCTGAAACTGGCGTAGTTTATTAATCAAAACTGTGTGACCCAAATGCAAATCAGGGGCGGTAGGGTCAAATCCAGCCTTAATATTTAAAGGCTTACCGCGCTTTAACTTTTCCTGCAGCGCTTCTTCCTGAATGATCTCTTCGGTCCCGCGCTTGATCAGCGCCATGGATTCTTCAACTGATACCAATGACATATATCTATAAGCCCGTTGCAACTTGTTACGCTATTTACACTTGGTAATTGACTATATTGACCAATATCACACACTTGCATGGCGAAAAAGTGGTCAACTAGGGTTCGAAAAGCGCAGTAGTATACCAGTATTTTTTTCGATCAGTATGCCTGTTAAGATGCGTTGTTTTTAACTATGCTTATAGGCGATTATTAAAGCGTTTTGCACAATGTCGGATCTAACCATCGATGTTTAAAAGAAAATTACTACTCAAATTACCCCGAATTCACTATTTGGCCGCAGCTACTGCTGGCCTGATGATTGGTAGCGCCTTGATTCTTAGCCCCAGCAATTCCGCTGAGGCCAACAGAATCAGTATGAATTTACCGTTAGGGCAGAGTGACTCCTCAATATCTGAGCAGCCCACAGCATCTTTACCAACCGTAAATGAAGAGCAAGCTGAACTTCCTGCGCTCAACACCGCAGATAACAAAACAGCCGAACAGCCAATACAGCCCGCGCAACCTGAATATTCCTGGAAAGCATATCAGGTCCAAAGCGGCGACAGCTTTTCAACCATGTTCAAGCGTGCAGGCGTCCCACCGAAATTGCTCGCCAAGATGGTCACAGATCTGCCAGGCAAAGAGTGGACTCAGCTTTATCCAGGTGAAGAAATAGAATTTGGCTTTGACGGCGAATCTTTCAGTACAATGAAAATTCATCGCAACCGCCTGGAAAATTGGCTCATCAGCGCCAACAACGAGGGCAGCTTTTCTCTCGACAAGGTTATTGCTGAACCTGAAGTTCATCCCACCTATGCGGAAGGAATAATCCACTCAGCCTTGTTTATAGACGCCAAGAAAGCCGGCATGTCTGATGAGCTTATCATGGAATTCGCCAACATCTTTGGCTGGGATATTGACTTCATCCTCGACATTCGCACCGGAGATTCCTTCAAGCTGGTATACGAAGAGCTGTACTACGAAGGCGAAAAGATCGGCTACGGCGATATTCTTGCTGCAGAGTTCGTCAATCAAGGTAAGACCTATACTGCTGTGCGTTACGAAGATCAACATGGCCGGGCTAGTTACTATACGCCTGAAGGTGACAGCATGCGGAAAACCTTCCTGCGCTCACCTATCGATTTTGCCCGTGTATCCTCTCACTTCAACTTGAGTCGCAAGCACCCTGTATTGCATAAGATACGCGCGCATCGCGGCACCGATTACGCCGCCAGCCGAGGGACTCCTATCAAAGCGACCGGCGATGGAAAAGTGATCTTTGCCGGCCGCAAAGGCGGCTACGGCAAGGTAGTGATTATCCAGCACGGACAATCAATCACGACGCTTTATGCACACATGAATGGCTTTGCGAAAGGCATAAGGAGTGGCGCCAGAGTGTCACAGGGCAAGGTTATTGGCTATGTTGGAGCCACAGGTATGGCCACCGGCCCTCACCTGCACTTTGAATTCAGAGTCAACGGTGTCCACAAAAACCCCGTGACGGTCCAGCTCCCAAAGGCTCAACCAGTAGCCAAAGCAGAGCTGAAAACATTTCGTAAGCACGCTACATTGGCTGTTGCCCAGTTGAAAAGCTTTGCCAGTGAATATCAGGTTGCCTCCTCCACTGATAATCCCAGTATGGCCCAGGACCTGTGAGCGAGCTTTCACCAGAGTACTATATCGGTATCATGTCAGGCACCAGCCTGGATGGTATCGATCTGGCCATTATTCAAAGCGACCAGAATCAACTGGCGACCTACCATACCCAATTCACTCTGTTCCCAGAGAATTTGCAGAAAGCTTTGGCTGACCTTACATTGGCCGACACCTGGCAACCAGACAGCTATTACGCGATTGAAACAGATTTAGTTCAAACCTATGCCAATGCAGTCGCCCAGGCGCTTCAGGCAGCCAAGTTAGAATCTGAGGAAGTTACAGCTATTGGTTGCCATGGACAAACTGTTCGCCACCGTGCCTATGCCACCCCAGCCTATACGGTGCAGATGATGAATGGCGCATTACTGGCCGAACTCACCGGATGTACGGTAGTCACCGATTTCCGCAGGCGCGATATGGCAGCAGGTGGTCAGGGTGCACCTTTGGCACCAGCTTTCCACTATGCCGCCATAGCAGAACAGTATTCACATGCAGGTGTATTGAATCTCGGCGGAATTGCCAATCTGACACTATGGCATGGGAACCAACTTTCCGGATTTGATACTGGCCCGGCCAATGGATTGATGGACGCCTGGATGCAAAGCCGCTTTCAGCGTCCGCGAGACGAAAACGGCAATCAGGCAAGACAAGGGAAAGTAAACCAGCCGCTACTTGACCAGTTGATGCAGCACCCTTACTTTCAGCTCCCCCCCCCAAAAAGCACTGGCCGCGAAGAATTCAATCTGGCATGGCTGGAACAACAGCTGACCAGCCACTCCCCAGTTTCCGACCAAGATGTATTGACTACTCTGGCAGAGCTCACTGCAAGCAGCATTGCCAAAAGCCTGGGAGCAGCACCTCCGACTCAACTCTTTGTGTGCGGTGGTGGAGTTCACAACCAATACGTTTTAGAACAATTACAACGACAAATTCCCAGCACCAGGATAGCAACAACTGCCGACGTAGGAATTGACCCGGACTTCATGGAGGCCATTGCCTTTGCCTGGATTGCCCGCCAGACCATTCATCTTCAACCCGGCAATCAACCCAGCGTCACCGGCGCTAAAGGACCTAGAATACTGGGCGCTATTTACCCCAAATAGAGTCATTCCCGTCTAATTGGCTTGTTGCCTCCCCTCATGAGTTTCAGCTTAGTGCCAGGAGGGCACCTAATCCCCTATCAGAAGTCTACATAGCCGCTGGAACGAAGCTGCTGCTCTTCAGCTGGCCCATAAGGCACAATTTCAACAAATGGAGGAAGGGATTCCGGCGCAATATCGTGTAATCGCATGTAGGTTGCACATATGCGCACGTCAATTACCCGAAAGGCATCCAACTGAGCTGCCTTGTCGACCAGAGATTTAAATTCGCCATAATTGGCATGAGAAAAATATTCCACTTCAGGACCATGCAATACGAAAGCAATGGGCTCACCCAGAGCAAAGCCGTTTTGCTGATCAAGCAACATCGAAGCGCGATCAAACAGGTCACTAATTTCTTCAGCGGTATGCAGCTCGATATTGGCGATATATTGATGGGAGTCTTCCACAATGGCTAGCGTAGTGGTAGGCGTCTCTGCCACCCCCTGTCGGCAGAAGGTGGTCATGGTGATAGTCACCAGCAACCCTAGTAATGAAAGCCGTCGAAGAACTTTAACAACCATCTTCAGAATGCCTCCACAGCCAAAGGTCTATATTGAAAAGGAGCTGCCGCAGCCACAAGTCGTGGACGCGTTGGGATTGTTAATGACAAACTGTGCACCCTCAAGGCCTTCCTTATAGTCCACTTCCGAGCCAACCAGATACTGATAGCTCAGCGAGTCTACAAGTAGCTTCACACCTGCTTTTTCGACCACAGTGTCATCTTCATTGATGGCTTCATCGAAGGAGAATCCGTACTGGAATCCTGAGCAGCCACCACCAGTAACGAACACACGCAGGGCCAGTTCGTCATTACCCTCTTCTTCAATCAGCATCCGCACTTTTGCCGCAGCGCTGTCGGACAGATAAAAGGGACTAGGTTCAAAAGTTTCAGCAATGCTCATTCAATATCTCACACTTTACATATGCCCAAGGCAACAATTCGTACCTTAAACGGTGGGTACAAATCAGGATACGCCAAAATTATCCATTTATCCCACCTAAAAGATCAACTATTCCCTCAAGTAAAGGCTTCGTTGTCTGCTTCAGCAGGTTGGTCCTTGGCTGGCGTCAGCGCCGACGTCTTGATCGGGTCTACCTTCTTAACTTCGCCCTTGCCGGATAAGGTCTCAGCGTCTTTCTGGTGAACCAGATTACCGTTCACTTCAGCCCCCATGGCCATCTCAATCAAGTTGTAATACACATTGCCAGTAATGGAGGCTTTGGGCGCTAATTCAATATGTTCAGATGAATAAACATCGCCATGAACGGTGCCATTAATCACCACATGCGGGGCCACAACATCGCCGTGAACCTCGCCGGCTTCGCTAATTCGCACGACAGCACCATTGTTATCCGGAGCCGATTTAATCTTGCCTTCGATACGTCCATCGATATGCAATCCACCACTGAAAGTGACATCACCCTTCAGTTCTGTCCCTCTGGCAATCAGGGTATCGTAACGATGGCTACTGGCAGGCTTGCCTTTTTTACTTCCAAACATCGACTTATTCCTCCACCTTCCAATCAAAGGTACGCTCTATTTTTGTCGCATTCTTCCCAGATGACTGGGCAACGATCTGAATTTGTTCAGGATTATATCCCTCAGGCAGTTCCAGCTCTCCGGCAATGTCCTGAAAGTATCGGAACTTGAATTTCACACCCAGGTCTTCGGCGCCCGCCACATCCCGGAGAGGTAATATTTCCTTCTTATTATTCAGGGATCCGATCAGATTCACGGCAACCACCCCCTGAATATACTTGCTGTTGTTCGCCACCTGGGTCAGCACAAGCTTGTACTGAAAGCGCCTGTCTCCGCGGGCTGCATGCAATTCCATTTTCTGGATCTGCAGCCCTTTGTCATCGCCTGAAGGAGCCATTATGTTCTTATAGAACGCTATATCCTCCTCCAACTGCAGGATCTTGCTTTCCAGTGTCCTCACCGTGGCCTGAACATCCCGGCTGGCAATATCATCAATATCCTTGCCGCGTTCAAGATTAGCCACCTGCTGGGCTAATTCTGTCGTCCGCGACTCTGCCACATTCAGCATGCGGGTCAACTCTGTATTCCGGCTAGCCAGCTGCCCGCCTCGGTAGGTGGCGCCATACCACCCCATGGCAATACCGCCTACGATACTCAACGCAACTGCAAGCCAGGCAAACAAGTGACGCTTTGCATTCTCTGCCGGGCGATAAGGTACAACTATCAGTTTTTCATCTGCACGTTTATTCATGACAACTCTATAGTTTGGATACACCTGAGGAAACGGGAATTAACCCCTTTCAGGACCTAAGACTTATGGCAGCAACGCAATCTGCTGCAAACCAGTTGCCTCTTCCAAACCTAGCATAAGGTTCATATTATGCACTGCCTGACCTGCCGCCCCTTTGACCAGATTGTCGATGACCGAGAGAACGATCACCATATCGCTATCAGGCTGCTGATGCAGGGCAATGCGACAGCAATTGGTACCTCTGACCGTTCTGGTTTCAGGCAGTCCGCGTAGTGGCATGACGTCGACGAAGGGCTCGTCCTGATAGTGCGTTTCAAATAATTGCTGCAGTTCGTCAAAATTCCCTTTCAACTGAGCGTACAGGGTGGCTTCTATACCACGTACCATAGGTACAAGATGTGGCACGAAAGTCAGTCCCACAGACTGCCCAGCGGCTTGGCTCAATCCCTGCTTTATTTCCGGCAAATGGCGATGTCCGGATGCCCCATAGGCTTTAAAGCTTTCAGTAACTTCACACAGTAAATTGTTGACGCTGGCTCCGCGCCCGGCTCCACTAACGCCAGATTTAGCATCAGCAATCAGGCGGGATGGGTCTACCAGTTGATGCTTCAGTAGCGGTAAAAAGCCCAGTTGCACGGCTGTCGGGTAACATCCCGGATTAGCCACTAGCTGCGCCTGACGGATAGCCTCACGATTCATTTCCGGCAATCCGTAGACCGCCTGGGACAACAGCTCTGGACAGGCATGTTGCTGGCCATACCAGTGTTGCCATACAGCAGCATCCTTGATTCGGAAATCTGCGGCCAGATCGATCACCTTGGTTCCCTTGGCCAGAAGCTCTGGCACCAGCTTCATGGCCACCCCATTAGGCGTTGCAAAAAACACCAGGTCACATTGAGCTAACAGATCGGCATCGGGCTCCGTAAAAGTCAGGTTCAGGTGGCCACGCAGATTGGGAAACATTTCAGCCACGGCAGTGCCAGCCTCGGTTCGCGAAGTAATGACACTGATCTCAGCCTCCGGATGTGCGATCAACAAACGAATCAGTTCCACTCCGGTATATCCGGTACCACCAACAATGCCTACTTTAACCACGATAACTCAATTCCCCCGAATCAATGAAAGAACTTGCCACTATCAAAGCTGATTGAAACTCAGCTTTATTTGCTAAAAAATGCCGCTAACCAGATGATTTTACTGGTTCTCACATAAGTTTAGCGGATTGCGTATACTAACAGCATTTAACGTGTTCCGTAGAGTAGGGTTTACATTTTTACACTTAAGGACTGCGGAACCGATCAGCTGCCATCTGCAGCCCCCTGTCACCTCGCTCAATTTCAGATCAGTTGTGCCTGCCACTAGTGATTAAGTGGACGCACTAAGGAGCCATAGTGCCATTCAAGGAGAAAATTAAACTCCCATTGAAGCTTCCCCCAGCCTGGAAACAACGCTGGGATCTTTCCACGCAATCATTCCGTCGGCGTGTGGCCAGTTACGAAGCCTTGCCACAACTGGCACTGCTGGGGATACTTTCCGGCGTTCTCACCGGGGGTGTCATATTGCTGTTCCGTTTTGCCATCGAATGGCCTTTGTCTCATTTTTTACCGGATGGGAATTCAGAAGCCTTTGAAGGTTTAAGCTCCCTGATAAGAGTCGCACTGCCATTAAGCGGCGCTTTTCTGCTAGCCCTGATTCTGATCAGACTAGGCGTACAGCAACGTAAAGTAGGCGTCGCCCATGTCATGGAAAGACTCGGTTATCACCAGGGCTATATGTCTTTCCGGAGTGGGCTGCTGCAATTTTTTTGCGGCATGATCACCATTATCAGTGGCCAGAGCGCAGGCCGGGAGGGTCCGGCAGTACACCTCGGTGCAACGGCTTCCAGCCTGTTAGGTCAGCGAATGAGCCTGCCTAACAACAGTATCCGCATGCTGGTAGGCTGCGGGTCAGCGGCAGCAGTATCAGCCTCCTTCAACACCCCAATCGCCGGCGTCATCTTTGCCATGGAAGTGGTAATGATGGACTACACGATTAACGGGTTTACCCCCATTATTCTAGCCGCCGTGACCGCCGCAGTAGTTTCGCAGACAGTGTATGGAAATGATCCGGCGTTTATCGTACCGGATTTCGGCCTGTATTCATTACTGGAACTACCCTACGTGGTCGCTGCTGCTATCCTGATCAGTCTCGTTTCGGCACTGTTTGTCCATGTGATGATGCAAACCATGACCCGGGTGACTCTGAGCTTAATGTGGCGTCTACTGGCTGCCGGGCTGATTACCGGTATCGCAGCATTGTTGATGCCTCAGGTCATGGGCATTGGCTATGACACCGTAAACCAGGCCATTGCCGGCACCTTGCCGTTCCTGATGCTGATGGCCATTGCCATGGTTAAATTGCTGGTGACTTCAACCAGTATCGGCCTCGGCATGCCCAGCGGCATTATCGGCCCCACACTCTTTATAGGAGCATCTCTTGGCGGAGCCTTAGGGGTCCTGGCACAGAGCCTGATGCCAACCATAGCTTCGCCCCCAGGCTTTTATGCCCTCCTAGGCATGGGGGCTATGATGGGATCAGTGCTACAGGCCCCCCTTGCAGCGATCATGGCGGTGATTGAGCTCACAAGGAATCCCAGTATCATACTGCCGGCTATGCTGATCATTATTCTGTCCAGCTTGATAGCCAACCACTATTTCCGTCAAAGATCCGTATTCCAGACCATCCTGACCGCTCAGGGACTGGACTATAAAGCCGAACCTCTGACCATGGCATTGCGACGCATATCAGTGGGTGCGATTATGGAACGCAGCATCAAGAGGGCGAAGCAACAAGTGGAATGGGCCGAGTGCCAAGCGGTACTGAAGGAACAGCCCAAGTGGATCATTATCGAGGGCGAGGACCACCCAAGAGCCGTTCTGCCTGCAGCAGACCTTGCCCGCTATATGGACGAAGCCCAGACGCAGGATGATTTTGATGCGGAGACCCATATCGTTGACCTTCTCCATATTCCCGCACAGCGTAAAGACGTGGCGTCACTGCATATTCAGGCAACTTTGGAAGAGGCGTTACAGCGGTTTAATGAAAAAGGCGTCGAGGCACTCTATGTGGAACGCACGACAGCCCCTTTGATTAAACCCATCATAGGTGTGATTACCCGTGTGGAACTGGATAATTTCTATCGCTATAAAGAGAAATAACACCCTTTGGTGTTCAACTCTTAGGAACCATGGGAAACGCGCAATAAGCCATAGCGCGTCCAGAAAGTAGTTAGTGCCTATCCATAAACACCCGATGATAGGCGAACGCCAATGTCGCTAAACTAACACGGCACAGGGAAGTGCCACCAATATTGATGATGTAATCCATTGATTTTGCGAGCAAAACAAACCTTATGACTCCCATAAACGGCAGGGAAGCCGTTTATGGATGAAAACTAATTATTTATGGCCAGATTTAATTCTATAAAGAGGACAATATGCTCTGGGTCAAGGCCTTCCATATCATTGCTGTTATTTGCTGGTTCGCAGCAATTTTTTATTTACCGCGTCTGTTCGTTTATCACGCCATGGCGGAAGACCAGTCCAGCATCGAGCGTTTCAAAATCATGGAACGCAAGCTGTATAGAGGCATTGGCACCCCGTCCATGGTGCTTACCATTGCTTTGGGTATCTGGCTGCTTTCCTATGATTTCCAGGGCTACTTTTCCCAGGGCTGGGTACACGCCAAACTCTTTCTGGTCGCGGTGTTAATCGCCTATCACTTATATTGCGGACACCTCATCAAGGTATTCAAAGAAGATCGCAATCAGCATTCTCATGTTTTCTATCGCTGGTTTAACGAAGCCCCGGTGTTGATATTGGTGGGCGTGGTGATCCTGGTGGTAGTAAGGCCTTTTTGATGTTTCCGGAAGCTAAACCTGATCTAAACAATCCACCTGTCATTCTGGCAGTGGGAGGGTTGGACCCCAGCGGTGGTGCAGGCCTGCATGCCGATATCAAGACCATAACAGCCCTGGGTGGGCATGCCTGCAGTTTGGTCACATTGCTGACCGTGCAGGACAGCCATCGAGTCTACGAATCTCACCCGATGGCAGTGGATGTCCTGGAGTCACAGCTACAAAAGCTAGTGACAGACATCCCTCCGCTGGCGGTAAAAGCCGGCGCTTTAGGAAACACCGACACCGTTCGCTGGCTTGCCAACGGGTTCAAGAGGTTGCAGGGACAATCATTCAGAGTGGTTGATCCGGTACTCAAGGCTGGCGGGGGAGGCTCACTAAGCTCTTCGGATATGTTGTCTGCATTAAGGTCAGAATTACTGGCGCATACGGACTTGCTGACACCCAACGTCCTGGAACTATTTGAAATTACCGGTGAATACAACGAAGCCTCGGCCATTGCCATGCTCTTTCACCTGGGAGTAAAACATGTACTGGTCACCGGCGGTCATGACGATACCCCAAACCTCATTCACAATCGACTCTATACTGACGATGGCCAATACCAGCAATGGCAGATTCCACGGCTGGCAGGGGAATTCCACGGAACAGGCTGCTCGCTGGCCAGTGCGATCACCACCCTGGCGGCCAGAGGCCTACCACTACCCCAAGCCATCGAGCAGGCCCAGGACTGGATAACCCGATGTCTAAAATCGGCCTACAAGCCCGGTCGGGGACAATGGTTTCTAAATTCTGGAACAATCTAAAATGCCCTTATCAATATCCACCTCAGCTGTATTGCCATTAAACGGCGGCCTCTACGTCATCACCGATTCAACACTCTTACCAGGCAAGCAGTTGTACGATGCGGTCGAGGATGCTCTGAGGGCAGGAGCCGCCCTGGTTCAATATCGCAACAAAACCTCAGACCCACATACCCGGCAGGAAGAAGCCCGGCACCTGAACCGGCTATGTCAATCCTGGCAATGCCCGTTGATTATTAATGATGACCTTGAGCTTGCGGTTGCTGTGGGAGCAGCCGGAGTACACCTTGGTCAAACTGATGGTTCGGTGCAGGCTGCCCGGCTTAAAATGGGCTCCGGGGCCATTATTGGAGTCACCTGCCATAACAGCCTGGAATTAGCTCGGCAAGCGGCCGAGGAAGGCGCCAGCTATCTGGCCTTCGGAAGATTTTTTTCTTCATCCACTAAACCGCAGGCACCACCGGCAGAACTGCAGATTCTTATGCAGGCCCGCCACTTTACGGGCCTTCCGGTCGTTGCAATTGGCGGCATCAATTTGGACAATGCGCGACAGGTACTTAACGCCGGGGCAAATTATCTTGCCGTGATTCACGGCGTCTTCGGCCAGGATGATCGTCATAGCGCTGCTAAAGCCTTTGTCGATCTCTTTGCCCACTAACCCAATTTTTACAGCCAGCCAAGCTCAAACAGGAACAACCATGACAGAGTCAGAATCCTTATTTACCCGTGCCCAGGAATTTATTCCAGGCGGTGTGAATTCCCCCGTGCGGGCATTTAAGGGCGTAGGTGGAACCCCCATCTTCTTCACTCGCGCTGAAGGCCCTTATATGTACGATGAAGATGGCCAGCGCTATATTGATTACATCGGCTCCTGGGGGCCAATGATTCTCGGGCACGGTTTCCCCAAAATCCGCGCAGCCTTGGAAACACAGTTGATTCAGGGCGTGGGATTTGGCGCGCCGACCCGTATTGAAGTGGATATGGCAGAAAAGGTCTGCAGCCTGATGCCCTCCATTGATATGGTACGCATGGTCAATTCCGGCACCGAAGCCACCATGAGCGCTATCCGTCTAGCTCGTGGTTTTACCGGCCGCGACAAGATCATAAAGTTTGAAGGCTGCTATCACGGCCACTCGGATTCACTTCTGGTGAAAGCCGGTTCTGGAGCACTCACACTAGGTGTTCCCAACTCACCAGGCGTACCCGCCAGCATTGCGGAACACACTATCACCCTGACCTTTAACGATATTGCGCAGGTGAGGGCCTGTTTTGCTGAAATCGGCGAGGAAGTGGCGGCCGTTATTGTGGAGCCGATTGCCGGCAACATGAACTGCATTCCACCGATACCCGGCTTTCTGGAGACATTGAGAGAATGTTGTGATTCTACAGGCGCAGTACTGATTTTCGATGAAGTCATGACCGGCTTCCGGGTTGCACTCGGTGGCGCACAAGAAGTTTATTCAGTGAAGCCTGATCTGACCACGTTAGGAAAAGTCATCGGCGCCGGGCTGCCGGTAGGTGCCTTTGGTGGCCGTCGTGACATCATGTCCCACATCGCACCGGTGGGCCCGGTCTATCAGGCAGGGACTTTATCCGGTAACCCGCTGGCTATGGCGGCCGGGCTGGCTATGCTCAATGAAATCAGCCAGCCAGGATTCCATGACGCTCTCGGCGCCAAGGCCCAGCGCTTGGTTAACGGCTTGAAGCAGGCTGCCACCGATGCAGGAATATCCATGACCACTCATCAGGTCGGCGGCATGTTTGGTTTCTATTTCTCCGATGATGAAGTCATCACCGGATATGATCAGGTGATGCGTTGCGATATGGAAAGATTCAAAGCCTTCTTCCACGGCATGCTGGAACGTGGCATCTATCTGGCACCGTCAGCGTTTGAAGCCGGCTTTATTTCATCAGCCCATAGTGACGAAGATATTGATGCGACCTTGCTTGCCGCCAGGGAAGTCTTAGCAACTCTGTCTTAGCAACTCTGTCTTATAGCAAAAACTCTGAAGTAACATCGCAGCGGCTCAGTTCCCGGGGTCAGGGCCGCTGCCTCATCATCTATAACGCGGCAGCTTGCTCCCTGGCTGTCGCGGCTCCGGCACGGTCTCCCTTGCCATCTCTGACAATGGCCAGTGTTTGCAATGACTTTTTGCGAAAACGGCTGTCAGTGCCACTTAAAGCCACCGCTTTCAGGCATAACTGCTCCGCCTTGTTGTACTCACCCAAGTCATACTTAACCTTCGCCATTTGCAGGTAGACCTCTCCTGCCTGGGGCGACATGCGCTGGGCTCTGTCCAGTAACAACAAGGCCTGGTCGTACTGTTTTTGACGGGCGAAAGAATCGGCCTGCGCCAACACCTGGACTGCTGCGCCGGAGGGGCGTTCGCGATCAATTTCGATAGGTTTGGTAACGGGTTGAGCCCGACGCTCAGGTACCGGCTCCTGGATTGTTGGTTCTTGGGTTGCAGGCCCCTCTTGTCCTGGCACGGGCTGTCTACTTATGGGAGGGCTTGCCGGTGTGGAAACGCATCCTGTCAGGAAGATGGACATTAACAATGCTATAGCGCTAAAGCGCTTGATTCTATGGCCAGTCATAGGGTTCTCAATGGAAATCAAAATTGCACCAAAAAGCTTGTGGTTTTGTATATTTGTTTGCATATAAGGTTGTTCCAATAATCCATTTTGGGGGACTGCCAATTAATCCAGCCATCAGTCGATCCTTAAAACCGCCTAAACATACCCCAAGGATTTCAGTCATTCCACCAACTGCGCAACCAACGCTGCAAGAAATTCCCACGATCCACACAGTGGGCTTTTTCCTGCGGCACGGATCCCTGCATAAACGGCAGGGCGATTGCTCCCTCACAATGCTCTGCGGACAACAGGCCGGAACTATGATCCACCCAGGCCCATTCTACCGACTCCGGCGCACCCGGAATAAAGGGCACTTGCGGTAAGCCCTGATAAAGGGCCTTCCAGGCCAGCAGGGCTCCAGTTGCTCCCGTCAGACTGGTGGAACTGTTGTCATCTTTGCCCATCCATACCGTGGTCATCAGTTGGCCGTTAAAACCTACAAACCAGCTGTCACGATAGTCATCCGTGGTGCCGGTTTTACCCCCTAGGTGATAATCCTCGGGAAACATTTGATAGACGCTACGTCCGGTACCCGTACGCATCACGTCGAACAATCCGTATTGGCCCAGATAGGCAATACCAGGCTCCATGACCTGCTCTGTATCGTAGGAATAACGGGATAATAATTCGCCACCCGCAGTGGTAACCGCCCGTATGGCCCGCAAGGGTGTGCGGAAACCGGTTGAGATCAGGTTCTGATACATCCCGGCCACTTGTATAGGCGTCAAACTCAGGGCTCCCAGCAATACCGAGGGATACGGCTTAACCTCCACATCCACTCCCAGATTTCGGATAGTGGACAGCACTTCAGGCACGCCCACTTCCAATCCGAGCCTCGCCGTGGCCAGGTTCAACGATCTGGCCAGCACTTCCTGCATGATCACCGGCCCGTTGGATTCACCGTCATAGTTGTGCGGAGTCCATTCATCACCGTTGTCGAATTTGAGCATGAAAGGTTCATCCTGCAGGACAGAAGCTAGAGTATATTTATCCGACTGCTTCAGCGCTGTGAGCATGATGAAGGGTTTCACCAGCGAACCGATCTGCCGCTTCGCCAGCAAGGCACGGTTAAAGCCACTGAACTTGGGCTGCCGATCCCCTACCACGGCCACCACTTCACCGCTGCTGACTGCAGTGGTGATCATCGCTCCCTGCAAACCTTGGTTACGCCCAACGGATTCCTTCTGCTTGATGGTTTGACTCAATGCCCGCTCAGCTTTTTCCTGCACCAGCGGATCCAAAGTAGTGAATATCCGCAATCCTTCAGACTGTAAATCCTGCTCGCGATAGTCGGCCGTCAGTTGCTGTTTAACCAAATCCATATAGGCCGGGTAATCACTGGTACTGTAATTGGGCCGTGGTATCACTCCCAGCCCCCTGGCTTTATATTTGAGCGACTCAGCCTGGGTAATCAGTCCGGCAGCCTGCATCTGGCCCAACACCAGATCGCGTCTTTCCCGGGTGCGTTGCGGGTGGCGGCGGGGGTTGTAGTAACTGGCCCCTTTGACGATGGCAACCAGTAAGGCGATCTGATCGGGGCGAAGATCCTCAACGGCGGTGCCGAAATAGAACTGACTGGCCATGCCGAAACCATGTATGGCGCGGGCTCCCGACTGCCCCAAATAAATCTCGTTGGCATAAGCTTCCAGAATCTCATTCTTGTCATAATGAAATTCCAGCATCAGCGACATCAGAGCCTCATTGGCCTTACGAACCAGACTTTGCTCGTTACTGAGAAAAAAGTTCTTCACCAATTGTTGGGTCAGGGTACTACCTCCCTGCACAACACGTCCGGCACGAATATTCGCCATCATGGCGCGCGCAATGGACAAGGGCGAAATACCAAAGTGCTCATAAAAATGCCGGTCTTCAACTTGAATCAGGCTCTGTTCCAGCAAATCAGGTAATTGTTGTAGGTTAACCAGTATCCGGTCTTCCTGTTGTGCCGGATAGATACCACCAATTTTAAGCGGCTCCAGACGAGCCCAGGAGACGTCCTCATAGCGCAGATTCATTAAGCGTTCGATTTTGGACTCACCAAATTCGATACGTATCTGCTGCGGTTTTTCTGCGCCATCGGCAAAGGTAAAACTGCGTGTGTATATTTCAACCGCATAGCTGCCTGCAGCAAAAGTCCCCGGGCGATCCGCTTTCTGTCGGCGTTCATAGCCCAACAGCGCCAGCTCGGTTTGCAGGTCGTCCTTGCGCAGCTCAAGCCCAGGGTAAATTTCCAGTGGACGGGCATAGACCTGAGCCGGAATCTGCCAGCGCTTGCCATCAAATTTCGACCTTACCGTGGCATCCAGATAGACACACCATAGGGTCAATCCCAGAATCAGTACCAGCAATGACTTCAAAAGGAGGGACTTCCAGCGTTTGGGCGTCCCCGGCTGTTTTTTTGATGACGACTTGCGGGGACTTGGCTTGGGCGTGGTCTTGCGGGATTTGTTCTGTTTAGACATTGCCTGCAGTTTCGATTAGAAAATTGATAGAAATGGGGTGATGACAAGACATCCGGCTTGCATAACCTGCCAGACAGTGCGCTATCATACTCAATTTATTCATGTCCTTGTTATTAAAAGGCATGAAATTCGCGCAATAAAACATTGTCGACAAAGGACGCGCAACCTCCTATCCGTTGCACGTTACAAATGAATAAAAAGGAGCGACGCGTGAGCGACAGCTTGATTCAGGCCCTTAAAAAACCAGCCACTTACAGCCACCCTGTGGCGGACGTTCAGCTTATCGAAACCCATATATCCTGGGTATTTCTCACTGGAACCTATGCCTATAAGGTTAAGAAACCCATGGATTATGGGTTTCTGGATTTCACAACGCTCGACAAGCGCAAATTCTTCTGCGAAGAGGAAGTTCGCCTGAATCGCCGCCTTGCCCCTGATATTTACCTGGATGTGGTGCCTATTACCGGTACACCACAAGCACCGGTAGTTGGCGGCGAGGGAGAGCCTTTCGAGTATGCCGTCAAGATGCGCCAGTTCAACCCGCAAACCCTGGACAAACTACCGGCGGATGCTCCCGAATGGGAAGGCTACCTGGACCAGCTGGCCAATAAGATTGCTGATTTTCATTTGAACCATACGGATAAAACAGATGCTGGAATGGATTACGGACATCCAGATGTCATCTACGCGCCTGTACAGCAAAACTTTGACCAGATTCGCCCGCTGCTGTCAGACCCAAAAGAACTACAGCAGCTCCAGTATCTGGAAGGCTGGGCAGAGAGCACTTTCCAGCGCTTGCGGGACTTAATGGAAAGCCGGGACAAAAATGGCTTTGTCCTGGAAGGCCACGGGGATATGCACTTGGGCAATGTGACCGTGCTGAACGGTGAAGTGACCCTGTTTGACTGTATTGAATTCAACGACTCTTTCCGTTGGCGGGACGTTTACAGTGACCTGGGATTTTTGTTGATGGACCTGGAAGACCGTGGACTAAAAGGCCAGGGTTACAGAGTACTGAATACTTACCTGGAACATACTGGGGACTTTGAAGGCCTGGCATTACTTCCCTTCTATAAAGCCTACACGGCGATGGTACGCTGCAAAATTGCCCTGTTCACCATGGGCGCTCCGGGAATCAGCGAGGCCATGCGCGAAGCGGAACGGGCAAAATACAGACGCTACATGGATCTGGCCGAATCTTATATGGCTGTTCCCGCCCGTTTCATGATTATTACTCACGGTGTGTCCGGCTCAGGTAAAACCACGATTAGCAGCCACCTTCTGCAACGGCTAGGCGCTATTCGCCTGCGCTCAGACGTGGAAAGGAAGAGGCTGTTTGGCTTGAAGCCCCTGGATAAAACCGAATCAGCGCTGGATGCCGGCATCTATACCGCAGAAGCCAGCAGCAAAACCTATGACCTTATGGCCCAGGAAGCCGAAGCACTGCTTAAAATTGGGCAGGCTGTCATTCTGGATGCAACCTTCCTGCGTCAAAGCCAACGCGAGCAGATGGAAGAAGTAGCCAGCGAACAAGGTGTGCCCTTTGCTATCGTTGATTGCAAAGCACCTGAAGGCAAGATCGAGGAATGGCTGGAACAACGCGCCGCTGAAGCCAAGGATGCAGCTGAAGCCAATGTTGATGTCATGCATCACCAATTGGAAGCGGCCGAGCCCTTCACGGCAGAGGAACTCTCCCATGTCGTCGCCCTGGCCACCGACAATCTGGAAGAAATTGACGCACTGGCAGACCGGCTGGCGGCCAAGCTGGGAAGAAACTAGCCCCTTTTACCAGAGTTGCCAAGGGCGGTGTGTTTACAGCAAAACACCCGCCCGCCGGCATATCGCCCACAGCCCCCGGCCACTTACTCGCCATTTGCCCGCCACTTACCTGACTGGGCCAATTGCGCTGCAAATGGCACTGCACCCGAGGCTGTCTATACTGAAATCAGCCCCAAACAATTGGCAGTTAACATGAATGCCTACTGATGGCGATACCTTCCAGCAAGGAGACACCTATGGACCAAGTCAAAATCATTGATCATCCGATGTATAAGCTGCTAAGGGATGAAAAGGTGGCGGAATTTAATGCACTGAAACAGAAAGGTGAGGCTACCCCCAGCCTCGAACTCTGTGATTTTCGCGGGTTGGATCTACGGGGGTTGGATGCTAAAGGGTTGAATCTCGGCGGAGCCTATTTTCGTGGCGCGGATCTTCGCGGCATCGACTTCCGTGAAACCAATTTGGAAGGCGCCAGCATCGCGGCCACCAAAATATCCGGCTGTTATTTCCCTTTGGCTCTGCAGCCTGATGAAATCATCATGTCCCTGACCCATGGCACCCGCATGCGCTACCATTCTACCTGAGGTATTGATATAACAGCTAAATCGACTACCATCCTGGGAACCATTGCCAGTAGCGAACTGGGCAACCTTGCCGATAGCGAGTGCCGGGGTTTCAGCTTCGAGCTGGGTAATGTCTTTGTTGTTCGTCAACGTCAGGATTATTATGCCTACCGTAACCATTGCCCCCACCTGGGCATTGAATTGGAGTGGTTACCAGATCAATTCCTCGATCATGCCAGGCAGTTTATTCATTGCAGCACCCATGGCGCCCTGTTCCTGATTGAAGATGGCCTTTGTATCTCCGGCCCTTGTCAGGGCCAATCTCTTACTCCGCTCCAGATACAGTTTGATGGCGAATACGTGCGCTTTGTCGATGCTGCATAAAATGTCCTGCATTAGGAGAATCAGACGGACAGATTTTACTGTTGGCTTGAATCATCACCCTGCCTGCCATCTAGCCCGTATCAATCTAGCCCGTATCAATCTCATCCGAATAAACGGGCACCGCAGCCTCGATAACGATCTCATCCGGTGATATTCGGCTCTTATATCCTATGACTTCCACCCCGGCAGCTTTGGCAGCCTTCAACGCACCAGCGTATACAGGGTCAATATGTGCCGCAGCCCGAACGCTCTCAATCCCTGTGTGGTTCACCACATAACACAGCACTGCGCGGAAACCCTGCTGCACCATGGTGGCCAGTTCTTCCAGGTGTTTAGTGGCACGGGCACTTACCGCATCCGGAAAATAGCCTTGCCCATGCTCAAGCAAGGTGACATTTTTCACCTCCACATAACAGTCCGGCATTGTGTCATGCCCGCTTAACAACCAGTCTGCACGGCTGTTCTGAAGTCCATAGCGGACTTCAGGGCGCATCTCTGAGTATCCCTGCAGCTCTTTAATCACCCCCGCCTTGACCGCCTCTCCAACCAGAGCGTTAGGCCTTGAAGTGTTGATACATATCCAATGACCTGCCTGAGTCTGTCCCAACTCCCAGGTAAAGGGATATTTACGCTTGGGATTTTCAGCACGACTGTAATAGACACGGGTACCTGGCTCGGCACAGCCTTTCATTGATCCTGTATTAGGACAATGCAACGTCAGCTCCTGACCACTATCCAAACGAATATCGGCCAGGAAACGTTTGTAACGCTGAATCAGGGTACCGGCTACGGGTTCCAAGTGTAGTTTCAAAAAAGCCTCCTTTTAGTGCACTATTAGGCATTTGGATCTGAATATTGGGGATACAAAGTTATAACGATAAAAATTCTCAAAACAAATTTAATGGGCTACTTTGAAAAGAGTTGGCGCGAAGGACAGAGATCTGCTATTTTTCGCACGCTTAGCGGCGGTTAAATCGCCAATCATACCAAACAGGTGGCTCCCGGACCTATCAGCCATGGCCTATTACAGGCCTGATGGAAGGGATCGCCGGGCAGTTTCAACATGGGGCAGAGCATATGCCAAAGACACAAGCGAAAAGCGCTGAAAAGTTTACTAATTTCACACCTTACGAGCCTAAGAAGGGTGAGGAATACATGAGTGCCGGTCAGCTTGAGCACTTTAAACAGATGTTGCTGGACTGGAAACAGGAACTCATGGAAGAAGTGGACCGCACCATGCATCACATGCAGGAGGATGCGGCCAATTATGCAGATCCCAGCGATCGGGCCACCCAGGAAGAAGAGTTCAGCCTGGAACTGAGAACCCGGGACCGTGAACGCAAGCTGATTAAAAAGATTGACCAGACCATCGAACTGATTGACCGTCAGGACTATGGCTTCTGCGATTCCTGTGGTGTTGAGATCGGTATCCGTCGCCTGGAAGCGCGCCCCACAGCAACACTTTGCATTGATTGCAAAACGCTGGCGGAAATCAAGGAAAAACAGACCGGCATCTAATCTGCTGCGGTCCAGTTTCGGCCCATGCCGTCATCCAGTGTTCCCTACAGGGGGCGATTCGCCCCCTCTCCAACTGGCCCCCTCCATTTCGGCTCTCTTGTCGGCGCCCTCTGCAGCTATCTGGATGCCAGACAGCATCAGGGCGAATGGCTCCTTCGCATCGAAGACATCGATCCTTTAAGAGAACAACCCGGTGCCGGAGATAAAATTCTGCAGTCCCTGGAAGCCCACCATCTGTTCTGGGATAGGCAGGTATCCTACCAGTCTCAACACCAAGCCCGTTATGAGTACATTCTTGCCCAGTTGTTAGCACAGCGATTTGTGTATTTCTGCCCATGCAGCAGACGCCAATTACAGGAACGCCAGGGTCGCCATCTATTGGCCTGCGAACAACGCCTTGTTAATCAGGCTTCAGGTCTCGCGCTACGCTTTGCCGTTACTGAGGGTTGTCATTATTTTGCTGACACTTTTCAAGGTGATATTACTTATACCCTGCACCCAGGAACCGATGACTTTGTCCTCAAGCGCAAGGAAGGCTTCTATGCCTATCAGCTGGCGGTGGTCAGTGATGATATCGCCCAGCAGATAACCCATGTAGTCAGGGGTATCGACCTTATCGAGTCGACCCCCCTGCAACTGCAACTCTATCAAGCAATCGGGGCTGCACCTCCGCAATTTGGTCACTTCCCGGTAGTCGTCACCCAGGACGGCCAGAAGCTGAGCAAACAACGGCTATCTCCAGCATTGGATGATCGGACGGTTATGCGCAACCTGCGTCTCGCAGCCCAAGCCCTACAGCTTCTGTCACAACAAGAACCATGCCCGGAGCAGCCGGATACCTTGCTGGAACTACTGGTACAACGCTGGTCTATTCGTCATCTAGCCGGCGTCAAAGCACTTCCCGCCCCTGCGGAAGAAGTTGTTTGATTCTTTTCAGATCTTCATACCACACCAGTTTGCATAGCATAAGAGTTTGCCGGAAAAGGAATTTTTGCATGGATGACACGGGTTCAGTACCATGTCGGGGTCGTAATTGAGGCCATAAATTGCATGTATATCTACCGTTTGGTCTTTTTGTTGATATTGGGGGTTTATATCTTTTCCCCGGTCATTATGGACTGGTGGATAGCCCCCGGCGGCGCCTGGTACCGCCCTTACGTCATATGGCTGGCTATTATCGCACTCGCCTACTGGCTGGAACGCAAGCGGGGGCCGAATGAACTTTAGCGCCTGGCAATTGCTGGGCATGGGCGGAATCTACCTTTCGGTATTATTCGGACTGGCCTACCTGAGTGAACGCGGTCTGGTGCCTTTGCGTTGGGTTCGACACCCGGCAGTTTACATACTCTCCCTTGGTGTCTATGCCAGTGCTTGGGCCTTTTACGGCTCTGTCGGCCTGGCCTTCGAATACGGTTATGGCTTCCTGGCGTTTTACCTGGGCATTTGCGGCGCTTTTCTGCTGGCCCCGGTATTATTGATGCCTATTCTCAGGATTGCCAAATCCTACCAGCTTACGTCTATAGCCGACCTTTTCACCTTCCGCTACCGTAGCCAGTGGGCGGGAACCCTCAGCACCATGTGCATGATCGTCAGCTCCATGTGCCTGCTTGCCCTCCAATTCCAGGCTGTCATGACATCCATGGAAGTGCTGACCGGCTCCAGCCATGATTTCTGGGTCGGTTTGGGGTTCTGCTGCTTGGTGGTGATATTTACCATTTTCTTCGGTGCCCGGGGGCAGTCCCGGGTGGAACGTCATCCCAGTTTGATTGTCGGCATCGCCCTGGAAGGCCTGTTCAAGATTGTCATTATCCTGGTCCTCGGCATTATTGTTTCCTACAAGGTTTTTGGCGGTTTCGGCGAAGTCAGTCAGTGGCTCACAGAAAATGCCCAGCGGGTCAGCTCAATGGATCGACATTTGGAAGATGGACCCTGGCGGGCCCTACTGCTGATATTTTTCGCTTCGGCACTGGTGATGCCACACATGTTTCACATGATTTTCACCGAAAACCTGAATTCCCAGGCACTCTATAAAGCCAGCTGGGGGCTTCCCCTCTACCTGCTGCTGATCAGCATTCCCGTCCCTATATTTATGTGGGCTGGAATAAAAATGTCAGTACCAACTTCTCCGGACTACTTCATCCTTGGGCTGGGCTCACGCCTGGACCTGCCTTGGTTTAATTCAGTGGCATTTCTTGGCGGTCTGACCGCTGCATCCGGGTTACTGATAGTAAGCTGCCTGGCCCTGGCTTCAATGACCCTCAACCATATTATTCTACCGGTGTACCAACCGCTGGCCCGCAGTGACATCTACAGCTGGCTGACCTGGGTGCGCCGGTTGCTGATCACAATAATCCTCGGCAGCGCTTATGTATTCGCAGTCTGGCTGAACAACCGTCTGAGCTTGTCAGAGCTTGGCGTGCTGGCATTCTCCGCCGGTCTGCAGCTATTACCCGGCGTCCTTAGCGTTATCTACTGGCCACTGGGCAATCGCTTTGGGTTTATTTGGGGCCTCTGTACAGGTTTCGGCATTTGGTTGATAACCCTGGCGCTACCGATGGTGTTAGGCATTGACTTGACGACAATGGGGCTTTGGCCATCCGACTATCGCCTGAATACTAGCGACTGGCACTATTATGTGATGTTTTCCCTGACCGCTAACATTGGCGTCTTTGTTGCCCTGTCACTCTTTTTCAAGATGTCACCTGAAGAAGAGCGTTCAGCTCAGGCCTGCTCAGTCGATACTCTAATGCGACCTTCCCGGCGGGAGTTGATTGCCGCCAGCTCAGAAGAATTTAAAGACTTTCTTGCAGTACCGCTGGGTCAAAAGGCGGCAGACCGCGAAGTCAACCATGCAATAGCCCAGCTGCAACTGCAGGAGGTGGAATTCCGCCCCTATGCTCTGCGACGTTTGCGCGACCAGATTGAGGCGAATCTGTCAGGTCTTTTGGGACCTGCCATCGCCCAGGATATCGTCAAGCAGTACCTGCAGTTCAAACCGGCAAGCAGCTCAGCTCCTGCTCAGGATATTTACTTTGTTGAAACCAAACTGGAGGACTACCACCACCGCTTGAGCGGATTGGCCGGCGAGCTGGATACTTTGCGCCGTTACCATCGCCAGACCCTGCAGAACCTTCCTATTGCTTCCTGTTCATTGGGAGTGGATTTAGAAGTACTGATGTGGAACCAGGCCATGGAACATATTACGGGCATTAGCGCGCCGCAGGTTATAGGTTCACATATCAGCTCCATCGATCCTCCCTGGGCCGAACTATTGTTTACCTTCGCCAATGACGAGGACAGACACGTCTCCAAGAAGCGCATCGACCTTGAAGGTCGTCCCCACTGGTTTAACCTGCACAAAGCCACCATCGACAGCGATGCGGCAGGGCAGGTTCTGATGATTGAGGACTATACCGAAACCCAGCTGTTGGAAGAGGAACTGATTCACAGCGAGCGCCTGGCTTCTGTCGGCCGACTCGCCGCAGGTGTTGCTCATGAAATCGGCAACCCGGTGACCGGTATCGCCTGCCTGGCACAGAACCTAAAGCTAATGACCGGTGATGATGAAGTATTACAGGCCGCCAGCCAGATTACCGACCAGACCCAACGCATCTCGCGCATACTGCAAACCCTGATGCGTTTCAGCCGGTCGGGAAATTACAGCCAGTCAGTACAGCACGAACCGACCCAACTCAAACGTTGCGTTGACGAGGCAATCCACTTACTCTCTCTTTCTGCAGCGAACCCGCAAGTCGACTTTATTAATGAAGTTCCGGGCCATATTAATGTCATGGGGGATGGCCAGCGGCTGGTACAGGTGTTTGTCAATCTTCTCAGCAATGCACGTGACGCGTCACTGCAGGAGGGTCGCATCTGGGTCAGGGCAGGCATTGAGGATTACACCACCAGGATCGAAGTGGAAGACGAAGGCTCCGGCATCGAAACCGAGCAGATTGATCATCTATTTGAACCTTTTTTCACTACCAAAGATCCTGACAAGGGCACCGGTTTAGGTTTAGCTTTGGTATACAGTATTGTAGAAGAACATTACGGCCACATCCGAATTGAAAGTCCCGCTGATCCGGATACCGGCCTGGGTACCCGCGTGGTCATGCAAATTCCCGCTGCGGCTGCTGAAAAATTTCCGCCGAATGAAATACACACGGAATCCTGATATATGGCTTTAATCTTAGTAGTTGAAGACGAAAGCATTATTCGCTCAGCCCTCAAGCGTCTACTCGAACACAACAGTCACCAAGTACTCGAAGCTGAGTCGGTAGACGCCGCCGTGACCATTATTGAAGAGACGCCTCCCGATATAATCGTCTCTGATCTGCGCTTACCCGGCAGGCCGGGTACAGATCTGATTACGCTAACCGATATTCCGGTACTTATCATGACCAGCTACGCGAGCCTGAGGTCTGCCGTGGATTCCATGAAGCTGGGCGCGATGGACTACATTGCCAAACCCTTTGATCATGATGAGATGCTGACTTCAATTCAGGCCATTCTTGATCGCAAAGCACATAAGGTCAGCACTCCACCTGTTGCAACATTAATTAGTGATACAGCCTCCCAGCAGGCGGATCTGCATCAGATCATGTTTGGCGAATGCGAGGAAATGCAGAAACTTTTTGACCTGATAGGTAAGGTAGCTCCCACTGATACTACTGTTCTGATTCAGGGAGAGTCCGGTACGGGCAAAGAGCTTGCGGCCAAGGCACTACATATGTTGAGCCCTCGCCAGCCGGCCCCCCTGATATCGGTAAACTGCGCCGCTATTCCCGAAACCCTGATTGAATCCGAGTTATTTGGCCATGAGAAAGGCGCCTTTACCGGTGCCGTGGGGGCTAGAAGCGGTCTGATTGAAGCCGCCGATGGCGGCACACTGTTTCTGGACGAAATAGGTGAATTACCCCTCGAAGCCCAGGCCCGGTTGTTACGAGTATTACAGGAAGGTGAAATCCGCCGGGTCGGTTCCACTTTGTCCAAGAAAGTAGACGTGCGCCTGGTTGCAGCAACCCATCGTAATCTGAAAGCCATGACCAAAACCGGCGAATTCAGAGAAGACCTTTATTACCGCCTGAATGTCATGCAGTTGAAAATCCCCCCCCTGCGCGCCCGGGAAGAGGATGTAATCGGGCTTGCCAAAATGCTGCTGAAAAAAATTGGCCAGCGCATGAATAAACCAAACCTCAAATTTGACCGTGACGCCCTCCTGGTTATCCGTCACTACCAATGGCCCGGCAACGTTCGTGAAATGGAAAATGCTGTCGAACGGGCAGTTATCCTGTCAGACAGTGACGAGATATCGGCCAATCTGCTGGACATTGAACTAGAAGGAGAATACGAACTTCCAGAAGGTATGATGGGGGCTGAAAAGGGTGGAGATAAGGCCGCCGACCTATCCCTGGAAGACTACTTTCAACATTTTGTCCTGGAAAATCAGGACACAATGAGCGAAACCGAACTGGCCAAGAAGCTGGGCATTAGCCGCAAAAGCTTGTGGGAGCGGCGACAACGCCTGGGCATACCCAGGACTAAAAAGAGTGTAAAGTAATCTAACGGTAACACAACGGTAACACTTTCAGGCAACGGACTGCCCACCCCCACCCCTCAAGCACCCAGTATTCCACTTTATTGACAAACCTGGATAGTCAACAGCCATATGACTATCAACTCCTATATTTGGATAAATTATTACAATCACCATTCTTTCTTTTTTGCTTGCAGACTCGCCAATTTGTGCAATATTTATCCAGTAAAACACCTTTTTGGGGCAGTCGCCCTCAGCACCGATGCACACTTGCTACTAGTTGTTACCTTGAGGAACAACTTGGCGCGACAAAGTGGGGCACGGTAACACTTTTGTACGCAAAACTACTTACCGAACCGCAACCACCAGACTTAACCAAATGTTTATAAAGCATTTTTAAGACTTCTGGCACGCGCAGTGCTATTAAGAGAGCACAAAATAAAAATAAAAACCCCTTAAGCTGCATAAACAAAAATAAAAAAGCAGAGCAACAAAAAGAACAACCCAGAACAAAAATAAAAAGATGGGTGGCGAACTGATTGTTTTGGATGCCAGGCTTTTTAGCGGTATCAGAGGTTACGGGTAGCGGTCTAGAAAATAACAAACGCGAGTGCGAGAATAACTAGGCACATAACACTCCCTGACACCTATTACTGCTCGACGTATTCAAAGCGTTCCGTTTGCATCGAATATTCAAGGGCCCTAATCGTGGGGCGGAAAAAATTATGGGACTGGGGCGAAACAAAAACAACAAATCGTCTGACCTTCTTCTCAGTGGGGATGGTAAAACATCCCCATAGTTCTATCTGAACTATGGCAATTTCTTTCTTATCTTACTTTCCCTGACTTAACCACTTCCCTTTATTTCCAACATTAGTCTAACCAAGGTCATTAGTATCTCCAGCAATATGTCATGAACCTGTTCGCAAATTGCCCCACAACAGGGTAAACTCCCGGCCTTCGAATATCAGGTGTTGTCAAACTTCCCGTCGCAATGTTAAAAAAGCTAATAGGCATGATCAAGTCGGGGAAAAAATCCCCCAAGCGATTCTCCCTCAATGTTATTCCGAGGGATCTTCATAATGTTTCTCGCAAACAGATCAGCCCCAATGCAGTAAAGGTTCTGTATCGGCTCAATAGTGCCGGATACGATGCTTTTCTGGTAGGGGGAGGCGTGCGTGACCTGCTTTTAGGTCAACAGCCCAAGGATTTTGATATTGCCACCAGCGCCACTCCGGAGCAGGTGCGAGCCCAGTTCAATAACTGTCGACTGATCGGCCGCCGTTTTCGTCTGGCCCATGTTCGCTTCGGCCGGGAAATTATCGAAGTGGCCACCTTTCGTGCCGGCCACCATAAGGCAGATGATGATTCTGCCAAGGCCGCGACCAGCGACTCCGGGCAGATTTTGCGTGACAACGTCTACGGCTCCCAGGAAGAGGATGCACTGAGACGCGATTTCACGGTTAATGCCCTCTATTACAATGTTCAGGACTTCAGTATCTATGACTATGCCAACGGCATGCAGGATATTGAAAGCAGTCTTTTGCGGTTAATTGGTGATCCCGCCACCCGCTACCGGGAAGATCCGGTTCGGATGTTGCGTGCAGCACGATTTGCAGCAAAGCTTAATTTCGCCATTGAGGAAAGAACGGCCGCTCCGATTCCCGAACTGGGGCCGCTGCTACTCAATATTCCCTCTGCCCGCATGTTCGAGGAAGTGCTCAAGCTGTTTCTTTCCGGAAAGGCAGCCGTCACTTTTGCCATATTGCGGGAACTGGACTTATTCAAATACCTGTTCCCCGCTACTGACGCCATGATTTGTGCAGAACATCCACATGCTCTGCAATTGGTAGAACAGGCACTGGAAAATACCGATAAGCGTATCAACGCCGATAAACCTGTCACTCCTGCCTTCCTGTATGCCGCGATGCTCTGGCCCGCAATGCAGAATTACCTGCAGCGCTATATTGCCGATGGCATGCCTCCAGTCCCCGCTCTGCACAAGGCCAGCCAAAAGGTTATTGATGCACAGGTGAAACACACAGCCTTACCCAAACGCTTCAGCCAGCCCATGAAAGAGATTTGGGAGCTACAATTAAGGTTGCCCCGTCGCAGAGGAAAAGGTGTTCAGGCATTAGCGGAGCATCCACGTTTTCGCGCCGCCTATGATTTTGTTTTGCTGCGGGAAGCCAGTGGCGAAGATCTGCAGGGGCTCGGCAAATGGTGGACAGAGTTCCAGCAGAGTGATGAAAGTGCTCGCCAGAGGCTGCAACAGGGCCAGGGAGCTGGCGATGACAAAGGGCGGCCGCGACGTCGTCGGCGCTATAACAACAAGCCGCGTCAACCACAATAACTGATACTTTTATTAATATTGTTGGGACTTGTATGAGCGCAATAACCTCCCCGTTATCCGGATCTGTCGTCGATGCCTGTATCGGCTTGGGAAGTAACCAAAGCCAACCGGCATCACAGTTGACCCAAGCATTGAACGCTTTGCGCTGGCACCCCGCAATATCCCTGCAATCCGTTTCCCGTTTTTACCGGACAGCCCCCATGGGCGGGCTCGACCAGCCTGACTACACCAATGCCGTGGCGCTCATCCGGACATCTCTTCCGCCTGAAGATCTGCTGACGCAACTACAATTGATAGAAACTGCCCAGGGCAGAATCAGAAACGGCACCAGATGGAGCTCACGCACACTGGATCTGGATCTCCTACTCTATGGCCAGCAGACTATTCGCAGCGAACGCCTGACTGTGCCCCATTGTGGTCTGCACGAGCGTAACTTTGTGGTTTTTCCCTTACTGGAAATTTGTCCTGACTGCCAGATACCCGGTCTAGGCGCGCTTCAGGAGATTAGCGAAACACTAACTCTAGAGGGCATGACCCCTCTTTAATCGGGATTCGAGCATGACAGCCCCCTAGCTCGGGGCTTTAATGTCTGTCGGATTCCCATTAGTCTATGGCCCACGATATTAGGGTGGAAAGAGTTTATGGCCGTTACCTTAAGTACGTTACAAAAGCTCAAACACGCATCGGAGAAGTTTGCCGTTTTAACGGCTTATGATGCCACCTTTGCTGACGCTGTCAGCGTTGCCGGTGTGGAAGCAATACTGATAGGCGACTCGCTGGGTATGGTACTACAAGGTCACGACAGTACAATTCCGGTGAACATTGCCGATATGGCCTACCACACCGCCGCCGTAAAACGTGGCAATAAGGGCTCCTTTCTCATTGCAGATATGCCTTTCATGTCCTACGGCACACCAGAACAAGCCATGGATAATGCCCGTATATTGATGCAGGCAGGAGCTCATATGGTGAAACTCGAAGGCGGCGCGTGGCTGGCAGACGCCACCACGGCACTCGCTCGCCAGGGCATTCCGGTCTGTGTACACATGGGCTTGACACCTCAGTCAGTAAACAAACTTGGCGGCTTCAAAGTGCAAGGCAAAGAAGCTGGAGCCCAGCAGCAAATGATTGAAGACGCCCAGGCACTGGTGCATGCTGGTGCCGACATGCTGCTGCTGGAATGCGTTCCGACCAGATTGGCCAAAGCGCTCACCGAATCTGTCCCGGTGCCGGTTGTCGGCATCGGCGCTGGCCCGGATACTGATGCCCAGGTTCTGGTTTTACACGATATGCTCGGCTTGGGGCTGCACCGCCGTCCGAGATTTGTTAAGAATTTCATGGAGGAATCCGGCAGCATCAAGGAAGCGCTTGAAAACTATGTAAAGGCCGTCAAAGACGGCAGCTTTCCTGCTGAGGAGCATTGCTTCAATTTATGATTACGATTCAACGTGAGAAGGAATTACGGGCAGTCATCCGTCAACAGAAAGCTCAGGGCAAGCGGGTTGCACTGGTTCCCACCATGGGCAATTTACACGCAGGCCATATAGCCCTGGTTAAGCATGCACACAGCATCTGCGATTATGTGGTGACGTCCATTTACATCAACCCGATGCAGTTTGGAGCCAACGAAGATCTGGACAAGTATCCGCGCACCTTGGATGAAGACAAGTCCAAACTGGTTCAGGCAGGTAACCACGCGTTGTTTTTACCTACCACAGATCAGATTTACCCGAACGGTCTGAAACAACATACCAAGGTGACAGTCCCCAATCTCACGGAAGACCACTGCGGGGCCAGTCGTCCCGGCCACTTTGATGGGGTGACAACTATCGTTAACATCCTGTTCAACCTTGTACAGCCTGATATGGCTATTTTTGGCGAGAAGGATTATCAGCAACTAACCGTGCTGCGGAAAATGGCCAAAGATCTGCGACTGCCGATTGTCATTGAAGGTCACGCCACTATTCGGGAAAAAGACGGCCTCGCCATGAGCTCACGCAATGGCTACTTGTCCGCAACTGAGCGTAAAACTGCGACCATTCTCTACCAGACTTTGCAAGAGACCGCTGGTAAGCTTAAAACCGCCTTTAAAAACCGGCCTGGATATGCAGACTTTGCCACCCTGGAAACAGAAGCCAGAGCGAAGCTGACCGAGGCGGGCTTCCGTCCAGACTATTACAATATTGTTGCCAGCGACACGCTCCTGCCAGCACAGTCAGAAGATAGCGAGATCACCATTCTCGCCGCAGCCCACCTCGGCACCACCAGGCTCATTGATAATCTCAGCATCGCGCTGTAACTTCCTTAGAAATCACCCTAAGTGGGAGCTGCTTATGGAAACTGCACCTGGATCCACTTCTGCCCCTGTCCGGAGTGCCTGGCAAACATTGCTGGCACACCGGACAACCATTGACAACATCTCCATTGTCGACCTTTTCTCCGCCTCTCCCAACCGCCGACAGCAGTTTTCCGCTGAAGGCGCAGGCCTCTATCTCGACTATTCCAAAAATCGTATCACAACAGAAATTTTCCAGGATCTGATGGCCCTGGCAGAAGCTGCCGGCCTGAAACAGACAATTGAAGATATGTTCAATGGCGTCGCCATCAATCACACGGAAGGCCGCCAGGTTCTGCATACTGCTCTACGCAGCAGTGAAACTACCCCTTTAATGGTTGAAGGCAATGACATACGCCAGGATATTCGGGCCGCACTGGACGAGATGCTGGTTTTTGTCGATCAAGTGCATACCGGCCAGTGGCAAGGCTACAGCGGCAAAGCTATTACTGATATCGTCAGTATCGGCATCGGCGGCTCCTATCTGGGACCACGTGTAGCCGTTGAAGCCTTACGACCTTATTGGGTGAAATCCCTGCGCAGCCACTTCGTATCCAACGTTGACGGTGCAGACCTGGCTTGTACACTGGAATCACTAAATCCTGAAACCACGCTATTTATTGTCCAGTCCAAGTCGTTTAAGACCCAGGAAACCCTGACCAACGCCCTGTCCGCCAAGGACTGGTATCTGCGCAATGGCGGCAATAGCGAAAAGATTGCTAACCACTTTGTCGCGGTCTCGAGTAACGTCGGGCTGGCAACGGAGTTTGGTATCTCTGCGGATAATATTTTCCCCATGTGGGACTGGGTGGGTGGGCGTTACTCTCTCTGGTCAGCCATAGGACTACCCATCGCCCTCCAGGTAGGCATGCCCGCTTTCCGGGAGCTCTTGAAAGGGGCAGGTGATCTGGACCAACACTTCCGCACCACGCCTTTCGACAAGAATCTGCCTGTTATTCTGGGCATGCTGGGTATCTGGTACCACAACATCCTGGACGCCCATAGCCATGTGATTCTGCCCTACGACCAGAGTCTGGAGAACCTGCCGGCACATTTGCAACAGGTCGATATGGAAAGTAACGGCAAATCGATCAATCGCAATGGCCGGGAAGTTGATTACAGTACTGGGCCTATTATCTGGGGGGGCGCCGGCACCAACGGCCAACACGCTTATCACCAGTTGCTGCATCAGGGTACCCGCTGGACTCCGGCAGACTTTATCCTGCCACTTCGGAGCCATCACCAAATTGGTGAACACCACGCTATGCTGACCTCCAACTGCCTTGCCCAAAGCCAGGCGTTGATGTGCGGCAAGTCGTTAGCACAGGCTAAAGCCGAACTCATGCAGGTCGGGATGTCAGAAGCTCAGGCCGACGAATTGGCACCACATAAAGTTATTCCTGGCAACCGCCCCAGCAACACCCTGCTCATGCCGGAAGTTAATCCAGCCACCCTGGGCGCATTGATTGCGCTTTATGAACAGAAAGTATTTGTTCAGGGGGTGGTATGGAACCTTAATTCATTCGACCAATGGGGTGTGGAATTGGGCAAACAGCTCAGTGACAGCATTTTGCCCCTCTTGAGAGATAAGACTGCAGATACCTCAGGCGTGGACGCCTCCACGGCGGATCTGGTAGAGCGCTTCAGAGCAGCAAACCCGTAATTTCACATCGCTAATGTAAAAAAAGGGCCATACGGCCCTTTTTTTACAACTTACATCCGGAATTACAGCAAACAATTACAACGTGTCTTCCGGCCAGTAAAATTCTTCCGGCTGTAAATGGCGATCACCCTCAAAGTCCTGCCACAAGGAAGCATAGCAGACACCCATTCCCGGATGCAGGGTGTCAGGCTCCAAATCTGCCAAAGGCCTAAGCACATAGGCATGCTTAACAATTTCATCCCTCGGCAGCATTACTCCATCGACTTCACCCACACATTGATCATAGGTCAGAATATCGATATCCAGAGTACGCCCAGACCACTTGCTTTCCTGACCTGTACGCCCGGTACTTGCTTCAATGGCTTTAAGTTTCTGTTGCAGCTCGCCTACGCCAAGATCCGTGTTAAATGAGGCGACAAGGTTCAGAAAGTCATCCCCTTCAAAGCCCACCGCCTTACAGCGATACACGGGAGATAACCGCAACTTGGCAAACGCCTGGTTGAGCGCATCAAAGGCTTGCATGAGATGTAGTTCAGGATGAATATTGCTGCCGATCCCGACCAATACTTTACTCACTGCTTAAAGCTCCTCTCTATTCGTACACCAACAGATGCTGCTTCAGCGACGGCACTGGGCTTACGAATATGCAAACGCATCCAATGAATACCAAATTCCTCATGCAGCAATTCCGCAAACCGCTCCAATAATGTTTCCAATAGTTGAAAACGCCTGCCCGCAGCATATTCGCGCAACCGCTCAGACACTGCGGCGTAGTTCAGGGTATCATCCAACTGATCAGAAAGGCCTGCGGCACGGATATCCCATGCTAACTCAAGGTCCAGGTATAAACGCTGCTGGAATGTTTTCTCATAAGGATACACACCAATCACCGTATCTATCTGTAGAGCTTCAATAATGATCTGGTCCACTATACTGAACGATCTCCTAACATAGAGTTTGGCTCACCGGAAAGGTTGTCATATTGGCCTCCTTATATGGCCCCAACCTGTAGCTGTCAAACCTTTTGTCTGGCATTTCATGTCATCGGCAGGCAGACTACCTAGAATTTATTCAATACCGCAGGCTTTTGATCTTATTTGTAAAAATCATGGAACAACCACTAGCTCTGCTTTTCTGTACTATCACTGCCTACGGCCTGGGCTCCATCATGGGAGCTTTTTGGATCTGCAAGTTCTCTCATCTGCCTGACCCCAGTCATACCGGCTCCAACAATCCAGGTGCCACCAATGTTTACCGGTTGGGTGGCTGGCTACCTGCCACTTTAACTCTTACCTGGGATGCCGCCAAAGGAGCCATTAGCATTGGCCTCTCGCTTTGGTTTAATCTGACACCCTATGAACAAGGCGTAGTCGCCGTTGCCGTCATTCTTGGCCACATGCTCCCCATGTTCCATAAATTTAAAGGCGGCAAGGGCGTCGCTACTGTTCTTGGATGCGGTCTGGTGCTGGCTTGGCAAACCACCCTGGTGCTTGCTGTGCTGTGGGGCAGCATTATTGCCTGGAAAAAAGTTTCCTCTATTGCCTCGTTAACTGCCGCACTGGTTGCCCCCTGGGTCGCCTGGACCCTGAACCCGGATTACTCTGCCTTATATATGGCACTTTCCCTATTTATATTGATTCGCCATCGCGAAAACATTATCAATCTTGCAAAGGGAAATGAGCGATCGCTCTAGGGACCTTATGTAAACTCCCAGGCAGCTCCAGCACTTTTATTTCCCGGTTTTTTAAACAGAAGAAAGCTCGGTCAAAGGCCAACGTGGCCGGGCTATGACCGACAAGTCTGCGTGCTGCCCTGCCACCAGCCGGCAATGTCCGGCGTAAGCGATCATCGCGCCATTATCGGTACAGAATTCAGGCCTTGCATAAAACACCTGGGCACGCTCTTTTTTGGCCATCCCTGCCAGCTTGGTCCGCAACGACCGATTGGCACTCACCCCCCCCGCCATGATGAGACGTTTTAATCCAGTTTCCTTTAAAGCTCGACGGCACTTCACCACCATGGTGTCCACCACCGCTGCTTGAAAACAGGCCGCGACATCGGCTCTGTACTGCTCATCCAGGGCACCCTGACTTTCAGCGTTGGCCAGAGTATTGAGGGTAAAAGTTTTCAGTCCACTAAAACTGAAGTCCAGACCTGGTCGGTCAGTCATGGGGCGAGGAAAGACAAAACGTTCGCCATCACCCAGTTCTGCCAATGCTGCGACCTGGGGACCTCCGGGATAATCCAAACCCAGCATTTTCGCCACCTTGTCAAATGCTTCCCCGGCCGCGTCATCCACCGACTCGCCGAGTAGTTGATATCGACCGATACCATCAACCCGGACCAACTGAGTGTGCCCGCCAGACACCAACAGGGCGACGAAAGGAAATTCAGGGGGATCATCCTCCAGCATTGGCGCCAGCAAATGACCTTCCATATGGTGCACACCAATGGCTGGAATACCAAGCCCATAGGCCAACGCACTGGCAATAGCACCGCCAACCATCAGCGCACCCACCAACCCCGGGCCGGCGGTATAGGCGATGGCATCAAGATCCTGCAAGGTTTTCCGGCTGCGTAACAACAATGCCTGTATCAGTGGCAAGGTTTTCCTGACATGGTCACGGGAAGCCAGCTCCGGTACGACACCGCCATAGTCGGCATGGACCTTGATCTGGCTATAGAGTTCATGTCCGATTAAACCTTCAGTACTGTCATAAAGTGCTATTCCGGTCTCATCACAGGAACTTTCCACGCCTAGTACTAACATTAACTACCACCCAGAACAGATCATCATATAAATAAGTCCGACCACTGCCGCCTGCTTTTTTCAGACAGCGATCAGCCAGACCGCGCAGTTTAAGGTGCCCCTTTGACCTTGCCAAGCCAATCAGGACAAAACACCCGGACAAAAGGTTAAATTCCAATCAGTTTTCTCGTATTCTGCCTTTACAAAGGGTTTATAACGAGATTAAAATGCCCGCCCTTGTTTGTTTTGATACAAATTGGCTGATTTCATGTTTGGTCTGTCGCTATTTTATCCAGCATTCCAGAGCAAACATTGACTTGGTGACGGGAATAAAGTCCTGACCAAGATTCAACTTTTTAAGAGCTAAACTAAAGAGAGCAGATTCGATGCCTTCGGTAAAAATTAAAGAAAACGAGCCATTTGACGTTGCACTGCGCCGTTTCAAGCGCTCATGCGAAAAAGCCGGCATTCTTTCAGAAGTACGTCGTCGCGAATTCTATGAGAAGCCAACTTCAGAGCGCAAACGCAAATTGGCAGCAGCAGTTAAGCGCCACGCGAAAAAAGTTCAGCGCGAACAGCGTCGCTTCGAGCGTCTGTACTAAGCACTAGTACTTCCAATACTTCGGTAGCCCAACTGGCCAATATCCTGGATATTGGCCAGTTGGGCTATTGTTGTTTAAGGCGTAAAATCTAATCATCACTTCACCTTTCTACAGCATAATCAATCAGGCAACACTATGAGTTTGAAAGATCTGATCACCGAAGCAATGAAAAACGCTATGCGGAACAAAGACAAAGAGCGTCTGGGCGCTATTCGACTGATCCTTTCAGAAATCAAGCGCGTCGAAGTTGACGAGCGTATTGAAGTGGCCGATGACCGGGTTCTTGCTATCCTGGATAAGATGACCAAGCAGCGCAAAGATTCCATCACCCAGTTCCAGGCCGCCAACCGCGACGATCTGGTGGCCATCGAACAGAAGGAACTGGATGTAATTTCCGACTTCCTGCCGGAAGCGCTCAGCGAAGACGAAATCAAGCAGATTATTCAGGACGCTGTCGCCAAATCAGGCGCCGCCAGCATGCAGGACATGGGCAAAGTCATGGGCTTGGTTAAACCGCAAGTTCAAGGCCGCGCAGATATGGGTACTATTAGCCAACTGGTGAAAGCCGCCCTTAGCTAAACACCCTTTAGCCGCATTCGGGACATTCAGAAACATCCCTCATGCGGCTGACCTGTGCTACCCTTTTTGTTGATCCCACTTGGCTTCGCAGGTTGAACTCATTCATTATGTCGTCCGGGCTTATCCCACAATCCTTTGTCGAAGATCTGCTCTCTCGTGTTGATCTGGCGAGCCTTATCGCCGAGCACGTGCAACTCAAGAAAACTGGCGGAACCTATCAGGGATGCTGCCCGTTTCATGACGAAAAAACGCCCTCGTTCCACGTCTATAACGAAGCCAACCCAGCCCACTATCATTGTTACGGTTGCGGCGCCCACGGCGATGCCATCAATTTCCTGAAAGAATCCAGCCATCTAAGCTTTAATGATGCCGTCGAAGCACTGGCCAAACGCTACGGTCTCGAAATCCCCCGAGATCCTATTGCCCAACAAAATATAAACAAGCACAAGCCACTGTATGATGCATCCTCTTTCGCTGCACAGGCTTTTCAGCAGGCCTTAGCTAATCACCCGCAAAGGGACGTAGCCCAGAGCTACCTGAAAAATAGAGGCGTATCTTCGGAAATGATCAGCCTTTATGGCATCGGCTTTGCCCCTCCAGGCCGCAATTTTTTGCAAGAACAATGCTCAGGGGGGCAGCTCTCAGCCCTGCAGGAGGTGCGCCTGATCGGTGAAAAAGAAGGGCGTCGCTACGAACTTTTCCAAAACCGGCTCATGTTCCCCATTCGCGACAGCCGAGGACGCACCGTTGCCTTTGGTGGCAGAACCCTGGGACAAGACCGCAGCAAGTACATTAATAGCCCGGAAAACCCCATTTTCCATAAAAGCATGCAACTATATGGTCTATGGGAAGCCCGCAAGCAATCTAAATCTCTCAATCAACTGATCGTAGTTGAAGGCTACCTGGATGTGGTCTCCCTGGCCCAGTTTGGCATTTCTAATGCCGTCGCCGCCATGGGCACCGCCACCAATGAAGAAAACCTTTCCAACCTGCTGGCTACCGCACCGGATATCGTATTTTGCTTTGACGGAGATAAAGCCGGGCTGGCGGCAGCCAACAAGGCACTACACAACCTGCTCCCGCTCTACAGAGACGGGCACAAAGTCTCCTTTCTGATTCTCCCTGAGGGTGAAGACCCTGACAGCCTGGTACGCAAAGAAGGCGGGGATTCTTTTGCCGAAAGAATTGCAAATGCCAAACCACTATCAGAGTTTTTCTTTACATCGCTATCCCAAAAACTGGATCTAAGCGTTGCTGAAGACAAAGGCATACTAAATCAAACCGCCCGAGAGGCGTTGCAGAAGATCCAGGCACCTATTCTCAAAGACGCCTTGTTCCAACGCTTGCGCGACCTTACCCGCTCTCCCAAATGGGAACCCCGTGGCAAAAATCAGAAGACATGGCAGCGCAACAACGATCTTCCGGCAGAAGAAACCCTGCCCGTGCCGGATCGAATTGCCGCCAGAGTCTGCCTCGGGCTTTATGCCAATCCGGCATGGGCCAAGGAAATTGCAGGCACTTTGATATTTGAAATGAATGACAAATCCATGGCACCACTAAAGCTGTTTCTGCAGTGGTTGCTTGACGAAGGCATCAATACACGCGAGGACCTACTATTTCGCTTAGCAACCGATAGACGCCAAAAGCAGCGATTTAAGAACCTTTTCGCTGCACTTGAGCACATATTCAGTGACTCGGAAATCATACAAGAGGCCCAGAGTTCGCTAGATACGCTCAAGAGAAAGTTCTTCGACCTCACTTTCGACAAACTCCAGCAATCCCTGCAGGACAACCCGTCAGACGAAACCCTGAGAGCGCAACTGAGGTCACTCACTAAGGAAAAGAACATCATGACAGCCAGTAAGAAAAAATAGGCATCCGGACCTTGAAAATTTTTTAATCAACTCCACATTGGATTCCTAGCGCAAAAATAGCATACAGGCTATAATGGCTGTTTGATTTTTCCCCATTAAGCCACCGAATTTATAGGGTGACTATGTCAGGCAATTCCCGAAAATCCCGTTTAAAAGAGCTCATCGCCCGAGGCAAGGAACAAGGTTACCTTACATACGCTGAAGTTAATGACCATCTACCCGAAGATATTGCCGATCCTGACCAGGTTGAAGATATCATCCGCATGATCAACGATATGGGGATTCTGGTTTCAGAAGAAGCCCCTGACGCGGACACCCTGCTGATTACAGATGGCGACTCAGCGACGGACGAAACAGCTGCTGCAGAAGCAGCGGCGGCCTTAGCCTCCGTTGAGAATGACGTTGGACGGACTACCGATCCTGTCCGCATGTATATGCGGGAAATGGGGACTGTAGAGCTGCTAACGCGTGAAGGCGAAATTCAGATCGCCAAGCGTATTGAAGAAGGCCTGCGTGATGTGATGGCTGCGCTCGTATATTTCCCGGGCACAATCAGTAAAATTCTGGCCGCCTACAATGCAACTTTAGGCGAGGAAGGCACTCGCCTTAGCGACGTAATTACCGGCTTCCTTGATCCCGTTGATGACGACAGCATTCCTCAAGCCGCCACTGCCAAAATACAAGATGAAGACGACGATGAAGAAGTCGAAGTAGTTGCCCCCAAGGGCAAAGATCAGGACAAGGACAAGGACAAGGCAAAAGCCAAAGAGGGTGAAGAGGAAGAGGAAGAGGACGAAGAAAGCGACTCCGACGATTCTGATGACGAGACCGATAGCGGCCCTGACCCAGAGCTCGCGAGGATACGTTTCACAGCATTAGCTGACGCCTATGCCGTTGTCGAGGCTGCCATTGCCAAACATGGTCGCAGCCACGCCAAGACTCTCGAAGCATTTGAAGCCCTGAGCGAACTCTTTGCGCCATTCAAACTGGCACAAAAGCAGTTTGACGAAATGGTCAGCAATATTCGCACTACCAACGATTCCGTGCGTCACTATGAGCGCGAGATCATGCGCATTTGTACCCGTGAATGCCAGATGCCCAGAAAGAATTTCATCAAGTCTTTCCCCGGCAATGAGACCAACCCAGACTGGGTCAAGGAACAAAGCAAAGGTGGTGACGGTTGGGCACAAATGCTGGCCAACCGTGAAGAAGACATTACCCGGCTGCAGCGTCGCGTTCTGATCATCCAGAATGACGCTGATCTGCAGGTCTCTGAAATCAAAGAAATTCATCGCCGCATTTCCATTGGTGAAGCCAAGGCAAGACGTGCGAAGAAAGAAATGGTTGAGGCCAACCTGCGTCTGGTTATCTCGATCGCTAAAAAATACACCAACCGTGGCTTGCAGTTCCTTGATCTGATCCAGGAAGGCAACATCGGTCTGATGAAAGCAGTCGACAAGTTCGAATATCGTCGTGGTTATAAGTTCTCCACTTATGCCACTTGGTGGATTCGCCAGGCGATCACACGATCTATTGCTGACCAGGCTAGAACCATCCGTATTCCGGTTCATATGATTGAGACCATTAACAAGCTCAATCGCATCTCCCGTCAGATGCTTCAGGAGATGGGTCGCGAGGCCACACCCGAAGAGCTGGCGAAGAAAATGGACATGCCGGAAGACAAGGTTCGCAAGGTTCTGAAAATTGCCAAAGAACCAATCTCCATGGAAACCCCGATCGGGGACGATGAAGATTCGCACTTGGGCGATTTTATCGAAGACTCCCACGCGGAATCTCCGATAGACACTGCCACCTCAGAAGGCCTGAAGGAATCGACCCGTCGCGTCCTCGCCGGCCTGACCGCGAGAGAAGCAAAAGTGCTGCGTATGCGTTTCGGTATCGAAATGAATACGGACCACACCCTGGAAGAAGTCGGCAAACAGTTCGACGTCACCCGGGAACGGATTCGTCAGATAGAAGCCAAAGCCTTACGCAAGTTGCGTCACCCGAGCCGCTCAGACCACCTGCGCAGCTTCATCGACGAACAGTAAACAAGCACTGGCGCCAAGCATACTCCATGAGTATAATTGGCGCCCTCTTCAAAGACCCTCTCTTAAATCTTTCTGATTCAGAGCAGGGTTTTGCACAGCCTGGGGCGATCAGACAAGGCGTAAATTTTAGGATCAAGGGAGTGTACATAAAGTACATGACCACGGAGTATAAAACTTGCTACGCAGGATTATCGCTTCAGACGACGTAAATTGCACAGTCTGAGGTGATCAGGCAAGGCATGAAGTTTTTTGAAAAAGGGAGTGTACATCTGGTACATGACCGCAGGGCAAAAAACTTTATAACGCTGAATGATCGCTTCAGACGAAGCAAGAAAGGGCCTATAGCTCAGTTGGTTAGAGCAGCGGACTCATAATCCGTTGGTCCCTGGTTCGAGTCCAGGTGGGCCCACCATTTTTTCTTCTTAAAGTCAGTGATTTACTGCAACACTGAAAATCAGACTCCTATCTAAATAAAAGTGCCCACAAAGTGTCAGCGCAAAATGGTGTTTGATTTTAGCCAGAGTGTATTTCTCGTCACTTATCGGCTAGGTGCTAACATATGGTAGCTGCTGTAATTATTGTTGTACGGTCAATGGAGTTCTAACATTCGTCACGCTGGTAGAACTTGTTACGAGTCCAGCACACAGTGAGCAATCATGCTAGCGCTTGTTATAAGCTAATTTTCGCGTATACAACCGTATTATCTATTTCACCACTTGGGAGTTTACGGTGATTACGTAATTTTCCCTCGCACGTGAAGCCACAACGTTCTGCCACTGCAAGACTTTTTATATTGCCTTCTGCCGCTTTAATTTCAACACGCTTAGCTTTTAGCTCATTGACAGCGTATTGTTAATCCAAGGGATGGTGTCAGCCTCGCAGAGGCCAGACACCTGTATGTCCTGGCGAAAACCTCTGTCATAAGGATTTAGGATGGCTCGTCATACTGGTCCCAATAAAAATCTTTGGAGTACCGCCCCTTGAGAATGAGCCTGAGGTTAGTCCTTAAGGTGGGAGACGATGAACTCGGACATCATCGCCATGGCGTGTTCCGCAGCTTCAAGCTGGGCGAATCCGTTTGGAAAGACATGGGGCATGGCCTCCCAGATGTGTGTAGTGATGGTTGCTCCTGCTTCAAGTGCCCGTTTGGCGAATTCCAGAGTGTCGCTAAGCAATATTTCGGCGGTACCAACATGAATCTGCAAAGGCGGCAATCCCTCATGCAGGCCGAACAGTGGTGAAGCGACCGGGTCGCGAGGGTCGTGACCCGCCAGGTAATGATACGCCAAGGCCTCCAGGCCAGCGCGTGTCAGAAACAACTCTTCTTCGGCTAGCGCTTCGTGACTATCGCCTGTTAGAGTGAGGTCAGTCCATGGAGACATGATTGCGCAACAGGCTGGCGCAATCCCATGTACCGAGTTCGGGTCGTCACTGATCCAGGCCGCCAGTGAAAGTGAAAGTCCACCTCCTGCGGAATCACCTACGACCACAATCTGCCGATACCCGGCCTCAACCAACCCGACATAAACAGCTTTTACGTGGTTAAGTGCTGTGGGAAACGGGTGTTCGGGCGCAAGCCCATAGTCCGCGACATATGCATCCAGGCCGGTTCTGGCGGCGAACTGCCCGGCCAAGTGCCGGTACGCGTTTGCGGTACCGACAACATAGCCACCCCCGTGCAGATAGAGGATGACCGCGCTCGATTTCGGTTGTTTTAGTCGACACCAGGTACCGGGTACACCGCCCACGGTCTCTGCTTGATACTTCACTCCTGCGGCGACAGGTGTTATCTCCATCATCTGATCAAAACTATCACGTGCCTGAGGCCCCTCCAACATGCCTTTGACCGGGGCCAACTGCAAACGAATGGCAGAGAGCTCGATAAGGTCTGTGTCGCTTACCTGATGATTGATGAACCGCTCGTTAAGTCCTTTAAACAAATTTTTACTCCTCTGTAATTCGAACAACACGCAGTTGACGGTATAAAAAGCTGCTCAGGGTCAGGTGTAATGAGATGACTCGCCTCCAATCCTACATATAGGATGAAGGTAACCAAACCCAACGGAGGCGAATCATCATGGCTATCAAAACACTGGGCGTAGATATTGGAAAGAGCATGCCGTCATATTAATTTACACAGCACACTCAACACCAATTTCCAACTCCCTCTAGGGCAGTCACTATTCGCCATAATTCCCCCAGAAGATCTGCAGATTTCCCCGCCATACTCCTTATCTGAAGACCACAAAAACCATCTAAGGGAAGGCCGTTATGAGATCACAAATACTTGAATTACTGTCACGAGGTGCAAAAAATGAAACTGAACTGGCGGCATTTTTTGGTGCCGAATCCATACTGGAGGTGATGGAATCCATTGAACTAATGATGGCTTGGGGGCTGGTTTCCAAACGCAGCCGACAGATTCACGAGGGCAATAACGTTTTTCACTGGGACCAGGAATATATCTTCCAGGTAGATGTCGCTGCTTAACCTGCTGAACAACCTGACGTGGATCAGCTTGAGGTGACTCTGATTCCGCTATCCTAGATACATCTACTGCAGCAGGAGACATCCACCATGCTACCTAAAGTCAAAACCATCTTATATGCCTCAGACCTTGGCAATCACACTCGGCCGGCCATTAAAATGGCTGCCGCAGTTGCTTCCGGCCAAAAAGCTCGAATCATCTACCTTCATGTATTGGAGTCCATTAGTGGTACGGCAAAATCCTTGGTGAGTTCTTATGTTTCTGAGGAGGAACTTAACCAGATTTTTACAGATAGCGTACAGAAAATGACGGAAAAAATGCGCGACAGAATCCAGAAATTTCATGACGAAGAACTAACTGACGAAGACCGGGACCTGGAAACGAAAATCATGGTCAAAACCGGAAAAATCGAAGAAGTGATTCTGGATGTGGCAGAGCAGGAAAAAGCTGACCTCATTGTGATGGGAAGCCGTACCCATTCTGGAATAGGCCAATTCATGATGGGATCCAGTGCCAACAAAGTCATTCATACCAGTCACATTCCGGTATTGGTTGTCCCTATCAGAGATTGATATAGCAACCCGAGCAGAGACCCGCTCCAGCATCAGCATGCCCGATGCTCGACCCGTCCCCGATTGCCGGCAAGGGGTTTATCCATCTTATATCTCCAAATGGGGGGGGCGAAGAATTTCCCTCCCTTTGTTATTTTCAGGACTGAGGATAACGAAACTGTGGAGACCTACTCAATGACTTTAATGAAAGACCGGCCTCCATCGAGGAGTGGGAGTTAATGCTGCGGAAAGATCGTCCGCAATCGGCGCGACAGGCTATCTACCAGCATATTTAAAAGCGCCGTCACCACAATCAGTAGAAACGCCCGATCATAACGAATCTCCTCAAAGGCCGAATCAATGTAAAAGCCGAGGGTCGCGACACCGAGGATGCCCATGATGGCGCTTTCCCGGAGGATGACTTCCCAACGGTAGAACAAAAACGCCAGCATGGCCGGAAATCGACGCGGGGTTTCCACATAGGCATAACGTTTAAAGCCGGTGGGGTCGTCAGGTCGAGACAACAGGCTCTTGCGTTCAGCGTCACTGGCGTTAGCCACCAGAAAGGCAATCAAACCGCCATTGTGCAGAGCCAGGGCCAGCACAACAGGCAGGCCGGAGGGGCCGAACAACAGCAATAATATATATGCCAACACCATCTCCGGTGTGGAGCGCAGTACCAGCAGAAGGAATCGTCCTGGCCAGCGCATCACGGGACCGGACAGCACTTGGGCAGCAAATGGATAAGTGGCCAGCACCACCACACCGGTTAGTACTACCGCGATCTGGGTCAGCAATAGTGTCTGCACCAGGCCCGGCCACACCTGCTCGCTGAACATCAGCCGACACCAGTCCTGCAAACCGGTCCAGTTTCCTTCCCGCAGTGCCGTTGGCCAGATATCCACACTAATAAAATGCCACAGAGAACCGCCACCACTGAAACCGACCGTCTCCGGCAGCAACCATATTGCGGCGATAAGGTAGAGTATGATCAGCCATGGACGCAGCCAGAAACGGATAGTGGCAATCAATAACAAAAATGCCCATAGCATGGCACCGGCTTCACTGTATTGGCCCTGTTTGAACGCCGTATCCAGATGAAAGCCCAGCGTCGGCAGGCCGATAAAGCCCAGGATAGCGCTGGAGCGTAGTGCACACTCGAAACGGTAGCGGGTATAGCTCAACAGCGCCGACCAGGATTGGGGTATCAACGTGTACAGATAGCGCTTCAGAGCTCCCGCCGAAGGTGGCACGGTCAGCGCTGGTTGCGATGACTGTTGGTCAAAGATCTCGGCAAAGACTTTGGCGAACACACCGGTAAAAGGCACGATTATCGCCAACAGGCCGGTGGTGGCGCTGATCCCGAACAGCTGCATAAAGATCAACCCCCAGAACAACTCATGCACCGAACGCACGGCCGCACACAACAGCCGGACCGGCAACCAGCGGAACACCATCGCTAGCAGCAGCCCCAGCGGCGCTGCCAGTGCGACGGCCAAAAGGGCAAAGGCAATGGTATGCGCCAACGCTCGTAATAACGATGACAGGTCATTCCAGCCGGGTTTTAAAAGACCCAGACCAATGCGGGAAAGTTCCTGCCAGGGATCGACGGCATAAACCTGGAAATCGACACCCGTCAGTGCCAACAGCGCCGCACCGATCATCAACAGACAGACACTATTGAGCCTGCGGGCACTGGAGTCCCGATGAAACAGAAAGCGGCGAACGACAATCATGAAGTCCGTATGACCCAACCCTCACTCTCAGGTGTGCTGGTTGAAATATCGGGAGCAGACGATTCTTCCTGCTGATAGAACGCATCCAGTTGCTCACTGCTCATGGCATCCGCCGGGCAATCACAACAGAGACGTCCTTCACGCAGTATGATAATACGATCGAAATGATTCAGCGCCAGGTGCCGATTGTGCAGGCAAACTACAGCAGTTTCATGCTGCTTGAGAACATATTCCAGCAGCAATTGAGCTTGTACCGGATCGACCGACGACACCGGCTCATCCCCTAAAAATACCCGCTGCTGACGGAACAGGGCGCGACCGATGGCCACTCGTTGTCGCTGGCCACCGGACAGTCGATCCACCGACTGCCACAACTTCTCCTCCAGCCCCAACTGTTTTACCAGTTCAATGATGGCAAGCTTTTGTTTCCGCAAGGGGTACAACAGATTCCACAGTGCCGCCAGAGCCCCGACCCTGTCCAGCCCTCCAATAAAGATATTCTGGTAGACCGACAATAGATCCACCAGACCGCCTCCCTGAGGTTGCAACGCACTGCAAAGTGGTTGCTGCTGGTATAGAAGATTCAACAGTGTTGACTTACCGGCTCCAGACGGACCAAGCAACGCCACCTTCTCGCCCTGGCGGATAGTCAGGGTGATGTCATCCAACACCCGCTGCTCACCATAGTGCAAGGACTTGTTGGACAGTTGAAACAGAGCCATGGCGCTAGTCATTCATCTGCTCGATCATCGGTAAGATATCTCATTACTCATCCAACAGGCCGATCGATTTCGCCGTGGCTTCTATCGGGGCGTAATCGTCATTACCTGCTGGGACAAAGCGCTTGCGCGGGAAACTGGCCAGCAGATCAGGATCGTTCATATTCAGCAGTGCTTCGCGGACCTTGGCTTTAAATCCAGTACCGAAGTGCTGATCTACATCGCCACGGATACTCCACTGATAATCAGGATAGGTAGGTGTAGTCCAGATCACCTGAACCTTGCTCTCATCGATCTTACCTTCGACCAATTCACTCTCCCAGACAGAATAGTTCACCGCACCAATCTGATAAGCACCGGCCTGCACCTGGGCAATAGTACGACTGTGGTCACCGGAAAAGCCCACCCGGGAAAAAATATCCTGTGGAGCCGCATTGAACTGTTCGCGCAGGTAGAACTCCGGCATCAGGCGACCCGAGGTAGAACCCTTGGAGCCGAAGGTAAAGGTCTTGCCTTTAATAGCCGCAGGCAGGGTTTCGGACGGTTCGATTGCGGCCGTCTTATTGGCAATGAAATAGGTTTTGAACAGCTGGTCTTCAAAGCCCTGGGCAAGCGCTTCGGAGCCCGGTACCAGACGACGTGCCTGCACCCCGGAGAGACCGCCGAACCAGGCCAGCTGCACCTGATTGTTGCGAAATGCAGTGATTGCCGCTGCGTAGGATTTGACCGGAATATACTTGACGTCAACGCCCAACTGCTCACCAAGGTAGACTGCCACCTTGCCGAAACGCTGCTCCAGGTGGGATTCATCCTGGTCCGGAATGGCAGTGAAAACGAAGGTTTCGGCCTGGGCCAATGCTGGCATCAGTAACGCCAGAGCCAGCAGGTAACTTAATGAAAGGCGGTGCAATATCGACATGGGGACTCCCTGAAAAATGGTCGGATATATGGTTATAAATTACATTCGCGTGTTTTTGTTGCAAGGCTGATTGAGGTTAAGCTTTTTGATGTCAGTTTTTCAGATCTGAGATATTCGCCCACTGCGTCCCGGTCTCCCCGAAAAACTATAAGGTCTGTCCGCTTACTCAGCTGGTAGTCGTACATGGGGTCGTAGTAGTTGACCAACAGTTGTCGAATCCATTCGAGATGCAGGCCTGAATCGCCCTTGCGATGGGCTGCCAATGCTTTATCCAGCAAGTCAGCTATTTCGCGGTAGCGAACACCTCCCAAACGCTTACGTACCCTGTAGAGCGACTGGGTTAGATCTTCTGCGAAAGTGTCGAAACCAGCACCCTCGCCTAGTTGCCTTTGCCACTCATCCTGTTTGTTAAGAATGTAGTTGCGATAGCTGTGTTCAACCCTCTCCTCGAGTGGCACCTCGAGCAGCACAATCGGGCAGCTTCCCATGGCCTGCAATAATAGCGGTGGCAAGGCACAACGCCCCACCAGCCTGCCCTCATCTTCCAGCAGGATCGGCTGACCTGTGCTCTCCACCTGCTGCTCTGCCTTCAACATGGCAACGGCCAATGCATTTTCAAAGCTGAGTTGCGTCGGCTGGCCACCGGGACGGCGACCAAAACTGGAGCCAAGATGGTTGGCCAGCCCCTCCAAGTCCACTGCTTGCGGCAGTTCCTCAATCATGGCTGTCTTATTGCAGCCCGTGCGCCCGCCTAAAAGCAGCATCGTCTGTTGCGCGCAAATACGTTCAAACTCGTCAATCAAAAAGCGGCGCATGGCCTTGTAGCCGCCGCCGATACGGGGATAGTCGCATCCGGCTTCACGCATCCACTGCTGGCAAATCTGACTGCGCAAGCCACCGCGCCAGCAGTACAGATACCCCTGTGGATGACGCCGGGCAAAATCGACCCATGCGCCAACCCGCTGCTCTTTGACCTCGCCACTCACCAGTTTGTGGCCCAGCTCAATGGCGACGGCCTGTCCATGCTGCTTGTAACAGGTGCCCACCCGAGCTCGCTCTTCAGTAGTCATCAACGGCAAACTGACGCTGGTCGGAAAAGCGCCTTTTTCAAACTCCACCGGCGAGCGGGTATCGATCATCGGAACATCATTCAGAAAGATCGACAGGAAATCCTTAGGGTCAGATTGGGCATCGGGACGGCTCACAGCATGACCTCATCAACGGTTGCCCCATTCACATCCCCTCCGACTCTTATCGCGTGTTCTCCATCGCGGCGTTCAAGCTGACCGATACAGAGCGAATGAAGCTCCTGTTCGATCAATAGGGCTTCCAGGGCATGCGCCTGGTCTGGTCGCACGGCTATCAGCAGTCCACCACTGGTTTGAGGGTCACACAAGAGGTGCTGCAGACGCTCTGCCATCGGTGCCAGCTTATGTCCGTAACTATCCAGATTACGACCGGTCCCGCCTGGCACGCAACCCAGTGCCAGATAATCCAGTGCTTCCGGGATCACCGGCACGGCACTCGCATCCAGGGCTGCCTGAACCTTACTGCCCTCGCAGACTTCCAGCAGGTGCCCCATCAGGCCGAACCCGGTCACATCCGTGATCGCGGTGACTCCCTCAAGCGTCGAGGCCATAGCACCAACGCTGTTGAGTCTACACATGATGTCGCGCGCCAAATGGGTGTGCTCAACTTTGAGTTTCTTCTGCTTTTGCGCCGTGGTAAGAATGCCGATTCCCAAAGGCTTGGTCAGGTAAAGCAGGTCTCCGGCCTGGGCGAGGTTATTCTGCTTGAGCTGTTGGCGACTGGTCAGGCCTGTCACTGCGAGTCCGAAAATAGGCTCTGGAGCATCGATACTATGACCACCGGCCAAAGGTATTCCAGCATCTGCGCACGCCTGGCGACCGCCATCAACGACTTGCTGTGCCACTTCGGTCGACAGCTTGTTGATCGGCCAGCCAAGAATCGCAATGGCCATCAGTGGCCGGCCGCCCATGGCATAGATATCGCTAATAGCATTGGTGGCGGCGATGCGGCCGAAATCGAATGGATCATCGACAATCGGCATGAAAAAATCGGTGGTACTCAGCACCACCTGCCCGTTGCCCAGGTCATAAGCCGCCGCATCGTCCTTGCTGCTGTTGCCTACCAGTAACTGAGCAAAGTCTGGCAGATTGAGCTGAGATACCAGAATCTTATCCAGTACCTTGGGTGAAATCTTGCAACCACAGCCAGCACCGTGACTATATTCAGTCAGGCGTACAGGGGAATCGGTCATGCTTTGGCCTCAAATTTAGGTCTGGAGGGCAATGATAAGGGCTTCACGGGGTTTTGTCAGTGCAGAGTTACTCAAGCAGCATTCAGGATGCCTTATGTTAAATTGGACAGTCCCGGTTACGACAACAGTCCGACTCCTCTTACAAAGCGGTGCATATCAGCTACCATTATGATAGTCACCGTACTGTATCCATGACTCTCGACGAAAAATCCAGAGAAAGGGGAGATTACATCCATGAGCAATATTGAACAGATCCTAGGGGAAGAAGCCGAATCCTTATTGACCCACCAATGCCAAGGCATCCCGAAAGAATCTCTGACCATACCGGGGCCTGATTTTGTCGACCGGGTAGTGGCGATGAAGAATCGCAAACCTGCCGTGCTAAGGCATATGCAGGCACTGTTTGATCATGGCCGGCTGCAAGGAAGTGGCTATCTTTCCATCCTGCCTGTGGACCAGGGCGTGGAGCATTCGGGGGCGGCTTCCTTTGCGCCTAACCCCATTTATTTTGACCCGCAGAAAATTGTCGAGCTGGCCATGGAAGGTGGCTGCAATGCCGTGGCATCCACTCTGGGCGTGCTAAACTCGGTATCCCGGCGTTATGCCCACAAGATTCCCTTTATCGTTAAGCTCAATCACAGCGAAATGCTGAGCTACCCCAACATTGCAGATCAAACGCTGTTTGCCAGTGTCGATCAGGCCTTCGATATGGGTGCCGTGGCAGTAGGCGCTACCATATACTACGGCAGCCCTGAATGTCGCAGACAGATTCAGGAAATCAGCGAAGCCTTTGAACATGCCCACCAATTGGGCCTGGTGACCATTCTCTGGGCTTACCTGCGTAATGCCAATTTCAAGAAAGACGGTGTTGATTACCATGTCGCGGCAGACCTTACCGGCCAGGCCAACCATCTGGCCGCAACGATCGATGCGGACATCATCAAGCAAAAACTGGCGGAAAATAACGGCGGCTACCGGGCACTGAATTTCGGCAAGACCCACGCGAAAGTCTACAACGAATTGACGACAGACCACCCCATCGACCTGGCACGCTATCAGGTCGCTAATTGCTACATGGGCCGTGCCTCCATGATCAACTCAGGTGGTGCTTCAGGCACCGATGACTATCACGAGATCGTACGCACAGCCGTTATCAACAAAAGGGGCGGAGGCTCGGGTCTGATCTCCGGTCGCAAGGTATTTCAAAAGCCGGTGCAAGAGGGCATTAAACTATTGAACGCTTTGCAGGACGTTTATTTATCCGACCAGGTCACGATAGCCTGAACGGCAATCTTACGATTTGAAGGATATCTATTTTGACTGGCCTGCAAGATCCGCAAGGTAATAGAGATTCCGCAGTACTCTTACCCGCAGCTATTCCTGCGGAACTTACCTTTGAAGATGTAACGCTTCGATACCACAAAACAATCCCTGGAGATCCGACACGGGGCCTGGTTCCCTCGCATCGCTTTAAAATCATTTTTGCCCATAAAGATGTCGGCCACATCAGTTTTAAAGTCGGCGACACCTCCCATATACGCTTTGTCGCCGGGCATATCGGCTATGAAGTCCGCAAACCCTTCCGGGGTCTCGGACTGGCCTACAAGGCCTGCAGGGCCCTGTCGCCATTGGTACGTCAACTATATGAGAGCGTCATCATCACGGTGAATCCGGATAATCGGCCCTCAATTCGGGTCATCGAAAAACTCGGAGCCTGTTTTCTGGAACAGGTGACAGTGCCCAAGCAGGATCCCGCCTACGAGCATGGTGCACGCCGGAAACTGCGCTATCGCTGGACCCTGCCTCCCCTTACCTGAGCATAGGTGGGAATGCTGATTTTTCTTAGCAGTCAAATTAGTTGACATTATCAACAAACGACCATATGGTTGACTTTATCAACTATATGCCTGAAACCTCATGACTGAAACCAATATCGGCGATGCGCTTCATCGTCTGTTACATGCCTATAAGCGGGCTTTACGTCAGGCTTATCAGGAAGCGAAACTGCCGTTAACCATTTCACACATGCGCACCCTGAAGGTTATTAACCGTGTCAGAAGTAACGGCCTGGATGACTGTACCGCTCAGGTTATTGCGACGCGACTGCAACGTGATAAAGCCCAGGTGACCAGGCTGATCAAGGAGTTATTGGCGGAAGACCTGATAGATAAGCAGGCACACCCTGAAGACCGCCGCAGTCAGATTCTGAGCCTGACGGACAAAGGTTCAGCCACAGTTAAAACCATAAAAGAGATTGAGAGTCTGGCCGGAAGACGCATGGCAGACGGCCTTGGTGTTGAAGAAGTCAAAGTTTTTATCAAACTGGCCAATGCCATGTCGGAAAACCTGGAGCTGTAATTGTGGGATCAAACACATACAGACAGTCGTCAAATCGCCCCTCTAACCCGGATTTAAAGGACAGCCAATGACCAGCCCAAAAGTACGCGAGCTTACCCTGGTTCGCAAACAAACGATTACCCCCAATATGCTGCGCATCACCCTTGGAGGTGCCGACATGAAAGACTTTCCTTCAGACCAGGAAAGTGCCTACGTGAAACTGCTATTTCCCCGCGAGAGTGAATCACGTCCGCTTATGCGAACCTATACGGTTCGCGCCCAGCGCGAGCAGGAGATCGACATTGATTTCGTAATCCACGCAGACGGCGGGCCTGCTGCAACCTGGGCTATCGAGGCGGATATCGGCAGCCGAATTCTGGTGGGCGGCCCTGGGCCTAAAAAGCTGGTAGACACTGCAGCCGATTGGTTTCTGATAGTCGGCGATATGACGGCACTACCGGCTATCAGCGTCAACATTGAACAGCTTCCTGATAACGCCAGGGGTTATGTTGCTATTGAAGTGATCAGTGAGGCAGACATTCAGGACCTTAACCCTCCGGAGAATATCGACATTCACTGGGTAATCAATCCCCACCCCGGCGTGAACAACGACCTCTTATTCGAAAAAGTGACACAACTGCCTTGGTTAAATGGGCGCCCCTCGGTATGGAGTGCTTGTGAACTCGGCAGCATGCGCAAATTGCGAGATCACTTTCGAGCGCAACCTCAATTGGATAAAAATGACCTTTACATATCCAGCTACTGGAAGCTCGGTTGTAATGAGGATGAGCATAAAGCCATTAAACGGACATTGTCTTAACCCCCCTACCTGACTGACTTCGTGGATCAATATGGCCAGGCACGGAAAATCAGTTGGGAAGAACTGGCAACCGGATCATTCACTTTGAGTATCCCTGTAAAGCATGAGTACTAAAATCGCACTAATCACCGGCTGCTCCAGCGGCATCGGCCATGAACTGGTTAAACAGCTGTTGCAGCAGGAATGGGTGGTTTATGCGGGCGCCCGTCGTGTTCAGGCACAGAAATCTCTGGAGACGGAAAACCTGATACATGTTCAGCTGGACGTCAATGACCCGACACATATTTCCTCAGCAATGGAACTTATTGAGAAACAACAAGGACGTCTGGATCTGCTCGTCAACAATGCCGGTTACGGAGCTATGGGGCCTTTAGTGGAAATGCCGATGGAAGAAGTTCGCCGACAATTCGACACTAATGTCTTTGCACCTCTGGAACTTATTCAAGCTGCGCTACCCTTAATGCGTAAGAGCCCACAGGCAAGGGTAGTTAATATCGGCAGTGTTTCCGGCATTATGGTGACCCCGTTTTCCGGCGCTTACTGCGCCACCAAAGCGGCGTTGCATGCCTTGTCCGATGCCTTGCGTATCGAGCTGGAACCTTTCGGTATTAAAGTAGTCACCATTCAACCGGGAGCGATTGCCTCTGAGTTTGCCAACAATGCCGAGAAAAATCTGGCGACGACCCTGCCACAGGAATCCATCTATAGTCCGATCCGTTCCTTTATCGAAAAACGCGCAAGGGCTTCAAAGCAGAATCCAACACCCACGGCAAAATTTGTCGCTGAGGTGGTCAGGGTCATTCAGCAACCTCACCCACCAGCGATTAAACGTATCGGCTACGGCGGATTCAGCCTGCCCCTGTTAAAGCGCTGGATTCCCGCACGATGGCTGGACTTTATATTAAGACGAACGTTTGGGCTGAACCGCCTGTAGCGTCGTTCTTTTTATTGTCGAACCTTTGTAACCACGCACTTTAGATATAACCACGCTCAAGTCCCGCAAAACGTCTGATGAACCACCTGACTCGGTTCCGGCGGCCGGGTTAGATCTTCATTATCAGGATGATGCTCAAATGGGGCGGCCAGTACATCAATCAGCCGGTGGAAAGGTCGCAGATCACCGGATGACTGGGCAGTATCAATCGCCGCTTCCACCAGGTGATTACGGGGAATATAGGCTGGATTGGTGGCATACATCTGCTGCTGTACTTTTACCTCATCAATAGTCTGTTGGGTGAGCAGTTCACGCCACTGATCGAGTAACGGTTCAAAGCTGTCAGGAAGTTGGTAAGTGACCGCAGACTGAGGGCTCTCTGAACCGCAGACAATATCTGCCAGATGACGAAATGTCAGGGTAAAGTCCACACCCTCCTGGGCCATGTGCGCCATAAAGTTTTGCACAAATTTCGAGCTTTCCTCACTGACATCGGCAAACCCGAATTTACGATGCAACCCCAGGGTGTAGGCCGCCTGGTACTGTGGGGCAAAGCCATTCAGTATCGGCTGCGCGACGGCGACACTTAGCTCCATATCGCTATCGATCAGCGGCAGTAACGACTGAGCCAACCAGGACAGATTCCAGTGTGCTATTGGCGGTTGGTTCTTATAGGCATAGCGTTTGCCATGGTCGATGGAGCTAAAGCAGGTATCAGGATGATAGGTATCCATAAAGGCACAGGGACCGTAGTCGATAGTATCCCCACACACCAACATATTGTCGGTATTCATCACCCCGTGAATAAAGCCCACTAATTGCCATTGGACAATTAAATTTGCCTGACGTGTGATTGCCAGTTCCAATAGCCTTGCGTAGGGATTATCGGCCTCCCCGACCTCAGGAAAGTCCCTCTCGATCACGTGGTCTGCCAGCATCCGTACCGCTTCCAGATCCTCACGGGCGGCAAAGTACTGAAAGTGCCCGACCCGGATATGACTGCGTGCAACCCGGGTCAGGATGGCACCGGGTAAAACCTGTTCTCGTACTACTTTCTCCCCTGTCGCCACCGCCACCAGACTACGAGTGGTGGGAATCCCCAAGGCTGCCATGGCCTCGCTGACAATATACTCCCGAAGTACCGGCCCCAGGGGAGAGCGCCCGTCCCCCATACGGGAATAGGGGGTCTGCCCTGATCCTTTCAGCTGAATATCGTAGCGCTGCCCGTTAGTTGCGATAACCTCTCCCAACAAAATGGCACGCCCATCCCCCAATTGCGGATTCCAGTTACCGAATTGGTGCCCGGAATAAACCGTTGCTATGGGTTGCGAACCCTCAGCTAAAACATTGCCGGAGAACACTTGTACAGTATTTTCAGAAGCAAACCACTCTGGATCTATCCCCAACTGTGCTGCCAACTCAGGGTTGGCCCTTATCAATGCAGGCTTAGGCACCGGCGTCGGCTGCATTAGGCTGTAAAGCCGGTCAGGCAGCTTTATATAGGTGTTATCAAAGGCAATGGGTGACTGAGTCATTGATCTTTATGGCCTTGGGACTGAGGTGAACAATTCTCATCCAATTGGTACAGATTGAATGCATCATACTGCTGCCAGTATACCGAAGAGTAGCCCCGAATAGCTTCCCATAGTCCAAGCTCTTATTGACCTGAACTGATCAATGGACAAGCAATTCCTCTGAGTTTTGCCTATCAGAATTAAACTCGGCGGAATGTCCTTCTATACCCCATTACAAGAACGTAGATTCACCCTTCACAAGTTCCATTTCTACCAGACCACATATCTATAACATTCGAATTAGGCCATATAGGGTAAGTGTTAGAGATATTTTTCACGCTGAAAAAAAATTTAACTAACAGCAAGGTAAATATTTTTTAATCTCCGTATTTAAATCGTCATTTTAATTTGTTAGATTTTGTTACGTTTGCAATTGGTTATAAGGAATTGTTGCCATGTATTGCCGTCTCACCTCACTGTTTTTACTCGTCTCATTGCTTCCTGTCACTTCACAGGCAGCCATCATTGATATTGAAGAATTCGGACTCTTCTCCTACTCAACCGGTTGGTCAGGGGCAGCCGCAGATCTCCAGATCGGGCATATCTATTCCACTTTTAATGACGTTGGTTTACAGGTTTCCTTTGCTAATAATCTGGACAGTAACAATCTCGGGACGGTCACCTGGCGCGTTGAAAACCAATCAGGGGCGACATTAGATAACTTTGTCCTGTTCGCTTACCTGAACGCCGATATCGATTTCGGCATCAATACGTTTTTCAATGAATACGCCAGCTTTATCGGCAATACATCTGCCACCAGTTGGGAAATCGACGAACCCGGATATGTGTTTGGCGATATCTACGATAACCTCGAAGCCGGCAGTCTGGATAATTTCAATGCCGTTGACTCAGGCAATCCTGAAGATGTTTCCTTCGCCCTTGGATTTGATTTCGGCTCTTTCCTTAACGATAGCTGGATTGAGGCCACTCTGGAAATCAGCCTGGACAACATCGGCGGCATTCAGCATACCGATCCCGACTCCGATTTTTCCTTTTTCTTCAACGGCTCTTTAGATCAATCGGACTCTCCAGTCGTCTTACCAGCCCCCAGCACTCTGGTGTTGTTTGGGGCCGCAGTACCTTTCTTATTGCTGTTCCGTCGCAAAAACCGCACCGCCTAAAAAACAATACCTCAGGGAGGAACTCTCATGTTCACACGCGCTGCGCTACGCGGGCTGCTGGTGATGGCCTTTTTGTCTTCGTCTATCCTGCCCACTGCCCGGGCATCCAGTATTAACCCCTCGTCATTCCACACTACCATTGCCAAAGGCCAGACCGTCACGGTTCCGCGTGAGGTGACTCTGGACGGTTTAGGTCCTGCAGCCAGCCGGATAGATGTGTATTTCCTAGCAGACAACACCGGCAGTATGGGGGGGGCCATTGGCAATGTCAGGAATAACGCTCAGTTTATTCTTGATGCCATCTCCGGTGGTGATCCTCGCTTTCAGGATATTGATATTGCCTATGGCGTTGCCGCTTACTTTGGAGATCCCAGGGAGTATGGCGGCAACAACGCCTCCAAAATTTCCAGAGCACTCAAATTGCTGCAACCGGTTACCGAGTCCAAAGACGATGTGCAGGCAGCAATAGACAAGTGGATCGCCAGTGGCGGTGGTGATTCCCCAGAAGCCAATTTTTTCGCACTACAGCAACTGGCCACTAATGGAGCTGCCACTGATGGAGTCGGTAGTACTGACCTTGGATTTGCCAGTGGATATCAATTCGGTTGGCGCGAAGACTCTATCAAACTGATCATCTGGTTTGGCGATGTCCAATCCCATACCACCACGGTCGATCTGAATGAAGTTATCACTGCATTAAATGACAATCGGGTGATCGTCGCCGCAATCAATACAAGGAATACCAATTCCGGTATAGATACCCGCAGTGAAGCTTCGGCCATCGTTAACGCCACACACGGTTTAATCGCCCATAACGTTACCGGCAAAGATGCTACTGTAGAGGCGATTCTCAATGCGGTCGAACATGCGACAGAATTTGTAGATCTTGACCTGAAGGCACGCAACGTCCCTGCCGATATCAGTGTCAAATTCAGCTGCGCCAGTGCTAACGGCTGCACTGACGTGTCTATTGGTGAAAGCCGGGTTTTCGACATGACCGTCACCGGTGACATAGAAGGTGAATACGATTTTGAATCCTATGTTCCCTTTCTTGCGAGCACCACTTCTGCAGACCTTATCACCGTTCGCAGCTGTGTTACCGAGCTAAGTGCCAGAGGATCACGCAGTAAAATCTCGGTTACCTGGACAGACACCGGAGCCGACCATTATGTGGTTTATCGCTCCCTTAGCGAAACCGGCCCATTTGAGGCCATTGCGTCAACAACATCCCGTTATTCCACCTATGGGGATCGTGATGTAGCCGCCGGTACTACCTACTACTATCAGGTCAAGGAAGCGGATGCTTCAGGCGTTGAATATTGCGAATCCCTGGTGGCTTCAACCACTACGGCAAGCCGATTTCGTCCAGAACCGCCCAACTTGCCACCCCTCATTCAATCTGCACCTGTCACCGCTGCGATTGAAGACGAGCTGTACGAATATGCCATTTCGGCAACTGATCCGGAAAGCCAGCCTCTCTCGTTTGAATTGTCATTTGCCCCCATGGGCATGACGATCGATGCCGCCGGCGTCGTTCGCTGGACTCCTGCCAATCATCACGTCGGTAACCACAACATTATTATTACCGTTGCGGATAACGAAGGCCTGTCGACAACTCAGAGCTATACGTTAAGCGTTGAGAATACCAATGATGCCCCGGAGTTCGACAGCACACCTATCACACATATTTCTGTAGGTCAGCAATATACCTACGCTGCCCACGCTTTCGACGTCGATGCCGGTGACAGTGTGACCTACAGCCTGGTAAGCGGCCCTGCCACAATGACCTTAGACCCCGCCTCCGGGTTGTTGCAATGGCTGCCGCAGTTCGGCGATGGCCCGGATCAAACAGTGACCCTGAGAGCCACTGATGAACAGGGAACTTTTGACGAACAGACTTATGTGATTACGGTGGAAGAGCCGAATCGCGCTCCCAGCATCACATCGATTCCGGTAACTACTGCCGTTACCCTGGCGGAGTACAGTTACGCAGTGACAGCAGACGACCCGGACGCTGGCGACACCAAAGAGTTCAGCTTGTTGGTGTATCCGGAGAATATGGAAATTGATGCGAATTCCGGCTTGATCACCTGGACTCCAGACCGCACTCAGGTAGGTGATTTCGATGTGAGCGTTCAGGTAATAGATGCCGGAGATCTGAGCGACATCCAGAATTTCGTCCTGACCGTCACCCGCGACAATACTGCGCCGCAAATTCAGTCTGTTCCGCTACTAGATGCAACTATCGGCGTTGAATACAGCTATCAGGCCACAGCGATCGATGCCGAAGACGACCCCCTCATCTGGTCTCTGCCTGTCGCTCCTGCCGGCATGGCAGTTGACCCGACAGGTCTGGTTACCTGGACACCAGATGCCGGACAGCTTGGCCTTCAAGCTGTAGAATTGGCGGCGGATGATGGCTTTGGCGGCACCACCACACAACAATTTGAGATAACAGTTGTAGCGCCTCCCAACTTATCCCCTGCGATCACCAGCTCATCTGTCACAGAAGCAGTACGTGACCTTGCATACAGTTATCAGGTCATAGCCTCAGATCCGGAAAACGATCCGCTGTCCTATGCCCTGACAACAGCGCCCGCAGGCATGTCTATCACCCCGGCAGGCCTGGTGAGCTGGATGCCAACGCTTGGTGATGTCGGAGACCATCCGATTCAGATTCAGGTGAATGACGCCTCTAATGTCGTTACCCAGAATTATGTCCTCACCGTCCTGGCCGCCCCGGCGGGCAACCAGGCACCGAACATTACTTCCTCGCCAGAGGCCAGTGTCCTGGAAGCTGACGAGTTTACCTATGCCATTATCGCAACTGACCCCGAGGGCGACAGCATCAGCTACAGCCTGATCTCAGGCCCTGCCGGAGCCGGCATCAGTGGTAACCTGCTGAGCTGGACAACCAGCCCTGCAGACGTGAATGTACATGCCCTGACAATTCGGGCGGAAGATCAGTGGGGAGCTTATCAGGAGCAATCCTTTGATTTGACGGTCACGGCAAATCAGGCGCCTTCAATTACCAGCACGCCAGCAGCGGAAATCACTGAAGGCAATCTGTTCCTTTACCAGATTGCAGCCACCGATCCTGAAGCACGCACACTGACCTACAATCTGCTGGCAGGCCCTACGGGGGCATCACTGAACAGCAGTGGCTTGCTGCAATGGCAATCGCAGGTCGGAGATGCCGGCAGCGTTGATTTCAACCTGGAGGTCAGCGACCATCTCGGCGGTGCCGTACAGCAGTCCTTTACCCTCCTGGTCTCCAGTGTGCCGGTCAACACACCGCCACAGATACTGTCATCTCCCGACACGGCTGCGACTGTGGGACAACTGTACGAGTATGACGTAAACGCTCTGGACGGCGATGGAGATACACTCAGCTACCAGTTGACTGCCAGCCCTTCCGGAATGACCATCAATGCAACGAACGGCTTGATAAGCTGGACGCCAACCGTGGCCCAGACAGGCAATCATGATGTTGTGATTTCGGTTACCGACGGACAAGGCGGAGAAGCGACACAATCGTTTGCGGTAACAGTTCCCGTACCCGTCAACAACCCTCCTGAAATCACCAGCACCCCTTCCAGCCTGGCGAATATAGGCACAGAGTATCTGTATCAGGTGACGGCCTCTGATCCCGAGGGTAACCCGCTTGTATTCAGCCTAAGCCAAAGTCCGGCGGGAATGCAGATCAATGCGGTAAGCGGACTGATAGACTGGACACCTGTTGCAGGTCAGACCGGTTCCCATGACATCACCCTGGAAGTGTCTGACGGCGCCAATATCGTCGAACAGAGCTTTACGGTGACGGTTCAGGATATTGCGGACTTGTCTGTCTCTATAGTGTTGTCCGACAACATAGTGGCGCCGGATGAAGTCGTCACTATCCAGGTGGCCGCTCCCGACGCAATCAATCCTGTCTACAACCTTATGATCAATGGCCAGCCGTTGGCTTTGGATGCCGGTGGAACAGGCACCTTTAGTTCCACCACTTCAGGTATCTATCTGCTGGAAGCCCAGGTACAGAGTTCCAACGGCGCTATTGGTAGCGCACAGGCTGACCTGCGTATCAGTGTTCCCGCTGATATCACGCCGCCGGTGGCAACACTCAATACCCCGGTAGATGGCGACGAAGTGTTCGAGCTGACTGACGTTATAGGCACAGTAACCGACACCAACCTGTACCGGTACCGACTACTACTGGCCGAAGCCGGGTCGGGTGATTTTGTCGAGTTCGCTGCAGCAAACGCGCCTGTGTCCAATGACATTCTTGCCAGTCTTGATCCCAGTATGTTGACCAATGGCCTGTATACCTTGTTGTTAGTGGCTGAAGATCTCAATGGTCTGGAAAGCCAGGATTCCGTTGACGTGCGTATTGAAGGGCAGTTGAAACCGGGCGTGGTGCAACTGAGCTTCGTGGACATGACGGTGCCCGTGGCCGGCATTCCCATTGTGATAGAACGGACTTACGACAGCCGTGTGAAGAGCCAGCGTGATCTTGGTGTAGGCTGGAATCTCAGCGTTCGCCAGGGTGAGTACGAGAATAACCGGGACCCAGGCAAAGGCTGGGGCGTGGCCAGCTCCGGCGGTTTCTTCAAAATCCCCTGCTATACCTCTGTGGAACAGGCTTACCACACCACAGATATTCGCCTGAGCGAAACCGAGTCTTACCAGTTCCGTCCACGTATTAACCTGTCCGGTTACGGTAGTGTGATTTCCGGCGGCTGTCTGGGGCAGGCAGAGTTTCTCCAGGTCAGCGGACCAGGCGGGGCTGTCCTGCAACCTCTGGGCAACAACAACGTTTTCTATCTGAATGGCACGGATGTATTCACCTACGACCTGGGTGATGATCGCTTCGGCGAACCCTGGGTGCCTGAGAATGTCCGCCTGACCACCCCAGATGGGCGCGTGTTCGATCTGAACATTACCTCCGGCATCAGCCGTCTACAGAATGCCAATGGTAACCAGTTGTTCATTTCGTCCAATGGCGTTGTCAACAGTGCCGGGCAAGGTGTGGTTTTCTCCAGGGACGGCAATGGCCGGATCGCTTCCATTCAGGACCCACTCGGCAATGTCGTGCAGTATTCCTATGACGCAGACAACAATCTGGCCGGCTTTACCAACCAGCTATCCCAGGAAACCACCTATCAGTATTATGATGCACCCTTCCTGAATCACCTTAAATCCATCACGCTTCCTGATGGCAGTGAACTCAGCAGCTTTGAATACAATGCCGACGGTCGTCTGTCACAGGTCTGTGACCCTGATGGCTGCGCCAGCGCTGATTACGATCTTGCTGGCCGGACCCAGACCAATATCGACGCCACCGGCAGGGCAATCACCTACGTCTATGATGAAAAAGGTAATGTCATTTCCCAGTCGGATGCACTGGGCAATACCCACCTGTTCAGCTACGACGCAGACGGCAACCTGCTTGAACACACCGATCCGGAAGGCAATATCACGACCCGGACCTGGGACGCCAACGGCAACGTGCTGACCTACACGGAGCCTCATGGCCCCAGCGAGGACCCGGCAGACTTCACCACCACCTATACCTATGATGCCCGTGGTAATACCCTGACGGTTACCAGTCCCAATGGTGCGCAGGTGGTGAATACCTACGACAGCACCGGTAACCGGCTGTCTATGGCAACCGAATCCGGTTTTATAATCAGCCAGTTCAGCTATGACAGCAATGGCCGTCAGATCAGTGAAAGCGGTCCATTCGGTTCAATGGATTTCGCCTACAACAGCGGCGGTATGCTGAATTCCCTGACCGATGATCAGGGCACCACTACAACCCTGGTACACGATGCGGCAGGAAAAGTAACTTCCTATACCCACGACGGAGTTACCGGAACCATAGATTACGATGCCATGGGACGTGAAACCTCCTACAGCTACAGCGATGGCCTGTCCTTCGAATATGAATATGGATTCGGTGACAGTTGGACCTCGATAGAAGGCTCCACAATTCCTGCTATGGAACGTTCACTGACGGCCAAAGGAGCACCGGACAGCATTACCCAGGTAGACGGTTCGGGAGTCAGTTGGGAGTATGATGCAGCAGGAAGAGTCACGGCAGAAGTGGACGCTCTCGGCGGCAGACATTCTTATCAGTATGATGCCGCAGGCAGGCTAATCCAGGAAACCAATCCATTAGGTGAGGTGGTCAGCTATGAACTGGACGGCAACGGTAGGAAGCTGGCTGTCATTAATGCCGAAGGCGGGCGTTCTGAATACAGCTATTATCCTAACGGCAGACAACAGACGATGACCGACGCCTCAGGCAGAAGCTGGTCATACGCCTATACGCCGCTCAGCGCGACTTCAGTCGACGATCTCGGCCGCTCCGTTACCACAGAAACCAGTCCTCAGGGCCTGATCACCCGTATCGTCAATGCCGACGGTAGCCAACGTAGCTGGACCTACCTGGTCCCTACGGAGTCCCTCGATGGCGCGGATTTACCAACGTCATTCATCGATGAGGCCGGGCGGGTTCGCAACTTCACTTATGACGGGTCGGGACGGTTACAGACGGCCAGTGATCTGGCCGGTGAAGTGGCCACTTATGGCTACGGTCCAGACGGGTTGAGTACCGTCACCGACGCCGAGGGAGAAAGTATCGGTTTCAGTTACGATGACTTTGGCGATGTCACTGCCCTGACCTTTGCAGACGGCAGCGGCAAGAGCCTGACCTATAACGGCAACCGTAACCTAGCTTCAGTTACCCTGGCTTCAGGTGCTACCAAAACGCTGAGCTATGATGCTCTGAACCGACTAACCCAGGACAGCCGCTCCACCGGTGAATCCTTCAGCTACAGCTGGGACGCCAACGGCAACCTGCTGACGGCTACCGATGCACTGGGTACGGCTGTGTATGACTACGATGCGGCTGGAAACCTGGAACTGATGGGCTCCAGCACCGGCGAAGCGATTCAGTATCAGTATGACGGCGTCGGCCGGGTTACTGCACAGACGGTCATAAACAGTGACGGCAGTCAGAGCAAAACCATTGAGTACGACTATGATGCAGCGGGTCGACTTATCGGCATTACGGATCCTAATGCAGGCGAAACCAGCCTTACTTATGATCCTGCAGGGCGGCTGATTTCCAGGACTCTGCCGAACGCCATCACCACCAACTATGAATACGATCTGCGAGACCAGATCACTGCAGTTATCCATAGCAACGGTTCCGGAACGGTAATCAGCTCCGTACATTACGACAGGAACATCGGTGGCGAACCAGGTCGTATCACTTGGCTGGACGACAGCTACGTTGAACTTTCCTATGACACAGCGCTACGTGTAGTTGAGGAAAGATTCTTCGATGCTACGGATACACTGGTTCGCAGCATTGCGTATGACTATGACCTGGTCGGTAATCGGACTGCCAGAATCCAGAACGGCAGCACCACCAACTACAGCTATGGTGCCGGGCATCGCCTGTTGTCCACCAGTGGCGGGGAGATCCAGAACTACACCTACAACAGCGATGGCCGCGTTGCCGGGATCACGCGCAGTGGTCTGGACGCTGACTTGAGCTATAACTTTGACGGCCAGCTAAGCACTGCGGATTTGGGCAGCAGCACAATCAGCTATGTGTATGATGCCGCCGGCAGGCGTATTCAGGCCAGCGACGGTTCTACTATCAGGCGCTTCCTCAAGGCTCCTGCTGTCTTGGGCGCCTATGAAAACCCTCAGGCGATTGAGGACGCAGATTCCAATCTGCTGCAGACCTATGTGTATGCAGGTGACCAGCCGTTGCAACGAATTGAGGGAAGTTCCACGTATTATTACCTCACAGACGCCATGGGTTCAGTTATTGGCATTACCGATGATGCGGGTAATATTGTCGGCTCCGTTAAATATGATGCCTTTGGCCGTGAGTTTGACGCCCAGGGTGACATGTCACTGCCCGCCTCGGCAGGGGGAGACTTCCATTTCCATGGACAATGGAAAGAGGCTGCTACCGGGCTTTACGACCTGAGAGCCCGTGACTACGACCCGGAAACCGGTCGCTTCCTGTCGGCCGATCCGGCACAACCGGACTATCGTGAACCGGAAAGCCTGAACAGATATATGTACGCCAACAGCAACCCATATCTGTTCGCCGATCCCTCCGGGCGTTTTACACTGATCAGCGTCAATATCAGTATTAATATCCAGGCGACCCTGCGCACTATTGCCGTCCAGATTGCCAAGGATTATCTGATCGATAAGGCCAGAAGTGTCATTGGTTCCGTGGTCCTGAGTGCGGTGAAAAACTTCACTGCCCTGAACTCCTTTAATCCCTGGGGATTTGTCGACGTGAATAATGCCGCACAGGCTGGACGCGTGTGGGAACAGAAGATCCAGAACTTTATTTGCTCGATTGTTCCGGATGTCATGCGCGAGATTGTCTGGTTTGAGCCTCACATCAGGGGTGGCTATGCCTCCGGCAATGGCTATGGCTGCCCTGGTGGCGGTGGCGGTATTAGTCCTCGCAGATCCGCCAAACCGGACTTTATGTTGAGCAAAACCGAGCCTGAGGATCTCGGCAAGCGAAACCACAAGTCCATTAAGGCATACCTGATCGGTGAGACGAAACTCAGCCTGAAAACCTTCTACAATGCCTATGTCAAAAATGGCGGCTATAATCGCAATCAGTTCAATCAGATCATCCGATTTGCGGAGGACCGGGTCTATGCACGAACCGCCGTATTCCTGGCGCTCTATAGTGGCAGCAACAATCCGCAAGTACAGACGGGCCTATCGACCCTTCTGGCCAGGAAGGCCTTTAGAAAAGGCGTTATTGCCATTATGGTCAGCGCGTTCTAGGCAAACTGGTTCAAGGTGAATTTGTTCTAAGAGAGCTCGTTCTGGGATAAAAGAGGGAGCGGTACTCAGCCGCTCCCCTATTGGAGGAGATATGCCCTATACCGCTATAAGACACCGGCAGCTGTTGGCGATGCTGGTGAATAACACCTCCGTACCGTTGACGGAGGTTATCGACTGCTTTGCTGACAGCAAGGGAAGAGCAGACCTTGCTGCGGTTGATGAAGCCCTTCAGTTTCTGGACGTGGGTGACAGTTACTATCTGTTTAAAAAAGGCTCCACAGAACCGCTCTATCTTTCTGATGAATTATTGGAAAACCCGGAAGACTATTCTGTGGTGTTGACCGGGCTGGAAGGGCTGGAAATCAACATGTCTGAAGATTTCGAAAATCTGTTGGATGACTCCGAACTCAGTGAAGATGGTCCAAACGAATTTTATGCGGAAATTAAGGACAGAGAAGGGTTAAGGATTATCGGAGAACCCGACGGAGCCACCAATCTCGCCGAACGTATTCGCGCCTTTACCCATTATTTTGGCTTCCACCTGGCTGCCAGGAAATTTGACGTGGTCGAATCACTGCTCTCCGATCACATTCGAGAGACTCATAGTGCCGCTGAACTGGAAGCCAAAATGGTCTCGCTTGAAAAGCAATATGGGCCTTTCGACTATTTTGACCATGTTGAACTGATCACCCTGTATAACGGCGAAAACGCTGACCACAAAACCGACAACGAAATGAAATTACCCCAAGGCGCATCCCGCCAGGCCCGGCGCGGAGAAGCCCGCTTTCGTCTGGTTGCCATGCACACACCCAACGGCATCATGCTGCACGACTACACCGTCTATCTGGCCATTATCGAAGAGGCCGGCCGGTTCAAAGTCTGTGACATCCGCTGGTATTCGGGATATTGAGCGGCTCAGGACTTAATCTCCTATGTAAACGGGTGGCGTCCCCACCCGTTTCAAAAACAACGATTGCCGCTACACAGCGAATACTGTCTGGAAAAATACGATAAAAAGGTAATTTTCCACAAAATACCTCCCCAATAATGCACTGAAGCCCTATCCATATTCCTCCATGATTTCCTGGCAGCCGCGCTGATGGCAGTACCAGACTGGCTGCAGACAACAGGAATAATTTCGCAGCGCCGGAGTTGGCGCATTAAGATTGCAGTGGAGGCTTAAATGAAACCCAACAATCAACCGTTACACCAGAACCCATTCCCTTTAAAACCCTTGGCAGCCGTGCTGATGGTTTCCACTCTGGCCATGGGCTCATTATCCTGGGCCGAAGACGAGAAGAAAGAAGCCGTAAGACCCGAGCCGGTGATCAAAATCGATCCCCAGTTGAAAGACCTGGCGCAGCAATCGGAAAGTCTGCCAGTCATTATTATTTTCGGTGAACAACCACAGCGCCAGATCGCCCGAGATATGCATCGTAAATACAACCCCCGTATCGATAAACTCGCAGGGCAGGTCCGGAATATATATGAGCGTTACCTGCCCAAAGAATCCCTGGAGTCCCAGGACGAAGAAATTGAACACAGCAAATTGCTGGAACAATATGTTTCCGAGTCCGACAAAAAGGCGATTAAGGAGCTCAACCGGGAACGTGAGCAACTAATGCAGAGAATGCGCAAGGAAATCGCTGAATACTCTTCTGAAGTCATCGCTTCCAGCCAGGAGGATATGGTCAGAAACATCGAAGCCATGGGCGGTAAAGTAGGGGAACGTTTGGGTGTCCTCAATGCGGTGTCTGCGAAAATTCCCGCTCACTCGCTGGAGGAAATAGCCAACATGAAAGGCGTGGCCGAAGTTGTCTATGACCATCCCGGCAAGGCTGAGTTGAACAACCAGGCTTCGTCCTTAGGCGCAAATACCTGGTGGAGCTCCGGCTTTGACGGTGGTATCTGGGATGTCGGCGTACTGGACGAAGGCGTGCTGGAAACACATGCTGCCTTAAGTGGCCATACCTTCTATGAAAATTATGCCCCTAATGGCAATCACGGTACCGGTGTCGCCTGCATGTATGCCAGCACCAATTCGACCTATCGCGGTCTGGCCTATGGTTTGGATTCCGTACTGGTCGACAATGCGGGCAGTACAGGAACCTCCATGGCAGGCGCGGATTGGATGGTTAGATTTGCCGGTGACGATCCCGAGGTCATCAACTACAGCTGGGGTAACGGCGCCGCCACCGGCAGTGACTGGCATGCTTTCTCTCGGTTTGTGGATGCCATCGTCTATGACTACAGCACCTCCTGGGCGAAATCGGCGGGTAACAATGGCTTCGGCACTAACACCATGACCGTGCCTGCCAACAACTACAACGGCCTGACTGTGGCTAACATGAATGACTTCAATACGGTGACCCGCACGGACGATGTCATTACCAGCAGCAGTAGCCGTGGCCCTACCGTCCTCAATCGCAAAAAGCCGGATCTCGCCGCGCCCGGCAACAACACCATGACCTGCAACAATGCCGGTGGTTATTCCAATCTGGGCGGCACCAGCTCGGCAGCTCCTAAAGTCGGCGCAGGTACTTTGTTGTTAACCGACGGCGGCAACTGGGACCCGAAAGCAATCAAGGCCGTACTGATCAACACTGCCGATTCCTGGGAAGATAACAACACTCAGACAACAGCAGATGACGGCGCTAAAATCGGTCGCGAATGGAACAAAACCTATGGCTGGGGTTATCTGGACCTGTGGCATGCGCACTTCCACCGTACCGACTATTTCCTCGGCAGCGTGAAGCCTAATGGTCAGTCCGGTGATTTCAAGTTGTATAAAGGCCCGGTATTCAACGGCGACAAGGCAACACTGGTCTGGGAACGTGACGTGGACTACAACAACGCCGCAACACCAACCACTTATCGGGACCTGAGCGACATCGATCTGCGGATGTACAACGAGTCCACTAACGCCATCATCGGCTCTGACACCAGCATCCGCGATAACGTGCATCAGGTAGCGGCCACCGGCAGCGTAGCGTCGGTTGTGAAAGTCTATGCCTACAGCAGTTCCTTCGACGGCGCCAGCAGCGAACCCTTTGCCCTGGCGACAGAAGAAAACTTCACTGCTGCCAGCGGTCCGGCCTTTTCCACCGCGCTGATCAAGCCGTCCTCTGTGCCTTCGTTGGGCACCTTCACGCTCACTGCAAGAATCAGAAATACAGGCGACCTTGATGCCCACGCCGTCAAGGCGAAGCTGAATCTACCTGCAGGTTTCACCCTGCTCTCAGGGGCGATGACCCAGTCTGTTGGTAAAATCAGCGATGGTGGCGTAACCAATGTCGTCTGGCAGGTTCGTGCTCCTTTCTCCTGGTGGTTCAGCACGACTTACCCCTTGTCGGTCAACGTCTCCAGTAACTCCTATAACGAAGCCTGGGCTGGCGTTGGAGTAGGTACAATTTTGGTAAATTAAGTTTGGAAGCATGATAAAAGCCGGTTTGCCTGTCACCAGCAGGCACCGGCTTCGGCATTCACTGGTGCAACCTTAGCAACGTAAAATCCTTGGGCTCCAGGTGACTGGTGACCTTTGGTTTTCTCGCTTTCTTTTCTCTCGCTTATTTCACCCCTGTCATTGTTTCACGGTCATTATCGCTGTCGCTCTTTCCATCGTTGCCGCTTTCTTGTGTAGTTAATTTTCGCCTCTATGAGGCACCAGAGTCATTGAGTGATTACATGGGCGTGAGAACTGATCAGAAATAAATATCACGGCAGTATAGTTCTGCTGGATGCCCATGGGCCCATTCCCCCCTGAAACCACGTTTCACAAGGATTCGCTTTAATTCACTGAGCATCAGCAGTATGGTAAAAGTTGTGAATGATCAAAATCAGCGTCAGTTGAAGTACTGTTGGACTTCAATAAATTTATCGCTAAGGAGCAGTTAAGGTGAGTCCCCCCAAAAGGCCAATCAATATACACAAAGGGTATCATGCTCATGTCTATTTTGATCAAGAAACATTGGCTTTTGCTTCTGAGCTTTGTACAGAAGCAGGAGAAAAATTTGGATTAAAGGTCGGGCGTATTCATCAGAGGCTAGTTGGGCCTCATACTAGGTGGAGTTGCCAAATTACATTTGGCTACAAGTCCTTTGACGAGTTTATTCCTTGGCTAGATGAGCATAGAGAGAATTTGAGCGTGTTAGTTCACGCTTTAACGGGTGATGATTTAAAAGATCATACAAAATATGCCTATTGGCTAGGTGATAGTATAGAAATAAATTTAGATGGACTATAAGCCCCAAATTATCTCCAGGATCAAATTCGCGGGGGTACCGGCCATTTAACTTATATGGAACACTTACGAATTTAACGGTTAGATTGTCCCGACTAACTCCAAGAGGTTTTATTATTCGTAGATCTCTATTAACCCTCATTAATCGCTCATTGCCAGAAATTCGTCCTCACCCGTATCTTCAACAACGCTGTTGATAATGGCGACAAATTCGGCGTGCTGCTTCTTGGTCAGGACAGGCTTTAGCATGGCAAAGGTTTCATGGTAAAGCGCCAGCTGCTGTTGCCACTCGCGAGCCTTAAGAGCGAGCAATGCTTCCCGCTGCTTTTGCATAATAGCGATGTAGGCCGAAGCCTGTTCGTTACCCAATGCCAGTAACGCAATCATCTCCCGATCGATTTCAGCATAGGATTCCTGCGCCTTCACAACAGTGGTAATTGAGGCCAATAGAACTATTACAGCTATAAGAATGAACTTCTTCATAGGATGACTCCAATCTAAAACTAACTCATGCGTTAAGTCTGAATGGGCCCTGTGAAAAACCTGTGAGAAATATGAAAAAAGTTGAGGTGAAGTGGCATTGAGGAATGAAAATAGTGTCGAATGCGTGCCATAGACCATTGGTTCGATTGACTATGGCTACCCTACACCGTAGGGCGTCTCACTTTTTGATGCCATGAGCCCAAAGCTAGCCATGGGGGCAAATGATTGCTGGTTTTTCTTACCCAAATCCGCTGAAATCCCTGAAGGGATAATCATTGCGAAAGACGTACACCCAGACCAAAAAGGGCACTTTCATTATGCTCTACAACCGGAATACGATATGCCTATGTCCACATTCAAAGAAATATCCTATATTAGGGCCGCATTAGAAGGCTACATAGGCCTGCTAAAGTCAGATATCGAGTCCAGTGAGCTGGATGATGAGAGGCTGGATACACAGGAAGACCTATTGTTTTATGACAATTTGCTGTACACATTCCAAAAAGCAGAAAAGCAATCTGTAGACCTTCGTGAGGTTCAATCGATTTCTATAAAGCAGCGGGATAAGGATGAGTAAGCTCTGAACTGAAATACTGCAGAAAATAGTTCTGTTACTTTCGCAACATCTAGATGTCACTCCCATCGGAACAACACAGAAGAACGCGACGAACACGAATATGAGGCCTTACAATTTACATTGATTTTTGTATTGAAAATACTGTGTGTAAAATGTAAGGTCTGACCCTACAAATGCAGATACCCATCACCTGCATGGGTATCTGTGACAAACGACTCTAGCAGTGAAACCTCAGCGTTGATGAGTCAGCTTAGGGTGTCTTCAAACCAGACTGACTTTGCGTAGGGTCCAGTCTTCCCCCATCTCATCGTGGTAGTCCTTCATAATGCGACGTACCATGGCATCTCCTCCCTGGTACTTAAAGAGACCGTCTTCAGGGTCGAAAAAATAGTAGTTGGAGCCGCTGACCTTTGCACCCATAGAATGCCCTGGATAACGCAGCATGTATTGCCCGTCATTCTTTTTCAAATGCTCAAGTGCGGCAAAGCCACCTAAGGTTGTTTCTGCGTCTATTTTCATCCCCATAGACCTCAAAAACGGGGTGTAATCACACTTGTGGCGAATTTCATAAATGGCTTGCAACGGCCCGGCCAGGGCGTAATCGGGCTTGCTCAATAAGTCGCGCTTACCCTGCAATATATTGCGGCACCAGAGGGCAGATTGCGCCACACAGATGCCTTCCACAAACTCCTGATCATCACGATCCCAAATACCTATAGTGTTTTCTGTTTCAAAAATCTGATTAGGTTTCATTGATCTCTCTCCCTTGTCATTCCTGCATCTGGATTAACCAAGCGTGTCTCTTTGTTATCCATTGGTGAGCTGTAATTTTCTGCGTGAACCGGGGGTTATTGTTAATTAAACCTTAGCAGGTAACCGTCCATTTGCACTGACTTTGAGAGTAAATTTTTATGGCAAACAAGAGCCTATACCGCGATCAGTTCGACTCTGGGCGACAAGTGCTTTAACCCATGTCAGGCGGATAAGCGTATATTCACACACGGCTATACAAACAGGAATAATATAGATAGAACCCTGCATCGAGTGAGGGCACGTTGAATGTCAAAGAACTCGAAAAGATTGGTACTGACCTCGCTAATTGTGATTTTTGGCGGTGTCTACATCGGTCTATACCTATCTGGAGATCGCGCGAAGCAATCAGCCGACAACAGTCTTGAGGTTCAACAGCAGGCACCTTCCGATGCCGACGCCAGAATTCCTACCCTGACGATTGATCACCTGTTAGCAGCGCCATCCGCTCTAGGTGCTACCTCCACATCAGGCTCGAAATATGGAGGGGAAGGCCAATCTGAGGTTCCCCCAATACAACCTCCTGCATTGCCCCAAGGCGTAATATCGCGTTACGCGATTTAGTCGCCCCTGAATAACCAAAATACCAATAGAATTCAATGCTATATCGAGCTATTGTAGGTCCACAACTACAGCCTTTTCGATGATCCCAGTCAAAACCTTGCAGTTGTCACGCCTATGATCCCTAAAAAACCCGAG
>JBNKWQ010000003.1:0-4035 GCA_050299855.1 Hahella sp.
CAAGCGCCTGGCTGTCACTGTAGAGATTGGCCTTCTTGCTGACATAGGCTTCCATGGCATGGGTCAGGGCATCGATACCGGTATCGGCAGTAGTACGTTTAGGCAGACTCAGGGTGAGGTTAAAGTCCACCAGGGCCGCTACCGGCATGAATCCGATACCCACACAGAGCATTTTTTCGTCGTTGCTTTCATCGGTGATGATGGTGAAGCGAGTCACCTCAGAGCCGGTACCGGCGGTGGTTGGGACCGCGATGATCGGCAGGCCGACCTTATCAACCACACATGGAAATTTATAGTCCCGCATCTCGCCGCCGAACTTGCCAAGGATGCTGATAGCCTTGGCGCTGTCGATAGGGCTGCCTCCGCCCAGTGCGATGATGCTGTCATAATCGCCGTTGCTGACTTTTTCCACACCGGCCTGGATAGAGCTGACGGTTGGTTCCGGGACGGTGTCGTCGAACACGTCCGCCGTCAGGTTCTGCCTTGCCAGGCACTGTTGAATGTTGTCGGCGTATCCCAACTTCACCATCATTTTGTCGGTAATGATCAGCGGACGGGTACAGCCCTGGCTTGCGAGCACGGCCGGGATTTGTTCTGAAGCCCCTGCTCCAAGCTGCATGATGCGTGGAAGAATTATTTGAGTAGACATAGTCACTCCTCTCCATTTGCGGCGAACTCTGCAATCACAGGCGTTCGCCTTGCCGAATTTCAGGCAACCAGGCCCTCGGGCCTGGTTGCCCACTCATGAATCAAGGGCTCAGGAAGGCTTGGCGCCATTGAGGATCAGTCCCGGCCATTGCTATAGACTGCTGGGTGCCGTCGTTGGTAGTGGCTCATTTGCTCCTGCCTGGCCACCCATGTCCGCGATTCGGGAAAGTGCCGATGCAGGCCGCGGCTCTTCACGCAGAGCTTTGAAAAGTCCGTAGATTCCCAGAATCAGGATGAAGGAAAATGGTAAGGCGGCAACGATTGAAGCGGTTTGCAGTGCTTTGAGCCCACCGGCCAGAAGCAGCACAGCCGCCGCAGCGCCGATGGCTCCCCCCCAGAAAACCCTGTAGCGCGTTCGCGGATGTTCATCGCCCATGGAGATCAGGGTACAGATTACCAGGGTAGCTGAATCTGCAGAAGTCACAAAGTAGGTCACCAGCATGAAGGTGCAGAGGCTGGCCATGATGAGGACCATGATATGGCTGCTGGCCATCAGTTCGATTGTAGAGAACAGGGCCATGGTGGTGTCCTTGTTCACGGCTTCGACCACCCCGCCTTGACCAAAAAGCTCCAGGTACATGGCGGTGTTACCGAAAATGGTGATCCAGATTGTAGCCAACAGCGTTGGGGGAATCAGAACACCGAGAACGAATTCACGAATGGTGCGACCCTTAGATATGCGGGCGATGAAAATGCCGCAGAACGGAGCCCAGGCAATCCACCAGCCCCAATAGAAGATGGTCCACCAGCCCTGCCACTGGTCTGTAGGGTCTGGATTTACCCAGAAACCCAGTTCAACGGCATGGACCAGATAGTCACCCAGGTTGGTGACCATGGAGCCCAGGAGATAGGCGGTTGGTCCGATCACGATAAACAGGCCCAGCATCACCATGGTCAACTTCATGTTTATTTCACTGAGCAGGCGGATACCCTTGTTGACGCCACTCATTACCGATATCGTGGAAAACACTGAAATGACAGCGATCAGGACTATCTGGGTGCCGATGGAGACTTCCACTCCAAGCAGATAGTTCAGGCCGGCATTTATTTGCTGGGCGCCCAGGCCGAGGGAAGTGGCAATACCGAAGACCGTGCCGAATACCGCCAGGAGATCCGCCACGTGGCCAATGGGTCCGTAGATACGGTCACCTAAAATGGGATAGAGGCTGGAACGAATCGACAAAGGCAGACCCTTGCGATAGGAAAAATAACTCAGGATCAGACCTGTCAGTCCGAATAGCGCCCAGCCGTGCAGTCCCCAGTGGAAAATGGCAATCCGCATGGCAACCTGGGCTGCCTCAGGAGTCATTTTCTGACTTTCGCTGATCAGCGGATTGCCTTGGAAATGGTAGATCGGCTCGGCAATGCTCCAAAACAAAATACCGATGCCGATGCCGGCACCGAACAACATGGAAAACCAGGCAAAATTGCTAAATTCCGGCCGGTCGCTGTCCTTGCCGAGGCGCAGGTCGCCGAAACGGCTGAACACCAGCCAGACTGCCAACAAGAGGATAAAACTCATAAAGCCGATGTAGTACCAGGCCAGGTCCCGGGCGATAAAGTCCTTCATGTCGGTGTACAAAGAATTGGCGTAATCCGGGTTAACAACGGTAAACAGCACGAAGGCGAGCACCAGTAGGCCGGAGCCTACAGACATCACAGGATGGGTTCCGGCCAGCAGGCCAGACTCATGTCGCATCAGTTTGTTATTCACTTGTTTGTCCCCCTTTCGTCCCTTTCGCCCCTTTCATTGTCGCGGACCACCATCACCGAACATTTAGCGTGTCGAGTAACGTATGCGGCATTTGCGCTGATCAGATAGTCGACGGCTTTGGGGCGGTGGGAGGCCATGACGATCAGATCGGCGTTTACCTCTTCGGCGATGTGCAAAATCTGCTTGTCGATCCGCCCCTGGCTAACGGCAACTTTGACCGTGACGGTTTCAGGTATCAGGTCTTTCGCCAGGGATTCCAGAATGTCGCGTCCCTTGTTCAAGAGTTGTCGGTCGATATCCTTGGGCAAGTGAACGGCAATCGCGGGGATATCGGCATAGGGGACCACAGTGACCAGATGCAGGGTGGCCTGATGTTGCAAAGCCATATCAACGGCCAGAGGAAGTGCCGTGCGCCACGTACTTTCGTACTGAGGGGCTATTGGCACAACGATATTGTTGTACTTGTTACTCATACTTCGTCCTCATCATCATCTTGTTTTTATAGGCTCTATCGCAAGAGCTGTTCAGTCAGCCGGGCTGTCTGGCTCGAAGTGGCCCCTATTTTCAACAGAACCGACCGGAAAATTAAAACAATAAAATCTACCCCTGAGACCCCGTTTTTTTTATAGGTGCACCTAGGGGCTGTAGCCGTAAACACATCAACCGACAGCCATAAAAAAAACGGGGTCTCAGGGCAATTTTTTATTGCTGGTTTACCACCCTTGTCTGTTCCTAACATGGCTCCATCAAAAAAACAGTATTCAGCCCAGTTCCGAACCGATGCCTTCTGATGCAAGACGTAGGTACAGGTAAGTTGGCAAAGGTTGGATACAGGTAGATTGGCAAAGGTAAAGAGGACAGACTGCTATGAACAATAAAACTCCATTACCGTTAGCAGGTGTGCGTGTAGTCGATTTCGGGCAGCAGATAGTGGGCCCTGCCGTGGCCATGGTGCTAGCAGACTTCGGTGCCACCGTGATCCACATCGATCCACCCGAAGGCCCACAATGGGACCATCCGGCCAACGCGATACTTAACCGGAACAAGAGCTGTGTGCGTCTGGACTTGAAGCAGGAAACAGGTCTGCATCAGGCACTGGCGCTGATTGAGAAGGCTGACATTGTCATTGAGAACTTCCGCCCCGGCGTGCTGAAGCGGCTGGGTATTGACTTGCAAAAACTCCGTGCCGAACGCCCGGAGTTGATCTCTTTGTCCATCCCGGGTTTTGCCAGCAATGACACGTTGCGGCGGGAGTGGAAAGCGACAGAAGCCGTTGTTGCAGCAACCTGTGGCGCTTTTACAGACATGGGTTTCAACCGGGTTTTGATGGGCGTGAACCCCAGCTTCTCACCATTGCCATTGGGGTCATCCTATGCCATCTCCCTGGCTGCCAGCTCGGTGGTCCTGAGCTTGCTGGAGAGGGAGAAAACCGGTCGTGGTGACAGTATCGAAGTGCCGGCGGCAGCAGCGCTGATGGAGGGGCTTTCCTACAATTCCTATTTGATCGAAGGATTGCCGGAACGCTACAAGACCATGCGTGAGGAAGAAATCGAATACCGCAAGGCCAACAACATGCCGATGGACCTGAGTTACGAACAACTGCAGGAATACCT
>JBNKWQ010000004.1:0-5190 GCA_050299855.1 Hahella sp.
CTGGCCCTGCAGGCATTCGCCCGGAGAATTGGTCCTTTCGAAAAGCTGGTATTCAATGGGCAAACCGCCAGAGAAGCCATTCGCATCAATCGCTCCAAGGCGTTTCCTGCAACCAGGACGATCGACCATCACCTCAACCGCTTGGGCAGGTTCGCGCAGTATGCGAAACACGGTGGGTTGATTCTGTCCGCCGCAGGTGTGGGCATGGGGTGCTACAATATCGCCCATGCAGAAACTCAACGGATGAAGAATGATATTTTTGTGGAGACGATTGCAGGCACATTTGCTGGTGTCGTAACTGATACTGCACTGACACTTATATTTGCATCCAGTCCTATAGGATGGGTCGTAGCGCTGGTATTGGGGGCTGCCGCAACGATAGGGAGCTGGGCTACCGGTAAGGGCGTTGCGCTGGCGTATGACAAGTATTTCAATAAGTATGACTTAGTTAAGGCTACGAGTATCGACCAACTATGCAAACTTTAGGGGAACAACTGACGTTTTTTCTGTTAGTTGTAATATTTACAGGAATCTTATGGATGCCCATTACATGGGTGTTGTTGAGTATGTTTACGCCTAAAGTCCTACTCGATAAGTATTTTAAAGAACCCCATTTTACTTTGACTGAAACCATCATGCTGGCTCAATTTCCTGGTTTTTTAATTCGTACAGGAATATTTGGATGGCTGCTATTACTACCTAGAGTAGGGGCAAATGGAAAACGTAAAATATCAAATGTAAAAGATTATATGCCCAGGTGGTATCGGATAGCATTGACGGCTTATATGCTTGCAGCATTGTTCTCATTCGCTGTTATCGTAATTCTGCTACCTATTTTATTGATATTTGATCTGTGAATTCGGGAGGCAGCTTAATCAAAGCCACGAGTATCGATGAATTATGCAAGCTATAGATGAGCAACTAACTTTTTTCTTTTCACTGTCATATTTTCGGGCGTTCTATGGATACCGCTTTGGCTGCTGCTGAGCATCTTTACCCCGACGTCGCTATTGAAGCAGTATTTTAAGGAGCCACACTTTACTGTGACTGAGAGCATTCTGATGGCACAGTTTCCAGGCTCTCTTCTACGTACGGCTATCTTTGGCTGGATGCTTGTGTTTCCTAAGCTTGGAAATAAAAAACGGCGTATATCGAATGTCAAAGATTTTATGCCGCCCTGGTATCGCATGGCGTTGAGGGTTTACATATTTTCCGCAACTTTTACATTGGCGACTGTAGTTGTCTTGATGCCCATTTTAGGTTTTTTAGTTTATAAAATTGAAGGGTGACGCTAGTCAAAGACATCGAGAATGCTTTGACCTATGGCGGGCTGCCCGGACCTTCAGTGAGATTTACAAAGAGCCTTAGAGGGTAACAAACGATGGCAAGCGGCTGGGCACGTGATAGCGCCGTACAAGACCAAATTGATGCCAGCGTCGAAGATGCGGTGGCCAAGGCCAGAAGCCAACTTGTAAACGGTGAAAGCTCCTAATTTTGCGAAGAATGCGAAGCGAGATTCCCGAGGCCCACCGCATTGCACTGTCCGGTATTCGGCTTTGTGTAAAGTGTCAATCTGCCCATGAACAACGAGAATCACACTCAGGCGGTATTAATCGCCGGGGCAGCAAGGATAGCCAGCTTCGGTATTCAGTTTTGGAACAGCTCATCTGAAAAAGCTTCACATGAGAGGGGAAATTACTTCACACCCTGTTCGAGATCTTGCAGGCCGTTACGTTTCAATATGTCATCATATACGCCATTTGCCCGGATAATCTCCAGCCCCCGGTTGAAAGCGCTGATATATTCATTATGCCGCGGGTTACGGTAGCCACTGATAACATAGACCAGATTGATACTTAATGGCGGTTCCACAAACTCTATTTTTGAGAGCGACTCAGGCGCCACCTGGGCGATCCGGTATCGGGCCACCAGTTCATTTTCGATGGCGAAATCCACCCGACCACGCATCAGCATCGCCACGGCACTGGCAAAATCAATAACCTCAAAATGACTGATTTCCTCGGCAGCGCTGAAATCTTCGTTATAGGCATAACCGCGAACCACTGCCACCTGCTTACCATAAAGACTACTGATCCCTTTATATTCAAAGGGCTCTCCCCGGCGCTTGATAAGCTTTACCGAGCCATCCAGATATGGCCTGCTGAACATAAATTCTTTGGAACGCTCCGAACTCCACCAGGCATCCAATATCAAATCAAATGTCCCTGTGCGGGTTCCCTCCAATGCCCTTGCCCAGGGCACCATCACTTGTTTGACTTTATATCCTTGTGTGGCATAAGCCGCGTTGGCAATTTCAACGGAAACGCCCATTTGAGGATGCGTTTTATCAATATACGGCGGCCAGGGGTCGGCAACAGCCAGAATGGTCTCTAACTCTGGTTCAGAGGCTACACCCCGCATTACAACACAAGCCAACAGTAGTGCTATAGCGGCAGATATGATCGGCTTGCTAATGTTACTCAATGCTGTTCACCTTCTTATTTCACCGGTAGGTCTTTATTCCATCAATAGATTTTTGTTCCATTGATACATCTTCATTCCATCGATATCACAGGCTCTGGATACACCATTTGAGATTAGCACAGGCTAAGAAAACCGACGAGTTTACTGGTGGCCTTACTGGCCCCGACTTCAACGTGCCCCCCATTTAATGAGGTTGTCACATGGGAAGCACATAGACGCATTTTCCAATTTTACACTCAATAGGGCAACTTAACCGGGAAGGCTCGACAAAGGCAGTATATCGGCGCGAGCCCCTGGATATTTAATGAATAATTACAAGGCGTATGTCATGCGTATTGCTATGACAGTTTTATCGCTGATAGCGTCAGCTTTATTTTTCCCGCAACCTCGGCCCAGGCCGGCAACGGTCATTACAGCGAGTTAAGGGGTCAAAGCACGCCGGGTCAAGCGTTTGGCTTTCGAATTGTGCCAGAAAACTTTGTCGTCTAGATGGCCGGATTTAAGTGGCATTTGGATTCCTCATTCTCTTACAGGGCGAAGGCTTTTATGGGGAGACAGCCTAAGGGCTGAACCTGTAGACAGGTCAACAGCATCAGAAAATCGGCCGGCATTATGGTAAAAATTCACAAAACCAACGCCAATTTATGCACTGCAAATCATCTCCTGATCAGCGATAACTGAAAAACGTTCTACACGAGCGTATTTCGATCAAATAATAATGGAGATTTATCATGAAACGAGTCACCTCCCTTTCCGTCATCATTGCAGCAGTCATTGCCTCTCAAACAGCAACGGCAGCGGGTCCGGATGAGATCCGTCAACTCACACCTCAAGTTCCCCTCAGCTATGAGCTACCTGATGACCTGGTGGCAAATCCAAAGCTGGAAGAACCTGATTTTAAAATCTATACAGCAGGAGCCCATTACTTCAAACGTGCCATTACCAGCACCAAACCGCAGACAACCACGTCAGAAAAGTTCATTCCCCTGCCTGGAGCAGCAACCAAGATCATCGTTCCCGCTGGTAAGAATGTCCTGGTGAATCTGGCCTTTACGGCAGAATCCCGGTGTAACGAACTGAACAGCATTGCCCAGGATTGGTGTGAGGTCAGAATTATGGTCGATGGAATGGAAGCTTCACCGGCAGCATCAAGCTTTCCACCGGATACCTACGCATTCGACAGTACCGATAGTGGCTCAGAAACCACCGCGTCCTGGGAATCCCACGCCATGGATCGCCATATGTGCATCATGAATAGCCAGGGAGATACAACCAAAGTTGTTCCAATCGAGGTGGACTGGAAAGTAACCAACTTTGATGGCGGTGTAGCGCCCAACTTCTGGCTCGACGATTGGAGTCTGACAGTCGAGTTGGCCCAAGGTTGTCGCGAGCAAGATGGTAAATTCGATCATTAACAGGATGCCTAAATCCCATTCCCGGGTATAGTTTTCAAGGCTGATACCCGGGCCTTTCACCTTAAACCACTACCTTTAAGTTCTTCCCCACTGCAATTAAACAGCCATCTATATTTCATAGACATCCGCTAAATTAAAACGCTCGTTTGAAAAATTAACACCCTATCAGGATCGGAAGAAACCAGGTTTCTTCCTTCCAATGGCGAAATCGCTGACGAACTCCAACGTATATCACGCTTCCACCAAGCAGATACCCACAAGTCGACGTTATTCGAAATGCGACTACTGGCATTGGATTGGCGCTACGACACCAGGCAAGTCTGGATTCAACGCGGCAATCAACAATTGGAATACACTCACGTGTACCTAGACGAGCAATATCCCGTGGAGCTTTCCGTCTACCCCATTAATGATATTCGAGCCACAGGCCGAAGCAGCACCGATGGAAAACCTATTAATCGGCTCTCTGCTTCCCGGCTTAAAGCCTTGATTGAGGAAGAACACCCGGCAGACTGGTATCTACACATTGCAGGGAATCAGGCGGGTTTGTAGAGGAAAAATCTGATACCCGGGGATTTTGAGGTATCAGGAATTTACCTCCTCCCATGAATCATCAATTTCGCCACTTTTTGCGGAATAGCTTTCTACTTCAGCGCTGGGCCATTGAATATCCAGTTGATTTTTAAAACTTTGCGCCTCCATAAAGGCCACAACGTTGCCCTCTGTTTTAAGTACCCAAGTACGGCCATTCCAGGTAGCGAAGTCGAATACGCCAGCGCCAGGTCCATATTGAACAGCTACGAAATATAGGCCCTCTAACACAGGGGTCCCGAACGACTAATCTAAAGTTAACTGTGCCCGCATGTGTTCACCTTAAAATGTATCTCGAAATCGGTTGGCAATCTCTGCCAACTCAAGCATGTACTGCGGCTTCAACCGATATGCCTCGTGAACATTTTCCATTCAATGTGGATCAAACCCCGATTCTCCTGACTCCAATTCTCCCTGACTACCCAGAAAATTAGGACTATTCTCTCCATGAAATATAGTGACAAAATATCGCCAATATTGTGCCATTGAATTTTGTATCTATTATTAATAATATGTGTTTTTGAGATCGATAAAGAAGGGAAACTTTATGAAACGGTCCCGGTGTTTTTCAAGGTAGTTGTCACCTTTTCCTCATTTTTTATGCTGCGTCCTTTTGCTCTGTCGATAGCATGGCTTTTTCCGGATTCAAGGTCGTCGGTCCAACCGGTTCACAATTCCTGACCGCCTGAGACCATCGACT
>JBNKWQ010000005.1:0-409965 GCA_050299855.1 Hahella sp.
TCAACATCGATTACCACCTCCAGTACGACCACCACCTGTACTCTGTCCCGCATCATCTGGTCGGGGAGCGTGTGGAGGTGCATGCCAGCCGCACTTTAATTGCCGTATTCTTCCACAATAAGACGGTCGCCAGTCATGCCACGTCACAAGACCATTTAGCGTAGGCATAGAGTTATTTACTCAAAACACGATTTTATGGCTGCATTCATGCGTTTGCCTAAAGCACTTCTGTTCATAATTACTCGATTAAGAGTTTCTGAAGGATCAATTGTGTAGTCTTTTATAGGTGCGCCAATTTTAACCTCTTTCAAATAATTCCATGCATCCTCACAAATTGCTTCTGCAAATGATTGCATGAATTCTGCCTGATCCTTGTCTTCCTCGGTGCATTCATCGTCATCAGCAAGCTCTTCCATAAACTCTTTTACCATACTGACTTGCTTCATCGTGAGATACTTGAGTGCTTTATATAGCTCTTCTTTCACAATGTGCTCGTGTTCGCTCTGTGTAATTGGCATGATTGGCTACTCCCTACCCTCGAGTGAGTGTTTTTTAAAATAATAGCTGAATCGATCAACACGAACCAAATTAAGAAAGGTTTCCTTGCCTCAGGTTAAGAAAGGTCCACTTCTGGCCGAAGAAAGCGACCACTCCACTGGTCGCCAGTTATTCGCTAGACTTCAGTTTGTTCCGCCATTTTCAATGCATCGTCCACCTCAATCCCCAGATACCTGACGGTGCTTTCTATTTTCGTATGCCCTAAAAGAAATTGAACTGCGCGGAGATTCTTAGTTTGCTGATAGATAAGAGTAGCTTTCGTTCGGCGCATGGAATGCGTTCCTAAACAATTGGGTCTAACCCGATTATTGAAACCCAGTCTTTAACCAGACGGAAATACTGACGGGTAGAAAATAGGCTTGGTACGGTCAACTCGACTGGGGAATAGATAGATCCTAGACCAGATTGACGAATCCAGGGTAAGGGCCAAAGAATCAGCCCCCTATATTCCCTGACCTGACGCCGACACACTGATTCCATTCTCACCAACACAGAGGAATCAGCAATGGCACCCCAAGAGCGCAGCCACTTCTGGCAACAACAAGTTTCCGACTGGCAGGCCTCCGGCCTCTCCGGACAAGCCTTCTGTAAACAGCAGGGGCTCTCCTATCCCCAGTTTCTATACTGGCGTCGTAAACAGAATAAGGCCCGTTCGAATCAGCCGGATTCTGCCGCCGGATTTGCCAGGGTCGTGCGGACTTCCCCCGCGACCGGCGAACTGACGCTCTCGCTGCCCGGCGGCCTGTCGATCACCGGTCTGCATGCCGGCAATGTCGAGCTGTTGGGCGCCATTCTGAGGCAGCTGTGATGCGGCCCCGTTACCTGCGTCCGGCGTTGGAGACACCCCTGATTTACCTCTACCGAACCCCGGTGGATTTCCGTAAGCAGGTCAATGGTCTGGCGGCATTGGTCGAACAGGAGCTGGGCCACAGTCCCTTTACCGGGGCGCTCTATGCCTTCACCAATCGCCACCGCAACAAGATCAAGTGCCTGATGTGGGAAGACAACGGCTTCGTGCTCTATTACAAGTCCCTGGCCGAGGAAAAATTCCGCTGGCCGACCCTCGGAGAGGAGTTGCTGTCGCTGACCGGCGAGCAGATCAACTGGCTGCTTGACGGCGTCGATATCACCCTGCTGCAGGGGCATAAAACTTTATACGAGTCGGTCAATTAGCCCCTGAACCCGTGCGTCAGGGCGTTGTTCTTGTTATCCTTTCGTGATGAAAACGACGCCCGGAAATCCCTTCAACTCAACCGACTACAGCGGCCTGTCCAACGCCGACTTATTGTCGGTGATTGCGGATTTCCAGCGACAGCTTGCGTCCCAAGACGAGACGATTCACTCGTTAGACCATTCACTTCAAGCCCAGGATAAAGCGATCAAGCAGCGCGATCGCTACATTGCCCTGCTCGAAGAGCAGTTGCGGTTGAAGAAAGCCCAGCAGTTCGCTGCCAGCAGCGAAAAACACGCCCACCAGATCCACCTGTTCGATGAAGCCGAAATGGAGGCCGAGATCGAGGCGCTGCGGGAGCAGTTGCCGGCGGACCTGGTGGAGGACACCGTCCCCAAAGCGACCAAGCAGCGTCGTCAACGCGGCTTCTCCGACAAGCTGATCCGTCAGCGCGTTGAACTGCTCCTCAGCGAAGAAGAGAAAGCCGGTGCCGGCAAGACCTTCTTCACCAAGGTGAAAGAGGAACTGCTGTACATCCCGGCCCAGTTGAAGGTGCTGGAGTTCTGGCAGGAAAAAGCGGTGTTCGACCATGATGGCAACGAGGTGATCGTGGCAGCCAAGCGCCCTGTGCATCCGCTGGGCAAATGCCTGGCCACCACCTCTCTGCTGGCCTATATCATCACTTCGAAATATGCCGATGGGCTGCCGCTGTATCGTCTGGAACAGATGCTCAAACGGTTAGGGCATGAGGTCAGTCGCACCAGCATGGCCCATTGGGTGATCCGGTTGGATGACCTGTTCCGGCCGCTGATGAATCTGATGAGGGAGGTCCAGAACAGTGGGCGCTACCTGCAGGCGGACGAGACCCGGATCCAGGTGCTCAAGGAAGACGGCAAAACCGCCCAGTCCGACAAATGGATGTGGGTCACCCGCGGCGGCCCACCGGATCAACCCTCGGTGTTGTTCGACTATGATCCTTCCCGTTCGGGAAGTGTTCCCGTGCGTCTGTTGGACGGCTTTAGCGGCATTCTGCAGGCGGATGGCTACTCCGGCTATGGTCAGGTATGCCGTGACAACGGGATCACCCGGATCGGCTGTTGGGATCACGCCCGCCGCAAATTTATCGAAGCGACCAAGGGGCGCTCGACCGGCAAAGCTTCAAAAGGCAAAGTTACCAAGGCCGAGCTTGCCCTGGTTTACATCCGTAAACTCTACGCGATTGAACGTGAAACCCGGGAACACAGTGAGGCCGATCGGCACCGGGTTCGACAGACCCTCAGCCTGCCGCTGCTGCATGAGTTCAAAACCTGGCTGGACAAGAATGTCGGGAAAGTGATGAAAGACTCGCTCACCCGCAGGGCGATGGAGTACACCCTAAACCAATGGCCTTACCTGGTGGGCTATTGTGAGCGAGGCGACCTGCACATCAGCAACGTGCTGGCCGAGAATGCGATCCGACCCTTTGCCGTTGGCCGCAAGGCCTGGCTGTTTGCCGATACCAAACAAGGCGCGAGAGCCAGTGCCACCTGTTACTCCCTGATCGAAACGGCCAAAGCCAACCAACTGGAACCATCGGCGTATATCCAGCATGTTCTGGATCGGATTGGTGAGGCGGATACGCTGGAGAAACTGGAAGCCTTGTTGCCATGGAATGTGGATCTGTCACCGGCTTCAAAAAAAGTGGCTCAGTATGGGTAGGGCAAGTACGTCGATTTAGCGGCGCTTACAATCCAGGTAGAAAGAGAATTTCTGGTGACTTCAGTAATTTCGAACCATACAGGCTGATAGGTCATCTGATGCATAATCACGGCACGATAGCCAACGGCGCCACCTGTGGCTATATCACCTACCTTCAGTTTGGTGAGGTCACAGGAAAGCAGTTTACTGTCTATGGCCAAGTTAAATAATACTAAGTCTCGTACCTTATAAAAGAGTTCTAAACTGATGCGTATAGACCAAATCTCCTTCTTCTTAAGAGGTGGTCGCTGACCAACACGCCAAGCGGCCTCCAGTGCCTCACCCTACAGACATTAACAATTCTTTATTCATCTTTCGTTCATCTTCGTGCTGTAGTCTATAAGTGCGTCCTTCAAATTTGGAGATTTCAATGAAACGACTAATACAGCCAATTGTAATTGCCTTTTTAGTTGGTGGGGCATCGATCGTGTTCGCTAATGATAACGCTCTGAAAGATTATGGAGTCGAAAAACAAACCCGTGATGTGGGTGATGAGCGTATAGAGACATATAAGAAAGAAATCTCCAATGATAAAGGCGTCTATTTCGAGACGCGACGCGAGTTTAAAAATGATGGGCCTCGAGAGTCCGCTGCCAATGAAAAGCCAAATAGCGGCTCTAAGGGATTTGGAGTTTACGTAGAATTCTAATGACTCGCATTGTTTCCGGCCCGCAATAAGTTTTTGATGCTGCCAGGAATATTTTAGTCTTTAGAGAGGATAGACCCACTAAGCGCCTAGCGTTTGGTGGGTGGGAAGATTTCAAAATGGCGTTGGGAATCTATAATCGCAGCCATTCGCCACATATTGTGGTACAGATACCGTGAATTTTATCCAAACTATTTCGTACCAACCGCTCTGCCACCCACTTGTACGGTTAAACTCCCCGCCTCCCCTGGTAAAAAGACGTAAACTAACTTCGCTCAAAGACACGTTTGTAACGAGTAAGCCCCCTAGGTTGCCTTCTTGTCCCTTAGGGGCGTTATTCAGAACTTCCCTAGTTCTTTCCAACGGCCTCCGGGTAGTGGAGCTGTAATAGGCATACTTCCGAATGCCGGACTAGTTATCGTTCCACGAGGTTAATTATAACCGCCTGAATTTAAATAATAAATTTAAAAGTATGATACTTTTTTGTATGGAAATTTTGGCTTTGTAAGTAAGGGCCCTCGATTAAGTATGATACTTTTAGATTCTGGCTAAATGGTCACCATAATAAAATCAAAAGGTTAGAAGATATTAAGTATGATACATTTTTGTATTCCCACAGCAATGTCCATAAAATTTCCGTCGTCCTGCTCAACCTGTCAGATTATTGATGATTGTCGCGATCACCTCGTGTAAGGGCTGTGCCATGGTGGTTTGGTACTGCCCCCGTATCCTTTGGCAGTTTGCGTGAATGGTTGGATTCTCGGCCACCGCCAGTATCTGCTGATCCAGCGACTGCTGTTCCGCTGGAAGGGTCAGGTAATCGCCGATACCGGCCCGTTTCACTGCCATACTGGTGGAGAGGTTTTCCATGTGAAACGGCAAGTTCAACGACGGCACGCCAAAGGTCAGAGCGTTGGCGATGGTGCCAATGCCCCCATGATTGATTAACAATCGGCAGCCCGGCAGAATCTGGGCAAGATCCAGCAAATGATTAAAGACCGTTAAATCCCTGGACTGCCATTGATCAACCCGGTCCCGGCTCAATCCTGGGCAACTGACCACTACCGGTACTGAGAGCCTACTCAGGGCGTCCAGAATCAAATCAAGGTGGGAGTACTGGGGTTTCAGATAGGCGAATATCCCTGCTCCTTTTGTGGCCATTGAGGTGTGATTGACTCCCATCAATGGAAAGGGGCGATAGACAGCCCCCTGTTCTCGGAGTTCCGCATAGATATCCAGTTCCCGGTGGTGATGGAAGAGATGGGCATCAGTCTGGTTCAGATCGGACAGATAAGATATTGGGCAAAGCTTTAGTTTTTCCAGCACAGTATTCACAGAGGACAGGCATAACTGTTCATGCTGTGACAGTGACTGTTCACTGACCGCGCCGAAATGCTGCCAGCTCCGGCCGCTACGTCCTGGCGGCTCTACAGAGAAGCCGCTGCCGACGGTAACAATCGGAAGCCCCAGGGAGCGGGCCGCAATATGAATGGTTGGGGCGTAATTGCTGAACACCAGCTCGGCGCCAGTGAATTCCAGCATTTGGCGCCAGGCCATAACCTGGCTTTCCAGGGTATCCGCTTGCCGATAACCTTTGAGCAACAGCGCGTCGGCCAGGGAATGGACCGGGTACTTTCGCTGATAGCGCAATTGCCATACCGGTGCCTGTAAGAGGCGAGTGCGTTGAAGATCGAAGAAACGGTGAGCCTGGCTCAGGTCCTTGAGGGCCAGTATCGGTGCGGCCCCCAACTGTGACAGTGCCTGGTTCAGAATCGCCAGGGTCGCCAGATGCCCCTGTTCACCGCCTAATTCCCAGGCGCATAAAACGTTCTTCAAGTGTGTCTTCCTTCGCTGTGGAATCAATCCGTATCCTGGGATACTCGCCTATAGCATTAACTCGCCAATAACATTAAAGAGTAATACCCGGTGCGTATATTACACTTTGGCAAGTCCCTGACAAAAAGTTACAATTGCCCGATTTTGAATTTTACTTAAGTCGATGGAAACCCCTATGTTAAAGGATAAACGTTTACCCTATGTCGTTTTTACGACGGCACTGGCTGGCAATGCTATTGCCGCTTTTCCGGTAGCAGTTGATGATACTGCTACAACACAGGAAGACACAGCAGTTGTCATTAGCGTATTAAATAATGACTCCGATGCTGACGGCGACCCCAAAGTTATTATTGATGCGACAGATCCGGCTAATGGCCAGGTAACCTGGGATATGGAGTCTGAAACTATCACTTACACGCCAAATGCTGGATATTCAGGGGAAGATGTTTTTACTTATTCAATACAGTCTTTTCCAGAGTATGGTTCGGAAGTTCCAGAGACAGATACGGCCACAGTAACTGTGACAGTGGAGGCTGCTCCTGAGCCAGAACCCGTCCCTGAGCCAGAGCCCGTCCCTGAAGAAGCACCCCCTCTCGAATCTGAAGTGGCCAAACCCGCCAACAAAAAAGTTGCAGGTAAATTAGATAACGCCTGTGGAGAACTGACCTTGGGTGGCAGTGGCAACTTGAGTGATCGCTGTAACGCTCTCGACGATATTGCCCTCAATTCACCAGAACAACTGGAAGAAATTTTGACCCAGATCTCACCGGAAGAAATTCTGGCGCTGAAACGGGTAACTTCTGAATCAACCCGTATACAGATGGACAAGGTGAGCCAGCGCATGCAACAACGCAAAAGCGGTGGCCCTGGTGTAGCCGTCTCTCTCAACGGTTATGACCTGCCAATGTTCGGTGGTGCCGCGGGTGATTCGGCAAATTCCGATATAGGCGTATTTGCCAGTGCCAACTATGCCAATGTAGAGCGGGAGTCCACTGATCTTGAGGCAGGTTATGATTACACCGCAACCGGCCTGACGGTGGGTATTGACCGTCGCTTCACCCCGGACTGGGTGGCAGGTGTCGCCGTTGGCTGGACCAAGCATGACCTCGAATATGAAAACTCCGCAGGGTCTGCCAAATCGGATCTGTATTCGGTGACCGCTTTTTCCACGGTGAACCTGCAAGGCATTAATATCGATGTGCAACTGGGTACCGAAAGGGGCGCGTTTAATACCCAAAGAAATATCAGCTATCAGGAAACCAGTGGCACCTTTAATGCCAATATCAAGGGTGACACAGATGCCACCCAGTATTTCACCAGCCTGCAATTGGACTATCCCATTGCTTTTGATGCGCTGGAGCTGACGCCATATATCCGTGCTGACTATGTGCAAATGACGATAGATGCATTTGATGAGACCGGGGGCAATGGATATGAGTTGGCCGTGGCGGAACAGACCCTCAAGCAGTACACCTTCAAGGGTGGATTGGATGTGTCTTATGTCATGAGCCAGGACTGGGGTGTGCTGATTCCCTATGCCGGGGCCAGTGCAGTCAACGAAACCAGCAACAATTACGGTACGGTTTCCTTTGTGTTTATTGAAGACCCGAACCAGGAGTCATTTGAACTGGGTTCTGAAGGTGAGGAAACTCTTTTCTACCAGGCACGGATAGGGGCCTCCGCCATATTTGCGCGGGGCTTGTCGGTCTTTGGCGACTATACCCAGATTCTGGGGTATGAAAATACCACCGCTTTCCAGATTAACCTGGGTCTGCGTTACGAACTCTAAAACAGTAGGATTTAGAGGCATTCAAATAAATAAGGGGTAGCAATGGGCTACCCCTTATTTTGTCCGATCTAATGTGTCCAGATAGCTCGAGAGTCAGAACCGTGATACGGAGAATCCGGCTGCATTGATGCACTGATGCTTGCATGATGGCTGGAAGACATGGCTTCGCAGAATTGTACGCCTGCCATATGCATCACTGTCTGATGGTCTCCACATTCCAGGTAGATATCCTGCTCGTCCAGCAGGGCATCATCGACATAGGTCTCCATGCGGTAGGCTGGACCCACTGCGGGTATAGCGCCGGGTTCGCAATCGTCGAAAATGTCATATAGCAAGCCTTCCGGTGCCAGGTGCAGGCCACGTTGGCTGAGCTTTTCCAGGGTACGGACTTTGAGTTTGTGATTTGAGGGAATAACCGCCATCAGGCAATGGCCTTCATGGTCCTGCAGGACAATAGCCTTGGCCATGCGTGCCAGCGGAATATGGGCGGAAATTGCTGTCTGAACTGCCCCTTCGCTATAAGGGTGCCGGACGACATCATAGGGAATATTATGCTGGTGAAGAAAGGTGCGGACATGGTAGGAAACCGTCATGATGTTCACCTCCGGATCGATCAGACCACCTCAGTGCCAGGCTGGGTATAAGTTGGGTTCGCTCCTTATTATAGTCAGCTCAGTCAGGGACGATGAGACTTTCCCGGCATAAGCACTCCTCCAGACTAGGGGTCCTGAGCATAATAAACTGGTAGTAAGACCGCACCGGGTTTCAAATTAGTAAGACAAATTTAAAAATAAACTTTTCGTAAGCAAAAGGCTTTTCTACACTTATACTCCATTAGGAATCACTTTCTCTCGCTAAACAACCAAACATAGAACTAGAAACTCCCACGTCATTGTTGTCAGTCTCGACTGGCATGTTGTCGGTGGCGCCCCTGAACACAAGAGGCGACTCCACTATGCGGATTTCACATCAACCTCAAAAATTAGTAGCGCTACACTCGCGAATAATTCCCTTGTTGAGACAAATGATCAGGAAGCTGTCTTATATCGGTCTGTTTTCTATGGTCATTTTGGCGTTTGTTGCCCGGGTACAGGCGGCAACCGGGGTACCTGACTACTATATAATCGACTCTGGTGAGGGTAATGAAACCCTGGTGGTCACTGCCAATGACCGGTTGGAAGTGTCATCCCAGGAGGCCATAGAGTTCGCCGGAATTGTTTCGGTCTCCAGTAGTTTATCCGATCCGGCTGCCGGTAATGTGGAGATTGACCCCGATGATCGGTTCTCGGTTAATGTACTGCCCGCGCCCGGGTATAGCGGTTCAGGCGTCACCTTTACCTATGTGGTGCGCGATATCCGCGGTAACAGCTCCCCTACCACTGTGACGCTGACCTTTGTGGCCGGAGCAGCCACCCTCGAAGCGGTGGATGACAATTATGTTTCCAACGGCAGTGCCATCAGTGTCTATCCGCTGGAAAATGATATCCGCCCCAGTACCGGCACCAGTGTCGTTATTCTGAGTGAGCCAACAGAAGGCACATTAACGGCAGCGGGTGTGAATGGCCTTTATACCTATACACCACCCTCAGGTCTGACGGAGGCTACTTCAGTATCCATTACCTATGTGTTGACTAACGGCAGTGATACAAGTGCAGAAGCTTCCATCTCGATAGCCATCGATCCTTCGCTGGATCCCATCGGCAGTGGGGGTGACGACAGTGCGCAAAGCCAGCTGGCCAAGGTGCTGCAAACTGCTTGTGATGCCAATACGGCCGGTTCTTTGGGTGAAACCAATGACGACTTAGCGACAGCTTGTACTGCCCTGGCGAGTTTGAGTGGATCAGAGCTGGATAATGCTCTGGAAGAAATACTGCTGCGCCAGGTGGGTGCCCAGGCCAATTCGTTGAAAGGCCTGGCAGCCGGTCAAATCAACAATATCGGGGCACGGCTCCAGGAATTGCGCTCCGGTATCAGCGGTATGAGCCTGTCGGGACTGAATGCCGAGATTAACGGCGAGCATGTTCAGCTGGGCAATCTGGTCAACGGCTATCTCAACGGCGGCTCTGCCGGTGAAGAAGAAGGCTCTCCAGGTCGCCTGGGGGCATTTATTACCGGCACACTGAAATATGGCGACGGTGAATCCCGCAATAAGGAAAGCAGCTTTGATGTGGACGGCCAGGAGCTGTTAGCCGGGGTGGACTATCGCTTTACCAGCAAGCTGGTGATGGGGGCTGCCCTGGGATACAACACCACCGAAACCAAGGAAAACGGCGGCGATACTTCGCTGGATGTAGATGGCTGGAATCTTAACTTCTACGGCAACTATTACCCGGCACAGAACTGGTATGTCGACTGGTTGCTGGGGTACGGTGAGTCCTCCCTGGACACCAGCCGTTCAATCAGCTTTGCCGGTTTATCTACTAAAGCTAACGGATCGACCGACGGTGATCACCTTAGCGGTGCCCTCGGCACCGGCTATTCTTTCTACCATCAGTCCTGGACCTTTGATGCCTATACCAACTTTGAATACCGCTCTGCCACGGTGGACGGCTACCGTGAAAACAACGACGCGGGTCTGGATCTGAATATCTTTGAAACTACCACAGATACCTTCACCGGGCGGTTCGGTGGTCGCGCCAGTAATGCGATCAGTATGGACTTCGGCGTTTTGATTCCACAGTTTGAACTGGAGTGGGTGCACGATTTCAAGAACGAGTCACCGGTCATCGAGGCAGAGCTGGCGCTGCTGCCTGAAGCGGGAAGTTTCACCCTGATCAATGAAGCCCCCGATGACAGCTACATGAATGCCGGACTGTCGGTCACCGGGGTCTTCAAGAACGGTACCTCAGGCTTTGTCCGTTATGGTACAACCCTGGCAAAAGACGACGTGTCCTTTGATACTTGGCAACTGGGTGCGCGCATGGAGTTCGGCGGTCCGGCCCAGGATATCAACCTGTTCCAGACCCGGGAAAATCAGGGGATTGGTGCCGGTGCCTATCTGGGTACTACCGGTGTCGGAGTGGCCGTTACTTTCCCCTTGCGTAATGAGACCCTTAACCTGAGAACCCTGGTCGCTGTGCTGCCCTATGAACGTGACGAGAAGCTGGACGATGTGGAATACAACATTGACCTGGACCTGCTGTCCTTGGGCGTCCTGCTGGATTGGCATCTCATGGATGGCGGATTCCGGGTTAGTGGCGGCTTCTTCTCCATACAGCATGATATCAGCGGTACTGCCAACCCTACGGATGATGTCGAAATCGGTAATTCCACCTTTACTCCGGAAGAGGTGGGAACCCTGCATGCAGAAGTGGATTACAGCCGCAGTTTTGCTCCCTACCTGGGCGTTGGCTGGGGTAATGCGGTCACGCCGGACTCACGTCTGAGTTTCAGTGCTGACCTGGGTGTCATGTTTACCGATAATCCTTCCGCATCACTTACCGCGGACAGTCCGGTGGCGGATGCCAACCCAGCCCTGCGCGCGCAACTGGATGCAGAACTTGAAAACGAGGAAGAAAGAATCAATCGGGAAGATCTTGACGACATAAAATACTGGCCCGTGCTGAGTTTTGGTCTGGCCTACCATTTCTGAGGAGGAATGAGCATCTCTTTAGTCTCGGCTAAGGGGTGAGGTTTTGCCCCTTGGCCTACTTCTTCCAGAAGAGCGGTTTTTAGCTGTGCTTCCCGACGCAGCAGAAATAGGCCGCTGATCACGATCAGGGTGCCGCCAATGACTGATATCATGGTCGGCCATTCCTGCCCAGATCAAAGCGCCCAACAGCATGCCCCATATCAGCTGAGAATACTGCATGCTGCTGACGGTTGTCGGAGATCCGCTGTGGAAGGCGGATAATACGAAGGCCGTGGCAACAGCGTAACAGAATCCACCACCGGCGCTCACCAGCAAAGCCGGCAGGTTGAAATCAGTCATCGACCATCCCGGCCAGAAACCGGCCACGGCCACCATTAGAGCCTTGCCGTAAAATGCGAATGCCAGGGGGTGTTCGTGACTCCTGTGTTTTACCACCATGATGAAACTGAACGCTTCAATCATGGCGCTGGCCAAGGCCGCCAGCAACGCCAGATTAATGCTGCCAAAAGTGGGAGACAGCACGACACAAACCCCGGCAAAGCCCAATAGAACCAGACTTAACCGATGAAGGTCATGGGTTTCATGGCGCATCAGCATGGCCAGCAAGGCAGTAAACAGAGGCATGGTCAGAATCAAGGTATAATTAAAGCTGCGGCAGCGGTTGGAAACAGTGGCTGAAAGGAGGTTCCTGCAATACTTTCCGCAAGGTCACCACAATCAACTCCGCAAAGCGTTCCATCTGCGGCGCCGGCAAATGTACTAGAAAAAACTCGGTCAACAGCGCCTGGCTGTACTGCTCTAACACCGGCACCACTGTGCCTGATTCCAACTCCCTGATCAGGGTGAATTTCGGCAGGATTGCCATGCCCAACCCCTGCCGCACACCTTCTGCCATGGCAAAAGTATTGCCCAGACTCAAGCGCTCAGGAAACGTAGCCAGACTGACACCTTCCTGTCGCAACAATTGCTCCCAACTGGGTGTAATCTTGCTGGAACGCATTAATAGCCGATGCCGGGCCAGGGCGGCTATCGACATGGGCTCACCATAGCACTCAAGGTACTGGCGGCCGGCCACCAGCTGTTTGCGTGATACTGCCAGCAGACGCTGCTTTAACCCGGGATTATGGGAATAGGAACGAATAGCCAGATCAAACTGCTGACAGACCAGGTCCGACACTGCATCGCTGACATGTAAATCTATGGTTAGCCGAGGTGCCACAACGGCCAGTTCAGCCAGCAACCTGACTGTTGCTGGACTATTGTCGGGCTTGAGGGCTGCAGGCAGGCAGTGGCGGGCAAAGGGCCTGTGCATTTTCGGGTTTGGGGGTATCCGCCAGCAAAGCTTCGATATCTCCGGGGGTGGATAAATAGGGAGTGGAGTCTTCAGAGCGCGATGATCTCGCCAGGGACAGCGCACATCGGGCAGCCGCGCGGGCATTGCCACAACCTTGTTCTGCCAGGGCATAGGCTAGGTTATTCCAGCCGCTGGCCTGCTCGGAGTCCTCACGGATCAGTTGCAGAAAAGCCTGGGTGGCCAGATCAAAATGTTGCCGGGTGTAGGCAAGATTACCTGTACCCAGAAGCACTAATGATTGTTGCGGCCAGCGCTGCATGGCACTCAGGTATCCCGCCAGAGCGGCGTCAGCATGGCCGGTGAGTCTAAGATCCTCGAGGCTTTTAACGTACCGCAGAGGTTGGGCGGTGAGGGGAATCTGTGCCGGTGGCGTTACCACCAGCGCCCAGTATCCGGCGTTGGACCAGCTTCTCTCAAATGTACCCAGCTTCATGGTTTCCCGGGCATTGGTCCCGGAGTGCAATATTATCTCTCTCTCCGGCAGGTCATAGCCGACCACTACAGCGAAATGCCATACCGGCCACCAGGAAAGTCCCAGATTCTGCAATACCAGTACCGGTGACTGGTCAGCCACCTCGCGCAGAATAGTTTCCATCTCAGGTTCCAACTGATAGGCGGCCATGCCGAAACTGCGGGTGGCAGCCACCATTTCCAGCTGGAAGCTGCCTTGTCGCTGGGGGACATAGACCAGTGGTGCCAGGGCTTGGGGATTGGTGCTAACACCTCTGAAGGTCAGCATACTGGCTAGGGACGCAGGCCCGCACTGGTAGTCGGTCTGGGGAAAGAAGGGAACCCCAGTCAGTTCCACATGCCACGGTAAATCCCCCGGTGGGGATTGCAGCAATGCATTGGATTGCGGATAGTGCGCACACCCGGTCATCAAGGCGAGAAATATGGGCACTATCCAACGGCCGAACTGACGGATGGGTTTGATTATTCCCATGCAGTCAGTCCTTGGCATGACCGAAAATCCTCCTGGAGGTGATCAGTGGTTGATAGGTTTGATCACCGGAAAGATATTGGTAGTACCTAGCAGGTCAAGCACGATCAAGATCACGAATACCACGACAATTACGCCGATAACGCCGGCACCGGCGGGCATCTCATTAACCTGCTGATTAAACTCTGCCAGTTCGGCTGCCGTCATGTTATTGATGCGCTGTTCCACCTGATCGGGCGCGACGCCCAAGTCCAGGAATAGCTGCCGGGCATCTTCGGTCTGGGCCAATTCCAACAATTGCTGACGGTCGTAGTTTGCCTGAGCTGCCTGCAGCTGGGAATCAGTGGTGACCATCGCTGCCTGGGCAACGGGTATTTGCAGGCTAAGCAGCAGAAAAGTGGTGGTAACCAGCAGGGAAATTGCTTTACGGAAGTTTTGTGTGCTGCTCATAGAGGACTCCTTTATAGGTTGTTTGAGATACTAGCAGACCACGGTTGCCGTTTGATATGGCCCGTGGTCTGTCTAAACAGTCCGTCCTATTTAATCAGCCATCGGTGCCGGGGGCCACAGGTTCTGATTGCAAACCGACTTGTTTGTCTTCAGGGATGACTACTTCTACGCGACGGTTGACTTGACGTCCTTCCTCGTTGGCATTGTCAGCCAGAGGTTCGGCTTCACCGTGTGCTACTTCACTGATGTCCACATGATGATCCAGTAGTGGACGCAAGGCTTCTGCAGTGCTGTAGGCGCGTTTGGCAGATAATTCGCGGTTGTAGTCGTCAGTGCCGATGGCATCAGCATAGCCATGAACTTCAACGCGATTGATCATCAGATCGTTGATATAGGCCGCCCAGCTTTGCAGGTCGCTTTGCTCTGTGCTTTCCAGACTGGCAGAGTCGAAGGCAAACTCAATATTAGCCGTAGGTGCCGGTGGCGGTGTAAACACTTCTTCTTTAACGACTGGCTCAACGACAGGTGCCGGCTCAACTGGAGCAGAAGCCACAGGCTCTGGTGTTTGCTCAACCGGCTCTGGCGTCTGGTTGGAGGCACAGGCGCTCAGCAGGCCGAGGGAAGTAATCATCAGGGCGCTACGGGTTAGGTTGTTAGAAATGATGGTCATGTTGATCTCCTTGATTCTTTGATAAATACCTAGTGATGGTGCATATACAACAGCGATTGCTTTTCCTGGTGCTTCTCTTTCAGCCCAACAACCATTGCTTGGGGCTGCAATTCGGGCCATATCGGTTTCAGCTTGCTCCAGCTTCCACCGACATGCGGTTAACGACGTCTTTTACTCCCTTGGTGTTGTAGGCGATGTAAAATGCCAGCTCTTTTTCGGCATCAGTGGCAACCTCGCCCTTCAGTTCCACCACGCCTTCCAGAGAAGTGACTTCAATTTCCAGGGGGTTGAGATAACGGCTGATGAGGTAACGTGCCTTGATACTGGCAGTGATCATGGCATCCTGCAGTTGCTCGCCGGTGCTTTTAGTGGTCTCCGCGGACAGGTCGTCTGTGGTGCTGCCGCTGTATTCTTTACTGGTATCAGCGTTATTGATCATGCCGTCAGGTTTATCGTTTTCAGGATTAACCAGGCGCAGCTGGTTATCCACTTCTTCAATACCCGCGACTGATAATGCCATTTCTTCAGCGAGACGCTTCTCAATATTGGAATGGACGTAGCCTCTCAGCCGAACACTGTTGCCCTTTACCTCAACCCGTATATCAGTGGCGGCCAGGGCGTCGTTCATTTGGTAACGGGTTTCTATTACACCTTCACGCCAACCCTCGACAAAGACATTATTCGCCAGGGTATCGTCTGACCGGGCCGGAAATGCCGCCGTCATGACTATCAATGCCAGAGCCAGGATTAAAGGCAGGGGGGCACTTGTTTGATCAGATTTCATGTTGCATCCTCCATTGCTGCTGAGGCTTTCGACCGCCGATTACCGGAACTCGTGCAGGTAGCGGGCCGTCCTGCTGCTTTTGCAGGGATAAGTTTCCACACCGGCTGATACCAGTCGAGTTGTGCAATGCGAGATTGTGCCTTGCGAGTGATCTCCACTGCCCGGGCGGCCCTGCACAGGTTTCGAGCCTGCTGCTGCCGCTGTTACACGGCGAGAGCGCGAGGATGTAATCAAGGCAATAGTGAATAAGGCTGCCAAGGTCATCAAAAAGCTAAGTGCCGTTTTCATGGTGTCAACTCCTTTGCTGTACATAGTGGCTTCCAGTGGCGTTATCTGTTGCGTTGCATTTCGCCTGAAGCTCACATTTACATGAGTAGTTATCAATCCTTGTGCCATTTAGAGCAATATGTTTTAAATCAATAAGATAGAGTAAGTAATTGGGCTCTGCAGAACCTATGAACACTGATGTTTGTTGCACTTAGGCAACCGATTAAAAAATGTCCATAATAAAAACACTATACTTTTCAGTTAGTTATAAAGTTGCAAAAATGAAACAATAGTCGAGCATTGAAGAAACCGCTATGGTAGCCCTTTGAATCCCTGAGATTGCTCCCTGAATCCAAACTCGCCTGTGCCCTGGTCTGTCATTTCACGTAGAGGCACTGGTAGATGCGGGCTGCAGACAGGCGGCACTGACAAAGGACAAACATCAATAGTGAGCAGTTACCGGTAATGAAGTCGTTTTTTTATTCTATGCCCCTGGGGCGGCAATGGGCTCTGGGGACCCTACTGGCAACTTTGCCTTTAATAGCAGCAGTGGCTTATGCCGTGTGGTCCATGGAACAGCACAACCGCAAACAGCAGGAGCTGGTGGAAACTGCCGTGGTGGTGAACCGCCAGATGGTGGGCCTGCAGGATCAGGTCAAGGAACTGGAACGTTCCGCCCGCCAGTTTGCCGTATTGAGGGATAGTCGATTTGGTGACATCTATGAAGAGAAATACACCAACCTGACGCGTCTGGCGTTAACCTTCAAGAGCGCTGTGGCGTCGCCAATACTGATTAAACGACTGGATCAGCTGTTGAAATTGCTGCAGGCCAATACCCTGACTCCGCTGGCGGAAGATGCATCCCAGGCTCGTGCCCTGGGACAGTTAACGGAAATTTTTAATCTGGCCACCGATATCCTGGCTGAAATCAGTGATATGACTCATACCCTGGTCAGCGAAGGGTTGCAGGAACAAAAAGAGGCCTTCCATAACACCCAATGGCAGTTGATATTGCTGGGTTTTCTGGCACTGCCGGCATCCATCGGCTTCCAGTTTGCGTGGTCATATGTCGTGGCCAAGCCCATGAACAGGCTATCCGCCACGATTGGCGACATCGGCCAGGGCATGCTGGATTCTCCGGCGATGATAGATGGCCCCCATGAACTTCAGGTGTTGGCGGAACGGCTAGACTGGTTACGGATTAGTTTGAAAACTATCGAAAGTCAGAAGAATAACTTTCTGCGTCATGTGACCCACGAACTGAAAACGCCTCTGGCGGCTATGTTTGAGGCCAGCGCCTTATTACAGGAAGAAATCCCTGGACCGTTGAATGCAGAACAGCAACATGTGGTCGCTATTCTATCGGACAATGCTACCCGCCTGCAGGACATGATCCATCAATTACTCAACTTCAATAGTGTCCGCCTGAGCTCGGGTAGCGAACCAGCTGTCGTGGATATGGCCGCGCTGATGCACAAACTGGAACAGGGCCACCGTAACCAGATTGAGGCACGTGGTTTGCGCATTGCGATCCAGGATGGTGTAGAGCGGGTTGCTTCTGACCCCATGCTGCTGGAGATGATCGTTGCCAACCTGTTCAGCAATGCCCTGCATTTCTCGCCGACAAATGGAGAAGTCAGGGTACGCTGGGGGCAGGAGAAAGATCGCTGGTGGCTCCAGGTAACGGATCAGGGGCCGGGTATTCCTTTACAGGAACGGGATAAGGTTTTTGAGCCCTTCTATCAGGGAACCAATAAGCGCGAGGGTTCTACCAAAGGCAGTGGTCTGGGGCTTGCCATTGTGGGCGAATGTGTACAGCAACTGGGGGGGGAAATCGACATCAGCGACCATCTTCCCAGAGGCACCCAGGTTACTATCACTTTTAAACACTTACTGGAAATCGAAACCTATGTTTAAGCGTTACCAGCCTGACTATCAGGGTCTCCGCCAGTACCGTATGCCGGCAATCATCATTGCCTTGCTGGTGCTGGGAGGATGTCAGCTTTTACGGCCAACTCCGGATATAAATAAGGGGCCCTTGCTACAGCACAAGACAGCGCCCTCAGCGGGGGAAATTCTCCACTACCGGGATCAATGGTGCGGTAGAAGTGTCGAGGAACGTCTTGGTGCGATGAACATGTTTGATCAGGACAATCCGCCGGCACGGTTTGAGCAGCTCCTTATCGCCAGTTGCGAACCGGGCCGCTATCCCGGGCGCCTCGCGATTGCCGTGAAACAGTTACAGAAATTTCCGGACCCTCCACCTGCAGTTAGTCAGATGGTAGCGCTGGTAGGGAGTTTTTCCGATAGCCAGCAGGTTCACCTGAGCGATATTTCCAAGTTAAAAACCAAACTGGATGAGACCATTCAAGCCATCAGGGTGATTGAAGAAGGTATCAACCAAAGGACGGACGAAGGAGTAACCCCGTGACCGATAATAATGGCAAGACTGAGCCGGTAAGCAATGCCGATATACTGGTGGTGGATGACGACAATGGATTGCTGCAATTGATGGCCATGCGTCTGAAAGCATTGGGGTATGCCAGCCGCCTGGTGGCCAGTGGCGAGGAAGCTCTCGTGGAGGTGCGTCGCAGGCAGCCTTTGGTGGTGATCTCCGACATGCGCATGGAGGAGATGGACGGCATGCTTTTATTGGATCAGATTCAGAGTCACTATCCCGGCTTGCCGGTGATTATGCTTACGGCCCATGGTTCCATCCGTGATGCTGTAGAGGCCACTCAGAAAGGCGCTTTTGCCTTTCTGACCAAGCCGGTGGACCGTGAGGAATTACGCGCCACCCTCGAAAAAGCTGTGGCTTCGCAAAAAGGCGTAGACCAGGCTATGGTCGGGATGCCCGGTTTTATTACCCGCAGCAGCAAAATGTTTCAGATTCTTGAACAGGCCAGGCTGGTAGCACAAAGTGATGTGAATGTGATGATCCAGGGGGAAAGCGGTACCGGCAAGGAGGTACTGGCTCAGGCCATTCACGAATCCAGCGCCCGCCGGGGAAAGCCATTTATTCCCATTAACTGTGGCGCCATACCCGAAGAATTGCTGGAATCGGAGCTCTTCGGCCATGTGAAAGGCGCCTTTACCGGAGCTAGCCGTGACCATAAGGGCCTGTTTCTGGCTGCTGAAGGAGGCACTTTGTTCCTGGATGAAATCGGCGACATGCCGTTGCATCTGCAGGTGAAGCTGTTGCGGGTACTCCAGGAACGCCAGATAAAACCGGTGGGTTCCAGCGAATATATCAACGTGGATATCCGGGTCATCTCAGCCACCCATAAAAACCTTCTGGATATGATCGAGGAGAAAGGTTTCCGTGAGGACCTCTTCTACCGCCTTAACGTGGTTAATTTCACGCTACCGGCGTTACGGGAGCGACGGGAAGATATTCCTCTGTTGCTGCATCACTTCTTGGAACAGCTGGGTCAGCGCTATAAGCAGCCTGCCAAGCGTATTGCTCCGGAAGCTCTGGAAATTCTGTTGGCCCATTCCTGGCCCGGAAACGTCAGGGAGTTAATGAACTTCAGTGAAAAATGCCACGCTTTATCTGCCAGCCAGGTGGTATCGCGGGAACTGGTATCGCAGACCCTGCCGCGCAAGCATCAGCAGCAGGAAGCACAGATGAGCCTGTCTGAAGCTAAACGTGAGTTTGAACGTGACTATGTGGAACGTCTGCTCAATATGGCCGGTGGTAATATCCCTGAAGCAGCGCGTATGGCGGACCGGAACCGTTCGGATTTCTTCAAAATCGTGAAAAAACACGGCATAGATCCGGAGCTGTATCGTAACCAGATTGAGTAAATGTTGAGGTAGTCTGGAATTAGCTGTGGTATCTGATTGGTTATCAGGGAATGACAAGCTAGATACCCGTTCCAGATAGGCTCGACTGATTTATTTTTCATTCACAACCCAGGACAGTTTCTATGATGACCATCACCACTCCGGCATTGTTATTTCCGGCGATTTCGCTGTTGTTGTTGGCTTATACCAACCGCTTCCTGGTACTGGCACAGTTGATTCGTTCGCTATACAGCCAGTTGAATGAAACCAAGGATCATCACATGAAAGAGCAGATCCTGCATCTGCGCAAACGCATCAGTCTGATCCGCTGGATGCAATCCATGGGGGTGTCGGCATTTCTCAGTTGTACACTCAGTATGGGCGCCCTGTTGTTGGCTGCGCAGTTGACCGGCGAGCTGCTTTTTGGTCTGAGCCTGGTCATGTTGTTTGCCTCATTGCTGATCAGCATGATAGAAATTCATATTTCCGGAACGGCTTTGAGTATACAGTTAAACAACCTGGAAGAATTCTGATATCCAGGCATTTATCAGAGGAGCATCGATATGGAATGGCAAAGCTGGGTGGCATACACCCTGGCGGCGAGTGTGGTTCTGGCAATACCCGGACCGACAATTTTATTGGTTCTGGTTCAGTCCCTTGAGCATGGTCGACGGGCTGCTTTACCCCTGGTGGCCGGAGTTGCGCTGGGCGACTTTATTGCGGTGACAGGTTCTTTGCTGGGGTTAGGGATTATCCTGGCGGCGTCGGCAACCCTGTTTACCCTGTTGAAATGGGCCGGTGCTGTCTACCTCATCTATCTTGGCCTGCGCATGTGGCAGCGGCCATTGTCGTTGACGGAAGTTAAGGAAGGCAAGGTCGAAGCCCCGGCTGGCAAACTGTTTCGCCATGCCTGTCTGGTCACGGCACTTAACCCCAAAGGCATTATATTCTTCATGGCGTTTGTCCCCCAGTTTATCGATCCTGCTGCGGATCCCAACCTGCAACTGGCGCTGATGGCAATAACCTTTCTGACGCTGGCCGTTATCAACGCCGCACTTTATGCCTGCTTTGCCAGCCGGGTGCGTGACTGGCTGCGTCGTCCCAAAGCTTTGCGCTGGCTGCAGCGTGGGGGTGGTTCCGCCCTGGTGGGTGCGGGTATGTTGACGGCACTGGCTGAACGCTAGCGGCTAATTTCCGGGATAGGTTATTGAGTAACCGCAGCGAGGCATTTTCAGCGCGCGTTCATCTTGCGTGGATAAAATGGGATTTAATGAATCGCTGACAGGAGACCAAGATTGCAAAAGGCAGGAAAATTCATCCCATGGTGTATCGGGCTGATACTTTGGCCGATGTTGCTCCAGGCAGAGACCTTGACACCCCTTCCACTGATGCCGGAACAATTTCGCCCGGTGCAATTGCAGTATCAGGCCCGCAAGTTATTTATTACGGCGAATACCCATGTGCGTCTGGCCAAACCTGAAACTGTGGATATACAGCCGCAACTGGCCAGTGTCGACGATGATCCGGGTCGGCAGCCACAAGCCAGCCATGTGGTTTGGTCGCAGATTGACACCTCAGTGCTGGGGCGTCGCACCCGGATTAAAACCTGGATGAATCCCGATGGCGGTATTCTGCAACTGCAATCTCTGCGCACCGGTAGCAAACTGCGCTATCGACAGTATCGCTATTTACAGAACCAGGTTTATTCCATCAAACGCTTTCCCGCCAGTGATGCTGAAAACGATTGGCCCGGCGATAAGTGGAGCCGTATAAGTGAAGATTTCTATCCCTTGCGCAACGGTGCGGCGGCACTGCCGTTGACGGAAGGTGAGGGGCTGTTTTACCTGCTGAGTGTCATCGATTGGAGGCGGACGAAAGATCAGCACATGCTGTACCTGTTTGATCCTGACGGGGTGATGGAACTGCGATTGATCATGGGGGGTCTACAGGATATTAGTACGGACTATGAATTGATAGACGTGGACGGTACCAAGCGCCGGATTAAGGGCACAGTGTCGACCCGGCAGGTGTTGGTGGAAGCCCGTCCCTGGCAGGGGAAAGGTGATCCCGGCAATTTTGATTTCCTCGGGTTCAAGGGCAACCTGAGTCTGTTTATCGATCCGCGGCAACAGCTGATTGTCCTGATGCGCGGTGATGTGGATGTGGTGGGCGAAGTGGATGTACGCCTGCTGAAAGCGGATCTTCGCTGAAAGCATTTTGTTGGCAGTGTGTTCATGCTGGTCTGTCAGCGTCCGACAGGCGTAAGCAGTCTATGAGACTGCACATTTTATAAAGTGACCCTATAGGCAGATGCGGTGGAGAAAATTATGCGTACTTGGATTTTAGTCAGCCTGTGTGGCTGTCTCCTACTGACGGGCTGTGCCGGACCGTCAGTAATTATCGATTATCAGCCCGGAACCGACTTCCATTCTCTGGACCAATATGCTTTTCAAACCCCCGTTGATCCCGGCACGGGAACCAGTTCTCTGACCGATGAACGGGTGCAGGGTGCAGTCGTACTGTTCTTGAAAAATAAGGGCTTCCGTCAGGTAGCGTTGACGGAGGCGGAATTTATTCCTCAATGGCATGTCAAGGAAGAGAGGGAAATCCGCCGGGAAGGGTTCAGCTATGGTTTTGGTTATGGTATTGCCAGCGGTAATACCGGCGTCGGTATATCCCTGTCCACAGCGCCTCCGGCGAATGAGATTATTCGTGGTCGCCTGGTATTGGAAATGATAGACCCTGCCACTTCTCAGGTTATCTGGAGTGCGGAATCCACCCGGCTGCTGAGTGAGGATATTGAGCCTGCGGCGAGGGAGGCGGAAATTCGCAAGATTGTCGGTGATATGTTGCAGAACTTTCCGCCACTGTCATAAGGGAGGCCCATCTCATGTTGCATCGAAACGCCACCATCGGATCTGTTCGCTTAATCCCCGGTTTTCGCCTGTTTCCTGCTTTTATCCTGGGTCTGGCCGGTATACTGCTGCTTAATGGTTGTAGTGGAATTCAAGTCCGTCAGGATTATGCACCAGGATTTAATTTCAACAGTTTGCACAGTTATCAGTGGCACAGCAGGACGGGGTCAGCCAAAAAGGACACTCCCCAATCCCTGCAATCCCAACGCATTGAAACCGCCCTTCGCCATGCCCTGGCCCAGCGAAATCTGCAGGAAGTGCAGCAGAGCCCGGATGTCTGGGTGAACTATGCCTATCGCATCGAACAACGTACCGAATTCAGATCTTATCCCGGTTTTAGCTTCTGGCGTCACGATCCCTTCGACCATGATATTGTGGCCCACGACTATGAGGTGGGCATACTCTCTGTGGAAATGATTGAGCCTGCCAGTCAGCGGGTTATCTGGCAGACCCAGGCCATGGAGCGGGTGGACTCCTATCAGACACCCCAGGAGCGAGAGGCTGCCATTAATACTTATGTACAGGGCATCTTTGCCAAATATCCTCCGGATCAGTACAAATAAAGTCTGACAATGGCTAATCAACCTGGAATAAAGATCTAGTTCATTACGCTTGGCGGATAGTCCAATTTTCCTTTTGTCCGGCACCCAGGCACAATCACAGGACGCATTCGCGATAAGGTGAGCGTTGTTTGTACCGCTCCCCAGTGGTCTTGCAAGTCGGCATCTTTGCCGGTATGTCTTGAGTTTGGAGTGAAACCATGAGTTTAAGGCCCGTATTTTTCCTGCTATTGTCATTGTTTCTCCTTCAGGGCTGTGCCCAGCATGGCTATCAGGATCCTGAACTGGTGGCTTCCAGCGAATGTGCTGCCCTCTGGAGTGAATTTCAGCAGGAGGTTAGCGCAGCCGATGTTTTTGAAGCGCAGGATTGGCCTCTGCCCAAATACCCGTTTCTCAGGATTGATCGTAATTCCAGCTTTGTTGCCCGTCAGGGGCTATCCACAGAACAGCAGCGCCAATGGCTGTTACAGGCCTATGAACGGGGCCGCTTCGCGCGTGTGATTGAGAACGGCAAGTTGCCGCAACCACTGGAACTTAAGCCCTTGGAAACCTGCCTGCGTTCGGCCTTACCCACACTGATCGATAATGATGACTTTTGGGACTATGTGCGCACCCATCCACGCCCGGATGCCTATGTATCTGCACGACGGCAGGCAGGGCTGTTCCCGTTGTTTCAGCCAATAGTGAGCTGGCGTGTGGATGTGCTCAATGAAGAATTGATGGCGGCATTCCAGCATTATGAGCGCGACGAGAGTGCCACCTGGAAGCGCTATGTTCTTGGGTCAAGGCCGTCCTGGTCGCAAATCCAGCCCATTCTGCAACAGGCAACTCATCTGGACGAACTGGAAATGCCTCGATTCAGCATCCCTGAAACTGAGCAATTGCTGGCTTACTACAGCCCTGTAATTGAGCAGGAAGCCAGCCATGCCCAGGACCGTATTGGTCGGCCTTACAGACTGAATGGACACTGGGGCATTCGCGCACCGGCTGAACTCTATACTCTGGTCTCCGCCACCCGCTGGCGGGGGCAATGGGTACCCCAGTTGGTATATGTCTGGTGGTACGGCGGGCGTCCCAAATCCCAACCTTTGGATATTTATGGTGGGGAACTGGATGGCCTGATGTGGCGGGTGACCCTGAGTTGGGAAGGTAAAGTGCTGTTCTACGATTCCGTTCATCCCTGCGGCTGCTATCACAAGTTCTATCCTGCGCAGCCTGACATCACCTTTGCCGGTAACCCCAAGGGAGAAGAAGCATTGTCGGTGTTACCGGTGGTGTCCCCCGGTACCGAGTATCGGCCGGTGGTACGCCTGAACAGCGTGCAGCATTTCGTGGTGGGACTGAGTTTTGAAACTACACCACAGTTGCAGCCAGGTGAGGGCTACCAATTGGTGCCCTATCAGGTACTGCGGGAAGAGCCTTCCGGTGAGGATTACCTGTTCGGTCAGGATGGCTTGGTTGAAGGGACGGAGCGCCTGGAGCGTTTTCTGTTGTGGAATATGGGGGTCGTTTCGCCGGGTGCTATGCGGCAGTGGGGGCAGCATGCGACGGCTTTTTCCAGCCGCCGCCACTTTGATGACCCGGAACTGTTCGAGCGTTACTTTGATGCCCCTGAACCCTAACCGGTCAGGAATGCAACCTTTCAGGTGATTCTGGTGTCGAATCGCCCTGGCACAGATAGCGCTGCGCCAGCAACATCATCATCGCCGTCCAGGGGGTGAACAACAGGACATTGGCCAGAATTCTCTGTGCCGCTGACGGCCAGTCTGCCAGCCAGTGTTGTTGCATAATACCGAGAAACAGCCAGGACCCTGTCAGTCCTACCAACAGGGAGAGTGGCAACCACTTAAAGACCAGTACGCGGTCTTGCCATTGCTCATTGAGATAGGGTATCAGTGCGGCGGTAAAAGCCAGACAGCCCGTTACCGCGGCCCCGGCAAGTGTGGCCCAGAACAAGCCGGTGCCCTGGTGCACACTCCAACTGAGCACGGGTACGATCAGAGACCAGCCTAGCCAGACTTTCAAAATTACCGCCATGCGGGCGTTTGCTGACAATACCCGGTATTGCCCCAGCCAGGCCAGCATCAGCAATCCCAGCACCAGTCCGGGCCCAAAGCGTGCCAGGTAGTTGAGAGTTGGTCCCAGTGGCAGAATTTCGTGGGTAACAAAGCAGGCTGTGCCGTCACCGATGCCGCCGATCAGTGCCAGCATAATGGGCGTCATCAGTGTGAGTTGGGTTGAACGGGCCGGTGTGGCCATCCTCAATTGGGTTGGTAGTGAACCAGTTAACTGCATAACACTTTCCTCCGTTGCCTTTCATCATTCAAGTGCTGAAACCGGTGGTCAGTCTTTATAGACCGGGATACGTCTTAAGAGTTCTAGTATACGCCCCACTCCGGATAAAAATCAGGTCTCAACCTTTAATTCCCGTTTGAGAATTTTACCGGTTGCCGTCATTGGTAGAGCGTCGCGGATCTCTATATGGCGGGGATATTTATAGCCCGCCATACGCTCCTTGCACCATGAAATCAGCTCAGCTTCCGTACTCTGGGCACCGTCATTGAGGATAATAAAAGCTTTAATTTCCTCACCATACTGGTCGTCGGGTATTCCCACCACAGCTGCCAATGAAATGGCCGGATGTTCCAGCAGTGTTTCCTCAAGCTCGCGCGGATAGACGTTATAGCCGCCGCGGATAATCAGGTCCTTGACGCGATCGACGATAAAGATGTAGCCATCTTCGTCCATATAGCCGATATCACCGCTATGGAACCAGCCATTTCGAATGGCATCGGCGGTGGCATCAGGACGATTGAGATAGCCTTTCATGACATTGTGTCCGCGGATGACAATTTCACCTTTTTCACCACGAGCCACTTCCTGGTTCTGGGGATCCACCACCTTGATATCGACGCCCCAGATGGGCAGCCCCACGGAACCCGCCTTACGTGGACGGTTCAGCAAATTAAAACAGGCGACCGGGGAAGTTTCAGACAGACCATAACCTTCCAGGATCGGCACCTGAAACTTTTCTTCAAAGCCTTTGATGATTTCCATTGGCAATGAAGATCCGCCGGCACCGCAAAGCCGCAGGTGTTTCCGAATTTGCTGCACCTGTTGTTCTGTCAGGTCGACACTATGTAACAAGGCCCAATACATGGTGGGCACGCCACAGAAAATGCTGATTTCCTCCTTGAGCATGGCCTCAATCACTGCCTGGGGCTCGAACCTGGGAACCAGCACCATTTTATTGCCGTTGTAGAGACTGCCACACATTTGCACGGTTTGGCCAAAAGTGTGGAACAGGGGCAATACCACCAGTTGATTATCAGTTTCCAGAGCATTGCTCAGCCGGGCAAATTGCGCCACGTTGAGAAAGATGTTGGCGTGGGTCAGTTCAGCCCCTTTGGGTTTGCCTGTCGTGCCTGAGGTATACAGGATGACCACAGTATCGTCTGCCTGGGTGACCACTTCGACAGGAGTCGCGGGTGCCTGCAGCAGCTGTCCGAAGGTACCTGCAGTGGTAACCAGATTGGCGCCACTCTCAATAAGCCAGAAGTTTTCACAGGATGAAGTATTTTGAAAGGCTTCCCAGCCCTTGGGTCCAAACGGCAGCTCAGGGCTGCCCTCGAAACAGATGTAACCCACAGCGCCGGAGTCTTGCAGGTGGTAAGTGATTTCCTGGGGACTGAGCAGAATGTTTAACGGCACCACCACCGCGCCGGTTTTGATGATGCCGAAATAGGCCAGGGGAAAGAAATGTATGTTCGGGCAACTCAAAGCAATGCGGTCGCCGGGCTTGATCCCGGCGGCGATAAGACCATTCGCAATCTGGTTGGTCATGTCCCGGAGTTGCTGGAAGGTTAACCTGACATCGCCGCATATCACTGCTTCTTTACCGGGCAGGGTTTTGGCACTTTCTTCCAGAATAGTGGACAGATTAAGCATGGCAGGACTCCTGTTTATATTTTCTTTTTATAAATCAGCTTTTGCCAAACAGTAATTTGCAGTGCTGCTATGTTGACACCGGCATTGTGGGTGCTATCACCGGGTTCTTGGCCTACTTAGAAATACTCGCTTTCAACTCCTTTGTGAAGAGTGCATAACAAATCACCCCATAGATTGGCTGAACTCACCAAAATATCCAGGAGGCTGTCTTAAGTCCGACAGGCTCCTGGAGAGGGATGAGAATAGTGCTGATTCAGATTGCTTGGGGTTGTGCCAGTTGATGTCGCCGGCGCCACCATTGCCAGGCTCCCAGAGCGACTGAATTACCGACTAACACCAGGAGCAGCCCGGTGAAGCTCAGCGGTGTCCACTGATAATTTTCCAGCCAGGCCGAAAATGCCAGCGCTACGACAGGAAACAATACGGTGGTGTAGGCAGCGCGGTTGGCTCCCAGCCGTCCTACCAGGCTCAGGTAAGTGGTAAAGCCGATAATTGAGCCGGGAATTGCCAGATAGAGCAGACTGCCGAGATACACTGGGCTGTAATCCACTGACCAAGGGGTACCGGTTAGCAGAATGCAGGTCAGTAAAATCAGAGCACCATAGATCATGGCGTAGGCATTAGAGGTCCAGGGCTTAAGTCCGCAACGGGTGTGCCGAATGGAGATCATATTCCCCAAAGAAAACAAAAAGGTACCGGCAGCGGTTAGACCGAGGCCGAACAGTGTCTGCTGATTGAAACCGCCGGCAGTAATACTTTCCCAAAACAGCATGGTCAAGCCGCCGAGCCCCAGCAAAGTAGCAATAATTACCGCTGGTGTGATGTGCTGTCGCCAAATAATGCGACTGTTAAAGGCATTGAAAAGTGTGGCAAGGGAGAAAACCACCGACAACAAACCGCTGACAATATAGTGGCTGGCGGTATAGAAACAGATAAAGTTGAAGGAGAACAGACAGGCACCCTGCAGAAGAAAGAACAGGTGATCACTGAAGCGGGTGGGCTGGCGCTTGCCCAGCAGCATCAGCAGGGGCAGGAACAACATACCGGCCAGGGCAAAACGATAGAATACGGAAATCAGGACAGGTACTTCACCCACCTGAAAGTGGATCGCCAGCCAGGTCGTACCCCAGATGAGTACAGTGGTGATATAAAGTGCAATGTTGACCATGTTTCCGCGCCTTAATGTTCATTGAGAAGCCTAGTTTAGGGGCTGTCTGTGAAGGTGGCGCGCAGGATTTTGCGCAATTTAGCAGATTCTTGCGGTTTTATTCCTCCCGGTTTGTAAGGAAAGATTGTCAGTCCGTTGTAATCGTCTTATTTTGACGGTATGTCGAAATCTGCCATGAATTCAGTTAAAGATACCTTGGACGGATCCAATGCGAACCGGCTGGATTATTTTGCCCTGAATCAGGACCTGGCTTTGGCCCGTTGGTGTAATCAACGTGACCGCGTCCGCTATGAAGAGGTGGGCCACCACACGTTGAGCCTATATGTGAACGGTGGCTACCGTACCCGGCGGCTGGATCAGCCAGGGGGTGGTTATGGTAGCCCGGGCAAGTTGTGCCTGATGCCTGCTTCTCAGGATTCCGAGTGGGACATCGGTGACTCTCAGGAATTCGTACATCTCTATATCTCCGATGCCGGCCTGAAATTTTTTGCGCTGGAATCCTTTGATGTTGACCCGAGACTGGTATCGCTCCCTGACCTGACCTTTATGGATCACTTGGAATTGAATCAGCTATGCCGTCCACTGTTTCACACCCACTGGCACCAGTCGGGGGGGCTTATGGACCTGCAGCAGGCAGCTTATGACGTGATGGGGTGTCTGGTGAGTAGCTTTGTCTCGGCTAAAGCTCGCGATGGCTATCTGAAAGGTGGCCTTACTCGACTTCAACTGCAACGGGTAACCGATTACGTCAACGACCAGCTGGACCGGGACCTAAGGCTTGAGGATTTAGCGCAAATTGCAGGTCTGAGCCAGTATCACTTTGCCCGCATGTTTAAAGAAAGCACCGGCCTCACCCCGCATCTCTATATCAATAAAATCCGTGTCAGGCGTGGCTTGGAGCTGCTACGCCGCGGGCAACCCCAGGCCCAGGTGGCGGTTAGCTGTGGTTTTGCCCATCAAAGCCACTTTGCCGCCATGTTCAAACGGGAATTCGGCCTGCCCCCTTCCCGCTATCTTCGGGAAGTGCAGCGGCAGCTGCCCAGGGAATCTTTAGCTTCTGGTTAAGCCTCTGATTTTATTTGGTTACCACCTGTTTTGCTCAATAAATATGCAGAATGACGGTGGCCTCGTCCCTATTTTTGCCTTATGCTTGCTTGAATAATAGCTGATAGATCATCTGCTCTAAGTAATAAATAAACAAAAAAAAGGATACAGATCGCAGCTGCCGATGAATGAACTGGACAACAGTCTGGCATCAGGCAGCGAACGACCAAGGCCGTTGCCTGGCGCTTAGTTTCTTCTGGATGAATTCCGATTGAGGCGAGTTCCAGAGTAAATAAGGTGGTAATTGTGTTCAGAATCCTGCAAAGCGATGGTTAGCAATAAATTGATCGACATACTGCAACGGGACGGTCTGACGGATATGCCGGATCCGGAAAGTGCCATAGGCGCGACTCTGGAAGCCGCGCTGGACTATATTCCGGACTTGGTATTCATCAAAGATCGTCAGTTCAATCTGCGGCTGGCCAACAAAGCTTACTGCGATAAAACCGGTAAGTTGCGTCAGAACGTCATCGGCAAGAATGCCTTCCAGCTATTCCCCCCTGAAATTGCCCGCGCATACCAGCAAAAAGACGAAGAACTCGCTGCCAGCTGCAAAATGGTACGTAATGAGGAGTGGCTTGTTGCCGCCAATGGCGAACGCTGTTTGTTGGATACCATCAAGATGCCGATTTTTGATTCAACCAACAACTTCCAGGGCATCTTTGCTATCAGTCGGGATATTACCCAGATGAAGCAGCGGGAGATGGAAAGGGATACTTTGATCAGAAGCCTCCGGGATACCCTGGAAATGCTGCAAAAACAAAGTAATGCCTTAAAGCGGATCAATGATCAGCTTAAGGACATGGCGATTACCGATGCCCTTACCGGTGTCGCCAACCGACGTTTCTTTGATCGCCAATATGATATTGAGTGGCGCCGCTGTCGGCGTGATAAGAGCCCACTGGCCGTCATGCTGATCGATGTGGATCAGTTCAAACTCTATAACGATTATTTTGGCCACACTTATGGCGATGAATGCCTGCGCCGGGTGGCACAGGCTCTGGAAGAACAGATTGGCCGTCCTGGGGATATTCTCGCGCGTTATGGCGGCGAGGAGTTTGTGGTGTTATTGCCTAATACCAAGGACCATTTGGCTCAGGTTGCCAAACGCTGCCTGGAAGCGGTCCGCGAAGTTGCAATTCCTCACGCCGACAGTGCCTGCCATCCGGTGGTCACCATCAGTATCGGCGCTGTGGTCGGATATCCGCATCATCTGAATGACCCGATTGAGCTGTTGGACCTGGCGGATCAACACCTTTACCTGTCGAAAAATCATGGGCGCAATACTTATACCCTACCGGAGGACGAAGACTAGATCTGTGGTCGGTACGGTACCTATTTCAAGATAGACTTCGTCGGCAACGGAATAGACTCCTGGTCATCGCCAGGAATGATGGGAAACTCACCCTGTTCCCAACGGGCTCTGGCTTCTTCTATTTTTTCCCGGCTATAGGCGACAAAATTCCAATGGATATAGGGTGTCTTGTGAAATTTTTCCCCTCCCAACAGAATGGCTCGGGAACACCGGGTAAACTGCATTTCGACATCCGCATGATCGAAGAATACAAAATCCCCCGGTTGATATAGTTGGTCGTTCAACTCTACTTCACCCTGCTGCAGGTATAGGGCGCATTCAAGGGACGGTTCCGGTCGCTCCAGCCGGGTGCCGGCCTCGGCGATAATGTCCAGGTAAAACATGGGCGAATAGGTTTTGACCGGAGCAGAGTGTCCATAGGCCTCTCCGGCAATCAGGCGCATCAGCAACCCCTCCCGCATGATGTGGGGTAAGACGTCTTTTTTGATGTGGGTGAAGCTGGGTTCTATCTCAGTCTTATCTTCAGGTAACGCCACCCAGCACTGCAAACCATTAAGCTGGTGCTGGTGGGCACGAACTTCCAGGGTTTCCCTTTCGGAATGTACGATACCTTTGCCTGCCGTCATCCAGTTGACGTCACCTGGATGGATTTCCTGCACATTGCCCAGGCTGTCGCGGTGCAAAATGCTGCCTTCAAACAGGTAGGTAATGGTCGCCAAACCTATATGAGGGTGAGGACAAACATTCACTCCTTTGCCGGGAGGGAAATCTGCCGGTCCCATATGGTCGACAAAGATGAACGGCCCCACCATTTTCTTCTGCATATGAGGCAAAATACGTAGCACGGTGAAGCCACCCAAATTGGCTGCCTTACCCTGTAATAGCTGCGTCATCTTTACCTCCTAAGCGGTGGATCAGCTACTCAATGTGGGTAACTCGTCTTCCAGAAGTTCAGGCTTGGCGGACTTGCGGTTAATAAAGTGCCGCACCAGGTAATAGAACACTGGAGTCAGCAACAACCCGAAGAAAGTCACTCCTATCATGCCGGAAAACACTGCGATACCCATGGCTTGACGCATTTCCGCCCCGGCACCTGAGGATACCACCAAGGGGACCACTCCCATAATAAAGGCCAGCGACGTCATCAGGATCGGCCGCAATCGCAGATGACAGGCCTCTTTAATAGCCTCGATCAGGCTCATGCTTTCCAATTCCTTATCCTTGGCAAATTCGACAATCAGGATGGCGTTTTTACAGGCCAGGCCCACCAGCACAATCAGTCCGATCTGGGTAAAGATATTGTTGTCGCCTCCCCACAGGATAACCCCGGTCATGGCGGACATCAGGGTCATGGGCACAATAAGAATGATAGAGAGCGGCAGTGTCCAGCTTTCATATTGGGCTGCCAGTACCAGGAACACCAGCAGCACTACCAGCGGGAACACATAGATGGCCGTATTTCCCGCAAGGATTTGCTGATAGGTCAGGTCCGTCCATTCAAAGGCAAAGCCGTTGCCCAACTCTTCGTCGAGAATTTGTCGAATTAATTTAACAAGTTAATGAATATATACGGTTGTCCGGTGAATCTATTCATAGGCATGAAACCAGCCCAGTGCTGACACCTGATCATTATCGCTGGCAAACAGCATCTGATCATGACCACTACGGAAATAATAAATCATCAGCTCACTCTGTGTGGTGGGGGGATTCGGTGCCTGCCATTCGATTTGGCGGAAAAAACTGTCGTAGTGTGGCTCCCCAGGGGCGAACAGCCGGTCGGGTGGCCCCATCAGTTGTTCAAGCGCGGTTACGCTGAGTTGCTGATCCAGAACGTATTGACCCAGTTGCTGCATCAGTTGATGTTTGCGTCCCTGCCAGCGGTCCACACGGGGGTCAGGATTGCCACTGCCAAAATGGCCGGGGATATTCCTCAATGACCGGTATTCTTCCGCCATAGCTTTAATTGTCTCAGTATCATAGGGCAAGTTTCGGCGGGCCTTGGACTCCAACATTGGCGGAGCAGGGTTTTGAGTGGCCGGTGACGCGGATGCCTGCGGAGTATAGACCGCACAGCTTGTCAGAACAGATGCCAGAGATAAGCACAGCAGTGTTCTCAGCACAGGGCTGATAGCGCTGTCGGGTGGGAAGCGGGGAGATGTGTCCATGTTCACCTCAACTCCTACGGGTTTTGGCTGCCTGGATACGGTGGCAAGTGATTATTAGTCACCTGCGCTGATCACTATTGCCTGCTATTCAATCGACAGACCCTAGCATAGCTTGATAATGATTGTTTAGTGGTGGCAGCCCTGTAATCCTGTTAACCGGCGGGAGCTTGTTAGGGGGCGCTGGTCGTTCGGGACTACAGAGCTGCCAGAAAAGGATGCCATGCCGATGGCTCCTGGCTTTCTCGACATTAGCCTGTGGGCATCACTTAACTGTCGCCGGCTCCATCACTGGTAGTGCCTATGGGTGCAGAAGCCATGTTTTGAGCTGCTTCCCAGCCGCCACCGAGAGCCCGGTAGATTTCCGCAATACCCTGAAACACAACTAACTCGCCCTGGGCGACTGCGTCTTCCGCGGCCAGCCGGGTACGTTCAGTATCCAGAACATCCAGCAAACTGATGATACCGGCTTTGTAGCGTGCCTGCGCAATGGTCTGGGCTTGGGCACTATTCTTTTCCTGGTCCAGTAAATAACGGAAGCGTTGCTGGTCCAGATCGTAACGCACCAGGGCGTTACGGGTTTCTTCCAGCGCACCTAACACCTGTTCATGATAGTTAGCCAGGGCAAGATCTGTCTGTGCTTCGGCTACTCGAACCCGGGCCTTGAGTGAGGCGAAGTCCAGCACCTGCCATTTCAGAGTTGGCGTGATTGACCATGCCTGTGAGCCGGAGCTGCCCAACCTTGAACCTGAAGCAGAAATAAACCCCAGAAATCCGGACATTTCCACTTGCGGAAACAGATCTGCCGTCGCCACCCCAATTTGTGCATTGGCGGCGGCGAGCCGGCGCTCAGCCTGCTGGATATCGGGACGGCGCTGCAACAATTCTGCAGGATTACCGATCGCCAGGGCGGTATTAATTGCCGGCAACGGTTTGGGCTTCAGGAGGTCTGTCACGGTTTGTCCGGTCAAAGCTTCCAGGCCATGCAAAGCGACCTGCATTTGTGCCCGCAGTGGTGGAATATTGGCCTGGTTACCGGCATATTCGGCACGGATACGTGCCAGATCCAGTTCGGAACCCGCACCGGAGTCAAACCGGACCTGGGTCAGGTTGACTACTTCCTGCAAGTTCTTCAGGTTGTCCTCTGCTACCTGAATCCTGTGTTGGGCTGCCCGCAACTCACCGTAGGTTTTCACGACTGACGCGATGATTTCCACCTGTACGCCGCGCAAGGCTGCTGCCTGGCTTTCAGCATCCGCTTCGGCGGATTCCAGGGTGCGCTGTACCCGGCCAAACAGGTCCAGTTGCCAGTCGGTATCCAGCCCGGCATTAAACTGCTCGGTTTTCACCCGTTGGCTAAAGTCCGGTGATACCGGTGCTTTGGCGGCGTTGTAACCGGCGCCGATGGAACCCTTGGGATAAAAATCATCCCCGATATCATCGAACACCGCATAGGCGGCTCGTACCCTGGCCTTGGCAGCGGCAATAGTGGGGCTGTTTTGCAGGGCTGCGCCGACCATCCGGTCCAGATCGGGGTCGTTAAACTTCTGCCACCAGGTGATTTCCTGGGTTATCGTGGTGATCAGATTGGCTTCCGGCAGGGTGATCTCCTGCGCTTGGTTGGCAGGCGCTTGATAGTCCGGGCCGACAGTGACACAGCCAACCAGGCTGGAAACTAAAGCCAAAGTGAGTACTAACCTTGAATTAGCCATTGGCAACCTCCAGTTGCGGCGGCAGTGTTTCTTCCCGGACCGTTTTCCTGACCAGGAAGCGACGCACCAAATAGTAGAACACAGGGGTTAATAACAGGCCGAACAGAGTGACCCCGATCATGCCGGAAAATACCGCTGTTCCCATGGCCTGACGCATTTCAGCACCGGCACCGGTGGATACCACCAAGGGCACGACACCCATGATAAAGGCCAGGGAGGTCATCAGGATTGGGCGCAGACGAAGCTTGCTGGCTTCAACAATTGCTGTCAGCAGCGGTTCGCCCTGATCTTCCCTTTCCTTGGCAAATTCCACGATCAGGATGGCGTTTTTGGTCGCCAGCCCGACCAGTACTATGAGACCGATCTGGGTGAAGATGTTGTTATCCCCTCCCTGCAGAATCACTCCCGTCATGGCGGACAACAAAGTCATCGGCACGATGAGGATGATCGCCAGAGGCAATGACCAGCTCTCATACTGAGCCGCCAGGACCAGGAACACCAACAGCACCACCAATGGGAAAACGTAGGCGGCGGTATCACCCGCCAGAATCTGCTGATAAGTCAGGTCAGTCCACTCAAAGCTGACGCCATTCGGGAGTTCGCTTTCCAGGATTCGGGTAATCGCAGCTTCTGCCTGGCCGGAACTGTAGCCCGGTGCAGGCGCACCATTGATCTCTGCGGTAGGGTAACCGTTGTAGTGCATGACACGATCAGGTCCTGCGCTTTGCTCAACGTTTACAAAGGAAGCCAGCGGAATCATATCGCCTTGCCGATTGCGTACTTTCAGCTGGGCAATCTGCTGAGCGTCCTCCCGGAAGTTTTGCTCGGCCTGTACGTTGACCTGATAGGTGCGGCCGAAACGGTTGAAGTCGTTGACATAGAGCGAGCCCAAGTTGACCTGCATGGTGTCAAAGATATCGTTCAGCGGCACGCCGTGAGTCTTGGCTTTCTCCCTGTCCACGTCCACATCGATCTGCGGCACATTGACCTGGAAGCTGGAGAAGATGCCGGTTAACTCCGGCGTCTGCCAGGCTTTCTGGATCACGTTCTGGGTCTGCTTGAACAACTCTTCATAACCGAGGCTGGCACGGTCTTCCACCTGCAGCTTAAAGCCGCCGATAGTGCCCAGACCCATTACCGGAGGAGGAGGGAAAATGGCCACAAAGGATTCCTTGATGCTGGCAAACTGCTGGTTCAGCTGTCCGGCAATGGCCCCAGCTGAGAGGCTCGGATCGCGGCGTTCCTCAAAAGGGTTGAGGGTGACAAACACGATGCCGGCATTCGGACTATTGGTGAAACCATTGATCGACAGGCCGGGGAAGGCAACAGCAGAGTCCACGCCTGGATGTTCCAGCGCGATGCGGGACATCTCACGAATTACCGCCTCGGTGCGGTCCAGGTTGGCCGCGTCCGGCAGTTGGGCAAAGCTCACCAGATACTGCTTGTCCTGGCCGGGAACAAATCCGGTCGGAGTGGTGCTGAACTGTTCATAAGTCAGTGCCAGTAAGCCACCATAGACAATAACCACAATGGCGCTGCCACGGATCAGACGCTTCACCCCCAAGGTATAGACATTGGAAAGGCCGTTAAAAAAGCGGTTAAAAGGGTTGAACAGCCAACGGCCAAACAGCCCATCGATCATTCTTGAAAGCAGATCTTTCTTGCTGTCATGGCTTTTCAACAGAACTGCTGCCAAGGCCGGGCTTAGCGTCAGCGAGTTAAAGGTCGAGATGATGGTTGAAATGGCAATCGTCAAGGCAAACTGTTTGTAGAACTGGCCGGTCAGGCCGGAAATAAAGGCCGTCGGGATAAAGACCGCACTTAACACCAGTGATGTGGCAATGATCGGGCCGGTCACTTCTTTCATGGCCTGCTTAGTGGCTTCCATCGGATTCTTGCCGAGTCCAATATTTCGCTCCACGTTTTCCACCACCACGATGGCGTCATCGACGACAATCCCGATGGCTAACACCAGTCCGAACAGGGACAGTGCATTGAGGGAGAATCCGAATAAATGCATCACTGCGAAGGTTCCCACCAATGACACCGGCACGGCGACCAGAGGAATAATGGACGCACGCCAAGTCTGCAGGAATAAGATCACCACGATCACCACCAGTAGAATGGCTTCGAACAGGGTTTTCACTACGGCCTTGATGGAGCCTTTTACGAAGACGGTAGGGTCATAAACGATGGAATAATCCACACCCTCCGGAAAGTTCTTTTTCAACTCTGCCATGGTGGCGCGTACGTTGTCGGAAATTTCGATAGCGTTGGACCCGGGACGCTGGAAGATAGGCAGTGCCGCCGCCGGTTGGTTGTTCAGCAGTGAACGCAAGGCATAGGAGTTGGCTCCCAGCTCAATGCGGGCAATGTCACTGAGATGAATCATCTCGCCGTCGTTGCCGACACGAACAATAATGTTTTCAAATTCCTCAACGGATTCCAGACGGCCTTTTACGTTGATCAACAACTGGAACTCACTGCTGCTGGCAGAAGGTGGTGAGCCGATGGCTCCGGCAGCGGCCTGACGGTTTTGTTCGCGGATAGCGGAAATTACGTCACTGGTGGTCAGACCCAGACTGGCCACTTTTTCGGGATCCAGCCACACCCTCAGGGAATAGTCGCCGGCACCGAATACACGCACATCACCCACTCCCTCAACCCGTGCCAGCTCGTCTTTGACATAGAGATTGGCGTAGTTGGACAGGTACAGCATGTCATAGCGATTATCCGGTGAGGTGATATGCACCACCATGGTCAGGTCAGGAGAAGACTTCTCCGTCACCACACCCTGTTGCTGCACTTCTGCCGGCAGTCGCGGCAGGGCCCGGCTGACCCGGTTCTGCACCTGTACCTGGGCGGTATCCAGATCGGTACCCAGGGCGAAAGTGACGGTCAGGCTCAGACGTCCGTCGGAAGTCGACTGGGATGACATATAGAGCATGTCTTCAACGCCGTTGATCGCCTGTTCCAGTGGCGAAGCCACGGTTTCGGCAATCACCCTGGGGTTAGCCCCAGGGTAGTTCGCCCTCACGACCACTGTCGGCGGCACAACTTCCGGATATTCCGTGATCGGCAGTTCAAAAACCGAAATGGCCCCGGCAATAAAAATCAGGATAGAGAGCACCCCGGCGAGAATGGGGCGCTTGATAAAGTATTGAGAAAAATTCATGACTGATCTCCAGGCGAAACGCCTTAGCCGCGAGGCTCAATAGTGGTGGCGTCAATTTCTGAAGTACGCTCAGCGGTCAATGTAGTGGATTCGGGCTCAACCACCTGCAGCTGGCTGTGCAGCCGTGCCAGGGATTCATCACTGAACATGCCGACAGTTTCCGCATTCACCTGGGAACCAGGGCGTACCCGCTGCAGGCCGTTAACGACGATGCTGTCGCCGGGCTTGAGGCCGCTACGGACAATGCGCATGTCATCCAGTTTGGGGCCCAGTTCGATACCGCGATATTCCACCCGTTGGTCTTCGGTCAGAACCAGCGCAAACTTGTTGTTCAGATCGGTACCGATGGCACGGTCGCTGATCAGGATGGCGTCATAGCGGGGAGTGGCCGCCAGTTTTATGCGGGCAAAAAGTCCGGGAGTAAACTGTTGGTCCAGGTTCACAAACACCGCTCGGGCTCGAATGGTGCCTGTCTGCGGATTGACCTGGTTGTCGATAAAGTCCACATAGCCCTGGTGGGTGTATTGATCTTCATTGACCAGCCGCAGGAATACCGGAGTTTTGGCCTGAGTCTGATTCACGGCCTGCTTTGCTGTTTTGGCTTTGTACTTCAGGAAAGTCTGTTCGTCAGCGTCAAAATAGGCATACACCTGCTCGGTGGAGACCAGTGTGGTCAGCTCACTTTGACCGGCGCTGACATAGTTGCCTTCGGTAATCAGGGCACGGGAAACTCGACCGGAAATTGGTGCCTTCACCTGGGTGTAATCAAGGTTCAGCTGGGCGATCGCCAAAGCTGCAGCCGTTGCTTCTACCTGGGCGCTGGCCTGGTCGCGTCCCGCTTCCCGGTTGTCCACCTGCTCCACCGAAATGGCATTCTGACTTTGCAGTGATTGGGCGCGGGTCAGATCGCTATCGGCCAAGGCCAGCCGGGATTTGGCCGCTTTAAGTTCGGCGCGCAGACGATTGACTTCAGCCTGGTAGGGACGGTCGTCAATGGCAAACAGCAGGTCTCCCTGTTGCACCAGGGCTCCCTCTTCTAACACCACCTTGTCGATATAACCGGAAACCCTTGGGCGTAACACCACAGTTTCAGTGGCTTCCAGACGGCCGGTGAACTCATCCCACTCAGTGATGGATTCATGCATGACCTTAGCAACGCTGACAACCGGTAGCGGTGGCTGAGACGGTGTCTGCTGTTGCGACTGGGAGTCGGCGTCAACGCTGCACGCTGTGACCGCCAGCAGGCTGAAAAGCCCCAATAATCCTTTCTGAGCCCGCGAGACAGTGCGGCCCAGCCTCTTGCTTGAAAAAGCAGTGGCAGTGTTCATAACAAGCTCCTATTTGTTTCGGTTCCTGCCTGGTGGCAGGGGCGACGTTGAATGTTGATGGAGACTACTCCCACCCTACTGACACCTAACTGTCAGCAGGGTGGGTTTGGTGATTTCATGGAGGCCATTCTGTCCTTGCCAACCTATATCGTCTAATTTATATTTCGTATTCAATACATCATAATACGTAATGTATTGCGTTGATGGTGCTTATAAATCTCATTAATTTCGCGGAAATAGTGATGAGAAACATAGACTTAAATCTGTTAACCATCTTTGATGCCGTGATGACTGAGAGTTCCATCAGCGGGGCGGCGGAACGTTTGTCCATGACTCAGCCTGCAGTATCCAATGCGGTCGCCCGAATGCGGCAGATATGGAACGACCCGCTTTTTGTGAAAGATGGCCGAGGCATCAAGCCCACCACCTTTGCTCTGAATCTTTGGGAGCAGACCAGTGGCCCACTGGTGCAGATTCGTGATGCCGTCAATCCCAGGGAATTTAATCCGACTACCGCCAGACGGCGCTTCCGTGTTGCCTGTGCCGATATCATGGTGGACCTGGTGTGGTTACCCATGCGGCACCTGATCGAGCGAGAAGCGCCCAATATTGATTTACACGCGGTGCCCTATTCCCGACTTAACGCTTATTCCATATTGCCTAATGCCGAAGCCGACCTGGTGATCGGGGTGCTTGACGATATGCGCGGCTCTGATCGCAAAGAGCTGTTGTTCAACGGCGAATATCTGTGTGCCATGCGCAGGGACCACCCATTGGCTGGTAAGAAGCTGACCCTGGAACAATATCTCAAGGCCGATCATCTGCTGGTGACGTTATCAGGCGATCCCGAAGGATTTGTCGACACGGCGTTGAGCCAGATGGGCAAATCCCGTCGTGTGGCCATGACGGTGAACCACTTTGCCGCGGTACCGGCTTTACTGCTGGGATCTGACCTTATTGCCGTTGTTGCCAACACTGTCGTTGCTAAAGAGGCCCTGGCCGGTTTGGTGCATGTCACCGTACCGCCGCTGGAACTTCCTACCACCCAGGTAGCCGTTGCTTGGCATGCCCGTCATGATCGTGACCCCGGAGTGCACTGGCTGAAAGAAAACCTGGTGCGCTTTGCCCGTGAGGAATGGCGTAAATACCGTCCTGTGTGCTGTATCAAAACCCGTGCGGCCAATGCTGCACTGCTGAGTGACGACGAACGTCATGACATGGATAACTTTGGCTGTATTAGCTAGGCCTAGGTTAAAAAGATCCCGGGCCAAAAAATAAAAAAGGAGCAGTAGGAAAACTGCTCCAAACAGGGGCTTTAGATCGCTTTAGCCACAAAATTTTTCAGTTGGGCAAAACCCGAAACACCACTTTGGTTGGCGACCGCTTTACCGTCTTTGAATACGATCAGGGTGGGAATACTGCGGATACCCATGTTTCCCGCAATATCGCGGTTCTGGTCCACGTTCACTTTGACCACCTTGATGTCGCTGGCCATTTCTTCAGCTAATTCGTCCAGCAGCGGTGCTATGGCGTGACAGGGTCCGCACCATTCAGCCCAGAAATCCACCAGGACAGGTTTGTCAGAATTGATCACGACATCGGCGAAGTCGCTCTCGGATATATGTTGAATGAATTCGCTCATGTGTCACCTCAAATGCTTAAATTGCTGTTGAGACTATGATGGACTGACAGAGGTAATGGGACTAATTGAGCTTTCGTATGATCGCTATCATTCAGGGTGATGTTAAGACGGTTGCGAATAATTGAATTTCAGACTCTGGATGCGGGAGGCCGATCGGGATAGGTATCTCCCGATAGGCCTGGGACGTCTGAAATTTCAGGGCTGTAGGCGGTTGATCAGTTGACCGCGGGAAACGATGTCGTGGATCTGATGGATGTCCAGAATCTGATGCGTTGGATCACCATTGATGATGAGCAAATCTGCCGGAGCACCTTCACTGATGGTTCCCAGGCCGGGCAGATGCAGCCATTTCGCAAGAATATTTCCGGGTTTGCCGGTGCTCATAGCCAGCGCTTGCAGTGGGCTGAAACCGCAGCGCTCTACCAGCAACTGCAGCTCGACGTGGGTGGAATTACCCGCAGTAGCACCCAACAACGGTGTATCTGTGCCCACTAGCATGGGAATGCCGGCCTCACGCATTTTCTGACAGCTTGCAAACATATCTTCGGTGTGGCGGGCAATCTCCCGGCTATAGTCGCGCATGGCGGGGGTTGTTTCGGCCGGTAAGGCAAAAGCTGCCGCCGCGGAGCTGTCCATTAACTCAGCATCTGCTGCGGTTACCGGATTCTGCCCGCCACTGACCAGAGCAACATTCTGAAACACCCGCAAGGTGCTGATTACCGGTGTGCCGGCCTGTTTGAGTGCAGCTAGTGAGGGATCCGACAGGCTGGAGTTGTTCACGCTGTGGGCGAATAAATCCACACCTGCTGACAGGCCGGTCAGCAGGTCGTCTTCAGTGCCTATGTGAGCCGCCACGGGCAAATTTTGCCGGTGTGCTGCCTGTACCACTTTGGTGGCTAAGGGCGCGGTGATTGAGGGTGCGTCCAGGGGGATACGGTCGATCATGATCTTCACCAGGCTGGTACCCTGTTCGATACGCTCCTGTACCAGGGCATCAAAATCGGTGTCAGGGTTCACCTCGTCTGCCATCCATTTTTTAACAGCTACTGAAAGCGGCCAGGTAATGGCTTCATCAATCAGTGATTCGGGGTGTCCATCTGCCACGGTTACCTGACGGCCGGCATAGGCCAGTCGCGGTCCGGAAATTTCGCCTGCTTCCAGGTCTTCTTTCAGCCCTTCAAGTTGTCCGGGAATGCCGCCCATGTCCACCACTGAAGTCACTCCATGGGCGAGAAAAGCCGACAATGTGCGGGAAGGTGGATACAGGGTCTTATACCAGGGAGGTGCATCCGTGCCGCCGACATGGGTATGAAAATCAATCAATCCAGGCATCACCAGCATGCCGTCAGCATCAATCGTATGAGCAGCGGTGGCTCGCATTGGGTGGGTGCCCAGCCGAGTAATAAGGCCGTTTTCAATCAGGATATCCATATTATCCTGAACAGGATGCTGCTCATTGCCATCAAACACACGGGCATTACTGATCAACAGGCTGTCTGAAGCATGATCGCTAACTTCCACCATGGGTGGCAGAGATGCGTAGTGTATACAGCCTGACAACATTACCAAGCCACTGATGGCCGCTCCGCGATACAAAATTCCGGGCAGACGCGAAAGAGATTGGAAACCCATCGTTGATGTCCTTTATACGGGTGAAAGGTGACCCCAGTGCCTAAGATGGCTACAGTACCTAAGATGACCGGAAATAATTGGTAACCGTGGTCATTAGCAGACACTGAACAGCTGGAAATCAGAGAGTGGACTTTAGCAAAGTCGGCGAATGATTCAATGGCGTGCTAACCAATTTGAGACAGAGGTCCTGTGGACCAGCTCATCCGTCAGGTAGCTGGTTCGCTGAATTTTCCGCCAACTGGGAAGCCACATAAACGTGAGCAACTGCTCGCGGTTTACTATTGGCTCAAAGAACGGTTTGAGGCGTTATGAACTAGGGCATGTCTTAGTTCAGGTCTCGGCTTTATAGCCAATTCGGAAGCCTCCCCAGTGACGTCCTTTCACATAAATGGGAGCGGAAAGGCCATGCATGACTTCACCGGAATCCCGCTTGTAGGTTTGCAGCAGGAAGTTCTCTGTGTTGGCACCACAGCGTTTACCGGTGTAGTCGTCGAACATCCGTTTCGTGCGGTTTCCTATCAGGTCCTTGTCATAGTTCGCCGGTGAGGGGGGTGGCTGAACTTCCTGCTGTGAGTGGGAAAATAGCCGTTCTTGTCGACAGCTCAGGCATAGATGATGAATTCGTGCTGGCTGAGTATCGGTTCTTGAATGGCGGGTAGGTTCTGACCGGTAAAACTGTCAAAGCCTGTGGAAAATTTCTGCGGGTCGGTCGAATTAAGAATGTACACGTTAAGTGCCAGTAGTGCGGCGCCAACCACCAAGGCTGAAATCAACGCCAAACTGAACCCGGACAAACCCACCCAAAGCTGTAAGTAAACCGCAACAAAGGTTAACAGGGTCATGCCGAAAACTACGGATACATTCATGATCACGCTATCTCTAAAGCTATGCACCGGCTGGATTAGCCGCCATATCGATTGTTTTTTTAGTATAGCTGTGATGAAGATGACCATTTCTTAAACAAAGGCTGCAGAGGGAATTTGTGTGAGGTTCTGTTGTCGGCAACTTGTTCTATTATCATTAAAGGCATAGATTGGCGGGCATAGATTATCAATTTATGTGATGACGGGTCGCCTATGAAAAACCAGGAACTTACGCTGCTTTATGTCTTCGATGCCATTATGACAGAGGGCTCGGTGACTCGTGCGGCAGACCGGCTGGCCATGACTCAGCCAGCGGTATCCAATGCCGTGGCCCGTATGCGTCATGCCTGGAAGGACCCGCTGTTTATCAAGAAAGGGCGTGCCATTGAGCCCACATCCTTTGCCTTGAGCCTGTGGGATCAGGTGCGCTCCCCCATGCATGAGCTGTCCCGGGCGGTGGATGCCAGTGCCTTTGAGCCGGAACAGTCCAAACGTAGATTCCGTATTGCCGTGACAGATGCACTGGTGGATCTTATCTGGCAGCCGGTGGCCTGTATGCTGCAGCGTGAAGCCCCGGGGATCGACCTGCATGCGGTGCCATACACCCAGGCAACTGCTTTCGATCAGTTGCGAGAAGCCTACGTGGATCTGGCAATCGGCATGCTTACGGGGCATGACAGCAGCCTGCGCAGCATCTGGCTGTTTGATAGCGAATACACACTGGCCATGCGGGCGGACCACCCACTGGCTGGGAAACCGATCGGCCTGGAAGATTTTTTGGAGGCCAAACACCTGTTGGTGTCTCTCTCAGGAGACGCTACCGGTATTGTGGACTTGGCGTTAACACAAAAATCCCTGAAGCGCCGGGTTGCCGTTACGGTCAATCATTTTGCCGTGGTGCCCCAGCTGTTGCGGGAGTCTAATATGATAGCTGTGGTGCCTAAAATTGCCACTGGCGGTGCCGGCTATCAGCAGGGAATCTGGTATACGGAAGTGCCCTTTGAACTTGATCCCACCAGTATCTACCTGATCTGGCATACTCGTCATGACCGTGATCCGGGCCTGCTGTGGATGCGTCAAAAGGTTGAGGAAATAACCAAGCAGAAATGGCGTGGCTGTGAACATTGTAGCGGTTCGGCGCAACTGCAGGCAGCGATGTAATACTCTATCCAGAGAAGGATCTGAAACAGGGGTCTTGCGGATATTATTTCCCGTTTTCGAGCTGTTGTCGCGCTAGTCCACGATATTGCCACTGCTCACTTCGGTAATAGGCTGAAAGAAAGGAATAAATGCCTTCATGTTTATCCTGACGGGTCAAATACGCGGCAAACGGCTGACAGGGAGCTTAGGTTCTAATAACAATGCTGAAATATCACTACCGAAATACCACACCAGCCCCTGGAGAGAAAGGCGGCTTTACCCAGAATCCAGGGAGTGGCTTTAGAAGTCGGCATTTTTTAATGCTTTGATATCAAAATATATTTAAAACCGGCAAAGGAGTTACTTTATTCATTTTAAAACAATTACATAGCTAATTCTTGATTGGTCTGTCATCTGAATTTAATTTGAATACTAATAATTATTTGATATAGAATACGCGCTCTTTAGCCACAAGAGCACCAAAACAATGACGAAAACTAAGTCGGGAGATACCGACATTATTTTTCGCCACCCCACATCAGAAGACGGTTTAGCTGTCCACCATCTGATCGGCAGGTGTCCCCCTCTGGATACCAATTCCATCTACTGCAATCTGCTGCATTGCTCCCATTGGAGTGCAACCAGTGTATGTGCAGAAATCGATGGCGAAATAATGGGCTTCATTTCCGGATATCGGGTACCTGAGGCCAATGACCACCTCTTTATCTGGCAGGTTGCTGTCGATGTCCGTGCCCGCGGCAAGGGACTGGCAGGACGTATGTTGCGCTCGATTCTTAAACGCGAAAGCCTTGATGATATCCGTTACCTGCAAACGACCATTAATCCGGATAACCGTCCCTCATGGGCGTTGTTCGAAGCATTGGCTGCAGAGCTGAACGCGGATTTACTGCGGCGTTGTCTGTTTGGTCGGGAGAGTCACTTTGGTGGCGAACATGAGGACGAAATTATGCTCACCATTGGTCCTTTTGAGGTGGTCGATAGTGTGAGTAACGCTGCTGGCAGAACAAATAAATCTTCCAGAGTTCAAGTTGAGATCGCTGAGCACACCTGATTATTCCTCGTGCTTCGCAAACATTGAGTCTGTCCGAAACCGTTTTGTACGCTCCGGTGATTTTTGCAAACGTCAGCATGCCTCGCTGTCACTGATTTCGGGCGCTCACAGGTTTTAACGCCTACGCGAGATCCAACGCCACGCGATAACTGAATTGATAACTGAATTAATAACTCGAACAGGTACACTGCATGAAAATTTTTGAGAACGTAGAGTCCGCCGTGCAAAGTTATGCACGTTCATTTCCCAAGATTTTCAAGCGTGCCGTCGGTGCACGTATTGAAGATATTGATGGCAACAGTTACATCGATTTTCTAGCCGGAGCAGGCACGCTCAATTACGGCCACAACAATCCTCTGTTGAAGCAACCTTTGCTGGATTACATCTCCGAAGATGGGATTGCTCATGGTCTGGATATGCATACTGATGCCAAAGGCCGGTTCCTGAGAAATTTTGACGCGCTGATCCTCAAGCCCCGCAATCTGGAGTATCGTCTGCAATTTACCGGGCCTACCGGCACTAACGCTGTGGAAGCGGCGCTTAAGATAGCCCGCAAGGTGACAGGCCGCACCAATGTGGTCGCTTTCACCAACGGATTTCATGGTTGTACCTTAGGGTCTGTCGCACTGACCGGCAATAGCCACCACCGTGATGGTGCCGGAGTGTCCCTGAACGATGTCACCCGTTTACCTTTTGATGGCTATCTGGGCAAGGACTTTGATACAACCAAGTTGCTGGAAAAAATGATCAACGATGGCAGTAGCGGGCTGGACTTGCCGGCGGCGGTCATTGTTGAAGTGGTGCAGGGTGAAGGCGGTTTGAATGTGGCCGGTGATCGCTGGTTGCGCCGTCTGGAAAAAATCTGCCGCGAGCACAAGATCGTCCTCATCGTGGATGATATTCAAGCCGGTTGCGGTCGTACCGGCAGCTTTTTCAGTTTTGAATCTTCCGGTATCAAGCCGGACATCGTCACCTTGTCCAAGTCCCTGAGCGGCTTCGGATTACCCTTTGCGCTGACGCTGATTACGCCGGACATGGATATCTGGAAACCGGGTGAACACAACGGTACTTTCAGAGGCAATAACCACGCCTTTGTCACCGCTAATGCAGCCCTTGAGCACTACTGGAAAGACGACGCCTTCGTGCACGAAATTCGCGAAAAATCAGAACTGGTAGAAAAACGTTTCAACAAAATGGCCGATCAATATGGTCGCTCGCTGTTTCGGGTAAAAGGCCGCGGCATGATGCGGGGAATCAGTTGCAGCGATGGCGAACTGGCAGCGGCTATTTGTCAGAAAAGCTTCACCAAGGGATTAATCGTTGAAACCAGCGGTGCTGATTCCGAAGTCGTGAAGTGTCTGTGTCCACTGACGATTGCTATTGAGGACCTGAAGGCAGGGCTCGACATAATTGAATCCAGTATTCGCGAAGTCCTGTCCAGCGAAGAATGGCGTGCCGCAGGCTGAAGCCGGTCCCGACAATAATTTTTTAACCCCAAACAAATTTTTGATGAGTTGCCTGCAGGTATGACTATCGGGCGACTCTAAGTAAAAAGGAATAATGGAACACTGACATGATTGTTAGACATCTGGAAGACGTTAAAAAAACTAATCGCCGGGTCAAGGCGGAGAACTGGGAAAGTGTGCGTTTGTCTTTAAAAGACGACAATATGGGCTTTTCCTTTCATATCACTACTATTTACGCCAATACGGAAACCCCCATCCATTATCAAAATCACCTGGAAACCGTGTACTGCATTTCCGGTGAAGGTGAGGTGGAAACCGTGGCAGACGGTAAGGTCTACCCGATCAAACCAGGTACCGTGTATATCCTGGATAAGCATGACAAGCACCTGTTGCGCGGCTTTACGGATATGACCATGGCCTGTGTATTCAACCCTCCATTGAATGGCCGCGAAACCCACGATGAAAATGGCGTCTACCCGCTGGAAGCTGAGGCTCTGGTTGACTGAGTGCCTGAACTGCGCCTGTCCACTTTTGCCCATTCCACAACCTCAGAGGTATACCCATGAAACACGTCAGTGAGATCAGTATGATCGCCGGCGACAAGCCCTACGCATCACGTACGGGCGATGAAACCCTGATTCAGAAGCGCCAGGACCCGGTCCTGTATTCCACGCCTGGCGAAGAGACTGAGTCTGCGCTGACCACAGATCAGCTGTCCAGTTACGCCCGTAACGGTTTTTTGGTTTTGGATGACGTTTTTACGGAAGAGGAAATCACCCCCTTACGCCGTGAACTTAATCAAATGCGGACGGATCCGTTGTTGGGCCGTCGCCCTGAAAGCTTTCATTACGATGATAGTGAGCTGCATTCAGTGTTTGGGATTCACAAGCTGAATCCGCTGTTCGGCAAGGTGACCCGTGATCCACGATTGACCGCCATTGCCCGTCAGATTCTGGCGGACGATATCTATATTCACCAGTCACGGCTTTGTTATAAACCGGGATTCACCAGTGAGAAGTTTTTCTGGCATTCGGATTTTGAAACCTGGCATGTGGAGGACGGTATGCCGAGGATGCGAGCGCTTAGTATTTCCATTGCCCTGACCGAAAGCCATGAACATAACGGCCCGCTGATGATGATTCCAGGATCGCACCAATACTATATACGCTGTAATGGTGGAACCCCCGAAGACCATTACAAACAGGCGTTGAAACAACAGGAGCATGGTATTCCGGACACCGCCGTATTAAGTACTCTGATGTACGAAGGCGGCATACGCTCGGCCTGTGGCAAACCCGGTTCTATCGTGGTCATGGACGCCAATACCCTGCACGGAAATAATGGCAATATCACTCCCGACCCACGGGCCAATTTGTTTGTTGCCTATAATGCCTGGAGCAACTCCCTGGAATCGCCAAACTGCCGACGTGCGCCACGTCCTGAATATGTTGCGGCGAGAAAGGTGGAATCACCGCTGGATTGAACCAGGGGCTGATTGTGTGAGAATCATATTTTGTGACGATTCTAGCGGGAAAGGTTAGCGGCAGTGTTAAGTGATTTTAGGTCCCGTTTTCCACAGCACTGATCTGACTGTCCACAAAAACTCTGGGCGTCTTGCGGCGCCAACCTGCCAATAGTGAGCCACAGACAATTGTCAGGCAAGCTGTTGCCAGCTGCCAGGTGGGTTCTGCCAAGCCTGCTACGACTAGCAGCAAGGTGGAAATCAGCGGTGCTGCATAGGCCAGCACTCCCAACAACGGCAGGTTGCCGTGTTTGACGCCGTAATCCCAGGTAAAGAAGGCTATCCCCACCGGCCCCATACCCAGGCCCACCACACCAATCCATTGTTTCAGGTTGTCCGGCCAGACGGTGGTTTCCCACTGCAGATGGCAGAGCCATGCCAGCACAGCCGTGGCGGCACAGAACCAGCCGACGGCATCGGTGGTCACCCGTTTTACCAGGCGGCTGGCAACCGAATAGCCTGACCATATCAGCGCGCAGGCCAGTGCGAGCATATAGCCGTCAAAATGCTGGTTTTGAAAGTCTGTGTTGTCTTTAGCCATCAGCATCCAGCATCCCAGCAATGCCAGCAGCGCGCCAGCTATGTGTTGTTTACGCAAAGTTTCGCCGGGTAGTAGGGCTGCAAATAAGACGATCAACAAGGGCCATAAATAGGCCAGTAAGCTGACTTCCACTGCCGGCGCCTTGCGCATGGCCAGAAAATAGCAGAGGTGGTAACCAAAATATCCTCCAACGCCTAAGATCCACGCCAATGGCGGTTGCCGTAAATAGCGAAGACCCAGGTGTCCCTGCCGCCACCAGCGCAGATTCATCAATAAAAAGGCCAGGGCAAAGCACATGGCTGTAAGCTGGAAGGGGGGTATTTGTCCCCCGGTCAGTTGTGTTAATAGCGCCAGCGTACCCCAGAGAAAAATCGCGCTGGTGCCGATCAGGGTCGCCACAGGTTGGTTCGGCATGGTTGTTATCCGTTAAGGATGGAGTCTGGATAAGGAGTCTATGCGGGCGAACAGGTAATGTCTTTGGGATTCCGGCGAAATAGTTTGCCGATGTGGCGAACTGGATCAGGCTCGGTATTTGTTCAGCGGTAATGCCGTGGGGAGCGGCCAAAGTATTGTCGAAAGCGATCACTAAACGCCGCCAGACTGGTATAACCGACCTGTTCCGCTATCTGCTGCACGCTCAAATGAGTGGAAACCAGTAAGTCCCGAGCCTGCTGCATTCGCTTCTCAGTCAAATACTGAAGTGGAGTCTTGTCATAGCATTGTTTAAACAGATGATTGAGCTGACGCTCGCTGAGGCAGGCCACGGCAGCGACCTCCGACAAGCTGACCGGTGACTGATAATGTTGATCAAGCCAATGCCTGGCCGCAGTGACCCGCTTGTCCGGCGCTACTTTTGCACCGAATCGTTCGCCCAACAACTGCACCAGGAGCATCAGCATGGTAGTTTGGCTTGCAGGGCTTTTGGTAGCGGTATCAGCGCTCTTCATATGCAGGTGCAAAAAGGCTGTGTACTGGGACAGAGTCTGATCCAGCTGAATAAAGGCCGGCAGTCGATGCATGGCTAGCGCCATTGCCACAGGAATATCAGCCACCACGAATCTATTGAGGTCGGGCGCTGCAAAGCTATGGTCCTCCCCGGCGGCAATAAAAGCCGCCTGCCGGGAGTCAACCTGACCACGTTTATTCCCTACGGACATCGACAAGCTGCCTTCCACCGGCAATACCAGTTGATGGTAGTCATGATGATGATTCTGTATCTGGCGTTGGTAGCTGCGCAGATCCAGCGTAGGTAAGGTGGTTTTCATTGAAGCAGTATAGCGGCGGGAGGTATCCGGATAAATGGGATTCAATCAAGTCGGCGCTTGGATGAGAAAGCTGCGGGTGTCTACTCACCATTTCGCAACCTGGTTAAGTTTCCACTTATCGAAACGACCTTCCATCAGCTACTCTGACTATATGGATTCAAAATAATTTATGTAGATTCGAAATAAACGTCTGTTTGATATGTCCGTACCTGAATAGTGAGCGTGCCAACGGTGAGCGGTAATACACAAGTCAATGGGGCTGCAGGTCGAAGCACAGGAAAACTGGTGTTTAAGGTACTTCTGCTGGTCGCTTCTGTGACGGCACTGAATTATGCCGGTCATTGGCTGACGGAGTATCTGAACCAGCAGGTGTGGCCCCATAATCCGCAATATCTTGATCGCATCATCATGGTACTGATGCTGGCCTTTTTCACTTTCATGGCAGTGCCCTTTCTACCGGCTATCGAGATCAGTTTATTGCTGTTGGTGCTGGTTGATGTGAGGGGTGTCGTACTGATCTATGTCCTGACTATTCTGGCGCTTTCTCTGGCTTATGCCATAGGTCATCGTGTGCCTCTGCTTGTGTTGGTCCGTATTCTGGCTTTTTTCCACCTTACGAAAGCGGCGGCGATATTCGCACGCATTGCAGAAACGGACCGTGGTTCCCGGTTGCAACTGATGCAGCAGGAAATCAATTCCGCGATGGCACAGCGCTGGCTGCAGCACCGCTACCTATTTTTAGCGGTGTTGTTAAATATGCCTGGTAATTCGGTGGTTGGAGGAGGAGGGGGTATTGCGATGGTCTGCGGTATGAGTGGACTGGTTTCTTATCCCAAATTTCTGCTGACTATTATGCTGGCGGCCCTTCCAATTCCGTTGGTGGTAATTGCGCAGAAATTGATGCTGCTATAGCTCTAGAAGAGCTCTAAGGTGTTCATTATGGTTGTCCCTCACATTCTGGATCTATTTTATTAGCTATTCTGAGAGTAGTAGGAATCATCAGCTAATTTACTGCAAATCAACATTACTAGGGAGTGGCACCTATGAAAGCACTTGGAATTATTGGTTTATTGCTGGCACTGCTTTATGTGGCTTTTTTGTCAACCAAGGAAAGCGAAGAAGCCATGACACAAAAAGAAAAGGCCGAACAGCAAGTTGAGCAGGCGCAGAAGCAGGTTGAAGAGGCCATGAAGAAAAATATGGAAAAAATAGAGAAAGAGAGCCAATAGACACTCGATACGGCACTACAGGAAATTACACCCTAATCGACTGTCACCCGATAGCAGCAACGCCGCGCACCATGAATGATATGATCTGTGCGCTCTACTTTGGCAATCCCTTCAAAGCAGCGCTGAAAATTTTCCAACTCTGCCCGGCATAAGCCTTGGCATTGTTTGGCAGCAACACATATCGGACAGTGATTTTCAATCAGCAGGAAATGGCCGTCCTGGGCGACTGCCTCAGCCATGTAACCCTCTGCACTGCGAATTCCCGCGAGCCTTTGCAGGCGTTTAAAAGGTGTGCTGACGTCAGCCAACTCTGACAGATAGTAATTCAGCTGCTTTAGATTGCGGGCATCAATGAGTTTTTCAAGCCCTTCCTCGCCGAATAGTTCCCGTGTAGTGGCGATTAGATCAACGGTCAGGTTGGCGTGGCTATCGGGGAAGCGTGCCTGGGCTTTTTCTGTCAGGTGCCACCTGGCCACCGGCCGACCACGGGCAAGTTTCTCTTCCTGGCTATATAGCAAACCTTCCTGTTCCAGCCTGGCAATATGTTGCCTGGCACCCATGGTGGTCATTTCCAGGAGCAAGCTCAGTTCTTTGGCACTGGCCGGGCCCCTGGCCTTGATCAGGTAAAGGATGCGATCGCCGCTGTCTTCAGATGCACTCACTACTCATGCCTCCAGCCAATGTTCGTAGCTTGCAGTATATATCGATAGGAAAAATTTAGTAAAGCGATAGCTTTACTAAATGTGGGAGGATGGCGTAGAGTTGTTATTAGTAAAGTAAATGCTTTACTAAATGTCTGGCAGGTCAAATCCAAACAGTCCCCCCGGTCAGACAATCGCCAGTCATGGAACCGGACTATTCAGGCAGCAGTACAGCCAAAAATGGCTCGGACGAATAATTCTTTTAAATAGTTCTATTAGATAAAGAGGAAAATACTATGTATTTGGAACATGCCAATATCACTGTTGAAGATGCGGACAAAACCGTTAAATTCCTGCAGACAGCCTTTCCTGATTTTGCCATCCGAGGGGAGGGAAGTCTTACTCAGGGAGGGCACTGGCTGCACGTTGGTAACGACACCTTCTACATGGCGTTACAGCAAAATAATGAGCACCAAAGTGATATCAGTACCCGTTATCTGAGTGATGGTATCAATCATGTCGGCATAGTGGTTGATCAGTTGAATCCCATTCAGGAACGATTGCAAGCCGGAGGCTATGCACAAGGCCATCAGCCTGACCCCCATCCGTTTCGCCGCAGAGTCTATTTCTACGATCCTAACGGCATTGAATGGGAATTTGTGCAGTACCTGAGTGATGAGCCTGGCAAGCGGAATTCTTACAGCGACGATTAGTGCAATTTAACCCTCACCGGCTAGCGGTATTTCTTTGAGCTGTTCAATCCAGTCTCTTATATGCTTGCTCGCATGCCGGTGCTGCTGATCACTGAGCGTCGGAAACAGAGCATAAAGGCAGCGTTGAAGCTGGTCCCGTTGTTTGGATCGCCATAGTTGATACTCCGGCGTTTGAGTGTGGTGGGGATATTTGTAAAGAATCTCCAGGGTGTCCATATCGCCAGAGAGAGCCAGTGTCATAAAACGTTGTCGGCGCTGGCGGCTGTTCTGTATGCGGATTTCACGTTCGCCGGCGAGCAGATGGGTGGTTTGCGTGACCAGTTCTATCTGTTGATCGGAGAGATCGCCAAACCAGTCTTCCAGCCGTTCGATACGGTCTTCAAGTTTGGCTGCTTGGGATTTGGTCTGATCAAACCAGTCATCGATTTTTTCTTCCCCGTAGTCCATATAAGCCTGTGCATTTTCCGCCCTAAGATGGGTGAGTAATGGCGCTACTTCAGGCCAGCTGGACGTTAGAAACTGTCCGATCACAGCTTGCGTGCCGGTTTCGAGTGTAAGCAGGGCGTTCTGCATCTGGCCTTGATTCCAGAGCTGATCCACGAGTTCCAGCCGGGTGATGAGGTCGGGGACGGTTTCCCTACGCAGGAGTTCCTTCAGATCCACCAGCACAGGCTGCACCAGCTCTTCCTGTTCCGCGTCCAGCTCAAACATAGTGTCCAGACGCCACATGGTGAGGGTATCCAGGCGTTCAAACCAAAAGCTGAAGCCAAAACAGCCGGATAGAGAAACGCTGAGCAGAATAATGATCAGATAGCGCACTTTAATATCCCTTAAGTGAACCTGATGCTGTTTGACCATAGTGCCTGAAGACTGCAGTTAAATGAAAGCTGCACTCATAAAATCAATAAATGCCGCACTCATAAACCACAACCTTCAGGGCAATGGGATTTCTGCTAAAGTAGTGCGCCCGCCCGTGTATCCGGAGATATGAAATGAGGTTAAGAAGTCCTTCATGAATCTTGAACTGATAGATGTGTTCTGGCTGGCGCTGGTAACGACGGTGATCGGCCTGTGGTGGCATGGATTCAAGATCAAGGAGCGGGCTTTATCGATTGTCAAAAAGCGTTGCCAGGACCTGGATCTGCAGTTCCTGGATCAGACCGTCGCCCTGCGTTCCTTAAAGCTCAAACGCTCTGAAGGTGGTCAACTACAGGTGCGCCGGGTTTACAGTTTTGAATTTTCTTCCACCGGTGAAGAGCGTTATCGCGGCTATATCACTTTGTTAGGTCAGCAGGTAGAAGAAGTCATGCTGGAGCCGCACCGGCTGCATTAATAAGGTAGATTGGAGTCTGAACAAAAACTCAGAATTTGCGGCGACCTCTATTAATTTTCAGGCTTTCCTGGAGATCAACACTTTCAAACCCTGGCCGGTCAGAATCCACTTGGCCAGTATGCCAGCCACCAAGGCCCAGAATGCCCCTCCGATACCGAACAGCGTAACGCCAGAGGCGGCGACCAGGAAGGTGATCAACGAAGCTTCACGGTCCTCGTCATGGGATAGCGCGGTGCGCAAACTGTTCCCGATAGTACCGAGTAAAGCCAGGCCGGCAATGGCCAGTACCAGTTCCTTTGGAAAGGCAAGGAACAAGGCCGAGACAGTGGCACCGAATAGGCCCAGCAGCAGATAAAGCGCGCCACCGGATACGCTGGCCCAATAGCGTTTTTTAGGGTCCGGGTCTACATCCTGTCCCATGCAGATGGCGGCGGTGATTGCGGCCAGATTCAAAGCATAGCCACCAACAGGTGCCAGTATCAGGCTGGCCAGACCTGTCCAGCTCACGGTGGCAGAAATCGGCGGCTCGTAGCCGTGAGCACGCAGCACCGCCACGCCGGGAATATTCTGTGAGGTCATGGTAACGATAAACAACGGGATACCGATGCTAATGAGGGTTGCAGGGTTAAACTCCGGAGTGGTAATGACCGGTGTCGCCAGTTTCCAGTGAAATTGGCTGAAATCCAGGCTGCCGTTGAATCCTGCCCAGACAATACCGATGAGCAGAACGACCATCATGGTGTATTTGGAGCCCGTGCGCTTCATCAACAGATAGCTGAGTCCCATGACCGCAACCAGAGCGAAGTCGGAGGTCATGGAGCGGAAAATATCCATACCGAATTGCAGCAGAATTCCGGCGAGCATGGCGGAGGCAATACCTAGCGGGATGTGCTTCATGATCCGCTCAAAGAAACCGGTAACACCGGATAGCAGAATCAGGGTTGAAGAAAGAATAAAGGCTCCGGTTGCTTCAGCCAGGGACACACCCATCAGGCTGGTGACCAGCAGTGCCGCTCCAGGGGTTGACCAGGCAATGAACAGGGGCATTTTGTAGGCCAGAGACAGAGCGATACTGGTCACGCCCATGCCGATTCCCAAGGCAAACATCCAGGAACCGATCTCTTCTGCGGAAGCCCCCACAGAGGATGCGGCCTGAAAAATAATGGCCGCAGAACTGGTATAGCCGACCAGTACGGCTATAAAACCCGCAATCAGATGGTTGATGGAATATGATTTCACGGTGCCAGCCTCCACGCTGATCCGACGGTGAAAAAACCGTTTATTGGGAATTGAGCGCTTGTATGTTATAACGCACGAGTGCGAGCATAGCAGCTGTGCGTTATAACGTACAAATGATGTTTAAGTGGAGTGAGTGTTTGTTATCCATCAACCAACATATTGCCGGAGTGTTGAAACAGGCGCGCCAGCAACGGGGCTGGAGCCTGGATAAGACTGCCCGGGCCACAGGTGTTAGCAAAGCCATGCTGGGGCAAATCGAACGGGAAGAGTCCAGCCCAACCATTGCCACCCTATGGAAAATCGCTACTGGCTTGCAGCTGTCTTTCACCTCTCTGGTGGCAGATCTTCCTGATCCGGCATTTCCCACCATTCTGCATACGTCTACTGATGCTTCGACACCCTTACCCCAGGATGACCTGAGGGTGGTTATTATCTTTCCCTTCGATACCCGGCTTGGCTTTGAATACATGGAATTGACTCTGCCGCCGGGGACTGAGCATTTCTCCGATCCACACGAAACAGGTGTAATAGAGCATGTGGTGGTTATCGAGGGCGCGATGGAGGTGCTGCTTGAGGGGGAATGGGTGGCTTTGAGCGAAAGAGATGCTTTACGCTTTGCTGCAGAAAAACCCCATGGTTATCGTAACCTCAGCACTGAAACGGCCGTGTTCCATAACGTCATTCATTATCCGGGGCGGGTTGATTAACCAAAAAACCACTCCCCGAAGGGAGTGGAACATGGTTTGGGCAAGTACCGCCGAGGCACGGTTGCTTACCCTGATTGCGAAGCCAACAAGGGCTTCAGAGGTAAAAACGGAGGTAAAGACAAAGGAGCCTGTTGCCAGGCTCCGGATAACGCTTACTTCTGCCAGGATTGAATCAGGGCATCGTAAGAAACGGTTTCACCTTTAGGTTTCTCGTTAGCCAGTTTGGCTTTTGGAGAACCAGCTTTGTTCAACCATTCGTTTGGATCCACTTCCGGATTCAGCTTAGGACCGCAATCGCCCTGGACGTTGGCACGTTCCAGACGCTGTAGCACACGATCCTGCGCTTGTGCCAGGCCATCCAAAGCTTCCTGTGGAGATTTCTCGCCGTTCGCCGCTTCTGCGATGAACTGCCACCACAACTGAGCCAGTTTTGGATAGTCAGGTACGTTGGTGCCGGTAGGTGTCCACTGAACCCGTGCAGGGCTGCGGTAGAATTCCACCAGACCACCGAGTCTTGGTGCTGCCTGGGTCATCTCTTCAGACAGAATGTCTGATTCACGAATCGGCGTCAGGCCTACCAGGGTTTTCTTCAGGGAAACGGTTTTGGACACAGTGAACTGCGCATACAACCACGCTGCCAGACGGCGGTCGTCAGGGGTGGAGTTCAGGAAGGTCCAGGAACCGGCGTCCTGATAGCCTAGCTTCATGCCTTCTTCCCAATAAGGTCCTTTGGGAGATGGAGCCATACGCCACTTAGGAGTGCCGTCAGCATTTACCACCGGCAGACCTGATTTGGTCATGTCGGCAGTGAAGGCGGTATACCAGAAGATCTGTTGAGCGATGTTACCCTGAGCTGGCACAGGACCGGCTTCAGAGAAAGTCATCCCAGGAGCTTCAGGGGGGGCATACTTGTGCAGCCAATCCACATATTTGGTGGTGGCATAGACCGCTGCAGGACCGTTAGTTGCACCACCGCGGGCAGTACTGGAGCCAACAGGACGACAACCATCTACGCGGATACCCCATTCATCAACGGGAAGCCCGTTAGGGATACCTTTGTCACCGGCACCTGCCATGGAGAACCAGGCATCCGTGAAACGCCAGCCCAGTGACGGATCTTTTTTACCGTAGTCCATATGTCCGTAGACACGCTGACCATCGATTTCTTTCACTTTCTCGGAAAAGAATTCAGCTATATCTTCGTACGCTGACCAGTTCTTGGGTACACCCAAATCGTAGCCATAGATATCCTTGAATTTCTTTTTCAGGTCGTCACGGTTAAACCAGTCATACCGGAACCAGTACAAGTTGGCGAACTGCTGGTCTGGTAGCTGATAGAGTTTGCCGTCTGGGCCGGTGGTGAACGACAGACCGATAAAGTCCTTCAGGTCCAGTGTCGGCAGGGTATAGTCTTTGCCGTCACCTGCCATCATGTCGGAAATCGCCACAACTTTACCGTAACGGAAGTGAGTCCCGATCAGGTCAGAGTCGTTGATATAACCGTCATAGATGTTACGGCCGGATTGCATCTGGGTCTGCAGTTTTTCAACGACATCGCCTTCTTGAATCAAGTCGTGGTTGATCTTGATACCGGTGATTTCGGTGAAGGCTTTCGCCAGTGTCTTGGACTCATATTCATGAGTAGTGATGGTTTCTGAAGCAACGTTGATTTCCATACCACGGAATTTTTCCGCCGCTTTGGTAAACCAGGCCATTTCAGCAAGCTGCTGCTCTTTGGAAAGAGTAGACTCTTTAAATTCCTGATTGACCCACTTCTCTGCCGCATCGCTGTATTGATCGGCCCAGGTCAGACTGCTGGAGCCGACCGCTACTGCCACTGCGAATGCCAGTAAGCTCTTGCGCTTGTTATTGTTGTGCATAGTTAGCCTCTTGATTGTTTTCATGTGTGTGCTGCATCCGTGCCACAGTACATCCATGCTCACCGTTTGTGGTTGGCCTCAATCCTGGAAGGGCTTTGGCCACCACGATTTACGCCTTGCAAAGCTTCTTAACCCCAGCGCATGACGATGACCATCCAGATTACCGAAACAGCGGTGGCAATCAGGAGGGCGGCATCAGTCATGGCCAGATAGGCCAGATGAATATAGGCGCTGCTAAGCAGACCGATAAAAAGTCTGTCGCCGCGCGTGGTTTTCAGGGGCAGGAACCCCTTGCGCTCAACACTGGGAGATTTCAGCTCCCAAACCACCATGCCGGCTAATATCGCCACAATGGTGGAGAAGAATCCCGCAGTGGGAAGTGTCCAGGCCATCCAGTTCATGTTTGCTCTCCTCTAAATATATACGTCAGTGTTTTCAGTTCACGCTTCAATAAAATCAAAGCGATCAAACACGACCCAGGGCGAAGCCTTTGGCCACATGATTACGCACAAACCAGATGACCAGCATGCCCGGCAGGATGGTCAGCACACCCGCTGCAGCCAATACACCCCAATCGATACCGGAGGCGGATACAGTCCGGGTCATAACCGCAGCAATCGGCTTGGCATCCACTGAAGTGAGCGTGCGTGCCAGCAGCAGTTCAACCCAGGAGAACATGAAGCAGAAGAATGCCGTCACCCCGATTCCGGAGCGGATCAGCGGAATAAAGATCTTGATGAAGAATTTGGGAAAGCTGTAGCCGTCAATGTAGGCTGTTTCATCGATTTCACGGGGTACGCCGCTCATGAATCCTTCCAGAATCCAGACCGCAAGGGGGACGTTGAACAGACAGTGCGCCAGGGCGACGGCAATGTGCGTATCGAACAGACCGACTGAGGAATATAGCTGGAAGAAGGGCAACAGGAATACTGCCGGCGGAGCCATACGGTTGGACAGCAGCCAGAAGAACATATGCTTGTCACCAATAAACTTATAGCGACTGAAGGCATACGCGGCAGGTAGTGCGACCACCAGGCTCATGATCATGTTCAATGAAACATAGTATATGGAGTTGACGTAACTCAGGTACCAACTTGGATCGGTAAAAATATGTACATAGTTGGCAAAGGTGAAGTCACTGGGGAAAAAACTCAGTCCTCCCAAAATCTCTTCATTGGTTTTGAACGACATGTTCAAGAGCCAATAAATGGGCAGGAGAATAAAGGCGATATAAACGATCAGGCCAATTCTCGTTTTTTTCATTCTGGCGACTCCTTTTGATTTGGAGCGCGATGTCGACGATGAGGTGATCATCGTCATGGTCGCAGTGTCGGTTAATTGTTGTTGTGTCATCTACGGCTTCCGGTAATTAAAGTTAGCTCAAGTTCGTCATCGATCATCCCGGCTGAGGTTCATGATGGTGGTATAGAACAACCAGCAGACCAGCAGGATAATGAGGAAGTAAATCAGTGAGAACGCCGCCGCAGGGCCAAGATCAAACTGGCCGACCGCCATTTTGGTCAGAGATTGACTCAAAAACGTGGTGGAGTTACCCGGACCGCCGCCGGTCAGAACAAAGGGCTCGGTGTAGATCATGAACGAGTCCATAAAGCGTAGCAGCACACCAATGATGAGGACGTTGGTCAGCTTGGGTAATTGGATATAGCGGAACACGGCCCAGCGTGATGCCCGGTCGATACGTGCGGCCTGATAATAGACTTCGGGAATAGCGCGTAGTCCGGAGTAGCAAAGCAGGGCAATAAGCGGTGTCCAGTGCCAGACGTCCATCAGCAATACGGTCAACCAGGCATCCACGGGATCACCGGCGTAGTTATAGTCAATCCCTGCACTGTTGACTGCCCAGCCAAACAAGCCGATATCGGCACGGCCGAAGATCTGCCAGATGGTGCCTACCACGTTCCAGGGAATGAGCAGCGGAATGGCAATCAGAATCAGGGCTAATGATGCCGCTTTTCCTTTGGTAGGCATCAGCAATGCGACACCAATACCCAGTGGTACTTCCACCAGCAGTACCGCAAAGGAGTACAGGAACTGTCTCAACAGGGCGTCATGCAGGCGGGTATCAAATAGCATCTGGCGGAACCATTCGGTGCCGACAAAGTAACGGGTATTTTCATCGAAGATATCCTGGACTGAGTAGTTCACTACCGTCATCAACGGGATGATTGCGGAGAATGCTACGATCAGAAAGACCGGCAGTACCAGGAACCAGGCTTTGTTGTTTTCAACTTTGTTCATGCCTCATCCTCCACCAGGAATTCATTGACATAGACTTTCACCCACTGGTCCGGGAAACTGATGTAAACCTTGCCATGGGGGACTTTCTGGTCTTCCTGCAGGCGGGCTTTCAGTTCCACTCCATCCAGCACGAATGTCAGGATCTTGTAGGTACCCAGATCTTCCACTACACGCACATCAGCAGCAAAAGCGTCGTCATTGGCTTCGTCCCAAACATGCAAAAACTCCGGGCGGATACCGATCTTGATGTTGTCAGATCCGGCGGCTTTGATACGCTCCATGTGGGACTTTTTCAGGGGCAGGTTGATGTTGCCGAAACGTGCGCCTGAGTCTGTCAATTCTGCCGGTATCAGGTTCATCCCGGGACTGCCGATGAAGAAGCCCACGAAAGTATGGTTGGGGCTTTCAAACAATTCGCGGGGAGTGCCGAACTGCACGATCTGGCCTTCGTACATGACCGCGATCTTGTCAGCGAAGGTGGACGCTTCCAACTGATCATGGGTCACGTAGACCATGGTGATATTGAACTGTTCATGGATCTGCTTGAGCTTACGCCGCAGTTTCCATTTCAGGTGCGGATCGATAACCGTCAACGGTTCATCGAACAGAATGGCGGAAACGTCGTCCCGCACCAGACCGCGACCCATGGAAACTTTCTGCTTCTCGTCTGCGGTCAGGCCCTTGGCCTTCTTGTCCAGCAAAGGCGTCAGCTCAAGGATATTGGCGATCTCGTGAACTTTGCTTTTAATCTTGTGCTCGGCCACTTTCACATTGCGTAAAGGGAACGCAAGATTGTCATACACCGTCATGGTGTCGTAGATCACCGGGAACTGGAACACCTGAGCAATGTTACGGTCCTGCGGGGTCAGGCTGTTCACTTTTTTGCCATCGAACATGATGTCGCCGTCGGAGGGTTCCAACAGGCCGGAAATGATGTTCAGCAGGGTGCTTTTGCCGCAGCCTGACGGACCCAACAAGGCATAAGCTCCGCCCTGTGCCCAGATATGGTCCATCTTACGGATGGCATAATCTGCATCAGAGGTCGGATGTGGTGAGTAAGTGTGGGCAAGCTGATTTAAACGTATTTCTGCCATGACTATGCTCCGACCCTGCGTGATGGTGCCTGTACCATCTGACCATGAAGGTCAAAGGCGTACAGCTTGTGTGTAGGGAAATAAATGTTAATGTCTTCGTCTACGTCATAGGCATGGACGCCGGAGAGGTGCAGCACCAGTGACATATAGTCGTTGCGTACGTGCAGGAAAGTTTCCGATCCGCTGATTTCTGCCAGGTCCACTTTAACCGACAGTTCCAGATCATCATCATTCTGTGGTACCAGACCGATATGAGAAGCGCGCACACCGAATTGATACTGCCCGGGATTCAGGCCGCGCAGGTCATGATTGAGCGGGAAATGTACGGTTTCATCAAAAGACACTTCTGTCTCGGTCACCCGGCCATTAACCACATTGATTGGCGGCTCGCTGAACATTTCTGCGGTGAGAATGTCTTTGGGGCGATGATAGACATCGGCCGTGGGGCCATGCTGCAGCACACGACCTTCGTGCAATACCGTGGTGGTACCGCCGAGGGCCAGTGCTTCATTCGGTTCGGTTGTGGCATAGATGGCGATGGTATTGCGTTCTTTGAACAGCTCACGCAATTCCTGGCGCAGTTCTTCCCGCAGTTTGTAGTCCAGGTTTACCAGGGGTTCGTCAAACAGCACGATGGAAGCCTCTTTCACCAGCGCACGTGCCATGGCGGTGCGCTGCTGCTGACCACCGGAGAGTTCCAGCGGCAGGCGTTCAAGATAAGCCTCAATGTGCAGCATCTCGGCTGTTTCCTGAACCCGCTTACGAATTGTGGTTTCACTGATATTGGCCAGTCGCAGAGGCGAGGCAATATTTTCGTACACGGTCAGGTTGGGATAGTTGATGAACTGCTGATACACCATGGAGATGTTGCGGTCTTTCACTGGTACGCCGGTGACATCGACTCCGTTCATCAAAATCTGGCCGGAGTTTGGACGATCCAGGCCAGCGATAAGACGCATCAATGTGGTCTTGCCGGCCAGGGTTCTACCCAGGAAGACGTTAAACGACCCAGGCTCCAGGGTGAGATCGACATTGTCGATCCAGGTGACGCCATCTACAGAACGGCTGATACGTTTTAGCTCTAGGCTCATAGGTTATTCCGTTAAATTGTTTGATTTATTTTCGGAATTGTTCGAAATTAAATTTTTAAGTGTTTTTATAAAAAGCAAAGCCTGGGCCAAAATGGGATAAATACTTATGAAAATTTTAAAAAAATATTAAAAACAAAGGGATATATCTATTTTTGTGCACATAATGAGGTGTTGATGGTAGCTTTTTGAAATGTTCAAAAACGAAAAAATGTTGACAAGTGTTCAAACCAGAATCATGCTTTGAACACTATTTTGAACAGTGAACACGGTAAACACTGGTGCACACCGCAAAAAATGAAAGTTAATAACAAGAAACTGGCACGAGCTCAGGCCATGAAAGAAGAGCCCTCCCATCGCGAGATGATCGAGGCTTCATGGCACCGTTGTGAGCAATATGGACTGACTCACAACAGCCCCCCTATCTATGGCACCCTATCCACTGGTGCCATTAGTGTTCTGCTGGATGAACATCAGCTACTGGTGAACACCACACAGAAAGAAGTGCTTCCTTACTACGATCACATCCTTGCCAATTCCAAATGTATGATTGCACTTGCAGACCGCCAGGGGCATGTGTTGAACACCTGGGGAGATCAACGTTTTGCTGATCAGCGTCATGGTCTGATGGTGGGCAATCAGTGGACGGAAGTCAGCACCGGCACCAACGCTATAGGCACGGCCATCGCTTCCGGGCAGGCGGTGCAGGTTGGACGGGAAGAACACTTTCTGCGGGCAAATCGCTATATGGTGGGGTCCGCTGCTCCTATATTTAATACCAACAAAGAAATGGTCGGCGTGCTGGATATTTCATCCGATGCCTATCTGCCGCAGGATCATACATTGGGCATGGTCAAGCTGATGACACTAACGGTGGAAAACCGGTTGATCATTAATGCTTTCGCCCGTGAACATACCCTGATTACCTTCAATACCAACATTGCTTCGCTGGACAGTCCCTGGTCCGGGCTGTTGGCCATTGACCACACCGGGCGGATTATTTCCGCTAACCGCCGGGCAGAAATCATACTGGCCCATGATCTGGCATTAATGAGTGTGGAAGACCTGTTTGATTGCAGCCTGCGTGTCTTGCGCCACCAACCTGAGGGAATGCCGCTGGAAGTGAATGCACTGGGTAAATATCGTATGCATGTCCTGGTCCGTGGTCCCGCCAGTGTCCCGTTGATTGCCCCGGATTTCAGATCTTCTGCCAACCACCCATCTCCCCGACCTGTTGCTGAGACTGATTTACCGGAAGATCTGGTGCCATTGGATAAACTGGAACATGGCGATGAGCGGGTCGGGCGCATGGTGCAACAAGCCTCCCGTATTATGGAGAAAGACATCCCTATTCTGCTTCACGGAGAAACCGGTTGCGGCAAGGAAGTGTTTGTCAGCTCCCTGCATTATCACAGTAGCCGCGCCGAGTTTCCGTTGGTGGCTGTAAACTGTGCGGCCATTCCGGCTGAGCTGGTGGAGTCCGAGCTCTTCGGCTATGAGAAAGGGGCGTTTACCGGTGCCAGCGCCAAGGGGTCCGTCGGTCTGATTCGTAAGGCTCACAGGGGGACCCTGTTCCTGGATGAAATTGGTGAAATGCCGCCGAAGGTTCAGTCGCGTTTACTGCGGGTGTTGCAGGAACGCAAGGTGACCCCCCTCGGCTCCACGGAATCCTATCCGGTCGATATCAAACTGGTATCGGCGACCAACCGTATCCTGAAAGATGAAGTTCGGGAAGGGCGGTTCCGTGAAGATCTCTACTACCGGATTTCCGGACTTAATCTGGAACTCCCGGCACTACGCGAGCGCAAGGATAGGAAGGCGTTGATTGATTATGTCCATCAGCGTTTAACCCAGGAAAGCGGCGAACGCTATGTGCCGCTGACTCCTGAAATTCTCGACCGCCTTTATGAGCACCCCTGGCCGGGAAATGTTCGCCAACTGATCAGTGTGCTGAGTGTCGCACTGGCGATGGCGGATGGTGATCCTATCGAAGACTGGCACCTGCCGGATGATTTTTACGACGACCTGTCGCAAAAGCAGCCCACTGATATTATTTCAGAAAATGGCGCCGACAACATCGATGCTGCTGACTCCGCGAGCCAGGAAAGTGCAGTAAATCAGGACCGTCAGGAGGAAAGTCTGGAAAGTAAGATCGTACGCCTATTCGAGGAGCTGGATGGCAACGTTTCCCGTACCGCTAAAGCCGCCGGTGTCAGTCGAAATACGGTATACAAGTACACCCGGGAAGACTGAATTTTTGGTTTGTTCCGGAACCTAGTGCAACTGAAAGCTGATAGGAATGGCCAGGGTCAGCAGGTTTTTGTCTATTTCCGGTGGAATGGGTTCAAATCTCCCCAGTGATTTCACCGTGTCCAAAGCAGCTTCATCAAGCAATGGATAGCCGGAGCTTTCCCGTAATTGTATTGAACTCAAGGTACCTTCCTGATGCAGACTGAACTCAACCCAGGCAGTGCCTTCCTGTCTGCGGCGTCGGGCGCGGTTGGGATAGCGCATGGCTTCTTGTAAGGCCTTGTGCAGAGCCGCCAGGTATTCGTTTCTAATTTCAGGATCAATGACATTAGCATTGACTGATGGTGCCTGTTCTACGGTGGCAGGTTTTTGGGCTGAAGCCGGCGTTGGGGAAGGCTCGATTGGTTCCTCAGGCGTTTCAGTCCGTGTCGACTCGCTGTGTTCAGCCTTTTCTGCTAACTGCATCTGAGGTGCTTCCTCAGTAACGGGTGGAAGCTGAGGAACTATGTTCTTCTTGATTGGTTTATTTGGTTCAAGCGGTGCAGTTTTTTGTGTTGCTACAGACTCCGTTTGCACCAGATCTTCGGATGCTTCAGTTACAGATTCATGATTCTGCGTCGGGAGTGTCGGCTCTACTGCCGGCGGAGCGACTGTTTCCTCTAAGGCTTCTGTCGTTGGCTGGTTGGCTGCCAACGGCTGTGACCAGTTGATCTGGCTAATGTTTATAGCGACTGGCGTACCTTCTGGTGGCGATCCAGGCTTATTCTGGTACCACCAAAGTCCGGCGGCCACCAGTGACGAGTGGAGAATCAGTGCCGTGCTGAATCCAACGCGGTGGTGTCTCATGAGGCCCGTTTAGCCACGATGGAAACATCCTGGAAGTTCTCACTTTTGAGGATGTCTGTCACTTCCACAAAACGCCGGAACACGGTTTCGGCATCAACCAGTAATTTCAAAGGCCGGGGCTGTAGTCCACTGAGGCGGATGTGCAGACCCTCCAGACTGATTGGCTCATCATTCCAGTAGAGCCTTTCGTCCGAGGCAATGATGAGGGTAATGTCGATTGTATCCCGCTGGGGCGTTTCCACCTGTTGGGACTCTGGCAGAGACACAGGAATACGTCCCTGAACGACAAATGTGGCTGTGGTCAGGACAATGGCCAGCAGCACCAGCATGATGTCGATAAAGGGAATGACATTAATTTGATCGAACTTTTTCATCGCGCCGCAGCATCCAGCTGCGGTGACTGATGAAGTGCCCGCCATTGCGCCTGCTTGACCTCTATCTTACGGTTCAGGCCATTGACCAGAATGATGGTCGGAATAGCGACGGCCAGTCCCAGAGCGGTAGCTTTTAAAGCCAGGGCCAGCCCGCTCATCACGGTGCTGACATCCACCTGCCCCTTTTGGCCCATGTCATAGAAAGTCAGTAGAATCCCTGCCACTGTACCCAACAAACCGATATAGGGTGCGTTGGCGCCGATACTGTACAGAGTAGTGATATTGCGGCTGAGATCTACGGTCAGGGTGTCGTAACTGGAATAACTGTTAACCGGCAACTGCTTCAGATAGAGCACACGCTCCACACCCAACCAGACCACGATAAAACTCATACTGCCCAGTATGCTGAATACGGCAATATCCAATAGCGTGGACAAAGATTCCACAAAGCCTCCTGTTGATAGCTTTTAACCTGAGATTAAATAGGTCTTGGCCTGTTGATTCTAATGTCTGATAATCATACTCATATGATAATGAATATCAATAGTATTTGTGGTGATCTAGTTTTGGAGATTCGTATATGCAGGTTCCTTCCGCTTTCAATTATCCCAACCATTCAGGCGGCATTGTGGTCAACGATGAGCACTGGCCGTTTTTGTGGGTACGATTCACCGGTGTGGTTTCCATGCCCGATGTGGATCAGTGGCTTGAGCTGATGGATCAGGCCCTGGAGCGTGCCAGGCCTTATGTGATGGTGATGGAAAATAGTTCGCTCTCCGACTTTCCATTAGAAGGCAAAAAACATCAGGTCCTTTGGTTTAAGTCTAACCGCCGGCAAGTGGCCGCTCACTGCCGGGGAATTGTCAGAATTGCCAGGGATCAGCAGCAGGCTGACAAGTTGCTACGACCACAAGTTCAAAAAGCCTTCCCATGCCCGATGCGAGTGGTATTCACCTTTGATGAAGCGCTGCGAGTTGGTATTGATCTGCTTAATGAAAAAACAGGGGTAACTAGTCAAAACTGCGCGAGCTAATTCCATTTGCTTCTGAAACTACCTGAGAAACCGTGCCAACAGTTCCTGTGTCGGCACGGTCATGAACAAGACTAAGCGGGACTGGGCAGTATTAATAGGTAACGCTGTAACCTAAAGTCAGTGTACGTCCCTGGGCGCTTAGGGCTGAAGGGGACCCGTAAGTCGCTTCCGCCCACTGGGAGTAGACTGTCTTGTAATCCCGGTCAAACAGGTTGCTGATGCCGGCGTTGAGTTCACCTACCGGTAGATCAAAGCGGCCGAGCAAGTCCACTATCAGGAAGCCTTCAATGGGTTTGACGGTGTTCATGTCACCGGAGCTGTCGAAGTCTGCGCCCTTTTCATAATCCTGAACCTTCAGGGCTTGCAGCCTTAGACTGTAAGCATCGGCGACATAGCCGACATAGGTGGTGATCTTTTCAGGAGCCACTTCACTGGCATCCAGATCCAGCCAGGTACCAGTTTCGGCATCTTGTGTGCGACCTTCAGTAAAGGCATAAGTGGCACCTGTGACAACGTTATCGGTGACATAGATATCCAGGGTGGCTTCGACGCCATAGATGCGTTTCTGCTGTTCAAGCATATCCACGGAATAGTCAGAATTGAAGACAACCGTTTTGTCAGATTTGTTGTAAAAGGCAGTCACAGATGCCTGTACCGGTTGCCAGTGACCGCGCCAGCCCATCTCATAACTTTTCACTTTCATCGCTTCCAGATTAACCTCGTCGATGGTGGTGAATGCGCCAACCACAGGCACCAGCTGGCTGGTTTCGGCAATCGCATTGCGCAGCAGTCGGGCTGTGTCCGGCAGTTCATAACCTTCTGCATAGTTAATGAATACTTCATGCTCAGGGTTGATCCGATAAATGGCGCCGGTATTGACCAAGAGCGCGTCATAATCGACGTTGCCACCTTCCAGCTCTGTCGGAGTAAAGGCATCCGGCAAACCGGAAGCGGCATAGGCTTGATCAATCAGTGATTCATAAGGAGATGTGAAGTCGCTGATATCCTGGTCAATCACTTCATAGCGCAGGCCGAGCTGTAAAGTGAGGGCATCCACCGGCGTATAGGAGGACTGTAAAAATCCGGCCAGAGTATGGGTCTCCACATTTGGGCCATAGCCATATTCCAGCCCGGTGGGTTCATAGACAAGGCCATCAGACATCAGGAAAGTTAGCCGATCGTAGCTTTTAGCTCTTTGCGAGCCTTTTTCTATCTCATAGTCAGCTCCCCAGACCAGGTTTACCTGCTCAGTTACGGGAGTATCAAATACGGCTTTTGTACCCCAGACTTCTGATTCACTGACAGACTGATTCACGACTAACCGGTTAACTGTAGGTACCCCGGGCAGTGCGGGGAGAAATTGCGGAAACGGGTAAAATTTATATTCACGCTGGCGATAGTAACCCAGAAGATGAAAGCTGCCGCCCAGAATGTCCTGATCGTTGAACGATAGCGAGTAGGCATCCCGGTTGCTATAGGGTTGGTCGTCAAGATCCAGTCCGTCAACCGCAACGGTATCGAATTGGAGGGCACCACCGGATTGAATATAGGCCGCATTGGGCCCGTAATTGGGACCGTAGTCCGTGTCCATTTCGTCCCGGAACCATTCGACTGATAACTGAATATCCTGAGACTCGTTCAACTGGTAACCGCCCTTGAACAGGATGTCTCGGCTATCAGTGTCCTCCCGGCCGATCTGGGCAGGTTCGGGCGCGATGCGATCACCATTGCTGTCGTAGTTACCGTAACGTTCTTCATAATTGGCATTGAAGAACAGGTTCAAGTCACCTTCCTTGACGGCAATACTCTGATTGACGTCGTAGCGGTTGATACGCTTTTTAGCCCTGGACATGGGGGCAGATGCACTGACACCGGTCGTAAATTGAACGCCGTCTTCCCTGGCCGCTTTGGTGATGATATTGATCACCCCGCCGGCGCCTCCTGAGCCATAAATTGCGCTGGAACCGGAAATAACTTCGATACGCTCAATGATATCTGTCGATAGAGTATTCAACTGGCGGCTGACACTGCGGTTTTCAATTTGTGGAACGCCGTCGATTAAAAGTAGCACATCACGGCCACGGATAGTCTGAGTAAAGTCAGTGGAGATCTGAGTGCTGGTACCCATGCCAGGCACCAGACGGCCCAGAATGTCTGCTACGGTGGCGCCGGTAGCGGTCTGTTCGGCGAGCTGCTCGCCGTCGATGACCTGCACGGTCTGGGGGATTTCAGAAATGGATTGTGATGTTCGTGACGCGGTGACGAATAGATCGTCCAGGACGACGGTTTCGTCGGAATAGGCCAGGCCCGGCACCACGCTGCCTACGACAAATGCGCCAGTCACACCGGCGCGTTTAAGTTGTGATGGTCGACGGGGATGTTTCACGGTTTTCTCCTGCAGATGTTGTTAAAGGATGAGCGCTTTACTAAATATATGAATTTGATAATCATTCGCATTAAAAATTAAAGACAGCAGGGCATACGTTTAGCTCCAGAGAAGTTGTCATCAGGAAAAAGCGCTGGGAGAGGCCCGGCCCTGGCGGTATTTGCCCGTCATTAGCAGCACAACAAAGTAAGTGCCGCCAAGCACCGCAGTAGTAATGCCTGCTGCCAGTTCGAAAGGAGACATGAGGTGTTGGGCCAGGGCGTCTGCTGCGACCAGCAATATGGCTCCCAGCAACAAGCTGCCCAGCATTTTCTGGCGAAAATTTGACAGCCCCAGCATACTGGCCAGATGGGGAGCCATAAGACCGATAAAGCCGATACCGCCGACCACACTGACTGCCACAGCTGCCAGTGCACAGGCCACCACCAGCATAGTGAGCCCCTGCTTTCTGATGGATACACCTAAGGCCTGGGATAACTCGGGACCCAGCTGCAATATGTCCAGAATCCGTGCCTGATGAACCAACCAGCCCAATGCCGGGAGAGTGATAATACTCAGAAGCCACCACTGCGCATCAGTCACGCCGTAGGTGGTGCCGGAGATCCATAACAGTGCGTCCGAGGCCTGACTGGCCCCCAAGGTCAGCAGTAGGGTATTCAAAGTGGCGGCCACCGCGGAAAGTGTCATTCCCACCAAGGCAATATGGGTGGGAGAATAGGCGGGCCGTCTAAGCAGAATGAAAAACAGCGGTAACACCAGCAGACTGCCCGCCATTGACAGCCAGGCAAAATCCATACGGCTCAGGTTCGGGCTGACGCTAAGGGTAATGACCACGGCGAGAACGCCGACAGTAGTAACGCCAGAGATATCCGGACTGGCCAGCGGATTGCGCAGTAATCCTTGGAAGATCAGCCCGGAACAAGCCAACGCTGCTCCTGCCACCGCCGCTACGGATGTGCGATAGGTGTAGAGATAGGCGATTGGCGAATCCAGGTCTGTGCTGGGGAATGTCCACCATAGTAATGCTGCCAGAAGCAGGACAAGGAAACTGAAAAGCTGGGTGGGCCTGGGTTGAAAAAGCGGCGATAGCCCCACATCTCTGACTTCGGGCAGGTGTATCCGTTGGCGGGATAGTCGCAGCAGCATCCACAGTAAAAAGGGACCGCCAATCAGGGTTGTCATGGCGCCGGCGGGGATTGGAAAATCGTGCCCGCCGACAACCCGGGCAAGGATATCGGCTGCTAGCAACATAATAGCCCCAAGAAACCCGGTCATCACCGCATGCAGCATTCCCTGCCCGGAGTGTTGTCCAGACCCCGCCAGCCGAGCCAGATGTGGTGCCACCAAGCCAATAAAACTGACCACTCCCACCATGCTGATGCAAAGCCCTGCCAGCACTGTTGCCAACAATAGACAAAGGCCCCGGATCTTGGCGACAGAGACGCCAAGGGAGCGTGCGGTAGCGTCACCAAGATGGAACAAAGCCAACGCTGCGGAGGCCACTACTGCCAGTACCAACCCGGCCACCAGTGGCAGACTGTAAGTCGTGAGATCGCGACTTTCCAGGTGCTGCAGCGTGCCTGCGCCCCACAGGAACAAACCATCCAACCTATTCTCATAGAACAACATGAAGCCTGAGACCAATGCGCCCAGGGCCAATGAGAGGGCCATGCCGACCAGAATGGTGTTGAGTGCGCTGCTCCCCAGCCAGGACGCAAAGCCATAAACTACCGTCGCGGTAATCGCTGCGCCGGCAAAGGCCCACAGGGAGGCTTCCCATGGGCTTAAGCCGACCACTACCAGCTGTCCGACAATGAGACCAACCATCGCGCCGGCGTTAATGCCCAGGGTGGTCGGGCTGGCGAAAGGATTTTGCAGACATTGTTGAATCAGATTCCCGGCCAGTGCCATGGCGGCGCCAATCAGGCAGGCCAACAGGGTGCGGGGCAAGGTCAGGGTTGAAAACAGAGCCTGCTCCAGAGTATTGGAAGGGGACGCTACCGATATGCTGTACCACAGGCTGAACAGGCCGCTGGAGCATTGGTCCTCTATACAGAGGGATGTAGCTATAAGGCAGCCGAGAAGCCCCAAAGCTAATAACGTGCTGATTGCCACTCTCATGGTGCAATACTCATTAGAGTGGTATTCGGGATTTGTTTGTTGGTGCCTGACTGAGCCTCTACCTCTAATAATGTTCTGGTCAAGGTTTCCGCCATGCGTATGGCACTGACAGGACCTCCGAAGCTCCAAAGTTGCGGCGTGGTGGAAAGCTTATGCTCCGCTACAAATGGCAAATACGGCCAGAGCGATGAGTCGGTCAGTTGCTGGGCGTTTTCGTCAAGGCCTCCCACCATGAACACATGGGTGTCCTTGAATTCTGCCAGTTCACGCAGTTGAATATGTGAAAAGTCCCGCCCGGGAATATGGCTTTGCCAATGGTTCTGCAGGCCAATTTTAATGGCAATAGTGCCCGCCAGTGACTCTGGGCTGAATACCCGTACGCCTAGTCCCATACCAATGGCTTTGGCAACGGCAACCTTTTGACCCTGCATGCCGGCGCTATGAAGTTGCTGTTTGGCTTTATCGAGAGACCGTTGCATATCAGCGAGCAACGCTCGCGCTCTGTCTTTTCTATGCAGAACCTTCGCCAGGGTCATAAAGTTTACCCGCATGGCTTCAAAGTAATGGAAGTCATGATCTCCGGGTTGTGGGTATTGAGGCAGCAGAAGCGTAGGTGCGATTTTGGTGAGCGCCGGGTAAAGGCTTCGATGGCGCCAGGGATAACCGACAATCAGATCCGGTTTGAGTGCTGCCACCGCGCGAAAATTCACCTGGCTGCGACTGCCCAGCTCTGTTACGCCCTCAGGTAATTGTGGATGATCAGACTGCCATTGACGGTAACCTTTAATGCTGGCTGCACCGACAGGTACCACATCCAGGCTGAGCAGCATTTCCACGGCGGTCCAGTTTAAGGCGACCACCCGTTGCGGAACTTTCGTAAGATGCGGAATAGTTATGGCGGAACGGGCAGGTTGATTGCTGTTCCCGGAATTAACCCGGACATCAGCCAGGGCCGTTCCACTGAGTATAGATATCAGGAAAAAACAGGAACTCAGTCGCACTGGCTTGTCTCCAGAGACAAGGTGGAGTGAGGAGTCGGGGCGGTCTTGCGGCTAAATTGGCGGTTGGATCGACAGTGCAAATAAGTCTGCCCGTCTGCCAGGGAAATCTGGCTGGTCTGCAGCTGAAATACTTCGTCCACTAATCCAGTCTGCAATAGCTGTCCGGGAGAGCCGAAAAACCTGGTTCGACCTTGTTGCAACAGCATAATAAGGTCACTGAACTGCAGTGCCTGATTAATGTCATGCAGAATCCAGACGATGGTTTTTTGTAGGTGACGACTAATGTCCGAAACCAGTTCCAGCAATTCAAACTGGTGGCTGAGATCCAGATAGGAGGTGGGTTCGTCCAACATGATCAGTGGCGTATCCTGTGCCAGAATCATGGCCAGCCACACCCGCTGCATTTCTCCGCCGGATAATACGTCCACCCTTTCCTGTCGTCGATCCACCAGATCCACCAACTGCAATGCCCAATCAATTTTCTCCCGGTCCAGCAGACTGAGCCTCCCCAGTGCTGTGCGATAAGGGTGGCGTCCACAGGCAACCAGGTCTTCCACCAGCATGCCGAGCGGTCGTGGAGCTGACTGTGGAAGAAGAGCCATCTTTTGTGCCAGATCCCGTTGCCGGTACTGCCTGATCGGCAAATCCTCCAGTAAGACTTCACCCCGGCTGGGTTTGAGCAGTCGGCAGGCGAGCTTCAGAAATGTGCTTTTTCCAGATCCATTGGGGCCGATGACTGCGGTAATGGCACCGGCAGGCAGGGTCACTGAGGTTTCAGTCAGCAAAGACTTATGTCCCGTCTGATAGGACACAGTGTTAAATGCAAGGGATATTGACATGAAAGAACAACTTGGTAGTTTTGATCTGTGTTTAATTTAAATCACAATCATTATCATTTGCAATAAAATATTTTTGATTACCACAGTTCCCCGGAATGGAGTGGATTCTTCGTTGGTGTTGAAGCCATTGCCAGCCGGTCAATAACAGTAGTAGAGGACCGAGCACATAAAACCCATCCAGGGCTTGGTCGGCATAATGGGTCATCAGCCAGCCGCCAACCAAAGTGCCTGCGCCGTAACCCAGCGTGTGGGCACTGGTAAGCGCGCCGCCAACCATACCCTGTTGCTGTGGCCATTGATCCCGTAGCTGCTGCCCGTAATAAGGTGTACATAGAGAAACGCCAATGGCCAGTAACACCAGCCCCAGCACAAGCATAGGTAAGCCATCAGCGCTTCCCAGGAGCAGGCCGCCAATGACACAGGAACTGAGCATGGTCAGCAAATAGATACGCGGCTGGTATTGCAGGCGGGGTACCAGCACCAGCGCTCCCAGAAACATGATCATCGCCGTGAGAATCAGGAGCATGCTGAGGTGTTGCGTGGCAGATTCCGGGCTGAGCCGAAAATGGTGCTGCAAATAGGGGCCGAGCAAGAATTGCAGACATCCCAGAAAACCGGTGAGGACAAATGCCATGGCTAATTCAGGCAATGCCAGTCGGATGCGGAATCGGGTTTTTAGGCCCGGGCTATCTTCCTGGAATGGGTGAGGCGATTCAGCTTCGGCAGAGGAGATGGTTTCGGCTTGCTTTAGCATTGTAGCCACCAACACGATCAAAGCGATCGCCCCCAAAACGTAGAGTGCTGCAAGTGGGTGATACCAGGCACAGAAGACTACCGCTAACGGCCCCAACAATCTGCCCAGCTGGCTGACGGCATTGAGTTTTGCCAGGTTGCTGCGAATATCGGTTGGTTTATTTAGCAGGACACTTGCTTGTGCTGCACCAAATAGCCCGGAAGTAAAAACGGCATAAACCACTCTGGATGCAATCAGTAGTAGCAGTACTCCCAAAGCTGGTAGAGGCAAACCTATTGCAACCAATAACAGTCCATGAGCCAGACAAAGTCCGGTGAATGTCCATAGCAGAGTCCGTTGCGGGCTGAACCGGTCAGTCAGCCTTCCCCAGGTCGGCCCACCCACAACAAACCCCAACAAACTGCCCCCGATGAGCCAGGACCACTGGCTGGTAGTAAGAGGTGTAACAGCAATTAGCAGCGGCAAACAGGACAGTAACGCTGACTGTAGGGTGCCCATCAGCAGGACGGCAAGGTGGCTAAGTTTCATGATTGAAAAATAATTCTCTTAAATGATAATGATTCGCACTTGCAAATAATTATCACACGCACTAGCATAAATTGAAACTTGAATATCGGTACAGCGGAGCCAAACGCTTGGAAACTCTGTTGTGCCAACAACCAGGGAAGATGGATATGAGCTTCTTTTTTGACCCCTCCTTAAACTGTTTTTTTAATGCTCTGCTGCGGGAATGGCAGGACTGGCGCTATATTGCTGTTAGCGAGTATGACAGGGCTACCCACGAATATGAACTGACCGGCTCCGGCTGGAATTATCCCGCCAAAACCCGCCACTCAATTTATCCGTCAGGCTGGTTTGAAATTTCAGCTGCCACAAGAAAGTTGTCGATTCCTTGTCGTCAGTTTTCCACTACGGGGCGGCATCAGCTGTTAGGGCCTTGTGTTCTGTCCACGATAGCCGGCGATGTGCAGGAGGAAGTACAGCCGTTGTCACTGCCGGAAGCCATTCGCTGGGTCATGCTGGAAAGCGGTATTACCGATGGACTGGACGAGGCGCTGGTGCAACCTTTTATCACGCGTGCGATTCAAAGTGATGATAATCTGCGGGACGCCCTGGACTATCGGCAGCGGGATCTGGACGCCCTCTTCAATCAGCCGTTAAATTTTGTCCAGGCTGAGTCTGCGTTGCTGACAGGACATTCCATTCATCCATGTCCGAAAGCCAGGGACCACTTTTCAAAACAGGACGCCCAGGCTTATTCTCCGGAATACCAGGGTGAGTTCGAGTTGCAATGGTATCTGCTCAAACGTGCAAACCTGTATGTTCGCCATGCAGATGACATCACCTATGAGCAACTCCTCGCGGACCTGATCCGGCAAGATAAACGTATGCAATTCTGGGCGAAACAGGTGGAAGCCGATGAAGTCCTGTTTCCCTGTCACCCTTTTCAACACAAGGTCTGGCAAAAGACACCCCGCATTCAGACGTTGATTAAAGCAGGCACCCTCGTACATCTGGGGCAAGGCAGCGTGCCCTGGTCGGCGACTTCATCTGTCAGGGCTATCTACAATGCACAGACAGCCTGGATGTTGAAATTCTCCCTGAGTGTCAAACTCACCAATTCATTACGCCATCTACAACCGGCAGAACTGGTACGGGGCGCGGAGCTCTGCCGTGTACTGGATACGCCACCGGCGCAGGATTATCGACATCGTTTTCCTGATTTCAGCATCCTGATGGAACCGCTGGCAGCCGCCATCTGTGATGAAAATGGCAAACCCTTTGAGGAGACTATTGTTCTCTGGCGGGAAAATCCGTTTTCCCGCGGCAATGAGGGGAATACTGAAGTCCTGGCCACATTGTTGCAGGACAGCCCGGTGACCGGCGTGTCACGGCTGCAAATCCGTTTGCGCCAACTGCCGGGGCTCTATGTGAGTAACGCCCGTGAATGGTTCCGCCGCTACCTCATCACCACTGTGCGACCACTCCTTATCGGGCAGGCGGATTATGGCCTGCTGTTCGGTGCTCACCAGCAGAATATTGTGTTGACCCTTGATCAGGGTATGCCGGCCAAAATGGCATTTCGGGATTGTCAGGGAACGGGCTTCACCCAGCTGGCCTCTGACCTCTATCGCCCATACTTGCCTGCTATGGCGCAGGACAGCGGCAACCTGATCGAAGACGGGATGGCGATCAGTCTGTTCAGCTATTACCTCATTATCAATGCCACATTCAATGTGATCAGCAGTCTCTGTCAGGGCAATTTAATTGCTGAGTCTGTATTGGTGGGAGAGCTCCGCAGCTTTTTACAGCACATCAAAGCGGTGGGTGTAAAGGACAGCAGCTGTATCGACTACCTGTTGACGGCCCCCGAACTCAGCGCCAAGGGTAACTTCTTCGTCGCCCTGCGGCAGCTGAACGAAAACACAGAGACCGACTACCTGGCGATGTATCACCCGTTGGCAAACCCGCTGACTGGAAGTTTGGAAACAGCACCTCGTTTGATGGAAACGGAAGTGGCATCAACGAAGCAATCATTTTCCGGTGAAGAGATGGCTAAGCTGCTGTCGTAGCTCAGAACACTCTTACCAACCTTGGTATATATCTCAACAGCCTTGTTATCAATGTCAGCCTGCCCCTTGGGGGCCGCCTGGTTAACCCAAATAAATGACTAAATACGAATTGGAAACTCAAGAATATGACCGCCCAAGTTGCTAGCTACCTACAAGCTCCCGCCGACAAACCTGCCAATAGAGAAACTCCCTTGTTCACTTTGGCGCTTGAAATGAATTATTGGTCCGGAATGCTGGCAGAAAAGTTTCAACGGATTCCTCATCCCGACGGCAACAGCCTGATGATTCAGCAGGGCACCAGGCAGTGGCAATTCGACCTGCATCAGGACCCGACCGCAGAAGGCACCGTGACCATCGCGAGTTGGTACGGACCGGTGGAAAACCCAATGCAGGTCGGCTTGGTGCTGGATCAGGTTTTTGCCCACACTGGGGCGCAGTGTTTGCGATTGAGCTGCCAGGTGCTGGCCGATACAGCCGCCCTGACAATGCCCCATTGGCAACAGGACCTCACCGGGGCCAGCATTTCCCGGCAGGCCTTTTATCAACTTCGCGAGAACTGGTTGTCACCTGCACTGAATAGCGTGACACCGGATATCAGGGTCTCCCGTGAGGGCATTGCCGCACCCGTACCGGTGCGGCCCCATATTCCTGACGGCGTGGTTTATCAACGCCAGATTCCGGCGCTTAATGAGGTGTTTTCTCTGCGCAAGGCCACGCTGGAAGAAGACGGTGAGCGTTTTCATCGCTGGCAGAACGAACCCCGCATTGCTAAATATTGGGAATACCCCTTCAGCCGGGAAAAACTGGATGCCTATCTGCAGGAGCGCCGGGACGATCCTCATTGTGAACCTTTGATCGCCAGCTTTGACGGGCAGCCCTTTGGTTACATTGAAACCTATTGGTGCCTGGAGGACCGCTTGGGTCCTTATTATGACGCTCGTCCATTCGATCATGGTTTCCATGTACTGGTCGGCGAAACCACCTTCCTGGGCAGAGGACGTTCATTGCACTGGGTCAATGCCGTCAGCCATTTTCTATTTCTGCTGGACCCACGTACAGACCGGTTGGCTGGGGAGCCTAGGGCGGATAATCAGAAGCTGCTCAAGTTGCTGGACTCCACGGCCTGGTATAAGGAGCGTGAGTTTGACTTCCCCCATAAACGGGCAGCATTGGTGAAGTGTGAGCGCGAAAGTTTTTTCGGCACCAGCCTGCTTTAAGCCATGATATTGGATACGGAGAGGACGCTTGTGGCTGACATTGAATTATGGAATCGCTGTAATCAGGCGCTGATTGCCAAAATCATTGGCGAATGTGCCTACGAAGAATGCTGGACGCCTGTAGCCCTGGCCAATGGTGGCTTTGAATTGACTCTGGCCGATCAATACAGGTATGAGTTTCAGGCACAAACCACTATTTGGGGCTGGCTCCTGATCAAGCCTGAAAGCATCATCTGTGATGGGCTGCCGGTAAGCTCTGCCACCCAGTTTCTGGTTCACGGGCAGCAGGCATTGGGATTATCGAATATTGATCTGGCAAATCTGTTGGAGGAAATCCAGAACACCCTGTACAGCACTTATCATCAGCAATTGCGACTCTCCAACTACTCCGCCGCTGAAATGATCCAGCTAAATAGTGGGGATTTGCAGAGTCTGTTGGACGGTCACCCCAAATTTATCGCCAATAAAGGACGAATGGGATGGGGGGCTGAAGAGCTTGCCTGGTATGCTCCTGAATCCGGGGAAAGAGTCAGGTTGACGCTGGTACTGGTTCGGCGTGGGTTGTGCGATATAGGCTTCAGTCAGGAAGCGGCGCCCTGGAAGGTCGTATCCGAGCTGGTGACGCCTCGCAAGCTGGCAATCATTAGCGAACTGGTCCGTCAGCAAGGGGCTGAACTGGACGACTATCTTCCCGTGCCTGTACATCCCTGGCAATGGCAACGCTATATCGAGCCGCAGTATCAGGCCTGGATTCAGGCCGGTGATCTGATTTCTGCGGGGGAACTGGAAGACGACTATCTACCGCAACAGTCACTGCGTACCTTCTTTAACCTTGGTTCGGTGGGCGGGCATGCACCAGTGGCAAAATACGATATCAAGTTACCATTGACCATTTTGAACACCTCCTGTTATCGGGGTATTCCAGGACAGCATATTGCCACCGGTGCTGATCTGTCCCAGTGGTTATTTGAGCTTGTTGCCGCTGATCCCCTCCTGTCCGCCAAGGGCATGATCGTACAGCGTGAGGTCTGCGGTATTCACTGCCCCCACCCAGTGCAACAGCAAATTGGCGACGCCCCGTACCGCTATCATGAAATGCTCGGTGTGGTCTGGCGTGAATCCCTGCAGCAATATCTGGAAGGGGACCAGCAAGGCATCCTGATGGCGACATTGATGCAATGCGACTCTGAAGGTAACGCGCTGATTGCTGAATACATCCGCCAATCAGGAATACCGACTGAAGACTGGTTAGCTCAGCTGTTCAACACAGTGATAGTACCTCTATATCACCTAATGGCGAAATACGGAGTGGGGTTGGTGTCCCATGGGCAAAATATTAGCGTGGTTCTGGAGCATGGATTGCCGGTGAGAGTTGCCATTAAGGACTTTCATGGGGATTTGCGGATTGTGGATCAGGCGTTTGAAGAATTGGCTTCAATGCCCGCAACTGTGCGGGAACGATTAACCTGCCTGCCTCCGCACTATCTGATTCATGACCTGATAACGGGGCACTTTGTCACCACCCTGAGATTTATCTCCCCTTTGGTTGAAACGCAATGTGGCGTCACAGAAACACGGTTTTATCAATTATTGGCAATGGCCTTAAAACGATACCAAAACCTGAATAGTGACTTGGCGGAGCGCTTCGCTCTGTTTGAACTATTTGATGAAACCATTCTGAAAGTCTGCATCAACCGTGTGCGTTTTCGGATCGGCTACGGTGATACCACTGAACGCCCTGTTCCGGAACTTGGAACTCCTATTCACAACCCGCTACTTACCGAATATGTCATGGAGAATAATTATGACAAAGCCTCTTGATCTGGCAGGCCTTGGTGCCGGTCCCTTTAATCTGAGCATCGCGGCGCTGATTGACGGCCTGAATCGTGAAGGACGCAATATCAGTAGTGGCTTTTTTGAGCGCAAGTCAGCCTTCAGCTGGCATCCGGGTATGCTGCTGCCGGATGCCCGGATGCAAACTTCTTATCTGAAAGATCTGGTGACCGGTGTAGCCCCTACCAGTCCATATTCATTTTTGAATTATCTGGTGCAGCATAAACGCTTCTATCAGTTTTTGTCGGCTGAACTCAGTGCAGTCAGCCGTTTGGAGTATGCGGACTATCTGCGTTGGGTTGCCGAACAACTCCCGAGCACTCGTTACAATTCATCTGTAGATGCCGTTGAGTTTGATGGGCAGCAGTTTCTTCTGCATTTCAGCGGCGGACGTTCGCCGGTCACAGCAAAAAACCTCTGCCTGGGAACCGGTAAGCGTCCCTATGTGCCTGAATGTGCCAGACCCCATCTTGGGGGCAATGTGTTTCATGCTATCGGAATTGCCCACAGCAGTTTCTGCGCGCAGGGATTGAGAGTTGCCGTCATTGGTGGCGGTCAAACGGGTGCTGAAGTCTTTAAAGGTCTGATTGAAGAGCAGTGGGGAACCCCAGCCTGTGTGCATTGGGTTTCCCGCCGGCAAAATTTCGAACCTTTGGATGAAACAGCCTTTACCAATGAATTCTTTACCCCGCAGTACGTGGATACATTCTTTCATTTGCCAAAAGCAGCCAAGCAGCGGCTGGTTGCCAGCCAGAAGCTGGCTTCTGATGGTATTTCACCGGAGACACTGAAAGCCTTGTACCAGAGGCTCTATGAACTGGCGATACAGGGGCGCTCAGGGCATTTGGACTTGCGCCCGCACCGGTCGCTGACTGAAATGACCTATCAGGAGGGACACTATCGCTTAAGCATGACTAATGGAATTCAAAACCGGCGTGAGGAGTTGGATGCGGATATAGTGGTGCTCTGTACCGGTTTTGAGTCTGAAGTACCGGTGTACCTGGAATCGTTACGTTCACGATTGAGTGTGGATAGTCATGAGCAGTTGGAGTTGACGCGAAGCTTCGAGGTGTTGTGGGACGGTCCAGCCAATAACCGGATCTTCGCTGTCAATGCCGGTCGTCATAGCCACGGCATTGCAGAACCACAAATGAGCCTGATGTGCTGGCGCTCTGCCACCATCATTAATGCTATGCTGGATGAAACGGTCTTCGACCTGCAGCAGCGAATCAATCTTGTCAACTGGGCAGCAGACCAAACCCGGATAAAGGAGCTTGCCTACGATATTGCCGTCTAGCCTAGTCATTTGGCAGGACTGGCCATTGAAGCAGGAAGCTTCCTGTTAAATGGCCAGTCTACCAAGCTTCGCGAAATATCCAGAAACCCGTCACTTCCAGCTATTCAGCTGAAATATGCTTCACCCCTTCAAGAGCTTTCTGCCAGCCTTTGTAGAGTCGGCTCACCGTATCTGAGTTCATGGCAGGCTTGAACGAATGCTCACACTGCCAATTTTGTTGCAACTCTTCCAGTGAGGAATAAATCCCCTGCTGCATCGCCGCAAGCATGGCGCAACCCAGCGCTGTGGTTTCAGTGACCAGTGGGCGGTCAACCTGCACTTCCAGAATATCAGCCAGGAACTGCATAACCCAGCTGTTGACTACCATGCCACCATCGACACGCAGAGCAGCCAGTTCCTTAACACCATCGGCTTTCATGGCTTCCAGCAAATCCCGGGTCTGGTAGCAGACGGACTGCAGGCCGGCGGTAACAATCTGGCCGATGCCGGTGTCACGAGTCAGGCCGACAATCGCACCCCGCGCCTTTGGGTCCCAGTGGGGAGCACCCAGACCCGTAAAGGCAGGAACCAGGTAGACAGATTGGTCAGGCCCGGACTGCAATGCGTACTGTAGGCTGTCGCCAGCACTGGTGATTAGTTTAATGCCGTCCCTCAGCCACTGAACTGTTGCTCCGGCCATAAAGATACTGCCTTCGATAGCGTAGGTAACATTGCCATTGAGGCGATAGCCTACAGTTGTCAGTAACTGGTTTTCAGAGGCTAGTGGCGTGTCACCGGTATTCATGATCATAAAGCAGCCGGTGCCATAGGTGCTCTTGCACATTCCGGGCTCAAAACAGGCCTGGCCAAAAAGAGCGGCCTGCTGATCGCCGGCAACACCGGAAATTGGGATAGAGCCGCCGAGGAAGTGCTCCGTGGTATGGCCGTAGTCATCCGCACAGTTCAGTACTTTCGGCAGTATGGCTGCTGGAATATCCAGCATGTCCAGCAGTTCCTGGTCCCATTGCTGGGTTTTGATATTGAACAGCATGGTACGGGAAGCGTTGGTAGCGTCGGTTGTATGTGACTGGCCGCCGGTCATCTTCCAGATCAGGTAGGTGTCCACCGTACCGAATAACAGTTCGCCTTTTTCGGCGCGCTGCCGAGCACCCTCAACATGATTGAGAATCCAGCGGATCTTAGTGCCGGAGAAGTAAGGATCGATCAGTAGGCCGGTCTTGTCCCGGACTTTCTCAGCATGGCCCTGGGCACGCAGTTCCTGACAAAAATCTGCGGTACGCCTGTCCTGCCAGACAATCGCGTTGTAGATGGGTTCACCCGTGCTTTTGTCCCAAACGATCGTGGTTTCACGCTGGTTGGTGATACCAATGGCGGTAATTTCCTTGGCCGGGAGCCCAGATTGTTTAAGCACATCGCGGCATACCTTTTCGGTGGTATTCCACAGATCCTTTGGATCATGCTCCACCCAGCCGTCAGCTGGAAAGTGCTGCGGAAATTCCTGCTGTGATACAAACGCCGGTTTTCCCTGATGGGTGAACAGGATGGCACGGGTGCTCGTAGTGCCTTGGTCGATGGCTAGCAAATATCCAGTCACGATTATTATTCTCTTGTGGCAAAGCGGGTTAATGATGAAAAACGGGTTCCTGCAGGAAGGAACAGTGTGCTAAGTATAGTCAATCCTGCAGGATGGCCGAAACACATCAGCCTTTGAGCTCAAGCGGCCGCTTTTTTGGCCGGATAGCGCTGTTCGATATACTGGCCGACCGCCTCTTGTTGTTCCTTGTTGAGGAACAATCCCATCTTGGTGCGACGCCATAGAACATCTTCTACGGTATGTGCAAACTCATTTTCGAGTAGATATTCGATTTCCTTCTGCGTCAGTTCTGCGCCGAAATCCGTTCCCAGATCACTTAACTTTTCTGCGCTTCCGAGGAAGAATTCCGCTTTAGTGCCATAAGTCGTGGCCAGGCGCTTGATGGTTTCAGCAGAAAAGAATGGGTAATAACCGCTAAGTTTGCGGATGTATGTCTGAATATTGGTGCCGATATTGCCGCCAGGAAGCATACTGGCGGCCGTCCAGGAGGCACCCATGGCAGGGTAGAACGGCTTGAGTTTGTCCAGCACTACCTCACTGAGCTTCCGGTAGGTCGTGAGTTTGCCGCCAAACACTGACAGCAGTGGCAGAGAGCCCTCCGTTTCCAGTTCGATGGTGTAATCACGGGTCACTGCCTGGGGAGAATCGGACTCATCATCGCAAAGTGGGCGTACCCCTGAATAAGTCCAGATCACATCGTCCGGTGTAATCTGGCGTTCAAAATGACTGTTGACGATCTTGCAAAGATAATCGGTCTCTTCTGGGGATATTTTTACGGTTTCCGGTGGGCCTTTATGCTCTACATCGGTAGTACCGACAATAGAGAAACGATCCAGGTAAGGAATGACAAACACTATACGGCCATCTTCATTTTGCAGGATGTAGGCCTGCTCCTGGTCATGGATTCGAGGCACGACAATGTGGCTGCCTTTGATCAGGCGAATGCCTCTAGGGCTGGTACGTGCGAGTTCTTCGTTGAGCAAGGTTTTCACCCATGGGCCTGCGGCGTTCACAAGGCCCTTAGCCTTCAGTGTACGTTCTTCACCTGTCAGTTCATTGCGTACCTGAATATGCCAGAGGCCATCTGCCTGCTTGGCGCTTATACACTTGGTCTGAGTGAAAATGTCCCCGCCCAGATCCCGGCACTGCATGGCATTGAGAACCACCAGGCGGGCATCGTCGACCCAGCAATCCGAATATTCATAGCCTTTCTTAATCTCCGCTTTTAAAGGTGATTCACCCGCAGCGAATTTGACAAACTTGCTGCCCGGCAGCAGGTCACGCTTGCCCAGCACATCGTAAAGGAACAAGCCGGAACGAATCATCCAGGACGGTCGCAGGTGGGAGCGGTGGGGTAAAATAAAACGTAGCGGTTTTACAATGTGGGGAGCCTTGCGAAAGACCACTTCACGTTCGCTTAATGCTTCCCGTACCAAGCGGAACTCATAATGTTCCAGATATCTTAATCCGCCGTGGATTAATTTGCTGCTGGCTGAAGATGTGGCCCAGGCAAGATCTTTCATTTCCACGAGGGCTGTCTTCAAGCCACGCCCTTGTGCGTCCAGGGCGACGCCCACACCATTAATACCCCCGCCGATCACCAGGAGATCGTAGACTTGTTCCTTCATGGGACTTAAACCTGTCGTCAGTTTGTCAAAGTAATGCTAAAAAGCATAAACCAACAAATATGAAAATTAAAGGAAAATAAACGAAAGCTTATAAGCGAATTTCAGAGATTGTGGTGTTCTTTTAGGTGATATAGGTTCGAATCGTGTCAAAAATATGGCTGGATTGTAGAACAAATGAACAAAAATACACCTCTGGCGTTTAGGTCTTGTTCTTTTTTCATGCCTGGGGAGTTTGTATCTGTTTTTATGTTATCGGTGATACCTGTGGTTATCCGCTGGCTTCAGGCTAAAACCTCTATTTCCTGGGATGTTTCATAAGTGGTTTCCAGCGGCAGTGACAGTCTGACTTCAGTGCCATGCAGTAAAGTGAACTTTCGACGACTTAAAGCATAGGCTAATGCATGCTTGGCCGGAAAGTTTTTGCGGTAAGACGGCTATTGAAAGTTAATGGCAGATTTGCAGGCGTACGTCATTATCCTGCATGAGCTGCACGATAGTGGCATTGGGCGTCTGGTCGGTAAAAAACATGTTGGCCTGGGCAATACTGCCAAGCCGGACCATGGCGCGGCGACCGAATTTGGAGTGGTCGGCAGCCAGGAAAACGTGGCGGCTGTGTTCAATGATAGCCTGCGCCACTTTAACTTCGCGATAATCGTAATCGAGCAAAGTGCCGTCGTCGTCAATGGCACTGATACCGATGATGCCGAAATCTAGGCGGAACTGTTGCACAAAGTCCATGGTGGCCTCACCGACGATGCCACCGTCTCTGGCCCGCACTTCACCTGAAGTGACGATGACCCGGAAGTCTTCTTTCTGGCTCATCAGGCTTGCAACATGCAGATTGTTAGTGACAACCTGCAGACCCTGGTGCTGCATCAGGGCTTTGGCAATTGTTTCGGTGGTGGTACCAATGTTGATAAACAGGCTGCTGTGATCCGGGATGTGTTGCGCAATTTCCCGGGCGATGGCTTCTTTTTCCTTCAGATAGCGGATCTGGCGATCCTGGTAGGACAGGTTCTGGGTTGAAGTCGTGGAACTGGCACCACCGTGAAATCGCTGGATCAGGCTTGCATCGGCCAATAGATTGAGATCACGCCGCAGAGTTTGCGGAGTAACGTCAAAACTGGACTCAAGTTCATCAATAGTGGCCGAGCCATTTTGCTCAATCATTTTGAGTATATTGGCCTGGCGGGCATTCAAAGGTTTTTCAAGCGTCATCTTGGGTATGCTTACAACATTGAGTAAAGGCTGGACAGTAAGTTGCCAGCATTATGCAGCAATGTTGGGAAGCTTGTAACCCTTCATAAGTGAGGATTGATTCTAGCCCGACAGCAGGCGTAACACCTGTTGAGCCTGAGCGTTGGCCTGAGACCTGACGGCAATTTGAGCCTGATTGCGAATCTGCTCGGAAATCAGGCTGGAAGCCGCTTCGGCAATATCAGTATCAGCGATTCTGCTACGTGCCGCAGTGGCGTTTTCGCGGCTGACTTCCGTTTGCGAAATTGTGGCCTCTAAACGATTGGCCACAGCACCCAGGTCGGCATCACGCTCACTGATGGCAGACAGGCTGTCATCAATGACCGAGAGGGCGGCGTTGGCACCTGACTGGGTGCTGATATCCAAATCTTCCAGGCCGAGATTTTGCAGGTCTTGCAGCAGATTGCTACCTCCTACAGAAACCCTGTCGCCGCTGTCGGCTCCAACTTGGAAGGTCTGCTCGCTGTCTGAATCAAATAGGTTAACGCCATTAAAGTTAGTATTTTTAAGAATCTGCTGGGTGCTTGCGCTGAGTTGACTGGCTTCGGCCTGTAAGGCGCGGCGATCAGTATCATTCAGTGTTCCATTGGCAGACTGTAATGACAGTTCCCGTATCCGCTGCAGGTTGTCATTCACCTGAGCCAGGGCTCCTGAAGCCAGTTGTGTAAGAGACACTCCGTCTCCGGCATTGCGGATAGCAACGTTAAAGCCCCCCACCTGAGTATCCAAACGGTTGCTGATGGCCAGGCCGGCGGGGTCATCTGCTGCGCTGTTGATCCGTTGACCTGAACTGACTTGTTCAAAACGCTGATTTATACGGGTGTCGTTGATAGGCGGGAGGCTGTTGAATGAACTGTTGATATTGATCGCCATAGGATTAACCCGGTATACATCTTTTGTGATTGCGCGAATGCATTACACGTCAGAATTGAATGTTTATTGTACGCTTCTGCAGGACGGGAACCTACCTTCAGTGTCGTAAGTTATGTCTGTTTTTCGTCAACCAATAGTGATAAATGGTTAAATATAGCGGTCTATATCTGGCAATCGGCTGAGAGATTCGTGTAGTTTTGCCAGTTTAATACTAAGCTGCAATCTAAGTCAGGCGGGCGACTGTTTCCCCTGACACTCTGCTAACCACTGGCTCTTGATGCACATCATCGTGGGATATATGCTCCCATAAAATATTCTCTTGTACAGGAAGCACCAGAGATTACATCACGCAGGTTTAATGTTTGAGGTGAATGCTCTGAAATGAAGTTGAGCTGGCTGCAAGCCGTTATAGTCAGTTTGCTATTAATGTTCCTGGCGAATAGAACCTGCTTTGGCGCGCCACTAATGATGGACGCCCTGCCTGCACACACCCTGAATTTGGCTGCCGTCGTTGAAACCTGGCATGACCAGCAGGAAAGTACCAACATCCAAAAACTGTTGGATTCTGAAGACCAGTTCGACTGGAAGCCGGTGTTGCAAGGCAATGTCAACTTTGGCTTTGATCCTAAACCCCTGTGGATGCGTTTTTCCATTCAAAACTCTGGCATCGAAAATCTCGAACCTTTACTGGTCCTGGCATCACCCACGCTGGATCAGGTGGAACTTTTTCAAGTGGACCGAGCAGGTGTAGTAACGCAATTGCTGCGTACCGGTAATGATCTGCCCTTTAATACCCGTCGTGTGGACAACCGAAATTTTGTTATGCCATTGAAAGTGAAACCTGGTGAGCAGTTGCGGTTTTATCTGCGAATCGAAGAAGCGGGTTCTCTACAGGCACCACTCGCCCTCTGGGATAGGGAAGCCTATTTCGGTCACTACCAATATGAACAGACCAAATTCGCCCTATATTTTGGCCTTCTTATTACCCTGATTGCCTATAATTTATTCCTGGCGGTTTCCCTGAAATCGGCTGGTCATCGATATTACGTTGGTTATGTCGTCGCCCTGTTAGTGATCCAGGCTTCACAAACCGGGTTTGGCTCGCAATTTCTGTGGCCGGAATCGCCGCATTGGGCTTACCTTGCAGTGCAAATTGGTGTTCCTGTTTCGTTGATGTTTGCGGGACTGTTCAGCATAGAAGCACTCAACCTTAAGGTCCATCCTCGTTTGGCACGTTGGAATCGCCTGGTAATCTACGTTGCGCAGGCTGTCATGGTGCTGGGGCTGGTAGTGCCCTTGAGTTTTCACCTCAAGTTGACTGTGGCCTTTGGAATGCTGGCTTCACTGGCCTTTCTGATAGCCGGCCTGCTGAGCTGGCGCACCGGCGACATGTCCTCCCGTCTTTACACTCTGGCTTGGGTGGCACTTGCAGCCGGGACCTTAGTATACGGACTGACCAAATTTGGTCTGATGCCTGCCAATATCATCACTAATAACGCATTCTGGTTTGGCTCTGCGCTGGAAGGACTGATGCTGTCCTTTTCCCTGGCGGCGCGGATGAGTGAATTGCAGAAAACCAAACTGGAGTTGCAAACTCAGCTGATTGAGGATCGGGAAAAACAATTTGAGCTTGAGTCCAAAGCCATTATGTTTGAAGCGAAAAACAAGACCAGGGACGAGTTTATCGCCACGTTCAGTCATGAAATCAGAACGCCGATCAATGGTGTGCTTGGTATGTCAGAGTTATTGGACGATACGGCGCTGGACCCGACTCAAAAAATCTACTTGAAAGCCATTAGGAGCAGTGGTGAAAGCCTGTTACTTTTGATTAACAGCGTCTTGGATTTTTCCAAAATTGAAGCGGAACATCTGGAGCTGGAAAAATTGCCTACCGCTCTACGGCCTTTGGTCAATGAAAGTTGCACATTGTTTGAAACCATCGCCGAAGAAAAAGGCCTGGGTTTCGGCATTCGTTATGAAGGTGTGATTCCCGAGGCCATTCTCATTGACCCGCTGCGGATTAAGCAGATACTGCTCAACCTGCTTTCCAACGCCTTTAAATTTACTGCCCGAGGCTCGGTTGAGCTGGTGGTGAGTGCCGATGAAGGACAACGACTGCGATTTGAAGTGACTGATACCGGTATCGGTATCGCTGAGGAAAGCCAGGAACGGCTGTTTGAAACTTTTTATCAGGCCGATAAGTCGACTACCCGCCGCTATGGTGGAACAGGGCTTGGGCTCGCTATCTCCAGAAAGCTGGTTGAAATGCATGGTGGCGTCATGGGCGTAACAAGTGCACCTGAATGTGGCTCCACCTTCTGGTTTGAAATCCCCTTACTGGCTGCGGAATTGCCCGTTGAAGACGACAATAGTTCGCTTCATGCCGAACTAATACAATCAACTGCTGAAAAATCAGGTAGCCAGGGACGGGTGTTGGTTGCGGAAGATAACCAGGTCAATTCCCTGGTAATTCGCCGCTATCTGGAGCGTTTTGGCTGTCAGGTAGATCTCTCAACAAATGGCCAAGAAGCTGTAGATGCCTTTGTTAATGACCCGAGAGCCTATGATCTGGTGCTGTTGGATTACGAAATGCCGGTGCGGGATGGCTATGAGGCGACGCTGGATATACGCCGGTTTGAAGCGGATCAAAATCTCGAACCCACACCAATTGTGGGAATCAGTGCCCATACCCTGGTGGAGACTATAGATCGATTGCGTCATGCAGGGATGGATGACTTTTTGTCCAAGCCCATCAAAGAAGAAACGCTTAAAGCCGTCTTGCAAAAATACATTCCACAGGATCAGATAGCCTGAACCTGGCTATCGACTGCTGGGTCCTGCCGCCGAAATAACGCATAATAGCGCTTCCTGCTATTGCATAAGAGCCGACAAAATGCACATCTGGGTTGATGCTGACGCCTGTCCCAACGTTATTAAGGAAATTCTGTTTCGTGCTGCGGAACGTGCCGCCACGCAGCTGACTCTGGTTGCCAATCAGGCTGTCAAAGTGCCTCCATCGCCATTCATTAAAACACTTCAGGTGGCCTCTGGTTTCGATGTGGCGGACAACACAATCGTTGAACGACTTGAGACTGGTGATTTGGTGATCACTGCTGATATTCCTCTTGCGGCAGAAGTGATTGAGAAAGGTGGGCATGCGCTCAACCCACGTGGGCAGTTTTATACGCCGGAAAATATCCGTCAGAGATTGGCCATGCGAGACTTTATGGAAACCATGCGTAGTAGTGGCATCCAAAGTGGTGGACCGCCAACTTTTAGCCATGCTGACAGAATGGAATTTGCCAATCAGCTGGATCGGTTTCTTGCCAAGCATAAGGCGGTATAGGTGAGTCGTAGTTTGAATGCTTGAGTTTCTGGGTAGGAAAAACTTGAATTGGGACAAAAGAGAGGGGAAGGAAAATAAAGGAGCGGGCACAGTATCCATACTGTACCCTGCTTGAAGCGCATCCTTTGCCATGTCCTATGGCGGTGGTCTTCCTTGTAGCATCCATGTTGGGGCGCATCCGTTGCCAAATCCTATGGCGTTTCGTCATCCCTGGTGCATCCTTGCAAACAGTCCATGTTTGTTTATCTCCGTTGAAGTGAATATTAGAGAAACCGCGGGGTGGAAAATAGAGCACTTTTCTGTTAGCTGTGTGAGATATTTCCTACGCGTCTGTATGATATCGGCATGGTGTCGAAAAGTGTAAATAAATCAATTATCTAGCCACGCCAGAAAGTGCGTGTGAAGAGGATTAATACTGCCAGAAATTCCAGCCGGCCCAGCAACATGCCCAATGCCAGCAACCACTTGGCACTACTCTGCAGATGTTGGAAATTACCGGCAGGGCCGATCATGTCTCCCAGACCTGGCCCCACGTTCATTAAAGCAGTAGAGGCACCGGTAATACTGGTTAGAAAATCCAGACCGGTCAGGGAAAGCAAAAAGGTCAGTACTATCAATGATGTCATGAGGAAAAACAGAAAGGCGATACAAGATTGAATAATGTCGTCAGTTACGGCCCTGCCGCCATATTTACTGGAAATAACGGCATTAGGGTGTACTGATTTGACCAGCTGGGTTTTCAGCAGTATGAAGAACATCTGACAACGGAAGATTTTGACGCCGCCGCTGGTAGAGCCGGAACAGCCACCGATAAAGGTTAGAAAGAAAAACAGTACAATGGCGGCATTACCCCAGTGGGAATAGTCCGCGCTGGCAAAGCCAGTGGTGGTCACTACTGAAGTAACATTAAGCGCAGAGAGTGTCAGTGCGCGCCAGAATTCCATTTTTCCTGTTAGTTCAAGATCCAGCGCCAATATCAGAGATACACCTGCCAGCAGGCCGACCAGGCCCAGCACCTGAATATCCTTGAAAACCGCAATATTGCGATGGCTCCACATGCGCACGTAGAGCAGAAACGGAATTGATCCGGAAATCATGAAAATGATGCAGATCCACTGCAGCAGGTAAGAATCAAACTGCCCAAATGAATTATCAGAGGTGGAAAAGCCACCGGTTGAGATAGTCGTCATGGCATGGTTGATGGCATTGAAAGGGGACATGCCGCCAATAAAATAGGCAAGGCTGCAGACCACACTCAGAATTACATAGGTGCTGATAATGCCGACCAGCATCTGGTGGGCTCTTGGTGTCGCTTTTTCAGACCAATCCGAAGACTCGGTTTTGAAGAGGCGCATCCCACCCACTTTCAGTGAAGGCAGAATGGCAATTGCCATACCGATAATGCCGATCCCTCCAAACCACTGCAGAATCGACCGCCATAGCAGGATGTCTCGGGAAAGTGTATCCAGCCCTGTCATAACGGTAGAGCCGGTGGTCGTCAGGGCAGAAATGGTTTCAAAGGACGCATCGGTGAAGGAAAGGGGTTCGGCCATCAGTATAAATGGCAGTAGGCCAAAGGCCGGCACCACCAGCCAGGCTCCGCTGGTAATGATAAACAGTTGTTTGGAAACCAGCCGTTCCGGCATGTTCCGGCTCAAAAATTGACAGATTCCTGCGCCAATCAGTGTTAGCAGTGCACTTCCCAGAAAGCCCTGTTGGTTAACCTCATCGCCAAACAATACGAGGCTCAGGGGCAATAACATCAATAACCCCAGCACTGCCAGGGCAATTGACAGTAGGCGAAACAGAGGCTTCAGCAGCATCATAGTTTTACATCTAAATTCAGAGCCAAGGAGAATGTCATGGTAAGTGGGGCCAAGCGGAAATAACCCAGCGTGTATATTGCCCTACTCATTGATATATTCAGCCATAACAACATGTGTCTTAATCTTGCCGACACCTTCAATCGCTGTGATCTGATCCCTGATCTGGTGTACACGGTTCATTGAGGGCGCACGGATTGTCAGCAACATGTCAGTATCACCGGCTACACCGTGACACACCTTGATTTCAGGAATACGTCTCAGCTGTCGAGCCACTTCGGTGCATTGAACAGTGTTATAGCCGATTTCCAGGTAGACTGTCATTTCATCGCTGGCTCTGGGGCTGAGCAGCACCTGATAGCCACGAATAATGCCGATGTCTTCCAGCTTACGGATGCGGTCAGTGACGGCAGAGCGCGATAGATTAACCTGTTCTGCAATTGCAGACACTGACTGGCGGGCATTTTCTCGCAGGTGTTGAATGATTTTTTCGTCGTAACGATCCACATTGACCTCGGGCAGCAGGCAGGGAGCTAAAAGCATCCTGCCGGGACATCCCGCATTTTGGCGGGCTAATAAGGCAAATTGCAAGATGCACTTGTACTAATCTAGGCACATGTTCAACACAGATACCGAGTGAATCGAGAGAGTATCTGAACACCTGAAAAATTCCAGGTATATGCTGCCGAGATTGAAATCAATGACAACGCTTAAACCAACTTTAACCCTGGTGCAGGGATTGGGTCTGTTAACCTCTGCCCTCTTGGGCACGGGCGTGTTTATTTTGCCTGAGCTGACGGTAAGAACTTCAGGTGCCAATGCGTTGGCCGGCTGGTTAGTGCTGATTGTGGCCATTCTGCCGGTTGCCTTTGCCTTTGGGCGTCTCGGTCAGCAATATCCTCATGCCGGAGGAGCCTCGCATTTTGTTGGGACAGCATTTGGAAGATTGCATGGCCGCATTGTCGGTTGGCTTTTTATAGCACTCTTACCTGTTGGCTTACCTGCCGCGATAGAAATGGCGGTATGGTTTCTGAACAGCCTGATACCGATGTCGGATCTGGTGCAGGTACTGGTAAAACTGTTCATTCTGTTAGTCATGATGCTGGTCAACTTGCGTGGAATAAAAGTATCAGGTGCGTTGCAGACACTGATATCTGTGACGGTATGTGGCGTTATTATCGGTTTAACGGTGTTGGCGCTCGGCAAATCGGAGAGCACCAGCGTCACTAACTATTTGCCGGATAGTCTAGGGCTGGTGGCGACTACGGCAGCGCTGGCATTCTGGAGTTTTATCGGCGTGGAAGCTCTGGCGCATGTTTCCTCGGAATTCAGGAATCCGCATCGGGATTTCCCTCTGGCACTAATCATTGGGGTGATACTGGTGGGTTTGATTTATTGTCTGGGTACTTGGCTGGTGCTGTCCTTCCCTTCATCAGTTACCCCTGAAGTGCCGGCGATGGTAGTGTTATTTGATCGCCTGATAGGCCCCTGGGGCGCACTCTGCATTGGTATTTTCGGATTTTTATCCTGCGTGGCGACCATGAATATCTATCATGCCAGTTCCTCGCGTATGCTCTGGAGTTTGGCGCGGGGAGGCGATGCTCCCAAGGTTATGGCGCGGCTTAACTCACAGCAATCTCCTGCAGTCGCGGTCATCGCCATGACCCAATTGTGCGCACTCAGTATTCTGGTGACGAGCTGGCTGAATGTATCTCTGGAAGGTCTGATTATGCTGGCCAATGGTATTGTGGTGCTGATCTATATCATAACGATGCTGGCAGCTATTAGATTGCTGCAAGGTTGGGGGCGTCCGCTGGCGGTGTTGGGTATGTTGATTTGTCTCTGGCTGGCGGTGACACTGGGTCTTTCCATGATGTATGCCCTGGTGCTGTATGCGGTACTCTGGGTTAGCTTCCGTTTGCGTCCATTGCCGATAATTATTTCTGAATCTTAATGGCGGTGCTGTTGACAGGGGTGTAAGCCGTTGCGATGCTCAACCACAGATTTCATCGTCCGGAATGACCCCTAATTATGCACATGGATTCAATGCAGCCTCAGCTGATCCGTTCCCTGCTGCTGGCGACTTTGTTGTCGGCAGCAGGCAGTTCAGCCACTGTTTATGCTAATGACCCCATTCAATCGGCTGATCCTTTTCAGGAATGTGTTGTCCGCTTGCAGGATCGTGCGGTCAATCATGGGATAAGTGAAACCATTGTTCAGCAGGTGTTGGGCAAGGTCAGCCATGTAGACAGGGTCATTGAATTGGATCGTCGGCAACCGGAATTCACTACGCCTTTTTCGGATTACCTGAATTTGCGGGTTACCGAACAGCGGGTTACTCAGGGTCGAGAATTGTATCGGCAGCACCGTGAACTATTGCAGCGGGTCACCCGCGAAACTGGGGTGCCTGGTCATTATCTGGTGGCTTTCTGGGGGCTGGAGACCAACTACGGTCGTTTTTTCGGCAAAATGTCCACCGTTGATTCTCTGGCAACTTTGGCTTGCGACCAACGCCGCAGTGAATATTTTACCGGTGAGTTGCTGGCTGCGTTGACGATTATTGATCAGGGCGATATTGCCGCAGACGAAATGAAAGGCTCGTGGGCCGGAGCCCTGGGTCATGTTCAGTTCATGCCCTCGGTGTTCTTGAAATATGCCCGTGATGCCAATAACGATGGTAAGCGTGATCTTTGGGGTAGCGTGGACGATGCCATGTTGTCTGCCGGAACTTTTCTAAAGGGCATCGGTTGGAAAAGCGGATTGCGTTGGGGGCGGGAGGTCATCCTACCCAAAGATTTCAGTTACGAACTGGCCGGACTGGCACAGGCCCGCTCGCTGGATGAGTGGCGGCGTTTGGGTTTGAAGGATGCCTTCGGGCGACCATTGGCCAATGTGGATATTCAGGCGGCGTTGCTGCTGCCATCCGGCCACTTGGGACCGACATTCCTGGTGTACGATAATTTTGAAGTCATCATGCGCTGGAACCGCTCAGAATATTATGCCCTTGCCGTCGGTCATCTGGCGGATCGTATAGCCGGCGGTGGTCCACTGCAGAATCCTCCACCCACTGATAGTCCCCGTCTCAGCCGTGACACAGTGCTGCAGTTGCAACAGAAATTGTTGGCAAATGGGGTGGATCCCGGTGAGCCTGACGGCATATTGGGACCCGTCACACGCAATGCGCTGCGTCAGTTTCAGCTTCAGCAGGGTCTGGTGGCCGACGGATTTCCCGATAGCAGCACATTTGCCAGCTTGGGGGTGCCTTACCCTGACGCAAAGTAGACCCTCAGGTCCGGTTTAAATCTCCCCCTCTTGCCACAGTTTTTCCTCCGCCCCGGCCTGAATGAGCAAGCAGGCGTTAGGATCGTTCAAATCCATTGATAGAGACGCCCGCGTCAATTGGTTACCTATGGTGGACGACAAATCAAAAATGACTCCCTTCTCAGTGACCAGTAAATCGGTATCGCCAAACCATGGTGCCTGCTCAATGGCCATTCTAGTTACTGGAGAGGCTTATTGTGAGAAGAGAAATTTAATCCGGCATCAGCCAAAAGGGGGCAATTATGCCCCCAGATCTGCTTCATTCATGAGTGTAGCCATATTTTCGGCAGCAACCTGACTGCCGGATTGCGCCTGCCATTCAATATAACGGGAACAGACTGCGGCAATTTCCACCTTGCCGTTCAGCGCACGTAGATCACTGGCAGCCCGCACGCCGAATCCAACTGCTAATGGCAGGGAAGTTACCTGGCGTATGGATTGCACATAGCGGTCAAATGACCCATCCCAATTGGTTTGTTTACCGGTCACTCCCATGCGGGCTACCACGTAGACCATCATACGGCTCGCGTTGCAGACACGCTGCAGGCGGGATGCCGGAGTATTGGGCGTTACCATCAGGATCGGCGCCAGACCAAGTTCATCCAGTAGCGGCAGCATGGGCTCGACGTCCTCTACCGGCCAGTCCGGAATAATCAGTCCGCAGATACCGGCCGCAGCGGCCTCACGAAAGCATTGTTCCAGACCATAGCGGTAGAGCGGATTGAGGTAGCTCATCAAAATAAATCGGACTTGGGGATGGCGGGCATTAGCCTTGCGGGCCAGCTCCAGTGTTGCTGCCACTGAACCGCCCTGTTGTAACGCCTGATAACAGGCATTGACCAGTGTGGGGCCATCGGCCACAGGGTCACTGAAAGGCACCTGTAGTTCAATCAGATTAACACCTGCCGCCACCAGGCCATCTATGGCATTCAGGTTCTCATCCAGTGCCGGGAATCCGACCACAGCATGGGACATCACTTGCAGGGTTGGCATCAATTCAGACATGAGTGCTCTCCTTGGATTGAAGGCTGGATGGCATATTGGCTTGTAGCTCAGTTTGTCGGTCCAATTCCCGCTGCAGGAAGTCAGTCCATTCAGGCTGCGGGAAGGCGCGGGCAACATTGAAGATATCTTTGTCTCCACGACCACTGAGATTGATAACCAGATGTTGGTTCGGGCTCATCGCGGCGGCATGGCGGAAGCCTCCTGCCAGGGCATGAGAAGATTCCAGTGCAGGAATTATGCCCTCAGTTCGCATCAGCAATTTAAAGGCGTCCATCACCTCACTGTCAGTAGCGGCATCGGAAGTAAGTCGTCCACTTTGGCTGAGATGGGCAATAATGGGAGATACGCCCACGTAGTCCAGCCCGGCGGCAATACTGTGAGTATGACCCAACTGACCGTCCGCATTTTGCAGGAACAATGTCTTGAAACCCTGGGCAATACCGGTTTCGGCGGTATTGGCCTGTAGTCTTACCGAGTGTTCTCCTTCGCCCCGGCCTCTGCCGCCGGCTTCCACCCCAATCAGCTGTACCTTTGTACGGTCCAGGAAGGGTGAGAATACTCCCATGGCGTTACTGCCGCCGCCGACACAGGCCACGATAGCATCCGGGTCCCTGCCTATTGCCTGTTGTGCCTGATCAATCAATTCAATACCGATCACGCTTTGGAAATAGGTTACCAGTTCGGGAAAGGGCGCCGGTCCACAGGCTGTACCGAGCACGTAATGGGTGTTTTCGCAGCTGGCGGCCCAGTCACGCAGTGCCTCGTCCATGGCTTCCTTCAGTGTACGTGCACCGGTGGTGACGGGCACAACTTCGGCGCCCAGCTGCCGCATCCAGAAGACGTTGCTGTATTGACGGTCTATGTCATCCGCCCCCATGTAGATGGTGGCATCCAGGCCTAAACGTGCCGCCATGATGGCAGTCGCCAGTCCATGTTGTCCGGCTCCGGTTTCAGCAATCACCCGCTTTTTGCCCATACGCTGCACCAATAAACCCTGGCCCAGCACATTGTTGACCTTATGGGCGCCGGAATGGTTCAGGTCTTCTCGCTTCAGCCAGACCTGCGCGCCTCCCAAATGCTCTGTCAGGCGATGGCATGGTGTCAGTGGCGTCGGCCGTCCGCTGAACTGCTGGGTCAGGGTCAGGTATTCCTGCCAGAAGTCTGTATCATCACGCAGTGCCAGGAACATGGTTTCGAGTTCCAACAAGGCGGGTAAAAGAATTTCCGGAACGTAACGTCCTCCGAATGCGCCAAAAAAGCCGTTCTGACTGCGGATCATGGTACTTGCCCCCATTCTGGTGGATAATGCAGAAATTGTTTCTATCTAAACTAAACGGTTTAGTAAAAATATAGTGAATTGATAAAAATGGCAAGAGCTTCGAAAAAAGATTTTATTGTAGAAACCGCTACCCAGGTATTTTTGGAAAACGGTTTTAAAGGGACTTCCATAGATATGGTGGTGACTGCCTGCCAGGTGTCCAAACCCACGGTCTATAACCATTTTCCCGATAAGAAGGAACTCATTGGCGCGGTCATGAATCGCTGGCTGGAACTACATCGACCCGAAGAAACCGTTGCCAGCCTGGTGGTTACGCTGGATTCGGTTCCGGCGCTGGAAGGTTATCTGTGCGACCATTGGTGGTCAGCGGCGAATATGCCGATGTACCGGCTGGTGATCGGAGAAGGCTGGCGTTTTGACGGGGCTGCGGAAAGATTCTGGCAGGAGTTTGATGGAAGCTGGAGAAACCTCGCCCTGAGTTTACACCAGCAAATAACGTCAGAATCCGGCCAGGATTTCTCGGCCTGGATCAGTCATCAGCTATGGAGTCGCTTACGCTAGGGTCTGATTTTGTAGCAAGTCATTCAGAAACGTTTCGGCATGGCAAAGCGCACCCGCAATTTGCCACGGTTCACTTCCACATTGCGAACCACTGATCGTACCAGCCGATGGCGCAGGCTATTACTGCGGAATTTAAATAACGGCATGCTGGTGACAAAACGGGTCAGCACACTGCGCACCAGTGCCCGCACCGGCGTCAGGTAGCGGCGGGGAATGGAAAGTAGGCTGAAATCACAGATTTCCGGATTATCCAAGTAGAATGCGCCTTCCTCAGCAACATATATCAGGGTGCCGGCCAGTTCCAGATGGCCGTCAGCCTTAATTTGCCCTGGCAGACGCACCTCCAGGCGGGTCTTCAGGTGAATTCGGTTGGCAGATTCTTCCAGGTGAACCTTAGGGTCTGAGAGTTGGATATAGATACCCAGCTTGCGGGTTTCCAAAGGGAAAAATTTACCCAGGTGCATTTCCAGGGCGCGGTCGGACAGCGCCAGCTTGTAGGTCAGGGCCCGAACGATATGGCGGGTGATCAGGTGAGGTGAAAAGGTGCCCGGGGACTGCATAGTTCCTTCTTGTATTCGCTCGTTGCTAAAACACTCAACTGGGTGTGTGCAGACTAAAGAGTGAAGATAAGGTTGTCCAGCATCCGGGCCGCGTAGGTATAAGGGTGTACGTTGCCATTGTGTCATTCGGCAATCTGCCACCGGACTGCTATAGTGCGCAGCAATGGCCCTGTTAGAACGATCTGCGGGCCTGAACCATCGATTGAAAACGTCACCTCAACTATTCGCCCGGAAGGTATGGACAATGAAAGCATTTCTCATGACAACGTTGCTGGCACTGTTATTGTCGGCTTGTGCTGCCTTGTCACCTTTAAGTATCAGTGAGTCGTCACTGGAGGGCTATCTGCAGAAACAAGTGGTGCGATTCGACCAGGAGCAGTTACAGGCAGGTTCACCACTAAGTGTCAGTCTCAAGGATGTCGATGTTACTCTCGGGCCTGATGGCCGTGAAGTGGTGATGTTGAGTGTCAATGGTCAAGTCGCGGTGAACGCCTTGTTAACCAAAATTCCGGTGGATGTGTTCCTGAAGGTGGAAGGCTCCCCAGTCTATAAAAGCGATGAAAAAGCCATTTATATCCGCCGCCTGAATCTACTCGACAGCCGGGTTGAATCCACCCTGTTCAAAGGGGATTTCAAGCCGCTGACGGATAACCTTATGCGTGCATTGGCACAATTGCTGGAAACCATGCCCGTCTATCGCCTGGATGAACAGAACATGGCCGGCCAGTTAATGAGTCTGACGAATATGGATTTGAAGGTGGCTCCCGGCAGGCTGGTCTTCGTACCGTCCAGCTGAACATACTGACGACCTGACTTAGGACCGCTGAGGTAATTGCTACCCTGATACTGGAATTAATTGGAGGCGCGCATTTCCTTGGCTTTGATAACGTGCACGACCACTTTGTTTCGGCCGGTTTCCTTGGCCTGGTACAGGGCCTCATCGGCTTTTTCAAAAAGTTGCTCGTAGGGGGTGTCGCAGGGGGCTTTGGTCAGTCCGATGGATACAGTCATGGTGATTTCCTGGCCGTCATATTCCACTGGATGACTTTCGACAATATGACGGATGCGTTCGGCAATCTGTTCCGACAGTTCCGCATCTGCCTGGCCGAGAAAGATGGCGAACTCCTCTCCACCGATACGGCCGAATATATCGTACTCCCGTAACGTCTCCCGGATCAGACTGGCCATGTGTACAAGGGCGGCATCACCGGCTGGATGCCCGTGTTCGTCATTCAGGTTCTTGAAATGATCAATATCAATTACCAGTAGGGCCGCCTGTGCCCCTGAGCGCCAGCAACGATTCAATTCTGCTTCAGCTGAGCTGACAAAGCAACGACGGTTTGCAATGCCGGTCAATTCATCCGTGAGAGCTAACTGTCGCAGGCGCTGGTTGGTCTGCTGAATTCTCTCTTCCAGGCGTTTTTGTTCAGTAATGTTCTTCGCATGAACCAGCATTTCCTCTTTTGTATTCATCTGCTCTGAGAACAGAAACCAGCGGCCATCGGTCAGGTTGACCTCATAGATGCGGAACTCCTTGGAACGACGAACGCTCTGGGCATATTGCAGCCAGCCGTCAAGATCATCCGCATCAATACGTAAACCTTGCTGCTGGTCATAGGATTGTTTCGCCAGATCAGCAAAGGTTTTGCCTACCAGATCCTTGCAAGTGGATTTGAAAATCTCCGCGAAGGAGTTATTGCAATACACTATGGTGTCTTCGGGATTAAAAACGGCGTAGGCGTCGAGGCTATTGTCGACAAAGTCAAACAGTTTGCGTTGTATTCCTTTATCTTTGGCGAACATGTGGGGCTCCCAATAGGTTCTTTCTCAAACTTTTGATCATTTTTTATCAGCAGTAGTGCCCTGATGACCGTCGTTTCTGGCTTGGCCGATATACTCTAAAAAGCATAGTCCTTTTTTTTTAATTATTGAATCAGCAACGTGCAACTTACTTGTCCATGGTCATCATTTTGGCGGGAGTCGGGTATGAAGTGAGACCCTAGGTAGCCGAACACACTGAAGTTAGCCTTCGGTAGGCATATAATAGCGGCATGAACAAGATTCGCGTTTATTATGATGCCTCCTGTGCCGGTTGCCGCCGCGACCGTCGCTGGTACGACGGTCTGGCAGGAAAGGATGCAGTACTCTGGTGCGATATTACCGGAGAGGATGAGGTGTTGCTGGAAAAAGGTATTGACCCGGCCGAAGCACTGCTGAAACTGCATATCGAGCATCCTGATGGGCGTGTAGAGAAGGACGTGGAAAGCTATATCGTCCTACTGGGACAGATTCGCTGGTTGCGTCCGCTGGCTTGGCTGATCTCTCTGCCCTGGATCAGGGAGCCGCTACGCCGGGCCTATCGCCGCTCGGTGACCAAACGATTGCAGGCCAGTGGACAACTCCCAGGATGTGAGTCCTGCGGGAAGTCCGGTAAGCGAGTGGTTTGATGAGTCAGATCAGATTTTGAAACGGTGCACCAGGGTGCTCAATTGCCGGCTCAGAGTGTTCATTTCTTCGCTGTAACCGGCACTACGCTGAGCTTCCTGGTCGGTATCTCGGCTGATCTCTTCCACCACCTGAATACGCTGGTTCACGCTGCCTGCCAGTGCCATCTGTTCCTGGGTGGCAGTGGTAATCTCGTTACTCATATTGCGCAGGTTGTTAATGGCAGACACCATTTCATCCAGATGGGTGCCGGTAGCGCGGGCCTCATCCACGGTCTCGTTGCCCTTGATCTGGCTCTTATGCATGAAGTTGGTGGCATTCTTGGAGCCTTGCTGCAAACGTTCAATCATCGATTGTATGTCAGAGGTACTTTCCTGAGTGCGGGATGCCAGTGATCTGACCTCATCTGCAACTACTGCGAAGCCACGGCCTTGTTCACCGGCTCTGGCGGCTTCAATGGCCGCGTTGAGTGCCAGGAGATTGGTTTGCTCGGCGATGGAGTTAATGACACTGACAACCGAGTCGATGCTCTCAATCTCGGCGCCAAGGTTATTGATAATATCCGCACCCTGGCTGATATCCTCCGCCAATGCCTCAATGGCACTGATAGAATCCGCCACCAGGGATTTGGTCTGTTCACCGATGTTGGCGGTTTTCTGGGCCAACTGAATGGCTTCCTCTGATGACTGGGCCACCGTATCCACTGATTGGGACAGGTTCGACATGTCCTCCATCAGGTGACCGGCTTCCTTACGCTGACTATCACTGTGACTGGTGGTGTTGTGGGCGCAGGTGTTAAGTTCGTTACAGTTGTTCAGCATATTTTCGCTGGCATCGCGGATATGGGTGATAACTTCCTGAATGCGGCTGATAAAGGTATTGAAATGTCCGGCCAGCACGCCGATTTCACCACGGCTGCTGAGGTTAATGCGCTGGGACAGGTCGCCTTCACCTTCAGCGATATCCAGCACTCGTTTGGTAATTTCGCGAATGGGCTTGATCACGACATTGAGCAGGATAATGGCCACCAACACAAAGGCCACCGCCGCCAGAATAACTCCGGCAGAAATAGCACTGGTTACCTGGGAAACCACCGTATTGGTCGAGGCTTCTGAATCCTCCATGGCTGTTAGCGTTACTTCTTTGATGCGGCTGATGGTGGCATCCATCTGATTGATCACCGCCTCGATTTCAGGAATCAGCGCCAGAGCCTGGTCCCGTGTTTTTAACTGTTCCTGTCGGGATTCGAAGATCTTGACTTCATTGATCGCCTTGTTGATCCAGGCTTCGTATTTTTTTCTGATGTCGGCAATATCAGCCAGCGTCTGCTCATCGTCGACCATATGGCTGAGGGTTTCGAGAGTGGCAATGCCTTCATTGTTCAGATCGTCGAATTCTACCCGTAATTTCTTCAGGGTATCCTGATTGCGTTCGGACATGTATTTGGTCAGCACAATCTGCAGTGAGAGGATACTTTTGTTCAGGTTTTGGGCTTCGATGACTACCGGGTAGTCACTGGCGAACATATTGATCAGCGAGATCAACTCGTCGAGTTGCTTGAATACGCCGTCACCGCCTTTTTTGAAATCCTGGCTGAAGTCGATGTTCTGGGCATCCAGCTGCAGTGCCTTGATCTGGTACTGCACAACATCCTGAATCTGGCGGTCAAGGGTGGTTCGGCTGGAAAGCAGTTTATTAACGTCAGTGCTGGTCTGGGGTAATACCTCTGCCAGGGATTTGGCCTGTTTGATGAAGTTAGGTGTCAGCTTCTTGATGGTTTCGTGTTTTTGTTGAATTTGTTCGATATCACTGACGGACAGGATTTCGTTCACGCCCTTGGTGGTAATCAGATAATTGACGTTGAGCTCGTCCGACAGGTCGTCTGCTTTACTGACATTTTCAATCAAGTGAACAAAACGCTCTTCGATATGGCCCAGTCCATTCCAGGTGAATGCAAAAATACCGAATATGATAATTGCCGTCAGGACTAGTAACGCCACCACGCGGAAGCTGATACTGTTAAACCTGACGGGCAATGACGCAGGGATGATACTAGCCACTGTCGACCTCTACCGTTCTAATTATCTTTTTATTTCAGCATAGATCGCATTATTGGAATTAACCACTTTACAGCTACCGGGAGAACTGACTCTGAGGCCTTCTGACACAAGATTTTCACACCAAATCGCCGGCATAGCGCTGCTTGTTTATGCCTGTATGATTTTTGTTTCCGGTTGTACAGAAGATAACCAACCCTTGCGATTGGAACTTACCAGCGAGGAACTGCAATGGGTTGGTCAGCAAATCTACCAAAATGAGTGCAGCGGCAAACGTCAGTGTCTGGTGACCTGGAACCAGGGTGAAGACTTTCCTTCACTCGGTATAGGACATTTCATCTGGTACCCGGAAAATACGGAGGCTCCCTTTATAGAAAGCTTTCCCTTCCTGATATCATATCTGCGCCAATCCGAGGTGACTCTGCCGGCCTGGCTGGAAAAGTTAAGCCCGCTCGCAGCGCCATGGCCGGACCGTGAGGTTTTTTTACAGGTGTCGGATCTGGCCCAGGCTGAATCACTCAGAACCCTGTTAGAACAAACCAAGGGATTGCAGGCGGCATTTATGTTACAGCGGGCGCAGGTGTCGTTCAGGGGGATTCTGGAGGCCTGCGCGGAAGACCGGCGTCCGGAGATAAGAAAGCATTTAGCGACTTTGTTACAGACCCGTGGCGGTGCCTATGCCCTGATCGATTATGTAAACTTCAAAGGCGAGGGTCTATCGCCGCATGAGCAATATCAGGGACAGGGCTGGGGCCTGCGCCAGGTGCTGGAAATGATGGATACCCGCGATGGAAAAACTGTGTTGGATGCCTATCGGCGAGCGGCCATCCTGGTCTTGACCCGCCGAGCCGGTCTGGCGCCCCGTGCGATTGAGAGGGATAAGTGGTTGCCAGGCTGGATCAAGCGAGTCGAGACCTACCGGGAACCGCAATAGGTTTACCGGATGCAAACCTCTTGGGTGATGATTTCCACGGCTTTGGCAAATTCCAGGCGATCAATTAACTGGTCCAACCTGTCGAGGTCTGAAGTAGACAATATTGAGGATAAGGGGGCACGAAGTTCCTGGTAAAGTGTGCATCCGGCAATATTTTGTTCCTGCAGGTAGTTAATCAATAGTTGGTACTTGACCGGATTCAGAGTATTTGTTTCCAGCTCGGCTTTGGAGTCTTCCTCCACATCTGCAAGCCAGTCTTGTGCCGCCTGTATCAAGGCTTCAAGGTCTTCCCGTACCTTGGTGAAATTGGCCAGTGTGGTCTCGGCAGTGACCTGCGGCATGGACTTTTCCGCCACCAGTGCCGTTTCCACCAGACGCTTTGCGCCTAATGTACCGCTGGAACCCCGCAGAGTGTGCAGCGTTCTGGCTGCATCTTCATTCGCCCCCTGGTTAAAGGCCTGTTCGGCTGCCACCAATTCTTGCGGCCATCTCAGGATAAAGTCTTTGACCAGGGCGATAATCTGGCTTTTTTGTGTGGGTCCCAGCTGCATTAACTGGGTGAGTTGGCTGGGATCAAATATTTTCGGTCGTTCATGGTCCTGTTTCTGTGCAGGGGCTGGTCCGGCTTTGTGAGATGCAGATTGTTCGACGGGCTCCGGAGTGCCGTCGTCCGGCTGAGCGACATTAGTCTGAAGTGGAGATTTTGAAATAGTATTTTCAGCACTATCGGCTTCAGGAGCTGACAAATACTTTCTCAGCAGGGACAGTAATTCCTGGCTGTCCACAGGCTTGCCAATAAAGTCTGTCATTCCAGATTCAAAGCAAAGATTGCGTTCCGAGGCCAGTACCCCGGCGGTCATAGCAATGACCGGAATTGATAATTGCAGTTCTTCCCTAATCAGCCGGGTGGCCGTAAATCCATCCATGACCGGCATCTGCACATCCATGAGCACCAGATCATAACGGGTTGGATCAGCCTGCAACCTATCCACAGCCTGCTTGCCGTCAAAGGCACATTCGATATTGGCACGGGTAGCCGTCAGTAATCCCTGCGCCACTACGCGGTTGAGTTCATTGTCTTCCACCAGAAGTATGGTTTTATCGGAAAAATCGGGTGCCTGGGTAGTGCCAGGTGTCGGTTTTAACTCCCTCTGGGATTCCGCCAGCAGGCAGTTGAACAAAGTGGAAGCGGTAACCGGTTTCAGCAAGATATCTTTTACCTGACCCAGGGGAATCATCTTCTCTACAGTGGGCCGGTCAAAGGCACTGACCATGAGATAGATGTTGGCATCCTTGCATTCCGGCAGATTCTGAAGTGCTTTAATCGTTTCAAGGCCATTCATGCCCGGCATCTTCCAATCTACGAGAATTTCCTCATAGTACTGGTCGGCGCGGGCACGACGGGGAATCATTTCCAAGGCCCTCTGCCCTGATTCCACCAGATCCACCCGACAATTCCAGGCATTCAGCAGGCTGCCCAGATAGTCCCTGAGCCTGGGATTATCATCCACCACCAGAATGGTTTTGTGGCCCTCCAGGCTGCGATCGTTATTGTTGCGGTGATTCGATTCAGAGACGCCTAAAGGCAGTGCAAAAGTAAATTGACTACCTTCACCCAGTTGACTGCTTACTGAAATTTGCCCTCCCATCATCTCAATTAAACGCTTGCTGATGGTGAGTCCGAGGCCGGTGCCGCCATATTTACGGGTCGCGGAACTGTCTGCCTGGCGAAAGGGAGTGAATAGCAGGCCCAGCTGTTGTGGGCTCATGCCTATGCCCGTGTCGGAGACGCTGAAGCATACATTGGCAATGTTTTCTGATTGGTCCAGCAACCTTACTTTGACAATGATTTCGCCATGTTCGGTGAATTTCACTGCATTACCGGTCAGGTTTATCAATATCTGCTCCAGGCGGACACTGTCTCCGCTCAGGCGCAAAGGTAGCTGGGGTTCCACATCAACAATCAGTTCGACATCCTTGTCGCCGATATTAACCGACATCAGATTGCCGATATTGGCCATCAACTCATCCAGTTGAATACTGACATTTGTGATTTCCAGTTTGTTGGCTTCGATTTTCGACAGGTCGAGTATGTCGTTGATGATGTTAAGCAGAGACTTGCCCGAGCTGTGTATCATTGCCAGGTAATTTTCCTGCTCCCGCGTCAGGATTGATTGCGTCAACAATTGGGACAGTCCAATAATGGCGTTTAACGGGGTACGGATTTCATGGCTCATATTGGCCAGGAATTCGCTCTTGGACTGGCTGGCCTGTTCCGCAAGTTCCTTGGCGTGGGATAGCTCCAGCTCGGTACGCTTTAACGGGGTAATATCCCAGTTCATGCCCACCATGTGGTCTGTATTTCCCGTTTCATTGGTAATTCTGGTTGCTGCTGCCTGGATATAAAGAATATCGCCGGTTGGCAGCACGACTCTGAACTGAGTACGGAATTCAGTCTTGCCTGCCAGCGCTTCCGCCAGCAAGGCTTCCGTGGGTCCAATGTCGTCAGGATGCAGTCTATGGCGCCACATTTCATAGGTCATGGATCCTCTCTCGGGGTCGATGGCATAGAGCCTGTACATCTGGTCGTCCCAATACAGTTCATTAGTGCTAAGGTTCCAATCCCATATACCCATGCCGATCGCGTCAGCGGCCATACCCAGACGCTGATTCAACGCACTGATCTCTTCAGCTTTCTCTCGCTGTTCGCTGATGTCCGAAACTTGACCAATAAGATAGGTGGCATTTTTGTATTTCATCCGAGTGCTTTTAACTTCCGCCCAGACGGTTTCACCCTCGCTGGTGACAAAACGCATGTTGTACAAAAGTTGGTCAGCCCGTTCCTCAATCAGTTCATATTTGTGTCGCAGCGCCATTTCAAGGTCATCGGGATGGGTGAGCTCACTGGTGGTTTTGCCGATCAACTCGGCCTCAGAGTCATATTTCAGCAGGTCCAGCATATAGCGGTTGGCTCTCAACAATTGCCCCTCCGCGTCGGAGAGTGTCAGGCCAGTACCCACAAGATTGAACATATCCTCAAAGCGGGCTTCGCTTTCTTCCTGGCGTAACCGGCGTTCGCGCAATTGTTGCAGCAGTAGTGCCAGCAGGGAGGGCAAGAGAGCTGCCGCTGCCATGGCAATCCACAGTTGTTTAGTCGTGCCGGTTTCCAGCAATGTCGGTGAATATTGCTTTAACAGCATTAGCAGGCTGCCTGTCAGAAGAATGCTTGCAGTGGCAGTGACGGCGACCACAAATACAGTGTCAAAGACAGCTACAATCGCCAGAAGAGTGGCAATAAATATAAAGGGGAAAACGGTAATGTAACTAAAGCCGACCGCAATCCCGCTGATGCTTGTGACCATGATGAAGAGACGGATTAGAACAGTAGGACGTGCGACCTCCCTGAGTTTACTACCTGAGTAGAGCAATCCTGGGATTGCCAGCACCAGCATGCCGACCACATCTCCCAGCCACCAGTTTTCAAAGACCGATATCCAGCGAGTGCCGGTATTGAGGTAAACACAGGTGCTGCCCAGTACAGCCCCAACCGGAGCGGCGATGCTCAGGTACAGCAGGAAGAACTTGATCACCTCTTCTACCGGCAAAGGGTCTTTATTCCAGGACACCAGGTGATTGACCAGGGTAGCACCTACCACCACTTCAATCAGGTTCGCAATACTAGTCCCGGCTGAAAACCACAGGCCGTGCCCATGCAACATATTCACGCCAAGATTGCATAGCAGGGCCACTGAGGTAGTGAACCACCATTGCCGTGGCTGGGATCGGATCAGTATCAGCACCAGATAAATATTGGCGAACCAGACGAAGGTAACATTGGAGGTGACCTTCGCCAGCTCCATACTGCCATAGGCCAGTAGGCCAAACATCAGTCCATGCAGGAGCCTTATAGGGAAACTGGTAGGGTTTATCCCGTTCATGGGAATAATGGTCCTTCAATTGGGGGTGGCTAGTCTTGTTGAGTCCTTGAATTGATCAAAAGCAATGGCTTGATTACGACCACGGTCCTTCGCCAGGTACAGACCCTTATCCGCCAGCGCAATGAGTTTTTCCAGAGAGGTAACCTCACTGTTATCCATGGAGCTGACTCCGATACTGACAGAGATATAAGGACTGGTTGGAGATGACTTGTGGGAAATCTTCAGTGACTGTATAGATTCGCAGATAAACTCTCCATAGGCGAGAGCTTTCGCGGTAGTTGAGTCAGGCAATATTACTGCTATCTCTTCACCACCATAGCGAGCGGCAATTTCACCTGCCCGGCCAGTGGATTCCCGGATGGCATTAGCTACTTGGATCAGGCAGCTGTCCCCGGCCTGATGCCCATAACTGTCATTGAATAGCTTGAAATGATCTATATCGATCATGGCGAGTGCCATTGTCCCGCCGTGGCGTAAATGGCGACGCCATTCCTCTTCCAGTTGCTCATCAAAAAAACGGCGATTGTAGAGCTTGGTCAGCCCGTCATGATTAGCGATAAGACGCAGCAAATCGGTATGTCGCTTTGCTTTCAGGTGGGCGGTAATTCGGGCTTTTGCCAGCTTGGTGTTGATCGGTTTGGTGATATAGTCCACTGCGCCAGCTTCCAAAGCCCTAAGTTCATGTTCTTCGCAGCTTTGGGCCGTGACGAAAATGACGGCTGAACCTTCGGTGGCGGGGTTTTGTTTCAACTGTCGGCAGACGTCAAACCCGGAGATTCCCGGCATGTTGATATCCAACAGGATCAGATCCGGATTTCTTTCCCGGGCAAGCGCCAGGCCTTTTTCGCCATCAGTCGCGAATATCACCTCTGCCTCTTCCTGCAGAACAGTATTGAGCAACTTGATGTTATCCACACTGTCATCAACGACCAGGATGAGCCCGTCATTGCCTTTATTTGAAAGCATAATAATGCCGCTGGGACTTTGCTGATATCTATAATAAGCCTAGTCGAAAATCGTGTTAACGCCATTGACTGCGGGGTGAAGATTCCCCGTTATCCGGATAGTCAATTAATGGCTGATTCATTATGATCGGTTGATAACAAAACTTCTCTTTATATATGCCCAGACAACTATGGACTACATTCAGATTAACTCCTCAGAAGGATGCCATTGTGAGCTGGGAAGAGCTGCTGCTATCTGGGTGCTGGCTGCTATTAGGGTGGTCCTTGGCAGTAAACCGTCGGGAATAGAACCGGTTCTGAAGAGGCTTCAGACCTTGATAGGAAACCTTTTTTCCAGCCACATGCCCGCCATCATTGCGACAACAAACAGCAGGGATTCCGGCCGCAAATAAGCCAGGCTGGATATCGCCGGACCCGGGCAATAACCATAAAGCCCCCATCCGATACCAAATATCGCCGCCCCCATGATTAGACGACGATCAATGTCGGTATTCAGTGGCAGTAAAAATTGAGGTGCCAACAGAGGGGCGGACCGTTTCTGAACCAGGTAAAAGCCAATAAAAGTCGTCATAACGGCCCCACCCATCACAAATACCAGGGCAGGGTCCCAACTGCCGAAGAAATCAAGAAAGCCGAGCACTTTATGAGTGTCGGTCATGCCGGACACCGCCAGACCGAGTCCGAACAGAGTGCCGCAAAGTAATGCAATTAACTGAATCATGACATTGTCCTCTGTAGGATATCAGGCCGAGATCAGATGGCGGGTGATGAATACGGTAATAATACCGGTAGCCATAAATGTCAGCGTGGCACTGATAGATCTTGGTGACCGACGGCCTATGCCACAGACGCCATGGCCGCTGGTACAACCATTACCCATGCGAGTGCCATAGCCTACCGCCAGGCCGGCCAGCAATATCAGCAGCCAGTTTTGACCTCCGGATTCAGGCACCGGAATACTGAACAGATAATGCGCAAAGATAGGCCCCAAAATCATTCCCGACAGAAATACCAGCCGCCAGGACCGATCCTGTTCAAAGACGGCGCTCCAGCAAATTCCGCTGATGCCGGTCATACGTCCAAGCAAGCCCAGCATCAGCACGGCCGCCAATCCGATCAGTACCCCGCCCAATAGCGGCAGGGTAAAATCAAAAGACATCTCCATCACAATGTGCCCTCAGTGGTATCAATGACAATAAAGCTCTTTCAACACGGTAATCACCCTTTGTGCGGCATCACCTGCAAGCTGGTAATAAATCGTTTGGGCTTCCCGTCGGGTTTTCACCAGTTGCGCCTTACGCAATGCCGCCAGGTGTTGTGACAACGCCGACTGACTTAGAGGCACAACCGCGTTCAGTTCACCCACCGTCATCTCCTGGTCTAGGAGAGTACAAAGAATCATCAGCCGGTTTTCGTTGGCCATCGCCTTAAGCAGGGCAGCGGCTTCTTTGGCATTGGCAGACAGGTCAGCCGCGGATAGGTCTTGTGGGTCCAATAGGCTAGCCTCCAATAAGAGTAGTGCATTATATTAGTATATTCTAATTTAGCAATATCTAAAAAATAAATGGTTAAATTTCATTCAAACACTTGGACTTAAGTCTTAGGTGAAAATACTTAGGATGGCGAGGCGGGTTTATTCACAAAATCTATACCCAGTATCGATAATATATATTTCATTTATTGTCCTCCATTCAATAGACTTCTCTCCGAACCCTGTCCTCCAGGACGAATCGTAAGGCCATAACATCTGAGTCGTATACGCAGAGTGGTCAAAGTTAAGTGCTTATATCTTGAGGATTCAGCATTATGTCACAGTACACACAAGACATTGACGCCGTAGCCAACCTGAAAAACGCCAACGGCAAAACCTGGGATGCTATCAATCCTGAATCTGCAGCCCGTATGCGTGCACAGAACAAATTCAAAACCGGTCTGGATATCGCAAAATATACTGCTGGTATCATGCGTCGCGACATGGCTGAATTCGACAAAGACAAAACCAAATACACTCAGTCCCTGGGCTGCTGGCATGGTTTTGTTGGTCAACAGAAGTTGATCTCTATCAAGAAGCACTTTGGCTCAACAGAACGTCGTTATCTGTACCTTTCTGGTTGGATGGTAGCGGCTCTGCGTTCTGAGTTCGGCCCTCTTCCTGACCAGTCTATGCACGAGAAAACGGCTGTTGCTTCTCTTGTAAAAGAGTTGTACACATTCTTACGTCAAGCTGACGCGCGTGAACTTGGTGGTCTTTTCCGTGAGTTGGACAAAGCACGTGAAGCTGGTGACTCTACGAAAGAAGCTGAGATCCAGGCACAAATTGATAACCACGAAACGCACGTTGTGCCAATCATTGCTGACATCGATGCTGGTTTTGGTAACGCAGAAGCGACTTACCTAATGGCTAAGCAAATGATCGAAGCGGGTGCATGTGCACTTCAAATCGAAAACCAGGTTGCTGACGAGAAGCAGTGTGGTCACCAGGACGGTAAAGTTACTGTTCCTCACGCGGACTTCCATAACAAGCTACGTGCTCTACGTTATGCTTTCCTTGAGCTAGGTGTTGATGACGGTGTAATCGTTGCACGTACTGACTCTGAAGGTGCCGGCCTAACTAAAGAAATCGCTGTTGTTCAAGAGCCAGGCGACCAAGGCGACGTTTACAACTCTTACCTGGATGTTGAAGAAGTTGCTCCAGAAGATACCGCTGAAGGTGATGTACTGATCAGCCGCGGTGGCAAGCTGGTTCGTCCTAAGCGTTTGCCTTCTGGTCTGTATCAGTTCCGTCAAGGTACTGGTCATCAGCGTTGTGTGTTCGACTGTATCGAAGCCATCAATGCCGGTGCTGACCTACTGTGGATAGAAACTGCAATCCCAACTGTTCACGAAATTAAAGGCATGATGGACGACGTTCGTAAAGTTCACCCAAATGCGAAACTGGTATACAACAACTCTCCATCTTTCAACTGGACTCTGAGCTTCCGTCAACAGACTTATGATGCATGGAAAGCAGAAGGTAAAGACGTTTCTGCCTACGACCGTGACCGTTTGATGAGTGCTGACTACGATGATTCCGAGCTGGCTGCGGCGGCTGATGCTCGCATCAAGACCTTCCAGGCGGATTGTTCACGTGAAGCGAACGTATTCCACCACCTGATCACTCTGCCTACCTATCACACGACAGCATTGTCTGTTGATAACCTGGCGAAAGAGTACTTCGGTGAACAGGGCATGCTGGGTTACGTTTCTGGCGTGCAGCGTAAGGAGATCCGTCAGGGTATCGCTTGCGTTAAACACCAGAACATGGCTGGTTCTGACCTTGGCGATGACCACAAAGAGTACTACGCAGGTGAGATGGCGCTGAAAGCCGGTGGTGCGAAAAACACCTCCAATCAATTCAACAACATCTAACCAGTTCTATAATATCTAACCAGTTTTACAACATCTAAACTGTAGGCTGGCATTGAAAAAGGCGACTTTCGAGTCGCCTTTTTTGTATCGGTTCAGAAGGGCGTAAACTGCAACTCCCTAGTCTAAATTGATCGATACTATTAATCTGATAATCTAACTATTAGTGATCTGACGAATAGATTAATCCGACAGTTAAATTGTATGCAGGCACAATGTTAATTGTGTTGCCATGGGCGAGAAATCAATGACCGAAACACCCTCATACCTTCAAGATGCGAAAAGCCTGTTGAGCAAAGACGGCTTTACAACGAGTAATGTCTGGTACCACGGAACTTCTTCAGTCCTGGTTTCTTCAATTCTGGAAACAGGTTTGAAGCCTTCCGGTGATCAGGCGCTGAACCAGGCCACCAAGAAAACCATGGCCACTATCGGCAATACCTATACCGAGAGCATTGAGCCGATCTTTATTTCCCCCTGCCGTGAAATCGCCTATTACTGGGCGCAGCAAACGGTGAAGCGTCGCGGACATCGCTTTTCTGAGGACGAACAGCCTGTCGTGATCGGTATCGAACTGCCACCAGAGCTATCCAGCCAGGTCAAACCTGATGTCGGTGCAGTGAGTTTGCTGATGTTAGACGAGGGCGAGCGGTATCTTGCTTTTCTAGCCAAACTTTATGAGCAAAATAATGTGGGGCCTTTAGATATCAACCTGCGGAAAGCCGATCGGATGGACTATCTGCGTAAACTCGGCCTGGGCTATTACCAGGACGCCATTGACGCGAAATATGTCAGTATGATTACGGAATAAATCACTGGGCGACTGTGGCAACGGCCATGGATGACGATAACAAAGAGTGCTTCTATGGTGATGCCGCATTGAAAGCGCTTGGTAAAAACAACGCCATGAACCAGTTCTAACTCAAATTAAACTCGGAACATGATCATGGTGTATGCTTCTGTCATGCCAGCGGCTTTCAGCAGTACCTGACTAACAAATTTCCCGAACTGGGGCCGGTTACCCAACCCGTGTTGGTGATCTGGGGTGGCCCGCACTCATGAGAAAACCAACAAACAGTCGACCCTGGCTTATGCGTCCAATGCCGAATTCCGGATCTGGAAAGTCCGCAAGAGCTTGCAGCCAGTGTGCTGGATATGGACTGGAACATGCTCTGAAGGCGCGATTTTTTTCCTTCACGTCGCCCAATCCTCAGCAGCCCGTCTGGTAATTTCGGCAAAGCGCTGAAAATCGTTGTTGCCGCCGCTCAGCAGGCAGACCACGGTTTTGCCGTGGATGTCGTGCTGTAATTTATCCAGGGCTGCAATGCTCAGGCAGCCGGCAGGTTCCGCGACCAGTGCCTGTTCCTGGTAGAGTTCTATCAGGGTCTGGCAGGTATGGGATTCATGGACACGAAGGCTTAGATCGAGAGCATGTTTCAAAATTTGAAATCCCAGTTCCCCTATTTTCATAGTGGCCGCACCGTCGACAAAAGGATCGATGGTCTCAAGCCGGGTGTTGTAACCATTCAGCAGAGACGCATGCAGTGCTGCGGCATGTTGAGGTTCCACCCCTACCAGGCGTGTCCTGGGCGAACGTGCCTTGAACACAGTGCTTAATCCAGAGGCAAGTCCGCCGCCACCGACAGGGGTGACTAAATAATCGGTAGGCTCTGGAAGATCTGTGAGGATTTCCAGTCCTGTGGTTCCTTGCCCGCAGATCACATCGAAATCATCAAATGGATGAATCAGCAGAGCCCCCTTCCTAACTGCATATTCATTGGCTTGCTGGTTAGCCTCATCGAAATTGCGGCCGGTTAGAAATATCTGTACGGCGTTCTGACCATATTTCTTCACCTGGGAAATTTTCTGCAGCGGTGTAGTCTCCGGCATAAAAATAGTCCCCTGAACCTTGAGATGAGCACAGGCATAGGCGACCCCCTGGGAATGATTGCCAGCACTGGCGCAGACGATGCCTCGCTGCCGTTCCAGCATATCCAGTTGGAGCATTTTGTTCAGGGCTCCGCGAATTTTAAACGAGCGAACAAGCTGCAGGTCCTCTCTTTTGAGCAGGATGTTGGCCTGGTATTTATTGCTCAGGTAGTCATTGCGTTGTAATGGAGTATGTTTTATTGCGCTGTTAATTCGCAGGGCAGCCGCTTCCACATCCTGCAAAGTTGGCAGAATCATCTTGCTCGCTTCAGGACAGGATGAAGCTGTTTCTGTTGTCACGGTACCCATAGTGGTGTTGCTCCTTTCGGTTTTTTGCGGCCATAAAAAAACCCGCCGGGTGGCGGGTTTTTAAGAATCTTTTTTGCAGAAACAGGCTAGCCCACCGAAAGCCTCTCAGTGATGGACAAAATAATAATTTGCGCTGTTCTGGAAAGTTGAATCACGGATAAGCAGTCCGGTAGCAATAATAATGGATGGAATCTTTGATCAGCTATAGCAAGAAGTCAAGGGCTGGAGGGTGACGGGCGCAAGTGTGCCTATTACCTGTTACCTATTACCTGTTACCTATTACCTGCTCATATTGTGGCTACCCGAGCGGATTTTTCGTCGATACCTGTTGGGTGAACTACAGCAATATCGAAATTTTGTCCAAAGACGGTACCTGGCATATTCCGCATATTGCCATGGCACATGAACTGATTCATTGCTGGCACACCCTAAACGGCTTATCCAACCCGAATATGAAGCAGGAAGAATATCAAACCGTGGGGATTAAAGGATTTGACTCCCTGCCGGTAACTGAAAACAAACTACGCTACGAAGCCGGCCTCCCGCTGAGAACCAAATACTTTGCGGATGATTGAATCAAGTACTAGGCGGATGATCGAAAATAGTGCCGGGCTGCATAGATCCGAGGATTAACAACAGTCAGCTGAGATTACAACAGAGAAAGAAGGGCGGAATTATCCGCCCTTTATTTATTTCTCTAGTCCCCTTAGACATCCGACTAACAACTGCCCGGCTCTCGGAGGCTGTGGTACCATGAGTCATGCACATATCCCTATAAAATAACTACTACCGGGGTTGCCATGTACCAGATTCTGATTGCTGATGATCATCCGCTGTACCGCGAAGCCATTGCGGATGTTATTGCGCAGGCGTTTCCAGATACCACGCTGCTGGAGGCGGAGGATTTTCCCTCTGCCCTTGAGATTGCCACTGAGCAGGATGACCTTGACCTGATCCTGCTGGATTTGAATATGCCCGGTATGGATGGGCTTAACGGCTTGATCCAGCTGCGTAACGCGGTTCCTGAGGTGCCGGTGGCGATGATCTCGGCCGAAGAGGACAGGGAGATTGTTTTACGGTCAGTTACCTATGGTGCGGTCGGTTTTATCTGTAAGACCACCAGCCGGGAAAATATCGGCAATGCCATTACCCAGATTCTCGAAGGTCAGGTGTATCTGCCTTCTGACATCATCCGCAGTAAGAAATCCCCCACCGAGTCCCGCCGTCAGGATTCCCAAACCATCGACCCTAAACTGTTGGCATCGCTGACCAAGCGTCAGTTGCTGGTGCTGGAAAGAATGGCCCAGGGTGAGTCCAACAAACAAATTGCCTATGAGCTGAATATTGCGGAAACCACGGTAAAGACCCATGTCTCTGCGATTCTGAGCAAGCTGGAAGTACACAACCGGATGCAGGCGGTGCTCTGTGCCAGCAAGATCAATTTCGATCAGTACCTGCATCGATAGAGCTTGGCATCGATAAGGGCTTTGCATGGGTGAAAGCCCGGCGTAGAAAGAGAGCAGTGTCTATATAGTAGCTTGCTGTCTATATAGTAGCTTGCTGTCAATTAGTGGCTGTCGTCAGGCCATTTCAGTGGCTTTTTCAAGCCTGGAAAGGAAACCATGCCACTGCCCGGACTTAGCAGGTGGCGCAGCAGTGACTTGAGTTTGTGCGGCTTGATCGGTTTATGCAGCAGGTGATAGCCCTGTTCCCGGACCTGCTGTTTCAGGTCCTGGGTGCGGTTGGCGGTGATCATCAGTACAGGCAGCTTGGGCCCGAGCCATTCCCGTAATCGACTGGCTGCGTCCATTCCCGTTTCCTCATTGTCCAGGTGATAATCGACGATTACCATATCGGGTGGGTTGTCCTTCAGGGTGTCTGCCTGTAAATCATGAATGGATGTTGCCGTCACCACTGTGCTGCCCCATCCTGTTAACAGCGTCTGCATGCCTGCACAGATACTCAGATCGTTATCTATCACCAAAATTGAATTATCCGCCAGCGGACTTTCCAGTTCCGTCAGAGAAGGTGTCAGAGGCGTAGTCCTGATATCGGACGTTTTGCCGTAAGGGATAAGCACGGAGAATACCGAGCCTTTACCCGGTTGTGAGCGGACATTAATCTGGCTGCCAAGAACCCGTGAAATCTTCTCCACGATGGCGAGCCCCAACCCCAATCCTTTTGGGCCGCGGCTTTTGTCTGATGACAGCCGTTTAAACTCCAGAAATATCTCAGCCAATTTTTCCTCCGGGATACCCATACCCGTATCCCATACCTGAATTGACATTCCCTCCGCTCGCCGCCGACAGCCGAAAAGTATGCGCCCCTTATCTGTGTAGCGAAGGGCATTGGACAGCAGGTTACGTAGAATTCGCGCCAGCAACTGGGAATCAGTGGCGACAGTCGCAGTGCAGGGAACGAAGTGGAATTCAATATCAGCCAACCGGGCCTGCTGACGGAATTCGTTGGCGAGGTTATGCAACAGGCCCTGAACTTCAAAGGTGGTGATATCCGGCTTCACCACCCCGGCATCCAGTTTGGAAATGTCGACCAGCGTACTCACCAGCGATTCCACATCCTCCATGGAGTAGTTGATGGATTCCACCAGTTTACCGGCGGACGGCGGCAGGGACTGTTCCATCAGGGCAGACGTATATAAACGGGCTGCACTCATGGGCTGCAGCAAGTCGTGGCTGACGGCGGCAAGGAACTTGGTCTTGGTCAGGTTAGCGTGTTCGGCTTCCTGCTTGGCTTCCACCAATTGTTGCTCTGCCTCCTTGCGTTCCGTCACCTCTTGCCGCAGCTTGGAGTTCAGGTTGGTCAGTTCCCGGGTGCGGTCAATCACCCGTTGTTCCATGTGCTGGTAGGCCTGGCTCAGCGCTTCGGCGATGTTGCGCTGTTGGGTGAAATCCTGTTCCAGGGTAAACAGGCCGATAACATTCCCCAGGTCGTCATAGTCGGGAATATAGGTTTTATGGATATATTTTTTACCGCAGGGCAGGTGCTGCTCCACTTCAAAGTGCACCAGATGGCCACCAAGGGTCTGCATGATATATGGGCGATGGCGTTCAAATTCCTCTGCCCCGAGAATTTCCTTGAGCGAGAGCCGGTGAATTTCGTCGCGTGATAACTGAAACCATTCCTCAAAGGTTTTATTGGTATAGGTGTAGCGCAGGTTGGGGGACAGATAACCGATCAAGGCAGGCATAGCATCGGTGATCAAACGTGTCCGTGCCTCACTGGCCCTCAGGGCGGCTTCATACTGTTCTCTTTCAGTCACGTCCGTGTAAGTCACGACAAAGCCGCCGCTGCTGGTGTCGTGCCGTTCGATTTCCAGCAGGCGACCGTCCTTGAGCACCTTGTCGGCCCGGGTGGTACCGGGCTCGATAAGCGTCTGGCGGTCTCCGTTCGGTGTTCCGTTAGAGTGTTGGGGGCTGGAAATATTGCCCAGGTCGCCGTGAGTTGCCAGGGCATGAAAGCTGGCACCGGGAGTGACCAGGCGCGTGTCGATGTTGGTCAGGTTCAGGAATCGTGGATTCCAGGCCTCCAGCCGATGATTGGCATTAAACAGGGCGACCCCCTGGGAAAGATGGTCAAGGGTTGACTGCAGTATCCTGGATTTTTCCGCCAACGCCTGTTCACGGTGGGCTGCTTCACTTTGTTTGAGGGTGGTGATATCGGTAAAAACAATCACCAGACCGCCTTCACGGGTTTGGCGTTCGGTAATCTGAATCCAGCGCCCGTCCTTTAACTTCACAATGCCCTGATTGGGCAGTTCTCCGCGCCGGATTATTTTTTCATTGACTGGAATGCTGGGGTCGATAACGCCCGCATGGGCGACCTGTTGTTGAATTGCCTCCAGTTCCAGGCCTGGGTGAAAGTCGATTCCCGAGGGACTCCAGAGCTGGTAAAAGGCGGTATTGGCCAGGGTAAATTGACGCTGGTTATCGAACATGACAAAGGCATCGGAGAAGCTCTCAATGGCGTCAATCAGCAGTTGATGCTTACGCTCGGCTTCCTGCTTGGCAATGTTGAGGTCATTGTTGACCCGCTCCAGGTTATTCAGCACCTGTTGCAACTGGATGGTACGTTCCTTCACTTTTTCCGAGAGGATCACCGCACTTTCAAAGGAGGCATAAGCGCCACTGGTATTGCCGAGACCCTGCTCGATGCGCTGAATCAGTACCTTGTTCATTTTTTTTAGTTTGCTGTTTTCGTAGCGAATCGCTTCAAGCTCGTCAGTCTCGTTGCGATTGCCCCGGTACTTGGCCGGTCCGGCAGTGGTAGTGCCGTAAACCGGTGGAGGATTTTTTTTCGCCATGCCCTGTCCCCGTCAGTCCAGCGGTGCGCCGATGGCTACTCCGGAGAAGGTCTGGTTCACATGCATGGCATGGAACTGTTCACCGTAGGTTTCAAAACCGATCACATTGTTGGCCATAAAAAGCGCGGACATCTGTTCCTGCTGCTGCAGATGATCTGCTTCGATCCGTCTGAGAATACAGTCGCAGCCAATAATCAGTTGGGGCTCGCCGACGACGGTTCGCAGGGATTCCAGCAGTTCCTTCAGGTGGCTGGTCTGATCGCCGCGCCGGCAGGTCGACAGCACCACGCCTTCATCAATGGCACAGAAGAACGTCAGGCTGAGATCCTCATTGATCTGGCGTATCGAGCGAATAAAACATTGGTCGTGAATATTGACGCCAATGGGATGCAGGGCAAAGGTTTTGATATCGAGTTCTTCAGGCGGCAGCCCGATTGCCCGGGCATATTCCAGGCCGGCAGGTTCGGCATTGAGCTCATACACGATCCGTTCCTGGGGCGAGGCTGCCGTCACCACCAGCTTGGTGTCATCCGGCTCCATGTGGTGACTGGAAAAGACCTCGAACGGGCAGGTGGTATTCACCAGAATAATCACCGCCGCATCACTGGAAAACCGGCCCTGGAAAAACACATGGGTGTCCTTGAAGTCGAGGGCGTCACCGGCGGAGCCTCCCACCAGCGGAATATTCTGCAGTGCGGCGTTGAGGGCGTTAAGGACCATTTCCTCGCGGATCGCCAGGCCGTCCAGCAGGGACAGGGCAAAGCTGTTGCCCTCTAGGGGGGCAATTGCCTTGCCGGCAAGCGACTGCTGCATCTGCTTAATCAGGGTCTGGGTATCGGCAAAGGAAAAGTTGTAAAGGTTATCCAGCCTGGCGGCTTCCACGGCAAAATGGGAGGCAGGCAAGCCGAAACCGGTAATGGTGCCGCGCTGATAGCCAACCGGTGTGATCTCACCGGCGGTAGTGCAGCCCAGCAGAGGCGTGTCGCCGAAACGCTGCTTAAGTGCCGCCGCCAGTGCCTTAAGGTCATACTCTACCGAGCAGAAAAAAATGATACATTCCAGGCCTTCCTGAAATAGGCCGTCATAAAGCTCCGCGACCGCGGTTTCCGGATCCTGTTTAGCTGAATAGGCTGTTCTTATTATTGGGTTGCTCATGTCGCATACCACGCTCGTTGGCATTGCTGTCCAGTGGAGTCACCAGCATTAAGATCTTTAGCTTGGGATCTCAGCTGTGATTGTGTCAAGCTCGATTGTTTCAGCCTTGTGCAATCAGTTCCTGTGAATTGTGCATATTCCGCGACAGCATGGGACGATGACTGCAGGGCGAAGACTGAGCCTGCTGAACCACCTCCAGAATTTTATGATGATGCTCGCTCTTGCTGCATACCGGGTCGGCATTAGTGGCGTCTCCGGTGAGCATATAAGCCTGGCAGCGGCAGCCGCCAAAATCCTTTTCCTTGTCAGGACAGCGACGGCAGGGCTCTTTCATCCAGTGATCGCCACGATAAGTATTAAAACCTTCGGACTCATACCAGATGTCCTTGATGTTCATATTCCTGGCGTTGGGAAACTCAATCGGCAACATTCGCGCACTATGGCAAGGCAGGGCGGTGCCGTCAGGGGTAATGGTCAGGAACAATGATCCCCAGCCGTTCATGCAGGATTTGGGACGCTCTTCATAATAGTCCGGTACCACGAAAATAATCTTCATCCGGTCTCCGATTTTCTCCCGGTAGCGAGTGGTGATTTCCTCCGCCCGTTGCAATTGCTCGCGGGTCGGCAGCAACTGCACCAGGTTGGCATAGGCCCAACCGTAATATTGGGAATTGGCCAGCTCTACATAGTCGGCTTCCAGCTCCACGGATAAATCCAGGATCTGTTCAATCTGGTCGATATTGTGCCGGTGTAACACAAAGTTCAGCACCATGGGATAACCCTGAAGTTTGACTTCCCGGGCCATGGCTTTTTTCTGGGCAAAAGCTTTGTTGCTGCCCGCCAGGGAATTGTTCAACTCCTCCGAGCTAGCCTGGAAGCTGATCTGAATATGGTCGAGTCCGGCTTCCCGGAAAGCCGCAATCCGATCTGCATCCATGCCGATGCCGGAAGTAATCAGGTTGGTGTAGTAACCCAGGCGGCGTGCTTCGGCAATCAGCAATTCCAGGTCCTGCCGCACCAGTGGTTCACCACCGGAAAATCCGAGCTGGGCTGCGCCGAGCTGGCGCGCCTCCCGCATCACCCGGAACCAGCCCTCGGTATCCAGTTCTTTGCTGACCTGTGCCATTTCCAGAGGGTTTGCGCAGTAAGGGCATTGCAGCGGGCAACGATAGGTTAGTTCTGCCAGCAGCCAGAGCGGTGGTCCGGGCTGCCGATGAGAATGAGATGTAGGTTGAGATCTAGGTTGAGAATTAGATTGAGACACGAGCGAGTCAGTCATGGTTCAGCCACCGGTTTTGTCTGGCCTGGACGAAAAATTCCTGCACATCACTGCCAATATCGGGGGCATCAGGAAAACGTTCGGTCAGTTCTTCAATAATGTCGCTGACACACTTGGTGCCGTCACAAAGTGCGAGGATTTCGCCGGCACTCAAGTTGAGCTTGACCATGCCTTCGGGATAGAGCAACACATAGCATTGCTGAGCCTCTTCCCATTGCAGACGGAACTGGCGGTTGAGTACCGGAATCCAATCTGTTGCAGCCTGAACCTGTGCCGACATAAGTTTTGCCTCCTGTTGATATCACCACATGATATGAGCACGCACTAAAAATAATCCGGCATTACAAAGAGAATAATCAGGCACCGGACACCGTCTGGCAGTTGTGGTAGGGCGGTGTCTGGTGCACATAGGCCATCGTCATGGCATCGAGCATGGTCCAGAGAATATCCAGCTTGAACTGGAGAATTTCCAGCGCCTGTTCCTGTTGTTCCCGGGTGACAAAATGTTCCAGCGTCACCTGTAACCCATGGTCCACATCCCGGCGGGCTTCACTCAGGCGTTTACGGAAATATTCATAGCCCTGCAGTTCGATCCAGGCATAGTGCTGGGGCCAGGTGTCCAGGCGGCGCTGATGGATATCGGGGGCGAATAACTCTGTCAGTGAAGAACAGGCGGCTTCCTGCCAGGTCGCGCGGCGGGCAAAGTTGAGATAGGCATCCACGGCAAAGCGCACACCCGGCAATACATGGCGTTGATCCAGCAACTCTTCCCGCTCCATGCCGCAGGCTTCACCCAGCCGCAACCAGGCTTCGATACCTCCCTCGTTACCTTCGCGGCCGTCATGATCAATAATCCGTTGCACCCAGAGTCGTCTTGCATCACGGTCGTTGCAGTTGGCCATAATTGCGGCATCTTTAATGGGAATGGTGATCTGGTAGTAGAAGCGGTTAGCCACCCAGCCGCGAATCTGTTCCGGCGTGCAGCGACCGCTGTTCATGGCCACATGAAAAGGGTGGTGGATATGGTAGAGCGCGCCCTTGGCTCGCAACTTATTTTCGAACTCGTCCAGCGACCAGGGTTGCAGGGAAGTTGCCGTCATTGTTCTATCCCTCTTGCAGGTGACATTCATTGAGCCCTAAAGCTCTGTTCTGATTTAAAGATCGATTTCCATACCGTCAAAAGCGACTTCAATGCCGTTGCGCTCCAGGATCATACGCTCTGGTGAGTCTTCATCCAGGATCGGGTTGGTATTGTTGATATGGATCAGTATCTTTCGTGGACGGCGAAAGCCGCTTAATAATTCGATCATGCCGCCATGTCCGGATTGGGGTAAATGCCCGATCTGGCTGGCCAGTTGATCACCGACACCGGTGGTCACCATTTCCACTTCCGTCCAGAAAGTACCGTCTACCAGCAGGCAGTCCGCCTGTTCCAAGTACGGCAACAGGGAGTCTTCCATAGCGCCCAGACCGGGAGCATAAAAGGCGTTTTTTCCGCTTTTGAGGTCTTCAATCCGAATCCCGATATTGTCGCCGGGGTGAGGATCATGGCGATGAGGGGAATAAGGTGGCGCTTTGCTTTGCAGCGGTACCGGAAAGAAGCGCAGATCGTCGATGCCGGGAATTTCAAAATAGGCATCTTCCTCCACCGCAATCCGGTGCCGACGGATGCCACCGTTCCAGGCCTCCAGCATGCGAAAAGTCGGAAAGCCCGAAGTCAGATCCTCGTATACCATGTCGGTGCAATAAATATCATGTGGGCAACCTTCCCGCAGCATCAGCAGGCCGGTAGTGTGATCAATCTGACTGTCCATATACACGATGGCCGCGATGCCGGTGTCTCGCAGGCCATGTTTGGGTTGAATCTGGGGAAAGGCTTCCAGTTGGGCTCGAATGTCCGGCGAGGTGTTGAACAGCACCCAGCGCTCATTGTCCGTGCTCACCGCAATGGAAGACTGCGTGCGCGGTGTGGCGTTAATCAAACCGTGACGCACACCGTGACAGTTTTTGCAGTTGCAGTTCCACTGGGGAAAACCGCCGCCGGCTGCTGAACCTAGTACATGAATTTTCATAACAACTCTGGCCTGATGTTGTGGGTTATTTTTGCGGCCAAAAAGGAGTGGCAGGTTACCCTGCCACTCCAATGAGGTTAACGATTTGCGAAATACATAGTGACTTCAAAGCCAATGCGCAAATCGACATATGCGGGTTTAGTCCACATGGTGTAGTCCTCTTGTTGGTTATTGTTGGGTGTTTGATTATTTAATGCTTTTTCGCCTGACTCCGCCTCCGTCTTTAGTAGGAGGTAGGGTCGGTAATTAGGTGGGGTTGCTGTTCGATTGGAACGGTGGAGTTGAGCCGTTGCTCCTGTGTTGGGATTCGTTGCACTCTTCCCAACCTACTTCTTTTACCTCTCCAGAGATTAACCGGAACCCTATTCCCAAAATATCTTTCAATGTCCCCAATCTCAATCAGTACATCTTTTAGTAATTCAACCTTACTCATACTCAATCTCCCTATTTGGTAGTTGCATTGATGCGGATGTATCTGTACGAATAAAGGGCCGGATAGGCCCAGGGCGGACACGCAGGTCCTTTAAATTCATACTCTCCCGAGTGCAGTGGACGAAGGTCTGCCGAGTCCGTCAATCGGTGCAGCTTGGTCAAGATATCGATCTTTTTCCAATAAATTATATGCATCCCGAATCATTTTCACATCTTCTGCCGCTTGATGATGCCGATAGTTACTTGATTCAGCCAGCTTTGCTTTCAGCTTATCAAAGTCGACTTTCTGAGACGGCTCCATCAAATCATAGATGGAGCCGACATGAAATGGCTTTGCCTCTCTAACAGCAAAGTAAAGCGTATCTATCCAATCCCCATCCCATTGCGCTGCGTCGCTGTAGAGCAGCCCATTGGATTCTTTCAGAAAGACTGACAATTCCCGCACAACCCGTGTCGCTGGAAGCCCTTCTCTTTGCAGCATTTCCCGGTTAATGCCATGCATACCCTCTGCGATATCACTCCAATAATTCCAGTCAGGTTCCGGTTTGATTAACCAGGATTTGATCTTACCATTAGCCAATACAGCGACTTCGATTGGGTAGGAATCGAAGTGCAGGCCGCTGGCTTCAATGTCAATGATGTTGATCTCATTCATAGGAAAAACATAAATTCCTTCGGTGCGAAAATATTGCGCTTTTCGAAAGCTGGGCTCGATGGCTCGCCTTCCCAAAAAGATTGCTCTTCAGGTTTTATAACAAAATGAAGGCCATCCATCGGAATAGCAAATCCAATATTTCGATGGATTGTCCTACATCTTGCGTAGCATCGAAGGGGTCAGAATTGGATGGCACTTAAGCTGAGTCGTCTTTGTAGAATGCGGGATTCTGGTACTGGGGTACGAAATGGAAAAGTTGTCAGATTCCTGCAGGTGCTGACTCCGTTAATTTAGTTATTCATCGTCAGAAATATCAACTATTTCGTCTGCATCACCCAGGCCACTTACATTGCCTATATCGGTTGTTGCCCATTCCGGCCAGCCAGCTTTCACAGTGTTCATGAAATCCTGGAGTGTGACCCAGCCGACCACTTCACCCTTATAATCAAATTCCCAGTTATTACCATTCCAGTAAATAAGGTCATAAACACCTAATCCGAGGGAGTTTTTGATGGCCACAAAATATTCGCCAATATAGGGCATGTCCTGAGTTGGTTTTTGCCAGATTACATTATTTCTGTCCATCAGTGACCCTTCCTAAAGCTTTCAGCTTGCATGATTAACCACCTCATATAATCCATGTCCCGTGACTTGTCATGCGCTCTGTCTTTGGTAGGAGGCAGAGTCGGTAATTAGGTGGGTTTGCGGAGACGACCAGAATGAAAGTAGGTTGGGAAGAGTGCAACGAATCCCAACGCTGCTGTTTGATTAGAACGGCTGAGTAGAACCACTGCTCTCATGTTGGGATTTGTTGTACTCTTCCCAACCTACATGAATTGTTAACTTTTCGTGCCCAAGATGAAGCTACGCCATAAAATTTTCTATAGGTTTCTCTGTTTAAGTCGAACTGGAAAAACCCGGGCCATTCATAAAGTGCCGAATATTGGAACTTGATGGCTAAATTCAAAAGAAACAGTTAACAAGTTTAGGCAAACGACACTGTCTACTACACGGTTTAAACAAGAGCTGCAGTAGCGAAGTGAACCCACAAAAAGCACCATCGATATCCGATGTAGACAAGGAGAAAAGGATATGGGAGAAGTCAATTTGCTGGTATTCATAGAAGTGATGCCTGGCAAACGAAATGAGCAGATTGAAGCCTACAAGAAGCTAAAGCCTACCGTCTTGGCTGAACCAGGTTGCCTTCGATATGAATTGCTTAGCGATGATAAGGACGAAAATAAATTCATTCTTATAGAAAAATGGACATCGCAGGCAGCCCTTGATGCTCACGACAAAACTGAACATATGATAGCTGCTGATGCTCATAGCCCGACATTTCGTGCTGGTCCAGCAACTGTGACAAAAGCCAGCTCACTCATTTAAAAAGTAGAACAATTACATCAACTTGGGAGCATTAAATACCGGTAGTAGCAAAATCCAGTGATGCTAAGATCTGCTGCCGGTAGGGCGTTGTTAAAACACCTTGCAAAGTAGGTTGCCGACGATGACCTATGGCCGGATAGCCCTACAATTTTAAATTCCAGATGATCGGTAAATTAACTCTACCTCTGATGCAGCCTTGTCCAGTTTTCTGGACTTGATCACCTGTGGTGCACATAAATCATCATTCTCGTAATACACGATGCACTCCAGGCACTGGATGCATTCGTTGTAGTCAATTTTGCCATCCGGGTGAATGGCGTCGATCTCGCATTTGCGCCGGCATAGCTGACAGGGGGAGCCGCATTCCTGCCGCCGGGTCAGCCAGGAGAAGCGCCTGAAATAACCCAGTACTGCCAGGCCGGCACCTAGCGGGCAAAGGTAGCGGCAAAAAAACTTGTGAATAAACAGCCCGGTAACGAGCAGTAGAACGGCATAAAGCACGAAGGGCCAGCTGCGGATAAAGTATAGGGTGATGGCGGTTTTGAAGGGTTCAATTTCTGCGGCTTTTTCGGCAGCGCTCATGGCATAAAAAGACAAACCGGCCAGCACCACCAGAATGACATACTTCAACTTCCACAGCCGGGTATGCAGTCGGTAGGGCACTCTGAATTGAGGGATTCGCAGCTGTTTAGCCAGCCAGGAAACCATTTCCTGCAGGGCGCCGAAGGGGCAAAGCCAGCCGCAGAACAGACCACGTCCCCAGAGAACCAGACTGACCACCACATATAGCCAGAGAATAAAAATAACAGGGTCGACCAGATAGGCTTCGATCTGAAAACCCCGATAAAGCGACTGCAGAATGGGAAATATATTCACTACCGAGAGCTGGCCCTGAGCGTACCAGCCGATAAATATCAGGGTGAACCACAAATACCCCCAGCGCAGGCGATGAAACCAGCGCGAATATTTCACCAGCCAGTGTTGGCCGGTAAATAACAGCGTCAGTACTACCAGGCCGATTAACAGGATGATAACTTCCGTGATTCGGCTTTCCCAGAGACTGAGCCAGAACGGCGGCTGCGTTTGGTTGTCCTCCGTGGCATGAGTGGACGGAAACGTGAACAGATGCGGAGGCAGTTGGTAATCACCGGTGAAGGTGATATTGACCGGATGGGACAGCGGATTTTTCTGGCGGCTGACGATCAATGAAATCTCCCAGGGAGCCCCTGGATTAAATTCGGTCTCAGCCTTGATACGAAAGAACTTTACCGAGTCAAAGTCGGGCAGATAAGGGGACTGCACCGGGTCCAGATCGTAAAAATTCATGTCGCGGATATCGATGGCCAGGCCGTTCTGGCGCAGGCTTAAACGGTCCGGTTCAGAGGCCGGCACGAAGTCCTCCCCAGCAAAACTGTAAGGGCCGCGTGAAAAAACGGCGATGGCCTGCTCCCCCGGCTCCAGGGCCTCCTGCAACAGGGCATAGTCAGCTTCCCCCAGCAGGTTTCTGCCAACTGAAGGCACATTTAGGTAGGCATAGCGCAGATCAATAAACAGTGACTGAGCGTCTGACAAACCCTCCGGGTTCATGCCTTCAGCGTCGGTGCCGTGGAAGGCTTTGCGGATATCTCTACCGTTGAGCCTGAGCCGGCGCACGAATTTCCGTTGCTCCAGGCTCTCGAAATCCAGCGGCTCAAATAAGTCTTCACGTATTTTTGCCGCCTCTCCGGATGACATCCCGGCCAGCTTCCCCCGGGCCACCTTCATCGCGGAAATCAGAATGGATTCATTAATGACAATGACCGATGCCGTCGCCTTGGTAATGCCGTCTATGGTGGTAATCGCGGTTTTGGCTCCGCGCGAGCGCGCCACTCTGATCGGGTCGGTCAGTAAAAGTCCTTGGTATTGGCGGACAAAATCAAACAGTGGTGTTTCGCCCAATCCATGTAGGAAGATAGGCTCGTGATGATGCAATACGCGCACGCCGGTAAAAAGGCCACCGTTGTCGATGCCGATCAACAAATTGACCGGCTGGCCGGAAAAGGCGGGAATGGCGGCCAGATCGATGGATTCAAACAGATAACCAATGACCTGACTGTCGCGGTAAACCGGCCATACTGGAGGTGATGCTTCCTTTTGCCCAAGTCGGTCAGCGTCGGGGAAAAATGCTTTCCAGTCGACAGGTTCCTGCGCCTGGATGACGGAAATCTGCAGGAGAAACACATTGTAAATCAGCCGCCGCAGAAGCCGAAGTAGCGGCCTGGAAATCCAGTAAGGCATGGAATGATCTCCCTGTGAATCTATCTCAACATAAAGCGTCCCTGCTTGAGGCTGTGAACCTATGCGGCTGCGGAAAAAAAAAGCCCCACTGATACTAGGCGAGCGAAGCGTTTATCAGGGGGCAAGTGTAGATCTCAAAGATTCAGACGGGAATCAATGAGCTGGCTAACGACACCGGGGTCAGCGAGGGTGCTAACATCTCCCAGGGTGTCGGTTTCATTGGCCGCGATTTTGCGCAGAATACGTCGCATGATCTTGCCGGAACGGGTCTTGGGCAGATTCGGTGCCCACTGGATCAGGTCCGGCTTGGCGATGGGACCGATGCACTTCGCAACAAAGCTGACCAATTCCTTGCGCAGTTCTTCACTGGGCTGGACACCCTCCATCAGGGTTACATAAACATAGATGCCCTGGCCTTTGAGGTCGTGGGGATATCCCACCACTGCGGCTTCTGCCACTTTTTCATGCAGCACTAGGGCGCTTTCAATTTCGGCGGTGCCCATGCGGTGACCGGAAATATTGAGCACATCGTCCACCCTGCCGGTAATCCAGTAATAACCGTCCTCGTCACGGCGCGCGCCGTCGCCACTGAAATAGTAACCGGGGTAGGTGGTGTAATAGGTTTCGTAACAACGTTGGGGGTTACCGTAGACGCTACGGATCTGGCTGGGCCAGGACGCCTTGACCGCCAGGTTACCCTCTCCGGCGCCTTCAACCAGTTGCCCCTCATGATCCAGCAGAACTGGTTGCACGCCGAAGAACGGCAATGCGGCAGAACCGGGCTTCAGATCTGTGGCGCCGGGCAAAGCGGTAATCATGATGGTGCCGGTTTCAGTCTGCCACCAGGTATCCACCACCGGACAGCGGCTGTCGCCCACCACCCGGTAGTACCACTCCCAGGCTTCGGGATTGATGGGTTCCCCCACACTGCCGAGAATGCGCAAAGACTGGCGTGAACTGTTCTGCACCCACTGGTCACCCTGAGCCATCAGGCTGCGGATCGCCGTAGGCGCGGTATAGAAAATATTAACCCGATACTTATCGGCCACTTCCCAGCAGCGTGAGGCATTGGGGTAGGTCGGTACACCTTCGAATATCAGGGTAGTGGCCCCATTGAGCAAAGGCCCGTAAGTAAGATAACTATGGCCGGTAATCCAGCCCACATCCGCAGTGCACCAGAACACCTCACCTTCTTGGTAATCGAACACATATTTAAAGCTGATGGCCGCCTGCAGCAGATATCCTGCCGTCGTGTGCAGCACACCTTTGGGTTTGCCGGTGGAACCGGAGGTATAGAGAATAAACAGCGGATCTTCCGCATCGACAATGGCCGGCTGGCAATGGGGTTCAACCTTGGCGATTGCCTCGTGGTACCAAAGGTCACGGGAGCTCTGCCAGGCAATTTCACCGCCGGTGTGTTTCACCACCAGACAGTGGGCCACCTGTGGGCAGTCCGCCAGGGCCCGGTCCACATTCTGTTTCAGCGGCACCCTGCGGCCGGCTCGCAGGCCTTCATCCGCAGTGATCACCAGATGGCTGTCGGAGTCGTGGATGCGGTCTTTTAATGCCTCGGGAGAAAAGCCACCGAACACCACCGAGTGAACCGCACCGATGCGCGAACAAGCCAGCATGGCAAAGACAGCTTCGGGAATCATGGGCAGGTAGATACACACCCGATCGCCCTTTTTAACGCCATAGTGTTTAAGAACATTGGCCAGTCGACAAACCTGGTCATAGAGTTCCTGGTAGCTGATTCTGCGTTCACTGCCGGGGCTGTCCCCTTCCCAGATCAGCGCCGTCTGCTGCCCGCGTCGGGGCAGGTGTCGGTCAATGCAGTTCACACTGGCGTTGAGTTTACCGTTGATAAACCAGGCGGCTGTGCCCTGCTGAAAATCGTATTCACATACCTTGTCCCAGGGTCGGTCCCAGATCAGTGTCTGCAGGGCCTGTTCCTCCCAGAATCCCTCAGGGTCGGTGACTGACTTCTGGTACATCTGCTGGTATCGGGATCCGTTGATATGCGCTGAACCTTGTAAGGATTCCGAGGGTGGATAAACCTTGGCGTTGGTCATGGTAGTACCTGCTGGTCAGAAACTTTGGAAATTATCCCCAGGCCGAAGACATGTACCGGCCTGGGGTAGAGCAGTTGTCAGGACCCGAATGCAATTGTCAGGTCCGGTTTGAGGCGATCAGGATTTGGGCAGTTTAAAGGTCCATACGGTGCCGCCCTGATTCAGGTAGTTCACCCGCTTGGCTACATCGCCACCCCACAGCGGCACGGCACCACCCCAGCCGGAAACCACGCTCAGGTATTGCTCGCCATCCTGTTCCCAGGTCACGGGAGAGCCGACAATGCCGGAGCCGGTCTGGAACTTGTACAGCACTTTGCCGCTGTCGGCGTCAAGACCGTAGAGATAACCCTCAGGCGTACCGGTAAACACCAGGCCTCCGGCGGTAGTCAAAACGCCACCCCAAAGCGGCGCATTGTTAGTGAACTCCCATTTGATTTCACCGGTTACCGGGTCCACGGCTTTCAGGGAGCCGATGTGATCTTCAAAAATGGGTTTGATGGTAAACCCGGCACCCAGATAAGCGGCGCCTTTTTTGTAGGTGATTGGTTCGTTCCAGATTTCCATGCCCCATTCATTAGATGGTACATAGAACCATCCTGTGCTCTTGCTGTAAGCCATGGGCATCCAGTTTTTTCCGCCTAAGAAGGAAGGCACGGAAAATACGCTTTTACCATGTTTGCCTTCGGTGGCTTCAGCCGGGTTACCGGGACGGTTATCAGCCACATACTGAGGACGACCTTTACTGTCGAGGCCGCTGGCCCAGGTGATGTTTTTTACAAACGGAAACCCGCGAATGAAATCACCATTGAGCCGGTCCAGCACATAAAAGTAGCCGTTACGATCCGCTGTGGCCGCCGCTTTAACGGTTTTACCATCCTGGCTGTAATCGAAGGGAACGAGTTCATTCACACCGTCAAAATCCCAGCCGTCATGGGGTGTGGTTTGGAAATGCCAGACGATTTTGCCGGTATCCGCATCGATGGCCAGACGGGAAGAGGTATAGAGGTTGTCACCGGGACGAGTATGGGAATTCCAGGGTGCCGGGTTGCCGGTTCCCATGTAGATCAGGTTGGTATCGGGATCATAGGTGCCGCCATTCCATGTTGCGCCGCCACCTTGTTTCCACATATCGCCGGGCCAGGTTTTACCCGCTTCACCACCGGTAATGCCATTCTCCTTGCCGTTGAGATAACCCATATGGCCTTCAATGACGGGACGGCTCCAGATCAGCTCGCCATTCTTGGCGTTGCGGGCCTCCACTTTGCCGATGACGCCGAACTCGCCGCCGGAAACACCGGTCACTACCATGCCTTTGATGATCTGCGGTGCGGCGGTGTAGGAATACCCGGCCTGGTAATCATCAATTTTCTTTTTCCAGCGTACCTTGCCGGTTTCGCGATCCAGCGCCACCAGTTTGGCGTCCAGGGTGCCGAAAATCACCAGGTCTTCATAAAGCGCAGCGCCACGGTTGATGACGTCGCAACAGGGCATGATGTCGTCGGGAAGCCGGGCATCATACTGCCAGAGCTCTTCGCCGGTGTTGGTGTCGATGGCATACATCCGCGAGTAGGAGCCGGTGATATACATGACACCGTCTTTCACCAGCGGCTGGGTTTCCTGTCCGCGCTGCTTCTCACCCCCCAGAGAGAAGGCCCACACCGGCCGGATTTCCTTGACCGTATCTTTATTGATTTTGGCCAGCGGGCTAAAACGCTGGGCCTTGGGGCCCAGGCCGTAACTGACCACATCTTCAGGCGTTGACTGATCCTGCAGAATATCCTGATCAGTCACTGGCGCGTAAGCAGCATGGGAGAGTGTAGGGATGCTTGCAGACAGGGATACGGCCAGAACCACTAGGCCCGGCCAACGAACCGTTTCTGTTGTTTTATCTCGTTTCATTGCTGTGTCCTGTGAGGCTTTCATTATTTTGGTTTGACTGCCAACTGAGCACTTGTCATCAGTCTGGAGAGACCATGGCCTCCCTTGAGTAGCAGTATCCGAAGATGTCCACAGAGCGACAATGACACTTGGGAAGGAACTGTCTCGTCAAAAAGTAGGAGAAAAATGGTCCATATATCGCAGGGGATAGGGTGCTGTAGGAGGACATAGCACTGTGCAAGTCCGGCAAATACCAGTATCAGCCAGGCCGTATTGCCAAAGCGCGATCAGCCAGGTTGTGTTGCTAAAGCTAGTGGATGGGACTACTTTTTATTGAGGCCATTCGATGGCTGTACCTGTTTTCGCGCTCATGTTGAGAACATCTTCACTGAAAAAATAACGCTGGTTAATCGGAGCACGCAGTTAACCGGCATCCAAAGTCAAGATATTAGCTTTCAATACAGGGGTTACGAGTGAATAGTCCAAGAATGGATGCGATGCTGAAAACACCTTCCTATGATTTTTTAATCTGCCGAAATCAACACGACAACACTTACAGCCTTTACCGGGTTGATCCCAGAGCGGAAGAGTTGTTTGTCCCCATGCCACTGAGTGCGAGTGCAGCTTTTGACCACAGCTATCGCATGGCGCAGGTGGGGGGATATCTTTTACAGTGGAGTCCGCTTTGCGAACAGGACGGCCAGCCTGGATTCAAATTCAATCTCCTGGAGTTTGACCCGGAAGCCCAGGACCCATTGAATGGACAGGCTCTTCAGAGCGGGTTTTGGGAAAAGAAAAAGTTCTGGGGTTATCGGGATTATTACAGCGCCAATCCCAATGAGGATCAGCACCTCGATCTCATCCCCATGGCCAGTTTCGTTCTGAATATGATTCCCGCAAAGGGCCGTGGGACCTATGAGCTTTGGAATTTCGATCCCCAACCGAGCCCGTCGAGTAAACCCGGCACGGCGGATCCGATCCCCTATCCCTATACTGGCCAGGGCGGCTTTCCGCTGATCAAGAAAGGCCATACCCTGATTCCCATTGGTAACTATGTTCTGGACCGACTGCCGGACCGGAAGCATTTCCGGCTGTGGAGCTTTGACCCTCAACTGCATCCGGCGCTTTCTCTTCCTGCGGTTCAGGAAGGCCATTGGGATCACCTCGACGAACACCATCAACTCACGGCTATCGGCAGCTATCTTCTCGACTGGCACCCTGAAAAGGGCACCTATCGGTTGTGGGAGTTCGACCCTGACCACGCTGATGTACTTGTCGGCCCGGTCCGCGAAGGTAAACTGCCGTCCGGCATCGGCGCGGACGCGATACTGACCGGTTATCAGCCCCGTATTCCCGTGCAGGAGCAACGGGCAGAGACGCCGGGAACCATTGACTTTATGCGGTCGAAGATCAAGCACGTGGTCTACTACATGGTCGAAAGCCGTTCCTTTGATAACGTTTGCGGCTGGCTGTACGAAAAGGGCTATGAAGGATGTCACTATATTGGCACCCAGGAGCCGTTTGACGGGGCAAGCACTGAGAATTTTAACTACGATGGTGAGAAAAAGGTTCATGCCAGTCAGTTCAAGGATGGCAAACTGAGCGAGCAGTGGGACCTTATGGCTCTCGACCAGGACCCTTTCCACGACACCACCGACAACCTGCAGCAAATGTTTGCCGAAGCGCCCGGTTATTGGGGGCATGCCAAACCGGACATGGGTGGCTTTATCCTTAACAATGCCAACCCTCAGGTGATGGAAACCTTCAGTCCGGAACAACTTCCGGTGATTAATGGCCTGGCTAAGAATTTCGCTGTGTCTGACCGTTGGTTTTGTTCCATCCCTGGTGGTACGGATGTGAATCGTGCCTTTTCGGTGACGGGATCAGCCTTTAACAAACTGGGCACCTGGGAGGGTGGCGATGCTTACAAGTATTGGCCTTACTCGCCCCATCGCCAGTCAATCTGGAAGGTGCTTTGGAGTCAGGGCATTACTGATTGGAAGATCTACGACTCAATACTTTGGGAAAATGAAATTTTCACTTACCAGCTATACCTCAAGGGACAGATTCCCACAGTGGATGCCAACCCGACGGAGTATCTTGCCGACATCGACCAGTTCAAGAAAGACGCTCAAAGCGGCAACCTGCCTGCGTTCAGCTTTCTGGAGCCGGTGTGGATTGCGCCGTCCGGTGCCACCTCCTACCATCCCGGTGCGGATCTGGTGCCTGCCGAAAAAGCATTGAACGACATCTACGAGTCCATCAAGAATGGACCCGGTTGGGAGCAAACCCTGCTGGTGATCACCTTTGATAAAAACAACGGCATCTACGACCACGTGGCTCCGCCCTACGCTAAGAAGCCGTGGCCCAATGACCTGAACAATGGCTTTGCCTACGACCTGATGGGGCCAAGGGTTCCAACCGTCATGGTGTCACCCTGGATCAAGGAGGAGTCCGTTATCCGGGCCGAAGGGGAGACCCCCTTTGATTCCACATCGTTTGCCGCCACATTGCTGCACTGGTTCGGGGTTCCCAAACCTCTTTGGGGCCTGGGGGATCGCATGGAAATCGCTCCCACTTTTGAACAGGTCCTGCAAGTGTCTCAGCCGAGAACGGATGCACCGACCTTAACGCCACCCTATGACAAATCATTCCCAAAAGGGGACCGCGACACATAAGAATGTAGCGCCGGCTAAGAAATGTTGCGCCGGCTAAGAAATGTTGCGCTGCCGAAGAAAGGAAAGCATGGATGAAGGGCAGGATGTGTGCGTCATATGCATCCTGCCCCGGCAGGACTTTCAGGAGGTTAATTTATGGAGCTTTTCTTCGGCGTTTCTTAATGCTTCCCATAATCGGCTTTCCTGAAAGCAGAGGCTTCCGCCGCCACGTTTTTCCTGGGAGACCATCCGGTTGAGGTCGGCAACACACACCCAGGGTAACGAATTGGTGCTGTTTTTCAGGGCAACTGACCACTTGGCGTGGTCCTTGGTGTAGTGCCATTCATAGGTCAGCGATGAGTTGACCGTGAACTTCAGGTTAAGTGTGTCCTCATCGAACTCACTGGATCGATTGTCCTGTAAGGGAGTAACGGCGCCCCTTCTCCAGGTCTCGACGATAAGGTCGGACTTCAACTCGGGAGACACCAGATCCAACCAAAAGTCCTTGCCCCATTTCCGACTCTTGGCGATAAGCAGAAACTCTTTGCCTCCCCTGGATTTAAATTGGACCGTCGACGGTTTTTCCAACTCATCCACCCCGGTTCCATGAAACAGCAGTGAAAGGGGCTCGTCATCCTGCAGGGAAGACGGGATACGTGAACTTTCCGTCAGGACCTGTGGGTTTTGCTGGCACAACATCTGTTGGGCGATCTGGTTGGCCATTTGATAATTGGGCAAGGTAATGCAGATAAAGGTCTGGCCGTAGATTTTCTCGTCGTCCGGGAGTGTAAACTCCTTGTTTGCAGGAAACCGTGGGGTCGAATGAAGCAGAAAGAGTGCAGAATCACTCGCTTTGTCAAAGGCCAGTATTCCTTTACAGTGACCTTTTTCCGAATTGTTTCCTTGTTTGTCGGCGTGCTCGTCGTTATAGACGATATAACCTGCAGTGTCAGGGGCGTTGAATATTCCCGTCAGGGTATGATCCAGAGCCTGATTAGCCTGATCCAGGCCTACCGGTGACAGCTGCAACTCGCCGGAGTCCGGATCGAAATAGAAAAAGTCAAACCCTTGGTTATTTTGGGTTCCGGTATGCTCGGGGGTTTTATAAATAAACCACCAGTCCACTGATGTTCCCTGTTGGTTTTTTGCTTCGATCATGAAATCTGAATCTCCATGACACTTTAAAAGTTATCTCAAAAGTGCTGCTTTCAGCAATTTTGAGGGCCTGTGCTCACAATCTGGAGTGTAGCAGAGCAGGGAACTTTGGCGGTGTCGTCGAGCCTGCCACTGAAGGGTGCCGTGGCGAGAAATCTATTGTCGAGCTATGCTTTTTAAACCCGTAAAGGCTATGTACGGTTTTCATCATAAATTGGCGCTTTCGTAAACTAGTGGTTGATGTTGAGATGTTTCGCTATTTTGGTTTTGGTTCCAACATGAACATGACCTCATTGCGAGCCAAAGGCGTGGAACCACTGGTTTCGCGACCTGCTGTGCTGCACGGTTGGCGCCTGCGCTTCAATGTGCAGCATTTCTTTCGCAATGAAGGCGGCGTTGGCAATATTGAGCGCACCCAAGACCTTGGTGATCGGGTGCAGGGTGTGCTCTACGACTGTCCCGACGAGGCCCTGCCATCTCTGGATGCCGCAGAGGCATATGGCCATGGCTATGATCGCATTACCATTGATGTGGAGACATATGGAGAACAGGTGACGGCGCTCACCTATATCGGAACGCCGGAGTTTATCAACAATAGCTGCCTGCCAAGTCAGCGTTATCTCAACCTTCTGATCGACGGTGCCCGCCGGGCCGGTCTCGACGCCGATTATGTGAACGACCTCCTGGTACAGCCGGTCCACCCGCTTGAGGATTACCCTCCGTATGAGCCACCGCCTGGAGACTACCCGGAATTTGATGCGATCTCCCTTGCCCGGCACCCTCTATATACGGCACTCTATGGTGCAGTGTTCGACATGTCGCAGGCGCGCCCCCTGCACGAATACCTGAAAAGCTTTTTCGGCGGTCGCGATATGACCCTGTTCCATATAAAACGACTGGACAGCAGCGACGGTAATGAATCCATGGATGACATCCGGAATGGACGCCTCAACCAAGCCCAACGACGCTACCTCAATGACTACCTTAACGAGTATGCCAGGGAGTATCGCTACGTGGGTCACTTCGTCTATAGCTAGTGAGATGACAGCAACGAAAGATACAGCGAAGAGAGAGGAGTACCGCAATGGATCAGTTTTCCACAGCGCCCTTACCCCCGGCACTGGCCCATGGACCCATCGAAGAAGTCTTTCCCGACGTCTTTTTTGTCAGCGGAGCCATGGAGACCGTTCTGCAGGGAATGGACTGGGAGTTCAGCCGCAACATGACCGTGGTTCGGGACGGCGAGCGTTTAATTATCGTCAACAGTGTGCGCCTGGGTGAAGAGGGGCTGGCTGAACTCGACCGGCTCGGCAAGGTTACCGACGTGGTCCGCCTCGGCTGTCTGCACGGGCGTGATGATCAGTTCTACGTCGAACGCTATGATGCAGGCTACTGGACGATGCCCGGGATGGAACATGAGAGCGGCCTGAAGGCAACAGGCACTCTGACCCCGGGCGGTCCGTTACCAATATCTGATGCCTCCCTATTTTCATTCCGCACCACCCAGATCTCTGAAGGCATCCTGCACCTTGACCGTGCCGGCGGTATTCTTATTGCCTGTGATGCGTTGCAGAACTGGCTCTCTCCCGATGAGTATTTCTCCGACGCTTCAAGCAAACTGATGCAGAACATGGGTTTCTTCACGCCGGCCAACATAGGTCCGGTCTGGTTCCAGGCGGCTACACCCTCGGGAGAGGACTTTAGCCGTCTTAAGATGCTGACATTCAGGCACGCCTTGTGCGGCCACGGCGAACCTCTGCGCGATAGTGCGCACGAGGATTATGCCGCCACCTTCCACCGTATGTTAGGTGTTTGAAGTGTCAACGTGATGAATGATGTGGTAACGCGATGAACAAAATGCCAACTAGACGCTTCAAGTACCGACTAGAGGAAGAGGTGTGGCAGGTACAGACGTAGGCACGAAAGCAGAGGACCTGCAATTACCTGGTTACGTTGTCGAATCGGTTCTGTATCGAGCAGGCGGGCGCGTGGCTTACCGGGCCCAGCGCTTTGCCGATGATGCCGCAGTCGTGGTGGAAACCCTCGACGTTGAATATCCCGATCGCCAGCAGGTGGCCGGTATTCGCCGCGAAGGGGCCATCGCCCAACGCCTGGCTGATGTCGACGGTGTACGCAAGGTATATGCCGTGTTACCCCACGGTAGCGGCAATCTGGCGCTGGTAGTCGAGCCGTTCGAGTTCTCCCTCAGGTCCCGCCTTGACCGTGCCGGTGGCAGAGGCCTGCCTCTGGCCGAGGTACTTGAGATTGCCCGTTGCCTCGCCCGAACCCTGGGCGATATCCATGCCCACGATATCGTACATAAAGCGTTGGCTCCGGAGAACGTGCTATTCGACCCTGCCAGCGGAGCTGCTGCCCTGGCCGGCTTCGGTATCGCCTCCGAGCTGGATCAGGAGCGGCAGGCGGTGCAGATGTCGCGACGTCTTGAGGGTCCGTTGCCTTATATTTCACCGGAGCAGACAGGGCGTATGAACCGGGACCTGGACTACCGGTCTGATTATTACTCCCTGGGCGTGCTGCTGTTCGAACTGCTGACCGGCCAGCGGCCGTTCCAGGGTGACAACCTGCTGGAATGGGTCCATAGCCATATCAGCCGTTTGCCGCCGACACCACACCAGATCTCGCCCGAGGTGCCTGAGGCGGTATCGGCCATCGTCCTTAAGCTGCTGGGTAAAAGCCCGGAAGCTCGTTACCAGAGTGCCGAGGGGCTGGTGCACGATCTGGTGCATTGTGCTGATCTGCTGGCTATGGGTCATAAGATCGAGCCCTTCGAACTGGGCGAAAAGGATGTGGTACATAAATTCCTGGTGCCGCAAAGTCTTTACGGCCGCGAACACGAGCTTGAGGAGCTGTTCGAACTGTTCGAGGCGGCAGTGGCAGGACGCAACGAGTTTTGCCTGGTCCATGGCTACTCCGGTGTCGGTAAGTCCGCCCTGGTCAACGAAATCGACCGGCCTTTGGTGCGTGAACGGGGCTTTCTGGTCCGGGGCAAGTTTGATCAGTTCCAGCACAGTGAGGCATACACGGCTATCGCCGCCACTTTCCGTGGTTTGGTGCAGCAGGTGCTTGCGCAACCGGAAGAGGGGTTGGAGCAATGGCGGCAGCGGTTGCTGGAGGCTCTGGAACCGAACGCGTGTCTGGTGGTGGACCTGGTACCGGAACTAGAGTTGATTATCGGCCACCAGCCTGCCGTTGCAGAATTGCCGCCTGCCGAAGCACGCAACCGCCTGCAAATTGTACTGACCGCGTTTCTCCGTGTATTCGCAGGAGAAGGTCATCCCGTGGTCCTATTTCTCGACGACTTACAGTGGAGCGACGCCCCAACCTTGGGACTGCTGCGCCGCCTGGTGACCTCCCATGAGCTAAGTCACCTGTTGCTGATCGGCGCCTATCGCAGCAACGAAGTAGGACCAGGACACCCCCTGCGACTTCTGCTTGATGACCTGCAGGTAAAGAAAAACATCCGTCAGCTGCCTCTTGGCCCGCTGTACAGAGAGTCAGTGGCGCATTTAGTGGCGGATGCCCTGTGCTGTGAACCCAACGAGTCGCGCCCGCTGAGTGACATGCTCTATGAAAAAGCCCAGGGTAACCCCCTCTTTACCAATGAGTTGTTGCGGCAACTATACAAAGAGAGCGCCATCGTCCCAAACCCGGCCAGTGGAAGATGGCACTGGGACTTGGATGCAGCCCGCTGGAGCAACGTGAGCAGCGATGTCGTTGAGTTCATGGTGGACAACCTGCGGCGGCTGAAGCCTGAGACCCAGCGGGTCCTGCAGTTGGCGGCATGTATTGGCGGCACTTTCGACTTGCACACGCTTTCCGTGATATACGAACGCCCGGTTGCAGAAACGGCAGCAGCGTTGTTACCGGCACTCAAGCAACATGCTGTGCTGCCTTTGCATAGCGATTATCGCTTGGTGGGAGCTCCGCTGGAGGATGAAGGCCAGGAATTCGATAGCCTGGAGTCTTTGATGTTCAATCCGATATACCAATTCCAGCACGACCGTGTGCAGCAGGCCGCATACGCCCTGATCGACGTCCAGCGGTTACCGGAGGTGCATTTATCCATAGGCAACCTGATGCTGCTACACGTTGGTAACGATGTGCCGGATGAACGACTGATCGATATCGTCGGCCATCTCAACGAAGGGCGATCCCTGATCACATCACCCGATGAAAGGTTACACCTTGCCGAACTGAACTTGCGTGCGGGTATTCGGGCCCGGTATTCCTCCGCCTATGAGGCGGCTTTGAACTACCTGCAGCTGGCAGCCGACCTGCTGCCTGTCGATCCATGGGCGAAGACGCCGGAGCTGATGAAATCCCTGGCGGAGGAGACCCAGTTGTGCGCCTATCTCACCGGGCATATCGACGTCGCCGACCAATGGATTGAGGTGATGCTGACACACGCCAACAACGATCTGGAACGCAGCGACATTCTGGCCACCCGCACCCGCCAGTACGCGACTCTCGGGCGCATGGAAGAATCCATCCGTTCGGCAATTCAGGGACTGGCGCTTCTAGGAGTGAAATTCACCAACCTGCCGGGAGATACGGACATTGCCGAAGAACGACGACTGGTCCTGGAGAATCTCGGTGAGCGTCGTATCGAAGGCCTGGTGGATGCTCCCTCGGTGGAAGACCAGTCGACCCTGTCCGCCATGCGCCTGTTGATGGAAATCTTTCCTGCTGCGTTTCTCTCCGGCAGCGGTAATCTGTTTCCTTATCTGGTGTTGAAAGCGGTCAATCTCTCGCTGCGTCATGGCAACTGCCCTGAATCTGCCTTTGCCTATGCTGCCTATGGCATGCTGCTATGCGGCGAGCTCGATGAGCCGGCGGTCGGCTATCAGTATGGCAAGGTCGGTCTGGCCATCAATGCGCGCCTTGACGACATGGCTTTGCGGGCTCGGGTGATTTATGTGTACGCGATGTTCGTGCATCACTGGAGCAACCACTGGTCAAGCCTGACCCCCTGGTTCCGCAAGGGCATCGAGGCGGGTTACCAGTCCGGCGATCTGCTTTACCTGGCTTACAGCGCTCAGGACTGCGTGATCTGGGATCCAACCCTGGATCTGGAAACAGCCCATCGGCTACATGCCAAGCACCTGGAGATTGTGCGCGAATGCGCCTATCAGGACTCCTTGGATTCCGGCACCCTGTTCCTGCAGTTACAACGCAATCTACTCGGCCTCACCGACGCTCCCTGCAGTCTGAGTGATGACAGTTTCGACGAAGAGCAATGTCTTGAGGGGATGCGCCGACGCCAGTTCATGACGGGGATTGCCAACTATCATATTTACAACGCTGAGATCTGCTTGCTGTACGGCGACCACGACCAAGCCCTTGAGCATGTGCACGCCCAGGATGCACTCATCAAGTCGGCGATGTCGCTGCCGCAACTGGTGCGTTTTTACATTACAGCGTTCCTGACCCTGGCGATCCACTACCCGAATATGAGGGCTGGTGACCAGGTTGCCACGCGGGAACGGTTGCTACGCGATCTCGCGCGCATGCGGCGCTGGGCAGACAATTGCGAAGCGAATTTTCGCCACCTTCAGTACCTGATGGAGGCTGAGTTGAAGCGACTCGACGGTTGCGGTGAGGCTGCGTTGAACTCATACGACGCCGCTATTGAAGCCGCACGGGAAAGCGGTTTTCTGCGGGACGAAGCTACTGCCTGCGAATGTGCTGCGAGACATCTTCTGGCTCTTGGCCGCAGACGCAGTGCGGAAGGCTACCTGCGAGGAGCTCACCGAATTTATGATCGTTGGGGTGCCCAGCGCAAGGTGAGTCTGTTGGAGCAGGAGTTCCCCGTGTTGCGCGAGATGCTCTCCCATGCGCAGGTCGCTGCCGGTCGGAGAGAGATCGGCGATCTGGATCTTGCCTCGATCATGAAGGCATCCCGGGAGATATCCGGCGAAATCGTTCTGGACCAACTGCTTAAAACGACGATGAATATCTTATTGGAAAACGCCGGTGGTCAATGGGGCTGCCTGGTCGTCCGACATGAGGGGGGGTTGATGGTGGAGACGGCCAAGCTCCCAGACCAGGATATGTCGATTCCCGGCCTACCCGGCCACTCGTTGGTGCCGGATTCGGACGGCGAGCAGGTGCCGCTGCCGGTGACTCTGATCAGTCAGGTATTTCACAGTGGCGAGGCGGTGGTGCTCCACGACGCGGCCCGTGACGGAGAGTTCGTTCAGGACCCCTATATCCATAAGTTTCGGCCCATGTCGGTGCTCTGTGTACCGATCCGGCGAGAACGCTTCGAAGGTGCCCTGTACATGGAGAATAACCTGGCCAGCGGCGTGTTCACGGAGGGCCGGGTGGAGGTTATACAATTGCTGGCCGCCCAAGCGTCGGTGGCGATTGAGAATGCGCGCCTTTATGAGCAGGTGCAGGACTATTCCAGAACCCTGGAGGAGAAAGTGGCCGAACGGACTTCCCGTCTGGAGCAACTTAACCGGGAATTGCAGGGGCTTGCCGATCGCGACGGCTTGACCGGCGTTGCCAACCGGCGCCGGGGGGATGGCTATCTGGATGAGGTATGGGTGCGCCTGCGACGTGAGAAGAAGCCGTTATCGGTCATCATGCTCGACGTGGATCACTTCAAGGCCTTTAACGACAATTACGGTCACCAGGCCGGCGACGACTGTCTGGTGATGGTGGCCGAGGCGGTAAGCTCTCAACTATTACGGCCTGCAGATCTGGTTGCCCGCTACGGTGGCGAGGAATTTTTGCTCATTTTGCCCGATACGGACAGTGCCGGTGTGGTCCGGGTAGGTGAGAACGTTCGCCTCGCAGTGGAAGCCCTGGCCATTGTTCACGCGCACTCCTCGGTGAACACCGTGGTGACGGTAAGCGCCGGGGCTGCCACCGTGGTTCCGTCGATGGGGGAAAGCACCGAGCAACTACTCCGTGAAGCGGATATCGCCCTCTACCGGGCCAAGCAGATGGGGCGCAATCAGGTGCATTCAGCCCCTGTAGTTTCATCGGCACATTAGCTGCAACGTTACGATCACCGCATAGTACTTCCTATTTCAACAATGATTCCCAAATACAACGATGGAATTCTTTTTGTTGATCTATAGTTAGAACTGAGAATCCCCAAGTTACATCTAAGAATACCTAACCCACTCAGGAGGAGTAGATGACTACATCGACTTGGAATACGCAGCCGGCTACCGGTGAATGGAACACTGACGACAACTGGACCCCTGCTGAGGTCCCCATGGACACGGCCGCTTTTGCGAATTCCTCGCAGGCGGCGATCACCTTTTCAGCGACAAGCGAGGCCACCGTAGGCAACATTGAGTTTGCTGAGAATGCCTCCGCCTATACGTTCACCTTCGGCACTTCCACCGCTCCTGCATTGACGGTGACAGGCCAGGGAATCAGCAACCATTCCAAAAAACAACAGAGCTTTATCGTTGCAGCCACCACCAGCGGTTACAAGAACCCGCAGCTCAAGTTCATTAACTCCGCAACCGCAGGCGGGGATGATATGTTCTACTGCGCGGGTCCGGAAACGGAACAGGGCTACGGTGGCGGCGTCATCTGTTTCTGCAACAACACGACGGCAGGGTCGGCCGCATTCAAAGTCTGGACCGGCGCTATGGCGCCGCCGGAGCACAGCACTGTCGGTGGCGAGGTAGCCTTCTGCGACTCCTCATCGGCGGATAACGCCCGCTTCGCTATCTACGGTACCCTCGGCACGGACGGCGACACTTTCGGCAATGTGGTCTTCCACGATACCGCGACAGCGGCTAATGCCTCTTTCACCAATGTCGGCGGAACGGTGTCCGGCGGCGACGGCGGCAATACTCAGTTCTATGGCAGTTCCACCGCAGCCTACGGTATCTACAACAACTGGGGCGGAACCTACAGCAAGGCTAACGGCGGTGACGTGGCTTTCGATGCTACCGCCGACGGAGGCCATGGACATTTCTATAACCATGCGGCCAAGGCAGCCGGTGCCTACGGTGGTGTTACCAGCTTCAACAACAATCCGCCGTCAATGACGGCAACCCAGGGTGCTTCCGCAGGGAACGGCACTTACGTCAATTACGGTGCACGGGACGGCGAACAGGGCGGGGGAGGCCACCTGGAGTTTAGCGCCAAATATGGCTCTCCAACCGCAGCTAATGCCAATATCTACAACTATGGCAGCAACATTGAAAGCAAGTCGAGCGCCGGTCATACCATCTTTTCGATCAATCAGCCGACCGAATATTTTCCGACTGCGGGCAACGTCATCATTTGGAACCACCCCGGGGTGAGCGAGGGGACTGCTGCCGGCTTCACTGAGTTTTCAGTGTACGATGACTCAAGCTCTGCCAAGGCTGGCGATAGTACTGGAAGCAGCAGCAACAGCGCCGGAACCAATGTCCCCACGGCAGGCGACGGCACTTTCTTCAACCTCGGTGGCTACAGCTCGAAAGCGACCGGAGGCTATACGGTATTTTCGGGCACTTCGAGCGCGGGAAATGCCACGCTGATCGCCTATGGTGGAACCCATGGGGGCTATGGTGGCCGCATTGTCTTCTACGGCGAATCTTCGGGCGGCACAGCGAATGTGCAACTCTTCGGCAACGGCGAATTGGATATCAGCGACCACACCAAGGGAGTAACCATCGGTGCACTCGAATTATCCGGTGGGATTATCTCCGTCCAACTCGGCACCAACCCGACTGGGCTGACGGTGTCTGGTGGGCTGACTCTCTATTCAACCTATACGACCTTCTCGTTCTGGAAACAAAACGAAGGCGGGTTTGAATTCAATACCGCCTATACGGTGCTCACTAACGCCAACCTTGCTGGTTTAAGTGCAGACCAGTTCCGCGGCAATAGTATCGACGGCGTAGCGCCGACGTTCACTATTGTCGGTAATGATCTGCAGGTAACCTTTTCGCAGGAATGAGCAGGTGAGGAAGTGGAATAGGAAGTAAAACAGGGCATCCAATGCATCAGTTTGTGATGTATCCGAAGAGTGTTAGTCGGGCTATTTTGGTTCTGTAGCTGTTCGATGGATGTCCTGGTTTTTTTTCTTGATAGAAATGGGGCGTCATGCCAGATTACCGATACCGTCGAGTTCCAGTGTAGGTTGCCCTTATTGGCATACGTTCTGGCACCCGTTTACCGGTTCGTCTTCAAGCATCGCCATAAGGTGTTGAGGTCATGCTATGTAGGCAACGCCAGTTAACCATGGTGAAGCGGCTCTGATGTACTTTCTGATTTTCTTCTATATGGCTTGTCGCGGTTCAACAGTCTGGGCTCTTTCCAGGAAATGACGCCAAACTCAATACTGACGTGCTACCTGATAGGTCGCCGGCACTTGATAAGTCACATACTCGTTTATATAGCCCTGGTCGATGATGATCGATCAGGGCCTGCAGTCGGTGTAGTTTCGCTTTGAAAATTGACTTCCACTTATCTCGTTAAGTGAGCTTTTATAAGCTAGGTGATTTCCCAGATTCCAGCTGACCACATCAATTTGATTTACGGAACGATGTTGTATGTTGCCGGTAATCAAATTCTTTTCCTGCCATTCATATAAGTAACCCGTCAGGCTTAACCTGTCTCCGTCCTTTAGTTCAGCAACATCATGTGGATCAGGAATGTCTGAAGGCATGTTGGGAAAAATTCCCTCATCGCTCACCTCTCCGTTGACGACTCTATACAACTTCGTGCAGAGGGGATCGCCGGTAACGTTTATGTATTCCGCTTCCACCGTGACTGGTTGGTTGTCCACCCGGGCATAGCCATATTCCATGTAGGGTTTTGTCAGCACAATAAAAGCTGCAACCACTAAACAGACTATTGCGAATAGGGCAATGCTAAGTTTCTTTACCATGAATATCGCCTAATGTGGTGTAGATGAGTTAGGGAACTTTAATTTATCTCTGGCAATACCGTCATTAATCAGATCTCCATCTTTATAGGCTCTGATTTTGCCGTGCCGGTAATCGGATATTTTTCCACCAGGTGGTCGGTGACACTGTGGTTTTAAGGTGATAGTGGGCACACGAGGATGACCCCACAGCTTGCTTTATAATTTGTTGTAAACGGGGCACCATAAGTTGGCCGTTACCATGGGTATCCTTACGGAGCGATGTTGCCTTTCGGCATGGTATATAGTGTCTTGAATCCGCGAGGTAATCTCGTAAGCCAGTTGATTGGCCTTGATGATAGCGATAAATTACGTCGGTCTTTAACGATCTAACCGCAACCACATCAAAATAATATTATACGTGTACTATAGGATGTCACTGCCATGGCCCAGGGAACGATCCCAAGCTCCCCAACAAATCAGTTTTGGCAACTTAGGAGACTAAGTTATATTTCCCTGGCTGGGTTGCTGCTATCCATTTTATTGTCCCCCCAAACCTATGCCCAGGCTTTCCCGGAGCATGCTGCTGTGACGGTTTCCACGAGCAAGCTCCTGACGATGAACACGCCCCTGACAATGAAAGAACTATCACTCCTGGCTGGAGCTTTTGTCGCATTGATGACGTTCCTGAGTGGGCAGGTCATTATCCCTCTCTACAAATACCGCATGGAACAAAGAAAAGGCAAAGAACTCATCATTACCATCATGAAAGTGATGGCGGATAAAACCCTGGATTTTTTCGGCGACAACACCTCTACCTCAATATTTGACAAGGTTTCCTACCAGATACAGGAGCAGATTGAGAGGACTGAGAAGGACAATCATTATATTGCCCATGTCTCCGTCTCGAACGAAGATATCCTCCGAACCAAACTCCTGGATAAAGATCATTTCTGGCTGGTCGAAGAAGAAATTCTCAAAGCGTTTATAAAATTCGAGGAAAATGCGTCCAGAGCGCGGTTTATGTGTCGGTCCGTCATGGACAAAGAGTATCTTGAACTGGTGAAAGACGACAGAAAGCGCTATGTCGCAGCACTTGAACAGGTAAAAAAACAGTTTGATGACTGGCTGATCAGTACGAGGGAACTGAAAGAAGCGCTAAAGGAGTACTGATTAGAAGTGGGGAAAGGCCATTCAAATGGCTTAAATAACGTTATATATCAGCTTGATAGCTGTATAAAACCTTCAAATTACCAAAGGACCGGGACCTTTCATGTAGGCGCCTCACTAGTAGTAGAAGTTACGACTTGGCTAGATTATAGCACGCAAATTTTGAACCTGACAAAATAATAACCACCGAATCCATAGCTTGGAATTTGCCGACTCACTGACTTGCCACCCGATAAGTCTCCGGCATTTGATAGCTCATATGGTAGGACTCGAAAATGGCGGCCATATCTCCTTCTTTGACCATCTTCTCGACGATGCCTTCAATGGCGTAGCTCAGTTGCCGGTTGTTTTGCCGGACCGCCATGCCGATGTCCCAGGTTCTGCGGGACCATTGCACCAGGCTGTTGTCGGAGATGGCGTATTGGGATGCGAGATCTTTGTCAGCGGATTCGTGCAGGCGCCATTCGATTTGTCCGCGCATTCCGACAACGGCAGAGACTTCCTGTCTTTCCAGGGCATCGACTGCATCGATGGTCGTAATGAAATGATTCACCATGCCGGCGAGTTGGCCGCGCAGGGTGCTCGTCAGGGTCAGGTCAGGCACGCTGTCGGTTTCTACGCCGACTTTGTGATAGCGGAAATAGGCAAGGTTGGGAAGTTCGGGCAACTTGCTGAGATTCCGTACCACTGTCCAGCCTTCCTGATGATAGGGGCCGAACATCACGACCATATCATTTTTGATTTCGCCCAGTTCGTTGGTCATGTAGGCATAGTCATGGGCGTAGGGGACTCTGAGCATGACATCAGCAACGCCACCTCCCAGGTAATGCCCTTTCCAGACGGCGTTACGAAGATCATCATCCAGGTTTTCATCTGCCGTCACCCAAAACCATTGCGGGCGCACGCCGAGCTGGTCGGCGATCTTTTTACCCAGTTCTATATCAATGCCCTTCGGTGTTCCATTATCCAAATAGGAATAAGGCGGGAAATTCCGGTACACCGCAATGCTCAGATAACCGGTTGCGGTCACCTGATCATAGGTGCGGGCAAAGGCCGACATCGCCAGAGCCCAGGTCAATACAACCATCAATAGCTGTTTCATCGCAACGCCCGCCGTGCTTTTCGTTAAAGATACTCAGATAGTTAAAGTTACTTAGTCAAGGTGACTTGGTTAAGGTAACTCGGTTGAATGTTGTTTCGATCAAAGATCAGGATCGTGTTGGGACTCTAACCAGCTACGAATCGCCCACAAAGCTTCCTGGCTGAGAACACCCTCAAATTTCGGCATATAAGGGATGTTGTTGCGGGTGGCGCCGTTACGTACCCGGTAGGTAAACCATTCATCCCCCTCAATACCCGGCTCCAGTTTGCGCAAATCGGGCGCGATACCGCCGGAGATGGCCTCCAGGCCATGGCAACGGGCGCAGTTCTGGTTGTAGGCCGAAGAGCCGATCTTGATGGCGGTTTCATCGCCGGAATAAGGGTTGGATTCACGCCATTCTTCGCCCAGTGGTTCCAGGCCATCCGTATCGATTGGCTGCGGCGTTACGTTGCCGTGTGCCGAGACCCATTGGCTGCCGGCGAGAATGCTAATGCCCAAGGCGGCTTTAAATAGCTTGGAAAAATGGATGGTCATGCTGGTTTCCTCCCGGAACTTTGTCGATTTTTATCGTCATTTCAGTTGTAGCTGTAGTTGTGAATACGCTCGTTAACAGTGTTGTAAATTCCGTTACCGGATTCGGACAACTATGGGTTGCCACGCTACCTTCACAATAACCCGCAGGCCGACGCGGCTGAATGTGACCATGTTAGGAGACTGGCGGTTACTTGGTATTAGGTGGAACTCATCCCAACGCCTAGTACCGAAGTAGGAGATCGGTCCTTCCAACGCAGGACAACTCAGGTAGGAGTGCATTGATGCTCTGTGCCAGTACTCGTGCCGGTACATCCGACGTTATTCTTAGGAAAACTACAAATAATGTATGGGCCTGCCAACAAGTGGGCACCAACGGGCGGGATAACCTTATGTGGCATCGAGCGACGACAGGTGATAGTGGCGATTCAGGCAGGGCATGTAGCAGAAGGCGGATAACCGCTGCAGCATTTACCGGCCTGGTCTCCCTCCTGTGCGGATGGTGCTATGCACAGACACTGACCCAAACCCAAACCCAAACCCAAACAATTTCCGTACTTTATCTGGAACAGCAGGTTGAACAGCCGCCGGTGCTTTCCAATATCCTGCCGGAAGCGGCGGATAGCGGCCTTAAGGGCGCAGAGCTGGGCGTCGCGGATAACAATACGGCAGGTCGTTTTTTAAATCTGCACTACCAACTGGATGTCCGGGTCACCGGTTCAGTAGATGAGGCATTGGCGGCAGCCCGTTCCTGGCTTGCTGCCAGTGAAACACCTGCCGATCAAACTGTGCTTTCTCAAACAGAACATTCCCAAACAGCGCCTGGTCAAATAAAGGCAAACCACAGCCTGATCATCGCTAACCTGCCCACAGCGACTTTGTTAGCCCTGATGGATTTGCCCGAAGTCGGCAGCAGTATTGTTTTTAACACTGGCAGTGCCGACGACGAGTTGCGGGTAGAGCAATGCCGTCCCGGTCTGCTGCATACACTGCCTAGTCGGGCCATGTTGGCCGATGCGTTGGTGCAGTTCCTGATTGCTCGTCGCTGGAATCACTGGCTGTTGATCCAGGGCGGTACTCAAGGCGACGCGGCTTTTGCCAGGGCATTACAACGGGCAGGCCAGCGCTTTGGGGGAGTTTTCGTCGATATCCGGACCTGGAAATTTGATACCGATCTGCGTCGCACCGCCCAGCAGGAACTGCCGCTGTTTACCCAGACCGCTACCTATCAGGTGACCTTAGTGGCGGACGAACTAGGGGACGTGGGCGAGTATGTTCTCTATAACACTTGGCATCCGCGGCCGGTGGCAGGGACACAGGGGCTGACTGCAGTCGCTTGGCATCGGGTAGTGGAGCAGTGGGGGGCAGCCCAGTTGCAGAGTCGTTTTGAGGTTCTCGCCGGGCGCTGGATGAACAGTAAGGATTATGCCGCCTGGGTGGCCATGCGGGCCATAGCCGAGGCCGTTACACAGGCTGGCAGTATTGAGCCTGATGCCATTTACCGGACCCTGCTGGGTGACGGGTTCCAACTGGCAGGTTTTAAAGGGCGATCACTGTCATTCCGGTCATGGAACGGCCAACTGCGCCAGCCCATTCCGCTGGTGCATCCGCGAGCGTTGGTGAGTCAGTCTCCCCAGGAAGGGTTTCTGCATCCTGTCACCGATCTGGACACTTTGGGATATGACCGGGCTGAAACCCGCTGTCGTTTTAATCCCTGATTGCTTAATCCTCTGATTTATTTGGAGCCCTAAATGATGGAGCCAAAGATGAAAGCTACACGCTTATACAGACCGTTAACTGTTTCGGCTTCAACTAATTCGGTTTCAAATGCTGGAAAGTTCCTGATGTCGGCAGCGTTACTGATCTGCCTCGGTGCTTTTGACGCCTGGGCGGAGAAAGCCTATGTCTCCAATGAAAAGGACAACACGCTGTCAGTGATAGATCTGGATACCCTGGAGGTTATTGAGACCATTGCTGTAGGCCAGCGTCCCCGGGGAATCACTTTTGACCATACTTTCTCTCGCCTGTTTATCTGCGCCAGTGATGACGACACCATTCAGGTCATGGATATGGACAGTCAGAAGATTATTACCAACCTGCCGTCAGGGGAGGACCCCGAGCAATTTTACCTACACCCCAATGACCGCCATCTTTATGTGGCTAATGAGGATGATGCAGTGGTGACCGTGGTGGATATCGAAAATCGCGAAGTGATTGCCCAGATTGATGTTGGCGTCGAACCTGAAGGTATGGCGATCAGCCCCGACGGCAAGTGGGCGGTGAACACCTCGGAAACCACCAATATGCTGCATTGGATAGATACGGAAACTCATCAACTGGTGGATAACACTGTCGTTGGCCAACGTCCCCGGCATGTGGAGTTCAGTCTGGATGGCAGGTTGTTGTGGTCTTCTTCAGAAATTGGCGGCACGGTCACGGTGTTAGATGTGATGAGCCGCAAAATCTTCAAGACTCTGGAATTCAAAATTCCTGGCGTTCATCGTGACAAGATCCAGCCGGTGGGGGTGAAGCTCACCGATGACGGGCGCTATGCTTTTGTTGCCCTGGGCCCTGCCAACCATATTGCTGTGGTGGATGCCGGGAGCTATGAAGTGCTGGACTATCTTTTGGTGGGCCGCCGGGTCTGGCATATGGCGTTTGCCAGTCGTCAGCACTTGTTGCTGAGTTCCAATGGGGTCAGTGGTGATGTCTCCGTTGTCGATGTGGATAAGCTTAAGGTGATCAAGTCCATCAAGGTAGGGCGCTATCCCTGGGGCATCGCGGTGAAGCCATGAACGTAGCATTCTCAATCCTGGAGATAGGTGAGCAGGCATCGACAGGCGCCTATTGTTCCCAGGCTGAACCGGCACTAAGTGTCCGTGGTCTGGCCTATGATTATGGCCATCGCCGAGGTTATCTCAAAGGCGCAAACCGCTCGTCCCGCCCGGCATTGGACCAGATCGATTTCACCCTGTCCAAGGGCCACTTCAATGTCCTGCTGGGTCCAAACGGGGCGGGCAAAAGTACATTGTTTGCGTTACTTACCCGGCTGTTTGTTCCCCAGGCAGGACAGATTGAGCTCTTTGGGCGTGATCTGGTGAAGTCGCCGGCCAGGGTGCTGGCGGAGATCGGCGTCGTGTTTCAGCAAAGTACCCTGGATATGGACCTGAGTGTGGAGCAGAACCTGATCTACCAGGGGGCGCTGCATGGACTCAGTCCGAGAGTGGTGCGGGAACGTATGCAGGACGATATGCAGTGTTTTGATCTTAGTGGCCGTCTGCAAGACAAGGTGCGACAACTGAACGGGGGGCATCGTCGGCGTCTGGAAATTGTCCGTGCTCTATTGCATCAGCCGAAAATATTGCTGCTTGACGAACCGACCTCAGGGCTAGACCTGGATAGCCGCCGTTACCTGAATGACCGCGTTCATCAACTATGCCTGGAACGGGGGCTTTGTGTGCTGTGGGCGACCCATTTGATGGAGGAGGTCCGTGACACCGATGAGGTGATTCTGTTGCACGAGGGTAATATTGCGGTGCAGGGTAACAGCCGCCAGCTTTGTTATCACTTCGGTTGCGATGATATCACCGGCGTGTTTCGCTGCCTGACCGATAATTCGGATCTGACTGACGGAGAACCGCGATGAACGGGATGGGATACTGGCAGTGCTTTCTAGGCATTCTGCGGCGGGAACTGCTGCGCTTTTTTCAGCAACGCAGCCGGTTTATCAGCGCACTGATTCGTCCCTTGCTGTGGCTGGGTGTTTTTGCCGCAGGCTTTCGTGCGGCCCTGGGAATTGCCATTATTCCTCCCTATCAAAGCTACATTACTTATGAGGTGTATATAGCGCCTGGGCTGATCGGCATGATCCTGCTTTTCAACGGTATGCAGAGTGCGCTATCGATGGTGTATGACCGAGAAATGGGCAGCATGCGAATTCTGCTCACCAGCCCTGCGGCAAGGGGCTTTCTGCTGATCAGTAAGCTGCTGGCATCGGGTCTTGTATCGTTGTTGCAGGTGGCCGGTTTTCTTCTGATATGCTGCCTGTTCGGCATCGAGACCACCTGGGAAGGGTATCTCTTTTTGTTCCCTGCAGCGCTTTTGGCGGCGCTGATGCTGGGGGCGATGGGGTTGTTGCTGTCGTCGCTGATCCGGCAGCTGGAGAATTTTGCCGGCGTCATGAATTTTGTGGTCTTCCCGTTATTCTTCCTGTCATCGGCACTTTATCCCTTGTGGAAAATGCGTGAATCCAGCGAACTGCTATACGGTATCTGTGCTTTTAACCCATTCACCTATGCGGTGGAGCTGATCCGTTTTGCGATGTATTCCCGGCTCGACGGCATCGCGTTGGTGGTAACCCTTTCCACTATGATAGTTTTATTGCTGCTCGCAATTTTCAGTTATGACCCTAAGCACGGGATGATGGTTCGCAAAGCAGGTGCTTTTTAGCCTTTGATGGGGGACGCTACAGGTATCTGTATCTGGACATGAAATATGATTAGTGTACTATTCAATCGTCTCAAAAATTATAGACACTGAATTATAGTATTGACCGTATATATAAGGGTTTATACGGTTTTGATTTTTATTTTTATATTTTGAATACAAAGTAATAATTGAATTAGCAGCACGCATGAATCCTGCTGAGTAGCTCCTATCTCAGCTCGCCTGGTGTGCGTCAATGATCACAATCCCGTCAGGATTTTTATCCGATCTGGCACACCAACAACATCGGCGTCTGAAATGCCTACTGAACACATGAGATCTGACGTGTTGCAGCAATGAGGACAAGATGGACAGTATTCTCCACGACAGTTGTGCGACGACAACTGATAGAGCAGTGCCTGAACAGATCCAGGATTTATATCCTTCACGATCTGGTGTGGGAGGTGCCATCAGCACCCGTTTGGATCCTGTCGTCTATGCCGACTCTGATACCGCGAGCCCAATTAATCCAGCATTGGTAAAACAATATGAGGAACAGGGTTTTCTCATTCTTGAAAACCTGTTCAGTGAAGATGAGATTAAAAACTACCAGTTGGAGTTGGAGCGGCTGCGTCTGGATGAGGATCTGAAACTCGCTGAGCAGGCGATTACCGAGCCGGGGTCCGGAGAGATTCGCTCTATATTTAAAGTCCATGCCGTCAGCAGGAAATTCCAGCAGCTGATGTGTGATCACCGTCTCGCCGGGCTGGCGCAATACCTGCTTAACGATGAAATCTATATCCACCAGTCCAGGGTCAACTACAAACCGGGTTTCCGGGGTAAGGAATTCTACTGGCATTCCGACTTTGAAACCTGGCACGTAGAGGACGGCATGCCGCGAATGCGTGCCCTGAGCATGTCTATTATTCTTACTGACAACTATGAGCACAATGGTCCATTGATGTTGATTCCCGGTTCTCATCGACGCTATGTACGCTGCGAAGGGGAGACACCGGCGGATCACTACAGACAGTCCCTCAAAAAGCAGGAACTGGGAATACCCAGCGACGACTGCCTGGCCCGTTTGGTGGCGGATGGCGGTATTGTTACTGCCACCGGCAGACCCGGCAGCCTGATTATTTTTGACTGCAACACCATGCACGGTTCCAACGGCAATATCACGCCGTTTCCGCGCTCCAATGTTTTTATGGTGTTTAATGCCATGAGCAATCAGGTGGTGGCGCCTTTCTGCCGGCAGCCGCCCAGACCTGAGTATATTTGCGCCCGGAACAGCATCGTTCCCCTGAGGGTTCGGGCTGATAAAGTCAGTCTTCACAAGGCTTGAACAGTCATTGATGTTGGCCGGAAAGAGTCCGTCAGGACCTATGCCGGTTCTGTGTCGCAGCGACTGTTCATGAGTTCAACTTTGAAATCTCTGGAAACTCATCAAAGGGATGTTGTAATGCCTGCAATATCAGGTTGATGGTGTCCCTATCCTGTTGTTCGGCGGCCGTCAGGGCTTTCTGCATCAACGAAGCGTTTAATATCAGGGCTGGGTTATGTGCTGCCATCGTCTGCCGGCGCTTTAGTTCCGGCTGTTTATTCAGGACCTGCCGGTAACGATTCCACCAATGCCCGAAGGCGTCCTGATCATGGAAGCTTTGGTAGAGTTCCGGTGATGGATCTGAGAACTGCGCGTCGGTCAGTTTTCGGAAACTGGTGGTGTAATCCACTCGCCCGGTTACCAGCAGCGACAGCCAATCTTCAATCAATGTCTCCTGAATATCGACAGTCACGGATTCGATACCCAGTTTCTTTGCCATCAAGTTCTGGTAGCAGCGGTGATATAACTTTGGATATTCGTCGACGATGGACTGCAGCTCCTCTGGACTTAACCAGGGCAGAAAGCAGTTGGCCAGTCGCACCAGGTTCCAGCGTCCGACATCCGGCTGCTGGTCGAAAGCATAGCGGCTGAAGTCATCGGCCGGATTACAGCTGAAACGTGGATTGTAGGCTTCCATAAAAGCACAGGGGCCGTAGTCCATGGTCAATCCCAGGAGGGAGGAATTATCCGTATTCATCACCCCATGACACCATCCCTGGGCCTGCCATTGGGCAATTAGTGCCGCAGTGCGGGCAACAATCTGTGTCAGCAGCGCAGCGTAGGGATTTTCTGCCTGACCGCAGTCCCGGTAGTAATGTGTCAGGGTGAAGTCGAGCAACTGCTGTAAGTGCCTATATTGTTGGTTGTGGAAAAAATACTGGCAGTGGCCGAAGCGGAGAAAGCTGGGGCTGACACGAACGAGAATCGCCGCAGGTTCGCTGCTGGCTTTACGGATCACCCGTTCCTCACTGCCGATCGCCGCCAGGCTGCGAGTCGTAGGTATCCCCAGAGCTGCCAGATGCTCACTCATCAGGTATTCCCGCAGGCAGCCTGCCATAGTGGCGCGGCCGTCGGCGAGACGCGAAAAGGGCGTTATACCGGAACCTTTCAACTGTACCTCCCAAAGTTCTTTCCGGCTGTCGGCTAGTGCACCTATATAAGCGGATCGACCGTCACCCAGGCGGGGATTGTAGTCACCAAACTGATGCCCGGCGTAGACACTGGCAAAGGCGGTAATCCGAGTGTTTGCACTGAGCAGATTGATATCCTCCGACGTTAACTGAGGCAGTTGGAATTGCTGTTCGAGCAAAGAGTTCTCGCCAAGCAGGCTGGGCCGGGTTAGACCCTGAACTTCTACCGGAGTGGTGAAGGGCATCCCTAATTGCTGATAGTGAGCTGGCTGGAGACTTTTTCTTAATGCCATTGCGAATAGGTCCGGGTGTCACGATCAGGTACCGGGCTGTTAAATTTCTATCTGTGTTCCCAGCACCCTCAAGACTTCATACGTGGTAGTCAGGCCATTGTGAACCCGGGTCTTGGCATCTGCAATCAATGTCACCAGGCCATTGGCGACAGCGATTTCCTGCAGCTCTTTGCTGGAGGCACCACCGGCAATATGGTGGCGGAGCTCGTCAGTCATCGTCAGTACTTCGTACAGACCGATGCGACCCTTGTAGCCGTTATTGCATTTAGGACAGCCACGACCCTGATAGGTTTTCAGTTGCGGATCGTCAAAGAGTGCTCCCAACAGGTAGACTTCTTCTTCATTGGGGGGAATTTCCTCCCGGCAATGCTCACAGATCTTCCTCACCAGCCGTTGCGCGATAATACACTCCAGGGCCTGAGCTGCCACAAAGGGTTTGATGCCCAGGTCCAGTAGCCGGGCAATGGTACCGACCGAAGAATTGGTGTGCAGGGTGGAGAACACCAGATGGCCGGTAAGGGCGGCGTGCAGGGCGACCTCGGCAGTTTCAAAATCACGTATTTCACCCAGCAGGATGATGTCCGGGTCCTGGCGTAATATGGCTCGGAGAATTGAAGCGAAGCTGAGGCCGATCTTTTCCCGCACGGACACCTGGCCGGCCATATCGAGATAAAATTCTACCGGGTCCTCGATCGTGACGTAGTTCTTTTCGCTGCTGGCATTGTGTTGCAGCAGAGCATACAGGGTGGTGCTTTTACCGCTGCCGGTAGGCCCGGTGGCCAGGATCATGCCCTGGGGTCTGTTGATAGAGGCCTCCAGGCGTTTGGCATTGATCTCTGACAGACCCAGGCTATTGAGATTCTTTACCGAGGAGTTGCGTTCCAGTACCCGCATGACCACCTTTTCACCATTCAGGGTCGGCAGAGTGGAAATACGCAGATCCACCACCTGCATGGGTGTTTTGACGGTGATCCTGCCATCCTGGGGACGGCGGCGTTCACTGATGTCCAGCTCCGACATCACTTTGATGCGCGACACCAGCGACATATGCATGTTGTGGGGAATGCGGATCTTGTCCTCCAGCACACCGTCGATACGATAGCGCACCACCACCTGATTGGTACGTGGATGGATATGAATGTCACTGGCACCCAGCCGCAGCGCTTCAATGATAATGGCATTAACCAGTCTCACTGCAGGGGGTTGTTCGGTTTCGCGGAGCAGATCTTCCAGGGACTCATCATCTTCGTCTTCGATAACAACTTCGATTCCCTCGAATGGATCGACCCCCATGACGATACTTTCAAGATCTTTGATGCTGGCGTCGTCGTCGCCAAAAAGTTCCTGCAGTTTCTTTTCCACGTTGCTGAGGGTGGTGATGACCGGATCAATCTGCAACGCAGTGGTAAAGCTTAGCTCTTCGATCAGTTCTACGTTGAGAGGATCTGCCATGGCCAGCAACAGGCGTTTGCCGGTCACCTTAAGAGGTATGATTAATTGCTTCTGGCAGAAATTTTTGGGAATGAGCGAGAGTACCGCAGGGTCTATCTGGAATTCGGACAGCGCAACCTCCTCAAAGAACATTTCCTTTTTCAGCAGGCTGAGCAGCTTCTTTTCGTCAATCCACTGTTTTTCCACTAACAGCTTGATCACCGGTTGTTTGCGGGATTGCTGCAGTTTGAAAATCTCCTGCACTTGTTGTTTGTTCAGCAGGTTGTGCTTGTGCAGCATCAGGGCGAGCTGGCTGCGATTCTGCTGGGCTAGTTTGGAAAACGTCGCTAGATCTTTTTGCTGCTGGACGGTGGTTTGTTCCAGTTGCTTGTTTTTCTGAATGAGGTCGTATTGCTCCAGGGCCAGGGCAACGGTTACCCGCAGATCATCGTCATTCCAGGGTTTGAGGATAAAACGGTAAACCGCGCCATCTTTGATGGCTGCCATCACCGCTGTGGTGTCAGCATGGCCGGTTAACATGATGCGAATGGTGTCGGGGGAAAGTTCCTTGACCTTGCGCAGCAACTCGGCGCCGGTCATGCCCGGCATTTTGTAATCGGAGATCATCAGGTGGATCGGCTGTTGTTCAAAATAAGCCAGGGCTTCGATGGCATTGTTAGCGGCCAGAATCCGGTAACTTTCTTTGCGGAATACTCTGGTCAGAGCGCTGAGCACAGCGGGTTCATCATCAACCAGCAGGATGTTATAAACGGTCCTACCCTTTACCGGCTCCTCGTTGGTGTCGGAATCCTGCTGGTTAACAAACAATGATGCAAAGCGGGACATAAGCTACCTCATTGGCTGGTTAGGAGGAGACCGGCAATTCGATCTGGACCTGGCTGCCCTGGCCAGGCTCGCTGCTCACCTGAATATCGCCGCCGTGGGCCCGTATGATATCCCGGCATACGGTCATTCCCAGTCCGGTACCAGTGCCCACCGGCTTGGTAGTAAAAAAAGGGTCAAAAATCCTCGCCAGGGTGTTGGAATTCATTCCGCAACCATTGTCTTCGATGTTGATAATGATTTTGCTGTCGAGTTCGCAACACCGCAGCTGGATTGTACCGCTGTCGCGTATTGCCTGGACGGCATTCAACAGGATGGCATAGATGGCCTGGCAGAAGGCGGCTCTGTCGATCAGTATGGGCGTGGAGTCCTTGTATTCCGTGCTTAGTTGGATCTGTTCACCCAAAAGGGGGTGGACAAGATTGCAGACACTGTCCAACAGCTCTCTCATCAACATCGGCTGGCGGCTGGTGGCGTCGGTACCGACGAAGCCTTTCAAGTCTTTGACAATACGGGCGACCCTGCCAACGCCCTCCTGGGATTCCTTCATCAGGGTTTGCAGATCCTCAACGGTATAATTGAGGTCAAATTTTGCATAAACCATGTTGAAATCCTGCCCCTCCGCCAAAGCGGATAATGCCAGGCTGATTTCCCGCAGATAGTCTATGCCGCTGCTCATATTGGACTGAATGAAGCCCAGCGGGTTATTGATTTCATGGGCGACTCCCGCTCCCAGTTGGGCCAGAGCACTGAGTTTTTCAGCTTCGTAGACCTGGCGCTGGCGCAGTTCGATCTGTTTTACCTGATCATCGACCCGTTCTTCCAACTGCGCGGCCAGGGCTCGGAGATTGGCCTCTGATTCCTGTAGCTGTTGGTGTTTGACCTGTAGTTCTTCAAAGTCCTGAAGTACCACAGCATGATGTGCCACGGCCGCCAGCCGGTAGCGGGCAGCCTGGCTGATTACGGCTTCAACCACGCATGCTGCAGCCTTGGCCTGTTCTGCAGGTGCTTCTGTTTGTAGATAGGCGATAGGACTGATCTGGTAGCGTACCGGGTAGACAGTCGACGTGCCGCTGACAGGAGATTCCACGATGCAGGTTTTTTGACCCAGCAGCGTGGTCAGGCGGGTTTGGAGCTGCTCAATAACTTTTGGGATCAGCAGGTCACTGAGGGCAAAATCGGGATCGAGGTCGGCAACAAACCGGTCATCAGAGTCAGGGTTGGGGTCCAGGTCTGGCATCGAGCTAACACTCCATGGCGGTTAGCGGCCGAGAAGGCCGGTGACAAAGGTTTCAGAATTCAGGTGATGCGAGCTTTCCAGGGCAAACTCCTGATCCAGCACCGGGTATACCCGCTGCAACAGCAACTCCAGAGTTTCCATGACGCCGCTATTCTGCAGGGCACTGCTGAATACCACCGGCCACCAGGTGCTGGGTTGCCAGCGCTCCGCTATCTCCTGCTCAGACAGGATATTCGTCAGATCCCGTTTATTGAACTGGACCACCAGTGGCAGACGGTCAAAATCGATGCCGACACGGGCGGCATTGGCTGCCAGGTTTTCAAAGGACTCGAGGTTGGTGAAGCTCTGGTTGGTTTGCGAGTCGGCGATAAAGGCGACACCGTCAGCACGGGACAAAACAGCCTTGCGAGTACTGTCGTGTTCCACCTGGCCGGGGACGGTGTAGAGCTTGAGCTGAATCAACAAGCCGCTGGGCGCGGCAAAACCCATGGGGAAGAGATCAAAAAACAGGGTTCTGTCATTGCGGGTTTCCAGCACCATCATGTCGCCTTTCAGCTCCGGTGCCACTAACTCATACAATGCACTGAGGTTGGTGGTCTTGCCACTTAGCGCTGGTCCGTAGTAAACCAGCTTGAGTGTCAGCCTGTTAGCCTGTTCATCCAATTCTGCCATGAGATCTTTGGTCCTTAGTCATCCTTCCGGGACGCCTTAGTTCAGTATAGAAGAGATAGGGCGTTCTGAAAGGGTGGCGCTGTGTCCATTTGTATACAGCGCAACCAATGGCACTTTGAATCGACGAGAACTCGCCCCAATCTGGCGGCTTTGTTTTCAGAAGCCCTCTTTTCAGACAACCCTCTTCTCAGGCAATTGCGGTCAGGTTGCTATCAGGAGCCCGCAATCAGCGTCCTGGCTTACGGAGCTATCGATGTCAGTGGATTCAGGGTCTCGCTCTCCACTTTTCTGTCCTGTACAAAACGGATAAGGTCTTTTGCGACACGGGCAGGTTGATCGACATGGGGGACATGTGCCGCTTTGGCATAGATCACTGCCAGCGGCTGGGCACCTGCGGCGGCGAGGCGGATGTAGGCCGGGCGGATAAGGTCATTTGTCAGGTCCTGATGGCCGGTCAGTGGTGTGTTGGGCAGAAATGGGTCCTGCGCGCCGAACAACATTAGTATTGGCATTCGCAGCAGGGCCAGACGCTTGGTGAGGCTGGCGGGGTCTTCCAGGCGGGTTTCCACTCCCATGGCGTAGATATCGCGCACACAGGTGGTGATATAGCGGTTGTATTCGGTCAGATTGCCAACAGAACTCTGGACCATTGCCTGAGTAAAAAAAGCGGAGTCCTGATTCATCGATAAAAACAGACCGATGGGGGATTCTTCAAGCGCCCCCGTTTCCGGATTCAGTTTTTTAAAATAGTGCCTGGCGCGAATTTCCGCCTCGGGGCGAAACATTTCGGTTTCTAGGTGCCCCAAAGGATTCCAGACTTCGGCCCAGGCCTGCTGGCTGGCCGCCAGTGAGGGATCAAACAGTTTTACCGGTGCTTCTGACGAGGTGAAGACCTCCGTTGGATATTCCTCCAATCCATAAGGTGACTCCAGAACCAGACTGGTCACGCTGGCAGGGTAGTCCAGTGCATAGCCAATAGCCCATTGTCCTCCCAGGCTGTGCCCGAACAGGTGAAACCGCTGAATCTGCAGGTACTGCAACAGTTGGTGAACAACTTCCCGGGTGCTCTGCAGGCTGCGCTCGAGAGGCCGGTCCAAATTACCCGGGAGTGATTTCCCGTAATTGGGCAAATCCACTGCAATCACCCGCATTCCCTGTGCCGCCAGCGCTGCTGTCAGCTGGCTGAAGTACCCCATGTTGGCACAACGGCCGTGGACCAGCAGAATCGTGTCTGCCTTTGAGGCGTTTCCTTCGCCCCAGTAAACATCCTGATAGGCCAGTTCCCACATTGTCCCCTGTGCATCCTTGAATGTGGAAAGGTGTGGTCTATAGGCATACCTAACGCTTTTTTTCCAGAAGCTGGTAGTCGACTTTACCGCTAAAACCTGGGGGATATGTTCCCCTTCAGGTGGTTTCAGTTTATGACTACACCCGCTCAGGACCAGCATTAGAGCCAGCCAGGTAAGAGGTTGCAGCAGTATTCGTCCTCGCCGGACGGCACTATCCATTTTCATGCTTTCTCCTTACAGTGCCAGAACTTCAATATCGAGGATATCCAGGTCTCCCAGGCGACGATCCCTGAAACGGGTTTGAAGCTGGGGCAGGGCTTTTTGCAGGATGTCTTTGATTTCATGGCTTTGGCAACTGGCCACCAATTGCCAGCTACCCTGACCTACCATTTGCAGCCGAAGCGAGGTTCCCGGTATGAGATGTTCCTGCAACTGGATTTGTACCGTTTCGGTAGGTTGCCAGGCGGATTGTTTGGCGTTGATCAAAAGTCTTTGCACCTGTCCCTGGATCAAGTCATCGATACTGTCCAGTTGAATATCTGTAGCCAGTCGAACATCAGGAGATTGTCCGGAATTGACCATGGGTTGGGCTACTGGTGGTTTTTGACTGCTGTCAGGCAAGCTCAGGTGCAGGTAATGCCCGTTGTCCTTACCTGAATTGTGTCTATCGTCAGGAAGTATTTCGCGGTGTAACCGGTCTCCAGGTTCGTTGTCGAACTCATCTACCGAATCTTCTGGGGGGCGGCCCTCCTGGTTCTTGGAGGCCTTATTGCGTTCAGATTTGGCGCTTTCTGAGGCGTCATCCTCCTTGAGTCCGCCGGAGGTTTCCCGGTGGCGTTTGCCCATACCCTGGATTAGGGATTCAAAACGCTGACGTTGATCTTGGTGATCAGCTTCGGAGGTGTTACCTGGGTTTCGCGTCAGGGCCTGATGAATATCTGTTCCCTGTCTGGATAACCGATTGGCGGCTTCTGATGCACTAATTAAACGATATTCCATATGACTGCCGATTTAATTTCCAACTGATACATTCGATTTGATTTTCATAGGACACGGATCTGTCGAACTACTGAACTACCTTCTTGAGAACTACTGAACTACCTTGCTATTCAGATACTTTCTCAGTATCGCTACCCCTACCTTTCAGGTAGCTACCAGGGCATTCCTGACAGATTCCCTGTCCGGCTATTAATACTGTCTTGGTGCTTATACTGTCCTGTTGCTTACACTTACTGTCCTGTTGCCTACACTGTCCTGCGCCGACAATAGCGTTCTTCCACTAGCCCCTCTGCCCGACGGGTCTGGCTTCGCTGTTGTTGTCGGCGCAGCTTGGTGATCATTGATTCAAGCTGGTCGCGGCGGGACCTTTGGCGCTGCAACTTCAGGCGCAGCTCTCGCAGGCTCTCGGCAATCGTCTCCAGGGCACGCCTGGCCTCATCCACTACTTGCCGCTGCAATTGAACCTGCGCGTTTACCGTTTCGATATAGGCGGAGCGTTTTTGAGCCAGGTGGGAATCGGGTAACTCCTCTGTTGAGAGCCCCCACTGCTCCAACAGAAGACTGCGATCTTGCAGCCTTTCCCTCAGGGTCTGCATGGCCTGGTCCAATTGCAGTCGCCTGTCCGCTTGCTGGCTCTGTAACTCGGCCAACTGAATCTCCAACTGTCGCAGGCGCTGCAAACAGAGAGTCAGCAAGCGCCCGAATTTGACAATCATCAAGCGCTCATCACCGGCAAAAATTAGTTCTGACATCCTGGTCTCCCTCGTTCGATATCCTGGCTAATCTCTCATTGCTTCAGGAAGCTATTTCCTGCATCCGGGTTCGAGTTTCCTCAAAAGCGACACAATCATGGGCAGATTGTTGTAACAGCTCCCGGATGGTGTCCTTTCTGGCAATAGCTTCATCGGCTTCAGTATCGGTCCCGGGCTTGTATTCGCCCAATTGAATCAGCCATTCGACTTCCTGGTATTTGGCCAGCAGTTTCCTGATCTGTCTGGCCTGTTGCTGATGTTCGTGTTGAGTCACCTTTTCGAACACCCGGCTGGCACTTCGCATGATGTCAATTGCCGGGTAGTGAGCTGCTGCCGCCAGTTTGCGGGAAAGAATAATGTGGCCATCCAGCAATGAACGAACCTCTTCTGCAATAGGGTCTTCGCCTTCCTGTTCGTCTTCCTGCAATACCGTATAAAACGCGGTGATGTAACCTTTGTCGTTATTGCCGGCGCGTTCAAACAAACGTGGCAGCATGGAGAACACTGAAGGAGGAAAGCCTCTTCTCACCGGAGGTTCCCCCAGCGCCAGCCCGACATCGCGCAAAGCCCTGGCATAGCGGGTCACCGAGTCCATCATCAGCATGACCCGCAGGCCCTGGTCACGAAAATATTCCGCCAGCGCCATCCCCACACAGGCCGCCCGGGCTCGTTCCAGAGCCGGCCGGTCAGACGTGGCCACCACCACGACGGAACGTTTCAGGCCGGACTCTCCTAGGCTGTCCTCCATAAACTCCCTGACTTCCCTGCCACGTTCACCCACCAGCACAATGACATTAATATCGGATGCAGCGCCTCGAGCCAGCATGCCCAGCAACGTACTTTTGCCACCCCCGGCGACAGCGAAGATTCCCACGCGCTGGCCGAGACCGGTGGTCAACAGGCTGTCGAGAGCCTTCACTCCCGTGATCAGGGGTTGGTTAACTGATAGCCTCTGTAACGGGTCCGGTGATTCCTGGTAGACAGGCACCCGCTGGCGCCACTCCAGTTCGGCCTTGCCATCGATAGGTCTGCCGTAGGCATCCACCACCCGACCCAACATGCGTTCGTCCACACCCACCCAATTACCCTGGTTGGAAAGATGAACCTCCATGCGTGTGGACACACCTTCCAATTCTCCCATGGGGGCGAGCAGCAGGAAGTGACCCTGCACTCCCACCACTTCAGCTTTCAGAGTGTGGTTATGGTCCGGATCAACGAGATCGCAGATTTCGCCGATACGTGCCTCGATGCCCGTGGCTTTTAACAAGGTGCCGTAAGCCTCGGCCACCTTACCGACACGATGCACAAGTTTGGTACTGCGTACACTGTTCAGTAATTGCAAATGGCTATCCCTGGAATCCATATTAATCACCTTCAACGGGTAGAAGCCGAAGTGTCATCACCGGCCTGCTGTAAACTATCCAGAACCTTAAGCGGATCTACCGACAACACTCCCAATTCCGATTCAACCCGACAGCTCAACAGATCCAGGTCTGGATCTTCCGCCACTTCCAGCCGACTAATATCCGGATGTTCAAGCCGCCACTGCTTTAACCATGTCTCGGTGATTGATCTCTGGGCCGGATTTACGTAGACCTGGAGTTGACGCTCTCCCTGGAGTTCGGAAAAAGCTTCGCGCAGCATGGACAACAGTAATTCTTCTGCGGACAGCTTCGGCAACATTCTCTGCACAATGGCCACGGCCAGCGTCAAAATATGCTTCTCTTGATTGTCCTGAAATCGGCGGGTGTCTGCAGTGGCCGTCAGCATGCTTTCAAGCAATTCCTGTTGTGCCTGCCTCAGGCCTGACTGATAGCCCTCGGTGTAGGCCTGGGTTTGCAAATCTGTGGCGTTTTCCAGGGCCTGGTCATGGATCTCCCGGGCTTTGGTGAGTAGGTCACAACTTTGCAGATATTGATCGGCAGCGTCTGCCGGTATTCTCCGGGAGGTAGTAGTGAGCTGCCATTGCTTCGTTGCGGCGAGCCTGATCATGAAGGTAGTTCCTCCCTGTGGCCCTGTTCAATACTTTCTTCTGCTATCCAAGCAGACAGGACTGCAACCATTTCTCCTGTTTTAAGCTGGACGACATAGTTGGGATCAAAATACCTGGGTGGAATTAACAGGCGGGCGCGGTCGGCGACCACCGGCATGTACTGTTGCAGGAAACACCAAAGCTCCTGTAGTCCCAGGTAAACCAAGTTCCGCTCCAGCATTGGATAGGTGATGGCTGCGCTTTCTACCTTTGCTGGGCTTGCAGTTGCACTGCCAGCATGGCCTGCCACGTTGAATTTCGAGGTTGCGTTAAGCAGGGCAGAGGTTGATTGTCGGCATAGTTCAGCGGCATTAAGGCCGCGACGACGAGACAATATCTGGGCATAGGTTTCATCCCCTAGTAGATTCCGCCAGAACAGCACCGCCTGCCTTTGAATTTGCTCCCGTATGGCAGGGGCCATCACACTTGCCCCGATAATTAGTAGTTGCGGCTCTAGTGCTTTAATCGGTCTGCTAAGCCAATTGATCATTGCTGCCCCGCGGATTCCTATCGCCAGAATCGGCTCAGCATCAATGGGGCGTTGAAACGGCCTCTGGGTTTTTAGCATCTGCGCGAGATATTGTCGGCCACGCCATTGCTGTCGGGCAATGGCCACCAATTCAGGCGGCAATGGCGTCGGGCCATCGTTAGTGTCAGTCCGGCGAAACCAGTCGCTGTCTGCTTCGCAGAGCGCTCTATTAACCAAAAGGTTACTTTGTTCACTAATACTTGTCGTTGAGTGTTCTGTCGTCATGCCGGGTTATCCGAGCGTTGTGCGGTCAATGGCAAATCTGCGGTGGCCGAAACGCCGGATGCACGCCGGGTGAAAAACTTCACGGTGACCCGGTTAACGTCATCCAGACCCTCCACGCCATCGGTGATGATGGCTTTGATATCCGTCTCATGGATGCTTAAATCCACCGAAGGTTGCTGGATAATAACCACGGAAACGGACGCCGAGGGTTTGTGCTCATCCAGCAGTCCCTGTTCCGGTAAGGCCACATGCACGCGAGCGGACACGACACCGTCTATTTCCATCAGAGTGGCGGAAAGCTCCTGTGATAGGGCATAGAGATATCGTGCCCTTTCTTCCAGAGGCGAGGAAACAAACCCTTCCTTGCGAAAAATGTCACCCATGGAAAGGTTGTTGAAACGGGGAAGACCCCGTTCACGCAAGACGGCCATCGCCTCTGGTAATTGCTCACGGGACACGGTAATCGCCCAATCCTCACCGTTTTCCGCCCTGACTTTGGACGCTTCCACACTGGCCTGCAATAAAGCGGCTTCAACTTCGTTGGCCTGTTGTTCAGTCAGGTTGCTGTAAAGCGGTGACTGATTACATCCCGCCAGCAGGAGAAAGCCGCCCAGCAACAAGGCCCGGGCTTTCCTTCTATGAACATCCATGCAAAATCCCCATCTCCTACGACTGCTGCCGAAACAGCTGTTGCACACCTTCCGAAGTGCGATTGGCGATGTTGGCAGTCAGCTCACTTTGAAATAAAAAGTGGTGTGCCTTCATGGTCAGAGAGATCATCTCTCCGGGAGTCATCTGATTGGTATTCGCCAAAATGCTTTTGGCGTCGCCACCGATAGACTCAATCCCGCCATTCAGCGAATCCAACATCTGCACCGCAGCCTTGAATCCCCCGCTCTGGCTTTGTTCAACGGCCGCAACCTGTGGCGCAGCCTGCTCAAATCCGGCTTCAAAATTGGCCACATCAAAGACCTGAGCCTGTTGCGCTACTCCGGTAGCGCCGCTGGCGTCCACCGGGAGCAGATCGAATACCTGTGTGGAAACTGCATCGACCATAGTCGTTCTCCATTTGTTATCTCGTGAGCCTTCGCCGTATTACAAACCTCGGCTATGCAACAAGCCGGCTAACAATCGGCGCTGATTTCTCAGGCGTTACCGAGCCGATAGCTGCCGGCGTCAAACTGCAGACGCCTGCCGGATTGTCCTAGCCGATAGCCATTAGACGGGCTTGAGGTTATTTACGAGCCAATGCTTCCAGAGCCTGACCAACACTGGATGTCGCTGTCGAGGCATTGTTGGATAGAAACTGCATTCTCAGGCTCTCGGCAGTCAGCATGGTAATGGTGGAGGGGTTGTCCTGGCCGTCGCTGCCAATCTGCTCGGACAATGTGGTGACCCGGTTAGCCTGATTGTCGAGCGCACTCCCCCATGCCTTTGCCATGGCTTCATACCAGCTGCCCAGATCAGAGGGCTGTGAGGATGCGGACCCGCTGTTGGCAGACAGAGCTGCCTGAGTCAGGTCAGTGGTCGCGGTTACATTCGTCATGTTCATCTCCTTTTTGAGGTTGGTTGATGCGCCCGTCAGATCAGGCTGTTGTTGTTATTCCTGTTGTTGTCTATTTGTCTGTGGCATGTGCCACTGTTGCCCTGAAGCGATCAGTACAGCAGGCTGCCTGGTTCCAGCATTACCTCTTCCCCGGAGGCGGAAATCACCACCACGCCTTGCTGCTGAATCCGTTCTATACGTTTGCCGTCAGCAAGCTCAGCTCCGGGGTAATAACGAGCATTATCCCGGGTCACGACATAGGGGTCAGTGCCGGTAATGACCCGGGCAATTTCATTGTCATCGGTATGCTGTGGGGTACTTTTGGTCGGCTCCAAGAGATTCTTCACCACTACTTGTTGCAATCCCCGGATATCCTGCATGGCTCTGGAATGGATGATGTTTTCCAACTGCCCAACGTCAGTAAACCGGCCACTCACTTCAACTTGGCCAGATGCCAGATTTTGGGTTTTGGCCTGGATGCCGGACAGGCGCAATATCTCACTAACATGGCCTGCCAGATCACGATCCTTTATCTCATGTTCTGCCGGTCCGGCACCTGGAGCCGGCAGTGCCTCAATTTTCTGAAGAGCGGAAGACGTTGTGCCGGAATACCCGATGCCGGCCCATATTCCTGTGAGAGAGGCCAGCATGACCACTGCCAACGAAGCTGCCAGGGCAAATCGACGCCTGGGATTCCGCTCAGGTTCCACCGTCAGGTGAGGATGCAGTGCAATAGAAATGTCGGCCAAACTTATGGCAACACCGGCAGGCACTTTCAATTGTTCGCCCGGGTTAAGCGGCTTCCCCTGAACCTGCACGGAGGCATCCAGTGCCCGGACCAGATAGCCCTCCTGACCAAGGACCACGAGGCAATGGTGGCGAGCAACCTCCGGGTCGGAGAGCACCATGTCGCAATCCTCGCCGGCGCCGATGACCACCATATCCTGCTGCCGACAGATAAATTCCGCGTTCTGATGTAAACCCGAGCGCACCTGGATCAGCCCGGCTTCCGCCTCATCATTGGCGGATACAGGCCAGGGCAACAGCTCATCACCGGTCTGCGGTGACGGCTTTGCCGGATCAGAATACGATGAGGTGGTCACTGCCGAGTTCGTCACGGCAATCTCCTTGGCATGTCCGGTTTTGCGGCCATGCTCCCTGGCGTTTGATTAGTCTGTCTGAGCCGGAGGTTCTTAACTGGGACAGCATATCCTCCGAGCCATCGGGTAATTTGATACGGGGGGAAATTAGAAACAATCGTTCCGAATTGCGCCGGTCTCTGGATTCGGAGCGGAACAGGCGGCCTAGTACAGGGATGTCTCCCAGTAAGGGCACTTTGCTGACTGAGGTCACTTCCTCGTCTCTGTTAAGTCCCCCCAAGAGCAGGCTATAGCCGGCATTGATCACAGCCTGGGTGGTCACTGCATTGCGGGTTGCCACCGGCGTTCCCGAGTCTTCGAGGATATCAACGTTGCCGTCTTCCACCGCAACGATCAGACGGATTTGCGGCTGCGAGTCGGCGTCAATGACATGTGGTGTAACCCGTAAAACAGTGCCGGAAAACACTTTGAACAGATCCACTTCATAGGCTCCCTCAACAGGGACATAAAGTGACCGGCTGCTCTCAATAACAGCTTCCATATCATTAAGGGTTGCCACCTTGGGTCGCGAACTTAGTGATACCACTCCTTCACGCTGTAGTGCGTTGATACGGGTAATAAACTGATTTTTATCACCGATGATGGCACCGATCTGAAATCCTGGGATCTGGTCGAGCAACTGCACACTGCCTCCGGTGAGCACATCCACAAAATTCTGTTTGACGCCCTCATCCGCGAACAATACTTCACCATTGCTTTCGTTATCCGAGTAGCGCCATTCCACGCCGAGCTTGCGCAGCTTGCTGGTATCCACATCGATAATTGTGGCCTCAATTTCTATGACCTGGGAGGGAATGTCCAAGGCCTTGACCAGTTCGAGGTAAAGGGGAATACGGTCGGCATAATCGCGAATAATAATGGCATTATGCTGGGTGTCGGCGACGACTCCGGGGCCGCTGCCATTATCGACGCTCAGCCCCATCAGGCTGTTGTCGCCATACTCGCCGTTCTGACCTGTTTCTCCGGTGACCAGTTCCTTGCCGTCAGTCAGGGTCAGAACCCGGGTGCGACGATCATTACCATTGCGTGCTGCCAGACCCTTGCCGCGTAATGAGCCGGCACTGGCGGAAAGGGTACGTTCCTCCACGCCGGAATAGCTCTGATTGTTACTGCGGCCATATATCGCCCGCTGCAGGACAGTAGCGACGCCCGCTACCTTCACCTCCTGGCTGCCAACGGTAAAGGTTCTGTCGGATGCCCAGGCATATTTCAACGGAATGTAATGGAAGGCCATTTGCTGACTGGCATCTCGTTCTGCCACCACATTGACCAACCGTTGGACCTGAGTCACATAGCGAGGCACGCCGGAAATTTCGACCAATCCGGTCTCGGTATCGACGCGGGTGTAGTTTTCGGCATCGCTAAGCTGCATGCGACCAATTACCCTTTGCAGCATACGAGCGTTTTCTTCAGGAACGACAAGAAATTCCCGGCGCATTTCCTCCGCCAGATAGATATAGACGGTCAAGCCGTCGTAGTAACTGACCAGACCGTTGGAGTTGATAATGCTGGTAAAGATTTTTTCCGGTCGGCCGCGTCGCAAGCCGTTGAGGGTCCGCTCGTCCTCCAGCAGCGCTATACTGAGCACGCTACGCAGGCCCTGGTCTCCCAGGAAGCGCTGCAAAAATGTGACCAGTGAGTCATTCTTTAACTGATAGGTTGCATCCTCCGACTGCAGGAATGGTAGTGGCCGGGCCAACGCGTCGATAGCAGACACCAGCCCGGTAAGCATGACAAGGCCGAGCAACAACCGGCGGTAGGTCCTGCCGGAATTTACGGATAACGCTTGTGAATTCATTGACTCAAGTGTCCCACTGGATGAATTTGAACATTACCTACCAACTCCTGGTAGGCGAGCACAGGCAACTGGTAGAAATCGTCTTCCAGCAGGCGGCGAACATAACGGCGGACGTCAGAACTGCATAACGCCACCACTGGTTTTGGGTACTGATAACAATTGCGCAGGAATTGCTGCAGTTGGTCGGTTAGGTGCGCATAGGTTTCCGGCGGCAATGTGACGGGCTGGGTGGGCTGCTGGTTACGGCAGATCTGACGGATATTTTCTTCCAGATCGGGATGCACCAGGATTGCCCGCAAGCGATGCTGGTCATCGGTATAGCGATGACTGATCTGTTGTTTTAAGTTCTGCCGTACCAGTTCAGTCATAATCAGCAGATCCTTTTCCCGGCTGCCCGCATCGGCAACGGCTTCGAAGACGTCGCGAAGATTACGGATTGAAACCCCTTCCTGTAGCAACCGCTTGAGGATATCGGTCAACCGTTGTGGAGGGACCACCCGCAAGGTTTCCTTGATCAGGTCCGGGTAGGTCTGCGCCCATTGATTGACCATGTTGGAAGCCTCCTGTATGCCCATGAACATCGGCAGGTGACGGCTCAGGGCCTGACGGCTGTGGGCAACCAGAAGCTCCAAGGGGGTTAGAAGTCTATGCTCTGGCCTTTCGGTTTTTTCATGGGTCTGCCAGTGGCCATGCAGTTCGGGAATAAACAACGTGGGGATAGCGGAGTCATCTATATGGTCCCGTTGGAGAGGCACGCCTTCATCATTTGCCCCTTTGGGCGGTGCCAGTAGCCGCGCCGGAATCTGCAGGTTGTCCTGTTGCAGCGCAAAAAACTGCTGGGGATGTAACACGCCGCTGGCCAGCCGTACGGCATAAGACTGCAGTTGATAGCTGTTGTCGGCAAGGCTGTTGTCTTCCACCACCACAGCTGCCGGTACTGGAACACCATAGGCGGATCGCAGGTCTTCGATAACACCCGCCATCGCCGACCGCAGAGACATCTCCCCCATGCTTTCCAGCAGCAGGCCAGATACATGTAACGCCAGCGGTGCCAGCGGCTCAAGCGGCCTGGGGCCGGAATCGGTGTCCTGCGTATTCTCCTCAGTGTCCTTCCTCTCTAGGCCGGGAAACCATTGCAGCAGAACTGGGTGTGGGTTCTTCCAGGCTGACCAACCCAGCAGTACAAGACCCAGCAGTAGGAATACGGGCCACGGGAATCCCGGTACCAGCGTTAACAACAGGGAGAGGATGCCCCCAATGACAAATACTCTGGGATAAGCCGCAAACTGGCGGCCGATGGCTGTGCCGAGGTGGGTATCAGTATCCTCACCGCCGGTACGGGTAATAAGTAAACCGGCCGCGATTGAAGTGAGCAGGGCGGGAACCTGGGACACCAGTCCATCACCGATAGTCAGTACACTGTAGGTATGCACAGCATCCGCCAGGGAAAGATCATTCTGTATCACCCCCACCGTCAGCCCGCCAAGAATATTGACGATCAGAATTACAATACCAGCAATGGCATCCCCTTTAACAAATTTCATTGCGCCGTCGAGTGAACCATGCAATTGGCTTTCGCGTTCGAGTGTGCGCCGCTTACTACGTGCGTCATCCTTGTCGATCAGGCCGGCCCGAAGATCGGAATCGATGGACAATTGTTTCCCGGGCATGGCATCCAGAGTGAACCTGGCCGCTACCTCAGCCACCCGCTCAGCTCCCTTGGCGATGACGATGAACTGCACCACTGTAATAATGATAAACACCACTATACCGACCACCAGATTACCGCCAACGACCATCCGGCCGAAGGTGGCGATGATATGACCGGCATCGGCGTCCAGCAGTATCAGCCGGGTAATGGCAATCGACAGAGATAACCTGAACAGGGTGCTGAGCAGAATGACACTTGGAAAGCTGGCAAAGGCCAGTGGTGATGGTACATAGATGGAAAGTAACAAAAGGCTGACCGCAATCAGGATATTGACGGCTACCAGTATATCTATCACGACTAAAGGCAGCGGCAGGATCATCAAGCCGACGATGGCTATAACCCCAAATGCCAGCACAAAGTCGCCATATTGACCACTTAGCAGGGCTGAGCGTATGCCGCTGTCTGCTCGTACTGTTGTTCCAAACCCCATGTACTGATTACTCCAATCCTTGAATATAAAAAGTCCCCGCATCCGGCGGGCGACTTTCGTGTGCAGCCAAAACCGGAGTTAACACGGATTAAAATGTAAGCCGCAAACGCCATTACCGCCTGAAATACGGGTGGGCTCGAGAAAATAGCCAAACATCAAAGCTTCTATTGGAGGGTGGTTATACGGTGTTAAATTATTGAAACCAGTCTGGCTTGGACTATTTAATAACACAATATCACCTTTAACTTCGCTGAAAAATGAAATTAGACCAATAAAGCCGAATAAGTACTAAATAGAAATATCATATAATCGCGTTCACTGAACCTAGGGTTTTACCTAGATGGTGCATTTTATTTATCAAGTGCTTTTGATATCTATCTATTGTTCTGGCTATTGGTGGGGGCTGCAGGTCTTTTGTAAAGGTATGGCTATATAGATATGTAATTATACCTAATGTAGGCATAGTCCTAATGGCAGATGGTGTGTGCTTTGACTTAGTGGTATTTCTTTTAGTGCTGTTCGGGCAGGCTAGCCGGCGTATGCCGTCGCCCGTTTTTCACCACTCTTTAATCTGATATTTGTTACTTGCAAATAGGTGGTGATTTTAATACTTTGCTCTGCTTGGTGGTCGGGACAAAGTGAATCTTAAAATATCTTTAATATTTTGGAAATATATAGGGAACAATATAAGCAGGTTATTATCTATTTGGCTGAAAAATTGTTATTCAACGCGCTGCTTACAGGAAGTAATTAATCAGCGTTAAATTAATATAAACTTAAATACTGGCTGGGCCGGAACACCGACAGATAATCGTCGGAGACTTATTTTTTGCTGGCTAATATATAGCAGCGGGAAAAGATAACGGCACTCACCTGTTCAGCCGGGAGCGGTAGGGAATCATGCTCAAATCAGTTACCTCAGACACGGCGATGGTCAAATCATTGGATCAGGAGCCGAGCTCAATCGAGATTGGCCTTGTCCAATCATTATCTTTAGCCGCTGCGACCTTCAATGGCAAAGGGCAGCTAATCGCACTAAACCATGCTTTTAGGGATCTATTGCCTGAACCCGAGGCTGAGTTATCCCTCCGGCAATTGTTTGCTGATCTGACATTCAGCATTGGTCGAGAAACCCATGCGCATACAGCAGATGCAGAGTTTGACCCTTGGCTTGTGAGTTATCCGGCAATAGCCCACAGCAGGACCACTGATCGTAGCTACACCTTAAACAGTGCAAGATACACCAATAATGGAGAACGCCGTCTTCTGCTCATCGTCGAGGACTCTACGGCGCAGTTTACCGCCCAGCGAAAACGTCAGGCGATTCATGAACAACTGTTGCAAACAGCCCGCGCTTTGTCGGTAGGAGAGATGGCTACCGTATTGGCTCATGAGCTGAATCAACCGCTTGGGGCTATTCACAATTATCTTGCCACTGCTTCGCGGCTTGCAGGCAAGCAGGACACCAGTCCCCAGATTTGTGATGCCATTAATTTTGCTGATCAACAGGCGCTGCAAGCGTCGGACGTGATCAACCGTATACGCGAATTCGTGCAGGCCCGAGAACCAAAATTTACTGAATGTACTGCCCGTTCTTTGCTAGAGCGACCCTTGTCCTTATTACAGCTTGAACTGAACAGTCAGCATATCAGTATTGAGATGACCTTCAGCGAGGCTCTACCGAAGGTTACCGTGGATACAGTGATGGTAGAGCAGGTATTCGCCAATTTGATTCGCAATGCCATTGAGGCGATGGAGAAGACGCCGGTGGTGCGGCGCAAGATCACCCTGACCGCGAAAAGTATCGAGGAAAAGCGGATTGAATTCCGGGTAACGGACCAGGGGGCAGGCATTGCAGAAGAGCATCAGCACAAGGTCTTTAATCCGTTCTTTACCACCAAGGACAATGGAATGGGCGCGGGGCTGGCAATTTGTCGCAGCATTATCGAGTTGCATGGCGGGCGTCTCTATTACGACAGCAGTACGGCCGGCAGGTCTGTCGGCAGCACTTTCGTCTGCACTTTGCCTGCGGTTGATTAGCAGACAGCTAATTAACTGGCAGGAACACCGGTAGTTAACTGGCAGGAACACCGGCATGTTTCAAACTCAGAATATTTAAACAATAACGGCAGTACCGGAAATTCAAACAGCTGTAGTAACTGTTCATATAAATACTGAAACAGACAGCTTGCGTAGATAGGAAAATAACATGGAAGCCATACAAGTTTATCTGGTTGATGACCATGCCCCTTTCCGGCAGTCAACCGCCTTTGCGCTGGAAGCGGAAGGAATACAGGTACATGAATTTGACTCCGGAAAGGTGTTTGTAGAAACCCTGCTTGAATCCCAGACCCGGCCTGAAATGGCTTGTATCGTGACGGATCTACGAATGCCGGATGGTAGTGGTATTGAGCTTATGGAGACCTTATGGCGGCACAGGGTGCAATACCCGGTCGTTATGGTTAGCGGCCATGCCGACATCCCACTGGCTGTGGAGGCAATGCGCAGAGGTGCTGCGCACTTCCTGGAAAAGCCTTTTGACCAGGACAAGCTGTTCGAGGCCATTCGGCACGCCGTGACAAGCCCTATGAGTGGGCTTCGTAATCCCGTCGCATCATTCAACTTGTTGTCAAAATTATCGCCCAGGGAACGCCAGGTACTTGAACTGGTTTGTGCTGGCAGGCTCAATAAAACCATTGCCGACTTGTTGGGCATCAGTATCAAAACGGTGGAACTGCATCGTTCGAACATGTCCAATAAACTGGGGGTCAGAAACGTCCAGGATCTGATCAAGCTGACGCTGGGATATGCCTGATGCCGGGCTGTTTGAGCCCCGTTTTTCGATAGCAGAGTGCAGCAGAAGATAGGAATTTTCCTGTGAGTTCAGAGCAAACAGATATGCCTTCAGTGGGGATAGCCGAGGCTGCCTCCGGTCGCTTGTTACGTCAGGAACTGCCACAACTGTCCGGGCTTTTGCTGACACCCCTTAATACCCTGCACACACGCGGTATTTACGCCAAAGTGCAGTTAGCCTCCGGGTTGAGTCACTGGCGATTCCAGTATGCCCGTAAAGAGGCACGTAGGTGGGTAAAGTTTAAGGCTGGTGACAAGCACTTGTGGTTGGCCATGGATGCAGGCCATTGGAGCCGACGTGTCAACGACAGGGACTGGTGGGAGTTTGACCAGGAACATCAGGCACTGTCTTTTATTCTTGCCCATGAAGAATTTCTTGACCACCTGCAGGAACTCACCGGGATTTCCTGGCAAGTTGAAGCTATTAACGATCATGTTAGCTTTTCCCCGGAAACCAATATTTCACTGAAATATTCGGTTGAGTGCAGGGAGCAGCTGACCTCAGGCGTTATCGATCTGTGTCAGGCGACCCTGTCGGCACTGGTCCAACGGCCGGTATGGGAGCGGGTGGATCTCCCGGTGCAGGGTTTTATTACCAAGCTGCCAATCAAGCTGGTCCTGGAAATCAACGCTCTGCCTTTGAGTATGGCGGAACTTGCAACCTTCCAGCAGGGCGATGTCCTGTTGGCCGGCCCACAGGAGCAATTGAAGAGCAATCTTGTGCTGCTCCATGCCTTGTCCCGACGACCCTTGTGGAATGTCATCCAAAACCAGAACGGGTACCGGCTCAGGGGCCGATGTCAGGATACTGAACCTGACTCGGAAAGACTGATACCCCTGTCTGAATTAACCTCTCAAGAAATCAATTCATTGAACAAGGACGACTCTCATATGTCTCAGGACCAAACCACAGCAGAACCGGCATTCGACGTTGATCAACTGCCGGTGGAGATACGTATCCAGGTCGGCCAGATCACTCTCACTATCGAGGAACTCAATCAGCTGGAGCCCGGCCATACCCTGCCATTACCGATGGCGGACCAGTCCAAGGAGGCAACGCTGATTGCCAATGGACGTTCCGTCGGCCAAGGTGAACTGGTGATGGTCGGCGACCAGCTGGGAATCCGCATTACACAACTGGGGTAGTCATGGAAGTCAGCAGTCTCAGTCCCGGCGCTATTATCCTGATGGTCGTCGGCGTCGCAATGGCTCCGTTTGTGGCTGTCATGATTACTTCATTTACCAAAATCGTAGTGGTCCTGTCGCTATTGCGGAATGCTCTCGGCCTTCAGCAGGTACCGCCCAATGTGGTACTCAACGGCCTGGCGCTTATTTTGTCCATCTATGTCATGTATCCCGTTATCCTAAGTACCCACCAGCTGGTATCAGCGGAAATGCAGACTTCGATAGAAGATAAGCTCTCCCTGGAAAAAATGCTCCATCTGGCCGATATCAGCAAAGACCCCCTTAAGGACTTTCTTATCCAGCACTCCAGCGAATCCGAGCGGGCATTTTTTTATCGTAGTGCCAAGCGTCTCTTACCGGAGGAGGCTGCCAAAGACGTTGGGGAATCCGATTTGCTGGTAGTGGTGCCGGCGTTTACGGTGAGTGAACTTACTGCTGCCTTTCAGATTGGCTTCCTGATTTTCCTGCCATTTTTGGTCATCGATCTGGTGGTCTCCAATGTCCTGTTGGGTCTGGGGATGATGATGCTCGCGCCAACCATGGTTTCACTGCCGTTCAAACTGTTGTTGTTTGTGTTTGTCAGCGGTTGGACTCAGTTGGTTCACGGCCTGGTGGTGACCTATCTATGAAGTATAGTGACCTGAAATCGTTCTCTGGAGCGGCAGGATGAATCCGGATGTCATACGGCTGACACAGGATGCACTTTGGCTGGTGTTGTTCCTCTCTGCCCCTCCGATTATTGCGGCGTCAGTCTCCGGATTACTGGTGGCCTTTCTGCAATCCGTCACTCAGTTACAGGAGCAAACATTGGCCTTTGCCGTTAAGTTGGCTGTGATTGTGGTAACACTGTTTATCATGGCGGATTTTCTGGGCGAGAACCTTTACCAGTTTGCCAACAGAATTTTTTCTGATTTCCCGGCGCTGGTCAGAGGCGGCTAGATGTCATTAAGTGTGACAGAACTGCGGCAAGGAGTCTGACCTGCAGTGGATGGAGAAGCTTATAATCAGGCTCTGGCCATGGTGGAATCCTTTATCTTGGGGATCGCTCTGTGCCTGCCACGTATCGGTGCTGCGTTTGTGGTGCTGCCTCTGCTCACCCAGGAAACGGTACCGGCGCTGGTACGCAACAGTCTGTTCGTGAGCATGGCAATCATGGTCTATCCCATAACTTTTGCCAGCATCGAACCGGCGAGCATACCGGCTATAAACTGGCCATTTATCGTATTGAAGGAAATTTTCCTGGGATCCTGTATGGGATTTCTGTTCGGCTCAATATTCTGGGCGCTCAGTGTCGCCGGCGGTATTCTTGATACCCAGACCGGTTCCAATATGGCCAATGCCGTAGACCCGATTCAGGGCCATCAGGCAACGCCGGCGGGTATGTGGTTGTCGCGTTTTGCCACCTGGTTGTTTATGGCCAGTGGCGGTTTCCTGATCTTTTTGGATGTCCTGCTTAATTCCTATCAGCTATGGCCGATTGGGCAATTGATGCTGTCGTTGAATATGGATGGAGCCAAGCTGTTTATCAACGAGCTGGATTTCATCATGAGCAAGGCTCTGATGATCGCCTTACCGGGCATGCTGGTATTGGCACTGGTGGATTTATCGTTGGGATTGATTAACCGTTTCGCCCAGCAAATCAATGTACTTGCCTTGTCTATGCCGATCAAATTCTGGCTGTCCAATTTCATTCTGGTGCTGAGCTTGGGCATCATTGTGGAAGTAGTGCTGCATAAACTTCTCAGTAATCAAGCCTTGTTGGAGACGATGAAACATCTGTTTTGAAGGCTCTGCTTACAGTGCCAGTATTTCGCGTACAATCTGCACTGGCGACTGGTTTTCAAACCAGCTTTGTCCAAGCAGGTTGAGACGTTGCTTTGTCAGCCGGGTAAAGGCACCTTCAGATGGAGATTGGACGTCGGACAATATTTTCTGCGCATACGCCTGACGTGCAGTATCACTGCAGTTGAACAGCGCCAACAGATCAGTAAGGGCTGCGGCATAAGCGTCATCCGTCAGATATGGTCGCTGTGTGCGCTGGCCAAACCATACTGTCAGATACTCAATGGGGCCGAGTCCTCGGCGAGGTGCCTCTCCCCAAAAGCTTCGGAGCAGATGACTGGCGCTAATGGGGGTGTTGATATCCTGATCGCCGATCATGCGGCTGCCTCCCCAGGCGTTTAGGATCCCAGAGGGCAGATCCGATCGTTGAATGGCGGTGGCCAGTGTTTCAGCAATGATTGTTTTTCCTTCCCGGACTCCGTTGTGTGACAACAGCATCAACAGTTTCAGAAAGCCGGGATAGCCGTGGTGTCCCAGTTGTTCCGATAGCTGATTAAGGATAGCCAGACGTACCTCCAGATCGCCTACCGCCAGCATTGATTGCTGAAGCCGGGCGGCCATCGCCAGCCAACGTTCAGTCTCTGCATCAGCAGGCGTTGGCTTATCATGTGGGTCATCAGGCGTCATGCTCGCAATTTCAGGTTGATCCACCTGGGGACGACCGAATAGGTGATTACGCATGGACTGACGGCTTACCTTAGAGTGGATGCCGGAATTTTCACCCGGATCAGACCCAGGCGGACAGAATAAACTGAACCCACTGCTGGGCCTGCAGGTTTGCGGCGGCGGTGGTATCAATCTGGGGGAGATCGTCCTGATCCGGTGTGGTCAGGTGAGCAGACCCAAAATCCCGGGCCAGAAGTGCCGATCCCTGGTCTCCGCCCTCAGACAGGTGATCTGTCCTGGTGTCCGCAACATCATAAAGCGTGGAGGGAGCCGTCGCTGAACCGCCAGGCTCAGTATTCGCCGTACTGCTGTCAGAGGGTGCCAGCGTATCCAGCACCGTCAGGAGTCTTGTCGGGGGAGAAAGTTCAATGCTCATTCTAATCTAGTGCTAGTTCCAGAGTGTTCGGTAGTCAATGTCTGACTTCTGTTGTTGAGGAATTCCTCAGTCGTTGTTGAAAGTGTAGGTGTCCCAAAGGAATCCATAAACTCGGGTATACCCTAGCTCACCAAATTTTATTGCGCTGATATGCTTGGAAATCGCAGGCGAGTAGCTGAACCAGGGTTTGATGAAATGCCGGAAACGTAGGGAAAACAGACAACTAAATGTAAGAAACAGGGAATTAAATGTAAGGAAAACAGGAAACTATAAGGCATGGGACAGGAAAAAGGCGCTGACCAAACCGAGAAACCTACCGCCAAGCGCATACGGGATGCCAGAAAGGATGGGCAGGTCCATAAGAGTCAGGACCTGAGCAAAACATTGACGCTGTTGCTTTGGCTGCTGATGCTCGGTTTTATCGGTTCGGTAAGTTACGATCGGCTGCATAGCTTGTTCCTGTTAACTTTTCAAAGCATTCCGCAAGTCGACAATAAGCAGTTGCTGAATTTGATGGCAGAGGCCGTCCGGACGCTGTTGCTGATTGTTATGCCGCCATTGTTTGCCGCTTCGCTGATTGGAACCTTTGTTGAATTTTTACAAACCGGGCCGGTGCTGGCCTTTAAACGGGTCAAACCGAATATGAACCATCTCAACCCCGGTGAAGGCCTGAAACGAATGTTTTCCCAAAAGAACCTGATTGAGGTATTGAAAGCGCTGCTGAAAACCATCGCGTTGGTGGTGATTGTCATGTTGCTGGCGCGCCAGAAGATCCCGGAATACCTGCTGCTACCACTGACGGATTCGCCCAAAAATGCGCTGCTGGCTCATTGGGATATGGTAGTGTTGATCGTCGCTGCAGTGGTGTTCGTGTTCTTTTTTATCAGTGTTCTGGACGTTACCTATCAACGCCATAGCTATATCAAGGACCTGATGATGAGTCGTCGGGATATCAAACAGGAACATAAAGACAATGAGGGCGATCCGCTGGTCAAAAACCAACGTCGGCAACTCCACCAGGAATGGGCTCAGCAGAATATGCTGGCCGCCGTGCGTAAATCCAATGTGGTGGTAGTCAACCCAACCCATATTGCGGTGGCACTGTACTATGAAAAAGGCGAAACGGATCTGCCTATGGTGGTGGCCAAGGGTGAAGGCTACATGGCACAGAAGATTCGGGAAACCGCTGAAGAAGAGGGTATTCCCATTATGCAGAACATCGATCTTGCCCGTGGACTTAACCACGAAATAGCGTTGGATACCTACATTACCCCGGATTTTTTCGAACCCGTTGCTGAACTTCTGAAATGGGCGGCGGAAACCGCCCAGAACGCGAGGGAAGAGGGGGAGCTTTAAGTCATCATGAGCAGCGGTATCAATCATCCATCCACAATACACCAACAGTTATTGCATCAGGCGGTGCAAAATATTGCTCCGTCGCAGGTGAATATCCAGGGCCTGTTGACCCAGGATGGGTTACTTCATCCGGCATTTTTCAATATTGCGCAATCGGATTTACTGAAAATTTTAGACCGTCTCACGCAACAGCCACCCCCCTCCAGGCACCAAGAGCCTGATAAGCAGAGTGGTGGTGGGGAACTGACCCAGACAGCCGCTTTGTTGCGGAAACTGCTGCAGGGGGTTGGCCGACTATCAGCGCAGGCGCGTGGGTTGCTATTCAATCAGGCTGTCATAGATCTACCCGCTAAACAGCTTGAGCGTCTTTATCTGGCGGCTCCCCACGATGACCTGAGATTTGAGCTGATCGATGCTGTGGTCAGCCACGGACCTTTACCGACTAGGTCGCAATTGCAGCAACTTATTGCTGATCTTGGGAACCAGGATCTGATCGATCAGGTGGCGGCATTGCGGTTGAGTTAAAGTACTGGCTGGTCATCACTCTTTGTCATAGTAATCCACCAGACGCTGCACTTTGGCGACATAGTCACGGGTTTCTGGGTAGGGGGGAATACCGCCATAACGTTGCACACTGCCTTCTCCGGCGTTGTAGGCAGCCAGCGCCAAGGGCAGATTGTTGTGGTAACGGTTGAGCAGGGATTTCAGGTGTCTGGCGCCACCAAGAATGTTCTGACGCGGATCAAACGGATCATCCACTTCAAGGTGGTCGGCGGTATCTGACATCAACTGCATTAATCCCATGGCCCCGGCGTGAGACACGGCTAAAGGGTTATATCCGGATTCCGCATGTATCACTGCACGGATGACCGCCTCCGGCAGATCAAAACGTTGCGCAGCCTCGGCAATATCATGGTCGAAGTCCTCTACTGCATAAGCGGTAAAATTACTGGGTTCAGGTTGTGCTGGGCGCAGTAATCCTTGCGACACAGCGAACATCATCTTGGGTATCTGCAAGACTTCGCCGTTACTTTGCAGTTGAATCTGGTCTTCGGTGATGGCTGTCAACTTTTCGCCACCGGGCAGGCGGGATCCGACGTAATAGCGGGAACCATCCGTGGCGATCAGATATTGGTCTTTGCCGTCCACGACATAGTCGATGAAGTGTTCAATCTTTTCACTCCCAGGGGAGGTCTCATCGTTGTTCCGGGTCTCTACCAGGATTTTCTGCAATCCGGGAATAGCGCGCATGGCTGGTGAGTAAATAATGCGGCCCAGGTCTTCGGTACGGGAAAAACTTCCCCGGACCCGTACTTCACCGGCTTTGTCCGGCAGCGTTGTCACTACAAGGCCTGAGAGGCGAAAAACCTCGGCAACGTCCGTCGCGATTTTATTCATATCCTGCCCTGTCGCTGGGGTGGTTGCCGGCTGTTGCACCAGCGCTGAGGACTCAGCACTATCCTGGTGGAGACCGAAGAGATCCGGCATCGCGTACTGCAGGCCTATCACCAAAAGCGCAGCTGTGGTAGCGGGAAAAATTCTTTTAATAAGGATATTGCTGTTGAATCCGGGGCTGGACAGAATCTTTCCGGTGGTCCGTTGCAGCTTGCCCCAGGAGGATAGTTTTGCTTGCAGAACCAGCCGTATGTTTCCGATGGTGAGCTTCTGGCCAATTCCCCAGATACAGCTTTTGTCGAGGGGCAGCAGGGCATCTTCCAAGTAGGCTTCAGCCAGGGTCTTTACCCAGACCACACCCGCCCAACAACTGATAATGCAATGCTTGTCGGACACTCCCGAGCCGGTGCTACGCAGATCGCAGAGACTGTCTCCACCTATCATGTAAACCTGATTCTCGCCCACGGCAATTTGCGCATTAGCCAGATGCATGTCACCTTCTTCCACGGTAATGACTAGTGAGCCTGAAAATCTGTTGTCCATAAAAGATTCATCTGGTTCCAGCTGATTGAAAATGGGGAATGCCTGGGGTGGAATTCCTGACAACTCATTAAACATGATATTGGGAAAGTGTCACGAATGAATCTGGGGGAAACCCTAAGCAATGATGGCGAAAAGTGACAAGCAAGATTAGTGAAATCGGGAAAGGGGAAACTCCAGGAACATGGCGTTTCCCCAAACACTTTTTTAGTTTGCCATCCTGGCGGCATAGGCATTCAGCGAAACACTCACTTCTGTCATCAGCATCTCGAGTCACTGCTAAAACGACTAAAGTCAGTGGCACTTAATAGCTTGGATGTTTGGTCCATTAGCCCATTCAACGATGAGTTATCCTGTGCTCGGGCACCCATTTGAGAATGTACGTTATCCTGCATTTGTTGGCTGAAGTTGCCGTTCTGCTGCTTGCCTTCATCCAGAACTTTATCCAGGATATTTCCTGCCAATTGACCCGATGGGGCCTCCAAAAAAACCACCGACAATTCCCCCGATGCATGAAAGTAGCCCGCCGGAACCTTCGTCGCTGCTGCCGCCCAGCAGGCCATCTAAGCCGCCCAGACCACCGCCCCACTTATGAAATAATGAGACTGGATGAGCTAGCTATTCCAACGAACTTATCGCCAGTCTACCCCAGTGTTAGCGCATAGCACTTCAGAGTGATAAGTTGGACGGAAGGCAGGTGATTTATCTTGGGCATCAAGGTCGGCCACAACGGAAGAGTTTGCAGGGACTATCCATATATGAGGACAAACTCCCAAGGGGGTAGAATTACCACTTCCATAGACAAAACCGACGTATTTACCGTCTGGTGACCAAGTCAGGTTCCGTTGCGGGATGACAGAATGGGTCAATTTGGTTAAACGCTTCCCGTCTATGCTCAAGATACTAATATCACCTCCTGAATGCATGGCATCAGAAGTACCAAGAGTCAGCGCTACCATAGTGCCGCCCGGACTGACTGTCATATTACCAACATGGATATCAGGGTCTTTAAAAGTCGCCAGCGATACCGGTGTGCCCGAAACAATGTCATTCAGTATAAAGACTTGATTGAACGCGGCAATAAGAAGGCTGCCATTTGGTGTCCAGGCCCAACTATTGATCGAGCCATCAACAAAACTACCTTTTCTCTCAGGTTCTTTTATTGAGCGTATTAACTTTCCGTCTACATCATACACTCTTAAATAGGTGGTATCGGGAGCGTAACCGATGGCGAAATACTTCTGGTTCGGAGATAGTCTCGGAGTACCGTATACGGTATCCGGAAGCGAATAATTGGTGATCGTTTCCCCGCGGGCATTTAACATCGTGACGTCCCGACGCCCACCTTGTAAGAATAGGAATTTCTTGGAGTCCGGACCTGCTGACACCTGCCAGCTTGTCATGCCCTGAACGATGGGTGAGATTTCAGAAGTATCCAGAGAATGGCCAACATACCAGTTGGCTTTATTCTGGTAATACAAGGTTCCAGACAAAATAGGAGTTTTATCTTTGGCTATGGTGCTGCTAGACATTGAGCTTTCGCCCGAGGCACCTCTACCGCAGGCAGTAATGGAGAATGCAACAGTCGATAGTAATAATTTCAGGCCAAACTTGAAAATTTCCATATTTACACATCCATTCTTTAACTTGGTTTTATGCTCGATAAAAACAGACCCAAGGCATTCAAACTGAAAACAACTCCAGAATTCAAGTCAAAGCTTTGGAAGAGTCCGGGGTGCTGCAATAGATGTTTCCAAGGCGCAGCATCATTACCGCATGTGGAGATAACGGAAAATAACTATGGCAGCGCATCGTGTATTGGGGGGCTCGATCCTCGCAGACCTATAGGGAGTTGACGGCAGGGGCTGGTTTTTTAACGGTGAGACCACCCGGAACAGGTCCGGGTGGGAGGTTATGTTGCGGCAAGGGAAGTTAATGTGTGTCTTGGGCTGTAAGTTCGCTTTCGACTATTTAATCTTTAGATTAGCCATGCGGGATCGCAGCGCAACCAACAGGCCAAGCATTAACAGCATTGGGATGGACGTGGTGCCACCGCCGCCTCCGGAACCGCCATTGCCATTGTCGGAATTATTGTCAGGGTCCGATGGGGTTGGACTATCGCTTTGGGTGACCACCTGGGCCGACAACGGAACGACAATTTCCTGTCCGGTCTCTGTTTTGATGGTGAGGTTGCCGGCCCGGGCTCCTGGTGTCGACGTGTCGGTTACCATGACGTTAAAGTGATACTGGCTGCCACGGGAAATCACCTGGTTGATGCCGCTATGCCGGAAGTCCTCAGTAGTTTCAATTTCAACAATCCTGATGTCGAAGTTATTGTTGTTTTCAATCACAACTTCCTGAGAGGCAGAGGCATTCACCTGGGTGTCACCGAAATTCACGCTGCTGGAGTTGACCTTTAATCCGGTTTCCAGGTCTCTCACACCCGCCCGGCCCATGATCGGCAGGAGGGCGGCATAGTCATTAATCGCTTCGGGAGATCCGTTGGGTGTGCCATCGTTTAGGGCAATCCGGAACAGGCTGGTAGCACGGGCATCCGAGACTTTACCGGTATACACCAGATAACTGTCGTCTCCCCAGAAAGAAGGCGCAGAGGCGTGCCAGCCGGGAGCGTGGTCAACCACATCAACGATTTCACCTTTGTTCAAGTCCAGTATTCGGGTGCTGGCATGAATTTCCGAACCACTGCGGTCAATCACGTCAAATGCCAGGACCATATCGTCCGTGTTGGAAAAGGTAGGAAAGCCCACATCGACTTTTGGATTCTGTTCTCCAAACGGATAGACGATGGTGCCGGTGTTGAGGTTGAGCAGCCCGATGGTCCAGAAGGAATAGCCGCCGTCACTTTCACAACTGCTCTCAGGAAGGGATATACACTGCAATACATCAAAAGCCAGAACACTGCTTTTGTAGTTGAAGGAGAGACCGTCTGCATACAAGGCATTACTGGTTATCGGTGACTCCGAAGTATAGGAGATCGGCGGCAGTTCGTAGCCTACCAGTTCTTCGGTATTGACATTGTAGACATAAATCTTGCCGTCCCTAGTGTTCGTGGTGAACGCAAAATAATGATTGTCCGGGGCGAATGAGAAGGAGCCTGCATTGGAACTATCGGTGATTTGTGTTGGGCTTGGTGTTACCAGGCTGGAGGAATAGATGTTGGCATTAGTATCAATAAAGAACCCGAAAGGTTCGTTATCCACCATGGCGAAAGCGGGTCGGGTACTGGCAAGGTTTTGACCTAGACCGAGGTCGTCGTCGCTCTTATATCCCGAGAAACCTGCATCAAAGTGATAAGCGTAGGCGTCAAAGGTATCGTCAGGATCGCCATCGTTGCTGTTATCGTGTGGCGCCAGATATACCGCATAGTCATCCCCGCTTAGCGGATCGGCGGGCGTGGAAGGCGTATCGCCACCTGGAGTGCTGTTATCGCCGTCCGTAATCTCAACCTGATCAAAAGCCGCGGCCACTGCCTGGGTTTCGATAGAGTTTGCCCCGTAAAGGTCCTCTGCAGCCTGAATTAACGCCCTGCGGGCATCAATAAACTGGGAGGTTGGGGTCAGGTATTGGGTGATGGCGCGATAATAGATTTTTTCCGTCTTGTTGCGCCCAATGCTTGTGCCCAGGTTTTCGTTGCTGAGACCTTCGGCAATCAAATAAGCCGCCCGGTTGGGAATGCCGCTGTTGATGTGAACCCCGCCGTTGTCGCCCGCTTCAGTATTGGGAAGGTTCCGATACTCACTGAGTTTGGAGGGCTGGGCGCTCACTCCAGAAGCCGGATTAATCATGCTGCGCAGATGTCCGGGGCTGGCGAGGGTACAGTCTTCACCCAGCAGCCAGTCTTCACGGTCAACCATTGCTCCGAATACATCGGCGAAGGATTCATTCAGTGCGCCGGACTGGTTCTCATACAATAATCCTGCAGTGGTGCCGATGACCCCATGTGACATTTCATGACCGGCCACATCCAGGCATTGTACCAACGGGCTGAATATCTGGTTGTCACCGTCTCCGTACCACATGATATTGTTGGACCAAACGGCATTATTGTAGTTATTGTCCACATTGATGACTGCCACCAGATTCGCTTGTTTGCCATCGTAACTGTCGCGTCCATGAACATTCTTGTAGTAGTCATAAACCGTTTTGGTATTGTAGGCCGCGCTGACGGCTTTACCGGACCATCCCGAGTTGGGGCTGGAGCTGCGGATAAAGCTTCTGGCATCCCTGTTATTCTGCGCATCCATAATATACATGTTGCCGAAGTCGGCAAAACCACCATTTATCGGCTCATAAGTGCCTTCGTCGTGTGGCAGGGTCTGGTCGACAAGCCAATAGTTTCCGTCCTGTTTCCAGGTTTTGAACTCTCTGGTCTGACTATGCATATCTAGACCCTGACCGTTCACAACCTCATTGAATGCGGTGGTATAGCGCTTTATGACCTCTCCGTTGTGGGCATCAACGATGTAATTCCAACTGTGTGCAAAATCGGTGGAGATCGTCAGGCTGTAAGCCAGCTTCAATTCGCTTCCGACGTCGAAGTACACCAGGGTGGGGGACTTAACCACCTGATACGCCTCTGAGACCGATAGCTGCATATGCCGGATTGCCGCGCTAACTGCTTCATCAGAGGTGACTTGGGCTTGTGTGGAGCTGCCAGCCAGGCTTTGGACATGATTCATGGCGCTGACCGGGAAAATATCCCCGTTAACAGCTGTCACTGTCTGCTGTGGGCTAAGGTGTACCAGCAGTTGTTTGCCGAATACCGGAATACCCTGGTACTGCTGTTGGTAGCGTATGTATTGGAAGCCGTTGGAATCCTCGCCGTGCTTCAATGCTAGCAGGTTGTCCGCCAGGTCCGGGGCCTTGAACAACGGACTGAGCTGTCTCACCATATCCCTGGCGGTATCTTCCGCGCTCGGGGATGCTATGCCCATTTTCTGATGTCGGGTCCGGGAAAACTCTTCCAGACCAGTGATAAAGGAGGGTGTTGCATTGATGGCCCGGAACTTGATATTGATTTTCTGACCTCCGATGCCCTGACGGATACCATTCAATATCCGTAGTTGTTCCTCGGAGAATCCAGCCGCGGTGATTGGTAGGTTGTTTGAGGTCTGGGAGGCTATCGGGTTGTGACCGGAAGCCAGGAACCCGGTGATACCTGAAACAACATTCGAAGGATCGGTATAAGCCGAAGATGAAACAGCTTTCTTCGGCACTTTATTGGCGAAATTGTGGCTGGCCGTCGTTGCCGTTCTGGGTGCGGTATTGGCAAAGAAACTGTGGGCATTGTCCAGAGCTAAATTCGGTAATTGCATCTGGCTGGACTGTGCCGAACCAGCCGTACTCCAGGCCAAGGCCACGGCAAATAAAGAACAGGTTGTAATCTGGTTCATAAATACTATGTCCCTATAGAGATTGAGTTGTTTGATGAAGGGGGATGTACTTGAGGATTTCCTGGGTTGAATCATCTACCCAGATGGAATAGGCCTCAGGCCCATCTGCCACATTGACCAGCCAAACAGCTTTCAATGATTTATCTTCCAGCACTCGAACCCGGCATACGTCTTGAACCTGGTATTGAGATCCAAGCTCTGCTTTATCCGCAGACCGGATAATGGCTTCCTGGACGGATTGAAAGTCTGTTGAGGTGGCACCAAGTGCCTGTTTCATAAAACCCAGGCTTTCTGTGATTAAGGTTTCGGATGCTTGGCGATAGACAAGTTGGTTCGGCCAGATGGGCACGCCGTCTGCAACCAGGATCATTTTTACCGTGTCTGGAGTTGACCGTTTATCCAGCGCAAGCAATTGATAGGACGTCGACTTGAGATCAAACATGTCGCTGACATGCGTTAATGCCCGCTGAGTTGTTGGTGAATATTTTCCAGGCTGGAAGGTATTGGTGTTTAAAAACCGGCATGGGGTATCGTTATATTTTCCCGACATAAAAATCTGGTTACCTGTCTGGGCTGTCGGAGCCTTCGTGTTTTCCAGCGTGCCGGATGATTCAGTTGAAGCGCATGCGCTAAACATGACCACTACCAACGATGACAATACAACTTTTATAAGGTCAGCAATTGCTGAGGTTGCCTGATGCTTTGCTTTTTGGTGCAGGGAAGGGGGTATGTCCATTTTCATCTCGTGTTTATCCTTAAACCCGTTGTGTCCTCAGCGAATCCACTTGCTGTCAGTAGAATGCAGAATTGGAAGCTTTCGAGTCAGCCATCCGGCCTGTTACACACAGCGTTTTGGTGCCAATAACCAGAACAGTTGTTCGGCCTATAACCAGAGCAAGTGACGGCTTGTCAAAATCGGCGTTCATGGTAGTCAAGAAATCTGTATCTGTGACCTAGGTGTTACCCTAGTAAGGAGAACATGAAAGTAAGGAGAACTCGAAAGTAAGGGAAACTCGAACCACTGAGAGTTTCCCCCGGAAATAGCATTAAGCCATTTTAGCTGCGTAAACATTCAATGAAACACTGACCTCAGAACGCAACATATCAACATCGCGACTGAAACGACTAAAATCAGTGGCGCTCAATAGTTTCGAGGCCTGATCCATCAGCTCATTCAATGACGAATCATTTTGTGGGCTGGTACCCATTTGTGAGTGCACATCGGACTGCATCTGCTGGCTGAAATTGCCGTTCTGCTCCATGCCTTCGTCCAACACTTTGCCCAGGACCTGCCCCGCCAGTTGCCCAAGCATAGAGCCGATAGGACCACCGAAAATACCGCCGACAATGCCGCCAATGGAGGACAGCAGGCCACCGGAGCCCTCGCCGCCTCCGCCCAGGAGACCTCCGAGACCACCGCCGCCACCACCGAGTACACCACCAAGCATACCGCCGAGACCACCACCGCCTCCGCCGATCAATCCACCTAAGTTCATAGTTAACCTCGCCTTATAGTTGGTTCATATGTATAGCGAACTGATGCTTACATAAAGAAGCTGCAGACCGCTTGTTAAGGGTTCATATTGGCAGATGCGGTAAAGTTTACTATTGGTGTGTCCCCTAGCTAGTACTGGCCCCAGGGTGGGGAAATAAATGTCAGATAACACAGATCTCAGCGCCAACGGAACCCTGGCTTGTTAGTGTCAAAATACCTCGACATTACCTTGGGTAATATTCCGGTACATGCGGGCGACCTTACTGCAGCTTCCGTCTTGATTCCCCTTGTAGGCGTCATCATGTTGTTTAAGGTATTCGAACAACCCGCATTTGGTTATACGAGTTGTAAAATTGTTCTGTGCTGCAGCGGTCAGAATTTCGTTGTCAGCGATCTTGGACAACTGGGAATCACGACAGTGATTTATAGAGTGATCAAGAGAGTTTCTCAGTACTCCGGGCGGCTCATTAAAGCAGGAGGACAATTGCGGATATTCCTTATACATAAAGTCTGCAGTTATCACACTACTGAGCATTTGAGAATATTCCGTTTTGGAAGCGGTCGGGCCGGTGACACAGCCCGCTAAAACAATTCCGGTAACGGCAACTGAAACCGGTCTGGCTAACTTTAACAATTTGACTACTCGCATTGAACGCTCCTGGTTCTAATATCCTATGAATGACTTTGATCATTGACCCCAACTGACATCCATCTCCGAAAAGGCGCAAATCCTCGATAATTGGCCGTCTTCAAGATCGTAAGCTTGTAATTCGACACTTGAGGAATTGACTTTGGGGTTATCAAGATAAACCCTCTCACCATCTGACGGAATTACATGCACTTCCGTACAGCCGGTATCATAAAGCACCGCCAGATAGTCGCCGTCAGGTGACCAGGCGATATTGGTTTCTTCCCTGGCTGAAGTGGTTCCATCCATCCGTGAATATATCCATAACGATCAGTCCATAATACAGATTGTTTTGCGTAGGGGAGATTAAAGCACTGCCGAAAAATGCTGAGTATTATTAACTAATTTTATGGCCGACTCATCTGGGCATGACCCTAGTGGGCCAATCCATCGCAGGTAGTTTCCTGGATCGGGCAGATATGTCGAAACCATGCTGTATGCCGGGTCGCCGTTTCCAGTGAGTAATCCAGAAGTGCCCACTTACCATCGCAGGCTAGCACCTGGTTGATACTGCCTACATCCGTCAGCCAGTCGTCGTGCAGGTCGACTAACCTCCGGCTGTGTGGGTCAGGCTTTAGGTGACCCTGGCCGGACTGCACCCTAAAGGTTACCTGACTGCCGTGGACCCAGCCTTTTCCGGAATAAGCGGCTCTTTCAGGTTGCCCATAAGGGTAGTCCCTGCCATGTGCAATTAGCAGCCACCCGTTGTGGGAGCCTACGATATCGAAGTCGGCAACAAAGTCGTATCCATCCGGATTTTGAACTAATGGGGGTAGTGTCCCCAGGACAGGGGAATCTTCCGATGGTGATGCATGTACCTTAATACCCGCTGGATCTTCGTCTATCGCCCAGCCTGCCAGGTCGCAGGCGGTTTGCGTCGAAGGTAGAAGGCCTTCAGCCTTTGGTTCGGCAGCGAGAGTAGTGGCTTGGCAGACGGTGCAAAGCAACGCGACCAGGGCAACACAAAATTTCAATTGATTCATGTATAGTCGACAAACAATTCGCATCCTATTTCACCTCGGTTAAGACATACTGCCAGCTCTTTTGAGAGGCATCACGGGTGACTGCTGACTGGAAGTCCTGATAGTCATCGGGATGCAGAGTGGTGCAACCGGCAGAGTCTGTATTAGTGCGGCTTCCTGAGTGGATCTTAAAAGTTCTGTTGAGATCGGTAACGCCATCGGTATCAGCACTGTCAAATTTCCCATCGTGGTTGCTGTCCCGTTCAACCCGATTTGTGCCATCAGCTACTGAGTCAGCTGAGGGACGCAGAGCCCATTTGGTGCCGCCTGCCGAAGTGGGATTGGCATGGGCGGCTTTTACCATTTCCGTGGTTCCTTCAGAAAGACGACCCAGTTCCGGGATATTATCACCGGTGACATCTTCTCCTTGCTGGCGCCTGAAGTGATCGAGGTTTACGTTGTCCTTCTGGTTGCCATCGTATTGCGCAGTAGGTTCGGTGGAGACTCTTGTAAACTCCTTTACATGGACAACGCCGTCATCCCCTTTGGCAAGCACGGCAAGGCGGTCATCATAGAGTCCTTTACCGCTGTTCGCTATGGTATTGTTTTCGGAACGTAGGCCCAAAATGACTGTCTCGCCAGCGGCCAGTGCCTCTTTGGCAGCCTGATTACCACGAACTTCAATAATGCTGGCGTACACCATAAACTTTTGCTGGTCGGTGAGGCCGCTAGTATCAGGCAGGGTCGGAGGTGCACTTCCCGCTTCATTGATCTGCCTGAGGGCATTACCCACTTCAACAGGTGAGGCATATCGCGTTTGATTGAGCGTTAAGAATTCCGGCATTACAGAAGCCCCCAATTTACTGCTCGTCATCCGATACAGAGAATCCTTGATTGCCGATGGCTGCCCGGCCGTTACGTCGTTTAACAGTGCGACAGCCTCGCCCTGTTGGCCTTCCTGTATCAATTTTGCGACGTTTTCAGCTGATTCATTGAAATTATTTGGCGATAGCTCCAAACATTGAGACGCTGCTCTGGAGTTCTGTGTGTACGTCCTTATTGCTGTAGCGCTGTTGCTTGCCGAAAAATCCATCAGACGTATCCACCATAGGCTATAGATTGAACATTAACTTTACCTGTAGAAGCAGTCGCGAATCATTAGGGCTATCCCCAGGGTGGGACAACGGAAGAGCTGTGGCCTAAGTCAGATATCCGGTTTTAGCTGTCAGTCCAGATAGGGGTACCAGTCGCCAGAACCAGGGGTTCCGGCGTTTTCTCAGGAACGGGCTTGGGTGGAGGCTCTTTAAACTCCAACCCGGTCAGCAGAAGTAAAAGAGCGGCAATAACCCAAGCCGCTGAGGCTTTCCAGTTAGTGATTGCCATATTCCATTTGATCCATGGAGTTAGTATTCCGGCTCATCCCAGATATTAATTTCGACAGTATAGAAATATTTCTCTGCCACTGAGCCCGGAGTGTCAGAAAATTCAGCCGCAGGCGCTTATATGTGGATTGTAGTCAGTCCAGATGATGCTCTATCTTCAGTTGCTCTATGGTGGTTTTACTAAGTGAACTTTTCTGGCTTTCCAAAAATGCTTGTGCTTTGTCTTTCATACCAAGTGCCATCAACGAAGATAAGACGACCGAGCTAAGGTTGAGGTCGGATTTGTATTCCGCATTGGTTTTGTGCGCCAGCATGGCGGCCTTATAGGCGGTTTCGTACTCGCCCATCGAGTAATAGGCTTTGCTCAATAGTGCATAACCTTCACCGGTTTCTTTCTTCTTTAAAGATACGGCTGCTGCGGCAGCGGCCTGTTTGTATTCTTCTTGCTGGAAGTGGAGGTCGGCCAGAAGCAGAAAGCCCTTATACCAATCTGGATAGGCTGAGGTCACTTTGTTGATAAGTGAGGCTGCGCTTTTATAGTCGTGTCGGTCAATGCCGATTCTGGCAATCCCCATAAAGGGGTAGGGGAAGGTGGAATCAAGTTTGGTACTTTCAAAATAGGCCGAGAGAGCTTCATCTGAATGCCCCAGGCGATAGTAAAGATTGCCCAGTTCGTACTCGTACCGACCATCTTTGCCGCTTAGTTTTGGCGACAGGGACTGCCAATACTCCAAGCCTTCCTGGGGTGACTTAATGCTCTTCAGTTTGGCATCTGACTGTAGCAGTAGTTCCTTATAGGAACCTTCTGCTTTTGAAAATTGGCTAAGGCTCAGCATCAGGATTACACTAAGGAGTTTAATTCCTGAAAGATGTTTGCAACTCAGAAAACTTTTCATTTACCCAGGATATTCCATTATCAAATTGTTCATCGATTGACTCTACAGCTTTGCCATAACCATTGCCAACCCAGTTGTACACGTCCTCCAGAGTATTACCTTTATCAAGCCCCACCTCGATATTGCCTTTCAGGGCTGCACCGACAAGTGCTGAGACTCCAAACCCCGCAGTGGCTTTGATGGTGCCGGAACGGGTGTTGGTAATGCCAAGTTCACCTTTAACCCCGGCAGCAATCAGGTTACCTTCTGCACGTCCACCAATTTTTAAAAGTAGGGGGCCAGGCATCAGATCTTCCGATTTGTATTCAGCCACCCCCTGGAGTGCGACAGCCTCAGCTTCACCACCGATCTTGGCCTCTACCAGCATCTTCCCGTTGGATTGTTTGGCTGTTACACCTACCTGGCCGTTTGCTTCGGCAATCGACTGTACTTCCAACATGGCTGATCCAAGGTCAACGTTGCCAATCTTTGGATCATAAGTTTCGTTGAGGTATTCCGACTCTAGAACCACTTGTCCGGCGATGCCGGTTTCAATGCCCTCATGATTGATCTTTAGGGGCGTATAGTTGGCCTGTATATCCCCTTTCAAATCAATGCCAATTGACCCCATATCGCCGAGGCGTACTTCGTTTGATTTATATATCTCACCATCTTTGAGACCGAGGTCTTCCAAGCCTAGAAGTTTGGTTTTGCCGATTTCAGCTTCTGCCGACTTTGACGAATTGAACGTTTTCCGGGAATCGTTCATTGGAGATGTGGTAAATTTCCCCGTATTTCTGTCCTGATAACGGTTGCCTGACTTGTAGGCAGACCGCGTGTCGGTATTATTGATTTCGTTTGCAGCCGTGTCGCCAGAGCCTTGGTTCGACGTTTCGACACTTCCCTCCGGAATGCTCAATTGGGCAACAAGCTCACTCTTACAGCGCTCAAGTGCACACAGCTGAAATTGACTACTATCGGTTTGACGCATACCGGCTTCGGCAAAATCGAATAATCCGATCGCTGTATGAAGATCGTCGGATGCCGTTCCCTTGATGTAGTCGGCGATGGAAGAGGCATCGGCTTTGTTGGTGACCATGCAGCTGATGTCGAGCTGCGCCTTTAAGTCGTTCCTGGCAGAGCTACTTGTTCTTTCACCTAATGTTATATTGGAGTGGCCTTCACTGCCAAGACTGCGACTTGTGTCGTTGAAATTGGACGACGTTGTGGTCGAGCTGGTTGTTCCTTCCATACCTGTTCCCATAAGAAGAATATATAATTGATATTTGAACAGGTTGTTAGTTTGGGAGGTGATGTCGGGAAGTGCTATTGGGTGATACCCTAGCTGAGGCCGACCCTAGGGAAATTGATCAGGTGCTAGTATTCAGACTCGTCCCAGATATTGATTTCGACAGTATAGAAATATTTTTCCTCTTCCGATTGGTAGCGGTCAGGGCTTCTCGCTTTGCGCTGAATGCCTATAAAGTAATAATCCTTGCTGTCAGTCCATTGCCCCAAGGTGCCTCCTGTTTCTACGCCGGAATCCTCTGCAAAAGACTGAAGAAGTTCCTTAACAGTGTAGGGTTGGCCGTGACTTTTAGAAGTAAAGGGCTTCAGCCCCAATGCTTCGAAATTTTCCCGCCATTGTTGATAACTGGCGATAGCTTCATTGACGTCTAACGTTAGATTCGGAAGGATAATTCCCAGGCTGAATATCCGGCCGTTATTCGCGCTCACCTCCAGATACTTTTTCGAATCAATTTCAAAACGGGTGGTTCCGTTATCAAAAGTTAGGTGAATAGGGTCAATAAAAATAGCGCCTTGCCAGGTTTCAAAAGAGGGAGGAAGCTCGGCAATCAAAGGGTTTTTTCTACGAGCTTCCTCCGTGCTCCAGCCAGTCGCCAGAACCATGGGTTCCGGCGTTTTTTCAGGAATGGGCTTGGGTGGAGGCTCTTTAAACTCCAACCCGGTCAGCAGAAGTAAAATAACCGCTATGCCCCAAGCCGCAACGACTTTCCAGTTAGTGATTGCCATATCCTAATGTGTTGTGCCAATCGGAAATTTGTTTTGCGCCATCCGGTTGATTATAAACTTCCATAAAGGCATCAGCGATATCATTCACGAATTCCATGCGTTGATCAGCATCCCCAACTTCGGTGCCGGAGAATAACAATGATTTACCGAGCACATTCACCTCAGTGGAGTTGAAAACAGCATCGGGAATGTAGTCATCGAGTTTGCCTGCTTCGGAAATCGCTCCCCGTAATGTGTTGGACACACTGCCAAATTCATAGGTGGCGTCATAAATGGGCTGCAGAACCGCTCTTTGTTCATAGTTCGCCAGAGACCTTAATTCTTTGTTGGCTTCGGTTCTGTAGGATGTTGCATCACCTGTACGAAGAGCTTGATCTGCTTTTTCATACGCTTGGTAGCCTTTAACAAGTTCACGAGTAAAGGTTGAATCACTATTGCCTAACTTTTCACTTTTTAGAGCAGCTTCCAAGCCTCCAGACCCAGAATCTTTAAATATCTGATACGCCGTATACTGAGTCCTGAACACCTCAAGGTTACCCTCCGCAAACCCTTTGTAGACAATGGCCATGTTTTCATCGATGTTCCACATCGGTTTACCTGTAGTCATATCCGTATCTTCAAATGCTCTAAAACCATTGAAGCCAAGTTTAGCATTGGCCAAGCCATCGCCCACTTTATCAGAAGCGATCGTCGCCAGCCCGAACCAGGTGGCGGTGGGGTCCTTGGCAAAGACCTCAGCATACAGATTGCTGATCTGTTTATTTCTTGCCTGTGGGTCCATCCCTTCGACAAGTGCTAAGGTTTTATCCTCGTATTTCTGTTGAACGCCTTTTATAAGCCTGTTTACTCCAGCGTCACTTCTCAGGTCAACCTTGGAAAGAAGTTCGCTTAGGTTGGCGTTGTCCATCACTCCAGATTTCGCGGCACCTTCCACAAAGGTTCTGGCATTGCCTTGGGGCAGGCCGTGATAATCCAACAAAGCGGTTGTGAGATCTTCTTTGAAACGGGCGGCATCCATTGGGTGACTTAACTGACCTTCGATTGCTGAAATCTGGTCCTGGCTGATAGCAACGGAGCCATTTTGGCTGACCAGGGCTTCCGCGAGCCCGGCGGTGTCTCGTGCGCTGATTTTCGTCGCCAGACTGGTTGTGTCTGCCGCCTGAAGATTGGTATCAGTTTGAGAAAGTGTACCTGCGCCTGAGGTGCTGCCTTGCATGGGCGTTGACATATTGGTTTCCTTTTTAAAATATTCAATGCACCCATCATAGAGACCAGCGGAAAATGGACCATTGGGGTGTGCCCTAGCGATGCCGTTTGTTGCATGCAATCGGGTCGAATTTAATTATTGGTTGTTTTGATTAGACAGCTTTATGGGGTAAACCCTAGGTGGAATGAGGTTGTGATTAGTTGATAATTGAGCTAGAGCGCATGACGAGCAATGTATTGGTTTGAGGCTTATGCTCGGGGCAACCCTAGCTGGGGAACGCACCAGCTAGTTTCCCAACCATACACTCCTAAAATCGTTATCGTGAGTACAGCAGCTTTCGACAGTAATAGTTGAATGCTGGATATAACGAATCTGATTTAGGAGAAAGTACGATGGGTTTAGGAATTGGCGGTTTTGATATTTCAAGTGTTGCAAGCTTAGCGATCAACGTTACGAGTCTGTCTAACCCGGCGGCATTTACCGCGCGCTGTTGTGGAGGCGGTTTGATGCAAGCTGGTGAGGCCGTATTACAGAATCTTGGTGAGATGATGGGGTTGCCTCAACACTCTATTGATTTTGCTCAAGGACTGTTTGACGAAGCCTTTGGTAATGCAGCAGGTGCTGCAGCCAACTATAAGGAGGCATATCAAGGTCTGATGGACTCAATGTCTCCCATGGATGCTGGCTGTATGAACGGTCATATCTGCGATGTAGCACATAATACAGCGCAAGGCATTGCTAAATTGCCCCAAGAACAATTGGCTCAAGGTGGTTCCAGCACTGCGGATAAAATAGCGAATGCGTCGACAGACAAAAGTAGCAACTTTAACAACATGATTGGTCAGCAAACTCAGGATGGTTCAGCCTCGGCCGCTGGAAGAAGTTCCGGATCTTCCAAAGGGTCAAGTGCAGGCAACTTCTTAGAAGTGTTGGCTAAAGCCATGGGATCTGTTCTTGGTAAAAAAGCAGGAGAAATGATGAAGTCCATGGACGCATTAAAAAATGCAGGCGAAGGAGAAGAATTCAGTAAGGCCCAGGCCGAGTTTTCAGGTAAGTCACAAGTCTATGGCATGTTGTCTAACCTGACCAACACTGTTATTAAAACCATCGGCGAGTCCATGAGCACTCTTGCTAGGAAATCGTAATTGTTCCTATTTTAAAGGAAAAGCCGAAGCTACCCGCTTCGGCTTTGCTTGTTTGAAGCAAGACTGGCCTGGGGTATATACAAACAAGGGATAATGATATCCAGAAAAGGACAGCAGCTATGAAGACAGGTTTCACAAAAAAAGGAAAGAAAAGCATCTCTTTATGGACTTTGTTTCCATTGTTTTTAACTGTGTTCATGATTGGCTGCGGTGGCGGTGGCGGTGGCGGTGGCGGTGGCGGTGGCTCAGATTCGTCCGGCGATAGTCCAACCAATGCTGACGGCCTGCAGGGGACCATCATTTTCCGGCATCTGAATGGCGATATATATCAATTCGATTTGGCATCTGAAACGGCGCAGACAACTTCATCTACTATGGGATTGGTAGGCGTTGTGCCGACGGAAAGCACCATATTGCTTGCGGATAGTGATTTTCAGTCTGTGGGCAGTTCACTTGATTTTTTCGTTACCCTGCAAACTGTGACTACAGGTGGGCAGTTGCTCCGCGATATTAATCTTTCAGGGGATTATTTAGCGGCGGCTGAACCCAAAGTATCTCCAGACGGAAGTGTGATAGCGCTTTACTGGCGGCCTACCGCACATGGGGGGGACTCTGTTCTATCGTTGCTGGACCGCGATGGCAACCAACTTCATGCCTTCGAAGACAGTTCAAACAGTATCGCTAGTTTTGAATGGTCGTCCGATGGTCGACTTTTTATCGGGGAAAAAAGCGCAATCTATGTCGTTGATTTTAACCAGGGAACTGATATGCACTTAGTCAGGGAGTTTCCCGGGTACGAGCTGTATGAAACATTGTCTGTCAGTCCCAATGGACTAGAGGTGATGTTCAATATGTTGCCGGAGGGAGAGGAGCTACAGAGCGGGCTCTTAGATCTATATAAAATGGATGTTGACGGTTCAAACTTCCGGCTACTTGTCGATTCCTCAGAGGATGTGAGCGGTGATTGGTCTCCAGATGGAAAGTACATTGTGGTGGCTGACGGTTCCTATCAAGATAGTGCATATGCGTGCCCTGGTGAGCTGTTTGTTGTTCATTCCAATAGAGTAGATGTAAACCTTCAAGACGCTCAGGATGCGTTATCTCTTCAGGATGTATTCGGACAAAAGCTTGAAGGTCAATTTGGAGCGAATACATTGTGTGCAGGAAGAGTAGGGGCACCCATATGGGTGCCTTGGTAAGTTGAGAACACACCTACAAGACTTAAGGGAATAACGTCATTGAATAGAAGAACTATATATGCGTTGCTGGAGAGCAAGAAAGGGATATTTAATAATATTCGTATTTGCCTCTCTGCTTTATCTGGCCCTATCAGATAACACAGATACCCAGGAGTACCCAAAAGCCACGAAGGAACTGATGTCTCAAATTGAGACAGTGATTTTGTACAACGTCTCCTACATGGGGTACGGCGGTATACTTATTTTGAAAAAGAATACCTCCCGTTACCTAGTGACCAGCGGTTAAACTGCGGCTATTCCACTAGCTAGAATGAATTTATTACATAGCAGGGATACTTATGCTTAAACGTAGGTTAAGGCAAACCAGTATCAATATTATTTCCTATTGCGCGATCTTCTCCGTGCTGTGTTTGCAGTTACTGGGGTGTGGCGGTAGCGGAGGTGGAGGGGCTGCAGCAACAAGCGGCGGTTCAAGCACATCTTCCGATCTAAACTCGGGTCTTAACGGCAAGCTTCTCTATAACAATAGCGAAAGCTATGTCGAGCTAGATCTCGCAACTGGCAATGTGGACACAGTTGTACAAGGAGGAGATACTTTTTTCGCCCCCTCAGAAGACGCCAGCACTTTTGTTGCTTACGACAAGATAAATAGCAACACAGATAAAGTATGGACCTTTAACCGTTCTGGCAATACCTTAAGTAGTTTTGAAGCCGCGTACGGACTTAGTGGTGTCCCAAAGCTTTCCCCCGACGGCACAGTGGTGGCTATTCGGTGGTGGCCATTGTATGAGTATGGCTCTGTAGTTGATGGCATTCGGGTAGACCGTGGATTGGCGGTGTTTGGTGTCGATAACGGACAGCTATACCGCTTCTTACATGAAGGAGAAACTGATATTAAAAGCTGGGATTGGGCTAGCAACGGAGACCTGATATACACACATGGCAATACCATCAAGCGTTGGGATGTGGTCAATAACGATATAGCCGTCATTTATGAACACAACGACTCGGATACTTACTTTACCTATCTTTCAATCAGTCCAGACCAGAGCAAACTTGCTGTCACTATGAACGGAGGGCTGCATTGGCTTAACATGGATGGTTCCGGTTTGAGAAAACTTGCCACAGCCTATAAGCCTGTTCTTGCCAGTTCCTGGTCTCCAGATGGTAACTATATCCTAGCCGTCAGAAATGGTTTCGGTAGCGATATTCCTGTTGTTGTTCGTTGCCCACTGATGTTTGCCGTTTCCATAAACGCCAGCTCTCTTTACCTGGAATCAGAATCGATAGGTGATATGGCAATAGCGATTAGACACTATAAACAGAATGAACTATCACCTACCTGTGTTTTTGATATGCCGACATGGACAAACTAATTGAGGCACCTTTCCACGACGATCTAAATACTAGAGGGTATAGGGAGCAGGCCATACGCTTCACACATAATTGGAAGTATATGACTCCACCCCATGGAGTCGTTTCGTTTATAGATGGAACACACACCTACAAGACTTAAGGGAATAACGTCATTGAATAGAAGAACTATATATGCCTTATTAGAGAGCAAGAAAGGGATTGTAATAATACTCATAGTAACCTCTCTGCTTTATCTGGCCCTATCAGATAACACAGATACCCAGGAGTACCCAAAAGCCACGAAGGAACTGATGTCTCAAATTGAGACAGTGATTTTGTACAACGTTTCCTACATGGGGTACGGCGGTATGCTTATTATGAAGCAGAAACCCTACATTCTGTTCAAGAATGGGGACGTTTGCACAGACACGGATGTACTGACCTTTGAAGGAGGTTTGGAAGCCTATAAAAGCCGATACCCTAAGGCGTTCAAAGCCTGGCGAAGACGTAATGGTCATTATGAACTACGCCTTTTTAAAAATTGGGAAAAGGCTCCTTTTGAAAAAGAATACCCCCCGATACCTGGCGACCAGCGGTTAAACCGCGGCTATTCCACACTCTACGGTGCAGGTAACACTTCTTTGGGCGGTAAGGATCAGGCTGCCGGTTCCAATACGTTTTATTTCAATTCAGATGGGCGTTTCATACGAGGACAGTCCGCCTTCGCCCAGTCGGAATTTTCCGGCACTTCAGTGACCGCCTCTTCAATCTCGAATGATCGTAAAGGCAGGTATTATATTGGCGGCTATCTTCTCACCCTAAATTACGACGATGGAACAACGGAGAGAAGGTCGATTATCTTTGATCCTGATGAGGAAGATATTATTTGGCTCAATGGCGATACCTACCTGCCGGAGAAATGAAGTGTCACTCCGAAGTTGGGTATATACGCCTGCAGCTATTACCGGTTAGGTTTCAAGGTAGACTGACTTTGTAAAAAGTTGGTTTTGTCGTAGACCAGGAGAGGAGCAGGTATGGCCCGATTTCAGACCGGCCATACCCACTGTTGATCAGAGACCATGGTTGTTTAGGGACCAAGGATGATCAAAGACCAAGCATGTCCTTGGCTTCTGTTTTGAGGTGATCTTTCACTGCATGCTCTATCTGGCCAGCTACATCAGGCTGTTTGCCGTCGAAGAGGCTATCCATGGTATTGGCGGCAATATCCCCGGCTTCATCGCCGGCAATGTGGTCAAAGGTGGTTTTTGCCGTGCTGATTGCCTCCTCCTTGAGGGAGTCCATTTCCCTGGCCATATTGCCGAGTTCCGGAGCATTCATGGTTTTACCCAGCTTTGACATGGCAGAAGTCGTGGCATCGAAAGCGTCCACATGCTGGCCGAATCCGACCTGAACACCTAATTTTGCGAGATCGGTTACTTCTTTGGACAACCCTAGATTTTCGACAGCGTCCATCGAAAAGCCAAGTGCCATGTCTACGGCAGCCTGACCGAATGCAGCTTTGCCCAGAGCCGCAAAGGAACCGACAGGCGATCCGGTTAATACCCCCATCATGGCGGTTTTAGTCACCGTTTCCACTACTGCCCCTATAGCCTTGCCGAGTGTTTCACTGCCGGTTAGATCAGTCACTGCGCCTGCAACGGCATTACCAATTGCGGCAGCGGCCTCGCTGACTGCATCGGTGACGGCATCCACCACATCTTTGACCGCCTCAGCAACACTGCTGACCGAGGAGGCGCTTTTAGCCGCGGCTTCAGCTGCTTCGTTTGCTGCATCGGTTGCGCTATTACTGGCCCCAACACCGCCTACACCGGCATCTGTGGAACTCCCCATGCCGCCGCTTGCACCACCCACTCCACCATCGTGACCTGCACCATTGTCATTGCCACCAACGCCACCCGCTCCGCCGCCACCGACGCCGCCTGCTCCATCCATTGTTATCTCCTTTGAATTCTGAAATTAAAGATTTTGCTTTAGCTTCGTTGTTGGTGCCGCCGCTGATCCCAGGGTAGGTTCCCTGATAGCAACGACGTTTCCAAACTACCAATCGTTCTTCCGAGTGTGACGATCTGATGAGGGTCTGGCCATTAGGTCAGCCCCCAGCTAGGGCCGACCCCAATACCTCCACCAGTCTGGCCATCAGTACCGAGCATGTGGGGGATGCGGAAGCGAATGTCGTGGGGGAAGTGCTCGCCAGCCTTAAAGGAAATCCCACGGCGGCTGAGGAAGCTTTTGGTTCACTGAACGACGAGCAACTCCGCGCCGTAGTGGCATCCTCCATTGATGAAACTGTGACTTATACCGGCCACAGCGTTTCTGTTATGCGAGAACTTGCTTACAATCAGGAAACGGCATTTGGAACAGCCTTCGCCACCTATGCCAAACAACTCCTGAATACAGACCAGGCAGATGTTCTCGGTGAACAAATGGCGAGACTCCAGATGGGCAACAGCCTGAATGAAGAACCCATCGCACGTTTTGAAACATCTGTAAATCGCCCTAATGGAGCCACTGTATATGAAAACTCCGGAACCCTGGGCTACTTCGTCGGAAGCGTATACAGTGCCACAGAGTCTATTTCCAGTGACATTAAGAGCCAACAGGAACTGGTAACGGCAGTATTAAAGAGTGCCCTGACAGTTATCGATAAAACCAAAGTTGGTGGCCCAGCTGTAGGCACTGTTGCCTCAGTGGGTAAAGAATGGGTGAGTTTTGCCGTGAAAGCGGCGATTGATGATCCTGGCACGTCTGCTGCGCAGCAACTTGAACGGGCTTCCATTCCCGTAGATCCATCAAATGGAGAAATTGCAGTCGGAACAAATTCCTTCAGCAGCTTCAATGATAGAGTTTCGCAGATTCGCCGGTTAGACTGACAGTCTACTCCCGACTTTGGTCATTGCCATGCTTCGACTATTACGCAAGATGAGCGCGATGCTTTTGCTTGTTTTTCTGATGTCGAGTGGTTGTTCTGAGCAGCCACCCGACATTCCAGTAAAACCAGAAATGCTGCAAACAATGCAAGAGCTTGAGTTCAGCACTCACGTGACCACAACAGATTCAGCACTATGGAATGCTGTTTGGGATGCCGCCGAGCAAAAATACGGCCGACCAGGTATGTGGCTAAGTATGTTTCGCCTGGACATCAATAGCTCTGGAAATCTATTGTTTGATCATTATCGGCAACAATTATCTGACGCAGGGGGTTGGATAACCGACAGTTATCTAAGCAACATCAGAAGCCCTTTAGGATCTATTGCCACCTTTGAGAAAAATGAATTTTTCTTTGCCATTACAGTGTTGGACCAACACTATGCTGAAGGTGGATTTATTCCAGTCACGGTCATTTCCAACATCCCGGCTCCCTGGGGAAAGAAAGCGAACCGGTACGGATATTAGTTCAAAACCTTTTCACCACACCTTCTCCATCAATCCAATCTATCACTGAATTACAGCGTTATTCAGCCACTTCATAACCTTAAATAGTTCTAGTATCCCACCTCCACCGTTCGCGCGGTACCATAACGGTTTATCAGCCGGGCGGTACACTTGTATTCAAGCATTTGTGATGGGTTATCAGGGTGCACCCTAGCTAGGGAAGGCACCGATTGGAAAAGTGTCAGGTTCGCGGTGGAATAAGGGTATCTCCTGCTGAGCAAGCTTATCTTTTCAGCGGGCGAACTTAAGCATTGGGAACACACAACAGGAGTTAGTGTTATGGGATTTTTTTGTGGAATAGGCGAACATATTGCGAACGCCAGGTTTAACAACGAAGTTAAGGGGATGATGGACGACACCGTCGGCATGAACAAGGGCTCGGTGATGGATGCCCTCAAATCCGTGGACCTTGGTGCGCTATCTAAGACCGAGCGCACGGCAATTCTCACTACGTTGAAAGAAATGTCGGGCGATCATTACATCAGCAAGCAGGACTCAGAAACTCTAAGCCAGATGATCAAGTCATTTGGAGAGCAGAAAGGCTTTCACCATATGCCATTCGGTGGTCATGGCCGTGGCGATTTTCATTTACGGGGACCTTCCATTGAGCGTGCGGCCAGAAATCCCGGTGCTTTCGAAAACGCTGCTGATAAAGCATTGGATAAGGTTGGTGGCTGGAATGCCAAAGTGGTGGAATGGTCACTGGGAGCAATTGATAGCAGCAGTCTGTCCACCAAGGAACGCAGTTCCATTCTGACCACGCTGAAGTCATTCACTGGAGACGCCCATTTGTCCGGCTCAGAAACCCGGGCGATTCTTGATCTCATTGGAGAATTTGATGATAAAGGCAAAGGTTGTTTGAATGATTTTTGGCCTTTCCCTCAAATTTCCCTCGATAATATGTCCGGCAATCCTTTCAGCAACTGTTTAATGGGTATTATGGCTGGTGGTTGCTGTCAGCCAGGCTCGCAATTTCCTGGTGGTATACACTTGCAGGACTTCATGTTTTCAAATCGAATTGAAAACATGCTCGACAATTGCAGTGGTAGTTTTGCCCGTGATGCGCTTTCCGGCGCTTTTAAAAATGCTGATCTCTCCAAACTGGATGCCGGTGAGAGAAGAGAGCTTATGGGGATGGTCAGCATGGCCACCTGTAATGGCAAGATCAGTAACTGTGAGGCGCATGCCATCTATGATGCCTTGCAAAAGGCACAAGAGCCTGACGGCTGCTTCCCGCATTTTCCCAGCCCGGCAAAGGACAACAACTGGACCGTGCAGCAAGATGGTAGTAAAGCGGAAATCGACCTGGGTTCCCATGTGCTGAACCTGAACGAGAAAAAATCCGAAATCTGGATTACCAATAAAGAAACCGGTGAGAAGTCCCGCGTCTGGGGGGATCCGCACTTCGATACTGATGGCGACGGTAAAACCGATGTCGACTTCTGGGGGACCGTTACCTTAAACCTGGAAGGTGGAACCAAAATCACCATCAATACCACGCCATACGACAAGAACGAGAATAAAACTTTGTCGAGCCGCTTGACGATTACCAATGGGGATGACTCCATTGTGGTTAGCGGCCTGGATCAGAACAAAATTGGTGACATGACCATTGACCAGGGCAAGGCCGGTTATCTGACGGATACCTTTACCGGTGACGGTATGAATCTCTATGAAAACAGCAACGGTAAAGGTTGGATGGTGATGGACGGCCTTAACATGCGGCAGGTGAATCAGCAGGATATGAACGCCACCAAAGGCGATAAAAACGACTTTAGTGTGATGGAAAGCCTACAAGCGTTGGGAACCATGGGCATTCTTGCGTCAATGCCAATGCTAAGTCTGTTGAACGGTATGTTTGGTATGAGTGAAGGGGCCTGACGTCAGGCTGATGCGTTAAATGGAATGGTCTCATTCCAAGGAAAAACGGCACTGAAATATGATCAGTGCCGTTTTTTTTGTAGAAGATAGAGCTTAGTTTGCCGCCAGCCAGGACAATAGTTTTCAGCTCCAGGCAGCTAGGAAGGTATTTCCAGATATCGAATGATCCCCGGAAGCACTGGTCAATAATAACTTTTTAAGTCTGGATGGATGATCAGAGGGGAAGTGATTTGCCGATACAGCTAGTGTATCTTGTGGCGTAACCAATGATTCTATATCTGAATGACATCGTCTCAGTTTAGGAATCAATGTCACTAGTATATGAGGAGAGCCTGAAAGTTATGGGAAGTTTGATCATGTTTTTGTTGATTGGCGGTGTCGCTGGATGGCTGGCCGGAAATTTTATGAAAGGCTCTGGCTTTGGTGTATTTGGCAATATTGCGGTTGGAATCGTCGGCTCGCTGGTTGGCGGCTTTACTTTCGGTCTGCTTGGGCTCAAGTCCGTAGGGCTTATAGGGTCTCTGGTGACCGCCACCGTAGGAGCCGCACTGCTGCTCTATATTATCGGTATGGTAAAGAAATAGCGGTGTAGTAAAGAAATAGCGGTGTGGTAAAGACGTCTTATGCCTTCTGTAGGCATTGGAAGTGGCCAATATCATGGGTGATGGCAGATCTATACGACATCAGTGATGATTATGGGGCTAGGTTTCCTGGCCAGGGTCCGCCTCAAGTATGTCGCGATACAGCTCGGACCTGTAACTACTAAACCACCCCTGAATATCCACCAGTTTATCTTCGATCACTAAGGGCAGGGCTTTGCTAAACAGGTCCAGCAGGATAACTGCATTAACCGAAGAATCTGTCTCTGACGCCTCCCGCAGGCGATTGGCCAGATGCAGATTCACCACCTGAAGTTTTTCATAGATTCGTTTGAGCCCCTCCAGAGACAGATCCGGTGCTTGTCCCTCTTCTTTCAGGTAATACTGAGCCAATAAATACATGCCGACAGCGCGAAAGATAGTGTCTTTTTCTGAAGCCAATGGAAGGTGCTGGCGCCCCATGGGTTTAAAAAAATCCAGATAGGGACAGCCACTGGTAGAAAGTAACAGGCCTATCAGCGAGCTCAGCGCCTTTTGCACGGATGTCTGGCAGCTAGTGGTCCTGTCGCCAATGCGGACTTCCAATGCTATCTCATCGTAGGACATCAGACTGCTGCTGGAAGTGACGCAGTCAACCAAGCTCAAGGCTGCAGGACAGTACTCATGGGTTTCAGAGTTCAGTGGACAGTGAGGACACTTATGGTGATCAAGTCGGGCCCAGGCGGGCCCTTCCTGGTGGACGGGAGCAAGGACGGAGACGGAATCATCGTCCAGCGTGAGTACAAAGGTTTCACTTGCTTCATCACTAAAGCGAAAACAATATTGAATGTTGATCGCTGCCATATCGGTCTTCCTTGCCAGATCCTGAGGCTTAGTAACTTTCTGAATATTTTCGCAATGGAGGCTGACGTGAGCTCAGCCAGGACGAATTCTCATCCCCATCTCCACCAGACTGACAAGTATAGTCTAGCCCGCATTTCTCAGTGTGCCCTTTAAAATCAGTGTGCCCTTTAAAATCTGTCTATAGGCCTCGTGGTGACTGAGGTGAGGCAAATATGTGCGAAATTCCTGGCCACTCTTGAGAAAAGCGGACTAGAGTTATATTTCAGTTCATTCGGATTCATCAGTGACCTGAACTGACATCCAGATTCCAACCGGAGGGAGCCTCATGACTTCAGAGAAGCTACCTGAAAATCTGCTGACCCAGGGTCTGACTGCATTGGCTGAGATGTCTTTCCCAAAACGCTGTAAGAATTGCGGGCAGATATACGAAACGCTGGAGGAATTCGTTGCCGGCACCTCTACGCCAGGCCTGTCGGGTAGCGGCTTGAAGGAAAGCGAAGATGATGACGGCGAAGTTATTGTTGAACTTTTCCGCAATTGCCTATGCGGATCCACTCTGATGGAGTTTTGCGGTAACAGGCGCGAGGAGTCGCAAGAGGCCCAGAAACGCAGGGACAAGTTCAATCAGTTACTGATACTCTTAGAGCAAAGGGGCATGGACAGGGAAACTGCCCGGGCTGAATTGCGTAAGCTGATAAGAGGTGTCCCTTCCCCACAGATTGCTGTTTATCTTAAAGCGGAGATCAAAATATAGTCAGCCCGGCTTGCAGTCAGTTTGCAGGCTACTACACTAATTATTGACTCTCTGATGAATAGCCCAGGGAACAGGCGTAGCGGGTATTTCTATAGGCGGTGCCTGATTATGTTATTGCAATCAATAATATAAATGGTTGGGTAAGGAGTTGCAGCAGTAAGCTCGGGATTGATCAGAAATGCAGACTGGAATTGCCGCGTAGACACGCTGCCACATGGAGAAAGGGATCTCATTGTGGAAGACCCAGAAGTTCCAACACTACTGATAGTGGATGACGAAGAGAATATTCTTCGTGCACTCTCTCGCCTGTTAAGGCGTCAGGACTATAAGGTCATTACTGCCAATTCCGGTGCGCAGGCACTTGAAGTGTTGAGCAGGACGCCGGTATCGGTCATTTTATCGGATCAGCGAATGCCGGGAATGACCGGATCAGAGTTATATCTTCAGGTTAAATCCCTCTATCCCCATACCATCCGTCTCATCATGAGCGGATATACCGAGCTTGAAAGTATCACCAGTGCGATCAACGACGGGGCAATTTTCAAATTTCTGCTAAAACCCTGGGATGACGACAAGCTTGTCGGTCATATCAGGGAAGCCATGTCCATCCACCAGCTAAAAACCCGCAATGAAAAACTGAATATGCAATTGGCGGAGCTTAACCGCCAACTTGAGCAGAAAGTGGAAGAGCAGCATTTGGAATTGGTGCTGCAGATGCGCACCTTGCGGGTGTCCCAGGAAATACTTGACCAGATACCGGTTGCCGTTTTCGGAATTTCTGATGAAGGGGTGGTGGTGAAAACCAATTCAATTGCCGGGAAGTTGCCGGATTACCACGAATCAATCGGCATGCCCCTGGAAAAGTCACTCCCTGCGGCCATTGTCGAAAGCTACCGGGCTCTAATTGAAGGAGGACAAGTTAATAGCGTTGCTGAATTGGAAATGAACCTGGGGTCGCAAAAATACAAGGTTTTGATGAAGCGTTTCATGGGGCATTTCAATATATCCGGTACCGTCATCGTAGCGATGGAAATTTAATCCGCTACCACGGTTGTCATTATTTTGGGATAGACGTTGTAGGAAGAGAGGTCAGCAACATATTCAGCCTGGGGGGCAGAGCCAGGACTGATGGATATCAGGTTGAAGGAAGGTAAAACGTATGAATTGGGACACCCAGGAAGTTACATCCAAGGTATTGGAATTATCGTCGCCAAACCCTGAAGTCGAAGCCATTATCAATTTGTTGGAGGATGGTGTCAGCGACCTCAAACTTATCGGTCAGAAGGTCCGGTTGGACCCAATCCTGTCGGCACGCCTGTTGCAATTGGCGAACAGTTCGTTTTATGGCTTTTCCCGTGAAGTGACGGATGTGGAAATGGCCTGTGTGATACTCGGCGCCAACACCATCCGCAACCTGGTGTATACCCTTGTCGTGCTCGCCCGGTTTAATGACCCCAAACAGGATTCCCGACTGGACTATGGTCGTATCTGGCATCACAACCTGATGACGGCGTCTTTTTCCCAGGTACTTTCCAAGCGCCTGAAACTGGATTTTCAGGCGGGTTTTACTGCCGGGCTGTTTTACAACCTGGGCATTGTGCTGATGGACTATTTCTATCCGGACCAGTTTGAACGTTGCATGGAAATCGCTAAACGGGAAAGCCGTAATTTGCTGGAGGTCGAACTGAGCACACTGGGGAAACACCAGCAGACCCTGACCGGTGTGGTGCTGGACCTGTGGTCTTTCCCTAAAGTAATTGTCGACAGCATTACCGGAACTTCAGTAGAGCCGCCTGCCCTGATGGCCTTGGTGGTGGCGCTTTCCAATGTATTGGCCACAGGTATTGTGGGCTCGGTAATACCGGAGATTCGCCTTTTTAACATCGACCATTTTAAGGCGGAACCCGCCGGTATCGACCTTACTGAGTTTCCAGAGTTGATCCTTGAAGCCAATCAGCTTTATCAGGAACTGGCCGGAGAATTTTTTCCAGCTAGGACTGGAGAACATTAAATTGATCAGTGAATTTTCATGTAACCAGGGAAAGTTTCTTTAGCCAGGGAAATACTGATGCTGCTTGAATCCTTTGCAAAGCACATGAAAAGTGGTGGTGTTGATATAGAGTCCTTCCTGGGAGATCTACTTCAGGATCACCCACAGGTCACTGTATTTTTATTCGGCCACAAGCCTCCTGGTAGCAAGATGGTTTGTGTGCCCGGAGCTGTGAAATACCGGCCGGACCTTGAGGAAAGCGAACTTGTCGAGCTTGCGCTACATGCCGTTGAAGGTAACTGGCGGCAATTCGAATATGCGCCAAGAGAAGGCAAAGAGGGGATTGGTTGGTCGTCGAGGCTGGATCTCGATGAACAATACTTCAGCTCCATGCTGGTGTTTGTGGCAGACGGCCAGGAGTTTAATCAGGAGATCAGGGCGACCCTCAACTTTGCTTTGGTGGCACTGGGTATGGCCTGGTTCAGCCAGGATATTCAGGACCAGGTGGTCGACATACATAAATACATGCGGTTCCAGGCGGTATGGGGGGAAACTCAGCAGTGGATCAAAGGGGTCTATGAGGAGAACGATAAGTTATACCTGGAAGTACTGACCCGCGCTGAGCTGGTCACCGGCTCCACGGGTTCGGCCATTCGCTTGTATGACCAGGACGGTCAGTCTGAACGCTGGCTGCAGCGCAAAATCGAAGTAAATGCCATAACCTGTCTGGCTGATACCTATGGTACAGACACAATACTGGCCCCCGAGAAACCCCACCGGCTGAATGATATTAAAGCGTCGATCGACAGCCCGCAAAATCATTCTATCCGCCATTTACTGATTTATCCGGTATTCACCGAAGGCAGACGCCTAAAGTCCGTCATCTATGTAACCAAGCAAGATAACGAACAGGCCTACGGTCAGCTGGACGAAGTCTGGCTGTCACAATTGATGACACAGGTCTATTACGGTCTGGATAAAAATATTCTATTGCGTGCGCTGGAGAGTCGTCATGACGAACTTGACAAAGAACGCAAGGAGCAGGAAAAGCTGATCAACCAGCTCAAGGATGCGACGTCAAAGTTGGTGCAGTCGGAAAAGCTCGCATCCATTGGTCAGCTTGCGGCAGGCGTTGCCCATGAAATCAATAATCCGGTGGGTTATGTCAGCTCCAACATATCCACCCTATCCGAATACATCGACTCCATGTTTGGCCTGCTCGATGAAGTTAAAACCAGTGTGGCCAAGGATCAAAATTGCGGCGGCAGCCTTACCGGTATTATCGGTGAGTTGGAAGATCGCTATGAGGCGGACTACATCCGCAGTGATGTTCAGAATCTTATTGCGGAATCCATGGAAGGCATACACCGAGTCCGGCAGATTATTCAATCCTTAAAAGACTTTTCCCGACCGGATACCGGCGAATACACCTTGGCCGATCTGCATTACAACATCGACCGGACCCTGAACATTGTCCACAACGAGCTCAAACATCGGGTCACCGTAATTAAGGAATATGGCAATCTGCCGCAGATTGAAATGGTGGAATCTCAAATCGGCCAGGTGATTCTCAATTTATTGGTGAATGCGGGGCATGCGATCGAAAAACAAGGTCAGATTGTGATTCGAACTTTTGCTGAGAATGATCAGGTTTGCATGGCATTTGAAGATAACGGCAAAGGGATCGAACCCCAGAATCTGGAGAAGCTGTTTGATCCGTTTTTCACCACTAAGCCCGTAGGTCAGGGAACTGGCCTTGGATTGGCGCTTTCCTATGGAATAATTAACAAACATCATGGCTATATTGAAGTTGATAGCAAGCCAGGTGTCGGTACTACCTTTAGAGTTTACTTGCCAATAGTACAGCCAGAGGGAGAGGACGAGGTATGAATGAGGTATCCGCTTCAGCGGAAAGCGCAGCGTCAGAATCCGAGCCGCAGTTGCAGGCGGCTGAGACGGACAACGTCCTGTTTGTTGATGATGAGGCTTCAATACTTTCATCGCTACGGAGACTACTGCGTAAACAGGATTTCCAGAGCTTTTTTGCCGAGAGTGCTGATGAGGGACTTAAAATATTGGAGCAGCAGCGCATTGATCTGGTGATCTCAGATATGCGAATGCCGGGTATGGACGGCGCCCAGTTCCTGGCAGAAGTGAAAAATCGCTGGCCGTTGACGGTACGGATGTTGCTGACCGGACATTCTGATATCTCAGCGACCATTGCCGCGCTCAATGAAGGTGGTATCTACCGTTACATCAGTAAACCCTGGGATGGTGATCAACTGATTGAAGTGATACAGGAAGGGCTACGCATCAGGCGTCTGGAACGTGAAAAGAAACACCTGCTGAATGTCACTAAACAGCAGAACCTTGAACTACAGGAGTTCAATCAGAACCTGGAAAGAATGGTCGCATCGCGAACGGAGGAAGTGCGCCAGACTGCGGATATGCTGGAGCTGTCCTTTGAGCAGCTCAAACAAAGTTATGATTCATTTGTACGAGTGTTTTCCACATTTATCACCAGCCGAGGCCTGATTAAAGGGCATTCCCAAAGCGTGGCGGATCTTTCCAGAGCCATGGCCGAGTCCTTTGAACTTCCTGAAGCTGATATCCAGCATATCTATTACGCCGGACTACTACATGAACTCGGCAAGCTGAGCTTGTCCGACGACGTATTGAGCCGTGCAGAGGCCAAACTGGCCCGTCAGGATGTGGTGGAGTACGTGCGATATCCTGCGCTGGGGGAAGTGGCCTTAACCGCCATCAGTGAACTGGAACCTACCGCGAGACTGATCCGCAGTCATGCAGAGTATCTGGATGGTTCGGGATTTCCGGATAAACTGAAAGGTGAGGAGATACCCCTGGGGGCCAGAATTATTCGGGTGGCGCGGGATTTTGTCGGGTTGCAAAGCGGCCTGATGAAAGTGGAACCGTTAAACAAACTCGCTGCTTTTGACTACATCAAACTCGCCGCCGGTAAAAAGTATGACTCGAAAGTGGTCAATGCCCTGGAACCCCTGGTCGAAGAGTATTCCCAGGATATTGTAATGCCATACGAAAACCTGCTGCCGGCCACGGCGTTGGAAGCGGGCATGGTGTTATCCAGAGACCTGGTCAGCATTAATGGCATCCTGCTGATAGCCAAGGGACACAAGCTCAACAGTAATATCATCGACAAAATCCTCTTGCTGGAAAAAGCAGAAAGTCGCCGGTTCAATGTTTATGTTCGCAAGAATAGCTCTGGAGAATGAGTATGCCGACTATTGCTATCATTGACGATGAAGAAAACATTTTGAATTCTTTGCGTCGGCTGTTACGGAAACGTGACTGGAATGTCCAGACATATACCGACCCCCATGCCGCCATTGCGGATTTGAGGTTTCGGGAAGTGGATCTGATCATCTCAGATTACCGTATGCCGGACATGAATGGAGTGGAGTTATTGAATCTGCTCAAAACCGTTACCCCGGATGCCCTCAGAATTCTGCTCAGCGGCCAGGCCGATATGGAAGGCGTGAAGGCGGCAATTAACGAGGCGGAAGTCTATCGTTTTATTTCCAAACCCTGGAATGATGACGAATTACTGATGACGCTGGGTAATGCTTTGGAGTTCCAAAATCTTGAAAAAGAAAACCGGCGTTTGGTCACATTGGTGCGGGAGCAGAAAAAAGCATTGCGTCAGCAACTTGATGAACTACAGAGACTGGAAAAAGAGTCGCCAGGAATCACCCAGGTCAACTGGAACGAAGACGGCAGTATAGATCTGATGGATGAGGAGGTTTGATTCCGGCTCTGCCTGGCCAAGAAACGTCAAGTTTGTCAAAGGGAAGCCCTGTCTTCAGGCCTTCCCTTTTTCATCTGATCTAACCGTTAGTCTCCCAGGGCTGCCTCAAAGAACTTAATCACCTGCCGGCGTGCCTGTTTGGCTTTGCCGACATTGGGGATAAAGTCCACCTCACAACCTGCGCCGAGGCAGGCGAAGGGGTCGAATACGGTGAGCTTTGGCTGCAGTCTGTCCCAGGCATGAGTGGCGTGTTTATAGACATTGACGTCTATATGGGCCTGGGCCTCAGGGGGTAGCGAAGCCACCAGGTTGGGGCAGGTGTCGGGTAAATCATAGGCATCCAGTTCTCCTGCCTGGATCAGTAGTGGAGCCCCGGTAAAATCGCTAAAGGCATAGCCCGGCACACGATTGTAGACCCAGCAGACAGGATAATGTGCAATGTGCGCGGCGAACTTGAGCCCTTCACCCCAGGTGTCTGTGTAGGGCTGAGTTGCAGTCAGCATACTCACTACGCCGCCCCAGGAAAATCCCATGATACCGATACGGTTCGGATCAATCAGCGGCTGGTTGGATAGAAATTTCAGCGCGCCATAAGCATCAGGTAAGGTTTCAGGCACACCGGCAGGGCGCCCGGTAACGCCTCCCAGCCAACCCCTTGCGGCCCACATGTCAATTTCCAATGTAGCAAAACCTGCCTTGTTTAAAGCTTTAGCATAGAAACTGCCCCGGCTGTCGACACCGGCACTACCGTGGACGATAACCACGGCGGGCAGTAACTCGCTGTCTTCTGAAACGGGGACCCGTAGCTGGCCACCCACTGTTAAGGGAGTAACAGGATCAACAGAGGGGAAGCTGACATATGAAATAAATGGCAGGTCCTGCAATATCCGATTGTTATGCCCCTTGGCGTAGCTGATATTCGCCAGAGATAAGGAAAGCAATGCAGTTAACAGGATGGCTGGGATTCGTGCTGTACGACGCATGTTGATGCTCCTTGGTTCGCCTAATCAGCAGGTATGAAAACAAGGTGCAGTCCTTCGACATCCATTCCTTGTTAACGCGAATACCTGTGTTTAAAAAACGTGATTTCCCGGCAGGTATACTGCCGGATTATTAAGCGTGGTCATTGATCGCCCTCCTGTCAAAGTTATCGTACCTGGTAAGAAGCGTTTTTAGAGGGCCAATAGAAGTGCTTAACGAAACTCCGGCAAAAGATTTTATCAGTAGCCCAGTGCCGCTTTCGGTACGGTTGGAGTACCTTATCGACCATGAATTTCAGGTGGAAAACTGTACCACCAAGTCTCTTAGATTGCTGGCCATTCTGGCAAGATCCTGGCTTGCGACAGTGGTTTGATCGGTACTGGAAGAAGTTTCGTTGGCCATGAGATTTATTTTGTCGATATTCTGGTTCAGGCCTTCCAATACCTGAGCCTGTTGTTCCGCCGCGCTGGCGATTTGGGTGCTCATGTCGGTAATCCGGGTAATGGATGCAACGATAGTGCTGAGATAGCCGGTGGAATCCTGGGCAAAGTCAACCGCTGATTTGGCCTGTTGCCGACTTTGCTCCATGACCATGACGGCTTCACGGGAGCCATCCTGGAGCTTACCGATCATATCATTAATCTGTTTGGTGGATTCCTGCGTGCGAGCTGCAAGGGCTCTTACCTCATCGGCGACTACGGCAAAGCCGCGACCCTGCTCGCCGGCCCGGGCTGCTTCAATGGCGGCGTTCAGTGCCAGCAAATTGGTTTGTTCCGCGATGGCTTTGATGACTTCAACAATCGAGCCGATTTCCGTGGTATGAGTTTCCACCTCTGTGATGGTCTTTGCTGATTGCTCAATTTGCTGGGCCAGCTCATTAATCTGCGCGACAGCCTTACCGACAACGCTTTGCCCGCTCAAAGACTGCTGATTGGCCTCAGCGGCGGCCCCTGCGGTAGCATGAATATTTCCGGCGACATCCTGTACGGTGGCTGTCATCTCATTCATGGCTGATGCGACCTGCTCGGTTTCCAACTGCTGTTGGTTAATAACCTTGCCGGTTTGTTCGGTAATCACTGATAGTTCTTCAGAAGCGGAAGACAGCTCGTCAGTGGTTGAGCTGATAGAGGTAAGCATGTCGAGAAGCTTGCGCCGCATCCCGTCCATGGCTTTAAGTAATTCACCAATTTCATCTTTGCTGGTAACAGTTATTTCGGTTCTAAGATCTCCAGAGGCGATGGCTATTGCGCGACGAATGGCGCTGACAATGTTGCTGGATATTAACCAGCCAATTGGCAAGCCGATAATGGTACTGGTGATGCAAATAATCCAAAGTGTTCTAACCGCTTGTTGTTCACGGTCTCGTGCATGTACCGCACTTTTTTCAGTGAATCTGCCAACCTCAGTGGTTAATTCAGTCAACATCCTGTCCAGGCTTTTCTGTTCTGCCTCTGTTGCTTGAACGAGGCCGTCGGAACTCAAAGACTCATCCTGCTGTTCCAGACCATAAACCTCATGGGCCTGGCGTACATAGCTTTGAAAGGTCTCATCGATTTCTTTTAATACAATGTCTACGGATTGGAATTCCTGCAGAGCTTCCCCTGAGGCTTGAAGCAGGGAACGCTCGATTAGCGCTTGAGCGTCATGGATTTCTGATTGGGATTTAGCCGCCAGCTCGTCAAATTGTTGTTTGGCTCTTTGAATGTCCTCAGCATTTTGGAAGTGGAGTGACTTTTCAAATATTACCGCCTGCTCCAGTTGGTGGACGGATATGTTCGTCAATTTCTCGGTCAGTGGAATATCGACGTCAACTACATCCGCCAGCTCCCTACCAATGCTGGTCATGGTTACAATGGCAAATCCGGTGCTTAGATATAGCAATGTTAACAGTAAGAAAACCAAGCCGATCAGTTTGGTTTTAATGGTCAGGTTGTGATACCAATTCACAGCTAGATGCCTCCAGCAAAGGGATTCAATCCTGAGTTTAGACCACCACAGTAAAAGGACAACCGAAGAGGAGTCGGCAGATGCCCGAAGCATCGCCGGTGTTTTGGTCATAGAGATTGCCGCTGTTTTGGCCGCAGAGAATGTATTAGGTGCAGCAGAAAGTATTGGGTGTAGCAGAGAGTATTAGGTGTAGCAGAGAGCATTAGGTGCTGCGGCTGAATGTGGCTGGCTAGATTGTTTGTTGAGAGCCCGCCCCACGGGGATATTCGTGGGGCGGGTAGCGGAGGGCTATTCCCAAACGATGGATTCGCCTGATTTGGAAACATGTTCCATTAAACTGCCAAAGTGCTCTTCCACTTTATTACGTTTAACTTTGAGTGTCGGTGTGACAAATCCGGTATCCGGAGACCAGTCTTTGGTCGACACAATAATACCGGAGATTCTTTCGTGGTTGAGTAGGTTGGAGTTCAGCTCTTTTACAAATTGGCTGATCTCAGCGCCAAGTTCTGCCTGCTTTGAGCCCTGATACTGTTCACTCAATGTCACTATGGCGACAGGCTGGGGCAGTCCGGAACCGGCCAGACAAATCTGCTCAAACCCTTTGAACGAAGCCAGTTTTGCCTCAATGGGTGCCGGCGCGACATATTCACCTTTTTCGGTTTTGAATATTTCTTTGATCCGACCGGTGATTCTCAGGAAGCCCTGGCTATCGACTTCGCCCAAATCGCCCGATTTGTAATAGCCGTTTTCATCGAGCGCTTCCTTGGTTTTTTCTTCGTCTTTGTAATAGCCGAACATGATGGAGGGACACTTGAACAGTACTTCGCCTTCTTCACTAAGCTTGAATCCATTCTCCGGCATTGCTGTTCCAACAGTGCCGGGTTGATATTGCCCTGGACGACCGATGAAGCCGTAGGCAAAGTTTTCCGTCATGCCGTATCCTTCAACAATTTTGATGCCGATATCTGCGTACCATTTCAGCAGGGAGGGCGCAATTGGGGCCGCACCGGAAACGATGATCCGTGCCTTGGCCAGACCAAGAGCCTTTCTGACTTTCTTTGCCACCAGGCGGCCGACGATAGGGATTCTCAACATCTTGTCGAGTTTTTCCTGTGGCATCTTGTCCAGTATGCCGCCCTGGAATTTTTTCCACAGGCGCGGCACGGAAAAGAACAGGGTGGGTTGTACGGAACCCAGGTCCTTCTGGAAAGTGCTCAGCGACTGGGTGAAGTTGATCTGCATGCCGGAATAAAGGCTGTTGGTGGCTACCAACAGGCGCTCAGCGACATGTGCCAGGGGCAGAAAAGATAGCGCCCGGTCATTTGGTCCTACATTGAATATTTCCACAGCACGAAAACCGACATGACGTGGAGCCCTGTAACCATGCACGGTGCCTTTGGGATACCCTGTAGTACCGGAGGTGTAAACAATGGTCCAGACATCGTCACTGTTGGGAACCGGATTTTCATTATAAGGCTCGTTGTTATTGATCAAATCCATCAGGGTATGATCAACTTCCTGGTCTTTATGGAAATCGCCGTCTTCCCCATGAAAGGAAAAGCCGATTTTCATTACATTCTCAGGAACACTGCCTTTAAGGCGGTCCCAAACCGATTTATCCAGCTTGCCGAGAAAGAGAGCTTTGGAATCTGAGTGCTCAAGAATGTACCTGAAGGTATCGGCTGTCTGGTCAAAGTAGAGGGGGACGCTGACAAATCCGCCTAATTGTAGAGCCAGGTCAGTGATAATCCATTCGGCACAGTTCTTGGACAAGATAGCGATCTTATCGCCTTTTTCAAAACCCAGGTTATAAAGTGCGTTGGTCAGGCGGCGAACATAGGTGCCGACTTGCGACCAGGTATATTCATGCCATTCTCCATTGATGGGCTGGCGTAAATAAGTCGTGTTGGGGTGGTTTTTCTCCCAGTAATACAGCATTTCAATGGGAGATTTATCCTTCGCGATGTCGATGAGGTGCATACGATGTTTTCCTGTCTATGTTGTTGAATTCCATTCAATATTGTTGTGAGTTATTAAGGTTGGAACTAAACCTTTAAATTATTATTAGTGGAAGGAATCTTGTCCCAGACGCCTTCCTGGTATCTTACTGTCTATTTTTCTTTGCTTATTTTGGTTCTTGCCTTGCTTCGTTACTCCTGGCCGCTCGCGCCAATATTCCGCTATCGGTCAGTTGCTACAGTCTTGCGGTTAAAGTGCTGGATGCAATGCCCAGATGTTGCTGGAAGTCCTGGAATGTTTCATTCCACAGAAAGCGTTACGCAAAATTAAAATCGACCACCGTTCCCCCACCGAGTTCAGTGTTTGGACAATGGGGCAATTCATTGTTTCGAAGGGCTTCCGACTCATATCCTGCTAATGGTTCGTTTCTTGACTTCATTATCTGAAGCTATTTCGGGAAATACTAACACCTGTTTTTGAAACCTGAGTAGGAAGTGGGTCACATTAATCCCCTGCTTAAACTGGCGAGTCCATAGAGCCTGACTGATATAGGCCGGAAAAACACACCTCCACTTCATGACCGTAAGGAGTGGTTTTCTTTTATATTTCCAGCCGAAGCGCTCTGCGGCAGCAACTTTTTATCGACGCAGGCGATTTTCAAAACCAGGGCATAATCAACCCCATGCAAGCTGTTGCAACCTGTCAATAACACCATGCTGAGGGCAAAAAGAGCTACGTGTGTGGAAGTGTGGCGACCAACAAGGCCCATCTTTGTCGTCTCCAAAAGTCTATTAGCGCCAAGTTAACGAATAGGGGACATGCCCGGTTAAGGGTTCGCTTCAAGCGCAGGTAACATACTGCGAAGTATCGTCGTGTTGAGGGGCCTCAAAGTCGCTATTAGGGAGCTGGGTGCTTATAATATGTACTTTTTAGGCTGAGCCATTTTCTATGGCTTCGGGCGGTCAGGTAGTAGAAGCAATAGTGGATTTCTTGAAAATAGTAAAATGTGTCCAACGGGTGTTGCTCTGGTGCCTGATTATCTGCTGGTGTGCTCCGGTATTTGCTCATCACAAAACGATTAAAGTGACTTTCCTCAACCCTGGCCTGGCGGAGGAGTCTTTTTGGGGTGACGTTGACCGCTTTATGCAGGCAGCGGCGGCACAGTTGGATATAGATCTGACGATTTTGCATGGGGGGCGTGATATTTTTCATACCCTGGATCTTGGAGCGTCTCTGGCTCACAGACAGAATCAGGGTGACTTTGTCATTCTGGTGAATGAAAAAAACTCCGGGCCACGACTTTTAAGCCTGTTTTCCGAGAGCAGTGCCAAACTAATTTTTATACTCAACGACCTGACTGCCGAACAGAAGGCCAGTTTCGGCTACCCACGGCTAGATGTCGCCAACTGGCTGGGGTCGCTGGTTCCCGACAACCATTGGGTGGGTTACCACACAGCACGGCAGATTCATGAAGCAATGAAGGAGGCTTCTCCCTATCAGGAGCATTTCGATTGGATTGCTATTTCCGGCGATCAGTCGACACCCGCTTCCCTGCAACGGGAAAGGGGAATGCTCGACTATGTACATGAACACCAGGATATTAACCTGGTCATTGTTGTATATGGTGAATGGCAGGAGGCCAGGGCTTATCAGATTACCAGCGTGCTCTTACAGCGCTCACATGATGTCGACGGGATCTGGACTGCCAATGATCATATGGCTTTTGGGGCTATCAAGGCGATACGGCAGGCAGGGTTGACCCCGGGGAAGGATGTCTACCTTTCCTCCGTCAACAGTTCTGCTGAAATACTGGAAGATTTAGAAAGCGGGGCCATTGCATCTCTCGGAGCCGGGCACTTCAGTGCCGGTGGCTGGGCCCTTTTGCTGGCCTATGATTACGCCCATGGGCACGATGGCTTTGCAGACCAGCAGGTATTGCAACAGGCCTTGTTCGAACTGATCCAGTCTGGTTCCAGGATCGCTGAAATATTACGTGAAAGCGCCTGGGATCGGGTTGATTTTGCCCGTTTCAGCCGGGCACTCAATCCGCACTGGCAGGGCTACAATTTCAGTTTCAACCCACCTGTAGCGAAGTCACCCTGAGCTGCGCAGGTTAGCCGGCTGCAATTTCCTTCAAGGCTTTGACGAAAACCGTCGAGTCCTGAGCGCCGGAAATCAAATATTTATCTTCCACTATAAAGGCCGGCACGGCTTGAATACCAAGAGAGGTGAAATGCTGCTGTTCTGCCCGCACTTCCTGAGTGTATTGGTCAGAGGTTGCGATGTCCCGGGCCATATTTCCATCCAGACCGGCGGCTTCGGCAACGGTGCTTAGCACCTCCGGATCGGAAGGATCTTTTCCCTCGGTAAAATAGGCGTCAAAAAGTCCCAGTTCCATTTCCTTCTGCCTACCCTTATCCCGGGCCCAGTGCAGGACACGATGGGCACTGAAGGTGTTGTAGATATGGCTCATTTTGCTGAAGTCGAACTGGAAACCCAGTTCCTGGCCAAAGAAGGTTATATGTTGGCGGTTAGCGGCACTTTGCTCTGGTGTGCTGCCGTATTTGCGGGCGATGTGTTCAGACAGAGCTTCGCCTTCAGGTGGCATTTGAGGATTGAGTTCAAAAGGATGCCATTCAATATCTGCTTCGATTTCACCCTGTAGTTGTTGCAGGGCTTTTTCCAGACGCTTGAATCCAATCACGCACCAGGGACAGACTACGTCGGAAACCATATCAATTTTTAGCTGGCGCATATTGCTACTCTCCGGTTGCCATAAATTTGGACGACTACCTATCGACGGTTAACTCCTAGAGCCGATAAAAGACATAGTAATCCAATTCTGCTCAGTAGCTGAATACCATAAGAGAAAGGATGATAACGATATTGATCAGGGTGAACCCGAAGCGTAATTGATGAATCTGCACCTTAAAGATTCCAAATGATGGCTGTTACTATCAGAAGGCGATTAAATCCGGCGGATACCTTTATAAGATTTGTAAGTGTAAGTAAGAGAGAAGGTTGATCTCGCTCGTCAGAACAGGGATATTCACCACAGATAATTGTATCTATAAGGAGACCAACCATGCTCCCAGGCACCAGAGAACTTGAACAGCAATTATTGGATTATGTTTCCGATGATCATTTGAGCGGTCAGGAATCTGGACAGCTGAGGGCAGCGTTATGCGAATTGCCCAACGAGGATATCAGCTACCTGCGTAATCGCCTCTTCGATCATGCCAGGCAGCGATTGAACACGGCACCGGAAAGTGCCAGTGAACAATTACGCTGGTTGGAACGCTGTGTCAAACTCTTCGACGCCGCTTTTACCTCCCGACAATCTGCAAGTAGCGCCTGGTTCAGTCCTGGTGAAGACTGCCGTGATCAGATTATCCGCCAGCTTAACAATGCCCGGGCCCAAATTGATATTTGCGTGTTCACTATTTCGGACAATCAGATTAGTGAGGCGATTCAGGCAGCACATCATCGCAGTGTGAAAGTCAGAATAATCAGTGACGATGATAAGAGTGAGGACACCGGCAGTGATATCGAGCAACTTCAGCGGCAGGGAATTCCGGTTCACCTCGACAGCACCCCCGATCATATGCATCACAAGTTTTGTATTCTTGATAATCGTGTTTTGATCAACGGCAGTTTCAACTGGACCCGTAGCGCCACAACACGTAATCAGGAAAATATTGTGATCACGGATAACCGGGAGTTAATAGAAGCCTTTGGCGAACAGTTTGAAAGACTATGGGAAGAGTTTTCCTGAGCCTGGTCAATTTCCTGACTGCGTTCATCTAAACCAGGTGCAAACTAAAGCGAGTACAAAAGGTAACTGAGACAGCGTAATCTAGTACTGGTATTAGTATCCGTATGGGAAAAATTCCGTGAAAGTCGCCGTCTTCTCCAGCAAGCCATATGACCAACAACACCTGGATCAGGCCAATGAAGGCCGTTATGAACTGGTTTATTTCGAAGCTCATCTGACGCCCCAGACGGCAACTCTGGCCCAGGGTTTTGATGCCGTCTGCTGTTTTGTAAATGACACTTTGGATGCAGAGACTATTGCCATTCTCGCTACTGCCGGCGTGGGGTTGATAGCCTTGCGCTGTGCCGGTTTCAATAATGTGGATCTGGACGCAGCCAGGGCTGCCGGTATCCGGGTTGCCCGGGTGCCGGAGTACTCTCCATACGCAGTGGCGGAACACGCTGTGGCCCTGATACTGGAGCTGAATCGTCATCTGCACAGGGCCTATACCCGGGTACGGGAGAATGACTATTCCTTGAGTGGGCTGTTGGGCTTTGATCTGCACGGTAAAACGGTGGGTGTGATCGGCACCGGCAAAATTGGTGTGGCCTTTGCCAGAATCATGTCCGGATTCGGTTGCAGGGTGCTGGCCAGTGATCCATCTCTGAATCCGGCCCTGGAAAATCTGGCTGAATATGTCGAACGGGACGAGCTGTTTCGGGAGGCAGATATTATCAGTTTGCACTGCCCGCTGGTTCCTCAAACCCATCACCTGATCAACGCCGGGACGATTGCGCAGATGAAGCAGGGTGTCATGCTGATTAATACCAGTCGGGGCGGACTGGTAGATACGCCTGCAGTGATTGATGGGCTTAAATCGGGGCAGGTGGGCTACCTGGGATTGGATGTATATGAGGAAGAAGCGAATCTGTTTTTTGAAGATTACTCCAACACCCTGTTGCAGGATGACGTGTTCGCCCGCCTGCTGACGTTTCCTAATGTCGTTATTACCGGGCATCAGGCATTCTTTACTCGTGAAGCTTTAACCGCGATTGCCGCGATCACCGTCCGTAATATTTCCGCCTTTAGTCAGGGACAGGCTGAAGGAATCGAATGGGTGGCTTAAACCTGCTGTTGTTGACAGTCGACTAGAAGCTGCTGACAGCATTGCACCAGGTATTGATGCAGGGCGCGTACTGCCGGTGAAATCTGGCGCCGGTCGGCACTGATCATATTCAAGGGCGACGCTTCGCCGCGCCATTCCGGGCATAACCTGACCAGGCGGCCTGCCTTTAAGTCAAGTATCACGTCCAATAACGACTTATAGGCGATACCATGACCGTTGAGTGCCCAGCGTCTTACCGCGTCACTATCATCCGTTACCCGGTTACCTTCAATTTGAACTGATACCACCTTGTCTTGGCGATAGAAGCGCCAGCGATCATAAACGACCTCTGACAGCATATAGCGCAGGCAGTTATGGTTTTTGAGGTCTTCTGGTGTATGTGGTGTGCCGTGCTGTTGCAAGTACTCAGGAGAAGCACAGAGAACACGATAATTATCCGGTGCTACCGGCAGTGCCACCAGGTTCGAAGCGGGGGGATCGCCATATCTCAGTGCCAGATCCACCGGCTGACTGTAAATATCCGCGATGCGGTCAGACAGCTGCAGACGTATCTGTAGTAAGGGATGCAGTGCTTGAAAATGATCCACCCAGTCAAAGACGACATTCCGGCCCAGATCTGAAGGTGCCGATAGCTGCAGAACTCCTCTGATCACGCTTTGTCCAGTGGATAGTTCCTCGGCGGCATCCTCAATCAGGTCCAGTGCCTGCTGGCAATGCTTCAGGAATATCTCGCCCTCCAGTGTCAGTCGTAATCTGCGGGTAGAGCGCAGAAATAAAGCCACACCCAGTTCTGCTTCCAGCCGCTTTACCGCTGCACTGGTGGCCGCCGGTGTGAGGTCCAACTGGTGGGCGGTGGCGGTAAGACTGCCCAGCCTGGCGGTTCTGACGAAAATTTCAAAATCCTGCAGTGCTTTCATAGGTCTGGTTCTATTATCAAAAAATATTTGAAAGAATTTGTTAATTTTGATGGTTTTTCAAAACATAGCAGTGAAATAAGATGGCGACAACTTAAAGACCCAAGAGATTTAGTCCATGAAGCCAGTGACGACAGAGGTAGCTACCACAGCCAAGACGAGCAAGCCGGTGTGGGAGTTTGATCATCTCAGTGTGACGCCCTCCAGCCACGATGCCAGGGTGGCCACTTTGGTCTGAACATGAAACTTGGTATCAGGCTTATGTCCACCTTATTAATGAAGGAAGCTAAGAGGTTTCCTAATAACATTTTATGGGAGCGTTCGATGAAAGCCATCGCATATCAACAGGCGTCTGACATACGCCATTCCGAGTCATTGATTGATATCCAGTTGCCTACACCGGAAGTAAGCGGACGGGATCTTCTGGTCGAAGTGAAAGCGGTGTCGGTGAATCCTGTCGATACCAAAATTCGGCAGAATGTGAACCCGGAGTTGGGCCAGTGGAAAGTGCTGGGTTGGGACGCTGCCGGTGTCGTGAAGGCGATAGGTCCGGAGGTTACCCTGTTCAAGCCGGGTAACAAGGTTTGGTATGCCGGTGATATTTCCCGTGCCGGCAGTAATGCTGAGTTGCAGCTTGTGGATGAGCGTATCGTTGGTAAAATGCCGAATTCCCTGAGCTTTGCAGAAGCAGCTGCCCTACCGCTGACGGCCATCACTGCCTGGGAGATGCTGTTTGACCGCTTGCAACTCGGTATGAATCGCATAAGCACTGATGCTGCACCCAGGTTCGAGCAGCAATTGTTGATCATCGGTGCGGCTGGCGGCGTGGGATCAATCATGACTCAGCTGGCACGACAGCTGACGACGGCGACCGTGATAGGGACCGCCTCACGCTCGGAAAGTCAGGAATGGCTGCAGGAATTGGGGGCGCATCATATAATTGATCACCGCCAGCCTCTGGCACCACAGTTAGAAGCGTTGGGATATTCGTCGATTTCTCATATTGTGTCGCTGAACCAAACCGACCAACATTTCGATAGCATTGTTGAATGTATTGCACCCCAGGGAAAGTTTGGCTTGATTGATGATCCGGCAACGCTGGATGCATTAGCGTTCAAACGTAAGAGTGTTTCTTTGCATTGGGAACTGATGTTTACCCGCTCCCTGTATCAGACGGCGGATATGATTACCCAGCATCATCTATTAAATGAAGTGGCAGCTATGGTGGATAGCGGCAGTATACGCTCCACAGTCACGGAACATTTCGGGACGATCAATGCAGAAAACCTGAAGCGGGCACATGAACTTTTAGAATCACAATTATCCCGCGGCAAGATAGTGTTGGAAGGATTTTAAACTGACAGTATCCTGCGGCTAAGTTGTCATTTCAGCCAACGGCTGAGTCGTGGTGGGAATATGCACTCGTACGCAGGTACCTTCGTCCTCGTTGGATTCCAGGGAAAATTGCCACCCCAGATAGTCGCAGACCAACGTTACTATATACAGCCCCAGGCCGACGCTGCTTTTGCTGTCGGTAACTTTGAGATTGTTTGCGGGTGCTGATGGGTGTTTGAGTCCTTCGTCCCTGATCTCCAGAAAATGTTCGGCATAGCTCACGGCCACTGATCCCTGATTATGGTTCAGGGCGTTGCCGATCAGGTTGTGTAGCAGGATTCTCACCATCGTCCTATCGGCGGTCAAGGTTGTATTGGTGGAGGCAGAGAGTAACTGAATCCTTTGCTGGGCTGTGGGGTCCAGGGTTGCCAGTTCCTCCATGACCTCAGTGACCAGTGGACCAAGTGGAAATGGCTCTCGTTTCGGCGCGCTGTGGGTTTGCCTGACCAGGGCGAGCAGGGCCTGCACATTCTCCGACATGGTCTCCGTCGAGGAAATAATGCGTTGCAGGGTTTTTCTGTCGTCCTGGTGCAAGCGTTGGCGGCGTTCCAGGATTTCGGTGGCACCCAAAATAACCGCGATGGGAGTACGCAACTCATGGCTGGCCATGGTGACTAATGAACGTTCCCGTTTGATCAGCCCTTCAATATCCTGCAGATAGCGGTTAAATGATGCTGATATTTCATTCAACTCGGCATCTTTATAGGACACCGGCAGCCGTGTTTGCTCGTCGCGGGCACTGACATTATGGATATCCTCGGTAAGCTGCTGCAGCGGCCGCGAGATCATCCGACTGATAAACACGGACAGGATCAGGCTTAACAGGACCACAACGCTGCCCATGACAAGCAACACCGTCACCATCAGGCTTTCACGATGTTCGAACAGGGATAGGTCCTTGGCCAGGTAATAGGTGCCCTCCGGAATCTGATTGATGATCACCAGATATTCGTTGTTCAGAAATTCCATCTCCCCCTCGAAGGGGATGGGAAGGCCCTGGAAGATAATGGGAAGGTCGTGAACTTGGGGGCTGTTGGCCGGCAGGTAGACCAGGGTCAAGGTGGCTGACTGTATACGAACTACTTTGTCGGTTTCATGGCGGTTAAGGAAGTGTTCGATTTCTGCCTGCTTATCCATTTCCAGGGTGGTAGCTTCCAAGTCTTCCAGAAACCACCAGGCTACCAGTAACACCAGCAGGACACTAAGAGAAAAGGTCCAGAAAAAAATTCGCTTGACCCGATTGGAAATCGAATTTGCCATCTATTGGTTATTTCCCGTTTTGTGGCTCCTGATCATGCTCTGCCGTCGCATCCGGATCCAGTTTGTAACCACGGCCGTGCAAGGTTTTGATCATATCCCGGTCGAGGGCAGATTTCAGAACTTTTCGTAGCGCATAAACGTGGGTGCGAATGGTATGTGGATCGCCGTCCGGCTGACCCCAAAGCCCTTGGCTAAGATCTTCGTAGGTGGCAAAGCGGGGATAATGCCTGATCAGTATCTCAAAGATGGTGGCACTATAGCCGGATAAAGTGACCTCTGAGTGGTCGGCCAGGCTCACTGTCAGAGTGCCGGGTGAATAGCGCACATCTTTGGCCACCAGGTAGTCATTTTGTGCCCGCCTGCGACGGCATAGAGCCTGTATGCGTAACTCCAACTCTTGCATATGAAAGGGTTTGACCAGATAGTCATCCGCGCCTGCATTGAATCCTGTGGTCTTGTCTTCAATCGAGTCTCTCGCGGTAACCAGAATCACAGGGGCACTTGATTGCAGGTCGAATCGAATTCGTCGACAGATACTAAAACCATCCACTCCCGGCAACATGACATCCAGGATGATGAGATCATAATAATGGTTGGCAATCAGGTGTAATGCAGTCAGGCCATCCGCGGCGAAATCGAGCTCGTAGTGTTCCTCGCCAAGGAATTCGAACAGGTTCTCGGCAAGCTTTTTATGATCCTCAACAATCAGCAGTTTATATCTGGATTGCCCAGCGGAGGGCGTCGACATTCCGTTCTCCTGATGGTTGAAGTTATAAAGTCGTCAAAGCAGAGTGTAGCTTACAAACTACCGGAATTGATGATCACTGCCTGCATCAATGAATTAAGGGCGATGTCATTCCCATGAACTATTGGCGGGAAAGCTGCTGTACCCGTAACGCTGAAACTTTTACAAAGAATTTAGCCGTCGATAGCTGGTAGACAACAAGTGCGCTATACCAGCAAATTGCCAGAGTCCAAATATCGTGGGAAGGAAAGTGCGCGCCCCGTAATTGTTGTGCCAGTCCAAAAGCAAATCCTAAAAGCAGGCCCAGTCCCAAACCGGCGAGTCGCCACTGCGGCCAATACTTCAGGCAAACAAAGTAGAGGGCTACCCAAGCGTAGCCGCCACTGGCGTGGCCGGCGGGAAAACATTTTCCATGGCCTGCACCAAACAGGGCGTTATCCATAGAAACATAAGGTTGGCTACCACCATAGCGGAAAAGATCCCAGGGACAACTTATATGAGTCAGGCTTTTGAACAGGCTGACTAAACCAAGAGACAGCGCTACCGCAACAAACAAGTAAAGCATTCCATGCCGGTAGTGGCGCAAATTCGGCATTTTCCAAGTACCGCCCAACAAAGCGAGAACAGACAGCAGCATAACACCTACCAGCATGCGTCCGCCTTTGTGCAGGAGTTTTTCCAGTAACCAGCTATTACGTAATTGCCAGTTGGAACCTTCGAGAAAATACCATGTATCGGCCAGGGTAAGATCAAATTGCCAAATGTCTAATAGGAATGTGGCCATGACCAATAAAAGAAACGGTAACAGCCAGTGCAGGACAAATGGCCGGGTCACAGCAATAGGCCTCCCCAGGTCACTATGACCAGCACCAATGCCACAAACACAGCCGCGGAGCCCATATCCTTGGCACGGCCACTGAGTTCATGGGCCTCGATGCCGATACGGTCAACGACCGCTTCAATCGCGGAATTGAGCAATTCCACCAGGATAACCAGCAACACACTGCCGATGAGCAATATCCGCTCGATGTGATCGCTACTGAGGTAGAAAGCCAGAGGTATCAGAAAGAAAGCGCAGATCAGTTCCTGGCGAACGGCCGCTTCGTGTTTCCAGGCGGCGACTATCCCCTGAAAAGAATAGCCTGTCGCCAGAATCAGGCGTTTCAGGCCCGTTGCGCCCTTAAATGCATTGGCCTGCGTCTGTTGGTACGTTGTTTGCCCCGTACATTTTTCGTCAGGGTATGCTTCACCGGTGTGCTTGTTGTGACAGGGTTGAGTCATAGCTACTACCTTCAGGAAGTTTTCTCGGCTACCAGGGGTCCAGCGTCCTTAAGAGTCGCTCTGCAATGATGGAACATGTCCCGCATTTCCTTGTAATCAGTTGTCTGAACATCAAGCAGGCCCAGAACGGAATCAAACAGATTGTCCTGGCTGTAGGGCTGAGTTCTGCTCTCGGTAATACATTCTTTGCTGACAGCAAAGCGTTCGGCAAAGCCGTCCGTCATCCAGAACAGGAAGGGCACGTGAATCTGCTCATCGGGCGCCAGCATGTAGGGTAGCCCGTGCAGGTAGATGTTGTTCTCTCCCAGAGATTCACCGTGGTCTGAAAGGTAAATCATGCTGGCGTCATACTTGTCTCTATGGGATTTGAGAAAGCCGATCACCTGGGAAAGGAAGTAGTCGGTATACAGAATTGTGTTGTCATAGGCGTTGGTGATTTCCTTTTGACTACACTCCTGCAACTGATTGGTATGACACTGGGGTTCAAACTTTTGAAATTCTCTCGGCACGCGCAGAAAATAGGCAGGCCCGTGGCTGCCTTTTTGATGCAGGACAATCAGGGTATTTTTATTCGAGCTGTCGATTTCCTGTTCAAGCTGATCAAGCAGCGCCATGTCAAAGCATTCTCCAACCCTGCATAGGTGTGGGTCTGGCTGGTCAGAGACGCTTTCATATTCAACCCGGGTGCAGACGTCCTTGCAGCCGGAGTTATTGTCCCGCCAAATAACTCGGAAGCCTGCGTGTTTCAGGGTATCCAACAGGTTTTCGGAGTATCTTTCATTACTGGAATCGAAGTCTGAGCGGTCCTTGATAGAGAACATGCAGGGTACGGAGACCGCGGTAGAAGTACCGCAGGAATAGAAATTGGTGAAACTGATGATGTCTTCGTTGGCCAGATGGGGTGAGGTTTCACGATCATAGCCATTGATGGAAAAATTGCCGTAACGGGCTGTTTCGCCCACCACCAGTATAGTCACTACCTTCCGTTGTTGAGGATTCTGTTCCCAGGCTGCCCCCAACTGTGCATCGGCACCCAGGGTCTTGAATTCAATCTCAGATTTCGGCAATAACTGCTTGGCATAGGTTTGCAGTGAGTAGATGTAATTCACCGGGACGATCAGATTGCGGATATAGCGGTGATTGCGAAACAGCGAGGCATAGTCCTGGTAGAAAAGGGATGCAATTATTCCGATCACCAGCGTCGTACAGATCAGTACCCAAGTCTTAACAACAAGCTGGCGGAACCAGGAGCCATAGGCAATTGGCATTTTCCAAAGCAGGGCAATAGGAAGGACGCCGGTTAGCAGTACATGCAGGAATAGGTCGCCACTCAGGAGTTCCTGACTTTCATGGAAGTCGGTCTCCATCATATTCTGGATCATGCTCTTGTCGATCATGATGTTGTAAGTCTGCATGAAGTAGCTGGCAAAAGCCGCTGACAGCAGGATGACCATGACGACGGGTTTTAAAACATAGGGCACCGCAAACAGCGTCAGAAGCAGATTAAATAGCACCAGCAGAAACAGGAACATGCTGACCATGAAGGAGATCCCGCGAAAACCTGGAAGGCCATGAAGCTGCTCCACCGTGTGGAAAAAACCACTGTTGAATATAAGGAGTAAATAGACCGATGCCAGCAGAGTTACAAGCCAGCTTGAAAATCGGGCCGGTTTTATTTGCTGATAGGTATCACGCAGCTGGCTGAAAAATGTAGGCTCAGGACTGAGTGCATAAGTGCTTTTTTCCATGGATTAGATATCGTTACTTCACTATATGGGCCAACGCCATTGAGATGCGGACAGGTCTGTCTGCCTCTTGTTGGCTTGATGGCAATTCAGCTTGACCTTAAACGGTGTTTCCGGGTGCTGTTATAGGATTGGTGCAGCAGGGAAAACCGGTGTCTGTGCGTCTGAGCTGGATGCATAGGGCTATTATCGAGGGCAGGGGATCAAGCTTTTCTCAAACATTTATCAAGGAAATATCAAAGTGCAGAAGGGAGGATAAATTTTAGTAGGGAAATTTTGTCAGTATGGAGGGGAAACCTTCATTGCACGAAATTGAGAGTAGAATATTGCCGGTGAGTCTAAATTGAATCCTGGAAATATCCAGGATAGGTAAGGGCAGGCACGGGACCTGCCCCTGGAAGTAAGCTTTGTCTTTACAGCAATTTATCCTTTCAATGCCGTCCATTTGATGCAGGCGACCTGGTGATTGCCACCAGCACTTTCCAAATCCGGGACGATCTCGCCACATTTGGCTTCAGCATAGGGGCAACGGGTGCGGAACACACAGCCGGAAGGTGGATTGATGGGGGAAGGCAGGTCGCCTTTGAGTACGATATGAGCCTTGCTACGCTCCAGATCCGGGTCCGGGATGGGCACTGCTGAGATCAATGCCTGGGTGTAGGGATGTCTTGGTGCGCGGTAGATCTCATCCTTGTCCGCCAGCTCCATAACCTTGCCGAGATACAACACCATGACGCGATGGCTGACATGTCGCACTACCGACAGGTCGTGACTGATAAACAGCAGCGACATACCGAACTCCTGCTGCAGCTTGGTCAGCAGGTTGATGATCTGGGCCTGAATGGAAACATCCAGGGCGGACACCGGCTCGTCACATACAATGAGTTTCGGTTGTAGAATCATTGCTCTGGCAATGCCGATACGCTGGCACTGGCCACCGGAAAACTCATGGGGATAGCGGTTGATCATCTGCGGCAGCAGACCCACTTTATCCATTATCTGTTTTACCCGTTCCTTACGTGCGCTGTTGGTCAGGTTGGGCTCAAACGTCAACAACGGTTCGGCAATGATATCGCCGATCGTGCGGCGTGGATTCAGGCTCGCTAATGGATCCTGGAAGATGATCTGCATGTTCTGCCGGTACGGGCGCATGCTGTTGGAATCCAGGCCGGATATATCGCTGCCCAGCCAGACCACCTGTCCGTCCGTGGGCTGAATCAACTGCAGTACGGCACGCCCTAAAGTTGACTTGCCGCAGCCGGATTCTCCGACGATGCCCAGGGTTTCCCCCGGATTGAGATCAAAGGATACGCCGTCTACCGCTTTCACAAAGCGAGGGTTGCGATTCAGCCAGCCGCCACCGAGGGCAAAATGCACTTTCAGCTCCGTGACGGTGAGCAATGGCGCAGAGTTTTCAGTTGCAGGTTCCAGGCTCATTGCAGCACCTCCTCAGGCAGGCTTTCAAAAATACAGGCACTCAATTGTTGTTCCGCGACCTGCCGCAATGGCGGTTGCGTCAATTTGCAACGTTCCTCCGCATAGGGGCAACGAGGATGGTAGGCACAACCCTGGGGTAGGTTTTGCAGGTTAGGTGGCTGGCCGGGAATGGATGTGAGATGGCTGGTGCCGCCCTCGTCGAGCCTCGGCATGGAAGATAACAGGCCTTTAGTATAGGGGTGTTTAGGGCGGTAGAAAATCTCCCGCACCGGCCCGGCCTCAACAATACGTCCGCCGTACATGACCAGCACCCGGTCACAGAGACCGGCAACCACTCCCAGGTCATGGGTAATCATGACAATGGAAGTATTCATCTCACCTTTGAGATCTCCCATTAGCCGAAGAATCTGGGCCTGAATGGTGACGTCCAATGCTGTGGTAGGTTCGTCCGCAATCAACAGTTCCGGTTGACATAGTAGTGCCATCGCAATCATCACCCGCTGGCGCATACCACCGGAAAACTCGTGGGGATACATGTCGAAGCGTTTCTGAGGCTCAGGAATTCCCACCTTGGCCAGCATTTCCAGGCTTTTGGCGCGCGCCTGCTCGTTGTTCATTCCCTTGTGTTCCATCAGCACTTCAGTGAGCTGTCGTGACACTTTCAGGTAGGGATTCAGGGACGTCATCGGGTCCTGGAAGATGAGCGATATACGGTTACCACGCAGGCGGTTGAGTTCGTCCACCGGACGGCCCAGGAGTTCCTGCTCTTGAAAACGGGCACTGCCCGTGGTGGTGCCGTTATCGGCCAATAACCCCATCAGAGACATAAAGACCTGGGTTTTACCGGAACCGGACTCCCCCACAATCCCCAGGCTTTCACCGGGGAATAGCTGGAAACTGACATCATTGACGGCATCGACCTGGCCGTCAGGGGTTTTGAATGAGGTGGTCAGGTGACTGACTTCAAGTAAAGGTTTCATTAGGCGCTCCTCAACGATCTTTGGGGTCGAGGGCATCACGTAAGCCGTCGCCGATAAAATTGAAACAGAACAGGGTCACTGCCAGGAATACCGCCGGATAGATCAACAACCAGGGAGCCACTTCCATCAGTTTGGCTCCTTCAGATATCAACACGCCCCAACTGGTCAGCGGTTCCTGAACACCGAGCCCGAGGAAGGATAGAAAGCTTTCGGTCAGAATGACCTGGGGTACCGTCAGTGTGACGTAGACAATCACCGGCCCAAGGACATTGGGAATAATATGACGAAGAATGATTTTAAAGTTACTCACACCACCGGCATGGGCGGCTTCCACGAATTCCTTGCGCTTCACCGATAGTGTCTGGCCTCGTACTATGCGGGCCATGGTCAGCCATTCAACCGCTCCCAGAGCGACGAATATCAGGAAGATATTGCGACCGAACACCACCATCAAAAGAATGACGAAAAACATAAAGGGTAGTGAGTACATGATGTCGACAAATCGCATCATCAAGTTATCGATACGACCGCCGAAATACCCGGCAATGGCACCGTAAGTGACGCCGATGACCAGACTCACTCCGGTGGCGAGTATACCGACCATGAGAGAGACACGGGCACCGTAGAGCACGCGTACAAAGAGGTCGCGACCGTTGCTATCGGTACCGAACCAGTGGGCATTGTCATAGTCGGGAGCAGTCTGAATACTGTCCCAGTAGATTTCATCAAAGGGGTGCGGGCTTAACCAGGGAGCCAGTATCGCCATGATGGTAATGATCGCCAGTAACACCATGGACACCACGGCGGCCTTGTTTTGCAGCAGTCGCCGCCAGGCGTCCTGCCAGAGGCTGCGGCCTTGAATCTCGACATTGCTGTTGGCCGGTATGCCGTTTAATTTATCGGTTCGGGTCATGTTCCAATCCTGTAATCTTGCTTTCTCATCCTCATCGTATTGCGCTCAGTCATGCAGACGGACTTTGGGGTCCAACAGGCCGTAAATCACATCAACCAGCAGGTTGAGCACGATGATCAAGGCGCCGTAAAAAATGACAGTGCCCATCACCAGGGGGTAGTCCCGGTTTAATGCACCCTGCACGAAATACCGTCCTACACCGGGAATGTCGAAGATGGTTTCAATGACCACCGAGCCGGTAATGACGGCAGCCGTTGCAGGCCCGAGGTAGGAGATGACCGGCAATAAAGCTCCTTTGAGGGCATGACGAAGTAGCACCAGACGTTCGCGCAGACCTTTGGCGCGTGCAGTCCGGATGTAATTGGAATGCAGCACTTCAATCATGCTGCCCCGGGTCAGGCGGGCGATATAGGCAATCTGGGGCAGGGCCAGAGAAAGTATCGGCAGAATCTTGAATTTAAAATCCCCATCCCCCCAACCGGCCACCGGCAACAGGGACAGATAAACACCGAGTACCAGGGTTAGAATCGGAGCCATCACAAAGTTGGGAATGGCGATGCCGGTCATGGCGACGGCCATCACGGAATAGTCGGTGGCGCTGTTCTTTCGCAGCGCTGCCACAGACCCCAGCAAGGTGCCGATAATCATTGCCAGTAGAATGGCGACACCCCCTATCTGCAAGCTGGCGGGGAAGCCGCTCAACAGCAGGTCATTAACGCTAAAATCCTTGAATTTGAATGAGGACCCGAAGTCTCCGGTCAGAACGTTACCCAGATACAGGAAATACTGCTGCAACAGGGGCTTATCCATGTCGTAGGCTTTCAGAATATTGGCCTCGATTTCAGGAGGCAGGGCTCGCTCCTGGTCCCAGGGGCCACCCGGGGCTATGCGCATCATGAAGAACGCAATGGTAATAACAATTAACAGGGTCGGAATTGCCGTCAGCAACCGACGCATAAAATAGTGCCACATAGTCAGATCCGCCAGTGGTGAATATGCCCGTCAGGTAAGTGATGGCCGTTAAGAAATGAAATAACGCCAGTGGGTATTTGAGCGAAGAAATCGTTCCCGCCGCAAGCGCGCATTGGGAACGATCTAACCGGAAAGGTTATTTGTCGAGGCTTAACCAGCGGGTACGGTGCTTGTCGTTTACCGCGTCTTCCCAGCCTTCCACATATTTGGCCACCATGTTCTTGGAAACATAGTAGTAGATAGGAATGATGGGCATGTCTGCCATGGATATGGCTTCTGCCCGCTTCATGATCTCGGCACGTTTTTTCAGGTCAGATTCGATATAGGCCTGATCCATCAAACGGTCATAGTCGGCATTGTTGTAATTACCGTAGTTGAGCGATTTAGAACGGCTTTCCAACAGGAACAGGAAGTTTTGAGGATCGTTGTAGTCTGCTACCCAGCCGGCACGGGCCACTTCAAAGTTGCCCTGTTTCAGATCCGCGTAATGAACTTTAACCTCTGCATTGAACAGCTCAACCTGGACGCCGATTTTTTTCCACATTTGTGCAATAGCGATGGCAATACGCTTGTGGTTGTCATCGGTGTTGTAACGCAGTTGGAATTTCAGCGGGTTGGAATCATCGTAGCCAGCGTCTTTCAACAACTCTTTCGCTTTGGCAATGCGATCGCTCATAGGCATGTCTTTCCAGGCAACATAGGCCGGAGTGCCATAGTTACTGGTGCCGGGAGGGACCATGCTGTAAGCAGAAATTTCACCGGTTTTTAGAACCTTGTCCATGATGATGTCTCGATCGACGGCCATGGAAAGTGCCTCGCGGATGCGCTTATCCGTAAAAGGTGCCTTTGCAGTGTTGAACGGGTAATAGTACAGGCCCTGATAAGGCGCGATACGGGTTTCGGCGGGCATGTTTTCTTTCAACCAGTCAATCTGACCGGAAGGGAACTTGTAGAAAATATCAATTTCACCGGCACGCATACGTTTGATCAGCGCCGGGCCGTCTTCCTGTGGATAGTAAATAACGTTGTCGATCTTGAGATTTTTAACGTCCCAGAAATCGGCATTTTTGGTCAGCTTAACGTGAGTGTTTGGAATCCACTCAACCAACTCGTAGGGACCATTGGAGACTATATGGTCTTTCTTGATCCAGTCTTTCCCATATTTTTCCACAACGTGTTTGGGCACCGGGAAAGTGGTGTAATGGGTTAGCAGGCTCAGCAGGTAGGGCGCCGGGCCGGTGAGCGTAATCTGCAGGGTTTTGTCATCAATGGCTTTGACACCCAGGCTTTCCAGTGGGGCCTTGCCGGTATTCACTTCTTCGCCGTTTTGGATGGCATACAGCAGGGAGGCGTATTCTGCTGCGGTTTCCGGGTTCATCAGGCGGCGCATACCGTATTCAAAATCGTAGGCAGTAACCGGTTGACCGTCTGACCATTTGCTGTCCCGTAACTGGAAGGTATAAACCTTGCCATCATCGCTGATGGTCCAACTTTCAGCCACGCCAGGGATAGCGTCGCCTTTGGCATCTTCAGTGGTCAGGCCCATAAACATGTCACTGATAATACGGTCTTCCCAATCGCCGCTGAGGTAGTGTGGATCCAGCGATGCAGGTTCTCCCTGGTTGCCCACACGCAGTGTAGTGTCAGCGAATACGGTGGAGGAAGCCAGCAAACTGAAACTCAGTGCGACGGCGGAGATAATTTTTCCCGTGGTTTTGAAGATCATTTTAAATCCTCGAAATAAGTTAATGTCTTCCCTGCGGTGTTTTTGTTCTGTCCACAGTGAATATTCAGATTAGCGAATGTGCATTTTATCCAGACAGTTTGCGTCAATCAGGCAGATATCCTGATGCAGGAAACAATGAAGCCGGGTCATGAACAATCGCGGTCAATCGCACTTTTCAGTCCTCCGGTGACTACGCTCATACACCGACGAATGGCAATTGAGTTTGGAGAGTGGTGAATAGTTGGTCAATCGAAATGCTGAATACGGGTATTGAGATTTTGAATCAGACAGATGCGTTATAGGGCATGCAGGTATCAAAGTAGGGCAATCAAGGATCTTTCACGATGTGGCAATAGGCTTTAGCGTCTATGTCAGGTTCGATCCTTGGTTTCTGTCTTGATCCTTGGTACCTGTCTCGATCCTTGATACCTGTCTCGATCCTTGATACCTTCGCTGCCGGCATGTATACCCTGTCAGTCACCACTCCGGTGGGCGGTTCCTTCACCGGGCGTGATAAACAGCATCTTGGTGGGTTTTAGCGATCTTTCATTATTGGTGGTAGTCGTTGCCATAGTGGTTTCCTCACATCCATTGTCATGAGGAGGCCCAGCGGATTCTGATGCTGAAATCAGTAAGTGGCAAAGGCCTCACGGGTCAGGTTACGGCTGGCGTTGGCGCCAATCACGATGTTGTCCTCAATCCGGATACCACCATAGGGCTTGAGAGTTTCGATCAGCTCCAGGTCACAACCGTGATCCTGAATGTTATTTACCATTTGTTCCAGCAACATGGGAATAAAATACAGCCCCGGCTCAATCGTCACCACCATGCCTTCTTGCAGTTGCCGGGTCAGGCGCAGGAATGGTGCTGCCGCATCAGGCTTGCGTAGCGTACCCTGTCTGTCTTGCTGATGCCCGCCCACATCGTGCACCTGCAGGCCCAGGAGATGACCCAGGCCGTGGGGGAAAAATACCTGAGGTATCCGTAACTTCAGCTGCGTTTCCACGGAATGCCTGCATATGCCTGACTCCTGCAAAATAATTGCAATGCCGTTGAGGGTTTGCTGGTGCAGATCGGTGAAATGCTGTCCGGCCACGGCTTGGCCTGCCAGAGCCTGCTGCAGTTGATCCAGGGCATTAATCAGATCACCAAAGAGTCCACTGTGACGGGTATAGGTGCGGGTGATATCGCTGGCATAGCCGAGGTAGTCGGCACCGGCGTCAATCAGCAGGGTTTGTGAATCGGAGTCGCTGACACGGGCTTTATTTTCATAGTGAAGTACAGCGGCATGTGCGTTTAACGCCACAATGCCGGGGTAAGGCTCTTCAATTGCCAGTTGTTTACTTGCCTTTAGATAGGTTTCATAAATATCTACTTCGCTGAATCCGGTGAAGAAAGCTTCCCGTGCGGCCAGATGACCCCGGGTGCCCGCCAGGGTGGCCTGCCAGAGGCAGTTGATCTCATAATCTGTTTTACAGGCACGCTGAAAATTCAAATGTTGCAGCAAGTTATTGGGGTTCAGGCTGAGTTGATCCAGAGTATCAGTGAACTCGGCCGCTGGTCCTATCCAGGCTACCTTGCCGACCATCTGGCTACAGACCGACGACGCGTAATCCACTACCTGGATATCCCAGTGGTTTTGCCATTCACCGGCAGGAACAGGATGCGACACATGCCAGAAATCTCTCTTGCCGGGCCATAACAAACCCGGCTTTTGGCCAGACCGGATAAGGAGGTACAAATGGGGAATCAACTTGAAGGGTAACCATTGCTGCGCTGGTGCCGAGGCATGGAAGGGATGGGCATGATCGTCGGCGTAATAGTAGGTCAGGCTTCCTGAAGGGAGAATCACGGCATCAAAACCCGTTGCAGCCAGCGCCTCCTCAAAACGTCGGGACAAAATCGCCAGGTGATCAGAGTAATGTGGGAAGGGCATAAAGTTTCCTCAGCTGCTGTGCATGGGCAATACTGGTTGTTATGGTGACAGGATTTTTCCACGAATATATCAGCGCTTACCCTGATGAACCTGAAATTACCGAATCGACTGCCTGGCCTGCCGACTGTCTCGGCATCGGCTTATCCCGGAATCAGAACGTATAAGGCTAGCCAAACGTAGTGATTGGCTTATCCTGCAAAAGGCAGCGGGTATCATAGTGGGCAAACCGGCTCAGACAGGAGTCGGACTAATGGTGAATTATGACTGATGAATTAACTAACCTGATTGAAGAGTTTGTCGATGCTGAAGGCGAGGAACGGAACCGCCTGATCGACATGATAGTTGCCACGCAGGAGCCGGAGGAAGTAGCACTGCTGCTGGAATCCCTGCCGCTGGAACAGCGTCTTGATATTTGGTCCAGTATTGCCCTGGATGAACGTCTGCCGATTTTGGTGGCCATGCGGAGTGACCCGCGGGAAAGTCTGCTGGATGAAACCAAGCCGGAGGAATGGGATGGTCTGTTCGCGGACATCAGTGCCGAAGATCTGATTGAGCTGTCCGAATCCCTACCCAACCGGTTGGTGGGCCGTGCCCTGGCAGCCATGGACGAACAGCAGCGCCGTTATTACGAAGACGCCCAGCAATATGATGACGATGAGGCCGGGCACTGGGTCGACCATCAGCCTCTGGTACTACCGCAAAACGCCAAGGTCCGTGACGGCCTGAGGATGCTCAGACGTGGTATTCCCCATCATGCCGACACTATTTTTCTGGTGAACCGGGCCGGACACTTTTCCGAAGCAGTGAAGATTGACAAGATCATAGGTTCCCCTGATCACCTGCCCTTGGTTGATCTGTCCCAGGAGGACTTCATCTGTCTCCAGGCCAAGGAAGATGCGGTGGATGCCTCGTTGAAGGTGCAGAAATCCGGGTTCGGCAGCCTGCCGGTGGTTGATGATCACGGTAAACTCATAGGACGGCTGGATATTGGATCGGCAGCAGAACTGGTCAATGAATACTATGAAGGCCAGATGATGGCCAACGCGGGTATGGACGAGGACGAGGATTTATTCTCGCCGGTGAAAAAAAGCGCTAAAGGTCGGGCCGTTTGGCTGGGGATCAACCTGCTCACGGCCTTTCTCGCTTCCTGGTTTATTGGTCTGTTTGAAATGACCCTGCAGCAAGTGGTGGCGCTCGCGGTGTTAATGCCGGTCGTGGCGAGTATGGGTGGCATAGCCGGCAGCCAGACGTTGACCCTGATGATCCGGGGTCTGGCATTGGGCCAGGTCACCAGTGCCAACCTGAGTGCCCTGTTAAAAAAGGAACTCAGTGTCGGTGCGCTTAACGGTGCTATCTGGGCAGTGGTGATCGGCATTGTGGCAGGTTACTGGTTTGAACAGTTCATGCTGGGCTTCGTCATCGGTGTCGCCATTTTGCTGAACATCCTGGCGGCAGCTTTTTCCGGTGTGGGTATTCCTTTCCTGCTGGACAAGCTGAAGCTGGACCCTGCGTTGTCCGGATCGGTAATTCTGACTACGGTGACTGATGTCGTCGGCTTTGTCGCCTTCCTTGGACTAGGAACCTTGTTTCTTCTGTAGACCAGGCCGATTTGTCCGCAGGGAGTCTAACCGAACCTTAACGGGCGGGCATCACTGGCTTTCGGTAGAGTTATCCCATATCACTATTTTTTCTATCGCCTCTGCCTTGAAGGGCCACAAAATATGAAATGTTTTCAAACCTTGCCTGCAATATTTTTCAGTTTGCTGTTGTGCGCTTTTCAAGCCCAGGCGTTTGGCATTGTTATTAATGAACGGCAGATCTCGGCCTTGATGACCAGCGTCTTTCCAATTAAGCATGCCATGGGTGCCTGGCAGGTAACACTGAGTAATCCAGTGCCTGGGTTCCTGCCTGCAGAGCAGAAAGTCGCACTGGCCGTCGATCTGCAGCTACTGGAAGGCGGGCAACAGGCCAGAGGGTGGGGGAAAGTGAGTGGCCGGTTGAGTTTCAACAAGGAACTGCAACAACTGCATCTGGTACGGCCACAACTGGTGGAATTTGAAGTGCGGGAAGGCAATGTGGAAAATGCCAAACCGATGATTGACAGCCTGCAGCAATACGTCGGCAAGGATCTCCCGGTGATTGTACTCTTTGATGTGAAAGATCTGGGGTTACCGATGATGAACCCGACAGCGATCAATGTGGTCAAGGGCGGGATTGCAATAGAGTTTTAAGCCGGCACTTTCCTGTGCCGGCCCTACCCAGACAATTAGATCCTATGAATCCCTTAAAAGGTTGCAAGTAGTGGTGTCTAAACCCGGAAGTGCCCCAGGGCCTGATTAAGTGATAGTGCCATCGCTTCCAACTGATGCGCAGCGGCGGCCACTTCCTGGACCGCCAGATTGTTGGTATCGGTCATGGTCGCAATGCGCTCCACGTTTTCAGCCATGACATTGCTTGCCTGGGATTGTTCATCAAGCATAATCGAGATTTCCATAAACATTTCACGAACCCGGTGCGAGCTGTTGCGTATCTCCACGATGGACTCGCCTGCTCTGGAGGAAAGCTCTGCGCCCTCATTAACCTGTTCAACACCTTTAGCCATGACCGCAACAGCCGAGTTGGTCCCCTGTTGAATATCCGCAATCGTCTTGGTGATTTCCCGCGCGGAGTCTGTGGTCCTGGCGGCCAAGCCTCTGACTTCATCAGCCACCACGGCAAAACCACGGCCCTGTTCGCCGGCTCTGGCCGCCTCAATGGCAGCGTTCAACGCCAGCAGATTGGTTTGGTCGGCAATGTTGGCAATGACTTCCAAAATGCCGGAAATCTGACCCGATAGCTCACCCAGTTCGCTGATATTGTCCGAAGCTGAGCGGACCGTCTCGGAGATGCTGAGCATTCCCAATCCGGCCGTCTCAATCACTTCCGCACCATGTTCTGAAATATGGAAGGAGGAATCGGAAAGCTCCCTGGCTTCCTGGGCATTCTTGGCCAGGCTGTCAACGCTGACAGTCAATTCCTCCACAGTGGAGGCAATCTGACTGGCAGCCTCACTCTGTTCGGCAGACCCTTTGGCCACCTGATTGCTGGCATTGGTCATATTGCCTGCAGCCGTACCCAGTTCATGAGCCGTGGTGGCCAATTCCTGCAATACGCTCCTGATCTGCTGCTGCATGCGCTTCAAAGCATCCAGCAACTTGGACGTTTCGTCCTGGCCTTTTACCTGAATTTCCTGGGAATAGTCTCCAGAGGCGATTGATTCCAGGGCGCTAACCGCATTGGCCAGGGGTTTGCCGACCATGAGTTTTACCGCGATCCAGAGCACCAGTGTGACGACGACGATGGTCAGCACCGTTTTCAGCAGCATTTGCTTCGTCAACCAGGATGCCGCCTCTTGGGAGTCCGCCACCGGTTGGGTGACGCCCAATATCCAGTTCAGTTCCGGAATATGGGTGAAATGCGTCTCCCACTCCATGGCCTCCGACTGCCCGGCAGCTTGCCAGGGATAATGCAGTTCCCCTGACGACTGCTGAATCATGTCACGAATAAACTGACCGCCTTGGTCGCTGATCAGGTTACTCCCGGTGGCCGTCGGATGAAGCAGAAATTCGCCCTGGTTGTTGCCTTCTTTGGCATCCACGACGAAGACATAGCCCTGTTTACCAACCACTAGTTCAGACAGGCCGTTCATCAGTCTTTGTAGGGATTGATTGAAACTGATGCCGATATAGCGAATACCAATCACCCGTCCCAGATCATCCTTGATCGGTGTGTAGTTGGTTACAAATTGCTGGCCGAATAGGGTCACTTTGCCAGTAAATGCCTGGCCATTGATATTCTTTGCATAGGCCGGTGAGGCGCGGTCCAGCAGTGTCCCAACGGCTCGCGAGCCGTCTTGCTTTTTCACGGAAGTAATGACCCGAATGAAGTCATCTCCCCGCTTGACGAATATAGTGGCGTTGCCGCCGGTAATTTCGGCAAACCGGTCCACCGTTGAGTAGTCACCGGCAATGTCAGCACCGTTATTCATCAGCAGCGGAACCGTTTGATCCACCACCTCAATCGTGCGGCTGCTGTCCAGTTCAAATATTCCGGGAAAAGCTTCGCCAAACACACCGGAAAGATGGGTGGCGGTGATCTCCAGTTGTTCGTTGTAGGCTTTGATGGTGACAGATGATGACTTGAGCAGATTGTCCATTTCCGCATCAGATAAGTGGTTAACGACATTACCCATGTTGCGGGTAACAACCCAGCCGCTGACTGAAAGAATTAGGGTAATGGCGAGACAGACGGCGATACTTAGTCGGACAGCAATACTTTGCTTGAACATAACAACTCCTGCATCCGTAGTATTGATTGCGTTCCATTTCCGATGATGAACATCAGACGAAAATGGCCTTCCTTTGGTTCCTTGAACACTCTACCCATGCAGGATAGACCAAATGGATGGGCTGGATAATAGGCAGAAACAAAAACCCACAAATCTGCCATTTTTATAATGATGGGGAATATAAAGTGGTCGAAATTCGTACAGTACGGATATATTTCCGAGACTGTATCGGTGGACTAAATGAGGAGTTGGTTTTTCCCTATCCACATGCCGGATTCACCGTCCTGCAGGCAAATATAAATCCACCCCTCATTACTATTAGCCTATAATCAAACAAGCCTGACCCCATCCTCTGGAGAGACCCTTGAAAAAAGACCTGACACTATACGAAGCCCGCGTGATAGGTGTACTTCTGGAGAAAGAAATCACCACGCCGGATCAGTACCCACTCTCCTTGAATGCCCTGACCAATGCCTGTAACCAGAAAAGTAATCGACACCCTGTTTTGGACCTTTCGGAAGCCACTGTGAATGATACGGTGGAAGCACTGAAGGATAGGGGGCTGATACGGGGTGACAGCTACAAGAGCCGGGTAGAGAAATTGTCGCACCGGTTTTGCAATAGTGAATTCGGCGAGTTGCAATTGACCTCCGCGCAAGTGGCTGTGGTCTGTGAACTGCTGTTGCGTGGCCCTCAGACTCCAGGCGAGCTGCGTTCACGCGCCCATCGAATGCACCCGTTCAGTCGGGTGGACGAAATTGAAATCACTCTGCAGGAATTGGTTGATCACCCCAAAGGCCCCTGGGTTACCGTGCTGCCGAGAGAGCCCGGCAAGCGTGAGTCCCGTTATGCCCATTTGTTTTCCAGTGACATTGAACCTGTGCTCACTGAATCTATCGATACCGAAAAAATGAGTGCCAGCCGGGCTGAGATTGATACGCTAAAGGCGCAAATTGCCAGGCTCGAAGAGGAAAATGCCGATCTGAAACAACGCCTGCGCCGCCTGGGCGAAGTCTGTTAGTGACAATGCTGGGGAAACTAAGCGACAGGTAATTCAGGCATCCTGGTTACGCATGACTTCCAACTGATATTTCGCGTCGTCGACATTGCCCGCTGACTCATCCGAATCTGCCTTGGGAGCAGCTGTCAGTTTCTGCAAATCTATGGCATCAATGTTGTGTATCTGCTTATGGTGCAGCAGCCATTCGTGTAATGCCTCGGCAGCCGCATCTTCATCCGGGAATTCACCGGCAGTAATTGCCTGAGTAATCAGGGCGTCCACCTGGCTGATCTTGATTGTTGTCATCATTCCCTCCGGTTCTTCATTTCCAATGAAAAAGGGGACAGGCTCCATTATGTCCCCATTGACAGGAAAGTGCAGCGTTTCCACAGAGGTCCCTCTGTCAGGGTAGATATCTCTGTCAGGGTAGATATCTCTGTCAAGGTAGGTAAAAGTATCTTGGGTTTCTACTGTTGACCAACTCTGGGCATATTCGCATAATCGAGTGGCTGCAACTGGCCGAATGTGGCAACTGGCCGAGAATGAAAGACCGGATCAGTGCCATCCTGGTCAACAAGCTGAATCTTTGGGGTTGCGATCACCCCGTCAGGCATATGCCCAAGAGTCGCATCCTGATCACCTATTTTGGGAGGATGTGTTATGGCTATGCCAAACAATTTCAATTCACCTGGTTCCATTGTAATCACCCCTCAACAGTTGTTCCCGTTATTGGGACTGCCGCAAGCACCCGTGATACTGGATGTCCGCATAGAGGCTGATATTGCCCTGGACCCACAACTTGTTCCCGGCGCAAAGCTTATTGCCCATACCCAGATCGAGTCACTGATCTCACAATGGTCTGGCAACGGATTGTCACGATTCCGCCACCGGCCTGTGCTGGTGTATTGCCAGAAAGGCGGTAAGCTGAGCCAAGGTGCGGCAGCGATCCTGCGCCATCATGGCTATGAGGCCTACAGTCTCGCCGGTGGTCAGTTTGCCTGGCGGGATCTGGGATTTCCTCTGATGCCAATAACAAGTCTGAGGCAGGTTAAAGCCCAGGTAACGTCCTATTGGGTTGCTGTTGCCAGACCTGATTTAAATACACTGGCCAGTATCTGGCTGCTGCGTCGTTTTATCGATCCCCATGCGGTACTTCTATTCGTAGAAGCTGCTGAAGTGGCGGCCGTTGCGGAGAAGTTTTCCGGGGCTGCCTTGAGCTCTTCAGCCTTTATGCAAACAGGACAAAATGAGTCTGATACTTTCGCAGGTTTGATCAACTTATTGGATTTGAGGTTCCCTGCTTTGACCTATATGAGCAACAGTATGAGCCGGATGAAGCAGGGCTTGGAGGGTGACCCGGGAGGATTGCCGGGGTTAGCTGAGCTGGTTGTTGGGCTGCAGAATTTGCGTAGCGATGACCTGGCGCTGGCAGAAGCTTGCCTGCCATTATTCGATGCTTGTTATCAATGGAGCCTGGCCAAAGTAGCGGGAGGTAGTTGCCATGAATGAATCTATTCTGACGGTTGAGAGCTCTACTGCCGGCTCTCGTCCTCGTTTGTCTGAGGCGCTGATAATCTGGTTGCGTATCGGCTTGCTGTCTTTTGGTGGCCCGGCGGCCCAGATTGCCCTCATGCATCGTGAAATTGTTGACCGCAAGGGCTGGCTGACTGAACAGCAATACCTCAATGCGCTCAGCTTTTGCATGTTATTGCCGGGGCCGGAAGCCATGCAACTGGCTACCTATGCCGGTTGGCGTTTGCACGGCGTGATCGGCGGCTTGCTGGCAGGGCTTCTGTTCGTGTTGCCGGGAGCTCTTGTCGTTCTGTCGTTAACCCTGGTTTATGCCTACTTTGGTGAAGTCCCTCTGGTTAGCGCGCTTTTTGTCGGTATCAAAGCTGCAGTGGTGATCATTGTTATCGAAGCCCTGCATCGTGTCGCGAAACGGGCATTGAAACATGCCCAAGACTGGATCATGGCGGGCGTAGCCTTTATCGGGCTCTTCTTTCTAGCAGTGCCCTATCCGTTATTGATTCTGGCGGCGGCACTCTATGGCTACTGCTATTTCCAGCGTGGCAAAGTCACCGCAGAAGCCTTTCCTGCAGGCCAGCGTCACATCGGCCGACTGATAAAAACGATGTTGCTGTGGTCGGTTATCTGGTGGCTGCCGATAGCGTTCTTGGCCCTTGCCCATAATGACTTTCTGGTGGAACTGGGAATCTTCTTTTCCAAGCTGGCAGTGGTGACCTTTGGCGGTGCCTATTCTGTGCTTTCCTACATGGCGCAGGATGTGGTGACCCAATACGGTTGGCTCAGTGCGGGGCAAATGATGGATGGACTGGGGCTGGCGGAAACCACTCCTGGGCCTCTGATACTGGTCACCGAGTTTGTCGGCTTTATGGCGGCATTCAGCCATGGTGGTTTGGCCCTGGCACTGGCGGGCACGTTGATCACACTGTGGATGACCTTTGTTCCATGCTTTATGTGGATCTTTGCCTTTGCACCTTATATTGACTGGATTACCACCCAGCCCAGGCTCAAGGGAGCCTTAGCTGCCATCACGGCAGTCGTAGTTGGAGTAATCCTGAACCTCAGCCTGTGGTTTGCCCTGCATGTGTTTTTCGAACAGGTGACCCTGCATCAGATCGGACCTTTGCAGCTCTGGGTGCCGGATATGCTGACGCTTGATTGGCAGGCCTGTCTGCTGGCTGTTGTCAGTGCGGTGGTGTTGTTCCGCTATAAGTTGGGAGTTGCGCTCACCCTGGTTATTGCTGCGGTATTGGGCGGTGTACTCTCGATCATTTAACCCTGGTCGTCCCAAGGCAATTCCCAAGTTCTAAAAACAAACATAATTAGGGGCTGAACTTTTGGTTATTCTGTTCAGAATCTGAACTTTCAGTCGATCAGTTCTGCCGGTGCGGTGGTCTCTGTCCCGGCGGTGCTGGTAGGTGGCCATGTCCGCGTTGTTCTTCACGTCCCCTGAATGAGCCATTGACCTGACCCTTGAAACAGTTAGTTAACCAGGGAAAGGCGTTGGTCACGTAATAGCCGTATTGGCCATTTACCGTCATGCCATTACATTCATCCAGATCGCCACTGCCGGCGGTGTATTCATAGTCGCTCCGAAACTGGCCGTCGTAATGGTTACTCGCCACAACCCCCACGCCTGCAAGCGGAGTGCTGTAGCCGCTGACAGCCTGACGTGAACCACCATTATTTTTCAGCACGTAACTGGATTGCGCTTCCCGGATTTGACCGGTCGCCGGGTCCCGGATACAGCTGCCGAAAACCGGAAAGCCGTCGGCAGCAAAGCCGATCACCGGGGAGGCGGTGCTGGTGTTATCACACTGGGTATGGAACATCGCCAGCGGGTTGCCGTGATAATGATATTTGCCATTGGGTTGGGTATGGGCATTATGAGCATCAGTACCGAAATCATTCAGTGGCGACATGGGATCATAGCGCCAGGGGTGATTGGCGTAGCGATGATCACAACCCGTCTTCTCCCATCCATTGGGCTCACGACCGACGCCGTAGCAGGCCGCCGCCAGCAGATCCACCACCACACCATTCAGCAATACCGCTTCGGACGTGCCTAGTCTCAGCGATATAGCCCGTTGACCTATCTTGGGATTCAGGGGCATTCTGAATGACAAGTGTTGTTCGTTGACATTGGTGGCAAAGTGAGCACTGTGGTCATTGAAATTGTGATTGGGAATGTCATTGGAACGCAGAGTACAGGTGTGTCCGTTGGAGGTGATGATCACATCCCCGCTGAAGTTCTTCGCCCGTTTAATGTCGGTGATGTTGGAATAGTAACTGCCTACATAGTGGTCGCAGCTTCCTGCCCGGTCGGTAAACAGGGCATCGGTGATGTCCACGGCATCGGGGGTACGGGCGTCAAGCGTGCCGGCCAGAATAAATAATCCGCCGACTCCAACCGCCAACTTTGAGGTATCCATATTACAGTCATCCGATCGCTATTTTTGATTATTTCAGCACAAGAATGTGCATGTAATGTGGAATCTACTTCAATACCTTTGATCTACTTCAATACCTTTGATCTATTTCAATACAACTGACGGCTGTTGGTATCCTCAATTCGATTCAAACACCAACTCGCGGCTGTTGCCGTCTGCCACGCAACGGATAATAGTTAATGTGGCATATTGACCGTCGATGATACGTTCACCGGAACCAGGATCGCCGTAACCAATGTCAAAGTAATCGGTGTCGATAAATGGAATAGAGTTCTTTGATCGTCGGAATCCAGATCCGTGTTAGCCTGCCACTTCAGCCCGGTATTATTGTTGACGACCACGGTATTGCTGTTATAGGAACTTGAGATCTAAATAGCCTTTTTGGTAAACCGCCCAGTGGCGAAAACTAATGATAAGCGCCGTTTTGCGGCGCTGTTACAACGTTATAGTTCCCTGACGATTAGCCTGTAGGGCAGCGGTAGTTCCGCCGATATACTCCTAGCTCGACTTTTTCACATACTGGGTGAGAATCACAATCCGGGTGCCGTTAACCCGGCCTTCAATATGTTCGGGATTATCCGTCAACGAGATACCGCGTACTGCTGTGCCACGCTTGGCCACGAAACTGGTGCCCTTTACATCCAGGTCTTTGACAATAGTGACATTGTCACCGGCTTGCAGAACATTGCCATGGCAATCCTTGTGCACGATCTGGTCATCACTGGAAGACCGCACCCCGGCATCTGCCCAGGCTTTGATATCATCCTCCAGATACAGCATGTCCAGTTGGTCCTGCGCCCAGGGTTCGGCGCTTAGTTGCTTGAGCAGGCGATAAGCCATTACCTGGACTGCAGGTACTTCACTCCACATAGAGGTGGTCAGGCAGCGCCAGTGGTTATCGTCCAGATCACCGCTACCGATTTGATCACTACAGGTAGAGCAAATCATGATGTCATTGTCGCTGCGCTCACCGGAGGCAGGCAGGCTGTAAGCACCCAGGTTCTGATCAGAGCCACACAGCTCGCATTGACCGTTGCAGCGGGATTGCAATTCGGCTTCGGATGTCATGGTGGCTACCTCTCTATAATGGCCTATTTGAAAAGGTCCGCATTATCGGCTTCTTTTGCGACATTGGAAAGCCCTAAACTGGCTGTAATCTGATCAGGGAGGAAGACGAAACCAGGGAAGTTGGTTGAAGACCCCGAAGACTCACCTTCAGGGCCTAGTTTCTTTCAAACTTTATAGCTTTTTAGGGTTCTTCCGTTAAACCACATGGTAGCCGCCAAAACCAGCGCTATCAGGATGGTTAACATAGATGTGAAGGTCACAGGTTCTTTAAACAACAAGACCACGCCGGTGCACAGGATCAGAATACCCAATAATAGAAATACATAACTGCAGACATAAGAAACGATCGACCAGCGTTTACGGTAAATATTGAAGGCCGGTATCGCCATTAGTACCGGCAGCAGCAAATATACCCAAGACACTGTGTTCACGAACGCTAAAGCGTCTGATATGCCGTAGGCTACCGATAAAGTAACAATAGGAAGGATTACTTTCTGAATGCTGGCGAGCAGTAGTATTGCGAATATCAGTCCGTTCCCCTCGACTCCATATTCTTCAAGGGCTCCCAGGTTCTGCGGCGTTCGTTCAAAGGTAAAGGTTTCTCTAGAAATATCTCTTTAGCTCGAGTTTAGTAGAAATCTCTTTTAGCTTTTCCAGTAGCCCTTGTTCCAACATATACCGAGGAACTTGCCAATCATGATGAGCTCTACGTGAGATATAGCTTTTTCTACTTGTGTTCCAAAAGGAATACCCAAAAACGTTTTCAGCACAGCAATGTCGCATGGGGTTGATACCGATTTTCTCACCGTTAATAATTGCCACTTCGTTGACTTCACCTGGTAGACTTCCAGGACTAGGTCTGTGATTCCAAAATTTATTTTCTATGGTATCGAGAAACCAGGGCAAGGCTGCTAAAGGATATTCTTTTTGAGAGCTGGTTCGGATTTTATTTATCGGGCTATAGGAATTTTCCCAGACAACGATAAAGTTATTTTTTCTAAACAGCTTTATCACATCATCTGGAAACAGATCATATTCAATATCAATCAGAAAAAATTCATCATCTTTGAGACTATTAGGATCTATCAACCCCAAGGCCGCTTTTATATCTTCCATATTCTTAATTATCCGCCATATATTTAGAAAATAATAAACACAATTTCTAAATTCGTTGTTTTATATATCAAAACATTATTTAAGGGACGTAATCTTTCAAACCTAACTTTGTAGAGATACGTTTTAGCGCATCCATCAACCCCTGCTCCAGCATGTAGCGAGGAATTTGCCAAACTTGGGGAGGGTTTCTTCCAACATAGGGGGCTCTACTTTTGTTCCAGAAAGAGTAACCAGAAAGGTTTTCGGCACAGCAATGACGCATGGGGTTTAGGCCAATTGTTTCGCCACCGATAACAGTTGCCTCATTGACTTCACCTGGTAAGGAGCTAAGGTCGGGTTTATAGTTCCAAAATTTGCTTTCGATAGTGTCAATAAACCAGGGCAGAGCTTTTAAAGGAAACTCTTGTTGATTATGCCGCTTATTATTAGTTAACAGGCTGGTAAAACTAGTCCATACGACCAGATAGTCTGCTTTTTTAAACATTTTAACTTCCTTGTCAGGGAACATTTCGTAATGGAGATTCGTCAAAAGCTTTTCGTCTTCTTTTAAGCTGTTTGGATCAATCAGGCCTAGTGGCTTCTCCGTTATACTCATGATATATGCGTCTTTTGTCTATAGTGGTGCTAGATCCAAGCTTTTTACAATGCCATCATTTTGTAGCTGAGATAAATTAGGTAAGTTTCTCTCTAGGGATAATGTCTCTATAACACCATAGCTTCCACCACCTTTTGCGGTATTTGCAGTTAGACCATTACCAGTAAACTCTGAATTCGCCCCAATTTCCGTACGAATACTATGTCGGGCTAAAAACAAATCAGCTTCACTGTCATTCATGGTGTCGGCAAACTCCAGAATATCCTTTTCTTTAAACTCATTACTTCCTGTATCCCAGAGCGCCTGCATTTTTTCTGCGTATTCCGCCTGATAATCGGAATTCATCGTTTGCCTGATAGTATCAGGGTTATGCAACTCACCTAATTCTCGGACACTGGCATTGGCTAGATTGTCCCAAGTGGGCACAATGGTACTCTGGCCGAAATTGTCCAAGTTTTCTCCTCGATCAATAATATGCATGACATATTCTTTGTTCGGATCGTAGTTGGACTCTGCCCCTAAGACTTTATGGATTAATTCTGGATCTTTATCTGCTGCCTCTAACTGATCAAAAGAAGTTGTCCACGTAGGTACTAGACCGCTTTCGCGTTGATATGACAGCTTAGCATTCGGATCGCTATTTTTAGGTTGTATGCTGACTAAGAATCGGTCATTAGCCGTCGCCCCACTGTTTACCATATCCAGCAACTGCTCATCGGAATACTTTGGCTGATAGAGTGGTAGTCCAGCCGCTTTGCGTTGCTGTATCGCTTCTCGAGCTTGGCTAAGACGCTCCTCAGCTTCGTCAAAAGAACTAACAGGTTTAAGTGTGGGCCTGTGACTATCAGGTGAACCTTCCTCTATTTCCGGGTCTGTAGATTTACTCCTAGAAGGAGGAAACGGCTCCGCACTCTGCCGCTCAGCCGGCACACTCTCCCAGCCCCTATTGCCATTAACCCATTTAGTACCTGAAGTATCTGCTTTCTTACTGGTTGCCTGTCTTAAGGTTCTTGAAAGGTCCGCCATCAGATCAATGGCATGGGCGGTAAAGGGTCCGATGCGGGAGGCTTTTAAGGCCTTTGCGCCCTGGGCTCCAGCCTGGGCTGCGCGACGGGCCAGGTTACCGGAACCGGCGGTTGCCAGGGCCAGAAGCACTTCGATACCGACTTCAGAAACGATGCGGACGCCAATGGTGCGGCTGTCCCGATAAGGAATGCTTTGATAGAGGCTGCTGAAATAGTCCAGGAAAAGTTCGCGGGTTAGTGGGTCTTCCTTGAGCTGAGTGAACATGGTGTAGCCTTGAGTTACCTTCGCCTTAAAGGCTTCAGCACTGGCCCAAGCTTCCTCGGCAGCAATGCCCAGTGCCTTAAGATCTTTCTTGACGCCTTCAAAGTCACCCGACACCAGTTTGGCATGAAACTGGGCGGCGGCCATGGTGATATCGAAGGTTAATTCGATGGAACTACCGACGATCGATACCACGAATTTACCGATATCCCAAAGCCCCACGACCAGATCCACAGCGGTATCCACGACTTCGGCGCCGACATCGTAGACCTCGACAAGCCCTCTTTCGATAGCCCAGCGATCCCAGTGGACCTTGTCGGATTTGTCTTTCCCTATCCAGCGAACCAGGATGTCCTTGGCTAATTCTTCAGACAGTTCATTGCGCTTATCGGAAAAGGCGTGCCCCGTACACTCCATCGGGTTACTGTAAATAGGGTCTTGGATATTAGCCAGGCGGCCGGCAGTATGCTCGTTGACTTTGAAAACCTTGATGTTGCCGGAGAGGATCAGATGTTCCAGATCGTCCCGCAGGCTGAATTCAAACCATCGGTCTGGCGGGGTATCGTGGATACTGTAGATAGTCTCCAGCTCGTCACGACCAAAGTACATGGCCAGATGGTCTAATTCGCTGCTGCCGCCTGCCAGGTCGCCGCTGAATCCTTCACGTTTCAACAAGAGCCAGTAAGACGGGCGAAAATGGGAGGGAGTAAATATCCAGTAGTCATAGCCAACTTTATAGCCGACCAAATTGGGGTGAGCGACGGCAAATAGATGAGCATCCATGAAGTAATATTCCCCGATATTTCTTTAAAATTTCACGCCAAAATGCCCATGACCGGGCGCATACAACCTGATGAGTCCTTCAATCCCAGGTAAGAGTGAAGGTTTTGAGACTAACCAAACGAGTAATAGCGTCGTTTGTCAGAAATCCCCGTCATCAATTATAAAAATTTCTTATAAAAGAAATTTTCGACCAGGTTCGCACAAGCGGATATTGGGTTTTATGGCAGGATTTAGGCTTGGTTCAGGGCATTGATGGACGATATTTTCGATTCAATCGGGAAAATGACGAGTAAAAGAGAAGGTTCTGGATATGGGTGGGATTGACTGCTGCCATCCCCACCATCAGATAACCAACTCACCCAGCCGCTCGTACTGCGTATCCAGCAGTTCCGTAATTTCACTATACGGAATAGCCTTGCTAAACAACCAGCCCTGTAGCAGGTCACAGTGTTGCTCAACAAGAATGGTATTTTGCGCTTCCGTTTCTACGCCTTCGGCAACCACGGTCATGCCCATTTCATGGGCCATGGCGATGATGGCAGAGACAAGTTTTCGATCCGCCTCTTCGGTGGGTAGGTCGATAATAAATTCCCGATCAATTTTGAGCGTGTTGAACTTATATTTGCGCAGATAGCTCAGTGATGAGTATCCCGTGCCGAAATCATCCATGGTCAGAGAGACACCCAGAGCCGCGAGTTTATGCAGCTTGTCTTCAATATTGGGGTATCCCGACAGGAGAACCCCCTCGGTGATTTCAAACTCAACCGTTTTACTTTCCAGGTTATGATGCAAGATAAAGGACTCGATGGTGGGGATAAGATCGTTCGACCGGAACTGGACGGGGGACAAATTTATCGCCATGGAAAACTTGGCGTCGTATCGTGTTTGCCAGAATGATAAGGCTGCTAATGCTTCCTTCAGAACAAAGATCCCAATCTCTTCGATCCGCCCACTTTTTTCGGCAATCGGAATAAATTCCACAGGGGAAACCGTCCCCAATTCGTAATTTTTCCAGCGGAGCAAGGCTTCAAAACTGACGACCTTTCGGGTTTTGGGTTGCACTTTGGGTTGGAAGTAAACCTCAAGTTCATTGCGTTCCAGTGCTCCATGGATATGTCGTTCGAGCTCCAGCTTTCTAGACACTTTACGAATCAGACTCTCTGTGTAAAAAGCGTAGCGCCCCTGCATTTGCTCTTTAGCATGGTGGTTTGCGGTATCCGCATGTTTCAGCAGGATTTCGGCAGTATCTCCGTCATCGGGGAACAGCGATATCCCCAAGCTGGCGCTAAGTGAAACATCATGTGCCGGTGTGCTGAAAATTTTGTCGGTGCAGGCAATGATCAGTTCCGCCAAACCGGCCGAATCGGAGGCGTCATTAAAGTGGCTCTTGATGACCAGAAACTGATCGCCACCCAGGCGACCAATATGCTGGTCATCCTGCAGGGATGTCTTCAGGCGATTTGAGAACTCTTTGAGTATAGCGTCGCCGACCTGATGACCCAATGCATCGTTGATCTTTTTAAAGTCATCGATATCAATGGAAATCAAGGCCACTTTATCGTGGTCTCGACGCGCATCGTTGATGCGCTGGGTGAGTCTGTCGAGAATGAGAAATCGGTTGGGAAGGTCGGTCAATTGATCATAGTTGGCCGAATAAGCCAGTTGTGATGTACGCAGATGAACCTTGCGATTCAACATTAAGTTCCAGAGCAAAACCGCCACCACAACGATGGAAAATCCGAGTATGGTTTTCCAGAGCAGGGTGTAATCCATAGCTGTATCATATTCGACAGACAGCCATTTTTCCGAGATGAGTTTGCGTTGCCGGGGGGAGATGCTGTTCAGGCCTTTTTGAAGAATAGAGATCAGTTCCGGCCAGTCTTTCCTCACTGCAATGTGCAGACTTTGAACATCGGTAGATACAGGAGCCGCAATCTTTAAGTTCGTCAGGCTCAGTTTTCTGATCCAGTAAGTCGCAGAGGCCACATTGCCCACAAAGGCATCTGCCTCGCCCCCGGAAACTGCCAGCAGGGATTCCTGTAGCGTGTCATAAAGTATTGGCGCGATGTCAGTGTTTTCGGTGACGTAGCCGTGGTGTGAAGAATTTTTCTGAACGGCGACAGATAGATTTCCGAGATCCTGCATTCCAGCCACAAATGGTGCGTCATCCCGAGTGACAATAACGCGGTGAAAGCTTAAATAACTGTCAGTATAAGTCAGATATTGCGCGCGCTCGGCTGTCATTCCCACGGAGGGTAAGACGTCAATATCACCTCGCTTCGCACTGTCGATCACTTCATTCCAGGTGAGACCATGTACCACTTCCATGTTCAGATTAAGGCGTTGGTTGAGTAGCCTGATATAGTCCGAAGCCATGCCCTGGTATCTGCCATCTCTAATAAATTCGAAAGGCGCAAACTCGGGGTCGACTCCCAAACGGATGGTTGGGTGTTTATTGATCCACTGTTTTTCAGCTTCTGTAAGATCAATCTCGACCAAATCTTCCATATAGTCGACCGGCAGCCATTTGGTACGAAGCCTTTGCAACTCGGCTTCAGAGATGGACTCCAATGTCTTGTTGAAAATGGCAGCAAGCTCGGGCCAGTCATTTCTGACAGCGATGCTTTCATTAGAGCTGCGCTTATCGTAAACAGCGGCGTATTTCAGGTTGGTCAGTATGTACTTGTTGCGGTAGTAGTGGCCTGCCCCCAGAAAGGTAATCGCCGCATCAGCTTTACCCACGGACACCGCATTTAAGGCATCCAGCATGGTATCCACATGAAAAGGGGTAATGGACGGAAACTCAGCGAGAATTTTTTGTTCATATTGGTAGCCTTTTACCAAGGCGACGGTTTTATCGGCGATGTCTTCCCGTTGAATGATGTTGGTGTCTTCTTCCCGGGTAACGACCACAAGGGATTTGAATATATAGGGCTTGGTGAAGGCAAACCACTGATGCCGGTTGCCTCTTTCCACCATGGTTGCCACTGCATCTATCTGGTGTTGTTGTGCTGTGGGGTAGAGTTTCTTCCATTCGTACTCAGGATGGACCTCTAAGGTGATGCCGGTTTTCTCACTAATCAGTTTCATGAGATCAATCGAGAACCCTTCTAATTGACCATCATCATTCAGAAAACTGTAGGGAGGAAAGAAGCCGTCGTAAGCAATGGAAATTTTGGGATGTGAATCCAGCCAGCGTTGTTCTGCCGTGGTTAACTTGAAGTCGCCGCCTTCAACGGCCAGCGCGGTGGAGGTAATGAATGCTGTTTGGAGAACCAGCGCCAGTCCAAACAGCAGCTTATATATAGAGTTCCACATCAAGGCACACCTAAATTTCGAGTAGCTGGGAAAGCGGGATATACCCATGTCTATTCGATAGTTTCAGGCCGTGCCTTAAACCAACCTTAATCTCGCATTTTCTTCCCATGAGGCGCTCTCCCTGTGGATGTCCTTTTGAGTACTCTTTTTTTGAGTACTACTTTCGAGCTTTGATCTGGCAATAGTATTGACACCTCAGGTGGTTAATTTCCCTGAAGTTATTGCCGTGGAGTTTGATTTGGTGCGATAGCCTCCTTCCCTGATGGCAGAAAAACTAAGGACAGTGTTTTTTACGGGTATTGAATTAACTATAGACTAAATTGGACTGGGCGATTGAAATGCCTTTGCGTGATCTTTAGTAAGGCAGGTCCGCGTAACTATCAGGAAGACTTCACATAAAACAATACCGAAATACATTCGATTCAGCGCTGGAATAAAACGAGGCGAGGCGTGAGCCTTTAACGGCGGGATGACTATAGCCCGAGGGTCTGGGATTACAGGACAGATTGGTATTATCGGTGATCTCGCCTGCTGCGTCGGGACATTCGAATACCAGATTGATCGGTTCCTCATAGGCATACCAGTGGGCGGAAAAAAGGTAGCTTTTCCGGCCATCGTTGATCGCGCAAATCTGGCTGGCGTAGCAATGTGGGTCGCAGCCTCTTAACTCTCCGTAAACGATGTAAACGAGAGTTACTTCCTGGTTCTCAAAGGCCACCCTATCTTTCCTGGAACAATGCACGCTGGAACCCGTCGGTATATAGTCTGAGTAGACCTGCAGTACAGCGGCTGTGTTATCGCTGAAGCCTTCCGGTTGACCTTCACACTGTTGCAGGGTGCCTCGTCTCGCATTGAACCAGGGGCGCTCTCTTTTCAACATCTTAGTTTTCCAGGCAGCGTAGTTCGCGTTTGGCGACCTGTCTTCACTCATCAGGCTGGCGAGGTCTTCGGACCAACTTGTAATGTCGTCCGTGCTGTTGGCAGGTTCGGGTAGGCTGGCGGCCGGTGCTGGCAGGAGGTTCAAAGTATCTGTTAACAGTGTCGCTGTTTGAGGTGATTCTGGAGAAAGGTCTTGAGGCAGTTCAAGCTTCACACGCGCCCTTTCGCCGGAGGCAGAGAGATCCGCTCCGTAGTAAATCCAGCAGCCTGTCACTGCCAGTAAGGTAAATACCGCAACTTTTGATCGTTTTGACATTGAATGCTAACCCACCCAATGTTGACTCTTTTCTATGGTACTCCTGTAGACTTGTTTGTTAAATCAGGGGGCGCGGACTCATGAATTTGTCTCAATAGATTTTTATAGCCACTCTTGGTCCAGAAATTTTCCGGTGCTACGTAAAGCTGGAAGTAAATGTTCGTCGGCAAATCGGCAACCGGTCATCCCAGGATCAGACTGTTCGCCTTTTTGATGGGCGCGAACACCGAAATGACCCTGGTCCAAGGCTTCCAGCATTGGCTGATAGCCCGGCTTCCAACTTTGAGCCTGTGGGAAGCGTTCACGCAGAGACTTCAGCATCTGCATCGCGGAATAGTCCAGATCACCCCAAAAGCTTATAGGCGACTCTGTCATCAAATTGAACCAGGTCTGCTTAAAGCGGGCGATGGCAGTAGAAGGGGAGGACTCAGTGAAGAAGAACTCTACGCCAGTTACTTCCCGCAGCCTTTGTGCGGTACCCTTGAATCCCTGGGCATATACCAATGTCAAATTATTGGTTTCAGGATATATCCTGCGAAAGGCCTGGTGAAAACAGTCTTGATTCTCAATGAACAATATTCCAGCCGCCGCTTCAGACGCTGCAACATTGACCATCAAGGGGCGTGTAACCAGACGGCTGAGCAGGCCTGGATAAAGTTCTTCCAGCAATGCTTCCCTGCCATCGAGGAACTTGGAGTTACCCTGAAAACAGCGGGCACTCAGTTGCCGCAGTGTTAGAGTTTCCGGCACAAATGATCCAATCTGGCTAAAGCCCTCGACAATGCTTGTGGGACTTGTGTCAGGGAGGATGATAGGTCGTTGCTGCAGTTTTTCCACCCCACCAGGGAAGTGGTCTGAAAACTTCCCTACCGCATTACGCCATGCAACATCGTCGGGGTTTTGCGAATGATGGTTGAGCCACTGCCGAACGCGTACTTCCGCTTCTGGAAGAAACTCGATGTCGCAATTGAGATAGAGAGGATCGCTTTGTTTAACCCTTTTACGAGTCAGTTGCAGAACACCCAGGCTCTCTAATTCCTCCACCCATTGGAAAAGCTCGTCTGAACTGTTACCCAGGCTTTTGTCAAAAAAATAGGGCAGTGACTTTTCGTTAATTTTTTTCAGAAGTCGGTGATAGCGGCCTGAGGCGGACCGCTTATCGAGTCTGCTAAGAAAGTCGTTAAGCAATTTCTCAATTTCGGGAAATTGCCTGAGCCAGCGTGGAGCTTCCATGCTTTAGCCAAACTCTTCCATAAAATCCAGATTGAACTGGTGACGCAGCAGATTGCGGTGACTTGCCCAGAGTTCGGCAATTTTTTCTTGGTTACACTTCTGTCGATCCACCAGTACTCGGGTTTTCAGTTCGCCAACCGGCCGCTCTGTCGGGCATTTGCTGAACACAAACTGGTTGCTGATCAGGTCCATGAACGGGCCTGATTTGCTGGTCGGCATGATGAAGAGTAATTGCAATCCCAATGTTTTGGTCAGGTAGTTGATGACTTCACGGGAACGGGATTCGTCCATCTTGGAGAAGGCCTCATCCACCAGAACCATGCGCAAATGACTGTCGCCATCACCGAAGCGGAAGGCTGAGGTTATAGCTGCTGAGCGGATGATGTAAGCGGGGGTTTCCAACTGACCACCACTGCCGGTGCCATATTGGGACAAAGCAATGCGTTGCTTGCCTTCGGGCAGTTTATAGATTTCGTAGCTGCGATAGTTACGGTAATCGGATATGCGTTCCAGTTCACGCATGGATTTTTGCTCGTCGTCGGACAAAAGCATGCCCATCAGACGGTCACGTACCTTACTGGCTTTATTGCTGAGTTCTGCGTCAAACAAGGTGGAACTTTCACCGAGGCTCGGCAGGTTGATGACTTCCTTGAAAAAGTTCCAGTACTCCTTGAACTCGGGCACCCAGACCCAGTCGAAACTGAACGATTCCCTATCGGCGCCAAATCGGTGATGTTCCAACTCCCGGTTCATATCTTCGAGAATTTTCTTGCCATCGTTAATCGCCTGGTAAATGGCATGACACAGATGGGTCACAAAAGTGTTATTGAAGGTGCCTTTTAATGCAGTCAGCTTTTCCTGTTTTTCCACCAGAATATTGTTCTTCAGACGGTTACGAATCATTTCCGTTTCACGGCATACCTCACAGATCCGGCTGAAGAAGTCTCGGTTATGCAAGTGGTCATAGTCAGGCATGTAGGCTATCTGGTCGCCGAGCTGACTGTTCTGATTATGCTCAATCAACTTGGATTCAAACTGGCGGGCTAATGATTCGATATTGCCCTGGGTTTCCTGAAGTTCCAGGTGGAGCTGATCACTGCGGATACTTTCTGCCTGTTCGTCAGCTTGTTGCAGACGTTGCTCAAAATCGAAATCCGGCCATAGGCCAATCAGTGACTGAAGGTTTTTTTCTTTTTCTTCCTGGCCTGCTTCAGAAGTGTCTTTTGCGTCACTTAGCCTCTGGCATTCAGTTTCAATTTGCTTTAGTTCTGTGAGCAACCCACCTTCCCGCTTAATCAGCCCTTCGATTTTTAAGCGCAGGGCCCGGTCCTGGGCCCGGAGATCTGCAAGCTCCTCTTCCAGTTGTTCGAAGTCGCTTAAATCCAGTTGTGCCAGACGTTCTTCTGCTTCTCGTACTTCTCGATGCAGGTTCAGCATGGATTTCAGCCGGTCGGCATAAGTGAGCGATTTTATCTGATCAATTGCAGTCAATAGTTGTTGTAGTTGACGATAGTGGTCTGCTGCCTGTTGGTGCTCCTTACGTATAGATTCCAGTTCACGGCGCTTGGCTTCCAGTGCCCGTTCCCGCGCCTCCTGTCCGAATACCAGTTCACTGTCATCGATATCGCAACGGAACATGCTATAAGCGCCTGAACCAAGACCGTTTGCCGTTATACCTCGACGGGTCATACGGAGGGCTTCTTCAGATTTTACCCGTACCACGTTGCCATAGCTGGCAGTCAGGAAATATTTGGCGGTGGCGTGGGAGAAACTCATCACCTGGATAATAGAGTCTTGATCCAGTTTGAGTCGTTCGCAGTCGCGACGGGCTTTCTCGCCTTGGATAACGCGGGCATTATTGCCACCTTTCATTGAGCGAACGATGCGAATCGCCTCGGCTTCCCGGTCCGGGTCCACAATAATTGAAAAACGGGCACCGCCGATGTAGCCCTCAATAGCGCTTTGCCATAGCGGGTCTTTTACTTCAACGAAATCACAGAGGACGCAGGCATCTGCCTGAGGACATTCTCGGCGAATGGCTTCCAGTGCCAGTTTGACGTGATAGGGGTAGGTGACCTGTCGAGTTTCCAGACTGTCAATTTCGGTTTGTTTCTGCAGCCGTTGTTGTTCCAGCTTTTGGTTGAGACTCTCCCGGCGGTGTAGAGCCTTGCCGACCTGGTCACGCAGGCTCACGCCATCAGGATGCAATTCGCCATCATGCCACAACCGCTGCCATTGATTGGCCTTTTGCTGGGTCTGGTGAGCCTGGTCAAGGTGGTTCTCGAGTGGGGCAATGTCAACCCAGTCCTTACCCAGTAACGATGCCAGATCAATTTTGGCGCACTGTTGTAACTGGCTGAATTGCTGGGCGCTGATCTGTAAATCTTTCTGACCCAGCGCTGGCAGTTCACCGGTCAGTAGAGGGTCTTTCAACAGGGCCTGGATTTGGCTGGTTGCATTGAAGGCCCGTTCGAGTTGATGGTTCTGCTCAAGTAACTGTGGGGCTTGTTCGTGGAGCTGCCTGTTGTACTGGCTAATGAGTTTTTCCAACTCATCTTTCTGTTGCAGGGGCTGATGTCCCATGCGTTTGGCAGTGAGTTCCAGCAGACGGGATTCTACCTGCTGGTGACGGCCCTCCAATGTGGCACGTTCATCCAGATTGGATTGCTTTTCATCCTCCAGATTTTTTTGCTGTTTCTTGGCTTCCAGATAGGCTTTTTGATCAGTCAGATACTGATGTCGTGCCATAATGTATTGCCAGACGTTCAGGTCGATCCAGGAATGGATATAGCTTTGTCCGTAGGCATTGGCGTCAGTAAGAATCTGGATGGCGGTCTTGAGTCTGTTTGCCTCACTTTCCATTCCGTGAATGGTTTTTAACAAGTCGGAAACGGAGCGAATCGCGTCGCCTAGATCCTTCCTCTCAAGAATCTCATTGGCCACAAAATCATTGATGCTTTTGACCGGCTTATACGCCATAAAGCGGGAAAAGGCTTTGGCGGCATTGAGTGCCTCGCGTTCCGGTACTTCGCCGGATTTGCCTCGGACGATGGCATAGAGCCGCTTCAGGTAGGCTTTCTTGGTATCGTACAGCTCGACGTCGTGGTTTTTGCGTAAGCGGGCGATAATCTTATCCAGCGGGACCACATGCTTGTCGCCGAGATCATCTTCAATCTGGAAGTCGCTCAGACTGAGCTCTGAATTCGGTACGATCAGAAAACTCAGCTCCAACTGGCGTGCCACCGGCTGATGACCTGCCCGGTCAAGCTGGGCGCGGGTGCAGATGACGGCGGTAAAAGGCGCGGCAGTCTCGCCCTGAGTCGGGTGAAAGCAGACACCGATATAACCATCAGTCACGCCCAGGCGGGCATAGCTGCCATCATCACAGCCAAGGACGTAGGAAGCCAGGGTACGTACCTGCTTACCGCCGCGGCCACGTTGGGTGGTCTCATCCTGTCCCGGGTTGTAGGTAAACAGATAATCGTGAGCCGCCGTCATGACGGTTTGAATTGCATCCGCTGCGGTGGTTTTACCTGAACCATTGCCACCTGAGAGAAGATTTACCGGACCAAATTCAAACTCAGTATTGGGAATGTTGCCCCAGTTCACCAGGATCGATTTTTTTACAAACATAGAAACCGCTGCAGATTGCTTGTGCACCAATGGAAGGTGGTTAAAGGAGAGGGTGATAATGATTTTGGTCTATTGTAGTCGCATTACCGGATGTGACCAAGGGGTAAAGCGGGGGCAGTTAACAAACCCCAGGGTCTGTTAACGTTTCTTCATCAGGCCCTAAGTCGCATCGTGAAAAATTATTCCCAGAGTAAACCGATTTCCCGTACGCAGTCGGCTGACGCCGTGCCTTAGTTTGACGCGGTAGGATCCACGGGTTCCCTGCACCGGACGCTGGTTTACCGCAAAAATGACCGCATCACCTTGAGTGAGAGGGACGACCTCCGGGCGTGATTGCATCCGCGGCCGCTGTTCGGTGATGACAAATTCCCCGCCGCTGAAATCCTGTCCCGGTTCGGATAGCAGGATAGCCACCTGCAGCGGGAAAACGTGCTCGCCATATAGATCCTGGTGTAGGCAGTTGTAGTCATCCTGGCCGTATTGTAGCAGCAACGGCGTTGGACGCTTTTGCCCAGCAGCATGGCAACGCTGCAGAAATTCAGGCAGTTGTGCCGGGTAGCTAATGTTTATCCCCATGGTCTGGTTCCAGGCATTGGCCACAGGTACCAAATAGGGATAGATATTGTGTCGAAGCTGGTCAACAAGGGAGGGGAGCGGATAGCTGAAATATTGATATTCCCCACGTCCAAAACCATGCCTGCTCATCACTACCTTGCTGCGGAACAACGATGTCTGAGCATAGCTGACGGACACTGACAAGCATTCTTCCGGTGTCAGCAATTTTTCAATCAACACGTACCCGTCCGCATTAAGGCTGGATTGAATTTGCGCCCAGTTCAGCCTGCTGATCCTTTCCGGAACTTGCTGTCTTTCTGGTTCTCGCTTACTTTCCGAAACTATCTTTTCCTCAAAAATAGTCTGCTCGTGCAGACCTGATACTGCGTTCTCCATCTCCGTATTCATGATGCCTGACTCTCCTCAGCTTCCCGGTTCAGCAATTCCTGCTTGCGCGCAACCCCCCAACGATAACCGGACAGACTTCCATCTTGACGGACTACTCGGTGGCAGGGGATGGCCACGGCCAGGGTGTTGGCGGCGCAGGCTTGGGCGACGGCTCGTGAGGATGTTGGTGCACCGATGATATGGGCAACCTCGGAGTAACTTAATGTGGTACCGGCTGGGATATCACGTAACGCTTGCCAGACCCTTTGCTGAAAAGCAGTGCCGCGGATATCCAGGGGAAGGTTGAGGCCTCTATCCGGTGATTCAACAAAACCCACCACAGTAGCCACCACCTGTTCAAAGTTGCTGTCGCCACCGATCAGGTTCGCTTTGGGGAACTGTTTCTGCAGATCCTGCAACAGCAACTCCGGATTGTCACCCAGCAGAATGGCACAGACACCTTTCTCACTCTGTGCGACCAGAATGCTGCCGAGATAGCTTTCACCTAGTGCAAAACGTATATCTGCCTTTTCGCCGCCCTTACGGAAAGTCGATGCAGGCATTCCCAGGATATCGTTGGAGCGTTCATAAAAACGGCTGTTGGATTGATAGCCTGCATCATAAATGGCAGCGGTCACCGTTTTTTGCTGACCGAGGTGCTCTCTTACCCGATGCTCTTTCCGGGCGGCAGCGTATTCTCGAGGTGTCAGGCCGGTAGCCTGCTTAAAAATGCGGTGAAAGTGGTACTTGCTCAAATTCGCCTGAGTCGCCAAATCATCCAGACTGGGCATAGTTTCAGCTGACTCAATCTGCCGACAGGCCTGAGTTACCAGAGTGCTATGTTGAATGGCCTTGGAGGGCTGGGTTGGCTGGCAGCGTTTACAGGGAATAAACCCTGCTTCTTCGGCATCTTGCAGGCAGTCGAAGAAACGGACATTCTCTGGTTTTGGCCGCCGTGAGGGACACGTCGGGCGACAATAAACTCCGGTGGTAATTACTGCATAGAAGAAGTTGCCTTCTGCTTCGGGATCCCGGTTAATCATCGCTAGCCAGCGCGGGTCTTGGGTTGGATCAATTATTGGTGTTGGCATCAGGGCGGTATTCATCCTGGTTTCCTCTGATCTCTTGAATGGTACCCCAAAAGATAGAGTGAGTGATCCACTAGAAAACTCCGCCGCTTGCGCTCAAATTCTTATTGCTGGAATTGAGCTGACTCAATTGGCCTGCTCGGCTTCTTCTTCCTGCTCGCCCCGCAGTACTGCCAAGGCTTCATCACTGACGAAGTTGACAATCTGGGGACGGATACGAATCCAGCTGTCGCCACTGTCCAGTTCTTCTTCCTGGGCGTATTGGATTAGCCGCAGTTGCCGGATACGCTTGAGCAGATTGCGCCGTTCGGTCAGGTTTTCCGGCAGGGTTCGCTGCAGCAGATTTTTCATGGCAATGGCGAGCGCTTCAAAGCTTACGGTAACACCGCCGTCATCATCCACCTGGCCTTCTCTGAGTGCTTTGTCGTATTGGCTGCGCAGGACCAGTACAAGGGCAACTTCCTGCTGATTGAGTCTGGCTCTGAGGCCGCTGTTAAAGGGCTGGTCAATTTCATCGCCCAGGCCCGGAACCTCGGCCCCAGGTGGGTAGGCGCGCACGTACTGAAACTGACGGTCATGCAGAATGCGAATGGCCAGTACTGCCAGATAGTCGTCTACCAGTGGCTCAATACGCAGGTAACGATCATAAAGGGTTTGTTCTACCTGACTTTCGTCCCTGCAGATAATGCTGTAATCCAGCAGCCTGAGCAGCAATTCGGTAAAGTCACTGAGCTGTAGTCCACGCTGGTTGAGTTCCTGTTCTAAGGATTGGCTGATCATCATAGGATTTCGGCTATACCGGATTCGTCGTCGGTGGATTCTTCATCGATCGTTTTGGAGCGGACTTCTACGATAAAGTTGTCCGCCTGATCTAAGTATGTATTGGAATGCGCTTCGCCTGTGGGCTCTATGATGAACTCATAGTCGCTGGAGCGTCCATTCACCGAGGCCAGCTCAACCACATGGGTGGCGGCGAGCAGGTCTGTTGCCGCTTCAATTTTCAATTCTTTGGTGTGAACCCTTTGTCCACCGGCTAACGCCCGCAGCATAAAGGAGCGGGTGTTATCGTCATGAATGACGAAAGCCTGGTCCAGGGCATTCTGAATAAACAGCGCTTTGCGGGCGCCCTGATCCAGCTCTTCCATTTCCGCTACGCGGGTGTCCACTTCAAACTTGCGGCGCCCTTCACGAATGACAATCTGGCGCGGATCCAGCAGGCCAATGTGTAAGTTTGCTAGTTGTTCTCCAGCCAACTGCAGTCGCCTGTCCTGTTCTTCTACAGTCGCCTGGGATAAGTCCTGGCATACCTGCACCATGTCGTTATGGCGCTGGCTGGCCAGATAACTCATCTGGCGGATAATAATGTCGGCACGGCGGGTGAAATTACGCAGGGCACTGCGCAGTGCCGGGAGCATAATGTCGCAAGCATTGGTCAGCCGGGTTTCAATGCCTTCCAGAAGCCCCCACAGTAAAGATTGACCCGGCTTGATCTGGTCCGGTAGCAGCTGTCTCAACTTGCCTTCGGACTGGGCTTTGGCTGATTTGGGCAGTTGCCTTATCTGGTGCAGCAACTGGGAAATTTCGTCCCGGTGTTTTTCAACCGAGTCTGCAGACAGGCGTACCGACAGATCCGGCTGAAAACGCTTGTCCATAAAATCAAAAAATTCATCGCTGGCACGTTTGATCAGGGCAGTGACTTCAATTTCCCGTACCAATTGTCTTTTGCGTTCTTCCAGTTCGGTAATGATATCAGTGAAGTCGCTGATGATACGTTCAGAGTATTCATAGGCATCCATCAGGTCGTGCACTTCGCCATCATCGAGAAAGGCCCGTAACGCATTGCGGGTATTGCGGGTATTGCGATGGCGGGTGCGCAAGGACGCGCCACTCAGCTCGACGAAGGGCTGGGTAAACAGTCGCCCGGAACGGGTGAAGTGATAACGGGCCTGCAAATTGACCTCGTCGATCTGGACTTCCAGCCAGCCGTTTTCGACCAGGGTATTCAGAATCCACAGTGCCTTATCACGATCGCTGCGGAAGCGTCCCTTTAGCCCTGTCGGATCTTCGAGCTCAGTGGGAAATTCGCTTTCTTCGGCGTAGAGTCCGACGTCGGATTCCGGTTCAGGTGCCCTGGCAATCGCTGTCTGGAACAGTTCCAGCATTTGTTCCTTGCGCAAGGCGTGACCGTAGTCGGCCATACTGGTGTAGAAGCGCAGGTAAAGTAGTTTGAGGCACTCTACAGTGACTTCACGGTATTTGCTGGTGAGAGGGCGGAAGAACTGGGGCCGGTCGGCATTAAAGAACATCCGGCTGGCACTGACATCAGAGTTTTGCGGTGTATCCTGCGATAGAGACTGTGGTGTTGTCGGAGTTGATTGTGCCATGCAGATGTGTAAGTTATTCAGGCCGGATAAGGTGCCTATTATAGGCCCTTTCAGCTGAATTCCCACCGCTTGCTGTCAAAGTTCTCAGTCTGAGGTTAGTTTGCCTGTGACCAACAATCACCGCATACTTTTGCTGTAATCCGGCAAATACCTGTAAAAGGTCATTTCAGGAAAAAGAATGCGGTAAGCGCCCCGAATACCACCACGAAACCGATAACGGTGTAGAGCAGAATGCCATTCTTGCTCTGATCTGAAGCAACTGGCGTTGCATAGGACCGGGTTGCAGGAGTAGGCTCGGGCTTGTCAGCGAGTTTGGGTTTGCTGGCCGGTTTTGCTGAGGCTTTAGGTGTGCCGGTGTCTGCACTTGCCGGTTTAGGAACGCTGCCTGAACCAGGTCTGACAATCGTCAAGTCCGCATCATCAACGGGGCCCGTGACAGTAAAATTGACGACATCAAAACGCAGTTTGTCACCAGGCTTGGCACGTCCTTGGGTAATTCTTTCGCCATTGAGGAAAGTGCCGTTGGTCGAATCCAGATCCTTGATCAATAAATAGCTGCCGGCCACGGTAAGTTGTGCATGCTGGCGGGACAGATGCGACACCGGCACTGTAATGCCGCATTGCTCATCACGGCCGATAATGACCGTATCCTCAATGGGATAAAATGATTGCGCCGCCCAACTGGCGGTTGCCTGCAGGCCCCACTCGATATTTTCCTGAATCAGCTGTTTTTCAACCTTAGGCTTTTGGTCTGCAGCGGGGCTAACAACCTTAAGCTTGGTCTGGCCGAGCTGAATAACGTCATCTTCCTTAATCTTGACGGCTTTGTTGACGCGTTTGCCGTTGATCCCGACCAGAAATTCGGGTTTCAAGTTCAGCAGATAAAGCTCGTCATCTTTCAGGCGAATCTCCGCATGAAAGTCTTCAATGGCTGGTTGGTTAATCACCACATTATTGTCGGCATGCTTGCCAAACCGCAGCCGCGGTTCAACCAGCCAGATACTTTCCCGGCTGCCGTCAATGAATTGAAGCTTTAACATTTGGTTATCTGCCTCTTAATCGATCTTATTGGGAGAGGGCGGTATACCGTAAAAATATCGAATCCTTCTAAAACCGCCAAGGGATATTTCGTTCAGTAGAACAGTATAGACCAGGATCTAAATCTGAAAACCCATCTATACTGAAGTCATAAGATGAAATCACAATTTTTTTACTCCCAAGATCAGGGACTTGGAAATAATGCAGTCAGCTTTTGCCACCCACCAGGGGCAACGTCGCCAAAATCAGGATAATGGACTTATTGATGGAAAGCTCGGGCTCTATGCTGTCGCCGATGGTGTCGGCGGCGGGGATAGTGGTGAAATCGCCAGCGCCAGTGTTTGTATGCAGCTGCATCAAATGGTGTCACGCGGTGGTTCACTAACCGATGCTATTAACGGTTGCCACCTGCAGCTGATGCAGGACCATGCCGGCGGCGAACGCGGCTATGCCGCCTCGACCGTTGTTGTGGCCCGTGAAGCCGGTCACAGATTAAGGTTGTCCTGGGTTGGGGACAGCCGTATATATCTCCATCGGCAGGGTAAACTGGAACAACTTTCGGAAGACCATTCCCTAGTACAGAAGAGCAATCATCTCACCAAGGAGGAGAGTGTGGCCATGCGTCACGTATTGACCCAGGCGGTTGGAGCAGCAGGAGAGGAAGGGCTTCAAGTCGATTGCCTTGATGTTGACCGTGAAAAGGGAGATCGTTGGCTACTTTGCAGTGACGGATTGCATGGCGTCGTCAGTCTGACTGAGCTGGAAGAACTGATGGGCAGCAATAAATCCGTGCAGGAAATTGCGGATACCCTGATACAGCGGGCTTTGGATAATGACGCCGACGATAATGTCACTGTCGTCGTCATGTTGGATGATCAACCTATAGCCAAGGCAGAAGGAAAGCTGGAGTCTGTTGAATCCAGGCCTGCGCTGACGTCCTATCCGGTAGAGCCGGAAGCACCCCAGAAACCGTGGCATTACATGGTGCTGGGTGGTGTTCTGGCGCTGATGTTATTTTTGGCATTGATATGGGGGTTGTAGACGGAATACCCTCGCATAAAAATTAGACGATATTGACAGCAGCAAGCAGGATTGAATGGTTATTAGCTACTTGGCAGGCAGAAAAAGTAATACGGTTGGCAGGTCTCAGATTTGCAGCCAAATTGAGACGCATAGGAAGGACATTCACTAACCATGGCTTGGCAAGGATTTAAAGTAATCGGCAAACTCGGCGAAGGCGGAATGGCAACGGTATACAAGGCCATTCAGGAATCATTGCAGCGTCCGGTCGCCATCAAAATCATGTCCGCCAATCTAAAGGACCACCCGGAGATTCAGGAGCGCTTTGACAAGGAGTCGCTGATCATTGCGCAGCTGAATCATCCCCACATTATTCATGTGATCGACAAGGGGGTGACCAGTAAGGGACGGCCCTATTTCGTCATGGAATATGTGGAAGGCATGACCCTGGAAGATGCGATAAATCGGGGCAAGCTCGACTTCGCTGCCAAGATCGATACCCTGGTGCAGGTGTGTAAAGCGCTGGCATATGCCCACAAGAACGGCGTTATTCATCGCGATATCAAACCTGGCAATATCCTTATCGATAAGGAATGGCAGGTACGTATGGCGGATTTTGGCATCGCTCAATTTTATGACGCTGAAGCCGGTGGTGCGTTGCATACCCATGCCGACAGTATTATGGGGACCACCGCATACATGTCTCCTGAGCTGCGCGAGAATCCGGAAGCGGCTTCCATACAGAGTGACGTTTATGCCCTGGGCATTATGATGTACGAATTGTTCACCGGGGTTTGTCCGCAAAACAACATTCCGCCTCCGCGTAAATTTGAACCGGATTTACCTCCCGGCTTGAACGATCTGATCATGCGCTGTCTTGAGGCCAATCCCAGGGAGCGCCCTGCCTCGGCGGATGAAGTAAAGAACAGCCTGTTGCATCTTTCCCAGGGTGGCCATTTAAGTCGGGCCCAAAAAGAGCGAGCCGCCTCGGGCTCACCGGAATTGGAAGCCAAGTTTTCACTGCTGGATGTGCTCAAAGAAGATAGGTTCTGTTCTGTCTATTTGTATGAGGATCTTGCCAAACAGAAGTTGATGGTCGTGAAAAAGCTGGCGGCCAATGCTCCGGGCCTGAAGGAACATAAACTTCTCAGTCGCCTGAAACATCCCTCCATCGCACCCATTTTGGGTGTGTCTGATAATAGTGAAGGCATCACCCTGATTACCGAGTATCTCAATGGTGGTTCTCTGGCTGAGCAGATTCTGTCTCCGATAGACGAACTCAGGGCGATGGAATGGGCCTACGAGATTGCCGACGCATTGGCTTTTGCTCACCGTAACCGGATTGTGCATGGCAACCTGCGTCCCAGTAATGTTCTGTTGGATCAGGCCGGTAAGGTGCATCTGGCTGACTTTGGTTTGCGTCCTCATTACAAGGAATCCGATGAGCCTAACTGGTATGAAAATACCAAGGCCACAGGTGTGTCGGGGGATTTATTCAGCCTTGGTGCGATTGCCTATCATGCCCTGACAGGGCAGCCACCGAATGTGCGTGGCAACCGACTGGTCCGCAGCAAGCGTTTTACCGAACTTTCCCCGAGAGTTCAGGAAGTCGTGTCCCGTCTACTGGAACCGTTGGAAGAAAAACGTTATCCCAGCAGTGATATTGTGGTGGTGGATCTACGCGGCATTGTTTCGAAACTGAAGGAGGAGCATGCCAAGAAACAAACCCAGGAAATCCAGCGTAAGGTCAATCAGGCCGCGGCGGAAATTCGCAAACAGGAACGTCCCCCGTTTCGTTGGAAGACATGGATATTCAGGCTCATTCTTGTCTCTGTGGTGACAGAGGAAGTGGTCTATGGCTATGGTTACCACTATCTGAAACCCTATGTCACGCCCTATCTGAAGGAGTTGGAGAAGTCTGATACCTATATCGAGTGGAGCAAAGGCGACAATGGGGAAGAAAAGAAACTGACCTGGTAACGGTCTCGGCTTTCCCTTCTCCCTTATTACTTAATCTTTGCTAGCAGGCAGAAAAATACTGTTAGGCACATTTGACCAACGCCGGAGCTGCCGATTCCGGTAGTCCTACTGCCACAACCTCCACCAGATTCTGCAACTGGTGTATCAGGTTCTCTATACGACGGGTACCAGTCACCTTTAGCTGACAGTGATAGTGAGCCTGAGTGATTTCCAGCTGCATCCCCAATACGGTGAATCCCCTAACTCTGATAACCCGCAGCAATCGCTCAATTGATCCGGTTTGTGAGTTAAATTGGCAGTGTAATTGGTATTCAGAAGTTGTCATGGTGGGGTTCCTTCTAAGGCAGTGGGTTCTATCATTTCATCGTTGCCTGCACCGGGTTTAACGATAGGCCAGACATTGGTGTTAGAGGCAATACAAACATGCAGTAGCATAGCGCCAGGGTAGGCCAGTAAGGTTTCAATACCCCGGCGCATCTGGTGGCGCTGCTCGATTTTCAGGGAATGCATACCGAAGGCAGCAGCGACAGTGGTAAATTCCGGATTGTCGGAGAGGTCAATTTCACTGTAGCGCTGGGCGTAAAACAACTCCTGCTGCTGGCGCACCATACCCAGCCTCTGGTTATCCAGAATGACTATTTTTATTGGCAGGCTGTAGCGGTTAATAGTTGCCAGTTCCTGCATATTCATCATGAAGGAGCCGTCACCGGAAATGTTGATGACATTCGCGCCCGGGCAAGCGAACTGCGCTCCCAGTGCTGCCGGGAGACCAAATCCCATGGTGCCGAGGCCTCCGCTGCTGAGGTGTTGGCGTGGATGGTCGAAATCGACATATTGTGCCACCCACATCTGGTGCTGCCCCACATCACAGGCAATGATTGTGTTTTCAGTCGCTAAGCGAGACAGCAAGTCGAGAAATTCCGGACCATCGATCGGCGCCTGGAGATCAGGATTAGGAGCGGGGATAAACCCTTTAGCCGCTTTTAAGTTCTGGCACTGGGTGCGCCAGGCATCGATGTCCAGAGGTTGTGCCAGCGGTTGCGTCAGTGACTCCAGGATGCAGGTCATATCTCCAAGCAGAGCACAGTCCACACCTTTGATTTTGTTTATTTCACTCTGATCAATATCGATATGAATAATGCGTGCCTTGGGAGCGAAGGTGTCCGACCTGCCGGTGGCACGGTCATCAAAGCGGGCCCCGATGGCAATCAGCAGGTCGCATTCCTGAACGGCTTCATTGGCTGCCCGGGAACCATGCATGCCCAGCATGCCCAGGCTGAGCTCCTGGTGCTTGCCTGCATTACCCAGGCCCTTTAGGGTCATTACCTGGGGGATATCAAGCTGCTTGGTAAAGGTCCGGTAAACATCAATCGCGTTGGCCGCCAGTACACCGCCGCCACTGTAAACCAGAGGCCTGGCTGCCTCACGGATCATGGTAATGGCTGAGGGAATGGCTGTTTCCGGCAATGACTCAGTTGTGAAAAGCGGGCATTCGGGTTCATTGTCATCCACCATCGTCAGTTCCTGTAACAGGATATCTTTGGGGATGTCGATCCACACTGGGCCTGGACGGCCGGAGGTCGCCAGCAGCATCGCTTCCTCCATGATCCCAGGTAAGGAGTCGGCAGATTCCACCAGATAAGAATGCTTAACGATGCCCAGAGTCATACCGAGAATATCGGTCTCCTGAAATGCGTCTGTACCTATAAGTGCAGAAGGAACTTGTCCGGTAATTACCAGCATGGGTACCGAATCCATATAGGCATTGGCAACTCCGGTGATCAGGTTAGTTGCACCGGGGCCGGAAGTGGCGACGCAAACTCCCAACTTGCCGGATGCCCTTGCATAACCGTCGGCAGCCAGTGCGGCAGCCTGTTCATGGCGGCAGAGAATATGTTCAAGTGCGGCATCAATAAAGGCGTCATAGAGCGGCATAATACAACCGCCCGGATAGCCGAAGATTTTTGAAATACCCGATTGTTCCAATGCCTGTGTGATTGCCTGCGCGCCATTCATGCTGTTTCCTTGATTGCCTGTCGTTGCTGTGTCGGTGTTCTGCATCCGCTTAGCCGAAGGCATAAAAAAACCCCCGGTTCTTTCGAAGCGGGGGTTTTTATGAAGTCTTATCTAGTTTATCTCTAACTCCAATACGGCAACCCCCGCAATGGTACGACGACCACTACGACGACTAGGTTGACGATAAGAATCAGGTTTTGCTTCATATTAAATTCGGGTTCACTGCTGTTCAGTTAATATTAGTGATGGAGACTATAGAACCCTTTCTAGGGTTTTGACAACCCTTGGATTAAAAAATATCCACAATCCGAGGGTAGATTTGAGACCTGTGCCTCTGTTCAATCTGTGATCTTTTTAATACAAATACTATTGATAAACGTTCTCATTAAGATTAATATGCAAAACATATTGAGCTGATAGCCGCTATTTATGCCGGACTTAATCTGAAATTAGAGGACCTCTTCGATGTACGTATGCCTGTGCAAAGGTATCACTGATGAGCATATCAAACAGGAAATGCAGAACGGTGCCAAGCGTTTGAAGGATCTTGTTAACAATCTCGGCCTGGCCAAAGATTGTGCCCAATGTGTTGAAGTCGCCCGTGATGTGTTTCAGTCCTTTCAGGCCGTTATGCACACTGATCTGTTTTACGCTGCGACGGTACCGGAAACTACAGCAGCCTAGCCAACAGCTCAGAATCATCCTGCCTTACCTACTCCTGGTTGCTACCACTAGACATTCCTGTCAAAGCTACTATTGAATTGAAAAATACTGCCTACGGGACTACCCTTTTTGCTGGTTGCGTTGCATCAACAGTCAATAACTTCGATCCAATTAATAATTCAGAAAGATAAAAGGAAGCCGGGGTATGAAGGGCGATAAGAAAGTCATCGAACATCTCAACAAGATTCTTGGAAATGAGCTGATCGCCATCAATCAGTATTTTCTACACGCTCGCATGTACAAGAACTGGGGTTTTAAAGCACTGAATGACAAGGAGTATCACGAATCGATCGACGAAATGAAGCATGCCGACCTTCTGATCGAGCGTATCCTGTTTCTGGAAGGACTGCCTAATTTACAGAAGCTGGGCAAACTGTTTATCGGCGAATCTCCCAAAGAAATGCTGCAGTGTGATCTGAAACTGGAATTGACCGCTATTCCCGATCTGCGTGATGCGATTGAGTACTGCGAGAGTGTGCGTGATTACGTTAGCCGCGAATTACTGGCAGGCATTCTCGAATCTGAAGAGGAGCATGTGGACTGGCTGGAGACCCAGTTGGAATTGATGGGGCGTGTAGGTGAAGAAAACTATCTGCAGAAACAGATGGCGGATGCAGACGACAGCTGACTTTCGTACTTAGCCTCATTATTCAAAAAAACTGCCATTCATCCCAAAGCCGCCATCTGTTGATTGAATGGCGGTTTTTTTCTGAGTAACCACTGATCCAGAACCCCAGGGTTGTTACATGCAATAGCCGGCAGGAGCTTTCACCATGTCTAGATCCCTTTCACCTGTTGTCTGGATTACCGGTGCTGCCAACGGTGTCGGAGCTCAGCTGGTAACGACGGCGTTGTTGCGTGGTTTTCGCATCGTGGCGACCGATATCAATATTGAAGGTCTTAAGGCTCGTGCCCAGGAGTCGAGCTGGCCCTCAGAACTGGTATTGATACAAGCCCTAGATGTACGGAGTAGTGAACAATGGCGGCAAGTACGGGAGGCACTGGATAATCGTTGGGGGCAATGGGATGTATTGATAAATAATGCCGGAATATTACGGCCGGGTTTTTTGCGGGAGGCCAGTGAAGAAGACCTGACACTGCATCTGGACGTAAATCTGAAGGGGGTTATCCTCGGCAGCCAGCTGGCATGTTGGTATATGGGTAGCCAGGGGCGAGGGCATATCATCAACATTGCTTCACTGGCAGGAATGGTACCGGTGTCTGGGCTTGGTTACTACAGCGTGAGCAAGTTCGGTGTCCGCGCTTATAGTTTGATACTGGCTGAGGAAATGGCTCCCCAGGGCGTCAAGGTCAGCGTACTTTGCCCCGACCTGATCAAAACGGCCATGTACGATCTGCAGCTCGACTATCCGGAAGAGGCGGCTTTGACTTTTTCCGGTGGCCGGGCTTTGAGCGTTGAAGAAATTGCTACTTGTGTCTTTGACCGGATACTGACGAAAGCTCCTCTCGAAGTTGCTATGCCTTATTATCGGGGCTGGCTGGCAAAAATGGGTAACCTGCTGCCTCTGCTCAGTCATTGGCTGGGAGCCAGATTACGTCTTAAGGGGCGTGCCCGCCTGTTGGCTGAACGTCGACAGGGATGACGGGTGGAGGCTGCTCAGGCGTTGGCCTGAAGATAATCCACTACAAAGGCAAACTCACTTCGCATGGTTTCTTCAGTCTTACCTGCGACAAACTCGGCCAGCTTTTTTCCGACCAGAGGGATGTTGCATTCAAATTCCAGTACCAGGCTATGAAGGCAGCCATCGCCATCGGGGCGGAGCTCTATTTCACCTCTGATACTAACGGGAACGCCTTCAATGGCGACTATCATGTGGGCGTGGTAGCCATCGGTGGGGTTGCCTTCCCAGTGTTCTTCCTGGGACAGCCTGTTCCAATCGGCAATAAATTTTTTCAGCATGGCGGGCGCCTCTGCGGGCACTTCTCGCACAACTTTTAAATCAAAGGATGTGGGATTTTGGTCACACTGCTGGATATTGATATTGCGAGATCCCAAAAATCGCTGTTTCTCTTCTATATGCGTGGGGTCGCCGTAAGTCTGATAAACTTTTTCAACACTGAAGGGGATCTGATAACGTCCCTTGATATTCATCCATTACCTCATTTTTCTTGTTGGCGCTGGAGTCTGATATCGACTGCCTGATGTAGGCGGAACGATATCAACTCTTTCCAGCGACTGACAATGGACGAATACCGGCTTTGCCGTCTGGGTCGCAAGCCTTGTTATTCGGCCTTGACCCAGAGTCATTTATGCGTTCAGTGTACTGGTCTCAGCTGTTGGTGTTTCCGGAGATTCCTGGATGTCGGCGAGGGTCATGGAGATCTGTTTCCTGTTCATGTCCACCTGCGTGATAATCACTTCAACCTTTTGTTCCAGACGGTATTGATGTTGATCACCGATATGCTGGAAATAGGTGCCGTCAAAACGGAATTTTTCTTTCAGTTCCCCAAGATTTACCAGGCCTTCTATGCCGGTTTCATCCAGACGTACCTGGAATCCGCTGCCGTTGGTATGCTGGACGGTCCCTGCCAGTTTCTGGCCTACCAGCTTTTGCGCGAACTCACATTTCAGCCAGTTTTCCGCACCATTAACGGCTTCGCGACCCTGTCTTAATGCCTCCTGCAGGTGTTCCACCATGCGTTTGTTAATGGCTGGAGCCTTGGTTGCATGCAAGGAAGACTTGATCAGTCGATGCACGGTCAGGTCTACATATTTGCGAATCGGGCTGGTAAAAGTGGTGTAGGATTCTAATCCCATGCCGGCATGTGGCGCTGGTGACTGGCTGAGTGTACCACGGGCCAGCAGGCGGCTGGCGATGGCCGCAAGCGGCAGCTCCGACTGCTGTACTTCCGGGCTGTCAAGCAGGGTTTTCAACCCGGTCCACTCGGCTAAAGCCTCTGCGTTCACGCCTGGGCACTGCTCCGTCATGATGGTTTTGATCTGTTCCAGGCGCTCTTCACGAAAGCCGCTGTGTGCCATATAAAGGGCGGGCTTACAGTGCTGTTGCAGATAAGCCGCAGCGCTACGGTTAGCCGCCACCATGGCTTCCTCCACAATGGCATGGGCACTGTTGCTGAGTTTAGGTTGAATGTTGGCAATCTGCTGGTTGTCATTCAGCGTCAGGCTGAATTCCGGGCGATCCGGGGTAATCAGTGCTTCCCGCTGACGTTGCTGACGTAACGCATTGGTGACCGCTTTTAAGGTCTCCAGTTGTTGATACTGAGCATGATTACTATCGGCGGAATCTATGACAGCAGCCACTTCTTCATAGTTCAGTCTGGCTTTGCTGTTGATGGAGGCTTCCTGGATGTCGCTGGATTCCACCACCCCGTCGGCGTTGACCTGCATGGTACAGACCAGTGCAAGGCGGTCCTGGCCTGCAAGTAGTGAACAATAGTGATTGGCCAGACGCGACGGTAACATGGGCAGGATCCGGTCAGGGAAGTAATGCGTGCAACCCAGACGGCGTGCATATTTGTCCAGGTCACTGCCTTCTTCTACAAATACAGCCGGGTCAGCGATAGCAACCTGCAGAGTCCAGCCGCCCGTATCATTTGCTGTGACATGGAGAGCGTCGTCCATATCCTGGGTGGTGGTTGCATCAATGGTTAGAAATGCGATGTCGCGCAGATCCGCACGTTTATCGATATTGGCACTCAAGGTTTGCTGAATTTGTTTTTCATCAAGCCGTGCAGGGTTTTTACCATTGAGATTGTACTTGGCCATCATATAGTGAACCGGCAGGCCGGACTGGCCTTCCTTGCCAAGTATCTTGACGATTTCTGCCTGAGGTTTACCTTCCTTGAAAGGATGTTGCAGCACACGACAAAGAATATAGTCGCCCACTTCCGCCTGCTTACGCTTCTTGGGGGGGATAAATATCCACCGGTTCAGGCCGTTCAGGTCCGGTTCGACAAAATGGCCCTGCCCACGGACGAGATAACGGCCGACGAAATAAGACAGCTCTGTCTTCTGGCATTCGACGATTTTGGCAACATCACGGCCTTTGTCGTCCTGTGTGATTTCCGCCAGCACCTTGTCGCCTGGAAATACACGCTGCATTTCATCAGGGTTAAGAAAGGCTTCGCGGCCATCTTCCAGTGTCACAAACCCAAAGCGTCCAGGACTGCCTTTCACGATACCCTCAAAGCGATTGTTCGCTTCACGCAGGTCCTGTTTGAATTGTTTAAGCTGTGACAATACGTCGGATTTTAACATGGGAAACTGAGCACTCTGAATGTCTGGAAGAGGATGATGATTAGGCTATGACCGTCAGGGAAAATTGTCTACCGGACAATCTGAGACATGGGGTTATACCCGGCAGGTCGTTACAACAGGAGCCCATGTTACTCTGAATGGCGCGGGGGATAAAGTCTCTAAACGTGGCGAATGGCGCACATGTGTACCTTTCCAAACTTTCAAAATGTGCACCCTCTGGCAGTAAATGCTCAAGGCATCCCCTATATTAAACGCATGTTTGAATCGGCCTTGTGTCAGGGTGCACAGTGGGATTCACGACAGACAACCTCAAATAGACATAATGATAATAGAAAACTGGAGAACTCCCATGACTGCAGGTATTTGCCGTGCGCTGCTGGGCCTGACACTCTGTGTCGCTGTGGTATCAGCCCAAGCTGCCGAAAAGCGTAAATTTTGTGTTTTTGATCCTCTCGGGGCGACAGGCCCGATATTTAACCTGACCAAGGCGACCAAGGTGAAGGCTTTGGGCTGGGGTTATGATCTGGAAATGAGTGCCTATACTGATGAAAAAATTGCATCAGACGACTTCAAGGCCGGCCAGTGTGATGCAGTCCTGTTAACTGACGTGCGAGCCCGTGAATACAACAACTTTACTGGAACCCTGGTTGCCGTTGGTGCGATTCCCAGCTATAACGAGCTGGAAACCGTCATGCAGACTCTGGCAACGCCAAAGGCTTCAAAGCTCATGCTGGAAGGCAAATACGAGATTGCCGGCATTGCACCGGCAGGTGCGGTATACGTATTCCTGCGTGACCGGACTATCGACAAAGTGGAAAAAATTCAGGGTAAGAAGATAGCGACTCTGGATTATGATCCGGCTGCGGTTACCATGGTTCGTCAGGTTGGCGCTTCAGTGGTCAGCGCCACCACTTCCAGTTTCGCTGGTAAATTCAACAACGGCAGCGTCGATGTCGCTTATGCCCCTGCCGTTGCCTACTCTCCGCTGGAGCTATACAAAGGCCTGGAACCTAATGGCGGCATCTTCCACTACAACTTTGCCCAAATGACCTTTCAGGTCGTTGTTCATGCAGACAGCTTTTCCCGCGAGTTCGGCCAGAATTTGCGCGAGTACTACCACAGCCGTTACGCCGAATTCATGGATATTGTGAAGAAAGCAGAAGCAGAAATTCCAGATGCAACCTGGGTTCGTCCCAGCCGCGAAGATGCCGAAGGTTTTGACAAAATGCTGAAGGAAGTGCGTATTTCTCTGAAAGATGACGGCATCTATAACCCTAAAGCGCTGAAGCTGTTGCTGAAAGTACGTTGCCACGCTGATCCGACCAAAGCGGAATGTGTGGACGGGCGCGAATAACTTCGTCATTGCACCAAAAGCCAGAGGCCGTTATTCGCCACGTCTCTGGCTGCCTACCTTTTTAGAGATTACCCATTGCGGAATGAAAGTTTCCCCAATGTGGATTTTAAAAGGTCCCCCAATGCGTATTAAAAACTCCTCACTGTCTATTTCCCTGAGCCACGAACGCGAATATTAACGCCCCTATAGCCGACATTGCTCAGCAATATAGGTATTGAATGCTTCATCAAGTTGCCCAAACAAACTTCCTCGCGAAGATTTTAACTGCCGGCCATCCAGCGACTGGACCGGTAACAGGCCTGCACCACTTCCGGTCAGGAAACAGGCGTCGGCGGTATATATATCATAAGCGGTTAATGACTGCTCCAGAGTTTCTATTCCTGCTTTGCGGGCCAGCGCAAATATGGTCTCACGAGTGATGCCTGCCAGTGCTCCGTCAGTCGACGGTGGAGTTACCAGCACACCATTGCGTTCAATAAATATGTTTTCGGCGGTGGCCTCTGCCACCAGCCCTCGTTCATTCAGTAGTAAGGCTTCATCCACGCCAGCGGCGTTGGCTTCCATTCGTGCCAGCACCGAATGCAGATAATTAAGGCTCTTCACTCTGGCATCCAGACCCGTGCCGACTGAGCGTCTGATGCTTGAGGTGATCATGGTCAACCCTTGTTGGCGTGCACTCTCGCTGGCTAGGGTTAGCTGATCAGCAATGATAAACAGGTTTGCCCTGGGACAACGCTGAGGATTTAGCCCAAGGTTACCTTCACCTCTGGTGACTACCAGCCGCAGATAACCGGATTCTTCGCCGTAGTGTGCAATTAAATCGTTAATTGCCTGCTCTATTTCCTGCAGCGAATAGGGCAGGGTTAGCCTGATCGCCTGAGCGGAATTCTGCAGGCGTTGCAGATGACGGGAGAGATGCAGAACACGGCGGTGATAGAAGCGACAACCTTCAAAAATACCGTCGCCATACAAGAGACCATGATCCAACACAGAAATCCGACTGTCGTGGGTGGGTTTGATCTCGTTATTTATCCAGCACAGGCTTTGAGGTCTCATAAAATTCTCGTTGCTCAATTTAGGTTAAACGGCCAATAGGGTCTGTTGGTTCTGTCTTGGGCTCAGCATGGAGCTAATTTACAGGGGGAGCGTCAGCTACAAGCGTTCGGGCAGTATGCATTCTGATGAAAATACGGTATAGATAGAGAAAATATATAAAAAACCAGTACAGTTTTCCGGCTTGAGCTCTCGGGCAGACAAAACTGTTCCAATTGACGAGTTGATGATGAAACGATACGAGCGAGTTGCGGAGGAGCTTCAAGCCCAGATTCGGCAGGGTGCCTATGCCCCTGGTCAGAGGATTCCCGGTACCCGGGACCTGGTAAAGCATTTTCGCGTCAGTGTCTCGACTATCATGGCAGCGCAGCGTTTGCTGGAGCGACAGGGCTGGGTAGAGGCACGCTCAAGATCTGGCTATTACGTCCGTACCCGGCCACAGCTTTCACCGCGCCCCAAAGTCCATCAGTTTCAACCGATTCCAAGTCTGGTCAACGATCAGCGCACCGTAATGGAATTGCTGCAAACTGTGCAAAATCCCGACATTCTTGCCTTTGGTGCCGCAGTACCTGATGCTGAATTCTTTCCCAGTCTGGCGCTGCAAAGGGCATTTCGAGCGGCACTCCGACATCAGGGTCGCCGGCTGGATCAGTACAGTTTTCCGCCAGGCTTGCAGGAAATGCGTGAGGCTCTGGTGCAACCCATGGCGGATGCCTGGTGTCCCGTGGAAGCGGAGGAGCTGGTGGTAACCGATGGCTGCCATGAAGCCCTGCGCTTGGCTTTGAGGTGTGTCGCCAAGGCAGGAGACATTATTGCAGTGGAGTCTCCAACCTACTATGGCGTATTGCAGTTGATTGATGCGTTGGGGCTTAAAGTTCTGGAAATCCCCACTGATTCCGACGCCGGGATCAGTCTTCCTGCGTTGTCGCTGGCTCTGGAACAGTGGCCGGTAAAAGCCGTGCTGATAATGGCCAACTTCAGTAACCCGACAGGGGCCACGTTGAGCGATGAAAATAAAGACGCATTGGTACGGCTTTGTGCTGACTGTAACACGGCACTGATTGAAAATGACGTATACGGTGAACTGGGTTACAGCGCGTTACGCCCTAGGGCTTTGAAAAGTTTTGACCAGCAGGGTGGGGTGATTTATTGCAGCTCATACTCCAAGACGGTATCTCCTGGCCTTAGAGTGGGGTGGATGGCACCGGGCCGTTGGTTGGATCAGGCCTGTTACCTGAAGTTTACCAGCAGCCTGGCCACGGCAACTTTGCCACAGTTGGCCCTGGTGCAATATCTGCGCGATAGTGATCATAAACGTCATTTGTGTCAGATGACCGGGCAGCTGATGGCGCAAGTGGAGCAGGTACGGCAATGGGTGCAGGCGTATTTTCCTGTCGGCACCCGCATGAGCCACCCCAGCGGTGGCTTTGTCTTGTGGGTGGAGTTACCGGCAAAGTTTGATTCTGGTGTGTTATATCACCGGGCACTGGCTGCGGGAGTCAGTCTGGCGCCAGGCTTTCTTTTCAGTGGCTCGGGAAAATACCGGCACTGCCTGCGGCTGAACTGCGCGTTGCCCTGGGCTCCCCGGTTGGAGGGTGGAATCAGGCTCATCGGTGAGCTGGTTGCTGCCCAAAACCCTGGCTACCAGCCATAACCAAAGGTCGGGTCCACAAAGAACATAACGCCAGTGAAACAGGCCAGCATCAGAAAACTGCTGATGAAAGCGTGAAAGCCGGTTTTGTAGGCTGCCTCTTCATCTCGCTTCGCTACAAAGCGGTAAACCGCCATGCCACAAAGTACCAGGATAAATACAGACACCAGGGCAAAACCGCCATTCACGACCTGCATTTTCAGAATGAAATCCTCACGTGCTGCTCTCGCTTCCGCCGTTTCCTGTTCGTACAAGATAAAGGCGCCGGGAATCAGCGGATGGGCGGAGATTTCGATGGTGTGGTAGTAGAATGGCCAGAAGCGTCCGCAACGGGCCAGTATCGGCACTCCTGCCGCTTCAGTGGTGACGGCATTGGCGGCAAACAAGGGTGAACCGCATTCGTTGAATTCCCGGTTGATGTCTTCAGGAGCGGTAACTTCCACGCTGCGGGCAATGCTGACAGGTGACCAGCCGGTGAGGTTAAAGGTCGTGTATTCCAGCAGGCTCAGGCCGTAGGCGAAGCCTGCATACATAAACACCAGGAAAAGAAGTCTGCGCAGGATATTGGCTTGTCTGGAAGGAGGGGTGTCCGTCATGGTGTTTTATTCTCATTGTTGTAGTTATTTTTAATCGCAAAGCTGAAGCACATGACTAATGTAATCATGCACCGGTCCGAAGCCAATGCGGCTTTGGTGGCATTTTGAACGGGTTATCAGAAAGCAGATTTGGTGTCTTGGCCGATGAGCGGAGTTCCCAGGCTATGGCCGGAATCATCCTGCACCACTGGGCAGTTGACTATAATGTTGGTGCGCTCTATCAGCAGTTTTCCAGCGTCCTCGGCAGCCAGCAAATCTTCTTCGGATGTGAGTAATACTGGTATGGCCTCTGGCTGCCACTGCACCTCATAAAGTAACCACAAGGGGCTGTAATGGACATCTTGATTCCCGGCACCCAAGGGTTTTGGAGTCGATGGAAGAATACTTCCCTGCTCGCCGTCAGGGAAAACATAGATGCGTTCCAGTACTGTTTTCAGGCCCGGAGGTTTCGGGTAACTTGGTAATCCGTCCAATAGCCGGGGTACAAAGTTAACCCCCAGTTTTTGCGCCATGCCATAATCCGATACATCTGTTGTAAGGTAATACACCTTGCTGCCTTCATGCCATCCCTGCACCAACGGCAGAACTATCCGGTGACCTTTGTCTGCGGTAATGATCTTCGGCAGCTCATTCTGGCACCCGACCAACATGGTAAAAGCTGCCAGGGCGGTTATTGCTGCCCGGATTTTCTGACTCAATATATCGTCGATCGACATCATTCCTTACCCGCTTTTAGGTTACTTCTGATAAGTAACTGCCCGTTAATTCTGAAGACGTAGGAAGCTGAATATAGCAGCTCGGGACCAGGAGCAAAAATAGTCGCTGGAGTTCCAGTTAGATGAGCGTTTATATGCTGGTGGTGATCAATCGTTTGCGTAACGGGATTTCCTAACCTGTTTCGCTCTTACCGCTTTCTGGACTTCAAAGGCGCATTCCAAGATAATGGCGCCGTCGATGGTCTGGTGCTCAAAAAACATTCAAGCCGGGAGAGGGCGAGAGTGATTGGGCATCAGTGAAAGGGAATCCGGACTAGCCGGAGCTGTCCCCGCAACTGTAAGCGAAGAATCAGATTCACCGCGTCTATAGTCTCGCCTGTCCGGAATTCATTTCCGACTAACACTATGACGTATCAGGTCACTGTCAAGCACGATGGGAAGACTGAATCTGGTGACGACTCGCAAGCCAGGAAACCTGCCATTGATCCATCTTTGAGTTCGGGAACGGGGTATTTCCGGGTCAGTAAAACCTACTAAATTCACAAGCCGGGCGGGCAACAACAGGCAGCCCGTGAGTGTGAGAGAATTCATGCGTTCGGAAAATCTGAAAACGTCCACGGCACTTTATCTGTTGCTCATTTTCCTTGGAGTAACCACCACCTCAGCCTTCGCCGCTGGCGTAATGTCAGTGAATCAGTGCGTCGATCAGATGCTCGGTTACCTTGCGCCGCAAAAACTGGCCTCGGTAACCTGGCTTAGCCATGAATCCCGCAGCATTGCCATTGCCCCCAGTCTGCTGAAGGTGCCTGCCAACCATGCCGAAATTGAAGAGGTTCTGCGTTTGCAACCAGATCTGGTGATTGGTGGACAATACGGCGCGCCAGGTCTGAAGGCGCTGATACTAAAATTCGGCCTGAACTGGCGGGAGCTTCCGTTGCCAACTGATTTTACCTCCCTCTATGGCAACTGGAACACTTTAGGGCGTTGGCTCGCAGCAGAAGACGTCGCCCGCCAGATAGTAGGTCGGTTGCAATCGGGGTTGCAGTCAGTGCAGCAGCAACTCGCGCCACTCAAAGTGCGTACTGTGTTGATCAATGCCAATGGTTGGATTGCCGGTGCGAATAATTTCCAGGATGCCTTCCTGCAAGCGTTGGGGCTGCGCAATCTTGCCGCAGAAAGCGGTATTCAGGGCTGGGGCCAGATCAGTCTGGAACAATTGGTCCATTGGCAGCCCGATCTGATCATTGTGCCGGAAAGCCACTATGGAGGGCAGGCCCGCGCAACCCAGTGGCTTGAGCACCCGGTGCTGGCCCACATACACGGCCGATATCCTTTATTGAAAGTGGATGCGGAATGGTTGAGTTGCGGGACCCCTGAACTTTTACGAGCGGCGGAAATGATCCGTCAGCATATTGCCGCTCCAGCGAGGGTTCCTGATGTCTCGTAAGTTATTGCTGACCATTCTCATACTGGGCTTGGCGGGTACCATGTTCGTATCATTGTTGATTGGTCGTGGCGCTGGCCTGAGTTGGCCCCAGGGCAACTGGCAAACCCATCTGATTCTCTGGGAAATCCGACTGCCCCGAACACTGCTGGCTGTGATCTACGGCGGCGTCCTGGGTCTGTCCGGTGCTGTTTTACAGGGTTGGCTACGCAACCCACTGGCAGACCCCGGGGTGCTGGGGATTTCCTCTTCTGCGGCATTAGGGGCCGTGATAGCTATGTATTTCGGCTTGGGCAGCATAAGTTGGATGGTTCCTCTGGCGGGAATTTTGGGTGCTGTGCTGGGTTTCTGGATATTAATCAGCCTGATCGGACGGGAAAGCGGGATATTGTTGATTATCCTGGCGGGGGCTGCCCTCAATGCCTTCACTGCGGCATTTACATCTCTGCTGTTGAATCTGGCTCCCAATCCTTTTGCTGTCCAGGACATGTTGTTCTGGCTGATGGGGTCTTTTGAGCACCGTACTCTGGAACATCTCTGGCTTATCACCCTGCCTGTATTGACTGGGCTGGTCATGCTATACCGGATCGCACCCTCCCTGGATGTCATGGCTCTGGGGGAAAATACAGCCCATTCATTGGGTGTGAGTGGCCGCAAAATGCTATGGACGGTGGGGCTGGGAACTGCTCTGGCAGTGGGAGCCTGTGTCTCTGTGGCAGGCGTTATCGGTTTTGCCGGTCTGGTTGTGCCTCACTTATTGCGTCCCCTGACACAGTGGCAGCCGCGTTTGTTGCTTGTACCCAGTGCGCTTGCGGGTGCCTGGTTGCTGGTTTCGGCTGATATCCTGATACGCCTGCTGCCGCCTGGGCAGGAACTTCGAATTGGTGTGGTGACGGCCTTATTGGGCGGTCCGTTTTTCCTCTGGCTACTTCGGCATGTCCGGCGGGCGGAGGTGGAATTATGAGCACCATTTCTGCACTCAGTTTGCGGCGAGCAAGTTTTGGTTATGCCGGCAGGACAATTATTAACGACCTTTCACTGAATTTTCATGGCGGTGGTGTCACTGCCATTCTGGGGAGTAACGGCTCGGGGAAATCAACTTTACTGAAAGGCATGTTGGGACTGGCAGATTGTCTGGGCGGTGAGGTACGACTGGGCGAGGCGTCATTATTGTCCATGGACGCCGGAGCGCGCTCGCGGACCTTGGCATACCTGGAGCAACAGGCAGACTGTCATTGGCCGATGCCGGTCAAGAACGTCGTGCAGTTAGGACGCTTTCCCTATCGACGGCATGAACTTTCTGCGCAGGATCAGGACGCCATTGCCAATGCTATGGCCATCGCTGATGTGAATGGACTGGCCGAGCGGCCGGTATCCCAGCTGTCCGGCGGAGAAAGAACCAGAGTGATGCTCGCCCGTGCCCTGGCGGTGGATGCCCCGGTGTTGTTTGCCGACGAGCCTGTGGCAGGGCTGGATCCGCAGCATCAGATATCCGTGTTGAAGCAGCTTCAGGCCTGGTCGCAGCAGGATCGGATAGTCCTGGTGGTCCTGCATGATCTGAATCTGGCCCTACGCTATTGTGACAATGCAGTGTTGCTGACCCCCCATGGAGGAGTGTTGCATGGTGCCGCGTCGGATATTATTAACGAGGAAAACGTCAGACATACTTTTGGAATTCGGACCCTACAAGGTCGACATCAAGGCTTGCCATATATCTTGCCCTGGGATATTGAGCCATGAAACGGCCGCGGCCTAAAGAATGGATATCTAAAGCATGGGCATCTCAGGTTTGGACGACCCAAACCACGCTATGGGTCTGCCTGCTATTGTCTGCACTGGGGCATGGCATGCTGGTATATTGGCTGGAATACCCGGCAGCTCCCCCGGTGGTGGACGGCCTGGATCATGCGGCCATAGAAATTTCCCTGGCCAGCAATTCGGGCACAGATGAGGTGCAAACAGAAATTGAGGAAAAATCTTCTGAATCGGTTAGCGACTCCGCAGAAGACGTTGTAGAGATTCAGACAGCCAGTGCTGGATTGAATCGGTCTTTGCGTAATGAGCAATCTATGGCTTACCCGGCGTCTGTTCCTACAGCCGCGGAGCCAGTGGTTCCCGAGAACATTAACGGCCAGGAATCATTGCCGGTAAAGATAGATAAACAGCCCGTGGTGCAAGAAATAACAGCCGTTGCCGTACCTGCGCATGTTGCAAAGCCGGAGCCAATGCCGCTTACCACTGAAGCCCCCGCTAAACCCACCAGCCGGCCGCTTTTATTTGCCGAGCCGCCTGGCAGAGAAAACGAGTTCCCCAAAAAGACCCAGCCACCGGCCACCCAACAATCTTCGCTAACGCCCCCACCCCGCTATACATTGGGAATGCCTTTGACACCACACCCTGAATATCCGGGTGTTGCAATTAGACGGGGCTGGCAGGGAGAGGTGATAATTGCGCTGACCGTTAGTCCCACAGGCAAGGTGTTGCTGGCAACTGTCGCTGAGTCCAGCGGCTTTGGTCTTTTGGACCGGGCAGCTTTAAAGACTCTGCAGGACTGGCAGCTGTCTGCTGCCGTGTCCGAGGAGAAAATTTTGGTACCGGTACGGTTCGAGCTGCACTGATTTGTGGCCGATAAATTCGCTCAATCCGGTTTTCTAACCCGGTTTTCTCATCATCTGCTCACTGAACTGATAACCTTCCGAACCACTTTTTATCAGATCCTGTAACAGGGAAATCACCACTGCCAGAGCTTTTTCCACGCCGGAATTGTGCTGTGCCAGTTGCTGCATGATTTCTTCGTCAGCATTGTGGAACACAAGGGCTGGGCGACGTACAGGATGATCTCCCAGAAACAATGCTTCACGCAGACGATAAAGTTCCTTGAAGCAATCCGCTGCTTCCGGAGGACGACCCAGTATCAGGCTGACACGCTCACGCAGATGCTGCATGTCCCGGTCGTTCTGCGTGCCCATCAGCATCTCCAACTGGTTACCGATCAACATGGCGGTACGGGCGCCGTAGCGGTAGCGTTGCTGAGCTATTTTCAGCATGTCGATCAACACCTTGTTGATGGTGGTAATGGCGGTATTGCGTTCACTGGTCCCAGCACCTTCCAGCCAACGCCATACCTGATCAAATTCCAGCTCGCTGAGTGCCGGCCATTGATGTTCACTGGCACTTAACTGCGCGTCATAGAAGGCCATGGAATCGAAGTCCTGGGCCTCAAAGCGATGGGCCTGTGCGCCGGAAAATCTGCTGCCCAGGAATTGGCAGGAGCCGGGAAGCGTCAGATTCATTCCCAGCAGCAGTTGTTGAATAAATACACTGGCCGCATGGTAGACAGAGTAGGGCTCTGTGCGTGCATTCAGTGCTTCCACCGTTATTCTTAACACGCTGCTGATAGCGACACTGCTGTCTGCGGCGTGCTGCTGGCGAAAATGATCAAAACTTTCGGAACTGCTGCAGGCATTCTGCATCAGGCTGATCAGGGCGCTGGCGTCCAGGCTGATACTGTATTCACCGGTTTGTCCTCGGTAGGGGTCCTCCACCCGAAACAGGCTGGCATCGAAATAACCATCGACGAACTGCCACAGCGCCAGAATTTTGGCTGAAGCTTCAGCTCCGCCACGGGGAATGGCATTGTGGATATCAAGGTTGATGGTTTCAGTGGTTTGCATTCAGGTGACTCCAAAATATTCTAATCGGGTCTTCAAAGCGGTAGCACACAGGATTCTATCTGACGCCTAGCCTCGTTGGCGGATTGTGTAAGTTCGGCCCAGGTCAATAGTTTCTCTTTTGCCCCCTTATACTGCAACACTGATTCTGAATTCGTCATCGCGAGATTCAATGCATCGTGGGTGGATTCTCCGCGAATAATCGCTGCCGTAAAAGTGGCGGCAAAGGCATCACCGGCGCCGGTGGTTTCACAGATACGCAAATCCTGCCTGGGCAATCCGTGCAGGCTCTGTTGCCGATCAAATACCCAGGCTCCCCGACTACCGTCAGTAATCACCAGATACTGGCAGGGCAAGTGGGACATACCAGCCAATAGCTCGGGTACTTCCGGTAGCGTACTCGGATCATTCCCCAAAAATTTGCAGGCTTCTTCCCGGTTCATAATCAGCAGTGAGACTTTATCGATCAGCGGTTTGAGTTTCGTATAACCCAATTCAGCCTGATAGTTGCTGGGATTGAATGCCACATTGAATTGATGATTTGTGACAATGGCGATCACGGTAGTAAAACTTTCTTCCAGCATACTGGAGATATAAAGCCAACGCGTATCAAGTTGTTTCGGAACATCGTTCAGGCCCAGGTGGTCGTTGGCTCCCTTGTAGGCCAGGATGGAACGGTCATCCTCAATGCTGTTGAGAATGACGGAGAAACCGGTTTGACCACCACGGGTTCCGATAAAACTGACCTTCTCTCTGGCCAGTTTTTGCAGTACGAAGTCACCCGCTGAATCCTCACCTATTTTCCCCAGAAAGGCGGTGTTCAGTCCCAGTCGTGAAAATGCCACCGCAGTATTGGTGCCTCCTCCGCCTGTGGTAGTGTTCAATTCTTTGATCAGGAGTTTGCTGCCAAGTGGGAAGGCTATCAGCTCTTCATGGCTGGTACGGGTATCTATCTTGATCAGTTCCGAATCTGTGTCCGCGAAGTGATCAACAGTGGCGCTGCCTATGGTGACGACATCGAAAGCCATTGCAATAGGTCCTTAAGGTTTGGAGAGCGGCCTGAAGAGGTTGTCTGTTAATGATTAGACAAAAACATAAAGACCAAAGCATACAAGTTAAGTATGGCAGCATAATGATTTGCATCAATATGTGGCTTCTTACAAGCGATTGAAATTGGGAATGTCGGCGGCCAAAAAAATGATCATAAATGCATGAATGAGCATGGTCCATGATCCTAACACAATGGATGTACTGCTATTCTTCACCTGATAATATCTCAAAATAATCAGGAGTCTTCCTGGGCAGGTAATTCTGATTACCATTGATGAGATTAGGCAGAAAGAGCCGGTAGAGGAGCAAGGACCATGCGAAAAGGATATAGAGCCATGAGTAATAAGAACAAGGTGGTCGTTTGCAGATGAGGGATCTTTTCCACCTTTCTTCCAGATTGGGTGTCCTGATCCTGGCCGCAATTGTCGCAGCTCAGGCGGGGGCTGAGGTCCGGGAGCCCACCACTCTCCGATTATATACGCAGTTGTTTCCGCCTCTGCAAATGATAGGAAAGGGAGATGTTATTACCGGATTTGTGGCAGAAACCGTTTATGAAATGGTGCGTGAAGTGCAACGGGACATGCCGTTAGAGGTAGCACCCATTACTGTCATCCCCTGGAAAAGAGCGTTGTTGCGGGCTGAAAGTGAAAAAGACGTGTTGGTATTTTCACTGTCGCGTACACCGGAACGCGAAGGCAAGTATTTCTGGATAGGGACTGTCGCACCCTATAGCCTGTCATTTTATAAGTTGCGGGAGCGTGAAGATATTCAGGCCACGACTGAAGCTGAACTCAAAGGTAAAGGCTACAGCATTGGCAGCCAGATCGGCAGCAGTATGGAGGAATTTCTGGTTCGGCATCTCTTTGGCGACGGTGTGGATAATACCCGAATAGATTCCATCACGGAAAATCAACGGAATATCCTGCGCCTATATCGCGGTTACGTGGATCTGATCATGTTCTCGGATTATTCCATTTACCATCGAGCCTGCGATCAGGGCCTGAACCCTGCCGGTATCGAAAAGTTATTTACGGTAGATGAGTTATCCACTGATCTCTGGATTGTGGCCAGCAGGAAGACGGATATCAGATTGGTGGAGGGACTTAGTCGGGCATTGCAACAAATTAAGCAGGACGGTCGGCATGAGCAATTGATGGCGAAGTATTTCGCAGAGTGGCGTAAGGCCGGATGTTACTGATGGTGGTCAGGTTGATAGCCTCTGACCAGGCTATCAACAGTGTTGCCACCCGTAGAGTATCAGGCGGTTAGGCCGCCATCGAGGGCGATGGACTGTCCGGTCATGAAGCTGGACTCATCAGAGGCCATCCAGGCAATTGTACGTGCAACTTCAGCCGCGTCACCCAGGCGTTTCATCGGACTGGCTGTGCGGATTTTGTTTGCCCTATGTTCGTCCATCGTTTTCAGAGAGCGTTGCACCATGGGCGTGTTGATAAAACTCGGGCATACTGCATTAATGCGCAACCCTTTGGCAGCGTATTCCAACGCCGCTGTGCGGGTCAGGCCGATAACACCAAATTTGCTGGCCGCGTAGGGTGCCAGGGTAGGAGATCCTTTCAGTCCTGCCACAGACGCGAGATTGATAATCTGTCCCTGTCCCTTCTTCAGCATGATTTTAAGCTGCTCCCGCATACATAGGAAAACCCCTTTCAAGTTTACATCGATAACCTTGTCAAAAAGCTCATCGCTGCAATCCGCCAGACGTAAATTATCATGTTCGATTCCCGCACTATTGACGGCACAGTCCAGGCTACCACAGGTTTCCAGCACAAATTCATGTAGCGCCTTTACCTGCTCGGTATTGGCGACATTGGTGGCTTTGAAGTGGGCTCGGCCTCCGGCTTCGTGAATCAGCGCAGCAACTTCTTCGCCCTGTTCCACATTCATGTCAGCCAGTACCAGTTCGGCACCCAAATGTGCCATTAATAATGCGGTTTCACGGCCAATACCAGAAGCTGCACCGGTAATGAGAATAACCTTGCCTTGCAGAGAGTAGGACATCTTATTCCCCTACCTTGAGTACCAGTTTGCCCATGTTTTCGCCTTTGAACAGCATCAGCAGGGCTTCAGGAAAGTGTTCAATACCTTCCACAATGTGTTCTTTCGCTCTCAACTGGCCTTTGGCAATCCAGCCGGCCATTTCACGTGCCGCTACGCCATATTCCTTGGCGTAGTCAAAGACCACCAGACCTTCCATTCTCGCCCGGTTCACCAGCAGCGACATGTAATTGGAGGGACCTTTCACCGGCGTCGTGTTGTTGTATTGGCTGATCGCACCGCAGATCACGATACGTGCCTTGTAGTTAATGCGGGTTAGTACGGTATCGAGAATTTCACCGCCGACGTTGTCAAAATAAACATCAACGCCGTCTGGGCATTCACGTTTCAGGCCGGCTCTAACGTCTTCATTCTTATAGTCGATAACGCCGTCAAAGCCGAATTCATCTTTCAGCAATTGGCTTTTATCAGCACCACCGGCGATACCGACAACACGGCATCCTTTGATCTTGGCAATCTGACCTACCACGCTGCCTACTGCGCCGGCTGCTCCGGAGACCAGAACTGTTTCTCCTTCCTTGGGAGTGCCTACATTCAGCAGGCCGAAATAGGCCGTCATGCCGGGCATTCCCAGAACGCCCAGGTAGCGAGGTAATGGTGCTGCATTGGGGTCGACTTTATGCAGGCCCTTACCGTCAGAAACTGCGTATTTCTGCACACCAAGAACACCCACTACAGTATCGCCGACCTGGAAGCCGGTATTTTTTGATTCAATGACTTCGCCGATAGTGCCTGCGCGCATGACCTCGCCGATGCCCACAGGGGCAATATAGGATTTTGCTTCGTTGAGCCAGCCACGCATGGCCGGATCCAGTGACAGATACTGGATTTTAACCAGGATTTCACCTTCTTGCGGAGTAGCAACCGGTTCTTCAGTGAAGGACCATGTATCCTGGTTCGGGGTTCCGACCGGGCGCTGAGCCAGTCGGTACTGTTGATTGGTCAATTCGCTCATGCTAGGTGTCCCGTAGTGATTAGTGTGACATTTACCTAGAGTGGCAGGCTGAAGCTTGATTTTGAATTGGCCAAAATGACACATCATGTGTCAAATGAGACGCTGTTGATGAAGATAGTGCTCGTTTGAAGGGATAGAGAAACCTGATTTCAGCGGCTGTAGCCTGATTCTTCCAGGCGTTGAGTCCAGATCTGCAATTCTTTGGTCTCGTCCAGGTGCCAGGGATGAAAATCCTTTTTCAGATAGCGGAGGATATGTGGTAAGGATTTGCGAAATACGCCTGGATAGCCCCATAGAAAATTAAGCCCCTTAAACCAGATCATGGGGTTCCAAAGTTTGCCTTCAGTCCTCAGCATGGTGCAGGTATTGAGGAAGGTATATTTGAAGAAGTTATAGGACACAACAAAGAATAATATTACACGTATACGATGGTTGCCTATTTCGCTTTGGTAAACATCATAGGCAACAGATTTATGTTCGATTTCCTCCACAGCGTGCCAGCGCCACAATGCCTGCATACGTGGAGACGCCCCTTCCAGCCATTGTGGATTGTTCAGCAGGCCGCGGGCGAGTACCGCCGTATAGTGCTCTGCGGCGCAGGTTCCTGCCAGCCGCAAGTGTCGGGGTTTGCTGTAAACATAATCCATATGCGCGTTAAACCGCCGGTGCATGAGATCAAGATTATAGCGACGCTGGGCCAGGGCATCGTTATAGTCTTCGTGCTCGCGGCTGTGTATTCCTTCCTGACCGATAAATCCGCGTATATCTTCCTGTAGTCTGGGGTCTTTCACCTGCTCGCGGTAGGCTCTGACGGAATCAATAAACTGGCGTTCACCACGGGGAAATTGCAGAGAAAGGGCATTGAAGAAAGCGGTCTTGAAAACATCACCACCGTGCCAGAGGGTCGCTAACTCTTCTTCCACATGAAATTTCAGGTGGCGGGGTTTAATCACGATAGATTCGGGCGTTTGGCTGGCAGGCTTAAATGTGCCGTTTTGGCCAGCCGTGCTATCTGAAGCATTCTTCGCATGGCTTTCCGAAAATTTATCCGTGGACATCCTTCTTCCTCTCCCGGTAAAGTTGGTCAGGCATGTATTACGCATATCGATATGGCACTCCTTGCCTAATTTAGTGCTAACCTGCGCCGATTAACAGGTTGCAGACTTCTAACGATCAGGTCATTAGTTGTCAGGCCCGGCTCAGTTCACAGAGCCGGCATCTGTTGCCATACAGTCCTCAATTGTAAGACCATAAATCCGGTGCATGCTAAGTCTGCGTAACGGCAGGCTGGTTGTCAAAGATAGCCTGTTTTGAGCTGTCGGCAATAAGACAAGTATCACACGACTGAAAACAAGAATAACGGAAGCTGAAAATGCGCGGTCATTATATAGGTGCGCTGATCGATGTGCTGGAGGAGCTGGGAGTTAATCGCCGGCATTTTCTGGCAGGTTGCGGCGTATCTGAATCCGATCTGACCAGTGATACCTTGATAGACCTGCCACGTATCAAAGTGATTACTGCGCGTGCTGTAGAGCTTTGCCCTAACCAGCCACTCGGGTTGGAAGTCGGGCGCCGCCTCAATATCAATACTCACGGCCCGCTGGGGTATGCCGCCATGGCCAGTGCAACATATGCCGATGCACTGGGTTTGTTGCTGAAGTATTACAAGGTGCAGGCGCCGAAGGTGAAGTTTGCGGTTGCCGAGGTCGGTCAGCGATTTGAAATCCAGATTGAACCCAGCTATATCCTGCCGACCCAGCCCTGGCTAACCACCGAGTTTCTGGTAACCAGCATCTATGCCTCAACCGACTTTCTGTTTTGTGGGCATTTGTCCGGCGCGGAAATCCGGCTCAATTACCCTCCTCCCCCCCATGCGGCTGCCTATCACCAGGTATTCAAAATACCCGTACTGTTCGATCAGCCTTTTTCCGGCCTTATCGTCGCCTCGGAGATGGCCCGCCAGCCGTTATCATCGGCTGATCCGGCCGTCGCCCAATTGTTTGTCAAACGCTGTGAAACTTTGCAGCAACTGGCAGAAAATGAGGATCTGCCTCACCGTATCAAACACATACTTTTCATGAGCTGCCCGGATGTTCCTTCATTGACTGAACTGGCCGAACGCATACATGTCAGCCCCAGCACATTGCACCGTAAATTGGGGGAAAACGGATGTAGTTATAAAGACCTGGTAGCAGAAGTGAAGCAGCAACTGGCTCGCCAGCACCTGGAGGCCGATGAGCTGACCATTGATGAAATTGCCCATCTGCTAGGTTTTAGCGACGCTTCCAATTTTCGCCGGGCTTTTATCAGCTGGACAGGGAAAACACCTAGCGAGTACCGTAAAGGACCTCGGGATCCCGGTGTCGAAGACTAACCAGGGTCGTATAAAGACCGACTTTCATTCAGCCGACCCTAGCACATGGAGAGAGCAATGAATCAAGTTACCTACCCAACAAGAAAAGATCTTTTTATCCGAATTGGAGTCCTGGTCGCCACCCTTATAACGACCTGCTCTTTCAGTTTCATGGCGCACTCAGCTGCTATCCTGGAAGGTGACCGCAGTGTGCCGACCGAAGCCCGTCAGGGAATGGTGGTGACCAGTCATTTCCTGGCCACTGAAGAGGCCCTGAAAGTATTGCAGGAAGGTGGTAATGCGATAGATGCAGCGGTGACGGCGGCTTTTGCCCTGGCGGTGACCCAACCGCGGTCCGGTAACATCGGCGGTGGCGGCTTCATGCTTATTTCGTCGGAAAAAAAGAATGAAGTGGTCGCTATCGATTACCGGGAAAAAGCCCCCGCAGGCGCCAGCCGGGACATGTATCTGGATGCAGAGGGCAATGCCGACTCTAATCTTAGCCGTTATTCTCACCTGGCCGCTGGTGTCCCCGGCACAGTGGCAGGTCTGGCACTGGCGCTGGAGAAATACGGAACCATTTCGCTGAAAAAAGCACTGGCTCCGGCAATACGCCTGGCTGAAGAAGGCTTTATAGTGACGCCTCATTTTAGCCAGGGCATCCAGGATAGGGCGGAGAGATTACAGTCTTTTCCTTCCACCCGGAAAGTATTCTTTAAGCTTGACGGCGGCTTCTATCAACCAGGTGACCGCTTTATTCAGAAAGAGCTGGCGGCAACACTAACACGTATAGCCAAGGAAGGCGTGGCCGGATTTTATGAGGGCAAGACTGCTGATCTGATTGTGGCAGAAATGCAACGTGGGGGTGGACTCATTACCCATGAAGACCTGAAGAACTATCAGCCGGTGTTGCGTAAACCCATTCAGGGTCAGTACCGGGATTATGATATCTACTCCATGAGCCCTCCCAGTTCCGGTGGTGCTCACATTGTGCAGATCCTGAATATCCTGGAAGAGTACCCAATATCTGAGTACGGCCATAATTCGGCCCAGACCATTCATCTCATGGCCGAAGCGATGAAACGTGCCTATGCGGATCGGTCGGAATATCTGGGGGATACGGATTTTGTGGATGTGCCATTGTCCGGTTTGACCTCAAAGGGTTATGCGGCCGAGCTGAGAAAGCAAATTAAACCTACTCAGGCCACGCCCAGCATTACTATCAAACCCGGTCAGCCTGTGCCCTATGAAAGTGATGAAACCACCCATTTTTCAGTGGCGGATAAATTTGGCAATGCGGTATCCAACACTTACACCATTAACTTCAGCTATGGAAATCATGTCGTGGTGGACGGTGCCGGTTTCCTGCTGAACAATGAGATGGATGATTTTAGTGCAAAACCGGGTGTTCCCAATGCCTATGGCCTGCTGGGTGGAGAAGCGAACAAAATTGAACCGGGGAAACGTATGCTCAGTTCGATGTCCCCCACCATTGTTAAAAAAGCGGGTAAGAACTTCCTGGTCACCGGCAGCCCCGGCGGGTCGCGAATTATCACCACCACCTTGCAAGTGATCATGAATGTGATCGACCATCATTTGAATATACAGGCGGCGGTGAATGCACCCCGCATCCATCATCAGTGGCTGCCTGATGAAATCCGGGTTGAAGTAGGCATCAGCCCGGACACCATTCTACTGTTGCAGGCTATGGGGCATACGATTAGCCAGAAAGCAGCCATGGGGGCTATACAGAGTATTATGATTGACGAGGACGGAACCTTTTATGGCGGCGCAGACCCTAGGCGCAGTACTTCTTCAGCCATGGGATTCTAAGTTTGCGTTCATCCACCTTTGACGCTACCGGCAAAGCCTCTGGAGTTGAATTTCAGAACTTACAGGGGACTTTGCTTGGCCAGTAGAGCACGTGGCAGGTTTTTGAGTAGTTTGCCTACCAGATTCCAGGGATAAACCGGTACCGTTGAGCTTTCCACCTGTTTTTCAATCAGGTCGGCCATGATTTTGGCCCCGCGCTCGACATCAATCAGAAATAGCCGGTTGGAAATCATGTTATTCAAAGGTGTGTCGATAAACCCGGGAAACAGGGTGGTCACTTTAATCGTAGAGTTGTGCAGTTCCGTTGAAAGAGCATCCAGGTAAGTAGCAATGGCCGCCTTCGAGGCAGAATAGGCGCCAGAGCCTGGCAGACCCCGGAAACCGGCGACTGAAGAAATGCCCACGACATGGCCGGATTCCTGTTCCTTGAATATCTCCACCGCTGCGTCGATAGTGGCCATGGCGCCCATCACATTGGTTTGTATGATTGCAAGGTCTGAGGCCAGTTTTCCTGTGCCGATTCTGCCATTTGCAGCAATGCCGGCATTGGCTATCACGATGTTCAGGCCGTCTAAGGCCTCATTCAGGCTGCGAATAATCGCTCTGACATGACTGGTTTCATTAACGTTGAGCGCCCGACACTCCACCTTGATCGCAGGATGCTTGGCCTGAATTTGCGCCGCCAGCGATTCCAGTGCTTCCAACCTCGGGAAGCCAGGCCCAGATGATAACCTCGCTGGGCGAATTCAAACGCCAGAGCTCTGCCTATGCCTGAGCTAGCGCCGGTGATCAATACCGTTTTTGTCATAGGATGATACCTTTGCACTATCTATAAGCTATACACACGATCCCAGATAGCCATATATTTACTCATCTGGTTTGAGCTGGCTCTGCTACGCTACCGGATTCAGGCCGGTTAGTGTGCAAGATCAGGTTTGCAAAACTTCCAGCTTGGCCCGGATAAACTCCTGGTGGGGTACATACAGAAGTTCAGCGGCTTTGCGGATAAAGTGTTCCTCATATTTGTCCAGTTCACCATCGGCATAGGCAACACGCCATAGATTGACAATGATCTGGTACTTTTGTTGTGGCGTGCACTGCTCATGAATCTGGGAGGTGAACTCATACAGGGACGTTGCCGATTCGGCTGACTGTGTCGCCGCCTCCATAACTGTGTGCAGGCTTTCATCAGAGAGCCCGAATGTCCTCCCCAGATAGTCCTTGATGGTCTGCACTTCCCCAGGGTTAATACTTTGATCTACCCTGGCAAGCTGCAACAGCAATGCCGCGGTTATTTGCTCCAGTGCCGGCTGGTTCAGGGGCAGGGAGGAAGGTGTCGCCAGCTGTTCTAGCAGATTTTTAAGACTCTTCAGCATAAGCTCTATAAATTAAAAAAATACTTGGAATTTAAAATGCACTTATCAGTCAAACTGGTACTTTTAAACCTAACAGTGTCTTTAAAACTAACGACCGACTAAAAATCAGCGCTGGCGAAACTGTTAGCTCCTATAAGGCCAGTACTACCCTTAATTGGAATGCAAAGTTGTGAATACTCTTTCGTTACCCCTATCCTGATGCCCATCAGGGTTAACTCCTGATAAGTGATGTGGTGTTACGAAATGTCCTGACTGATTATGGCCCAAATAGATGGCTTTTGTCAGCATAGGGTCTGTTGACGTTTCGCCATCATCACCATTCGTCGTTACTCGTTGCTCATTTGGAACAACCAAACTACGCTCCTCGGTGTCGGGATGCAGCACCACTAGTCTGGTGCTTTTTCAGGCGCAACAGCCGCAGCTGGGAGATTTGTAAACGTCCAGGGTTACTGCTGCGACCAGTGGTGCCCCAAGTGAAAATGGAAGTAGCGTGAGTAGTGTTAGGCAGTTCAAGGCTTTCATTTTCAAACCTCATTGATCTCGTGTTTTTCAGACTATCTGGTCAGGGGTTGAAGGGCAGGCGTAAATACTCCAGCAGGTTAGCTGATATTAAGCGTGCCCTGATACATCTGCATCTGGCAGCTGAATTTGTACCTCCCTGGAGGTTGGGGCGGAATTTCCACGGTCTTGCTTTTGCCGATGGGGAGATCCTCACTGAGCTCAAAATCAGCGAAAACAACTTTTTGCGCACATGGGCTGGGATCTTCCCGTAAAAACTTCAGCTTCAGCGGCCTTCCGGCAGGTGCTTCTATCGTTGCTGGGGTATAAACACCATTAGCGACTTTGATCTCAATGCTATCGGTATCAACTTTTGCACTGCTCTTACCCTGGCTCAGCCAGAACCAGTAAACGATAAAGGCGATGAGTCCGATACCAATAATATTAACGAGTATGGTCATGATAACTCTCCTTTATTGACTACTGGAGCTCCCGGATTTAGATGATTGCTGGTCTTAAATAAGCGAAGACGATTAGCGTTGGTCACTACAGTGAATGATGATAGGGACATTGCCGCACCGGCCAGCACCGGGTTCATCAAAATGCCCCAAAACGGATACAGTAGTCCGGCGGCGACAGGGATTCCAAGAGTGTTGTAGATAAAGGCTCCAAACAGATTCTGTTTGATGTTACGCATGGTAGCCTGGGAGATTTCTATCGCATCCGCCAACCCATTCAGTGAGCCACGCATCAGGGTTATGTCTGCAGACTCTATAGCGACGTCTGTGCCTGTACCGATGGCGAATCCTACATCAGCGGTGGCGAGCGCGGGGGCATCGTTAATGCCGTCACCGGTCATACCGATTTTATCCTGGTTGCCTCGCTCCGATTTGAGGCGCTCAATAACCTGTGCCTTTTCTTCAGGCAGAACTTCGGCAATGACTTCGTCTATGCCGGCTTGGCGGGCGATTGTCTGAGCAGAGGCCTTAACGTCACCGGTGAGCATGATCACCCTGAGTCCGCGTTCCCGAAGTCTTGCCACCGCTGCCTTGGAATCTGTTTTAATTTTGTCGGCAATACCCAATATACCGATCAGCTTATGGCTTTGGGCCAGGTACAAGGGCGTATCGCCACGCTCGTAGAGTTCCTGTGCATTTAGCCAGTCAGGCGAAGTATCGATGTTGTGCTCTGCCATCCAGCGCTGGTTGCCCAGCATTAATTTGTTTCCGTGCACCAAGCCTTGCACTCCAAAGCCGGATTTGGTGTCAAAGTCTACAACTTCGAACAGGCTGAGCTTTTCCTCCTGCGCCGCTGCGACCACTGCCAGCGCCAATGGGTGTTCTGACACGTTTTCCAAACTGGCAGCGAGCTGCAGAACAATTGAGATATCCTGGTCAGGAGCTGTGATAATTTCAGTGACGCTAGGTTTTCCTTCGGTAATAGTGCCGGTTTTATCGAGCACCATGACGGTCAGTTCGCTGGCCTGTTGCAGTGCGCCCCCATTGCGGATTAATACACCGGCCTCGGCGGCTTTGCCGACTCCGACCATGACCGACATAGGTGTCGCCAGACCTAGTGCACAGGGACAAGCAATGATCAGGACCGTGGTTGCAGCTACCAGCATATGGGCCACTTTGGGGTCCGGCCCCAGATTAAACCAGAGCAGCGCTGCCACTACGGCGATACAAAGTACGACAGGCACGAAGATCGCTGAAATACTATCTGCCAGACGTCCAATGGGTGGTTTGGCATTCTGCGCCTTTTTAACCATGGCTATGATTTGGGCCAAAGCGGTATTCTTGCCGACCTTGAGGGCGCTGTATACCAGGCTGCCAGTCTGGTTGATTGTACCTCCTGACACCCAGTCACCGGGGGCTTTGGTTACAGGCATGGGTTCACCTGTGAGCATGGATTCGTCCAGGAGACTGGTGCCTTCCTTAACCTCACCGTCGACGGCAATCCTTTCGCCCGGTCGAACCCTGATGTGATCACCCAACTGCACCGCACCGACCGGGATATCAATCTCAACACCATCACGAATCACACGGGCGGTTTTAGCCTGCAGATCGAGCAACCGCCGGATCGCCTGAGAGGTTTTCCCCCGCGCCCTTATTTCCAGGGCTAGACCAAGGTTGATCAGGCCGATGATCATAGCGGATGCCTCAAAATAAAGATGTCTGGCCAGCTCAGGAACCAATGTCGGGAACGCGGCCACCGTCATTGAATACAACCAAGCCGCACCTGTACCTGAGGCAATCAAAGTATCCATGTTGGCAGAGTGGCTACCGAAAGCTTTCCAGGCGCCACGATAAAAGTGCCCTCCTGATACGGTCATGACAATCAAGGTTAGTATCCCTATACCCAGCCAGATCAGTTGACTGCTGCCGGGATGCACCATCATTTCGCCTCCCAGCAACCCCCAGGCCATCAGTGGTACTCCTAACCCAAGTGCCCACCACATATTGCGTAGCAACTGGTGATAGTAGGCATGTTCTACGGCTTCACGCTCTTCCTGAGCCTTTTGTTCATCTTCGATAACGGCGGCCCCGTAGCCTATATCTTCAACAGCCTCAATCAATGTGTCAGTGTTGACCCGGCCAGACACTTCGGCAGTGCGATCAGCAAAATTCATGGAAGCTGTATCAACACCCGGAACAGCCTGTAGGGCTTTTTCGATTTTGCTAACACAGCCGGCACATTTGGCTCCGGTAATGTTCAGCTGTATCAGATCAGTCATATCAGCGTCTCCCGGAATTGGTGTTGTGGTGAGAATTCAGCTTGGCATTATCCTCCCAGTGTTCGATCAGACGACAGATCGTATGTCCATCAGGGTTACCGTCCGGCATTTCATGCCATACATCCATGGCCTCCTGCATGTGTTGACGTAGTGCTTGCAGCTCTTCGATCTTCCGACTGATTTCTTCCAGCTTGTCTTCAAACATTTCCCGCACCATTGGGCAGGGAGAATGCTGCTCCTGTGATTCATGCAGGATGGCCTGGATATCTTTCAGGCTGAATCCCAACTTGCGAGCCTTTTGGACAAAATTAAGGCGTTGTAAATCAGAGTGGTCATATAGCTGATAGCTGTTTTGTGGGTCGCGGGCGGGATGGAGCAGGCCTTGACGTGTGTAGAAGCGAACGGTATCGGCACTGACACCTGTCCGCTTGGCAAGTTCGTTCACTTTGAGCTGCATGATGCTGACCATATTTGCTAAGGAGGTTCATGGAACTTTAGATGAGTTTAAAACCTGTGAGCATGTCATAGGTCAAGCACCAAGCTTAAATTAAACGAGCTTCCACATGGCAGCGCAAAAAATGGCGAGGAAAACGGGGGACGTTATCAGGCCAGCAAACCAAGTTCCCGGGCCAGCGTCCTTTGCTGAACAGGTATATGTCTTCCAGACAATAGGTTTGCAGCAATATATGCTGGTTGTCGTTTTGCTCCGCTGTATTACGGACTACCCCCAGTAATTCGGAATCCTGCTGACCGTGTACTAACTGTGCTAATAACCGAAGCTGATTTTCCGAGTTTAAGCGGAGTGGGGGTTCAATCTTTCCGGGTCCAGGGGGTTGATGGCTCCAGGTGACCAACCGCGTTGGATTTCCCTCCAATAAGCTCAGCAGCCCGTAGAAAGCTTCGGATTCAGGTAATGGGTGCCGCCAGGGGGTACCCAGGGCATCGTGGATTCGGGACAGCTGATTCAGGTGCTGGCGTGCAGCGGCAGTATCACCCTGGCTTGTACGGATTATCATCAGGACAAACTGCCGATAGAGTCGATTCACCTACCGATGGTCCCGAATTCAGGAGACAAATCATGGCCAAGACTGGTTTACGTATAGGGAATTATCTTATGAAAAGCAGGTTTGGCCGATGAAGGTCGGCGGCTAATTTTACTGTTCAGCATGTCGGACCTAAAAAAGTGCGAGTGCTCTTTATGGGTGAATTTTCGTGGATTCAAATGGTGCCACTGGTTGTTTTTTGGGTGCACCACAATGGTGATTTGGTAAAGTTGTGTCGTGTAAGCTATTGAAAATAAATTATTATATAATTTTTTGGCACAAAGATTGGTATCTAGTCCGTCATAACCAGAAAACGGAGTAGACCATGAAACTGACCACCACGATCAAACAACTCGCCAAGGGAATCGCCTTGTCTGTGTGCGTTGCAGGCAGTGTGCAGGCGGTGGAGCCGGAAAAAGAAGATCTGAAATTCGGCTTTATCAAACTGACGGATATGGCTCCTCTGGCCATTGCCTACGAGAAGGGCTTTTTTGAGGATGAAGGCCTCTATGTACAACTGGAAGCCCAGGCCAACTGGAAAGTCCTGCTGGATCGGGTGATTACCGGTGAGCTGGATGGAGCGCATATGCTGGCGGGCCAGCCATTGGGTGCCACCATCGGTTTTGGTACCCAGGCCCATATCATTACTGCTTTCAGCATGGACCTGAATGGGAATGGTATCACCGTATCCAACGATGTCTGGGAAGCTATGAAGGCTAACATTCCCATGGAGAACGGCAAGCCGGTACATCCGATCAAAGCAGACTACCTGAAGCCGGTAGTGGATCAATACAAGGCTGACGGCAAACAGTTCAAGATGGGGATGGTGTTCCCTGTTTCCACCCACAACTATGAGCTGCGCTACTGGCTGGCGTCGGGCGGTATCCATCCTGGCTACTACGCTCCGCAGAAGGGCGATATTTCCGGCACTATCAATGCCGATGCGCTCTTGTCAGTTACGCCCCCACCGCAAATGCCGGCCACACTCGAAGCCGGTACTATCTTTGGTTATTGCGTCGGCGAACCCTGGAACCAGCAGGCTGTATTCAAAGGCATCGGTGTTCCCGTTATTACCGATTATGAAATCTGGAAAAACAATCCAGAGAAAGTGTTCGGTGTTTCCAAAGAATGGGCTGACAAATATCCCCAGACGCATATCGCTGTAGTAAAAGCGATGATTCGTGCAGCTCAGTGGCTGGATGCCAACAACAACGCCAACCGTCCTGAAGCCGTGAAAATCCTGTCCAAGCCGAACTATGTTGGTGCGGATTATGAAGTTATCGCGAATTCCATGACCGGCACCTTTGAATACGAAAAAGGTGACAAGCGTGAAGTACCTGATTTCAACGTATTCTTCCGTTACAACGCCACCTACCCATACTACTCGGATGCCGTCTGGTATCTGACCCAGATGCGTCGCTGGGGCCAGATTGCCGAGCCAAAGGATGACAACTGGTTTATGGAAACTGCCAAGAAAGTCTACCGCCCTGATATCTACCGCCAGGCAGCGGAAGAGTTAATCGCGGAAGGCAAAGTCAACAAGGCAGACTTTCCGGATTTTGCTACAGAAGACGGCTACCGGGATCCGCAAACCGAATTCATCGACGGCATTACCTTTGATGGCCTTAAACCCAATGACTATTTATCCCAATTCAGCATCGGCCTGAAAGGGGACGAGGTAGTGCAATAAGTACACACCTGAAACAACTGCTGGCCGCTATTGCGGTCAGCAGTCTGTGAGGAAACGCGAGGTAGATATAATGATGGCACGAGTCGCACAAAGTTTGGAAAGTATCCAGTGGTTTGGCCCCTGGATCAGGCTCTGTAAAGGAGATAACCCCAAAGAACAGGTTAACGAGATCATTCGGGGCATCGGCGTGCCATTGATCGCTTTTTTGTTATTTCTGTGGATCTGGGATGCTACAGCCTCACGGGTAGAAACCTCTCTGGGAGTAGTGCCCGGCCCGGCACAAGTCTGGCAGCAGGCACAAGGTTTATGGCAGGAGCATCTGGATGAACGGCTGAAGGCCGATGCATTTTATCAGCGCCAGGAAGAGCGCAATGCCAAAAAGCTGGCCAAAAACCCTGAAGCTAAAATCAAGTGGCGGGATTATAACGGGCGACCTACCTATATTGATCAGATCTTTACCAGTTTATACACCGTCTTTGCCGGTTTTGTATTGGCGGTGTCCATCGCCGTGCCTATCGGCATAGTGTGCGGCCTCAGTAATACTATGTTTACCGCTATCAACCCACTGATCCAGATTTTCAAGCCGGTATCGCCGCTGGCCTGGCTGCCTATTGTCACCATGATCGTCAGTGCCGTTTATGTGTCAGACGATCCGTTGTTTGATAAATCCTTCGTGAACTCAGCCATTACCGTCACCCTGTGCTGTATGTGGCCCACGCTTGTTAACACTATCGTGGGGGTATCCACGCTCGATAAGGATCTGATTAATGTCAGCCAGGTGCTGCGTCTACCTTGGTTGACCAAAGTTCGAAAGGTGGTGCTGCCATTCGCTGTACCAATGATATTTACTGGAATGCGTTTGTCTCTGGGTGTGGGATGGATGGTGCTGATTGCAGCTGAAATGCTGGCACAGAATCCAGGGCTGGGGAAATTTGTCTGGGATGAGTTCCAGAACGGCAGCTCCAACTCCCTGGGCCGGATCATGGTGGCGGTGTTCACCATCGGCGTTATCGGATTCATTCTCGACTGGCTCATGCTTTGTGTTCAGCGTGCTGTGTCCTGGGACAAGTCGGTAGCCGTGAGATAAGTCGTACTCTGGGCCTTCGGGGCATTGAACATCTGCCTGATGATCTGGGTTTTCTACCGTGATATTCGATGGCTCGGTCGCCCGATAAGACTGGTAGGAATTTTGCTGTGTAACAGAGTAGACGTGCAACTAATTAGTAAACAGCAGACCTTTCCGAATTCTGGAGAGCTGCTGGCCAAAATGCATTTAACGAGGAGGACGCCAAAATGTCCGCTGAACACCTGATAATCGACCATGTCAGCATTGAATTTGATACACCCAAGGGGAAATTCAAGGCCTTGGACAACGTGAACCTGAAAATCAAGAAGGGGGAATTTGTTTCCCTGATTGGTCACTCCGGGTGCGGAAAATCCACTGTGCTCAATATTGTGGCAGGCCTGCTGCAAGCCACAGAGGGTGGCGTGGTGCTGGAAGGCAAGGAAGTGAATGAACCTGGCCCCGAGCGTGCTGTGGTATTTCAGAACCACTCTCTGTTGCCATGGCTGACGGCCTATGAAAATGTGGAGTTGGCTGTAAAGCAGGTCTTCAAGCGCACCAAATCCAAGGCCGAAATTCGCGAGTGGATTGAGTACAACCTGCATCTGGTCCACATGGATCATGCCATGCATAAAAAGCCCAGCGAAATTTCCGGGGGCATGAAGCAGCGCGTCGGCATTGCCCGGGCGCTGGCGATGGAGCCCAAAGTGCTACTGATGGATGAGCCTTTTGGCGCCCTGGATGCCTTGACCCGCTCGCACTTACAGGATTCCCTGATGGAAATTCAGTCGGACTTGAAAAATACCGTGATTATGATTACCCACGATGTGGACGAGGCGGTGCTGTTGTCTGATCGTATTGTCATGATGACCAATGGACCGGCAGCCACCGTCGGAGAAATCCTTGAGGTGGATTTGCCCCGGCCCCGGCCCCGCCTGGAGCTGGCAGATGATGCCCACTATAACCATCTGCGGGCGGAAGTGCTGCGGTTTTTGCACGAGCGCCATTCCAAGAAGGACGTACCGGTTGCCGGTAAGACGACGGAGGTGCCTGACTCCAAGCCTTCCGGTAATAATCGAGAGGCTGCCTGATGCGGTAACACAATTTATGCCTGGTGGTTGCCTCATTCGTCGGCATCGCCAGGCTTGTGTTGCTCCGCAATGTCAAACGCATTATTTGAGACCTTGATTAACAGGGATAAGTGTAAATCCTGATTAACAAACCTTAATTTGTTATTCCCCCTCGTTCTCCCGATAGAATAAGAATCAGTTGCATAAACTGAGAGTCACTCATAGCAATTCAAATGCTTAGAATCAGTCTAAACTGAATCCACTAATCCTCAATTAGGGAAGGGCGTGTTTGTGTCTACTGATACTAATCCACCTGAGGTTTCTCCCAACGTTGTCCAAGGTGCCGGGAGCGCCATTACTATCAAGAAAGTCCTGATAGCCAACCGGGGTGAAATTGCCGTTCGTATTGCCAGGGCCTGTCGGGAACTGGGAGTGCGTTCAGTCGCGATCTACTCGGATGCCGATCGCTATGCCCTGCATGTCAAAAAGGCGGATGAAGCCTATTGTCTGGGTGATGATCCATTACAGGGCTATTTGAACCCCCACAAGATTGTAAACCTGGCGGTGGAAACCGGCTGTGATGCCTTGCATCCAGGCTATGGGTTTTTGTCAGAAAACGCAGAATTGGCAGCGATATGCGCTAAGCGCGGTATTCGTTTCATCGGTCCCAGTGCTGAAGTTATCCAAAAAATGGGTGACAAGACGGAAGCCCGTCTCAGTGCCATCAGAGCGGGTGTGCCGGTTACCCCGGGTACAGAAGGGAACCTGGCTGATGTTGAAGAAGCCGTGACTTCGGCTGCCCAGGTGGGGTACCCGGTCATGCTCAAAGCCACTTCCGGTGGTGGTGGTCGGGGCATCAGGCGCTGCAATGATGAGAAGGAATTGCGTACCAATTATCAGCGCGTTATTTCTGAGGCAACCAAAGCCTTCGGCCGGGCTGATGTGTTTCTGGAAAAGTGTATTGTCGATCCGCGCCATATTGAGGTGCAGGTGCTGGGAGACAGTCATGGCAATACCATCCACCTTTATGAGCGTGACTGTTCCATCCAGCGACGTAACCAGAAACTGATTGAGCTGGCACCTTCACCTCAGCTCACTGAAGAGCAGCGGGAATATGTGGGCCAACTGGCTGTCAAGGTGGCCAGTGAAGTCGGCTACGAAAATGCCGGCACTGTAGAGTTTTTGCTGGACCATGACGACAGTTTTTACTTTATGGAAATGAACACCCGGGTTCAGGTGGAACATACCATTACTGAAGCCATTACCGGTGTGGATATTGTCAAGGAGCAAATTCGGATTGCCTCCGGTTTACCCCTGCGATACCAGCAAAAGGATATTCAACATCGGGGCTTTGCTGCCCAGTTTCGAATCAATGCCGAAGATCCCAAAAATGGATTTTTGCCAAGCTTTGGCCGCATCAGCCGCTACTATTCGCCAGGCGGGCCAGGTGTTAGAACCGATGCCGCGATCTATACCGGTTATACCATTCCGCCTTATTACGACTCCATGTGTGCCAAGCTTATCGTCTGGAATATGAACTGGGAGGAGTTACTGGAACGATGCGAACGGGCATTGGAGGATATGCAGATTTTCGGTATCACCACCACAATATCTTATTACAAGGAAATACTGCATCACCCGGACTTCCGTGCCGCGAAGTTCAATACCGGATTTGTGGAAGCGCACCCTGAGCTGACTCATTACTCTGTCAAACGCCGCCCGGAATCTCTGGCCGCCGCGTTAGCCGCCGCAGTCGCCGCGCAGAGCCTGTGACCGAGATTCAGACCAGGATTTGAATGTAACGACCTTATTGATTAACTGGCCCTCTGCTTAGAATTATTCCTGACGGGGCCTTTTATAATGGAGACTAAAGATGACCCGCACTATTCAGCTCACCGACGTGGTTTTGCGAGACGGCCATCAGTCGCTTATCGCCACCCGCCTGCGTACTGAAGATATGCTGCCGGTAGCGGCAAAGCTTGATCAGGCCGGATACTGGTCGCTGGAAGTATGGGGCGGTGCGACTTTTGATGCCTGCGTCAGATTTCTAAGAGAAGATCCCTGGGAGCGTTTGCGCAGCTTGCGCAAAGCGATGCCCAATACCCGTCTGCAAATGTTGCTGCGCGGGCAGAATCTGTTGGGCTACCGCCACTATTCTGATGACTTGGTGAGTGCATTTGTGGAAAAGTCTGCCGCTAACGGTATTGATGTATTCCGTATTTTTGATGCCTTGAATGACGTCCGCAACTTGCAAACATCCATTGCTGCCACCAAGAAGGTCGGCAAGCACGCGCAGGGTACCATCTGCTACACCACCAGTCCGGTCCATCAGGTTGGGGCTTTTGTCGAGCAGGCCAAACAGATGGTCGATATGGGAGCGGACAGTGTTGCCATCAAGGATATGGCTGGATTATTGACCCCGCAGATCACCTTCGATCTGGTCTCTGCCCTGAAACAAGCCATTAAAGTACCTGTATTCCTGCATTCCCACTACACTTCCGGTATGGCCTCCATGTGCCAACTGAAAGCAGTGGAGGCCGGTGTCGATCATCTGGACACCTGTATATCCTCCTTTGCCGGCGGCACCAGCCACCCACCGACAGAAACCATGGTTGCTGCGCTGCAGGCAGCCGGTTATCAAGTGGATGTCAAACTGGATGCGCTGGCAGACATCGCTCAGCACTTCCGTGAGGTTCGCAAGAAGTACCATCAGTTTGAAAGTGAATACAGTGGTGTGGACACTAACGTGCTAATCAACCAGGTGCCAGGTGGAATGATGTCAAACCTGGCCAACCAGTTGAAGGAGCAGGGCGCCCTGGATCGGATTCGCCAGGTTTTTGACGAAATTCCCAAAGTGCGGGAAGACTTAGGCTACCCGCCTCTGGTCACTCCGACTTCGCAGATTGTCGGTACCCAGGCCGTGATCAATGTTCTCACCGGCAAGCGCTACGAATCCATTACCAATGAAGTGAAGCGATACCTGCAAGGCTGGTATGGCGCAGCGCCGGCACCTGTGAATAAGGAACTACAGGCTCGCGCTATTGGCCAGGAAGATGTTATTGACTGCCGGCCAGCGGATTTGTTGAAACCGGAACTGAGCAATGTCACCAGTGAAATCGGTCAGATTGCCCAATCCAACGAAGACGTGTTGACCTACGCCATGTTCCCGGACGTCGCCAAACCGTTTCTTGAAGCCCGCAACGCCGGTACGCTTAAACCGGAACCCCTGCAGCCCAAGGCAGCTGTTGCTTCAGCCAGCGTAGCGACCGAATTTAAAATCATGGTTCATGGCGAGACCTATGATATTCAGGTCACTGGTGTCAGCCCTCATGGTGACAATGAGCGCCGTTTTTATATGACGGTGGATGGCGTCCCTGAAGAAATCACTATCGAGTCTGCCGGAGAATACACCCGCAGTGGTGATGGCAAGCGTCCTCCTGCCAGCGCTCCGGGTGACGTATCTGCCTCCATGCCCGGCAACATTGTTGATGTATTGGTGGAAGTCGGTCAGCAAGTTAGTGCCGGAGATGCCGTGCTGGTGATTGAGGCCATGAAAATGGAAACTGAGATCAAAGCGGCCGTCAGCGGTACAGTAATGGAAATTCTGGTGAAGAAAGGCGACCGCGTGACTCCAGGCGAGTTGCTGGTTGCTGTCGTCGCCTAATCTCCTCCATTCACTGCTGGCCCCATGCGGGCCAGCAGTTTATTAACCTCGGTGGCAAACTGGGGGGCTGCATCTTCCTGCAGAAAGTGCCCTCCCTTCAGAGTGACATGGGGCTGCCCCTGAGCTCCGGGTACCCGTTCCTGAAAATATCTGTCCCCGCCCCGCATGATGGGATCACCATTGCTGAATGTGGTGAGTAATGGTTTGTTCCATTTTTCCAGCACTTGCCAGGCTTTACGGTTGTCTTCCGCTCCAGGAGCATCAAACTCTGTGGGTACCAGCCGCGGGAATGCCCGGGTACCGGCCTTGTAACGGGCAGACGGAAAAGGCGCATCGTAGGCCCTGCGTTCTTCACTGCTCAGAGTTTTGAAGCAGCCTGAATTGATAATTCGCGAGATAGGAAACCATGGGCTGTGTACGGCAAAGGCGCGCCAGGCTTTAAAAATGAAGGGTACCTGCTGTTCTCCGGTGGGCAGGAATCCATTCCCCACCACAATGGCCGCAAAACGATCCTGCAACATGGTGGCCAGGCGCAGGCCCAGCAATGAACCCCAATCCTGGCATACAAGGCAGATGTTGTTCAGATCCAGTCGTTCGACAAATTGCCTGAGCCACTCGGTATGGCCGGCGTAGCTGTAGTCGTCAATGTTGGTTGGCTTGTCTGACTTTCCAAAGCCGATAAGATCAGGCGCTATAACATTATGCCCTGCGGCCGCACAGACTGGAATCATATAGCGATAAAGATAAGACCAGGAAGGTTCCCCGTGCAGCATAAGTACGGTGTAGCTGGAATCATCGGAACCCTCCTGAACGTAGTGCATTCTAAGATCACCCAGGTCCAGGTAGTGTGGAGTAAACGGGTAATCAGCGAGGTTCTGGAAGCGGTCTTCAGGTGTGCGTAGATACTCCATGGCAGCTCCTTTTTTTCCTTCAGACTAGTTCAATCCAGTCTGGGAAACAATCATTCCTCTCCCGGCATTTCCGGTTTTTATTCCTCGACTGCACCAAGCGCAACGGGAGGAGGAGCCAACTCGGGGTTTTGATGTCCGCAAAGCTAGCTGGCCCCTGGAAACCGCTGTAAGTTGTCCAATCCCTTGCCATGCTGAATCAGCCCATCCAGATCCTCTGCCAGCCGCTGACTTTGCTCCAGCACGGTTTTCCAGTATTTCAGGCGTGAATCATCGTCCAGGTGCTTGAAGTCGTTACGGTCGGAAATTTTCCGGTAAGGCAACTGATCGATCAACTCTGGTGAGGGCGTGAGCATGACCACATTGTCATAATGCTTCGGATTCACCTTGCGGTAGGACAACATTTTATCGAACCAACCGGGTAGTACTTTTTGGGAGAAGTGGGGATAGAGCACCAACCCATCCGAACCGGTGCCCAATGGCAAATCAAAATGATAGTCCACTATGCCGCCATCGCGATAAGTCCCGGTGGGCGCTCCCGCAATCTGCCGAACGCCTTTCAGCACCATTGGAATAGCGCCGCTGGCCATTAGCGCCTGGGTGACATTGGTCTCTGTCAGTCTGGCATAGGCACTGGGTTGATCATGAAACTCGAAGTAACTTTGCTGGTCGGAATGAAATACAACACGCTGAAAAAACGCCCCTAGTGTGCGTCGGGAAATGGCATTGGCACCCGCTGCCAGTCCCAGCCCCAACATCTGTAGCCAGGGTGTTTCAGAGGCCCCCGGACCCCGACAGCGGTCCGCCAGAATATGGGTGTGAACGATCGGGTTTGAGGCAATTTCCGCTGCTCCGTTGCTACCCAACATGTATTGCACCATCAGTTCGGCCTTATGGGTGATTTCATTTACATCAGGCCTTTCTGAATATGCCTCTGTGGAATAGTGCTCAGCCAAACGGCTGATGGCGGCCACCGGGTTCTTCTGAGCAAAACAGGACATCTGCCAGGCTCCGGCAGAGGAACCCAGGGTATGAATAGGTTGTTGCCGCTGCTTAAAGAATTCGCCGAACAGGTAGCAATCCAGCCCATAGAGAATAAACCACTTGGGGCCGCCGGAGGCGGCCACCATGACCTCAAACAACTCCTGCCGAAATCCCTGCGATTGCAGCTTTGCAAGAGCCGTTGGGCCGGCGATGATGCGAAGTGATGAACCCATATTGGCTTTCTCCCCTGACTTTAAAGGTGCCGCATGATGCCAGTGTGAAGCGTTTGTCTCAAGGCATGGTTCCGTCGGCGCAGTCAGGTACCGGCACCTGCCGGAATTCAGCAGGGCAAGGAAATATCCAGATACTCATCCAAAATGTCGCTCAATTCCAGCAGGCTGAATGGCTTGGTTATCAAGCGGTCGAATTCAATGCTCCATTTATCGGCTTCTTCCTGGGCGGTGATATTCGCCGTGGCGGCAATCACTGGAGGATAGGGGGGGGAGAGGCTGGTTTTGAGTTGTTGGTAAAACTCAAAACCAGAGGTCTTAGGTAAATTTAAATCCAGCAGCACCAAATCCGGCCGCGCCCGTGTAACGGCTCTTAAGCCTTGTTCGGCGTTGGTAACGGTAATCAGATTAAGATGGGGGATACCGGCAAAATAACGTTGTAGCAACTCTAGATTGGTTTGATTGTCATCCACATAGAGTACGGTTTTATTTCGCGTAACTGCCTGCTGCTTACTCGATGGGTGTGATGGGGATGGGTGGCTGGCCACTGAACTGAGCGAGCCAGTTGCTTCTATACCTTCCGGAGGGGAAATAACCTCGTGCACGGGAAACTCCACCCAAAACTGGCTGCCTTCTCCCTCGGTGGAACGAAAGCCGATCTTGCCGCCCATCAGGTATACCAGTTGCTGGCTGAGCGCCAATCCTATACCGGTACCTTCAATTGTGACATCTTCTGCCAGCCGCTCGAACGGTCTGAACACTTTAGTCTGATCCGATTTGCGGATGCCGATACCGTTATCGATCACTTCTATGCGTAAATGGTTGTCCCGGCTGCGGCGCTGTAACTCTACTTTTACCCAGCCTCCCGGACGGTTGTATTTGATGGCGTTGGTCAGGAAGTTGGTTAGCACCTGTTTCAGGCGGGTATGGTCTACTTTGAGATAGTAATCGAGCCGGGTCGTGGGCAGATGCAGGGAAATGTCCCTATGTTGTGCCTGCCCGGCAATCAGGTTGAAGCACTCCTGAAGCAGGGGAATAATGGCACAGGGCTCAAGGCTGACGCCCAGTTGCCCACTTTCAATTTTAGACAGCTCAAGTATGTCGCTGATTAGAGTCAGCAGATGTTCACTGGCAACGTAGATCTCGTCGATATTGGACAGATGCTCCGGGCTCAGCTCGCCCTTGTCCATTTTCATTAGTTGCGTAAACCCCATAATGGCATTTAGCGGAGTGCGGAGCTCATGACTCATATTGGACAGAAAACGACTCTTGGCTTCGCTGTTGGCTTCAGCACGGCGCTGGTGGAATTCAGCTTCCGCTCGATTTTTCTCGGCTTGTTTGATCATCAGGTACAGGAAGACAAAGCCTGCGAAAGCCGTGAGAGCCAGCACGCCCAGTAAAATTTCAGTCGAGGCAAAGACGCTGGACAGTTGTTCCCGGTTATCAATAACCTGCTGGATTCGGTCCCGATTCAACTGCAGGGTCAGAGAGTGTGCCAGGCTCTGCAGCTTCCTGGTCCGCTCCAGCAGCACCGAGAGGCTCAGTGTGTTTCCATTCAACGCATTGTTGACCAGGGGGGCCAGCTGTTCTGTATCCCTGATAATCTGCTGCAGGATGTCATTGGATTTCGGCAGTTTGGCGATCTCAAGCTGAAAATCGCCGTATTTAAACAGGTCGGTACGGCTCAGCAGAATGGCATAGCGAAGTTCCAGGTTCGGCAGCGAGACAGGCGTCAGGCGACTCTGTAGCGCTGCCGCCAGCAACTGCTGGGTTTCCACTTCGATTTGTTGCACAGGCCAGACGATATCGTCCTTGGCAACGTTGACATCCAATGTGGTTTCACGCAACTCCAATATGGTGAAAGTAACACTTAAACCGAGTGGAACCAGCGTGCCGATAAGTATAATGCCTATTATCGTGCGCAACCTGGACAATGATTTTCCTCCTGAAAATTACTCGAAATCGAGCCTGTTCAACTGCCAGATGCAGCGTTGATAAAACGCCTCATTTACCAGTTCCGGGTTATCGTCGAAGGGATAAATCACGAAGATAGGTCCTTTTTCTCTAATACTCATGATTTTGCCGTCCAGGCGAGTCGCTAACACCACATCATATTGTTCAAAATCTTCTAAAGGAATACTAATACTATAGTCGTTGAGAGCTGTTGCTTTTACCTGTTTGCCTTCAGCGTGAAGCAATTTGACCAGATCCCTGGCTAATGGGCCGGTAAAGCGCCGGGTTTTGTCATACCAGGGCGTGGCTGTAGTAATAGTGACCTGTGGCAGGCTGTCGAGCATGCTCAGGTCCAATTGCGCTATACCTTCCGCGTTATGATTGTCAATCAGGCCGGAAGCTGTAAGTATCACCCTCCCGGAGGGGGACGCCAAAGGTTCAGCAAAGGCAGTGAAGCTGCTCAGCACTGTACAGAGTATTAACCAGTGGAGGCGGTGAATGGGGTCGAACATGTAAGACCTTTCTAATTCAAATTGAGGTTTCACCCGCAAATAAAAGAGGGCGATCTCTTAATAATAGCTACAAATTTCTACCTTGTATGGATTGTGTCCTGCCTGCCAGGAGGTATAGCACGAGAAACGCGTTGTGCTACCCTCAGGTGGCATTTCAACGAGAGTTAGGGTAGTTATATGCGTTAGCTCTATGACAGATAAAGGAACTGGCCGTGTTTAAGCTGGTGATCGGTAATAAAAACTACTCTTCCTGGTCATTGCGTGCCTGGCTGGTGGCACGCCATAGCGGACTGGCGTTTGAAGAACATCGCCTGGCCCTGAATACTCCGGAGTTTTATCGCGAAATCCGTCACTATTCCGAAGCCTCCAAAGTACCGGTATTGATTGCCGATGGCGAGCCCATCTGGGATTCGCTGGCCATAGCCGAATTTTTGGCAGAGAAGAATCCTGCACTCTGGCCGGAAGCGCCTATGGCACGTGCACAAGCCAGATCGATCAGTGCGGAAATGCACAGTGGCTTCAGTGCTTTGCGGCAATGCCTGCCAATGAATTGCCGGGCTCAGGGCAGACAGGTTGCTGTTTCCACCGCTCTGGCTGCGGATATCGAACGGGTTGATCACCTCTGGCAGGGGTGTCTGGCCAAACAGCCGAAAGGCAGTGGCCTGTTTGGACGTTGGTGCATCGCCGACGCCATGTTTGCCCCGGTGGTGTTCCGTTTTCTCACCTATGACATCAAATTGTCTGAACCCTCTACCCGGTATGTTCAGTGGCAGATGGCGGATCCCCACATGCAGGATTGGCTTGAGGCTGCCTGTAATGAAACGGAAACTATTGCAGGAGAAGAAGTCGGTGTCTCCGGGTAAAACACAGAATATGTGGCAGGACGGAATGATTGATGTCTAATGGTGTAGCCTCCGTGGGAGCACTCTGGATTCTGGTGCGAAGAGGGCGCGAATTGGCTTTGCTGATTTTGATGCTGTTTAGCCTTGCGGCGAATGCCGCTTGTGAACGTATTGAAGTGCAGCGCCAGGCCTGGGCAGCCGAGTTGACACAATTAATCGATACCAGGGATGCCTTCAGATCCATCGCAGCAGGCACTATACCGCGTACTCTGCGTGGCGCTACCTTGTTCTCCTTCGCCATAGACAGTGATGCTGCCGTAGCGGCCTCCCGCACAGGGGATTCTCCCTATCTGCCGCTTTCGGTGATTGATGCTGAAGCCTGTCCGGATTCCCAGGTCGATATTCAAGAGCTGAAAGACAAATTGCTGAAGCTGCGTATGGAAGTTTCCGAATACCGGGAGCAGTGGCTGCGATTGCCGGTTCGACACCGGGAGGGATTGCAGCACGTGCTGCGGCAATGGCCGTCCGGTATCGCTCTGCTGGGTATCATTGAGGAGAACGCGCTCGTCTCTGAGCCATACACCAGGCTGGCGCGAATCGGAGAGCAGTGGGAAGTTTTGATGGGGGCACTGGCCCAATTGCTTGTGCAGCCGGATCTAACCGCTAAATCGCAGAAATTATGGCTGGATATTCTGGCACTGCCAGATCCGAACGACGACTTGCCACTAGTGCCCAGTGACATGTTGGAAAGACATGCAACAGAGCTGGGGCAAGTCTTATCCAGGCAAAAGGCATTGGCGACTTATGTCCGCAATCTATGGGTAAGAGAGGGTGCAGCCCTCGACATCATGGAATCACCTGTGGCGATGCTGACCCATGAACTTCGTGAGCTGCGCTGGATGTTGCCGGTGCTCAACATGCATTTTGTTCAACCCCTGATGTTCGACTACCACATGGCGTCAACTGAGAAAGGTATTATTACCCTGGTCTCCGGTTGGGCACTGCAGGTTCTGCTGTTGATACTGGCGATTGTGGGGTTGCTAAGACTGGCTACAGCTTCCACCAGGGCATTGTCGCAGTTGCAACGCACCCTGCTGGGGAAGCTGGGGCATAGCCCCAGCATGCGCATTCTCAATGCTATGGTCTGGGTGGTTAAGCCCAACATTGCCTGGCTGATTATCTGGCTTCTGGCGTTGGAATTCACAGCGTTGATGCCGGCTAACTGGCACATTTTCCGACTTCTGGGACCCTGGGGTATCTGCTATGCCATGTTCCGGGCGGTACGGGTGCTGAGCGAATGGTTGCTGGCACGTATGCATTCCCGTGTGGACCAGTTTGTCTCTCAATCGGCCGCCGTCAAGATGCACTACCGGGCAGGAGGATTTGCGCTGGTGACCGTCGTAGGTTGGGGCCTGATTCAGTTGTTAGCAGCGACGGGGGGCGGGTTGTTATATCGCCAGCTCAGTTTGTTGCTGGTATTGGTGCTCTGGTGTATGACAATTGTCACTTTGCGTCAATATTCTCCTGTCTCCGAAAAATTTATCTCTTTACAACCCTCAGGAGCAAAAGCAACTGAACGACAGGCTGCGCTGGGGCGTTATTGGGTGCTGCCATTCTGGCCGCTGCTCTTTTTGCTGGTACAGGGAAGAGATATGGTGCAAAGCCTGCACCTGAAGTTATCCCAGTTTGAAAGCTATCGCACTTTGTCGTTACGCCTGCTGCGTCTGCGCCTGGAGACCACTATAACGAGCGGTGAAGAAGGCAAAGAGGATGACGAGTTTAGTCCATACCTGGCCAAGTCCTACCGTTATTGGTTATTGGAGCGCGATACGGATGAGCAGCCGCTGATTACCCTTGAGCAGACACTGGCGTTGATTTCAGAGCCGGCTGAACGCTGGTATCAAAGCGACAACCCTGAGCCCAATGTTTTGTTACTCTGCGGTGACCACGGTGCCGGTAAGACCCGGCTGGCCCGGCAACTGGTCAGGCAGCAGGCGGAGTGGTCGATCGGGTGGGTGAATATTCCCGCCAAATGCACCTCTGTAGAGGCCATTAGAAACCTGATGGAAAATCTTTCGGTAAATGCGCCTGAGGCAGGGCCTGAAGAGGGGCAATCCAGACTCTCGACAAAGCGTCTGGTGGTGCTGGATCAGACCGAGAACCTGCTCGTGTCCCAGATAGGCTACCTGGATGCCGTCCGGGAGTTTTTCCAGATACTGCAGCATGCTGATCCGCAAACCTTCTATCTGGTGATTATGCACGGCCCCACGTGGCAATACCTGAGTCGGGTATTCCGTCAGGAGCATCCTTTCCAGGTCAATGTCAGCATGCCGCGCTGGAGTGCCAGTGAGATCCGCAAACTGATTTTGTCACGCCACCATGCTTCCGGACGGCGTCTGCAATATGATGACCTGTTGTTATCGGCGATGGCAGGTACTGAAGCCTCTTCCTTTCGCGCAGCTGACTCCAGGGTATTCAATCTGTTATGGGAGCTTTGCAGCGGTAATCCCGAGGTGGCGTTACATCTGTGGTTGAGTGCCGCCAGCTTTGAGGAACGTGAAGTGGTGATTGCCTTGCCCCAGCGTCCTTCATCCGCCTTCCTGACCACCCTGTCTTCAGAAACCTGTTTTGTGCTCAGGGCGATTATGATCCATAAAGCTTTGACGGCTGATGAGATTGCCTTGGTAACGACAATACCGCTGCTCACCATTGAGCAGATCCTGAATTTGTGCGTGAATCAGGGGGTACTGATTCGTGACGAGGAACATCGCTACCGCATCCAGGCGCTCTGGCACTTACCGGTCACAACCCTGCTTAATCGCAAGAATATGCTCTACGGGTGAACTATGGATACTCCAGGTACCGATCAGATAGACGTTCTCAGCAGCTTGCTGGACCCAGCCAAAGTGGCCCTGTTTATTATCGGCGCGCTGCTGCTATGGGGAATTAACCGCCTGGTCAGGCATCTGGCCCAGCGGCTGATGGACTTTCTCCAGGGCTACCGGTTTCTGATTCTGCAATCGGTCACCCTGTTCAGTTTTATCTGGTACCTGGGCGGTATCTATATTCTGGTGGTGACCGTGATCCAGCCTCCCAGAGAGTTTATGCTGGCCATCGGAGGCAGTGCCGTGGTGGCAGTGGGCTTTGCCCTCAAGGACGTGGCAGCGTCCCTGATAGCCGGCTTGTTGCTGTTATTCGACCGTCCCTTCCAGGTAGGGGATCGGGTTAATTTTGGCAATGTCTATGGTGAAATTGTCAGTATCGGCCTACGCTCAGTACGCATTAATACCCTGGATGACAATCTGGTCACCATACCCAATTCACGCTTCATCACTGAAGTGGTCTCCAGTGGCAATGCCGGAGCCATGGACATGATGGTGGTGACGGATTTCTATCTGGCACTGGACGCAGACCTGCAGAAAGCACAGGCGCTGGTCCATGAAGTGATCATCACCAGCCGCTTTACCTACCTGAAAAAACCGGTAGTCTTTACTTTTTCAGAGCAGCCTCTGGCAGACCGTCTGGCGATCAAAATGAGCGCCAAGGCCTATGTATTCGATGTGCATTTTGAAAAGGCCTTTCAGACGGACGTGGTGATGCGTTCGGAACCCTTGTTTCTGGCGAACCACATCAAGCGGCCTGATCCTTATACACACCGGCTGGAGGTCCCTGCTGGCGAACAGTTGCCTGCTGCCTGAAACGGCCGTGCAGCAGGTGCGATAAAATATTGCACCTGCCGTTGAGTTAAGGTTGCTGGAATAGGCTTATTTCTTTTTGAAATAACCGGTTAACTGACCTATCCAGCCTTTCTCATCATTGGCCGCTTTCTTCCTGCGCGGGGATTTGCCGATGTCCTGCACCAGATGCTCCGGAATATCATACTTTTGCAGATAGGCATCCTTGCATTGTATGAGCTTTGAGTAGGCTTCGGATTGATCGGAGAGGCCGCGCAGTTCACATATCCGGCGGATGGCGAATTCATAGGCGTCGTCAAATCCATGCTTGTCCACTGATACAGATTTGAACAAGGGACGGGAGTCCGGCATTTTTACGCGCAATTTGAACTCTGTGGCAGGCTTACGGCCTTCCCGGTGGCGGGTTTGCAACTGCAGGCCAACCACTGTGCCATCTTCGTGAATGAGATTATCGCCACTGAGGGCGATCAATTCCCGTACCGCGGTTTGCCATTGCTGGAGCCGCTGGTCGATTTCCTTTGCCTCGTTCATGGCCCTTTTCATCGCAGCTTTGGATGGTCCTTCAACCCTGACATAACGCTGCTGTTCACGGCCATTGATGGCTCTGGTAATACGGAGGTAAGTGCGGGAGCTATCGTTGCTATCTTTAAAAACTGTAATTCCCATGGCTGCAGTATCACCTTGTTGATCAATGTAGTGATCAATCTGCTGTTAGCTAATAAACCAATAGCCACTTAGATTGAACGCTATATCTGAAAATACGTGTTTCCGGTACTTTCAGATGATGCTATTGACTAATAATTGTCCTACTTTGGGTTTTTTTCCAGAAATCTGTCGTATTTGTATAAAATTTTTCGTTAGTGAAACTTTTTAACTTATCGGTTGTCATTGATTTAATGTGCATTTGCCGATTTTATCGGCCTGCAAATAAATTTCCTGCCGGAACCACAACCAAGAGGTGCCTATGTCTTCCATTGAGCTGGCGGTATTCGTTGCTTTCATTGCTGTTGTCAGTCTGCTGCTGTCCCCAAAAGCGAACAGCCATGGTGCATTTTTCATGGGTTTGTCACCCAAAGGCCAGCAACCGGGGTTACTGACGCTGACTTTTTCCCAGGTAACCACCTGGATTTTCGCCCGGTCACTGATGAATGCCGCGATTCTCGGGTTTTACTATGGCATCTGGGGAACCCTGGCCTATGCCGCCTATTACTTATCCTTCCTGACCGGGGGCTGGATTATCGACAGCCTGCGTTTTACCCATGGTTACCAGAGTGTGCAGGATTTTCTCCGTGACCGCTTTGGCCATTGGGGGACTGCCTGCTATAACTTTGTCATCGGTATCCGGCTGGTGAGCGAAGTATTCGCCAATTTGCTGGTGATAGGGATACTTTTTGGGGTGGCCGGCACCGATAGTTACATTACCGCCATTCTGGCGTTTTCGGCGGTGACACTGGTGTATTCATCCGTCGGTGGGCTGCATGCCTCGCTGAAAACCGATCTGTTTCAAATGGCTGTGTTTCTCATTGTATTGGTGGTGTTGGTGCTGCAGACTCTGATATCCGACAGTTTTACCTTTGGCACACTGTTCGCCCGGGAATTTAACCTGGCAGATCCCGGGCCAATCCTGCTGATTGTGGCGTTATTGCAGATATGGAGCTATCCACTGCATGATCCGGTGATGATGGATCGCGGGTTTATTGCTGACCGTGAGACGACCAGGCGCAGTTTCCATCATGCCGCCTGGATCAGTGGTCTTTGCATTATTCTGTTTGGTGCTCTGGGAGTTTTCGCTGGTGAAATGTCCCTGTCCGGTGAGGATATGAATACCGCTTTGGCGCGGTTGTTGGGTGAGGTGCCGATGCTGGTGTTCAGTGCAGCGCTGATTATTTCGGCCATGTCGACCCTGGATTCCACCCTATCAAGCTCCGCCAAGCTGGTGGCTGTCGATATGAAAATTATCAAGCCCAGCATCCATAATGGACGCCTGACCATGGTGGTGTTTATGCTGGCCGGGCTGGCCTGTGTATTTTACGGCACCAAGGATCTGTTTGCGGCAGTGGCAGTCAGTGGTACCGCTTCCATGTATCTAGCCCCGGTAGTGTTTTTCTCGCTGTGGCTGAACTGGGACAGGGTACCTGTCTGGAGTTATCTGCTGAGTTTTGTTCTCGCCGTGGGCGGTGCCGTACTTTACTTCACTGAGTCGTCAGGTTATTCCAATATCATCGAACCTCTACTGGGTATTTCCCATAAATATAGCAAGTTGTTATTGATTTCAGCGGTCGTGTTGACCGCCGGTTGTCTGGGTTTCTGGATTGGACAGAAGAGCAGCATGCGCCCGGTGCTGGCGCAGCCTGCGTAGTCTGTGCAGACCCTAGTAGATTGGCCAAGGTTAATATGGAACCAATTTTGGATTTAGGTCCGGTACAGGGACCGCTATTGGTGTTTGGCGGTCCATACAGTAATCTGCAGGCCACACTGGCGCTTCGGGAACAGGCCGAGTTACTGGAAATCCCCCCTCGGCGGGTTATCTGTACGGGAGATGTCGTAGCCTATTGTGCGGATCCTGTTGCTACTGTTGCTGAAATTCGCGCCTGGGGTTGCCATGTGCTGATGGGAAACTGTGAAGAATCTCTGGCGCTGGCAGCAGAAGACTGCGGCTGCGGCTTTGCCGAAGGCACGACCTGCGACCTGTTATCCGATCAATGGTACCGCTATGCGAATCAGTATCTGGACTCCGTCTCCAGACGCTGGATGCAGGGTTTGCCCCGTCAAATCCGCTTCCAGCTGGCGGGTCGACAGTGCTGTGTGGTGCATGGATCAGTAACCCGTATCAACAGGTTTGTATTTGCATCAACCCTGGAAAGTGTTGCCGCCGCCGAACTGGATGCTGCCCAAGCTGAGGTGATTGTTGCCGGGCACAGCGGCATTCCGTTTACCCGTTTGCTTGACCGGGGCGTTTGGCATAATGCCGGCGTCATCGGTATGCCTGCCAATGATGGTGAACGAACGGTCTGGTACAGTTTGCTCAAGGAAGATGATTCGACTAACGGCCGCATCAGGTTCCAGCATTCCCAACTGCAATACGATGCCTATCAGGCGTACCAGCGGATGCTGGAGTCGGGTCTGGATAATGGCTATGCCAATGGCTTGATCAGCGGGCTTTGGCCCAGTATGGATGTGCTGCCGCTGGAGGAGCGGCAGCAACAGGGCAGATCGATCAAGCTGGGGGAAATAAACTTCGGAGGTTGATGCTGTGCTATGTAGCCTAAACACTTAAGCACTTGATCAAGCCGCGTGATGCAAGGCTTGTTGCAATGCAGAATTGGCCAGCCAGATCGTGTAACCGATGTAGGCAGCTAACAGCAGTCCGCCTTCCAGACGACTGATCCGGCCCCGCTTGCGAAAGCCATAGCTAAACAATATCAGCACGACCGTCAGTCCGCCCCACACCGGCAGGTCCCGGTAAATGACGTCAGTCTCCACACTCAGTGGATGAATAACCGCCGCAATACCGATAACTGTCAGGGTGTTGAACAGGTTGGAGCCGATCACATTACCAATAGCCAGATCGTGTTCCCCTTTGCGGGTGGCCGCGATGGAGGAGGCCAGCTCCGGTAGAGAAGTCCCTATCGCCACAATGGTTAAACCGATGATGAGGTCAGAAATACCCAGGCTGGTGGCAATATCCACGGCGCCCCACACCAGCAAGCGCGAGCTCACCACCAGCAAAATCAAGCCAAGCCCTAACCAGAACAAACCCATCTTCAGGGTCATCAGCTCACCACTGAGTTCCTGTTCATGCTCCGCAGCCAGTGCGTCCTGTTTGTCGTGCTTGCCGGTATAAATACTCCAACCCATGACCACGATAAAAGCACTTAACAAAATTACGCCGTCCACCAGGGTAATTTGTCCGTCGACAATCAACAGAATTGCCAGCAGGGTAATGCCGATCAGTACCGGCAGTTCTTTCTTGACGATATTGGATTCCACCGCAATAGGGCAGATCAATGCAGTGATACCGAGTATCAGGGCAATGTTGGTGACGTTGGAGCCGATGGCATTACCGAGGGCCAGGCCAGGGTTTCCCTGCGAAGAGGCCAGGACGGAGACGACAATTTCCGGTGCGGAGGTACCAAAGCCCACGATCACCATGCCGATCACCAGTGATGACGTGCCCAGATGGCGTGCTGTGGCAACGGCGCCGTCAACAAATCGGTCTGCACTCCAGACCAGAACAATTAAACCTGCCACGATAGCAGCCAGTGCAACTAACATAATATTCTCATCAGGTGGAAAAGCGGCTGCTAATCTACCAAATGTCGGGGGCGATCCCAAGTGATGTTGAGAGGTTTACTCAGGAAGTTTGGCTGAACTTTGGATCTCACCCAGGTAGTGCGTGGTTTTATCCGCATTGATCGGGCGGCTGAAAAAATAGCCCTGGGCAACTTCACAATAATGTTGCCTTAGGAATTCGAGCTGGGTTTCAGTTTCCACACCTTCTGCTACCACGTTGATATTCAGTTCCCGGGCCAGGGCAATGATGGCTTTGATAATCCCCTGACCCTGGGCATCGTCCTCAATGCGATTAACAAAGGACTTGTCTATCTTCAGGCGGTCAATCGGCAGGTCGCGCAGGGACGCAAGGGATGAGTATCCGGTACCGAAATCATCCATTGATATGTTCAGCCCCAGTGCTTTCAGCGCTTCCAGTTGCGACAGGTGAATACGTTTGGACTGCATGATGGCGGTTTCGGTCACTTCTACTTCCAGCATATTGCCGGGTAAGTCGAAATCCTGCAGTGTCTGACTGATATAAGTGGCAATATCGCATTTCTCTGTAAACTGAAATGGTGAAACATTGACCGCAATCCGGGGTGGCGCCAGGCCCTGCTGAGACCATTCATGGTATTGGCGGCAGACCTCATAGACTACATACTCCCCAAGCTGTTGAATCAATCCGGTTTCCTCCGCCAGTGGAATAAACGTGTCGGGAGGAATAAAACCTTCATCAAGGTGATACCAGCGTAGCAGAGCCTCAAAACCGATGGTTTTATGTCCCCGTATCTGAATCTGCGGCTGGTAATGTATTTCCAGCCGCTTCTCGTCGATCGCCTGACGCAGATCCTTGATCAAACGGTTCCTGCGTAGGGCCTCCTCATCGATAGACCGGTTATAGTATTCGTATCGGTTGCGACCCTGACGTTTGGATTGGTACATCGCAATATCTGCGCACTTTAAAAGCTCCTGCGCATCTGAGCCGTTTTGCGGGTACAGACTGATGCCGATGGACGCACCTAACTGGAACCGGTCAGCATTCAACTCAAACGCAGGCTCCATGACCTGGAGTAATCGCAGTGCTATTACAGCGGCATGTTCCGGGTGGTCCAGATGGCTGATGACAATGGCAAATTCATCGCCACCAATGCGGGAAACCTTGGTCGATGTTACATGCTGGGAATAGGTGGAGAAATCGGCGACCAGATCCTCGCCGCGCAATACGCCGTTCAGTCGATCCGCAATATCTTTCAGCACGCTATCCCCGGCCTCATGTCCCAGCGTATCGTTGACTTCCTTGAACCCGTCGATGTCGATATACAGCAGGGCAACGTTAAAGTCGTGGCGTTGTGCGGCAGCAATGGTCTTGTGCAGGAAAATACTGAAAGTGTGACGGTTGGCCAGTCCAGTCAGGCTGTCATGATAGGCAATAAAACTCAGTCTCAGGTTGGAGGCACGCAGGTTGCTGTCGAGTTCACGGAAAGCTTTGGCCAATTCGCCAAACTCATCATATCTACCCAGCATCTGGCGATACTTTTGGTGTACCGACTCTTCTATCTCCATGCGCGACTTATTCAATGACCGTGTAAACAGTGTCAGTGCACTGATAGGTTTGATCAGTTGTGTATGTACCACCACCAGGATCAGGGCGACAATGGTAGAAGTAAACAATAGCGTCAGCCAGGCGATCTCCCTGGCCAGCTCTATGGCCGTGGTTTGCAGTTCTGTCAGAGGCCAGACGGCAACCGCCTGAAGATCCTTGACCAAGTTTTTATGGCCAATGAGGTAATTGCGGCCGTCAAAACTTATCTGGCGAGTATCCTTGTCGGCTGCGAGTGTCATACGGGTGAGCAGGTGATCGTCAAATGCTGTCTCATTGGTATGGTCATGGTAAGGGACGCCACTGTCGCTGGTCATGTACACCTTGCCAGAATTCCCGATACGAATGTTATTGGTGACTTCCAGCAGGTCATCCAAACGGGCTATCAATACTACGTAGCCGGCGGCCTCGAACTCGGCGTCAGTGTGCCATTCGGTGTAGGTTTTAGCGGAAATAGCCTTGATAACCAGTAAGTTGGGGTTGGGGTGTGATGGCCTGGGAGGCAGAATAACGGTCAAATCATGCGACTTGCTCAGCAATGCGCTGTCGGGAGACAGGTAACCCGCCAGCAGCTCCGGTGTCATGCGGATTCTGGTGAGGTGGTCAATATCATCCAGGCGTACTTGTTCAATGCCCTCAGCATCCAGCAACTGGACTGAGATATATTCCGGGAACACCCGTTGATAGGACTTGAATAGGTCCAGGATAGGTCGATGCAGTAGGTAGAAGCGCTGATCATCATCCTGCATATTCAGGTACTGATGGATCAGGTAACTTTGGGCGATCAGGCCGATGTTGCCCTTGGCGACATCGATCCGGTTCTGAAAACGTTCATTCGTGTGTTCCAATGCGCTGGCAATTTCCCCACCGACATCCTCGATCAGATTCTCTGCCTGATGGTGATAGAAAAGCAGCCCGATGAATATCATTGGACAGATAATAACCGGGAGCAGGATGAGCGTAACCTTGGACTTTAATTGCATCATTCAATCAGGGGCTGAGTTCCATAAAGTAGGTCGTCATTTCGCGCATCAATCTACTGGCAGGCAATTGGTCTATTTCAAAACGCGATGCATCGGACAAAGGCGGATAGATCACCGCGTTGTGACGAAATTCTTCCGGCAACAGATTCTCAGCCGCCTGGTTTGATGTGGCATATTGAATATATTCGGCATTTTGAGCGTTGACCTCCGGATCGTGCATGTAGTTGATAAACTTGGCTGCCGCGTCCTGGTTGCCGGACTTTTTCAGTATGGCCATGGCATCTGTCCATACTATGCTGCCCTCCTTGGGGTATACGAAGCTCAGGTTTGGATCGGATTCCATCAGTGTCAACGCGTCCCCGTTATAAATCATGGCCATCCAGACGTCTCCCTTCAATATTTCCGATTCTTCGCCAAATAGTGGATTGCGGTAGTCCCTGACATAGGAGCGTTGTGCCAGCAGCAATTCCCGCGCCTGCCTCAGATGTTCAGGATTGCTGGTGAGAATGGAGTAACCCAGTGCTTTGAAGGCCAGGCGAAAAGTCGTTGCGGCGGTATTGATTACTAGAATTCTGCCTTTCAATTGTTCTTCTGGGCGGAAAATATCCATCCAGGAAGTTGGCTCATGGTGAATTTTGTCACGTCTGTATATCAACCCTATGCTTCCCCAGCTGTAAGGCACGGTGCTGATGACATCGGGCAACTCGGTATTGGTCAGGGGCTGATAGACATATTTGAGGTTTGGTAGCTGATCCCGTTGCAGGCTTTGTAGCCAACCATGCCGACTATAGGGGTCTGTCATGGCAGCGTCGAAAATGATCAGATCGAATCCGGCGCCGTCGGTATTGGCCAGAATCAGATCACGTTCATCGTCGTCTTCATAAAATACAAACTGAACTTTAATTCCTTCAGCCTCTTCAAACCGGGCAACCAGCTCCGGGTCAATATAATCCTCCCAGGTAAGAATGCGAAGATCAGTTGCAAAGACTGAACCTGTTACTGATAACAGGCATGAAAGTGCCAGAGAGAGGTAGATCAGGCTGCTCCGCATCCGATATTTGATCTTTTGGTAATGGGATAGCAGGTTAAGCTCAGCTGCCCGCCCAGATAATATTCGTCGCGTCATACAAGCCTCTACTTTGATCCGTCAATTGATCATTTTGATATGGTCTTGAGTATAGTTTACTTAGGATGAAAGGCACTTTGAGGCGCAAATTTATCTACCGACCAAGCCAGGATCTGATTTCGCGGAAACTTCAACAGGCGCTAGGGAGCAGGTGGGCGTAAAGCATTGAACGGTTGTTGCCAATAACGGTGGGCCGCTTGAAAAGACACGAGTGCCAAAGCCGACCAGATAAACAAAAAGGTCCACCATTGGCCAGTGGAGACTTGTTCACCGTAGATGGCTGTAGCCAGTAAAAACATGCAGCTGGGTGCCAGGTATTGGAAAAAACCCAGACTGGTCAGGGTCAGGCGTCGGCTGGCGCACGACTTCACAGAGCAGTTTGCGACGGTTCAGAATCAGACACAGGCTCAGAGTGAGCAAACTGGACCAGATAATTCGATGACAGAGAATTTCCCAGGCCGGTACTTGTGCCAATTGTTTGAAATACACGGGCATGAATCCCCAGATACCGAAGGCGGCCAGGGCGGCGAGACCGCCGCTAAGTGTGGGAGATAGGGGCATCGGGTTCTCTGGTTAGTCTGTAAAGCAGGCACTATAAACGAAATTTTATATAGTGGGGAATCAGGAATTGCCACGTAGTTGAAGAGTTAACAGGTTAAAGGATCGGGCTTGCCAGTCCTGTCTTTTATACGATGGTAATTCTGCGTCAGCCCTCACGTTGGCCGCAGGTCTTGTTGTGGTAAAGTGTCGCCCTGAAATCTGGATCGGCCTTAAAAACAGGAACGTTTACGATGAATAAATTGATTTGTCCCTTTCTTATCAGCCTTAGCATGGTACTTGGTGGGTGCGGTGGTGGTGACAATACCGTTGAAACACCGGAAGTAACCCGGAACGGGCGCTTTGTAGTGGAGGTGACGGATGCTCCCGTGGATAACGCCGCTGCAGTGGTGATTGAATATACCGGCGTCGAAATCAAACCGGAAAGTGGCGCTGCAGTCAGCTTCGATTTTGATACTCCAAAACGCCTGGATCTGATCTCTGTGACAGAGAGTGGCTTTCCGGCAGAGCTGCTCAATTTTGCGAGGCTTCCTCTCTGCCTCCCAGTCTACGCCTCCTCTGCTATTCTGAAAGAGGATGCAAAGATTGACAGATTACCCAAGTATGAAGCCATGAAGAAAGTCTTCATCCGGGGGCGGGCAGCTTTCACTAACTCCTAGAGATTATTTGTGCCTTAGACAGGAGAATAACAATGAGAAAGTATCTAATGGTTTCGGCTCTGGCAGCGACAATGCTGATATCAGCCGGCTGTGCTACGACCGGTGGCGGTAATGATCTGAGTAACACCATGTATTTGCGTGGGCAATTTGCCTGGTGGGACGCCCTGGATGAATACAAAGTGAAGAAAGTTGGCGATGGCATCTATATGTCCAGCGTTGAACTCACTGCGGATGGGCAGCCCTATGAGCTTAAGTTTGGCGATGCCGGATGGACCTCAGGCAGCAATTGTGGATACCTCAGCCAGGAAACAGACCAGGTACTGGAGTTTGGGAAGAAATCAAAGGCCAACTGCTCTTCGGTTTCTGAAAGTTTTAAGTTCACACCCCCTGAGAATGGAACCTATAATTTCTTTTTGGATGTTAGCAGTGAAATACCGCTGGTCTATGTAGAGCCTGCAAGCTAAATAGCTCTGAATTGGTGATTGCCCGCTTTAGCTGAAGACGCCGTTGGATTGCAGGTAAAGCGCCAGGAATTCATCTGCGGGCAAGGGTTTGGAAAACAGAAACCCTTGCCCCTGATCACAGTTCTGGTGGCGCAGGTAGTTCATTTGTTCCCTGGTTTCAATTCCCTCCGCGACCACTTCCAGCCCCAGATTATGTGCCATCGCAATAACCGCGTTCACAATGACCTGGTCGTCCCTGTTGGTCTCAAGCTGAGATACAAAAGTACGGTCGATTTTAACGGCAGATATCGGAAAGTTCCGCAAGTAGGCCAACGATGAATAACCCACTCCAAAATCATCAATGGATAGTGAAAACCCCATTTTCTTCAACTGACTTAATGTGCGTTGATTCTGTAGTTGATTATCAATAAATACTTCTTCGGTCAGTTCAAGTTCTATATTAGTGGGATCTACATTGTGATTTGCCAATATGCTCTTGAAGCTGTCGACCAGCCTAGTATCTTCCAGTTGGGTGGAAGACAGATTGATGGCTAATTTCAATCCGGCCAATCCGTTATCACTCCACTGGCTAACCTGCTTGCAAGCAGCATCAAACACCCACTTTCCCAGCGCCCTTATCATGCCGTTTTCCTCTGCCAGAGGAATAAACTCTCCTGGTGAAATCTGGCCTTTTTCCGGATGATTCCAACGTAGTAGCACTTCCGCGCCAGTGATGGTGTTATCGGTCAGTGAGACTTTCGGCTGGAAGACCAGGCTCAGCTGGTTAAGGCTGATGGCGTTTCGAAGTAAACCGTCAAGTTCCAGCCTGCGCAAGGCTTCGGCCTGCATACCGGTGGTAAAAAACTGGTAGTTATCGCGTCCGAGCCCTTTGGCCTTATATAAGGCGACATCGGCATTCTGTATCAAGTCTTCAGCTGTGCTGCCACCTTCAGGGAAGATGGAAATTCCAATGCTGCAACTGATAAAGAAGTCCTTATCATTGAGCTGGAATGCCGACTTACAACAACGGCGAAGGTCTGCCGCGCAGGCGATAACTTCATCTACCGAGTGGATGTCTTCCAGGAGCAGCATGAACTCATCACCGCCGACTCTGGACAGGCTGCTCTCGGTTTCGGCCAGGGACTGGATAAAACGATCGGAAACCTGTTGGATAAGTGTGTCTCCGCTGGAGTGGCCCAGGGTGTCATTGATTTTTTTAAAATCATCCAGATCTACGATCAAAACGGCGAGATAGCCATTTAAGCGGCGGGCCTGCTGGATAGATTGTTGCAGGTCCTCGATAAAGAATGAACGATTTGGCAACCCGGTCAGAACATCATGGCTGACAGCGTGGGACAGATTTTTCTCGGCTTTGTGCCGTTCAGCACTTTCCTTTTCCATAGCGAGAACTGTATGTATCAGCGTGCGCTTTTGCTGGAAATTGGATAAAGCCAGATAACCGGCCAGTGCCAGCAGGAACGAACTGATTAACCCACCGTAGAAAAGCGATGGCGCGGCCGGATCAGCGTATAGCCCTGCCCAATGTTTACTGGGTGTCAGGACAAGCGTCCAATTGGTCTTGAATGGCTTCCAGTATGCCTTTCCCGTTATGGATACTGTGTCGCTATCATCGACTGAGGGGGCAAAAAAAACCTGTTGTGTTCCTTCCAACACCTGAATGGTGAAATTAGCCAGTTCTTGCTCGGATAGAAGGCTGTCGAGTAAGTCTTTAACCAGGAATACCGCCACCATAAAACCCTGGAAACTCTCTCCTCGGCCTATGGGAACATATACCACCATGCCCTGGCCTCCCTGCTTCAGGGTTATTACTCCAGTCGAATCTATGGAGCCTTGATTTCGTGCTGCATCCAATGCCCGGCGCCGCTGGTCGTTAAAGGCAATATTAAAGCCAACAGCTTTTTCGTTTTTTTGCAGAGGCTCAATCCAACGAACAAGGTATTCAGTATCTATCCACTCGACAGCCTGAAAGTTGTTGAAGTCGCCAACAATTTTCAGTGCTTCGTGATGCCACTGTGGCTCGGGGATACCGTTGAAAGCTTCCCATCGTGAGGCCAGGCGTTCCAGGGTTTGAATTTGATATTCGAACTTGTTTTCAATACGGGCGGCAATATGAGTTGCCTCCTGGTCAAGAGCTCGCTGTAAATCTGCCGCGCGGGAGTTTTTGAGGTCGTGCGAGAAAATAGTGGTCAGTGCCGAGAAGACCAGCAAAATGAGCAGAGCACTGATAACGTTTAAACTTTTGCTGCCTTCCACGGACCTGAACTCGCTCCATGCTTTCTTATTTAAGATAGCAGGTTATCAGATAACAGCAATTCAGGGAGCGTAAAGAGGACAAGCAGCCCGGCAGAAGAAGGCTGCCTGCGTTTTACCGGAATTATTGTTTTTTAACTGCCTGGATAAAGGCGGGTCTTGCGTTTGAAGAGCCGTTGGCTTCTGCATCTTCCTCCAAGCGTAAAGCTCTTCGATATTGCCCTCGGTGACGGCCTGTTTGACGAGTTTATTGGCTTGTTCTTCGGCAGATATGTAGTTACCGGTAGGCGCACCATGGTTTCCGCCGATGCTTTCGGATTACCGGGAATGCTTGCATAAATCGAGATAACCCCCATGATCGAGTGCTGGGCGACAGGGTCTGCAATTTCCGGGGCTACCCGGTTGGTTGCTTTGGCGAATTGTTTGGTTGGATGGTTTCATACTCGACAATGGACAGAAATGTTACATCCTCCAAGGAGTAACTTTTTAGGGGGGAGTGTGGGCGTAGACGGGGTAGTGCAGTATGAAGTTGGTTTAGCTGCCGGCAAATTTATTAGCCGGTAGCTAAATTATAGAATCGCTGAAGTTTGTGTTAGTTCGCCTGGCTTTCATTTGGAAAGCGCGTAGGTTTCAGGCTGTCCTTGATGCGTTTCAGGTGTCCATGGAAGTCGGTGCCCCGCTTCAGAGTCACACCTGTTGCCAGGGTGTCAATGATTGCAAGATGAATGATCCGGGAAGTCATGGGCATATAGACGTCAGTATCTTCAGGGGCGGTCACTTCCAGTGCCACAGTGCACTCTCTAGACAGAGGGGAGTCGGGGGCTGTAATGCCGATAACCATGGCACCTCTTTCCCGGGCAATATGAGCCACTTCAACCATCTCCCGGGTTCGGCCGGTATAGGAAATTGCGACTATCGCATCGCCGGTGTTTGCCGCTGCTGCCACCATACGCTGCATCAAAAAATCGTCATAAGCGGTTACCGGAATATTGAAGCGAAAGAACTTGTGCTGCGCATCAATAGCCACCGGTGCCGATCCGCCCATTCCAAAAAAGGATATCTGCTTGGCCTGAATCAGATAATCAATTGCCTGGGTCATGGCTTGGCTGCTGATAGACTGCCGCGCTTTGTCGAGAGCTGCCATAGTGGTGAGGAATATTTTGTCGGTAAATTCCTGCACGCTGTCGTCCGCTGCAACATTCTGGCTGACGTAGGGTGTGCCGCTGGCCAGACTTTGGGCCAGGCGGATTTTAAAGTCTGGAAAGCCACTGGCGGCGAAATTACGGCAAAAGCGATTCACCGTCGGTTCGCTGACATTGGATGCACGGGCCAAGGCCGCAATGCTGTAGCGGGTGGCTGCTTTGGGGTCGCGCAAAATCACTTCTGCCACTTTGCGTTCAGATTTATTCAGTTCTTCAAGACGCTGCTGGATGGTCTCCAACAAATTGCTCGGGAAATTATCGTTCATGCCTTTACCGTAGTGGTGCCCTGGAACCTCTATAAGGCAGAAGGACTGCCTGATTTTTATCGAGTCGGGGTCATGTTTCGTGAGATGTAGTGAATTTACCACATTTTAACCGGCAATGTATGCGCTCCTTGGTTGGCAATGTAAGCGCTCCTTGGTTGGCAATGTATGCGCTCCATAATTGGCAATGTATGCACCTCGGTTAACTGAGGTCGGCCATACATAAAATGCTTAGGCGTATGGGTTTTGGATTGCGCGACTGTGGTTTGTTGTAAGTCGGCGGTTCACGGTAGCAGCTGGGGCAAATTCGACCATACTTGAACTTAGGTTGTCAGAGGAATAGGAACATGGTATTTCAAAATGTAGTAATAAAAATAAAATAAATTCAAATATACCCTTGATAAATTCCTTTTCATGGCAGAAAATTGCGTTTAATTACTACGAAATGAATATAGCATGAGCATATCGATAACAACACAGTGTGATTTCGTACTCTTCGGAGCCTTGGGCGATCTGGCGCAACGGAAACTTTTTCCGGCGCTTTATCAACTCGATCGGGCAGGGCTGCTCCATGATGATACACGCATCCTTGGGCTGGCGCGCCAGGATGTCGATGAGGCGGCATTTAAGGAAGAAACTCTAAGTCGACTCAAGGACCGTATCGCTGATAGTGAGCGCGATGATGCCTCCATTAAGCAGTTCTTTGCCAAGCTTGAATATATGCGGCTGGATTTCATGACACCAGAAGGCTATGAACAGCTGAAAGCCTGGAAAGATGAATCTGAAGCGCCGATGTTGATCTACATGGCAACTCCTCCTGCGATATACGGCACCATAGGGGCTAATCTACGTGATAGCGGATGTATTGAGCGTCCTACTCGCGTAGTGGTGGAAAAGCCAATCGGCCATAGTCTTGAGTCTTCCCACGAGATTAATGGCCAACTGGCGGAATATTTCGATGAAACCCAGCTGTATCGGATTGATCATTACCTGGGGAAAGAAACGGTTCAAAATTTGATTGCCCTGCGGTTTGCCAACAACCTGTTTGAAACTCAATGGAACCACAAATATATCTCCCACGTGGAAATCACGGTAGCCGAGAAGGTTGGTATTGAGGGGCGTTGGGGTTACTTTGACAAAGCCGGTCAGCTGCGCGACATGGTGCAAAACCATTTGTTGCAGTTGCTCTGTCTGATTGCCATGGACCCACCATCTGATTTATCTGCAGACAGTATCCGGGATGAAAAGGTTAAAGTGCTAAAGGCGCTTAAGCCAGTGACACCCGACCTGATGGATTCCAGTATGGTGCGTGGCCAGTACACCTCCGGCAATATTGACGGAAAGTCTGTGCCTGGCTATCTGGAAGAAGAGGATGCCAATCAGGGAAGTTCCACCGAAACATTTGTTGCGATTAAGGCGGAAATCCTTAACTGGCGCTGGGCGGGTGTACCGTTCTATCTGCGCACCGGTAAACGCATGCCGCAGAAAGTTTCGGAAATCATTATCCATTTCAAGCCAGCACCCCATTACATCTTCGACCCTGACCAAAAGCATATTGCCAACAACAAACTGATTATCCGTCTGCAGCCTGATGAGGGTATTTCCCTGCAGGTGCTGACTAAAGATCAAGGATTGGATAAGGGTATGCGTTTGCGCCAGGGGCCGCTGCAGTTGAGTTTCTCTCAGGCCTTTAAGACTGACCGCGTACCTGATGCATATGAGCGACTGCTTTGGGAATTTATTAAAGGGAATCAGTATCTCTTTGTTCGTCGGGATGAAGTCGAATGGGCCTGGCGTTGGATTGATCAGGTTATTTCAGGCTGGGAAGAGTTGGGTCTGGCGCCGAAAAAATACTCAGCGGGAAGTTGGGGGCCGGTGTCCTCAATCGCGATGATTGCCCGGGATGGAAGAAGTTGGTACGAAGATGCGTGAACTCAGCTTCCCAAAAGGCGTCAGTCTGATCACAGACGATAGTCGTGAGATGCTGGCGGTGCGTCTGGCTACCCAGGTATCCGATTGGCTCAAAGAAGCATTGGCCTCCAAAGAGCGAGCACTGCTTGTGGTATCCGGTGGCAGTACCCCTCTGAAGTTCTTCGAGGCGTTGTCATCCTTGCCTTTGGATTGGCAGCGTGTAGACATCACACTGGCTGACGAGCGTTGGGTGGATGAAGATCACGCCGCGAGTAACGCCGCCCTGGTAAAGCAGCATTTGCTGGTCGGTAGAGCGGCTGCAGCTAATTTTGTTGCGCTGAAAACATCTGAAGAGCATCCGGTGTCGGCCGTAGGTCGCTTGCACGAGCAATTAGCTACTTTGCAATGGCCTATTGATGTGCTGATTTTAGGGATGGGGAATGACGGCCATACAGCTTCTTTATTTCCCGGGACTGAAGGTCTGGCGAATGCCATGAGTTCATTGCAGGCATGTGCTGCGGTCACTCCGCTGGATGCCCCGCATGAGCGTATGACGCTGACTTATCCTGTGTTATCGGCGGCAGTTCATAAGGTTCTGCATATTGTTGGTGAAGACAAATCCGCCACCATGGCCAAGGTATTGAGTAATCTGGATGCCGGGGATGATATGCCGGTACGCGGATTTATCCGGTCCGGACTAAATATATATTGGAGTTCCTGAGCAGCAGGGCATTTGACGAATACGTATCTGGCAGCTCCGGTTTACAAGTAAGAGAGAAAATCTATGACGAACCAAACGTATCCAGTACATCTTCAGGAACAATTGGACAAGATAGTGTCCAGTTGTCCACTCGTCCCGGTGATTACGATTGATCGTCCCGAAGACGCACTTCCGCTTGGCAAAGCCCTGGTGGAAGGTGGTCTTCGCATTTTGGAAATAACCTTGCGTACACCCTATGGTTTGCAGGCGATCGCGGATTTGCGCGAGGCCATGCCTGACGTCTGGGTGGGTGTAGGTACGGTTGCAACACGTGAGCAGTTCGCAGCCGCAGAGGCTGCAGGTGCGCAGTTTGTTATTACACCGGGCTCCACTAGCGAGCTGTTGGACTATGGAATGACCGCCAAGATACCTCTGCTCCCCGGCGTTTCTTCCTTATCCGAAGTAATGGAAGGCTATCGTTTGGGATACCGGACCTTTAAATTTTTCCCAGCTGAAGTCGCTGGTGGGGTCTCGGCATTAAAGGCATACAGTGGTCCTTTCCCGGACGTGCACTTTTGTCCTACAGGCGGTATCACTCTGGAGAAGGCAAAAGACTATCTGGCTCTGGCTAACGTAAAAGCGGTTGGCGGTTCCTGGCTGACACCCAAAGATGTGATCGCTGCAGGTGATTGGGCCAAATTAACCTCTATTGCCGAACAAAGTCTGGCCTCACTGAAATAGGTTGGAAATTTTCAAGAATTATTAGTGCGGCCCATTTTGTTTGGGCTAACGCTGAAACGATCGACCCTCCCCTCATTGCGCAAGCAATAGTTTTAACCCGCCTCTGGCGGGTTTTTTTAATCATCTTCCAGGCTCAATGTGGCGGCAGCCAATGAATTGCTACCAGTTTCTTCGCCAGTAGTATCGATGATGTCGCCAACATTCAGTCCGGGCACTAACTCGGCACCTGTGCTAAGGCCGGACAAGTCTATTTCAATCCCAAGGACAACAACGGTTGCGCCGGCAATCTCAGAAATTGCCCCTTTGATTCTTGCCGGTACGTTGGTTTTGCGCCGTGTGAGGCTAATGGCGTCAATGGTAGAGTCTGACACTGTCCCGCGAACTTCTATCCAGTCGCCAGAGTTAATGTCTTCCAGGGAAAAGTATCTAACATGTTCATCGCTGACATCTTTGAGAAATGTTGAGCTATCCGCCGTAATGCTGGCTCCAAGTATATTCAGCGTTCCGTTGTCGACATCAATTGACTGGGCGCTGCCGCGAAGACGTACCGAAGGTGATTTCTTGATGGCCACAGTGGTGGCCTGCAATATGCCATCTGTATCGATGATCCCTTCAACTTCCAGGTGGATACCGTTAGCGATATCGGTGGCGCTACCTTTGTTAAAGGTGGCGTTTAGGGCATTAACCGGCGTGCCCGCTAACTCGAACTCAGCATTGGATACAAAGTCACTCACTATGCCTTCAAGCTCTATGGAATCACCAGACTCGAAGTCGAACTCTCCATTTTTAACTTTCACCCGGATTGCCTGTAACCGGTCGTGACTGTCAAATCCTGAGCCTCTCACATCAACCAGCAGTCCTGGTTCCAAGGAGCTGATTGAGGCCGGAAGAATATTGGCGGAACTAAAATCAACCCAGAGCGTGTTTAAGCGGAAGCGTGAGTTAGCGCTATCGACTTCGGCAATGGTGCCGTCAATTTCAAGTCGATCGCCATTGCTGTAGCTGTTGCTAATCAAATCAATGCGGGTGGCAACAATGCTGTTGTCGAATGTAAAACCGCTGACGGACAACACCTGGCCATCGCTCAAAGATGAAAGTGTGTCGGCATCGATGACGGTTTCTTCAGTAACGATGACCTCAACGCCGAGGATGGTCAGGCTACCGCTATCTCCGTCAATGGAGACCGCGGTTGCCGGGCCCTGAAGCCGGGTTTCAAAAGTGATGCTGATGGCGCTGCCTGTAGTTCCAGAGTCATCCAGGGTTCCTCTGACCAGAACCAGCATGCCCACTTGCAAAGCGGACTCAGGTTGAGAGCCTTCGTCATCGATGATGATGTTACTGGTATTGGTTTCAAATTCGATGCCGTTGACAAAGACACTACCAAAAGAGGATATAGCTCCAGCTGAAGCCACAGGCGCTCCGGTGCCTTCAATGCCGCCATCAGAGTTTGAAGCCGAGCCGCCTGAGCAGGCTGTTAAAAAATAGGTTAGGGCTAATAGGCTCAGTAGTAGAAATTTTAGTCCCTTCATTTCTTGTCTCCTGACAGCTCGTCCTCGAAATAGTAAATGCCAATACCGGCTCTAAAGCGCTTGCCTTCAGTATTGCTTGTTTTTGGAACCGAACCGTCTTCACAATCTGTAGACGCGTTACTCAGCCAACGATTAGTGCGGTATAGAAAATCTTCCGCTTCTTCTTTGCTCCGTGAGCGTACGAGATCCATTGCTTCCTGAGGAATATCCCCATAGGCGACCGTGCGTTGAATGCGGGCCTCTGAAGGGGGATAGCTAAGATTGTGCTCCATTGTGGAAAGTAAATCACGTGAGGCGCGACCCATAATGCGGAATTGTTCCTCCAGATTGGCATGCGGCACAAAGCCTTCGGTAAGAAGTCTGACCTCATTATCCCCCTTTTCTGCCAGACCCATACGTAGTAGTTCATCCAGTACTGCTCGCCATGGTACGTCTCCGCCATAGTGGCGTACCAGATCGCTGAAGCTGTATGGGTGGGTGGTACCCCTTGATGGTGTATCCAAAGCTAACACTCTGGGGTGGCCGCGGGTTTGGTAGTCATCGTCTCTAAGCCATCCATTAACCACGCGATAGGCTCGATTGACATCAGTTGGACGACCTGTTTCGGCAGGGTTGGGTAGTTTTTGCAGGCGTGCTATTTCCTTACGGTTAATTCCCGTCAGCACGGATACCCGTGAAATGCTTTGCTTGCGGTCAGGTAAAGGCAGATCTTCAGTCGCGGCATCTATGTATGCCCGGCGGGCGAGATCACTGAACTCGGCATAGGACACACCTTGCTTAAGCAGGGTAAGTACCAGGGGGCGCAGCATTCGATATACCGCTGAATAAATGGCTCGCTTCAATTGATTATTCATAAATGGGAAAAAAAGCCCAAAACATTAGACAATTGCAAAAAATATAGTCAATATATTTACACAAATGGGACAAAAAGCCCAAATTATAAACATAATACTGCTTGTGCCAGAGCAAAATGTTACTCAAAAGCACACCGTCAGCCGATTTCAATCGGTGAGGATGACAGTATTGTAAACGCATTGACAGGCACCGGAAGACTTAACCGCACATTCTGAGGTTTCTGTCCAATTAGCTGGATGCTCCTCAACGGATTGGAGAATGTCATGAACAAATGGCTTGTATTATTCGTTACCCTGCTGCTGTCTGCCTGTGGCGGTGGTTCGGGATCGGGTTCCGGAGATGCTGCGAATTCGTCGCTGCAAGGGAGTTCGGAGAGTGGTGCCGGCGATGCCCGTATCGGTCTGATTTTTACCGATGCAACAACTCCTGAATATACCCACGCCCTTGTAACTTTCACCAAGGTTGAGTTGGTGGGGGAGGATCGTCGCGTAAACTTGTTTTCCGGTGAACAGACGCTCGATTTGCTACGCCTTCCTGACTTTTACGAATTTGTCGATACCGCTTCCGTACCTGCTGGTGAATATAAATCTGTGTGGATTACAGCAACAAATGTCAGTCTGGTATCAGAAGATATTCATGGGAATGAAATCATCACTGAGGCCAAGTTGCCCTCGGGCATCATAAAGGTGTTATCCAAAAGTAGCTTTAGCGTTAACGCTGGTGATGTGCTTTTCCTTGAAATCGATTTCGACATGAATAAAGCACTGAAACTCACGACGACGGGAAGTGGTAAAGTCATTTTGCGTCCGGTGGTTTTTGCCAACATTTATTCTCAAATGCCTCTTAATAAGTTTATCCGTGTCCACGGTACTTTGGAGAATTTGAATGGCCAGACCTTTGATCTCTGCCAGACTCACATGATTACCAATACTAGTGAAGCGTTACCTGCGGATACTGGTCGCTGTTTTGATGTGATCGCTGATGCGGACACGGGGTTGTTTGCCGACTTGGGATTGCCAATAGATCTGGGGCAGCTGCAGGAAGGCGATGCAGTTACAGTTATCGGGCGCATGAACAGGCAAAGGAACTTTGTTCCCGATGTGCCTGATGAGGCGCTGCCCTCTGAAGGTTTCTGCCGTATCTGGTATCTGGAACTTGAACCGGGAGATCAGCCGGAAGCGCTACCCTGTGAGGCGGTAGGCATCGTTCCCGAAAATGCCGTGCTTGTGGATTCTGATGGGGTAACCTCAGAACATTTGTTCCAGATCATGGCATATACCGTGGAGAAAGGGCCTCTTGGAGCGTTTTCCCGCTTTAGCGGCGAGATAGACGCTGCAATAGATGAGCTTCTGGCGCAATTTGATTTTGATCTGGCTTCTGCGCAAGGGCTTGATACCTCTGCGCCACTCCCTGTTCAGTTATTTGATAAGAGCAGAATTTTTAACGCAGACGGAGTTGAACTTAGCCGAGATGATATTCAGCCAGGTTTGTCTGCACTGGTTGATGCAGTCTTTGTGCCTTCGAATTTTGAGCCGGATGTATTGCGCTCGCCTTTTGTATTGCTGAGCTCAGTGAGTCCTGAACTGGAAACATTGAGCGGAAATGTGACGGCTGTAGACATCGGATCAGAAATGGTTGAGGTGCAACTTGAATCGCTGGCCACTGTTATGGTGGATGCAAGTGACGCAAATATTTATCTGATTACCAGTACTGTCGACTCCTTTAGCAGTGAAGAAATTGATGTGACTGAGATCCCTGTCGGAAACGCTATCGAAGTCTTAGGTGAAGAAGATGAAAGTTCCGGCAATTTCATTGCGGATACCATCTTTATACAAGCGGAGTGAGGTTGTGTGTTAAAGCTCGGGTGTAAGCCTGGGCGATGAGTAAGATTGATGTATTTGGACCTGGATTGCGTATTTGAACATACTCCCGTTGCAATCCGGGTCTTTTTTTATCTGCATATTTCTATACAGTGGCATTTTCTACGAAGTAGCAGCAGCGTTAACCGATGGATATCGATTAACCGAGAGGCGAGCTAAGTTCAAATTACGGGCAAAAAAAAGAGCAGGGTAGGAATGGGACTCCGAAGCCCTGCTGAAGTCACTCTTGATTGCGAGTGTGAGAGTGTAATCTGAAATTCTGTGTTGCTGGCGGCATGGCCTCCAGTTTATTGAATGACGTCTCCTACCCGGATGATCTTCATCGTATTGGTGCCGCCCTGGGCATTTGCGTAATCGCCTTTAGTCATAACTATCAAGTCACCATTGCTGACAATGCCCTCTTTCACCAGCTCTGCTACGGTCAGCTGATTTACCTGGGCATGCGGATGATCGTCGGAATTGAAGGCTACCGTTTGCACGCCACGATACAAGGCTACTTTGTGTTGTGTTTCGTGATGGCGGGAGAATGCATAAATCGGCAGCGGTGATTTGATGCGAGACATGAGTAGCGGTGTCGCACCAGTTTCCGTCATGCAAATAATAGCCTTCACACCCTGCAGGTGGTTAGCGGCATACATGGCTGATAACGCAATGGCTTCATCAACTTTGCTCATTGTTTGGTTGATGCGGTGTTTGGAAAAATGCGTTGACGGATGTTTCTCAGCACCGACACAAATTCTTGCCATGGCCTCAATAGCTTCGACAGGATATTCGCCGACAGCTGATTCCGCTGACAGCATAACTGCGTCGGTATAATCCATTACCGCATTGGCCACATCAGAAACCTCTGCGCGGGTTGGCATTGGGCTGCTGATCATGGATTCCATCATTTGAGTTGCCGTAATGACGACTCTGTTAAGAGTTCTGGCTCGTGCGATGATATGTTTCTGAACGCCAACCAGTTCTGCATCGCCAATTTCAACAGCGAGATCTCCGCGAGCGACCATGACGGCATCAGAGGCGAGAATAACGGCATCCAATTCGTCGTTGTTAGCCACCAGATCGGCGCGTTCAATTTTAGCGATTACACCCGCCTGAGAATTTTCTGCAGCCAATAAACGTCGAGCTTCATGCATGTCTTCTGCGCAGCGGGCAAAAGATACAGCCACATAATCAGCGCGCAATTTCGCGGCAGTGACGATATCCTTTTTGTCTTTTTCAGTAAGCGCTGTGGCAGAGAGGCCTCCGCCTTTGCGGTTCAGGCCTTTGTTATTGGATAGTTTGCCGCCGATCAGAACCCGGCAGCCAATTTCGTAGCCAATAACATCTTCGACTTTCAGCTCCAGTCTGCCGTCATCAAGCAGCAGAATGTCCCCAGGATGAACATCATTGATCAGTTGCTCGTAATCGATGCCGACCCGGTCAATGTCGCCGGCGTCTTTGTCCAGTTTGGCATCAAGTACAAAGCGCTGGCCTTTAACCAAATTTACCTTGCCATCGACGAAGCGGGAGATACGTAGTTTCGGACCCTGTAAATCAGCCAGAATGGCAACAAAGCGCTTGTTCTTGCGAGCCAGTTCCCGCACCAGTTCGGCGCGGGCAATATGGTCTTCTGCTTCTCCGTGGGAGAAGTTGAGACGTACGACATCGACACCGGCTTTGATAATGGCGTCGAGGGAATCAGAGCTGCTGGTTGCCGGACCCAGGGTCGCGACAATTTTGGTGCGGCGTAACATGTTCAGTTTCCTCTGCTCAGTGATTTTCACCGATTTATTCAAGCAACTATTATGCTATTGAGCCGCCTTCATTAACGCCAGGGTGTTATCCAGCATTCTGTTGGAGAAACCCCATTCGTTGTCGTACCAGGCCATGACTTTTACATGACTGCCTTTTACTTTGGTCTGATTGGCATCAAAGATGCTCGAATAAGATGAATGATTGAAATCGGTGGAAACCAGTTTTTCATCGTTATATCCGAGGATAGTTGAATTCTGGGCAGCTTCACGAAGAATCTGGTTTATCTCGTCTTTTGAAGTTTCGCGGTTGGCTACAAAGCTGAAATCCACCAGGGAAACGTTGATAGAGGGAACCCTGACCGCCATGCCGTCGAGTTTGCCGTCCAGCTCCGGTAGAACCAGGCCAATTGCCGCCGCCGCACCGGTTTTGGTCGGTATCATTGACTGCGTGGCAGAACGCGCACGATAGAGATCCTGGTGATAAACGTCGGTCAGCTTCTGGTCATTTGTGTAGGAATGGATAGTGGTCATAAGGCCACTATCGATACCTACAGATTTCTGCAATGCCTGAGCAATCGGGGCGAGGCAGTTGGTGGTGCAGGAAGCATTGGAAATAATCTGGTGTTCTGAAGTTAGTATCTGGTCGTTGACTCCGAAAACCACAGTGGCGTCAACGTTAGTGCCGGGTGCGGAAATGATAACCTTCTTAGCGCCTGCTTCCAGGTGAGCACCTGCGGTTTCTCTGCTGGTGAAGAAGCCAGTGCATTCATAAACCACGTCAACATTGAATGCGTTCCAGGGCAGTTGCTTGGGATCGCGCTGTGCAATGATGGCAATTCGGTCTCCATTAACAGTCATGGATTCAGCGTCATGGCTGACCTCGCCATTAAAGCGTCCGTGGACTGTGTCATACTTGAGCAAGTGGGCGTTGATGGCGGAATCGCCAAGATCATTGATGGCAACTACCTGAATTCGGTCGCGGTAGTTGTTTTCATATAGGGCGCGGAGAACGTTGCGGCCAATGCGACCAAAACCATTGATCGCTACTTTAATCGTCATCACTAACCTCCTGGAGGCAAATTATTTGACTGTTGTTTTTGTGATATGTAGTAAATATAACAAAATAAATTTGCTCGTAACAGGTCTCAGGCATGAAAAAGTCGTTTTTATCTTGTAATATTACCTACAAATAACACCTAGCGAGTATATTGACCATGCATGCAACCATCCAGAGCGTCACCCAACGGATCATAGACAGAAGCGGCCCCTCCCGAGATGCCTATCTGGCGCGGCTTCAGAGTCAAAAGAGCCAGTCTCCACATCGTGGAGTATTATCCTGTGGCAATCTGGCGCATGGTTTTGCTGCCTGCAACCAGCAGGAAAAGGATGTTCTGCGTCTGATGAATCAGGCCAACGTCGCCATTGTTTCGGCATATAACGACATGTTGTCAGCCCACCAGCCCTATGCAGGTTTTCCGGATATCATTCGTCAGGCAGTCAGTGAAATGGGTTCAGTGGCTCAGTTTGCCGGCGGCGTTCCCGCCATGTGTGATGGTGTCACTCAGGGGATGCCAGGCATGGAGCTTAGCCTTTTTTCCCGGGACACTATTGCCATGAGTACGGCAATTGCTCTGAGCCATAATATGTTTGATTCCATGCTACTGCTGGGTATCTGCGACAAGATTGTTCCAGGCTTACTTATAGGTGCTTTAAGTTTTGGTCATCTGCCGGGGATATTGGTGCCGGCCGGTCCTATGCCGACGGGACTCTCTAATAAAGAAAAGCAACGTATCCGGCAGCTTTATGCAGAAGGTAAAGTTGGTAAGGATGAGTTATTGGAATCTGAAAGCAAGTCATACCACAGTGCCGGAACCTGTACCTTTTATGGCACCGCTAACAGTAACCAGTTGCTGGTGGAGGTCATGGGTCTGCATATCCCAGGGGCGGCTTTTGTCCACCCGAATACTCCTTTGAGAGACGCCTTAACAGCAGAAGCCTCCCAGCAGGCGGTAAGATTGTCGGCACCCAATGGCGGTAAATTGGGATTGGGTGAAATGGTGGATGAAAAAACCATCGTTAATGCCCTGGTTGCACTGTTATGTACTGGTGGTTCAACTAACCACACCATGCACTGGGTGGCGATCGCCCGTGCTGCGGGAATCCTGATTGACTGGAGTGACTTTGACGAGCTGTCATCCGTAGTACCGTCACTGACCCGTATTTATCCCAACGGCCAGGCGGATGTGAATGCTTTCCACGAAGCCGGCGGCACGTCTTTCTTGATTCGCGAACTATTGGATGCAGGCTTGCTGCACGAGGATGTTGAGACCGTTGTCGGTAAGGGGCTTGGTCAGTACGCCAAAGTGCCGGGGCTGGAAAGTACTCAACTGGTATGGCAGCCAGCGCCGCAGGAGTCTGAGGATGATACAGTGCTGCGCCCTGCAGCCAGACCATTTGCTGCTGATGGCGGACTGAAGGTGGTGGACGGCAATTTGGGGCGCGGCGTCATCAAAGTCTCTGCTGTGGCAGCGGAGCATTGGGTTGTAGAAGCGCCCGCAGTGGTTTTCAACGATCAGGATGATATGGCCGATGCGTTCAAACGCGGTGAGTTGGAGAAAGATTTTGTAGCCGTGGTTCGTTTCCAGGGACCCAAGGCCAATGGTATGCCCGAGTTGCACAAACTGACGCCCTATCTCGGCGTATTGCAGGACCGTGGCTTCAAAGTGGCCCTGGTGACCGATGGCCGAATGTCTGGGGCCTCGGGTAAAGTACCTGCGGCTATTCATGTCTATCCGGAAGCGGCTAATGGAGGTGTTCTGGCAAAAGTGCAGGATGGAGATGTTATCCGTCTGGATGCCAAAGCCGGCACACTACAGATGGTAGTGGATGAGAGCGAATTGGCCCAACGTACAGCTTTGACGATTGATCTGACGGATCGCCACTTCAACTTTGGCCGTGAGTTATTTGGTGCCTTGCGGCAAAATGCCAGCAATCCTGAAGAAGGAGCATCTATGTTCTGGAGCGGTACCAATGATTGAACAAGCCTATGCCCTGGTAGGTGACATCGGTGGCACCAATGCCCGTTTTGCATTGGTGGAACCTGGATCAACAGAGTTGCAACATATTGCCGTACTGCCGTGTCAGGATTATCCCAATCTGGACGGCGCGGTGGTGGATTACCTGGAACGCAGGCAGGTTTCCACAGTCAGGCAGGCCAGTATTGCCTTTGCCTGTCCCGTGCATCAGGACAGGATCAAAATGACGAATAACCACTGGGAATTTTCCCGCACTGAAATGCAGGAAAAGCTGGGTCTGTCCTTATTTAAATGTATCAATGATTTTACCGGTATGGCTTTAGGCGTGCCCCATATCTCGCCGGATCAATTGATTCAGGTCGGTGGATGTGTCGACGAAAGCACTGATTTGGCGCGGGCGCGTCTGGTTATCGGGCCTGGAACCGGATTGGGTGTGTCTGGTTTGATACGAACTTCCGGTAACTGGGTTCCCTTGTCCACAGAAGGTGGGCATGTGAGTTTTGCGCCGACCGACCTCACTGAAATGGAAGTCCTGAAGTTATTGATGCAACGCTTCCAGCGGGTGTCCGTGGAACGCATACTCTGTGGTGAAGGGTTGGTTAATCTTTATCAAAGCCTGGCACAGATCTCCGGCCAAGAACCAGAGTTCAGCCAGCCGGCTGATATTACCCAGGCTGCGCTTGAAGGAAAAGATATTCCGGCAGAGCAGAGTCTGCAGATGTTTTGTCGTATATTCGGCCAGGTGGCCGGGGATGCGGTACTGACTATCGGTGCACTGGGTGGCGTCTATGTATGTGGTGGGATCATTCCCCGATTTGCAGAATACTTTAAAGCCAGTGGCTTTCGTGAAGCCTTTGAGAATAAAGGACGTATGCGCAGATATATGGCATCCATACCGGTATTTGTGGTGCTGGAGCCTTATACAGGATTGTTGGGAGCCGCTGAGGCACTGACTAATACCGAAGTGTAACCGGCAATACCCTATTGCTCCCAGGTTGGCACCTGCCTGAATATTGGGTCGGTGCCCTATTTGCTCCCCAGGATCAGTCTGAACCTATCATCCATTCAATAGCTGCATTGCAGTGAATGTCCGTTGTGTCAAACAGTGGTACGGCAATATCTTGCTGTTTTACCAATAAGCCTATTTCCGTGCAGCCCAGGATCACTCCTTCCACACCTTGTTCGATCAGCCCGTCAATGACCTGTCGATAGTAGTTCAGGGATTCTGTCTTTAACTGACCCAGGCACAGCTCTTCATAGATAATGCGGTTTAATTCCCGTTGCTGGTCATCTGCTGGAGTCAGTACTTCTATTGGCATGCGTTGCTGCAGTCGAGTGCGGTAAAAGTCCATTTGCATAGTGTAGATGGTGCCCAGCAGAGCGACCCGCCGGATGTTCTTGGCCTGCAATGCAGTGGCAGTTGCATCAGCGATGTGGAGCAGAGGAACACTGATTCGGGCTTCAATTTCAGGGGCCACCTGATGCATGGTGTTAGTGGATATCAGGATGCCTTCGGCCCCGGCATTTTGGAGACGTGAGGCTGTGTCTGCCAGAATTCTGCCCAGCGCCGGCCAGTCACCGGTAGCTTGTCGTTGTTCAATGACCGCAAAATCATAGCTGGCCAGGAGTAGTGGGGCGGAGTGTAATCCCCCTGCGCGCTGGTTAATGCCGCGATTCAGAATCTGGTAGTAGGAGGCAGTAGACTCCCAGCTCATTCCCCCAAGTATGCCAAGCGTTCTCATAGTACTCGAACCCATTTATCGATTGCTGTCGGTAGTAGCCAATCTAATAAATTGGCAATTACAGCTCAGTATAGAGAGTGAGATGAAGTGTGGTAGGTACAGAACGGGGATAGTTTCGTCGGTACAGATAGGATAGTGACCGCCATTGCCGGTGGCCGATATCCTATTTTCTCTAAAGGGTTAGATCAACTGCGGTGAATCGTTTTCAGGGCGAAGTTTAGACTTCGCGGTATTCCACTTTATTGTCAAATACCACGATTTTTGAACGCCCGGCCAGCCAGGCTCGATCGTAAGGGGAGATGAAATAAACGCCAACCACGAATAGATAGAACACTCCGAAAACATAGGAGTAAGAAAAGGTGGCTATACCAATGAAGAGAATAGCAGCGACTCCCAGGTACATTTTTAATTCCGTGATATCAACAGCCGCCGTTTGCTGCAGTTCATTCAGCAGGATAAACAAGCGTGTTGTCGTATACACGGACAAGGTGAAAACGGCAAAAAATATTAAGCTCTGCCAATTAAATCCGGAAAAAATAAAATTGGCGACCGAGAAAAACAGGGAAACCTGCACCAGGCGAATGGGGGTCTTATCAGACAATTGCATGGGGGAACTCCTATACTGACCGGCAACAGGGTCGGTGTTCAAATCAATAGGATATTACGGATACTGTTGACTTCCAGGTCGTTTGCGCCGGGAAGCACTGCTACAGGTAAATTATTTTAGTGCAAAATTTCGGTAGCAGGCTTAACTCTTTGTCATATAGGTTCAGTTGTTTAGGTTAAATGGATCTAGGGGCGCAATCGATAGTCGGGTCATTGAACTCCCGGATCGGTTTTTTTTGTTAATAGGGTCCAATAACACCGCCTGAAACTGTGGTAGATTTGTAGCTGGCCTCCCCTGGTTTTATGTTGCATGTTCTCTATTTAGGTTGGATGCACTTCTCTCAGGTGGAAAGCTCATCTCTCCCGTTACCACAGGATTACGATATATGCGTTCTCTGCTCGCTGCAGTTGTTGTTACAGGCTTGGTAGGCTGCTCGGCCTTTGAGGCCAAGCCGTTATATATGGCTAAGGAAGGAAAACGGCCTCATGGTTACAGCGAAATTCAATTGGGTGACGGTTTTTATCAGGTAACCTACGAGTCTTACGAAGATATTTCCATGGCCCAGGCGGAACAGTTTGTCCTGCAACGGGCTGCAGAGCTGAGCGTGGACGCCCAGGCCAGTGGTTTTGATGTATTGGAAAAAGTCTGTTTCAAGGACTATGTAGTCGAAGAGTCAGCTGAAATAGCACCGTCCCAGCACACAGCCACTTTCGGCTCGGCGGCCGGTCCTGTCTCTGTACCGATTGATGAGCCTTACTTCCCTTCCATCACTCATACCTTTGAAGTGAAGAAATGCGTACTTAAGATCGAACTCCTGGAGGAAGTCTGATTTTTGTGGCGGCGACTGCCAATGAGATGGCTATCTCTACCCTTGTGCAGTGACTGTAAGAAGTAGATGCAATAATGTTGTCATCGGTATATGCCAAAGTCAGAGTTTGCATTATTTGACCTTTAATCAGTTTTGATCCAGATTTAAACCCATTGCACCTGTCAGTGTACAACCCTATTAGCCAGAGGTTGGCTGATCACTATCGACTAAAGCGGCGTTTGGTTGCCTGATAGTGAGACCGCTACAAACGCTGAAATAAGAAGAGACAGTTTGATGAATATATACGTGGGTAACCTGGCCTATCAGGTAACGGAAGACGAACTGCGGGAAGCGTTCGGCGCGTTTGGCGAAATCAGTAGCTGTAATGTCATCCGCGATAAGGAAACGGGCAGGTCCAAGGGCTTCGGCTTTGTGGAAATGTCTGATAACAGTCAGGCAGAAGCCGCCATTCAGCAACTGAATGACAGAGACCTCATGGGACGTAGTATTAAAGTCAATGAGGCTCGCCCACGTGAAGAGCGGCCAAGACGAAATTTTCGGCAGCGTCACTGATTGAAGCGCTCTACACGAGCGCGCTACATTTATAGTCTTAGCAGATTCCTGGTAGCCTCCTGCTATTCAGACAGCAGCCGTCGTCCAGAAAAACATGCTTACGCCAAGCAAATGCTTTTTAGCGATTTCTGTATAACTTCAATTTGGCACTCGCTATCCTCCAGCGATACTAATCATGCGCCGGTGGGGACTATAGCAATGATTTGAGTGCCGCCATTGCTTCAAGTTGGTTATCCCCGGGGGACTGCATTATATCGTCTATCTTGTCGAAGAAATGCCGGTGCTGTTCATTGATTTTTAAGCCGCGATTAAAGATAGCATTGGTGTTGGTAATCAACTCATTCATGATATCGCAGATAGCCTGTTCCTGATTTTCACTCAGACCGAGATAATTGAGCGCGTTAGTTACTTGTTCATTGGTCTGTTCAGTAACCTGGACAATATCATCGGTAATAGCTAAAAAACTTTCCTCGATCTTCAATAATGTCTGTTTCATTCTGCCGGTCAGGTCTTGTAGTAAGCGCATCTTTAGTTCGGCTTCCGTCTTGTCATCCAGGGCATTAATCCGTGTATCCATACCCTGCATCAGGGTAAATATATTGTCCCTGATCTTGCCACAGCGGACTTCGTCTTCTACAGGCAGATTTTTGATTAAAAGAGAGGCGCTGCCATAGTTGCAGAATAAGCGTTTGCCCGACTGGTGAAAGCGTCCCGCTGCCTGAAAATGGGATAGTAGTTGCGCTTCAAGTTCACGGGCCAGCCCGCTGCGCTCCATGTTTTTGTCTTCAAAGCGGCCGCGAATCTGCAGGCTGCAGTTCAGCCCGTAGTAGTCCAGTGCCTGGAACAGGCGCTGGCCCAACTGGTCAAAATTGTCGCATTGTCCTGCATTAACCAGGAACTGGTTATTGTTGCCCAGGTCACTGGTGTCCGTCATGGCACTCATGGCTATTTGGTTGGCCAGTGTCAGCTGGGACTTGAGCTGCCGGTTGGCGACATGGTTGGTAATAGCTTTGTTGATCCGACTGAGCAATTCAGGAGCAGTGGAGGTAGACTCAATAACATCGTCTGCACCGGCATTTAGCAGGGTGACTTTTGTGTCCACGTCTGCTGCATGAATGATTACAAGACAAGGTGGAATGCTTTCGTCTTCCATTTCTGTCAGTTTCAGGAGCAGTGATAATCCCTCACTTGTATTTTCAGGAAGACACAAGAGGATGGCGTCAAACTTTTTGTCTCGTAGTTTGTCAGGAACTAACTTCTGAGGTTGTAGCGAAGTGAAATTAAGGTTTTGCTTACAGGCACTTGTAATGTCTGATCCCAGTTCTCCACACAATCCGATTTCGTATGGTGTTCCCATATTCTGGCTCCTGAGTCCTTTTGCCACTTTCAAAATTGTAGAACACCCCCACCTGAATGCCACACAAGTTGAAGCCAATTGAATCGTGAAAAAGAAAATTTCCCGCGCTTTTATCTCTATTGGATTGGACTATAGTTATTATTTATTTTTGTACAGAAGTTAGCCAGAATTGCCCAAAACGTATCTATCATTGAGGTAAAGGGCAGTCGGTTTAGAGTATTAGAATGGTGGTCCTTGAAGCCCTGGAACAGCCGTCCGAGAATAAAACTCAGCCAGTGTTTGAGGGAAATTAATCGCCGTTAGATTTGCTTTGCCGAAATACCAGTTAAGGATAAACGCTATGAGTAGTGTTCAGTCGATGGGCAGGAAGGTTCAGGTCCTGCTGACAATTTCGGGAGTATTACTAATTATTTCCTGGTTCTTGCCAGTGCCATGGGGGCAAGGGGGATATACGGCAGCCACCATTCTGGCCATGGCGACGGTATTTTTCTCCCGACCGGAAGATCTTCCCACAGAACAAGTTTCCCAAAATCAACTACTGGAGCAGAAACACATTCAATTCCTTCATTCGATGGGTGATTACTGTGACTCTACCCTGGGGGAGTTGAAAGCCACGTCTGCTGATTCCTGATCGGTGATTTTACCGGACACGGTTTGGCCGCATCTGTGGGGTCCATTCCGGTATCTCAGGCCTTTCGAACCATGAGCAAGCGCAACCTGCCGATATCTGACATCGGCCGTGAACTGAATATGCTCATGAAAAAGTTCCTGCCTGACACCATGTTTTTTGCTGCAACCCTGGGAGAAATCAGCCCCTTGCGTAACCGCATTGAGGTTTGGTGTGGCGGACTACCGGACGCCTATATTATCACTGTGGGCAGTGAGATCAGGCGTACTTTAAGTTCCAGCTACATGCCTCTGGGCATTCTCGAAGATCATGAGTTTGAGTCAGCCCCTGAAGTTATCTCCCTGGAACCCGAAGACCGGCTTATATTCCTTACGGACGGTGTGACCGAATGTGTTAATGCCGCTGGTGAAATGTTTGGCGAAGACAAATTACTGCAGGTACTGAGCGAGGCCAATAGTGGGCTGAGTGATGCCATCGTTCAGGCCGTCTATAGCTTCAATGCCGATCCTGAGTTGCAGGATGATATTTCGCTGGTGGAAATTCGCTGTTCCGAGACAGGAAGTGCCAAAGAGTTTGAGGAGCCGCTTCCTGCTTCGGAAATGCAAACGTCAGCAGCGACCAAATTACCTGAGTTGCTGGTCAGGTTTGAATGGGGATCAGGCTTAATAACCGTGTTCCCCTGACGATGTGGGTTGAAGTGATGGACAGCGGTGATGGATTTTCCCCGATTCCGGCTGAACTGGATGGTAATGATGCAGGTTTTGGCCGTGGTTTACCGCTGTTGCAAACTTTATGCAAGAGCGTGGAATTTGATCCTGACGGGTCTCGGGTAGTGGTCGCAATTGAGTTGGAGTGACAGGACGCTAAATAGCATGTGTTAGTACCTTGGGGGATAGAAAAATATTTGGCAATGAACGTGCGATATTTCAGCAGGCTGCTATGCTTTTTTTACTTAATGATTAAGTATTGATCAAATATCGAGGATGATATGGCTAAGATTCTCGCGGTTGATGATTCCGCCTCCATGCGTCAAATGGTGTCATTTACGCTGCAAGGTGCCGGTTATCAGGTCGATGAAGCCTCTAATGGTCAGGAGGCGCTCGGGAAGGCAAAGTCCGGCAAATACGATCTGGTGATTACGGACGTCAATATGCCCATCATGGATGGCATTACCCTCATACGAAATCTTCGTGCTGAGGCCAACTACAAATTTACCCCTCTGTTAATGCTCACCACTGAATCCGGTGCAGATAAAAAGTCTGAAGGCAAATCTGCCGGGGCCACAGGCTGGATTGTTAAACCATTCAATCCGGAACAGCTGGTTGCCACGATCAAAAAGGTACTCGGTTGAGCGAATAGCTGAACTCTAGGATGGCGTCAAAGGACAGGGAGGGACTGATGAGCATTGATATTACCCGTTTCCATAACGTCTTTTTTGAAGAAAGTAACGAGGCGGTCAATGCTATTGAGTCCGGATTGCTGGCGCTGGATCTGGATGCGACGGACCCTGAAATCATTAATACCATCTTCAGGGCGGCCCATTCCATCAAGGGTGGCAGTGCCACTTTCGGCTTTCACCAGGTGGCCTCCTATACCCATGTCATGGAAAACCTGCTGGACCAGATCCGGGAAGGCAAACGGCAACTCAGTCAGGATATTGTGGACGTTTTGCTGGGGTCGGTGGACACCTTGCGTGTGCTGTTGGCGGCAGCCAAAGCGAACGAATTGGTCGAAGAGGGTCACTTCACCGAGTATAAATACTCCCTCGAGCAGATCATGTCGCAGGCACCTGCCGTTGCTCCGGTGTCTGATGCCCCGGCCACTGAAACTGGCAATACCTCTGTTACCGACAACACCTCTGTTACCGACACTGAAGAATTGTCCCCTACTCTGTTAGGGTGGCGGATTGTCTTTTCCCCGCACAAGGAAATGATGCAACGGGGAAATGACCCTTTGCGTATCATTCGAGAGCTTGGAGAAACAGGCCCTCTGGAAGTTAGTTGTGACGTCAGTCAGTTGCCGGATTGGAAAAATTTTGAGCCTCATAACAGCTACCTGAGTTGGACTCTGGAGATAGGTGCCCCAATTGAGCAGGCCCTCATCGACGAAATATTTGCCTGGGTAGAGGATGAGTGTGATTTGATCATTGCCCCAATGATGCAAATGCAACCAGTGCCCGAGTACTCCACTCAGAATCAAGGGACAGTGTCGGACAACCCAGTTCTGATAAAGCCTGAAGCAACGTTGGCAACGGTATCGGCAGTCCCGAATACTGAGCCCGAAGCCCTAAGTGTAACGCCGCAATCTGCGCCTTCGAAAACCAAAGCACCTGCGCCTGCTGCAGTTGAAAGCCAATCGATCAGGGTAGACCTGGGTAAGGTGGATGCGCTAATTAATATGGTGGGTGAACTGGTAATTACCCAATCCATGTTGAACATGCTCAGTGAAGACGAAGCGTTGCAAAACATGGAACGGCTGCAACAGGGACTGGTGCAGTTGCACCAGCAAACACGGGCTCTGCAGGAAGGGGTTATGCAGATCAGAATGCTGCCGATTTCATTTTGTTTCAGCCGCTTTCCCCGCATGGTCCGTGATCTCAGTAAGCAGCTGTCCAAGGATATCGAGCTGGTGCTGAGCGGGGAGTCCACAGAGGTGGATAAGACGGTCATTGAAAAGATCTCCGACCCCCTGGTGCACCTGGTGCGCAACAGTGTCGATCACGGCATCGAAACCATGGCCGAGCGCATGGAAAGCGGTAAGCCTGAGCATGGCACAGTGTGCCTGCGGGCCTATCACCAAGTGGGAAATATCGTTATCGAAGTGGAGGACGATGGTCAGGGCCTGGACCCGACGATGCTGCTCGATAAAGCCAAGCGCAAGGGCCTGATCTCCGAGGATGCCATACTTAGTGAACAGCAGATCTTCGAGCTGATATTTATGCCTGGATTCTCTACTAAGGACGAGGCCAGTGACTTGTCCGGCCGCGGCGTGGGAATGGATGTGGTGAAGCGCAATGTGCAAAGCCTGGGAGGCAATATCCATGTGGAATCCAGGTTGGGTCATGGCACTCGCTTTGTGATTCGCCTGCCGCTTACCTTGGCGATTATGGACGGCCAGTTGGTCAATATCGGCAATGAAATCTATGTCATTCCTCTGGTATCCATTATCGAGTCGCTACAGCTCCACCCTGAAATGGTGAATAAAGTGGCGGGAAGCGGTGAAACGATAAAGCTGCGCGGTCAGTACCTGCCGGTTTTGCGCCTGGCAGAGGCGCTGGATGCTCCTGCTGAAGGCGAGGGAATGAAGCATCTTGAGGATGGCATTGTGGTGATCGTCGAGCATGAAAGTAAACGCTTTGGGCTCTTTGTTGATGACCTGTCAAGCCAGCAGCAAATCGTCATTAAATCGCTGGAGGACAATTATCGTGCCGTCGACGGGGTTTCAGGCGCTACCATTTTAGGGGACGGGCAAGTGGCGCTGATTCTTGACGTCGGCGGGCTGGCGCAGCTGCAGGATGCAGGAGAATTCTATGCAGAAGTCGGATGAGCTGGATGAGTACGATCTGGACTGCAGCCAGTCTGGTGAAATCGGCGATGAATACCTGACATTCAGTCTTGAGCGCGAAGAATATGCCGTTCCTATTATGAAGGTAAAAGAAATTCGGGCCTGGGAACCTGTCACCCGCGTGCCGCATTCGGCCAAGTGGGAGTGTGGGCTGATCAATGTCCGGGGGGCCATCGTACCGATTATCGATTTACGTAAGCGCATAGGCCTCAAGAAGTATGAATATAGCAAACACACGGTCGTGATCATGTTCAGTATTGAGAACCAGGGCCGTGAGAAAGTGCAGGGGGCAGTGGTGGATGAGCTGACTGATGTGGTTCGTTTCCCGACTTCACAGATTCAACCTGCGCCTGAATTTAAAAAACGCAAAGCGACCCAGTTTGCCTGTGGTGTAGTGGAGTTTTCCGGACGCATGATTGTCATGCTGGATCTGATCAAAGCCCTGGGGCTGGAAGAGACTGGGCAATAAAATTCAGCAGTAGAAGTGGTCATACCTGGGCTAGCGTGATGCAGCTATTTTCTAACATTTTTATGGCCTCTGGTTTCCATCAATTTATTAAGTTTTAGGTTTCAGTTCGTTTGGAGGGAAGATCGCATGTTGAATCGATTGAAAGTATGGCAACAGCTTACTCTATTTGCATTAATCATCATCATGCCGTTGGCGCTGAGCCTGGTATATATTTTATCGGGAGTCACACGGGAAGTGGAATTGCGTGAATCGGAACGCCAGGGCGCTACCATTATCGCTGCTTTGGTACCTATCCAAAAAGATCTTGCCCTGCATCGTGGAACTGTCGCGCTAGCCAAATCGGGAAACTCGCAGGCTGCGAGTCAGCTGGGCATCTTGGCAACCAATATAGATTCGGCGTTTGATAAGGCTCTGACTGTAGTTTCAGAGAACCCCATATCAAGCGATGCGGAAAAAATGCTCAGGCGTCTGCAGCAGGATTGGCATAACCTGAACAGTAATCTAGGCACAATGGATGCGCTTTCCAGTTTTAATTCACATACTGGAATAATCAAGCAACTGGTTGCAGTTTATCGGGTGATTGCGGAGGACGCTATGCTGGCTCTCAGTTCGGATGCCAGCACTCATATTTTGGCGCCATTAACTACCGATACCTTACCTCACCTAGTCGAAGACATCGGTAAACTTAGGGGGAGTTTCTCTCCAGTTCTCAAAAACTTTGTGAGTTCAGGTGTGGTTCATGAAGCTGATCTGGCAACCGCTTTGGGCTTGCAATTGACGATAGATGAGCGGATTCAGATGCTTGAAACAGAAGTTAAAAGAGTAGGGCAACTGGACTCGGAGCGTCACCGTCAGCTAGTACAAATTTTGTCTGAATCCATGAATAGTATGAAGCAGATGATTAACGGTTTTAATCAACGTGTGGCGACGATGGAAAGCCATTCAACCCTGCCTGATACTGCGGTTGACACCTTTTTCCAGCTGGCGACTATTGCCTTGGGGGAGATCTTCAGTCTCTGGGATATTGCGCTACAGGATATGCAGAGACAAGCGGATACGATTAAGGAGCAAGCACTATTGCATCGTAATCTTTCCTTATTTGGCGGAGTAATAGTGGTGCTCCTGAGTGCCGGGTTTGGCTTTCTTATTATCCGCAATCTTTCCCATAGTCTTGGCGGGGAGCCCATGGAATTGGAGACTATTGCCAACAATATTGCTGGGGGGATGCTGGACCAGGAGCTGGCAGAGCGTACGGGTGTATACGGGCAGTTGCGTAGTATGAGGGATCAATTGCGCGAAAGAAACCAACGGGAAATGGAACAGATGGTCAAAATGACCCGCCTGCAGCAGGCTGTTGAGACTACATCCACGGCATTGATGGTCGCAGATGAGCAGTTCAATATTGTGTATATGAACCCTTCTGTAAAACGTGTTCTTAAAGCGGCAGAGCCGGAAATTAAAAAAAGCCTTCCACAATTCAATGCGGATCAGTTGCAGGGACAATGCATTGACTTCTTCCATAAAAACCCAGCCCATCAGCGTCAATTGCTGACACAACTTAAATCTCCCCATGACGCAAGTCTGATGCTGGGCGACAGCCATTTTGATCTCACTGCCGGAACCATCAGGGACAGCAAAGAAGAAATCCTCGGATTTGTTGTGGAATGGCGCGATATGACTGATCAGGTGATGGCAGAGAATGAGGTTCAGAAGCTGGTCGGTGCGGCCAAGCAAGGGGACCTCAAAGAACGTCTGTCGCTGGAAGGCAAGGAGGGTTTCTTCCTCAGCCTGGCACAAGGACTCAACGAATTTGTGCAAATTGTTGATGCCGTGCTGGATGACATTGATGCTGTCGTCAGCAAGATGGCCCAAGGGGATCTGAGCGGCCGTATGGATGCTAACTACGAAGGCCAGTACCTGAATATTTCAGACTCAGTCAACGACAGTGTAGATCGGTTGAACGGCATCGTCAGCCAGTTGTTGGTCTCCACTGAAGGTGTCAGGGCGGCCAACCAGGAAATTTCCACTGGTAACAACCAACTCTCCGAGCGTACAGAAAAACAAAGTTCAGGTTTGGAGGAAACTGCCTCAAGTATGGAGGAACTGGCCAGTAATGTGCGCAATACGGCTGATAATTCCCGGCAGGCCGATCAGCTGTCCAGCTTGGCACGCGAATCTGCGGCCAAAGGCGGCGAGGTGGTGAAAAGAACCGTATCTTCGATGACGGAAATTAACGAAGCCAGTCGTAAGATTGCCGAAATAATCGGCGTCATTGATGACATTGCCTTCCAGACCAATCTGCTGGCGCTCAACGCTTCTGTGGAAGCTGCCAGAGCCGGTGAACAAGGGCGTGGCTTTGCCGTGGTGGCAACGGAAGTAAGGAATCTGGCGCAGCGCAGTGCCACCTCTGCCAAGGAAATCAAGGAGCTGATCGAAGACAGCGTCAAAAAAGTGCAGGCCGGGTCCGAGCTGGTTAATGAATCCGGCGTCACCCTGGACGATATTATTGCGAATGTGAAGAAAGTGTCGGACCTGATTTCCGACATTGCCGCTGCTACTGAAGAGCAGAGTTCCGGCATTGACCAGATCAACCGGGCCATTACGGAATTGGATGAAATCACCCAGCAAAACGCGGCACTGGCGGAAGAAACCGCGTCCTCTGCGGAATCCTCGTTGGATAGTGTCGGACAAATGGTGCAGGTGATGTCTTTCTTCCAGGCGGACGAAAGCTCAGCTATTTCTCTTGCGCCCAGAACGACCAATTACCCGGTCCACGGGGTTGCGGGGGCCCATCATACGCACAAGGATTATGGTAGTCATAAAGGCCAGGTTGCCTTTAAAGACAATGGTAAGGGCGGTCGCTATGGTCAGGACAGCGGTAAAGGTAACAGCAAGGGGAATAACAAATCAGGATCAGCGAATGTCAGCCGCGAAGCGATGCAGTCCTCCAAACCTGAATCTGATGATGACTGGGAAGTCTTCTGATGAAAACCAGCAGCAATAGAGAAACCAAAGCTGAAGCGCCGCTGCAGTTTCTTACATTCAGAATGGGGGCGGATGCCTATGGCCTGGACATACTACGGGTGCGGGAAATTCGTGGCTGGATAAAACCCCGGGAAATACTCAATGTGCCCGGATATATCAAGGGCGTGATTGAATTTCGTGGCGGCATTGTACCCATCGTGGATCTGCGGATGAAGTTCGCGCTGGGGGCTGGTGAGTATGATCGCGAAACCGTTGTGATTCTGGTCTCCGTGCGGCAGCAACGGGAGGATCAACAGCGTGAACATGTCATGGGCATGGTGGTGGACCGGGTGGCGGATGTGATTGATGTGCGAGGGGATGACATTAAAGCCAAACCGGAATTGGGTTCAAAATTGGATACCCGTTATCTCAAGGGTTTGGTGAAGCGAGACGAAGGCATGGTACTGCTGATTGATGTCGATACGCTGCTGGACCCGGAAACGTTCTCTCAAGTGATTGAGGCCACAGACAAATGACCCGCAAAAAGAACCCGCCGATCAAACTACCCGCCAGCCTGACCATCTCGACGGTAGAACCATTGCACCAGCTGCTTCAGCAGCCTGGATATGAAAAGAACCTGCAGTTGGATGCCGGTGGTGTTGAAGTCGTGGATACTGCGGGTTTGCAGCTTATATTGGCTGCACAGCAACGACTGGAAGAGAATGGCGGCACCATTGAATGGTCGGCAGGCAGTGACAGTCTTAATCAGGCTATCAAAACCGTTGGGCTGGATAAGTATCTGATAATTTGACCGGGGTCTGTCATGGAAGCGGAGCGCCAGGTTCGGGACTTTGAATTCACCCGCCGTCATTTCGATTACTTTCGCAAGCTAAGCCAGGAGTATTCCGGGATTGTGGTGGCGGATAACAAGTTTGAAATGTTTTACTCCAGGCTCACCAAACGCCTGCGACAGTTGAACCTTGTCGGCTTTGATGACTACATACGCTATCTGAAGCAGGATACGGAAAAGGAATTCCCACATTTTATCAACGCGTTGACCACGAATCTGACATCGTTTTTTCGTGAAGAACATCACTTCAGGTTTTTAAGCCAGCAGGTGGTAGCCGACATTAAAGCGCGAGGCCAGAGGAGCTTGTCAGTTTGGTCTGCCGGTTGTTCGGTAGGGGAGGAAACCTACTCGATCGCCATCACGTTGGCGGAAGCTGCCCTTTTGCAGGGTTTCAACTGGAATATTCTTGCCACGGATATCGATACTGCTGTGTTGGAACATGCCGACCAGGGCATTTATCAACTGGACCGGATCAAGAACATACCAATGGAACTAAAAAGAAAGTATTTCCTCCGCGGTACCGGGAAAAACGAGGGTTATGCCCGTGTCGCCCGCGAGTTGCGGAGGAATATCCACTTTAAACGGCTGAACCTGATCAAAAATTTTAGTCACGCACGGCCTTTTGATGTGATTTTCTGCCGTAATGTAGTGATCTATTTTAACCGGGAAACCAAGATTGCATTGATGAAGAGGTTTGCTGCCAGTCTGGCTAACGACGGCTATCTGATCCTGGGTCACTCAGAGTCCTTGCATGGTATTTCCAGCCAGTTCCAGTCACTTGGAAACACTGTGTACAAAAGGCTAAAGGAGTCACGCTGAATGTCCGCCAAGCTAAGTCTTCCTCCAACCTGTCTGCCATGGTTCAAAGGGGTAAACCGGTTTTGGGACCCGCATAAGAAATGTTTTATCGCGAAAATTCTGCCCGGGGAATACTACGTCACTCTGGAGAAAGAAATGATCGGCACTGTGCTGGGGTCGTGCGTATCTGCCTGTGTACGGGATCCGAAAACCGGTATAGGCGGCATGAATCATTTCATGTTGCCACAGAATTCCCAGGGTAATGTCAGCGTTATCAGTGATGCGTACCGGTACGGCAACTATGCCATGGAACACCTGATCAATGATGTAATGAAACTCAGTGGCAGCCGTGACCGCCTTGAATTCAAGCTGTTTGGCGGCGGTAACGTCATTCGGTCCATGGGCAGCATAGGCGATAAAAATATCACTTTCGTAAGGCGTTACCTTGAGGTTGAGGGCTTTCGGGTGGCCGCCGAAGACCTGGGTGGAAATCACCCCCGTAAGATTCTGTACGATCCCGGCACCGGTAAGGTTTTGCTGAAGCGTATCGAATCCCTGCACAACGATACCGTGTTGCAACGGGAGGAACGGTACATGGACAACCTCAAGCAACAGCCTGTGGAAACGGGGGATATCGATCTTTTTTGATAGCTGGTTTTCATCCTTGTACCACGTTATCGATGCTGATATCGATTGATCTCAACGTTGAAAGGATGCCTTCCTGGGAGGCCTGTTAGGTCGTGGCGGATAAAAAGCTTAAAGTGCTGGTTGTGGACGATTCTGCCTTGATGCGGAAACTACTGGTCGAAATTATCAATCAGGCACCGGACCTGGAAGTGGTGGACACTGCCAACGATCCCTATCAGGCGCGGGAAAAAATTAAATTGTATAACCCGGATGTGCTCACTCTGGATGTGGAAATGCCGCGTATGGACGGTATTACTTTCCTGCGTAATCTGATGCGTTTACGTCCCATGCCGGTGGTGATGATTTCGAGCCTGACCGATAAAGGCGCACAGGTCACTATGGATGCACTGGAGACCGGGGCCATCGATTTTATTGCCAAACCCAACCTTGATCTACGTGAGGGTATTGAGGATAAAGCCGCAGTCATCATTGAAAAAATCCGGATGGCTGCACAGGTTCCGAGAGAGAAACTGATCCTGAAGCAACAACAGTTGCAGCATTACCAAAAGCTAAGTGCCCGGCAGGTTGAGTATCCTCAACCGATATTTGCCACCACTGACAGGCTGGTCGCCATCGGCGCGTCTACCGGTGGCCTGGATGCGATTCGGGATGTGTTACTCGGACTGCCCACTTCCGTGCCCGGCATCGTGATTACCCAGCATATTCCCGGTACCTTCTCCCGCTCTTTTGCCGAGCGCATGGACAAGATGTTGCCGTTAAAGGTTGAGGAGGCTTATGAAGGTGCTCCTATTACCACTGGGCGTGTCTATATTGCACCGGGTGAACAGCACCTTGAGGTGGTCAGGTCCGGTGCCAAATACGTCTGTCGGCTCAATGACGGACCCCTGGTCAACCGGCATAAGCCCAGTGTGGAAGTTTTGTTTGATTCGGTGGCCAGAGCAGCGGGTGAAAATGCCCTGGGTATCATGCTGACAGGTATGGGGAAAGACGGTGCCGAATCTCTGTTGAGATTAAGGCAAATCGGTGCTCAAACCATTGCCCAGGATGAAGAATCCAGCGTGGTTTGGGGAATGCCGGGCGCGGCGGCTAAGCTAGGGGCCGCCAGCCAGGTGTTGGCGCTGTCCAGGATTCCTGAGGAAATCATGCGCTGGTCCAAGTAATGCCCAGGCTGATACCGTCGGTTAAACCTACGAGTGACAGATCGGCCTGGAGAAGGTGAGGTATGATTCATGCGCCAGCGATCAGCAACAGCAGGAAAATCATTGCGCTATTGAGGTGTAAACATACACCAGAAAGCCTCAGTATCCATTTTTGACAGCCGTCCGGGCTCGTTTTATCACCGCATTGGCATCAGCATCCAATAATGTCATTTCGGCAACCGCTGAATGGATGCCGAGGCGTCTATTTTGCAAGCTGGGCTGATTGTTCCTGCGGCTTTCAAACATTGTTTGCAAACGATGTTGAACCCGCTGGGCCAGCACTTCACCGGTTTCAGGCATCAGTATGCAAAATTCATTGCCTGCTGTGCGACCGACTGTGTCTTCCTTGCGCACCAGATCTTGGCAGAGACTGCCGAGAAGCTTCAGACAATCGGTATCCAGTTGGGATAGGCGCCGGCCTCCATCCAGGATTTCAAATATCAGCAGGGTGAATACGGAGTGATGGCGGTACGAACGTCGCCACTCTTTCTCCAGCGCTTCCATAAAGGCAGCATTGCTCAACAGCTGGGTCTCCGTATCAAGATTGGGCAGGTCCAGAAGCAGATCTTCCACTTTTTTATAGCTGGTGATATCCCTTTGAATAGAGGCAAAATGCGTGACTTCCCCTGTGTCTGACGTCAACGGCATCAGGCTTAATTCCGCCCAATAACTGGTGCCGTCCTTGCGATAGTTCAGAATCCGGCACCGTAGTGGTTGTTTATTTTCCAGGTGCTGGCGAATCAGGATTTTCGTGGTAACCGAGGTTTTTTCACCCTGGAGGATACGCGGTGTCTGCCCCAATAGCTCTTCAGCGCTATACCCACTGAGTCGGGTCATGGCGTCATTGACGTATACGATAGTAGGGCCCGGTAAATCGATCTGGTCGGCCTGTGTCACGATCACTCCGTCAGCCGCAGAGTCGACAATTTCTTTGAAACCAAATTCTTGCTTATATGGTGGCATCTTTTATCCTTTGGAGGTTTGGCTCTTTCTATTCTAGACGATGCAAGAGTGATTAACCCCAAAAACTCCAAGGCTGACTACATGAGTACCCGAATTCCCCTGACACTGAAAACCGAGCGTTTGAACCTGCGCCAATTTCGACCATCGGATTATGACAGCTACAAGGATCTGGTGGCTGATGCCGAAGTGATGAGATATGTGGGCCTCGGCAAAGCTCTGGATGCCACGCAGGCCTGGCAAAATCTGGCATTAGTGATGGGGCACTGGTATATGCGTGGCTTTGGACTCTGGGCTGTGGAACGTCGCGATCAGCCGGGCCTTATTGGTCGAGCCGGACTTTACAAGCCCCAGGGCTGGCCGGGACTGGAAATTGGCTGGCTGCTGCAACGTGATTGCTGGGGGTATGGTTATGCCACGGAGGCGGCATGGGCGGTAAAAGCTGTGGCTGCGGAAGTACTGCATAAGCAGAGGTTGATCAGTCTGATTCATCCGCACAATGAACGCTCCGCCGCCGTGGCGAAAAGATTGCATGGCCGACTGCAAGGGCAGATAGAAATACTGCAGCAGAAGGTAGACCTGTATCGCTATTATTAATGCTGCTTTCTCAGACTCGGGACGGTATCGACAAAATCAGTCGAGGATAAGCGAGTGGACCCTATTGCGGCCGGCATGTTTGGCTTCGTAGAGGGCGCGGTCTGCGCGGGCAAAGACCTCGTCAAAGTATTCCTGCTTAACATGGGAAATTGTGGTCGTGCCGATGCTGACAGTCACATCGATACTTTCCGGGCTCAGGTCTTCCATCGTTTCCCGCAGTTCTTCAGCGCGGTAGACGGCATTTTCCAGGTTGCAGTGGGTGAGTAAAACCACAAACTCCTCGCCGCCAATCCGGGCCACAAAATCGCCTTCACGGAAAAAGTCCTGTAAGCAGTCCCCTACACTTTTGAGCACGCTATCCCCGGTATTGTGGCCGTAGGTATCATTGATTTTTTTGAAGTGGTCGATATCCACCACCAGCAGCGAAAGAGGTGATTGGTGTCGATAGGCATCGGAGAATTTTCGTTTGGCGACTTCCACCAGAAAATGACGGTTGTATAACCCGGTCAAATGATCCGTGGTGGCGAGCTCTAGTAGCCGCTGGCGTTCTTTGCTGAGCTGATCGATCAGCCGCTTGGTGGCGACCAGATTATTGATTCGCGCAAACAGTTCTTCGTCCAAGACGGGCTTGGTGATGTAGTCGTTGGCTCCTGCCCGTAACGCTTTAAGTCTGGTCTTGACGTTTTCCACGCCAGTGACTGCGAGTATCGGCATTTGTTGCCCCAGAGGGGTATTGCGGATCAGTCTGATAAAGTCGACGCCGGTCTCATCATTCATTAGAACCATGTCAGTCATGATCAGATCGTAAGTACGTTCCAGGGCCAGCTTCATGGCATCATCAATGGAAAATACATGATCCATTTCAAGGCCCAGGCGTTTAAGTTTGCCGTCCATGGCCTTGGCTACAGACAGGCTGTCTTCCAGATATAATGCGCATCCACTGACCTGATGTCGGAAAGGGCCCAGAGGCATAAGTGAATGCAGGCGTTCTTCCAGTCGGGTCAGGTCGTCTTTTTTGATAATGTCCGTCGCACCGGAACTGAGTGCACGCGACAAGACATCGGCATTGGATTCCGAGGTAATAATCAACAGCGGGGTCGCAGCATTGTTCTCACTACGTTTGATGGTTTCGGTAAAATCAACACCGCTCATGTCTGTCAGATACATGGACACGCAGATCACATCAAATTTGTGTTGTTCGGATTCTGCGATTGCCGATTTGCCGTTCTCTCGGATGGTGACTTCGAAGTCGTAAGATTCCAGCATCTGTGAGATGACTTTATGATACAGACGGCTGGATTCGACAATGAGTGCGCGCATGTTTCTATCCGGTAGCTGATAACGTCTGGCAACGGTATAAGACCTGTTCAATAGCAGGCGAACCAGTGCTTGCTATCCGTTTATTGAGAAAACTTTCGTCCTGGAGAATGATGTCAATGATACCAATAGAGCAATTGCGAGAGACTTTGCAATGACTATTACTCTATTACTTTAGTCTAAGACGGGGCATATTGCAGGCATAGAAATTCACCGGATTTCAGTCAAGACACCAAAACTCGTCTGTGCTAATTTCTGACTTCGGCGCAATGTTAAAAATTGGAGGCAGCAATGAAGAAAAGTCTGATGACTCCGGCCAAAACGGTGAAGGCCGGTTGCGGTATTCGTTTCGATCCTGAGCAATTGGGTGAGGATACCGGCTTTGACTTCAGTGCAGCGGCAGAGCTTTTAACCTCAGAGCAGACAGAAGCTGAGAAACCCGATCCGGATTCCTATGAACCGGAGAATAAAAAAACCGGCCAGGAAGCCGGTGTTTTTGGACGGACTCAGACATCAAGCCAAGCCAACCCGATTCCGTAAGCCGGCAGGTGCAGCTTGGTGCCGCCCCAGTCCGCGTTGACGAATTTAAGTTCTGACCCTGCCGGTGCCTTGATTGCAGGCACTTTCATCGACACGGGTTTGGCGGAAGTATTCAAGGCAATCAGCATGCGCTGTCTGCCGTCATCGCGTTCAAACAACAAAGTGTTTTTCGGTGACTTGTGGAACAGGATGTCCCCTTTCAGCAATACCTGCTGCTGTTTACGCCAGGCCAGGAAAGCCCGGTAGGCATTGAGCATAGACGCCGGATCACTGTCCTGGGCTGATACGGTGGCCTGCATATGTCCCGCATAAATGGGCAACCAGGGCGTAACCTCTGAGAAACCCGCCCGGGAATTGACTGACGTCCAGGGCATTGGTGTACGGCAGCCGTCGCGACCTTTGTATTCGGGCCAGAAGGCTATACCGTAGGGGTCGACCAGATCTTCATAGGCCAATTCAGCTTCCTCCAGTCCCAGCTCTTCACCCTGGTAGATACAGACGCTGCCTCTCAGGGTCAGCAGCATTGCCATAAACACCAGGTTGCGTTGTTGGGATGGACTTCCGTTGCCCCAACGGGTCGCTACCCGGCTGACGTCATGGTTTCCGATGGCCCAGCAGGGCCAGCCATCGTTGAGTTTGGTCTCAATAGTTTCAATGGTGGTGCGTAATAAGGCGGCGTCACATTGTTCAGTGAGAAAATCAAAGGAATAAGCCATATGAAGCTTGTCGCCATCGGCGGTATAGGCCGCCATGGTATCCAGAGAGTTATCGTCGCCAATTTCACCGACAGTGGTGGTGCCGGGGTATTTATCCAGCAGAGCCCTGATCTTTTGCAGGAAGATCAGATTTTCCGGTTGGGTCTTGTCGTACTTGTGACTTTGGTAAGCGTAAGGATTTTCCTTGCGCACACCGATAGAACCTTCAGCAATTTCATCGTTGGGTGGATTGTCACGCAGCTTCTTATCGTGGTAGCAGAAATTGATGGCATCCAGGCGGAAGCCGTCAACGCCGCGTTGCAACCAGAATTCCACATCGCTAAGAATCTGGCCAGCCACTTTTGGATTGTGGAAATTCAGGTCCGGTTGGCTGGTGAGGAAGTTGTGCAGGTAATACTGGCGACGTCGGCTGTCCCAGGCCCAGGCAGAACCACCGAAAACCGACAGCCAGTTATTGGGGGGAGTGCCATCGGGCTTGGGCTCTGACCAGACATACCAGTCTGCCTTGGAATTGGTGCGGCTGCTGCGGCTTTCCTTAAACCAGGCGTGTTGGTCTGACGTGTGGCTTAATACCTGGTCAATAATGATACGAATGCCCCGTTTGTGTGCTTCCACAATCAAATTATCAAAGTCTTCCAGGGTGCCGAATATGGGGTCGACACCGCGATAGTCGGAAACGTCGTAACCAAAATCTTTCATGGGGGAGGTAAAGAAAGGCGACAGCCAGATCGCATCAACGTGCAGACTGGCGATATAGTCTATCTTCGCTGTTACCCCAGGAAGATCGCCAATGCCATCGCCATTGGAGTCGAAGAAGCTGCGGGGGTAAACCTGGTAAATGACGGCTCCGCGCCACCAATCACAATCGACTTGCATGTTGCCTCATTTTCTAAGGTGCTACTTGTTAGGGGCTTCTTATTTGTTTAATGTACTTCGCCGGAAACCCTAGGGTGTCCGGTTTAGTTTTGCACACTTTACGCGCAATTTGCTTTATTGGTATTTTTACTAACTTTTTCGGCTTGTGCGTATTGCGATTCATAGGCCGGATCAACATAATCCGCGCCGTGTATACGACAGCGTGTTTTCAGTTCTTGTCTTTGATGGTTGTTTGATACGTGGCTTATTTTACATGTATCTGATGGGTGTGTGGCAAGAACGAGACCGTGACATTGCGGCCGGGAGTTTTACTTCCGGCTTTTTTTTTGCGTGAAATTTAGTTTGTTGCAAATACGTAATATTCGATACATTTCCCAGCTTCTGTATATGGTTTCATTTATGAAAAACAGCTGTTTGATCCGCCCAATCGAAGAACGCGACAATTCCGCTATAGCCGATATTATCCGTCAGGTGTCAGAGGAGTATGGCCTCACCGCAGCCAATGGTTATGCAGTGGGTGATGCCAGTGTCGATAATATGTTCCAGGCTTATAACAGGCCTGGGGCGTGCTATTGGGTGGTGGAAAAGGATGAAGTTGTCATTGGCGGTGGCGGTCTGGCTCCGTTACAGGGTGAAGAAAGTGTAGCCGAGCTGCAGAAGATGTATTTGCTGCCCAGTGCTCGCGGCCTGGGGGTTGGCCATCAACTGGCGACACAAGCCCTGGAATTTGCACGGCGACAGGGCTTTCGTCAGTGTTACTTGGAAACCACAGAGTCCCTCAAGGGAGCGATTGCTCTGTATCATAAAATGGGATTTGAAACTCTATCGGCTCCTATGGGCTGTACCGGACATGGTGTCTGTGAAGTGCGAATGCTTAAACAGCTCCTCTGATCAGGACATTTCCCAAAATTTACTTCCATCTCCCAAGTTTCACATCCACCCCAGCAGCTTCAGTGCGGTAATCGCGCCGCTTAATGTCACAAAAGAAGCCAGGGTTGAAAGCGCGATAATGGCGGCTGCCAACTCGCTGTCGCCGCCCATGGCTTTGGACATCACAAAACTGACCGTCGCGGTTGGGCTTGCCAGCATTAAAAACAGGGTGCCGAGGTAGATTCCCTCAATGCCAATCAGATAAGCCACAACAATTTGCATCACCGGCAACCATAGCAGCTTATACAAACTGGCCCGAACAGCCAGTGATGAAGATTGGCGTAACTTCTTCATGTTGACTGAGCCACCCACGCAAAGTAATGCCAGGGGCAGAGTCAGGTCAGCAAAATAGTGCCCGGTGGTTTTGACAATGGTAGGCAGCGACAGGCCGGTAGACGCAAACATAAGTCCGGCGACTATCGCTATAATCAACGGGTTAGTCGCCAAATCATGTATTAGCTTTTTCCACGGTAATTGCGCCGACTGATGGCGGGCAACCGCCAGTGCCCAGACAGACAGGATGTTATAGAACAGGGTAATGAAGCCGAGCAGTACCGAACCTATGGCGACACCGGTCGTATCATAGGCGCGGGCGCAGAGGGCCAGGCCAATGATACCCAGGTTGCCGCGAAAGGCGCCCTGGACAAAAACCCCCAATTGCGCTGGTGCAATATTGCCGGCTTTGGCAATCCACCAGACCACAGTGAACCCTGCAATAGTGGCGACAATGGCGTAGATCAACTGCAGACCCTGGATGACCTCTCCCAGTTGCAGAGTCGATACATTCAAAAATATCAGTGCGGGCAAGGCGATTTTGAAAACAATCTGCGAGCCTTTCTCTATAAAATGGTCATCCACCATTTTCCACTGCCGGAGCAGAAACCCGAGTGCCACCAGGAAAAAAATCGGGAGCACTACTTCTGCAGCGAAGCCGGCACTTTCAATAAACAATTCAAACATGTTGCTTCCAAGACTGGTGTAGGCACGGTTTTGTGGTGTGGATGAGAGATAATCTTCCGCTGCACCTGCCACTGTTGATGAAAAACTGGTACGGACAGCTCATGCTGTCATCTTAAACTTGATATCATAGGCTAGATTTTTCGCGGACAGAGATTTCTAACTATAACGTCTATTATCTTAGGAATACCCCTTAATCCTGACAATATGTCTAAATTTTGTCAGGACCGCCGGTTAGATTGATCCTTGCAGATTCGCTGAAATGGGTTTAACACCCGCTGCAGATTGGTGTCGCTTTCTGAATATGGCATGGTTGCGGGATGGGTGAATGGGGTTAATAACAACGAATGGATTTTGGGGATAACAGTTAATGAACGATCGGATTGTGAATCTGCTGGTCAAACAGCGCTATTGGCTGGCAGGACTTAGCCTTGTAGTGCTGGCGTTTCTGATGATAGGTGCGAAGAACCTCTATATGGAAACCAGCTACCGTCTTTTCTTCGCGGCCGATAATCCCCAATTAATGGCTCATGACCATATTGAAAACACCTACACCAAATCAGACAGCGTTATGTTTGTCTTTGAGTTGGCGGACAAGGAGGTTTTCAGCCGACAGACTCTCGCGCTGATTAAAGATTTCACTGATGAAGCCTGGAAAATTCCCTACTCATCCAGAGTGGATTCTATCACTAACTACCAGTACACCTGGGGGGTGGATGACGACCTGATTGTCGAGGATTTAGTTGAAGATCCTGCAGGTCTTGATGTCGACCAACTGGCAGATAAACGTAAGCGTGCACTGGCAGAACCCCAACTGGTGAACAATCTGGTTTCTGCTCAAGGTCATACCACAGGGGTGATGGTAACCCTGGTGATGCCGGATGATCAGCGGGTTGCTGACCGGGCAACGCTGGAGGTGGTGAACTATGCCAGGGAGCTGGCGAGAAAATTTGAGGAACGTGATCCTAACCTGGTCAAGATACACCTGACCGGTGAAACCATTGTAAATGCCACCTTTGCGGAAATGTCCGAGCAGGACGGCCAGACTCTGTTCCCGCTGATGCTGCTGGTTATCGTCCTGTTCTTGTCGATAATGCTGAAATCCCTGACGGGCATGCTGGGAACGCTGGTCATCATTATCGCCAGTGTTGGTGCATCCCTCGGATTTACCGGTTGGGTGGGCTACGCGATGAATCAGGTGAATGTGGTTGCCCCGATTATCATCCTGACGCTGGCCGTCTGCGATTGTGTTCATATCCTCAACACTTACTACCACCAACTGGCCTTCGGCAAAGAAAAAACTGCGGCGATGGCTGAAAGCCTGCGGGTCAACCTACAACCTGTGGTGCTGACCAGTGTGACGACGGCGGTAGGGTTCCTGAGTATGAACACCAGTGATTCACCACCGTTCTGGAGTCTGGGCAATGTGTCGGCCTTTGGCGTGATGCTGGCCATGGTATTAAGCCTGACTCTCTTCCCGGCACTGATCATGTTCCTGCCTGCCAGGAAAAAGGTTGCACATGACGGTTCAGGCCACAGCTTTGCTGGACTTGGGTACTGGGTGATCCGTCATCAGAATCCGCTTTTGTATGGCCTGCTATTGGTGGGCATTGTGCTGCTGAGCCTGATTCCGAGGAATGAACTTAACGATGACACTGTCGCCTACTTTCATGAAGACGTTCCTTTTCGCCAGGCTGCAGATTTTACCCAGGCTAATCTGACGGGCTTTGACACCATCTCCTATTCACTGGATTCGAAAGAGTCCAACGGCGTGAGTGATCCGGCCTATCTGGCCAAAATTGAAAGTTTTACCGATTGGCTGATGGCTCAGCCAGAAGTTGTTCATGTCAGCACATTCACGGATGTATTGAAACGCCTGAACAAGAACATGCACGGGGATAATCCAGATTGGTATCGCTTGCCTGACGATAGGGAACTGGCAGCCCAGTTTTTACTGCTTTATGAAATTTCCCTGCCCTTTGGACTGGACCTTAATAACCAGATCAACCTGGATAAATCCTCGTTGCTGATTAAAGTACGTATCAAGGACCAAAAAGCTTATGAACTGATCGCGCTGGATGAGCGGGCCCAGCAATGGTTGCGGCAATACGCTCCCGATCTCCTGACAAATGGTGCTTCGGTGTCGCTGATGTTCGCCCACATCGGTAAGCGCAATATTGACAGCATGATCAGTGGTTCTTTGATCGCGCTGGTGTTAGTAACCCTGACCCTGATGTTAGCGCTCAGGTCCTGGAAATATGGCATTGTGAGCCTCATCCCCAATGCGTTTCCAGCCGGGATGACCTTTGGCCTCTGGTCACTGCTGGACGGTGAAGTAAACCTGGCGGTGGCAGTGATTTTTGCCATCACCCTGGGGATAGTCGTGGATGATACCGTGCACTTTATGACGAAGTTTTTACGCGGCAAGCGGGAACAGGGCATGGCAGGTGAGCAGGCTGTTCTTTATGCATTTGAGCAGGTGGGGACAGCCCTGGTGACTACCTCAGTGGTACTGGCCTGCGGATTCTTTGTACTGGCGCTGTCCAGCTTTGATGTCAATTCATCCATAGGGCTGCTGGTCGGCATCACCATACTTATAGCTCTGGTGTGGGATCTATTGTTCCTACCGGCAATATTATTGAAAATTGATCGCTGGGGACTGATCCAGGAGTCTGTTTTAAAAAACAGCTGAAGATACTGACGGCTTTATGGCCACGCTCGCTGCAGGTCATTCGGAATAGGCTGTATACCCTCTGTTGTATCCGTCAGTGGCCCAACAGAGGGTATAGCCAGCACAGTTTCCGGCAAATTGAAGACGTTCTCGACTAAAGCTTGGCAAGCTCGCGTTCTATTTCATCGATTTTGTTGGCGACTACCCGCTCCAGGTGACGCAGGTCTTTCAGAATCTTGGACTTGGTGTCCAATTGGTCGTGGGAGCGGTCCGCGATGCCGTCCAGTTCTTCCAGGATATGCACCAGATTGGCGGCAATTTCTGACGTGTTTTCATATTTGTTAGTACCTGAATCCACCAGTACTCGCTTTTGCTGGCGTGGAAATTTCAGTTTCAGACTCTTTTGAAAAAGATCCCCTTTAGCTTTGCGATAGTAGATTTTAAGGATGTCATTTTCTGACTCGGTACGCAGTGAATAACGTTCAATACGGTCTGGATCAGAAACACCGACATGTTTGAGGTGCGAGGGCATAGATGGAACTCCTGTCTTGGATAAAAATAAATTGGATCAGAGTCAGTGTAGTCGATGCTGAGCCGACGGCTTTTGATTTACAGCAAGACAACCTGGGCGCAACTCTCTGTACATACTAAATTTCGAGCACACAAGCTAATTTCGAGTACACAAGTTAATTTCGAGTACACAAGTTAATTTCGAGCACACAAGATACGGATGCAGAAAGTGTTTATTTGACACTGTATGTAGGTTCCTGAAGGTGCTTTTTCCATAGGTAAATACCCTCACCATCCAATATTTCAATACGCAAGGGGCTATATCTGACTAAAAAATGCACAAAATGTTGCGTTTGAGTTATACAAACTGAGCAGAATTCAACTATACATAATAAGAAGTGCCATAGGATCTGGTTGCGTTCCAGGATTGGATAGGACCCCAGGAGGCAATGTGCGGTTAGGAAGCAGTGTTAGGTCAGGAAGATGTATGACCCCAGTCTCATGAAGGTGCTTACGTGAATAGGGCCAAGCTTGTTAAAGATATGATCCGACTGAGTATGCGCTGCATCCCCAACAACTTGTACGCCTACAGACTTTTCTCCTCGCAAAGCATCTGGTTTGTGCATCCACCTACTGGTTTTCGCTGTGAAGCAGGCGAGGCTTATGGCATGCCGGCACTCTGGCTGAGCCACAAGAGTGATTGTGAGTCCCGAGTCATTCTTTATCTGCATGGTGGGGGCTATGTTGTAGGGTCCAACCGTACACATTTGGAATTGGCCTGCCGCATCGGGCAGGCGAGCCAGGCCCAGGTGATGATGCTGGAATATCGACTGGCCCCTGAAAACCCATACCCCGCAGCGCTTGATGATGCTGTCATCTCATATCGATACCTGCTGGAAAATGGCGTTAAAGCGCAAAATATTATTGTCGCCGGAGACTCGGCAGGTGGCGGGCTAACAGTAGCGTTGTTGCTGGCGCTAAGGGATGCAGCCATGCCAATGCCGGCAGGGGCCGTATGTCTGTCGCCCTGGCTGGACCTTAGTTGCAGCTTTTCCTCTCAATCGCCACGCTTACGCAGAGATCCGTTGATCACACCGGAGCGCATCCGCTTTTTTGCCCGTCACTATGCTTCCGGGCACTCATTACTGGTGCCCGGTATATCTCCATTTTATGGTGAATTGCAGGGTTTACCACCGATGTTGATTCAGATCGGTGGAGATGAAATTCTGCTTAATGAGTGCAAGCTCTTCAGTCGTCGTGCTCAACGCTATGACGTACCGGTGCAATTGCATGTCTGGCCTCACATGTTCCATGTCTGGCACATGGCCGCCCGAATCCTACCTCAGGCTCAAAGTGCCATCGCTGATATTGGTGAATTTGTGCAGCAACAAGTGCCGTTAACAATGAGAGATGCGGCCTGAGATTACTCTCCTTATTTCCATTGACCACCTCCTGTCGCCAGATTCGATTCGGGCAGGTTGAAGATTGAGAGCGGCCAATTAACTTAGCGCGCTACGAATATCATCCATAAGTTCAGGATCGTCCGGTTGTACGCGAGGGCTGTAACGCCCAAGAACCTTACCATCACTACTGATCAGGAACTTTTCAAAGTTCCACTGTATGTCGTCACCGTCACCGATAAGCCATTGATATAAGGGATGGCGATTAGGCCCATTAACCTCAATTTTGGAAGTCATCGGAAAAGTGACGCTGAATTTGGAAATACAGAATTCCTTGATTTTGCTCTCTGTCGCAGGCTCCTGGCTGCCAAACTGATTGCAGGGAAGGGCGAGCACTGTCAGCCCCTGGGGCTGGTATTGGGTATAAAGTTCCTGCAGACCTTGGTATTGGGGCGTGAGCCCGCATTCGCTGGCCACATTTACCACCAGGACAGCTTGGCCATGAAATTTGGATAACGGCAAGGATTCACCGTTGATGTCCGTCAGGGTGAAGTCAAAGAGCGTGGTCATGGCAGTATCCTCTTGTGCATTACTATCTTCGGTTTCTTATTATCCGTTTCCGGATGGATGCTCTGAGTTTGTTTGTTCTTTGGATGTTAGAGAGGATAATCCCGGTGAGGGTTGAGGTCCATTCCCGGAGGTTCCGGGCTGTTTGGGTAGAGTGCCGAACTGAAACAGTTGGGCGGTTCCGGCACCACATGAAATGATCGTCCGAATGGCAGACTCCACCTTAATGTCAGGTCTCAGCGTAACGTAGTGTTCGCTGACATGAAAAACGAACCCGGTGGTCGGATTGGGGCCGGTGGGAACAAAAACAGTGTAGCGGCCGTCCTCATGCATGCTGGTGACGATGGCCGTCACAGAGGTTTCAACATCGCTACCGAAAATTCGCACCTCCGCGACTTTACCTGACTTGAACGGCGAATTGCTGCGGTCACCAAAGAGTTGATTCACAATATCCTTGATCATCTGGTAACCCGGCGCAAAACGCTGAAGATGATGATCAAACCTGGCGTGCAGAAAGGTACCTATACCCGTTGCGGTGAGACTGCCGACGAGCACACAGGCCAGCATGATTAACAGAATGACGATCAGGTCTCCCAAGGCTTCCGGAGCATGGGTCATCTTTATGACCAGATCAGTAAATGGCTGTATCAGGTCAGTCACCGTACGAAACAGCCAGCGGAAGAACAACCCGAGAATCACCAGGGGGAGCAGGACGACAATGCCGCCGATAAAGGCGTTGCGAACAAGTAGCTTGATTTTGTCCATGGGGGGGATTGGTTACCTTGGTAAATTAAGCGGAAAGCTTTAGTAGTTCGATTTTGGGGCAGCGATCCATCACCACTGTGCGTCCTGCCAAACGGGCTTTTTCTGCTGCTGCCTGATGTATGACTCCCAGTTGCATCCAGATTACATCTGCGTCAATTTGCAGGGTCTGGTCCACAACTTCCGGCACTGCTTCACTGCGGCGGAATATCTCTACCATGTCGATAGGCTCAGGAATGTCGCCAAGTTCGGCATAAACTGTTTCATCCAGCAGTTCAGTGCCGGCCAGCCTGGGGTTAACCGGAATGACACGATAACCTCTGGACTGTAAAAAAGACATGACCCTGTAACTGTCACGGTGAGGTCTGTGGCTGGCTCCTACCAGCGCAATCGTTTTTACCTTCAGGAGTATGCTGGTGAGGTCTTGTGGATTGCCGGTCATGGCAGGCTTCCTTATATGGTTCTCTAAGTGATTCAAATTAATTGGAAACGCTGAATGATTTCTCCGAAGATTGTAAAGGCCTAGGTACAATTCCTTACCTATCGAAAGAATGTAAAAGTTTAAAAAATCATGCAGGGCAGGCACTTAGCCACTGTACTGTAAATTAAATTGACAGATTTTGGCGAAAACGTTACTTCGTTCACATTCCGCTGTAAAGAACGTGCGAAGGCCGACTTTCAAGGTGACCAAAATTGGCATCAGGAGGGAATATTTTGTGTGCTGCGTTAATGGCCCGCAGCGGACGGGAGGGATATTTTTTGGTGAATAACTTGCGGGAACCGGTATTGGCGCCTGATTCCGGGATCCTTCAGCAATAATGCCGCTATAGGATGTGCGGCATTATTTTCCGAGTGCGAGCTGTTTAAGTTCCTGACAAATTGCGTCAGCTTCAGCTTGCAGTACCAGGCAGCGTAATTTGTTACCGCTATCCAGTGCACGACTCAACTGAATCATCTTGTTGCTGTATAAACGCTCTAAGCGTTTGTTGTATTGAAGAATTTGTGTGCTCATGGCTAAAATCTCCGTCATTTCTTACTACCTATGTTCTTCCATCGTGCCTAGTATTGATATCGGCGTTTGAGACGAATTTTGTAGTACTTCAGTCTTACCTAAATAGAAGCAAGAACCCTGCCTTATTTATGTAGCCGCTTTTTTGCACTCTGGCTCTATTACCTTAGAACGCGTGCTTCCAGGTAAATTCCCCTCATGAGAGTGTTTAAATTTTCATCGCTCCAATAGTCGATAGCTATATTGGTGTGAAAATTGGCAATTCTTGTTTTCTCTACTAATTAGTAGTTTAGATCATCTTGTTAAGAAAGATGTATAAGAAAGCACTCTAACTTTAGCTGAGTAATACCAGGATATTGGTAAATCAGCCAAAATCGGGCGATAAACGGTGTTTTAAAAGCATCAGGAACTAAACAGTGGAAAAGAAATAGCAACAAAGTCTAACCAGAAAAACAAAGTTTTAACCTGGCCACTAATCCGCTGCTACCAAAGTGACAAAAATTGGTCGCTTTCTATTGCCGCTAGGGTATGCAGCAACGTTTTAGTTGCTGCCTTGTCCTTAGTTGGGAGGTGGGACTTCTGCAGTCAGATTACTTACCGCGATTATCTGATGATCAGGAAGTGCCCAGCAGGTGCGATTTCGGCCGGTATCTTTGGCGCTGTATAAAGCCTTATCTGCCAGGTTCAGGTAGTAGACCGGGTCGGTAGAGATAACAGGATAGGCTGTTATGCCTCCTACGCTGATGGTCAGTTTGAGAGGTTGGCTGAGATTCCAGGTAATGGTTGCCTCCACTTCTAGCCGCAGGGTTTCTGCCAGGACCATGGCATCCTTCTGCTCAGCGCCGGGCAGAATAACTGCAAACTCCTCGCCGCCATAGCGTGCTAGTACGTCACTGGTGCGTTGAATGTGTTTCATCAGGGCTTTTGCCGTATTCACCAGACAGGCATCACCCATGATATGCCCATACTGGTCGTTTATGGCTTTGAAGTGGTCTATATCGATCATTAGTAAAGAAAGAGGGTATTTCAGTCGATTTGCCCGTCGCACTTCTGAACTTAAAATTTCGTCAAAATAGCGCCGGTTCTTAACACAAGTCAGACCGTCCAGAGTGGTCAGCTCAGTTAGATATTTGGCCTGTTGGCTGAGCTTAAGGTTACTCAGCACCGCAGATTCGTATTCGTTGCGGGGTAAGCGGCTAATCCAGGCCAATCCGGCACCATAGGCAAGTAGTATTATTCCAGTAGTTGGCTTTTGTATGGAATAGCCTGATAACAAGACCAGAATGGACGGCGTCAGCAAGGCGCAAATAAATAGGTACACCGTACCTGGTTTAATGGATAAAGAGGCACAGCCCCCGGCACTCAGGGCCAGTGTGCCGGTATAGATCAATACATAGTGAGGACTTAATGGCGTCGGCAATAAGGTCAGCGCCAGAAAAAGTCCCCAGCCCCCGGCACTCAGCAATAGGGAATGGCTCAAACGCCAAGCTGGCACTTTGAGGCCCTGCTGCAAGGCGAGTGTATATTGATAAATGCAGTAACGGCGGTATAACGATGAGGTTATGACGAGCAGACCAACACCGCCCAGCCAGTAGGCCTTTTTGAGGGAGGGCTCGAACAGCATAATACCTGCCGAGATAATCAACCAGACTGCGGGATAAAAGATAACGCCAGGCTGCTGGCGTGTGACCAGATCACGATCACGCTGGTGCTCCAGAGCTTGGCGGAACTCCTCCGGTACGATCACTTCCTGGCGTCCAAGCCAACCCAGAGATTCTTTGTTCATGTGTAATCCTGGATGCACGCGGTTAGGAAAAGACGCGCGATTAGGTAAAGAATAGTCAGCTTTGCAGGTTTAGTAAAAAATGCCAGCGGAACAATTGATCTAACGCAAGGAGATTAAGAGCAGCTCAGGCAGCGGACTGTGCCAGATCGGTCTAAACTTTGAGGAGTCCCTGTTCGTATAACTGAAAAGAAGCGGATGTTAACCTAAGAAATACCTGACTTTGCTGAATCGACATGGCAGAGACTGGGCGGAGTTAATCAGAGGTTTTGCCGATAAATCTGGCGGTGATGAGCATGAGCGAGCTACCCCACAGCCCTCAGTTTGGGCCTTATGTCGCCAACCTGAAAAAGGGTGAACGATATTCCTGGTGTGCCTGCGGGCGCAGTGCTAATCAACCATTTTGTGATGGGTCCCATAAAGGGACAGGATTTATGCCGGTCAGGCTGATCGCTGAAAAAGATGAAGAGGTATTCTTCTGCGGATGTAAGCACAGTGGTAGCAAGCCATACTGTGACGGCACCCATGAAAGTTTAGGTTCTGACTCCGCGCCACGACCAAAACCTAAGACCGGAGAATAGTTGCTGAAACAGCAAATTCTGACTACATTTTGATCAGTGTGTGTGGAGTTATTTATTGTTTGATTTCCGCAGAAACATATAAAAGTTTCACTTAATCCCATGGAAGGCAGTCGTTCATGATGTGGTGGAATTTCTGCCCGGGCGGGATTTATTGGACAGGGGGAGGGTGATATGACCAAGTCCATAGTTATCTGTTGTGATGGTACCTGGAACCGACCAGAATCAGACCAGGATCCCTCAGCCAAGCCAACCAATGTGCTGAAAATGGTGCGCAGCATAGTGCCACGTACTGGCGGAGCCGAGCAGGTGGTGTATTACGATGCCGGCGTTGGTACCGGAGGCGTTTGGGACAAATGGGTTGGCGGGGCGCTTGGGGCCGGTGTCTCTGACAATATTATGCAAGCCTACCGCTTCCTGGTGAACAACTGGGCCGAAGGTGACAAGATCTACCTGTTCGGCTTCAGTCGTGGAGCCTATACCGTCAGATCCCTGGCGGGATTAATTAATCTCTTTGGTCTGTTGAATAAGAACGAACTTAAATTCTTCCCCTGTATTTATCGCTATTACCGTACCGAACCCGCTCGTCGTATCAACATGGATTACGAGTATCTGGCGCGTAGTCTGCAGGACAGTGTGAACCTGGCCGGGCGCAGACCCTTAATAGCGCTGATGGGGGTTTGGGATACGGTGGGAGCCTTGGGAGTTCCTTTGGCCGGGTTGCGGGAACTATCCAGACGCTGGGTGGGATTTCACGATACCCAGTTGTCAGACACTGTCGAGTTTGCCGTGCAGGCCCTGGCTGTGGATGAACTCCGCAAGCCGTTTGCGCCGGATCTATGGACCCAGCACCCTGGCTCTTCCGAGCAGCGCGAGCACTATGATGAAAATCGAATTCTGCAGGTCTGGATGCCTGGTGGTCATAGTGATATCGGTGGCGGCTTCCTGGAAACCGAGTTGTCTGATCTGGCGCTGGAATTCATGTATGACCAGGCCACGGCCCATGGACTGGTTGTTGATCGTGAGGCCGAAATCTCCACTTCGGCAGATCAGCAGGTCGTAGGTCAGGTGCACAACCTGCAGGCTAATTTTTATGAACTCTTTGGTGACTATGAGCGTCCAATCGGGGCACAACAGGCTGAAATCCTGGGGCTGGAAGCCGGCATTAATGAAAAGGTGCACTGGGCACTGGAGGCCAGGCGTGAACAAAACATTATCAGCCTAAACAAAGCCAACCTGTATGCAGCGATCAATGACCGTGTGCCCACTTATTATAGCCGCCAGCATACGCGCTTCATGGTAGAGCTGAGTGCTGAGCCTGCCTATCTATGTGTTGATGCCAATGCGGGTGAATATTGCCAGATTCTGGATTATTCCGCAGGAGGAGTGCGTCTGGCTGCGCCTCTGGACCGCTTGCCATCAGAGGATTTGCGCATCAAACATCATTTCTGGGGAGACCGTATTGCTCGCGTCAAGTGGGTGAAAGAGCACGAAACAGGGCTTTCCTTTGCCGCCTGAGCTATTGTCCGCATAATCCAAATAGCCTGGGCGTGGCCTGATCCTGGCGTCTATGCCAGAATGCAATCAATCTGAGACTGGTCTGAACTTCTCCAGGAGTAGGTCATTTCAACTTCCAAACCTCATTTCCAGCGGGACGGCCCCTTTCTGCCCGCCTTTTATTGCATCATTTGAACTCATTACCAGACGGACTCTATGCGCGGAAGAACAGATCATTACGAACAACAGGATGTTGAAATCAGCTGGGGCACGCTCAAGTCCCTGATTCCTTACCTGCTGGAATACAGGTCCCGTATTGCATTGGCGCTGGGATGCCTGGTTGCCTCCAAGCTGGCCAGTGTCGGTATGCCGTTTCTGTTGAAATATGTCGTTGATGATCTGGATGCTGTACGCAACTCAGAATCGCTGACCCTGGTCGCTATGCCGCTCGGTTTGTTATTGGCCTATGGAAGTGTGCGCTTCGCCAATGTGCTCTTCGGGGAAATACGGGACACGGTGTTTGGTCGCGTCACCGAAAGAGCCATGCGCCGAGTTGGCCTGAAAGTGTTTGAGCATCTGCACTCTCTGGATCTGGAGTTTCACCTTAATCGCAGTACAGGAGGCCTGTCCCGGGATATTGAGCGAGGTGTTTCCGGGGTCAGTTTTCTAATGCGTTTCATGGTGTTTAACATCGGCCCGACCATCCTGGAAATCGGGCTGGTTGTCGGCTTGCTGCTGGTGAATTACGAGGTCTGGTTTGCCGTCATTACAGTAGTCGCCGTAGTGGCTTATGTGGCTTTTTCTGTTATCGCCACCGAATGGCGTACGGGTTTCGTCCGTGCCGCGAATAAGGCAGATTCAGAAAGTAACTCGCGCGCAATCGATAGCCTGCTTAATTACGAAACAGTCAAATACTTTGGCAACGAACAGTATGAAGCCCGGCAGTATGACCAGGACCTGGAAAGCTGGGAAACCGCCCGTCGTAAGAATCGACTCACCTTGTTTGCCCTCAATGGAGGTCAGGCGCTGATCGTGGCCCTGGCCATGACCGCGATGATGGTGCTGGCAGCCTATAACGTGACTCAGAAAACCATGACCATCGGCGACTTCGTACTGATCAATGCCTTTATGATGCAGCTGTTTATGCCGTTGAACTTTCTGGGTTTCATCTACCGGGAAATGAAAGGCTCGTTGGCGAACATTGAGCGCATGTTCAGGCTGCTACATAAGGTGCCGAAAATTCGCGACAAGGAAGACGCCAGAGATTTGCAGGTATCGCAGGGAGTGGTCAGCTTTGAAGCGGTAAATTTTGGTTATTCGCCGGAGCGGCAGATTCTCAAAGGCGTGAATTTCAGCATCCCACCGAGGCAGAAACTCGCGGTGGTCGGTAGCAGTGGGGCAGGTAAATCCACTCTGGTGAAACTGCTCTATCGTTTCTATGACGTGAATGGCGGCCGCATTACCATCGATGGTCAGGATATCCGTGATGTCACGCAAAGCTCACTACGCAAAGCCATTGGCATTGTGCCCCAGGACACTGTGCTGTTTAACACCACCATCTACGAAAATATCCGTTATGGCCGCATTGATGCGACGGCGGAAGAAATCTACGCCGCCGTCGACATGGCCCACCTCAGTCACTTTATAGCCCAACTGCCCAAGGGAGTGGAAACCGTCGTTGGGGAGCGTGGCTTGAAGCTCAGTGGCGGGGAGAAGCAACGTGTTGCTATTGCCCGTGCCATTCTCAAGAAACCGCCAATCATGGTCTTCGACGAAGCCACCTCCTCACTAGACAGTAAGTCAGAGCAGGCCATTCTGCAGGCTTTGAAGGAGGTTGCTGTGGGGCATACCAGTCTGGTCATCGCGCACCGCCTGTCCACTGTTGTGGATGCTGACCAGATTGCCGTCATGCATGAGGGACAAATCGTCGAAGTAGGGCGTCACACCGAGCTATTGGCCCAGGAAGGGCTTTACGCGCAGTTATGGCGGGTGCAGCAAAGCGAGAAAAGCGACGCTGTGGCTGAATTCGAAGAACAAGTGTTGAAATAAAAACTGTACGTTTTATGAACAGAAACTGCGTGCATCCTGGAGTCGTTCGGGTATAATACCGACCCGATTTTTTTGCTCTGGTTTTACGTTCCAGCGCGCAACGAAAAGGTAGAAAAGATGTCACAGTATGTTGTCTGTGCCCTCTATCAGTTCGTCACTCTTGACGACTATGAGGCACTGCGTCAGCCATTGCTGAATGTAATGGAATCCAATGGTGTCAAAGGCACCCTGCTTTTGGCCAAAGAAGGTATTAACGGCACCGTTGCCGGCACCCGTGAAGGCATTGACGCCTTGCTGGCCTACCTGAAGTCTGACCCGCGACTGGCGGAACTCAGCTATAAAGAATCTTTCGACGACAACATTCCGTTTTACCGCACCAAGGTCAAACTCAAAAAAGAGATTGTCACCATGGGCGTGGAAGGGATCGACCCGCGTCAGGTCGTGGGCACTTACGTGAAGCCCCAGGAATGGAACAAGCTGATCAATGATCCTGAAGTGTTGTTGATCGACACCCGTAACGACTATGAAGTGCAGATCGGCAAATTCAAAAACGCTATCAACCCGGTCACCGAAACCTTCCGTGAATTTCCGCAATACGTGAAGGAGAATCTGGACCCTGAAAAGCACAAGAAAGTTGCCATGTACTGCACCGGCGGCATTCGTTGTGAGAAGTCCACGGCTTACCTGAAAGAGCTGGGCTTCGAGGACGTCTATCATCTCGAAGGCGGCATTCTGAAATATCTGGAAGAAGTGCCGGAAGAAGAGTCCACTTGGGAAGGCGAGTGCTTTGTTTTCGACAACCGCGTTGCCGTAAACCACAAACTGGAAAAGGGCACCTTTGATCAGTGCCACGCCTGCCGTATGCCGATCAGCGACGCAGACATGGCGAGCGAGCAGTACCAGCCTGGTGTCAGTTGTCCCCATTGTTATGACAAGGTCACGGAAGAACAGCGTCAGCGTTTTATCGCCCGTGAGCGTCAGGTGCAACTGGCCAAGTCCCGTGGTGAAGACCATATCGGCTCCGGAGCCAAAGAGGCTATTCTCAAGCGCCAGGCAATCAAGAAGCGGATGCGGAAGAGCTATCATCAGGACACCGAAGCCAGCATTGAAACCAGCACTGAATCGAATGCCTGAGTGCTGAGGAAAGAAACGGAGCCAGGTGCTCCGTTTTTTATCCCTGCCAACATTGGCAACCGATCATGGAGCACGACAATTGGCAACCACCGCAACACCTGAAGCCGGTTTAAAAAGCCACAGTCTTGTTGTCTTGCAGCTTGGCGGTGTGGCCCTCAGTTGTTGGCCGGTAGGATGGGTGAACCAAGGCCACATGGCCTGGCTGCTGTTGGTGTTGATAGGTACGGTCTGTGGTCTGACCACCTTGGCCTACAACAAGATCGGCAACTTTCGGGTCTACCCGGAACCCAAACAGGATGCCAAATTGATCACCAACGGCCCCTACCGTTTCGTGCGTCATCCGATGTACAGCAGTCTTATACTGATGATGTTGGGAATCTCTGGCTACAACGGCTACTGGCCCAATCTGCTCGGGGTAGTCTGCGTAGTAATTGCAGTCACTGCAAAGGCTGCAATGGAAGAACATTATATGGTGTTGAAGTTTTCTGAATATGAAGGCTATGCCGCTAAGACACCGCGTTTTATACCCAGGCCTATTTAGCGGTGGCATATCCGGTATAAACTAAAATCACTCCACCGAAGGTGACCCTAATTTTTCGGTAATGACCCTCTTCGTATCCTGCAGTTGGTCTTTTACTCCCTGGATAACCTCATCATCAACTTGTTCAAGCTCTGAAATATTGCTTTCGAGAAAGTCTATCGCAGCCAGATACTCCACATATCGGTAATCTTGTTCTTTTAACTCATCGACGGGAAAGAGACGACTGATTTCGTCTGTGTTCATGTCCCGATAGACGACGACCTGAATGTCGTAATCCCTGGGCCTTGAGTCGCCGTGATTCTGCCATTGCCACCAAGAGGCCCCTAGAAGTTCACTGGCCAGGGAAGGGGGGCCAAAATCACTGTAGGACAATGCAACATACCTCTTTTCTTCGACAGATGAACAGGCTGAAAGTAGCATGGTCAGCAACGTAACGACTCTAAAAAATTTCATGCCGATGTTCCTATCGTTTAAGGGGCAGCACAAGAAAGGGGTGACAAAGCAATGCCCTTATAAGCGTCAGGCGGAACGATAATGACACCTGACAGCCAAGGGAAATCTTCAAGCTTAGTCTTTTCATAGAGTCCGCTGCCAATCTGGTCCCAGTGAACTTCATAAATGTAGCCTTCGGAATAAACCCAGGTATGCATCCCTCCACGGGAAAGACCGAATCCAAATTTCAGTTTTTGCAAGGTAGTGATATCAATGGCATTGAGTTTGGTTTTTCCTTTACCGGGGACCAATTGCTGGTAGGAAACATGAGTGGTGGAAGTAGGGCTGTAGTTAACAACCTTATACTTAACCGGGATCTGATAATAGTGACACTTGTTGTTTACGACATAGTGGGAAAAATTATGCTCATTGGCAGCATCTCTCGGGTGAACAACGTCCGGATTGATGTAGATACCGACCCAGTGGTGATGGCTAATTAATTTCTGTGCTAACAAACTTCCGTAGAATTTTCCATCACTTGGTTTCTTTCCGTAGGACCAAACAGACCGCGAAGTGGTATGATCGCCAGATTGTTCGAATGCATATGCCAGAACATTGAGAACATAGGTAATACAGTCGGTAGCTTTGTAGGTCGCGTATTTTGTTGGATCAGACTGCCTTAGAACACTGCCGACCTCGTTGGGGTGGTCCTTGTATAGATCGAGCAGTTTGGTTTTTGCGTAGTCACTAAACAATGCAGACATGAATCCTCCTTAATTCCCTATGGCTAAGGACTAGCAAAGTATGTTGGCAGATAGATCAAGTCAACTCATACAAATGGACTATATGGCAAGCGTTCCACCCTTACTTTGATCAGATCATTGATAAGGGGCAACATCGGGCAGTTACTGCGGAATAAAAAGAGATCTCAGGCTGCTTTAATTTTGTTCAAAAGAAGAGAGCGCTTGTGCCTTCATCATTTAAAAACCTACCCTTGTCTGAAGCCATGCTGGGGAATCTTGATACCCTGAATTATCACGAGATGACGCCTATCCAGGCAGAATCCCTGCCGCTAATACTGGATCGAAAAGACCTGATTGCCAAAGCCAAGACCGGTAGCGGTAAGACTGCGGCCTTTGGCATTGGTTTGCTGCATCACTTAAAAGTGGATTATTTTCGAGTGCAGACGTTGGTGCTATGTCCAACCCGCGAGCTGGCGGATCAGGTGGCCAAGGAACTGAGGCGCCTGGCCAGGGCGACCCATAACGTGAAGATTCTGACACTCTGTGGCGGCATGTCTTTTGGCCCCCAGATCGGCTCGCTGGAACACGGTGCCCATATCATTGTCGGCACTCCTGGCCGTATTCAGGAGCACTTACGTAAAGGCACATTGAAACTTGAAGATGTTACTACGCTGGTGCTGGATGAAGCTGACCGTATGCTGGACATGGGCTTCAGCGATTCGATTCAGGCGATTATCGGTGAGTGCCCCACTGACCGACAAACGTTGCTTTTTTCTGCAACCTATCCAGACCAGATTGCCAAGCTGGCATCCGAATATATGCGTGAACCAGCGGAAGTTTCTGTTGAAAGCCTGCATCAGAAAACACAGATCCAACAGGACTTTTATGAGCTGGAAAAGCCTTCCGAAAAATACCTGTTGATAGAACGGCTACTGGCACATCATCAAGCGGAATCCACTGTGATTTTTTGCCACACCAAAAAAGACTGCCAGGACTTGGCCGATCAACTCAGCAATGACGGCTACAGTGCTCTGGCCCTACACGGTGACTTGGAACAACGGGACCGTGACCAGGTACTGATCCGTTTCGCCAACAAAAGCTGCTCCAACCTTATCGCCACCGATGTCGCTGCCCGTGGCCTGGACATCAAAGCCCTCGATCTCGTCATCAACTTCGAACTCCCCCGCGACCCGGAAGTCTACATCCACCGTATAGGTCGCACCGGAAGAGCCGGACATGAAGGCGTCGCCGTCAGCCTCGTCACTCCCTCAGAAGGCCATCGCGTCAACGCTATCGAAGCGCTGCTGGGCGAAACCGTGCACTGGGCACAGGTCAGCAAACTACAGGATCAGCAAACCGGCGTCATGCAACCTCCCATGGTTACCCTCTGCATCGATGGCGGCAAAAAGAACAAAATCCGCCCCGGCGACCTACTCGGTGCCCTCACCGGCGAAGCAGGCTTTAAAGCGGATCAGATCGGCAAAATTGATATTTTCCCGTTTCATTCTTATGTGGCGGTGAAACGGGAAATTGGTAAGGCGGCATTGAAGCGGTTAATGGATGGCAAGGTCAAAGGGAAGAAGGTGAAGGTTCGATTGTTTAAATAAGTCGCAAGTACCCATGTGTTTGGATATCTGAATGGGCGTATCCGAATACAGCCCCTTTGACAATCTGCGTCCTGGTCTTTCAGTCTTTAGGTGACATACCCTTGACGATATGCACCTGTCACTCATCGGAATCAAGCAATACTGGATTGCCCTGGCATATGCCCCAGAAAAACGTCAGTTCCATTGCCCGTCCACTTGTTTTAACAAGTCTGAGACCTTGAAGGCCAACACTCGATCGGCTCAGGCAATGGGCATATTCTCAAACACTTTTGTGGTGAAGGAGGTGTAGGGCCAATCAGGCTTGTTGGTATATTCACTCGACCCTGTGGGCATTATTGGGTCTGTGTTTCAGGAGCGATTTGAATTCTGTTAGGGTGAGGATGGTTTTACCTGTGCAACTCAGGCTTTGGAAATTTGGACTGGAATCAAAGAACAATTTTTTGCATAGAGATTTAATGGTAAGTTAGCGACTTCTAGAGCTTAGAAGGATGGATCCGAATGGCCTGCAAGTGATGTGGTATACCCCTGAAATTTGGGAAATATTCAACTTTAAGATCAGTGATTCTGAAATCCGAAAATGGATAAAAGATGCTGCGTCTTACCATGGAATCCCTCATGAGCTGCTTGCAATAATCCTTCAGCAAGAAAATGGACCTACTGCCACAACTTTCCAGAAAGTCGGGCAGTTTGCTGAAAGTTCAATCACAACATTTTCCGCGTTAGTAGATAAATATGTTGGTGGCGTAGCCCCAGATGTGGTCGCAAAAGGCTCCTCTGGATTTGCCAACATGTCCAGAGCTGCATTGGTAGATGCAGCCAAGTACACGGAGGAGAATTACGGCCGGAATCCTTTATCCCAGGAGGCCCGTTATCGAGCACTAGGCTGGGATCAGGACACTAGAGTTTCCGGGGACGATTGGCGAGCCGACTTGTACTACTGTGCTGCTCATCTCCGTCAGTTGATTGATAGGGTGACTCGCCGGAAGTGTCATAGTGGGCCAATTACAACTGCCCAGCTTAAATTGGTGATTGCGGCATATAACGGTTCAGGAGCGCTGGCAGAAAAATATGCCAGTGATGCAATGAAAACACTTTTTGATGCTGCCCAGGGCGTCACGCCGTTATATTTCTACGAAAAGTAATCTATGAAAAAGCTCATATTTACAGCTTTGCTGATAATTATCGTCATTATCGTATCCCAACTCCCTGTGGGGGCCAATATATGGTCGCTAGCTACAGCAAACGGCTTTATCATCCCTAATGAATCCTCCATATTTTCTTTTACTCCTACGGTCATGAACGATGGTTCAGGGGAGTGGTGGTTGTATGGTGAAGACTCCGAGTATTTCTACCACTTCACTGGCACTGGAGAGTTCGGTTACCAAAAGCTATCCAGACAAGATGCATCTCAGTGCCCAAAGCTTGATCCACGTGATTTTTCTACTTGGTGTAGATAACAGCAGTAGATTATTGAGCAGAAACAAAGTGTCAGTTATTAACTACCTCAAGCTGACTGTTATTCGTCTCTAGCTTGAAATCACCAGTCACATACGGAACAAAGTCCTCACAGCCCATTGACCCACTGATGTGGAACTGTCCGGGTGTTAGCTCCCTTGCTCCAATCCGGGTTGTTCGGCCGGGAATCTTCTGACCGTATTCGATAGGGAAAACTGTAGGCTCGATCACAGGAGCTTCTTGATCGTCAACAACTTCCCAATAGAGGCAGTCTTGTTCACAGTTATATTTGGCTACGGCTAACGAAATAACGAAGAGAGAGTTAGCTGGGAGCATGAATAATGTTCGAGGGATCAATCTTGGTCGTCCATATGGATTATTGCTGTATTCTTGCCTGACTCATAGGCTACACAGCTGCAACATACCGATCCCAATTTTTGGAAAAAGGAGTTTTCTATGACAATTAGTGTGCTGAAAGATGTTTTAATCTCTCGTGATCAAATTGACCGTTACTTTGAAAGTTCTGTACCGGTTAATCTCTGGCGAGCGATGAATGTGAAAATGAACCGTCATCCCTTCGAGTTCGTTGAGAAGCCATTTGTCTTGTCGAATGGGCGTCCTCGTGCAGCAGATATTACGATTGAAATGGTTAATGACGAGAAATGGGTAAAAGTAAAAGATCGTCCCTGAGGGCTGAGTACGTTTGATAAGCCTGGGCTGCCAAAGGGGAAAGACTGGGAATACTACAAAATCCCTAAAGGGACAAAATTACCTATAGGACTGGCAGTTGTGCGTGATGAACTTAATACTCGTTTCGAAGCCGTTCATTACACCATAGCGCCGGCTTTCGATATGCCCCTAGCCAGGTTTAAAATGCTTCTTAACCAACTTGCAGGCCAACTCAATAAAGAGGCTGTTTAATGGAAATTTCTAATACCTGGGCTCCTCTGCTTTTATCATCTGTTAGGGATGCAATCCTATACACAGAAGGACTATTGAGAAGTGAGACGATCCGAGACAGGGCAGATTATGAGGAACATCACCTCCAATTAACCCAATTCCTTGAGTATTTGAAGGAAGAGTATAAAAAAATAGAAGCTGAAGTTGGTTTGCCTCTAGAAAAGATTTTATAGATCGACCACTACAGCATAACTTGGATCTTTTGTTCCACAGGGAGTGGTTACTCTGAGAAATATGGGGTCAAGAAGAGTGGGGTCAGGCCTTACATTTGACATGCCTTCCACTCAGGCGTAATTTCTATCCTTCAACCCCGATGGATTGGAACCATGGCCAGACCCCTGAGAATCGAATTTGCCGGTGCTCTTTACCACATTACCTCTCGCGGCAATGCCAGCGAAGATATCTATCAGGATGATGAAGACCGATCAGTTTTTCTTGAGCTACTCGCCCGAGCCTGTGAACGATACCATTGGCTATGTCATGCCTATTGTTTGATGCCGAATCACTATCATCTGTTGATCGAAACCAACGCTTCAACTCTGTCCAATGGGATGAAGTATATTAACGGGACCTACACTCAACAATTCAACCGAAGACACCAGCGTGTCGGGCATGTGTTTCAGGGACGTTTTAAAGCCATTCTGGTTGAGCGGGATTCCTACTTGCTGGAACTCGCCCGATATATCGTACTGAACCCCGTTAGGGCGAGGATGGCTCGCTCAGCCAAAGACTGGCCCTGGAGTAGTTATAGAGCGACGGCGGGAATGTCCAAGCCCCATGATTGTCTGACGACTGACGGAGTTTTATCAGGCTTCGGTAAGAATAAAGCTAAAGCACGCCTGAAATATCGAGAGTTTGTCAAAGCAGGCAGGAAGCAATCGTCTCCCTGGGATAATCTCAGGAATCAGATTTACCTCGGGTCGGATGAGTTTGCGAATGACATGTTATGCAGGCTTAATCCTGACCAGTCTCTGGAGGATGTTCCTAAACCTCAGAAACTGTCGCCACCAAAACCTCTTGCACACTACCAAAGCGAATATTCCCAGCGTAACGAAGCCATGGCGCAGGCTTATTTGAGTGGTCATTACACTTTGGCAGAAGTCGGGCAACATTTCGGAGTGAGTTATGCCACCGTGAGTAGGGCAGTGAAATCACTTGAAAACGAAACTGGCCGCCGTTAAGCAGCCACACGAACAAAGTCTTCACAGCCCATTGACCCACTGATGTAATACTGTCCGGGTGTAAGTTCCCTTTCTTCTGTGTCTAAAACTGATGGCTCATGTTCGAGTAAGGTTCAAAAAACATAAAAAAGCCCCGCGCTATATATCTGCGAATCCCAATCAGCGTCAAAGGAGTCTCTTGAAATGGCACCTACTCCAGGCAGTGCAGGGGCGGAGCTGATGGTGCTGGCATCCAGGTCATACTGTCTGATGGTGATTGTTGCGGAGTAACCCAAGTTCTCAGTGATCAGGGAAACCCACTTCAGCCCCAGGCTGATACCGGTGGCATCGCCTAAAACTTCCAGTTCACTGCCTGCGATTGAGAGCTCATCTTCAATGGTTACATCCAGAGCGGCATAGGCCAGACTTGCCGTTAAATTCCCTTTTGCAAAAGAAAATTGATATGCCCCTCCGAGGAATAAACCTTTCTCTTCCCAGTCCTGCTGATAGTCTCCTGAACCTGCCCCTATATTCGATAAAAGAGTATGAGATACCACCTCTGATTCAGAATAGGTATAACCGGCAATGACGCTGAAGTTGTTGATGATCGGAATCAATACCGCTAACTCTGTCTGCTTTCTGGAATACTCGGTATTTTCCAGAGCTGAATTAAGATAATCATCGTCCTCGTCTGTGCCAAGATACTGCAGGTTTACGGTTATTCCGGGATGAACTAAGGCAACACCTGCACTATAAAATAATGGCATTACTGAGAGGCTGCCGAATTGAGGGGAGTCATAGTCAAACCCGTAATAGCCTGCATTGAGTGTGGGCACAATGATGATATCGGTGTCTGTCGCTGCTACAGAGGTGTGAGTGGTTAAAGCGGAGAGGGAGAATGCAACGCTTAGCATTCTTTGAGTGCTTGAAGTCATGATCAAAATCCCTTAGTCATCATTTATCTGGTAATGGTAACTACCCATTACGTTCGTCCTGAACCACTGTAGAATGAAAACTACGACTCTTGCTCCACTGATTTGACCAATACTTCAGTTCCCACCTTTTCCATCAGGCAGTCCTGGCAGTTTTACTCAATTTTTTAAACATGACAACCTATAATTGTATGCATATTATAAGCAGTAAAGGAACTTTTGAGCTGACCCTGAAGGATAATATCAGCAAGATATGAGTGACCGATTTGCTGTTTTCATCTCATGTATTACGCTGATTTTAATAGGGCTGGATTTCTAGCGTTGGCTTATCCCAATACCAAGGGTTGGTCAAAGAGGATTACTACTAGACATCGATATAGCGTGGCATCTGTTCATGGCGGATACAGACACCATCAAAATTGAAGGATATACCTTAGATTCTATTCTGGGCCGTGGTGGTATGTCTGTGGTTTACCTGGCTCATCATACGGGACTGCAACGCCCGGCAGCAATCAAAGTCATGTCCCAGCAGTTTCTGGCGGACCAGACCTTTACAGACAGATTTATCCACGAAGCTCGAACGGTCGCTAAGCTGCGTCACCCTAATATTGTGACCGTCTATGACGTCGGTTCGGTGAATGAACTGCCGTTTATGGCCATGGAGTACCTTTCAGGTGGTGACCTCAAGAGCAGGATCAAAGAGGGCATTGATCCTGCGACGGCAGTTAAATATTTAAACTGTATTTTAGAAACCCTTTCTTATGCCCATTCTAAAGGTTGTATTCACCGCGATATTAAACCGGACAATATATTATTTGATGAAAATAATGAGTTGTCCGTTGTTGATTTTGGTGTCGCCAAGACACTGGCCAGTGATACCTCTATCACCATTGCCGGAAGCATTATCGGAACTCCGAAGTACATGAGCCCGGAGCAAGGCCAGGGCAGGCCGGTGACAGAGAAATCGGATTTCTATAGTTTAGGCGTGGTCTTTTACGAAATGCTGTTGGGAGTTCCCCCCTACGAAGCGGACTCCTCCGTCTCATTGATGATGCGGCATATACATGACCCTATCCCCAAGTTGCCCCGGAAATTTTCAAGCTTCCAGTCACTCATTAATGGGCTGCTGGAGAAGCGACCTGACAAGCGTTTGGCCGACACAACCAAGATAGAGAAAATGGCAAGGAAAGCGCTTGAGCGGTATCAAAAGAAACATCTCGTACAACAGTATTCGAACCCGGCCACTCCTGCCCCGTCCGAATTAGGCGACGATGACAAAACGGCTATATGGGATGGTCCTTCCCTTCCAGGTGACACTTTGGCCAAGGGTTTTAGTCTCAGGCCAGATAGCAACAGAAAAGTCGCAATAGGGGCACTTGCAGGTATTGGTCTATTTGGAATTCTAATTTATCTACTTGGCGCTTTTAACGATGAACCAGTATCTGGAAATGATTCACCAATCAAGGTGGTATCAAGCAACTTGGAGCCTACAGCCGCAGGCATGAAGAATATAGGCCAAGATAACTCTTCCAACTCAGGGGAGGCTCTAGCGGCCTCTTCTCCCTCTTCAACTGAATTAAGTTTGTTGGATTTACCGGCAAATCTATCACATCAAGATTTAATAAAAGTTTCACCACCAGAAATTTTCACCGAGGAAGAATTACAAGCGATTAGAGAAGAGGAACTAAAAGCTCAAATATCCGCTATCTTGCTGCAGGGCGCATTTGTATTTGAAGTTTCCAGGGCAGCCGTGCCTGATGTCTCAAAAGTCATTGAGTTGGTCGATAAGGCAGAGACAATTTTGCCGACTAGTGAAGCCGTTAAAAATGCACAAGCAGATTTGCAGGCTCTAATTAAACGTAGGATAACGGAAGAAACCAACTTGCAGAATTTTGATGAAGCAAGGGAGTTTCTGGAATTAGCCAAACAGGCACGAATAAGCAGTGCTGAATTAGACCCGCTCCTTGAAAATATTAGGCAAGCGTTAGAGCAACAACGCTATACCGCTCTGCAACAGAAAATGTTAAATACCGAGACTTCGTCTGAATGGCAGCAATATCTGGGAAGTTTGTCGCTATTCCAAAGCGAAATAGCCGATCATTCATTGTCATCCGAGCTCATCGAAAGCACACGCGAGCGATTTCAGAAACAAGGTAGCGAGTTGATCCGGCAGAATAACTTGCAACTAGCCGAGCAGTTACTGGGCACTGGAGTGGACATTCCGTTTCTTGCGGAGGAAATTAGCGCTCTTCAGTCTATGATCGAAAAATCCAAACAAGCCCAGGCGAAAGCCATCGCGAAGCAAAAGTTAAGTGCCCAGCTAAAGCGCAATATCGAAAAACGACTTTCGCAAAAAAAATTTTTTCAACCTAGGGGCGGAGCATACCAATCACTACTTGAATATCGAAAAGCACAGCCCGGGGACGGACGTTACTTCAACAGCGCTATCAGAAGGCTTACTTCGGAGGCTAAGAACGAAGCTGTTCAATTGTTCTCAAATGGCCGCACGAAGGAAAGCGATGCCATTATCCGGCAATTGGAACGCCATTTTCCGCAGAAGGGCACTGAGACCCGGGAGGAAATTGTTTCTCTGAGGGCTGAAATATTAGGCCGGGAAATAGGTCGCTTGTTATACGATGGTTCACCCAGTCTTGAAGAAACGACCGCCCTTCTGGAGCGCTATGAAGATTATTCTGCATTGGTGGGTGAAACAGACGCACAATCAATTAACGAGAAGGTTCTGGATAAAATTGCCAATGATGTTGAATTCCTGATCTACACCCGGAATATAGAATTGGGGCGCTCAATTCTGAACCAAGGCATTATATTAAGCCCGGAGCACGCACCGTTTAAAAAGCTGAATGTTAAGTTAGTCCAGTTGGAACTTGCCGAAAACGCACCGTCACCGGAATCTTCGGATGCCCAAAAGTCGCGAGGGTCAAACAATAAGGGTGAACAAAAAAAACTACCTTCGCTCCCATCGTTTTGATTGGCTTTGGCCCAAAGATCGTCATAGGTATCAATAAAGGTCACTTCTACATGGACGTGATAGCGTTTTTCAAATTCTTCCACCAAATCAGGGTCCGCATAACCCGCCAGGTCAGGATACGTAACTTGGAGTCTGGTTGAGGATTGGAGCAGGCAGATAACAAAACAAATAGAAAGAATGGCAGAAAATACAATCGATTGATCAACATGTGCGGTATCACCCCCTTTTGGAAATTCCAGTAACCTGACAGGATCTTATATAGGTTAACTGTGTCGGTTGTGTGGGTGTTAAGCCGGAGTTTCATCGGACTGCGTTGCTGTTGGCAGACTTTCCGGGGTCTCAAACCTGATTTCAGTTTGACCTATCACCAGCAGCATCGGCGGCTGTTTTTCTGAGGATTCAGGTTGCAGTAAGTGTTTGAGGCGTCGCAGCACATCATGGACAAATGTTGTTTTACCAACGCCACGATAACCGGTTATCAGAAAGGCGCCACCGTCAGAAAGATACAGCTCAATAAGTGAACCGGGTTTGGCGCGCTCCTAATGCATTGATAAATTAAGGATCGTCTCTCTCAGTTAGCAAGGCTAAAACATAGTGGGGCAGGAGGACTAAAAGAGTTAAAAGAGTGACTGGAATCACAGGTGTGGCAGTCGGGGAGTCGGGACAGTCTGATGAGAGAGCGATGTCCGCGATAGCTGATCACGGACATCAAATATGGTGTTTGGGTGCTATTTGCAGAAGTGCTCTACATCCAGTTCCAGGCGTTCGATTTTGTCTTTGATTTTACGCATTTCAGAGATCTTGTAGCCGTTACGCTCTTTCTGGCGCTTTTTGAGTTTTTCCCGCTCCAGGCTATGTTTCACGCGTTCACATTGGTCAGAACCCGCAGCATGGGTTGGAAGGCTGATTGACAGGGTCAGTAAAATAGCGATCGCTACTTTCATGGTGCACTCCTTTGCATCTATGGTTTTGAAAGAAGAGGCAGTTTATTGAGCCAGATCCCGATATGTCAAACGACAGGTTGGCATTTTTACCGGGGCCTCTTCTTTAACTATCTCGCGAATCGATGAACCCGTGATTTGACTGCACTAATAAAAGCCTCGGAACGCAGGTATTTACCGCGTTTTAAGTAGTAGTCCAGATCGATACACCCCAGCTCATCTCTGACAATAGTCGGGCTGTCGTGGTATTTGCACTTCGGTAACTGAGTTTGTTGGATACACATGGCCTGAGTACTCCTGATTAGGCAAGTTGATGTTTTGTGAATTTGCGGTTGTGCTTAATATATCTCCGTGGTTAAATAATTAAAATCGAATTAAATTAATACAAAGGTTCAAATAAAATGATCTTTGGTGCAGATCTGTCGACTGAGTTGCTCTTCAGTTTTATCAGTGTGGTTGAAAATGGCGGGATCAATCGGACTGCGGAGCGATTGCATAAGACTCAGTCTGCCGTGAGTATGCAAATGCAGCGCCTCGAAGAAAAAGTAGGGCAAAAACTGTTTTTACAGGAGGGTCGCCGCAAACGTCTGACACCGGCCGGTGAAACCATGCTTGTCTATGCCCGGCGCATGCTGGATCTGCAAAATGAGGCGTTAAGAGCCCTGCAAGGCGTTGCCCTTGAAGGTGAACTTCGCATAGGTATGTCTCACTCTCTGGCGGAGAGCAATCTCACTAAAGAGTTGGCTCTGTTTGCCAAGCAATATCCGAAGATTTTACTGACGGTGAATAGTGCAGATAGCTCCGACTTGGTAACAGCCTTTGGTCAAGGTGATTATGACTATGTTATCTATGTGCAGAAGGATAAGGGTGGCAAGGGGCAATTATTGCGGTCGTATCCTGTCCACTGGCATGCTGGACCTGATTTCACTTTTCAACCTGGTGAGATGCTCCCCATTGTCAGTTTTAACACCCGCTGTGTATTTCGGACGATTGGGGCAGAGGCGTTAAGGCAGGCCGGTCTACTTTGGCGTGACGTATATCGTTCCAACAGCCTCTCTGCGTTGATGGGAGCGGTTGAGGGAGGTTTGGGTATTACGGCGCGAACAGCACATGCGGCGAGAGGGAAAACCAGAATTCTGGGTGTTGACGATGGACTACCGGCACTGCCGGATATCCATGTGGTATATCAATGCCAGCCGGCGTCTATGTTGGCGGAATTGTTTGCTGAGTGGTTAAGCAGTCGTCTCCCTACCGTGGGTTAGCGCTTGCCAACCAACTGTTCTCGCCAATCATCCAACTGTTATTGACGGGCGTTTGAGGCAGTGAGGGCGAAGTTGCGAAATGCTATCACATAGTAAAGTTTGTCTTCGTAGCAGTTTTTTTACTTAGGTTTCAAAAAGCCATTAGCTAGTACTCAGTCAGGGAAATTAAGGCAGCTCAGCCGGCTAGGAAGTTAACCGGGAGCTGCCTTTTAAACGACATTGATAGGGAAAGTTACAGGTGACGGGGAGGGTTAAAGCTTAACGATTAACTTGCCTTCGTTGCCACCGGTGAACAACAGGTTGATACCGTCGATCGCGCTTTCCAGGCCTTCGAGAATATGGCTGCGATACTTGATCTTTCCTGCCATCAGATAGCCGCCCACTTTCTGTGACAATTCGCCAAAGCGGTGCATCTGATCCGGCATGGCGAAGCCTTGAATGTTCAGGCGTTTTTTCACGATGTTGATCCAGCTTGGACCCAGTGCAGGAGTCGCTGTGTTGTAATCTGAAATAACTCCACACACTACAATGCGTCCGAAGGTGTTCATATTGGCGAATGCCGCATGCTGGATGGGGCCGCCGGTGTTTTCAAAGTAGATGTCAACACCGTCTGGAGCTGCAGCCTTCACAGCAGCCTCCAGATCGTCGGTTTTATAATTGATGGCTGCATCGAAGCCCAGTTCTTCAGTCAACCAACGGCATTTTTCGTCTGAGCCGGCTACGCCAATAACCCGTAGTCCTTCGGCTTTGGCGATTTGACCGACAATGGTTCCAACCGATCCTGCCGCACCGGAAACCAGTAAAGTTTCACCCGCATGGGGCTTGGCCAGTTCCATAAATCCGTGATAAGCAGTGACGCCCGGCAGTGCCAGCACTGAAAGAATCGCTTCCGCAGGAAGTTCCTTCGGCATCACTGAAACCCCCTGGCCGTTGCTGACCAGATATTCCGTCCATCCCATCATCCCCGCGACTTTTGTCCCAACAGGGAAGTTGTCGTTTTGGGATTCCACCACTTCACCCACGCCACTGGAACGCATGATATCTCCCAGGGCAACTGGGGCGATGTAGCTGTCGGTGGCCGCGCTCATCCATCCGCGCATGGCAGGGTCCAGGGACATATGGGTCTGCTTGATCAGGAACTGGCCCGGCTCCAGGGCAGGTGTGCTCAGCTCCACCAGTTCGAAATTGTCTGCCTGGATGCTGGTTTCAGGTCTTTTGACTAATTTAACGGCTTTGTAATTCATTGCTGTTCCTCGACGCTCGTCGGTTTGAGTGATTTCAATGATGCCATTTTATTTTTGCGCTAATGAAAGATAAATATGGTAAAACTCAAATTACTTTTGCTTTAATTGCAAAAGTGGTGATGCTATACACATCCCTTATATACCCTTGTATACACAGCATTCAGGAATTGGCAGATGGATAAACTACGAGCCCTGCGATTTTTCGATCATGTCGGGAATTCCGGCAGCTTTAGTGACACCGCACGCTTTTTTGACATTCCCGTGTCCAGTGTGACACGGCAGATCCAGGCGCTGGAAGAGGAACTTGGCGCGCGTCTGCTGCATCGAACCACTCGTATGGTGAGGTTAACGGAAATTGGTGAAATATACCTGCAACATTGTCGCCAGATTCTTGCGGGTCTGGATAATGCGGATGAGCTGATTGCCAACTACAACCGTAAACCGTCAGGGACACTGCGCATCAGCTGCAGTTTGTCATACGGGGAAAACAGCATTGTCCCTGTCTTGCCGGAATTCGAAGAGCTTTATCCCGATATCCTGATTGATCTTGACCTCACCGATCGGGTCGTCGATATCATGCGTGATACAGTCGATATCGCCATTCGTGCTGGGCAGGTCCCGGATGAGCGGATCGTGGCTAAGCATATTGACGACAACGGCTTCTCCCTGGTGGCCTCCGCGTCTTACGAGCAACGCTACGGCCTGCCGACGAGCGTGGAGGACCTGGCGAATCATCGCGCAGTGCTGTTCCGTACTCCTGATCAGGTGCTCTATTGGCAGGTTCATATCGGCGGGCGCTGGCAGCAGGTACAAATACATCCTGCCGTGATTACCAACAGCGCAAGGGTGCTGAGGCAATGGGCGTTAGAAGGCAAAGGGCTGGGACTCATGCCGAACTGGGCGCTGAGGACAGAATCCTTCAGGCAGCAGTTCCGGGTTCTCAGCCTGGATTATCCAGTGCATGTTAGCCGGGCACCGAATCTGGGAATATTCCTGCTCTATCAGCGGCCCAAATACGCTGTGCCGAAAATCAAGGCGGCGGTGGATTTTTTGGTGTCGAAGCTGGGACAGACCCTGGCACAAGGTTAGCTCTGTTTTAATTAGTGCCTGGCGATGAATCAGCCAAACCTACCCAGTGAAATTTGCGTCTATAGGCTCGGGGTGTCATTCCCGTCAGACGCTTAAACAGGCGGCGGAAGAAGGCCGGGTCTTCATAGCCCACCTGCCAGCTAATCTCATCCACAGCGGTGTCGGCAGATTCCAGACACTGCTTGGCATACTCAATTCTGAGGTGCTGTAAATACTGCACGGGGCTCAGTCCGGTAGCTTGATGGAAGCGACGGCTGAAGGTACGTGGTGCCAGTCCCGAGAGCTGTTGTACCTCTTCAATAGGGTGAGTCTGGGTGCTGTGGTTTTTCAGCCATTGTTGGGCACTGACAATAACTGTGTCGCCATGGGCCAGATTCTCCTGAAAAATAATGTAGGGAGCCTGCCCCTCACTATGGGGGGTAAGCAGAAAGAACTTGGCAATCGTTTGCGCCGCCTGGGGACTGACATAGTGGGATATCAGAAATATCAGCAAGTCATGCCATGCGGCTGAAGCTCCAGACATCAGAATGCGGTTGGACTCACCCGTCGTGATTAATACCTTATTGATATTCAGCTGTACTTCCGGAAATTTCTGCCGGAATAACCCCTCGAACGCCCAATGCTGGGTTGCCTCGTAACCATTCAACAACCCTGTTTCGGCGAGCAGCATAGCGCCTGTGCAGGCAGAGCACAGCAAAGTATTCTGGCGATGCATCTGCAGCAGCCATTGGGTCAGATCAGGATAGGGGTCATCAGGCCAGTCGGGATCCAGAAGGTAGAGGGAGGGAATGATGACAATATCCGTCTGCTCAACCTCGCTTAGCCGCCGCTGTACGGGCAAAGGCAAACCCATCACATTCTGGAAGGCGGAACCCTGTGCTTGCAGACGCTGCCACAGGCTGTCCGGCATGACGACATCGGCTTTGAATGAAATGGTGCCCGGCACCATGTGCGAGAAGGCATTAAAAACGCCGTGCATACCCGCGAGGGCAGACACATCAACTTCAGGCGTGGCAATCAGGCTGATATGAATGGGGGCATTGGTCGGCATTTCCTCCCTCCTTGGTGGCTGAAAAGCCTCGGTTTCGACCATTTTGCCTCTTACCAAAACCCAACTCAAGTTCCATCTTTTAAGCCATGTATAAGACGCTGTTTAGCCAGTTGAACGTCATTGGATTGATAAGGAGGAGGTGCGTTATGAACCAATTATTATCTGCAAGAATCCAGCCGCAATCTGAGAATTCGTCGTCAGCCAGTCCCGCTGAAATATATGACAGCCAATTTGTGCCTGCATTGTTTCAACAATGGGGTGGAACTGTTGCCGGGGCGGCGAAAGTCAGACTGGGTCAGCAGGTGTTGGATGTTGCCTGCGGTACCGGCGCATTGATGGGAGCCGTCGCCAGTCTGGTGGGTGACCAGGGAAAAGTGACGGGGCTTGATATCAATCCGGAAATGCTGGCAGTTGCCAGAAGAAAATTTCCTCAAATGGTATTTCAACAAGGAGATGCCCATGAGCTTCCATTTGCCGATCACAGTTTTGATGCAGTGGTGAGTCAGTTCGGATTTATGTTCTTTGAAAATCAGGTCAAGGCATTGCAGAACATGGTGCGGGTGTTAAAGCCGGGAGGTCATCTGGCTGTTGCTGTCTGCGATGCGCTGGACCATTCACCGGGGTATGCGGTGCTGTCGGAACTGCTGCATCGTCTGTTTGGCGAATCAGTCGCCCAGTCCTTCAGGGCACCATTTACCAGTGGTGACCGGGACAAATTGTTGAGCTGCGCTAAAGAGGCTGATCCGACAGGTTCGCTGTTTGCCGAGGTTAATGTTGCGCGCCATGATGGTTGGGTGCAGTTCCCTTCCATTGCCGCGCTGGTGTCCACGGAAAGGGCCTGTGTCTGGACCCTTGGTGGTTTGTTGGACGATGCCCAGTTTGAACAACTGGCCTCAGCGGCAGAGGAATCTCTCAGGCCGTTCAGGAACGAGGACGGCAGCGTCCGTTTTGTTATGCCGTTACTCTTGCTGACGCTGACCAAATTAGTCTGAGCCGTTTTCAGCCAAAATCTGTGGAGCAGATCTGGGTTAAAGGGCGCTTAACACACCCGAACATCGGCTAATGAGATGGCGCACATGAGTCACTAATATGACATAGATGTGACGTGATGACTTAGATGTGACGTGATGACATAGATGTGACGTGAAAGCTGCCGGATTTTGTCCGACGATAAGAGGTTTCGTCAATACAGAAAGGGTGAACGGCGGGGCAGGTCATCTGTACCTGCCCTGCGGAGCTATAGCAAGAGTGGATCTTCAGGAGGAAATCGAGATGCGTTTGACCTTTGCAGGATCGATTGCCCGGCGGGGTATATCCAGGGTTAACACACCATCATGCAGCCTGGCCCGAATATCGCTACTGTCGGCATCGTCAGGCAACGCCAGCGTTCTTTGAAACGCACCATAGCTGCGTTCCATTCGGTAGTATTGTCTGTCTTTACTTTCGTTGGATTCTTCCTTTTGACCACTGATGGTCAGAACATCCCCGTTTACTTCGATCGCCAGATCAGACTCCGACATACCGGGGACATCCAGGGTGACCTCATATCCATTGTCATTACCGGACACATCAATCAGCGGGCGATAGTCACTTTCCTGAAACGATTCCCTTAACCAGTCACGTCCGGGGGAGGACATACGTAACGACGGAAAGCCGAAAGCGCTAAAGGTGTCGTCAAAGAGACGGTCCACTTCCCGATGCAGCCGCATCAGAGAATTTGCGCCGGCGGGCATGGGGGAGGGCTTAGTATCCTGCCGGGCCACTGGCACCTGAGCGGACGTATGCGGGTGTACGTCTTCATGCTTAAACCAGTTCCAGGGTTTTATTTTCTCAAGGTTCATGCTCATTACCTCCATCTGTGTTGCAAAGCCCGATTTCCCGGGCGAATGGAAAAATGAATTGTCTTGAAGGTGACGTCTTCATAACCTGTTCCGACATTAAAATATCTAGGGATTCAGGGGGAAATATTCAAGAGGGGGGATTAATTTTTAATGGAGGGGATGGCCTGGAGTCGTGGCTGGATACTCTAACCCTCAGTTGTTTAACTAAGACTGCAGCACCTCCATCACAGGCTGTTGCAGCCGGGCGATGGAGATGGCTAGTTCCTATTGATGTCTTGATGGGTACCTATTGATATCTTAATAGCTCCTACGGATGCCTTGAGTACCAATGGATGTCTTGACGGAAGCCTAAAATCCACCCTGAATGATAATGTCAGAGAGTGGTTTGCGGGCCCGTACCTTGGCATCCCGCTGGGCGTAAGTGTCGTCCACATGGGAAGCGTCGCCGGCATAACCGATAGCCAATCCGGTCAAAGGCTCCAGTGAGCCCTCAATGCCAAACTCCTGCCGAGCTTTGTCGGGATCTATCCCAATCATCTGGTGGACCACCATTCCCCGGGCGGTGGCCTCCACCGTCAATAATGCCGAGGCAGCACCGAGATCGTGAGCCGCCGCCTTGTTATCTTTGCCATTGTGTTCGAAGTTATGCTCCACAACACCTAGGGCAAGCACAGGGGCGTTTTTCGCCCAGGGTTTGTTGCCTTCGACAAGCACGCTGAATACCCGCTCCCACATCTCAGGGTTGCGCTCTTTCACTCCGACAAGGTAGCGCCATGGCTGGGCATTGTAGGATGACATCGTCCAACGCGCGGCTTCAAAAAGAGCCTTGATATCCGACTCATCGACATTGCGGTTGGGATCGAATGCATAGGGGCTTCTGCGCTGGCGCAGGAGATCATGAATAGGGTGGTCAGTGGGGTTGGCGTAGGACATGAGGCGCTCCTTGGTGAAATAGATAAGGCCGTCAGACTTAATTGAATGACTCTTCCGTCGCGTATGCACTATCTGCCGGGCTGGATACTAGCTCGATCGAAAACGGAGGGGACAGCATATAAACCACTGGCCCGGCTTTCAAATAAGAAAGTCGTTTCAGCTTGGGGAAGAATTAGCTTTGATAAGCTGCCCTGGGCTATTTGACGGTTATCTCACGGCCTGCTGCAGATATTCTTCGGAACCCATCTCCAATAAGCGGCTGCGGGTTCGATCAAATTCAAATACCAGACTGCCATGGGTGTAGAGCTGTTCGAGCGGCGCAGCAGCCGTCACCAGCAGATTGACCCTGCGGTCATACAATTCATCCACCAGAGCGATGAACCGGCGAGTCTCGTTATCTCTGCGCCCGAGTACGACTTGCCTTTCGCCGGTCTGTCCAGATCCCTCACTGCCGTCTTCGGTGCCACGGGCCTTAATCTGTTCGTAAGCCCGGCTGCTCAGGTGGGGAATATTAACCACAATCACTGTGGTGAACATTTTCCCGATTTCGATGTAGTCCAAATGGCTGCGGGGGCCTTCGCACAGCTGGGAAAATTCAAAGCAAATGATATTCTGCTGCCGTGAAAGGAAAGGGATTTCACGGCCCAGAATGTCGATTGTCGGTGTGTCTTTTGAGTAGCCTCTTTCTGAGAGCGTATTTTCTAAGAAAGCACCGGAAGTCGGATATGGCTTCGGCAGGTCAAAGCGTTGACTCAAAGACTGTAAAAGCGCTTCAGCCTCAGCGTCATTCTGATAGGTAAAATATATCTGGCTTGTGTGCAGCCGGCGCTCGCGGTGATCCTGGTTTCCGTCTAAATGAATGGTCTCAGTGTATTTCAGCAGGGCTTCTATGGCCGGTAGAAAACGTGAGCGCTGCAGCCCATCTCTGTAAAGCTGGGTGGGTTCGATATTGCTGGTGGTAACCAGGGTGACATTGAACTCAAACAGGAACTGCATTAGCCGACCCAGCAACATGGCGTCGCCGATATCCGTCACAAAGAATTCGTCGAAACATAACACCTGGTATTGTCGGCTCAGGTTTTTTGCTATCTGCCTAAGCGGTTCCTTCTGCCCGCTCAGCTCTCGTAGTTGCCGGTGTACAGCGGCCATAAAATGATGGAAGTGTTGCCGCAAACAACGGTTAGAGTCCAGACATGAAACGAATAGGTCCAGTAAAAAAGTTTTACCGCGTCCGACCCTACCCCAAAGATAGAGCCCTTTGACAGGGCTATGCCGGGTTTGTACCAGGGCATATCTGGGGCGCTGCTCCTGCAGCGCCTGTACTAGCGTATCCAATGCCTGCAGGGCCTTCATCTGGGCGGCATCATGGCTGATAAGTCCCTGATCAACGAGTTGCTGATAGCGGTCATTTAGGTTGGAATAGTACGGCTTCATGGAAATTCAGGTAACCCGGGTATTATGGCAGTGCCTAGTGTAATGCATCTGCTGAAAACCGTCTGCGGATCAGGCAAGACACGGACATGTATCGAAGTAGTAAAGGAGAAACAAGCAAGAAGTATCGGCATCAACCGCCGTCTGGATATGTTAAAGTCGGAGCTTCAGTACACTCATGAACTTTCTCATAAGTGCTCCAATTAAGCCTGGTTGGTCAAATGATCGAATCCATACTCCTTACCGCCGCACGCATTCTGACCTTTGATAACGAAACACCCATGACCAACGCCACAGGGTTTTTCTTTGAAAGAGGAGATCGGTTGTTTCTGGTGACCAGTCGGCATGTGATGATTGATGAAGCCAGCAAGCATTTTCCCAACCGGATTGAAATTGAGTTCCATATTGATCCGGTGAATATGTCCAAATCCACCGGCTTCTCCATCCCGTTGTATCACAAGGGAAAAGCTGTGTGGAGTCAGGGGGAAGACTCCGGCGGCTCCATTGATGTCGCGGTGATTGAGATAAATCGTGCCGCTTTGCCGAAGACGGCTATATACAAAGCCTTCAGCCCAGAGCATTTGCTTAATTCACTGAGCCAGGTTGGTGTCGGCACTTCATTGTTGGTGGTAGGATTTCCGCTGGGCTTTCAGGACACACTGCACCATATGCCGGTGGTCAGGCATGCAGTCATCGCCTCTTCTTTTGGCATGAGATTTCAGGGAATGGGATATTTCCTGACCGATGCCAGAACTCATCGTGGCACCAGTGGTGCCCCTGTGGTAATGCGGATGGAAGGTGCTACGGATTTACGCGGAGAGCTACCCTGGAAGCTCCTGGGGATTCACTCCGCGCGTATCGACATGGATACTCGGGACCAGGTAATTGACGAAGTCCTGGGTCTTAACTGTGCATGGTACGCCGATATTCTGCTGACACTGACCGACAAATAATAAATGCTGGTTTTTTTCTGTCTCGGCCTGTCTCGCCCTGCCTTGTAAAGGAAGACAGAGAATCAGCTTGAGGAGGGGGTACCGGAAAGATCAGTGGATGCATTTACCGGTAGCTCTGGTACATCTGCCGACATCTTTTTAACGAAAGACAGCCTCGCCAGGATGCCGATGAATGCCACGGCGAAGGCCAGCCGGGCCCATAGCACACCGGAAAGGTCAGCACCCAGAAGCACCACCAGCATAGTATCCTCAATCACACTGTGACAAATCCCGAGAAAGCCCAAGGTCAGGAATATATCCCGTGGGCTGATCCGTCCTGAGCGGGCTTCCTGGATCAGCAGGCCAGCACCAAATGACAGGCCCAGTACCGTACCGATGACGGTAACATTGGAGGCAGACTTCCCGATACCTAGCAAACGCAGCACAGGGAACAACAATGCGTGGATAAAACGCTCAATTCCCAGAAAGCGCAGTACTCTCAATAATCCGAGCAGGCTAAGAATAATGGGGAATATCATTAGCAGAGTCTGTCCCTGATCCAAAGCCCAGGCAGCGAAGCTGGTATCCAGGGAGCCGGCCGGGTGCCACAGCATTGCGCTGGGTGTTTGTAAAAGATCAAAACTGCTGTAAATGAGGTTCAGTATAAAGCCCAGTAGAAAAGCGCCACCGATGCGAATCGTTAGCGTAGCGCGCCAGTTAACACCGATCGTTTTTGCAACGGCTCCCTCTATCGGCAGAGCGTGTGCCATCAGCATGAGGCACCCGAGCACCGTCACCTGTGCGACCGTCAATGGCTCCTGCGTTGCGATATTGAAAAACACCAGCATGCCGGTATACATGTTGGTCAGCATTGTTGCGGCCCAGACCAGTCCCATCGTTTCCGGCAAACCCAGCAATTGCATCACCGGCGCAAGAACCTGCGCCAGAATTGCTGTGCCGCCGAGCATATCCAGAACCTTCACCACGAGAAGTGCAGGCACCATCACCTTGATCAACGTCCAATAAACCCTGGAAGTCTCTTTCACCAGTAGAACGCATTCCAGACTAAGTTTTCTTAATACCGCATTCATTCCTTGCTTCCTTTTTTCCCGGTTCCGGGCATCTATTATGGGCTCTAGACAGTAAGCCAAGCTCTGGACCGCTGGCACCGGCATCGTAGAGTGAGGCTGAAAACGTAATGTGACCAACTGGATGACTATTTTAAGGGCGTGGGGAATAATAATTTCTATTAAATGCGCAATTTGTTTGTCAAAAATTTGTTATTTGATGCTATTTTGAAATTAAATTAATAAAACCGAATTTAGGCAAGCCATGCTGGACCGTATAGACCGCCGTATACTTAATCAATTGCAACAGGATTGCAGCCTCACCAACCTGCAACTGGCTGAGCAGATCGGACTGTCTCCGCCCGCCTGTCTTAAGCGTGTGAAGCGTCTTTCAGACAACGGCTATATCGAGAAAAAAGTGGCTCTGCTGAACCCTGATAGTTTTGGACCGTCCCTGCACATGGTGGTGGAAGTGGTGATGGATAACGACCAGCGCCGGGTAAACCAGGAGTTCGTCCGTCGTGTGCAGGCCTCACCGGAAGTCAAGCAATGCTACAAAGTGACGGGAGAAGTGGACTTCGTGTTGATCGTGATGGTGCCCAACATGCCGGCCTATGAAGCTTTCTGTGACCGCGTGTTATATGACGACCCCAACATGAGGAAATTCCGCACCCTGATTTCGTTAAGCCGGGAGAAATTTGAAACGGCAATTGATGTTGGGGATTAGGGAGTACGCGCCCCACAAATCTCACCTGACTGTTAAAACCTATCGTAACGATCAATAAGCTAAATTGGTCAATTTAGTATCGCCCGCACTATAACTGAGTTGCTGGAAGTAACTTATGAAGTGCACGATAGGAGATAACGCCATGTCAGAAAGTAAGTGTCCAATGCATCATACTTCTGGGGGAGGTACCTCGAATCGGGACTGGTGGCCAAATCAGTTGCGGCTCGATATCCTGCACCAGCATTCCTCTTTGTCCAATCCCATGGGCGAAGATTTCAACTACGCAGAAGAATTCAAAAGTATCGACTTCGCCGCCCTGAAACAGGATCTCACCACCGTGATGACAGACTCTCAGGACTGGTGGCCCGCGGACTTCGGTCACTATGGTGGCCTGTTTATCCGGATGGCCTGGCATAGTGCCGGAACCTACCGTACCGGAGATGGTCGTGGTGGCGGAGGGACCGGCAACCAGCGCTTTGCGCCGCTTAACAGCTGGCCTGATAACGTCAATCTGGATAAGGCGCGTCGACTGTTGTGGCCGGTGAAACAAAAGTATGGCCGCAAAATATCCTGGGCCGATCTGATGATTCTCGCGGGCAATGTGGCGCTGGAATCAATGGGGTTCAAAACCTTTGGATTCGGTGGCGGACGTGAGGATATCTGGGAGCCGGAATCAGACATCTACTGGGGTAAGGAGAAAACCTGGTTGGATGACGAACGCTATTCCGGCGAAAGAGATTTGGAAGACCCACTGGCCGCAGTCCAGATGGGGCTGATATATGTCAACCCGGAAGGACCCAACGGCAACCCGGATCCGCTGAAGGCGGCCGTCGATATTCGTGAGACCTTTGCGCGGATGGCGATGAACGACGAAGAAACGGTGGCATTGATCGCTGGTGGTCACACCTTCGGTAAAACCCATGGCGCCGGAGATGCGGCCAATGTTGGCGCTGACCCTGAAGCCGCCGGTATTGAAGAGCAGGGTCTGGGCTGGAAGAGCAGCTATGGTTCCGGTAAAGGCCAAGACGCCATTACCAGTGGTCTTGAAGTCACCTGGACCAAGACACCGACCCAATGGAGTAACAACTTCTTTGAGAACCTGTTCGGCTATGAATGGGAACTGACCAAGAGCCCGGCCGGTGCCCATCAGTGGGTACCAATAGGAGGTGCCGGAGCAGGCACCATACCGGACGCTCATGATTCTTCAAAAAGCCATGTGCCGACCATGTTGACCACGGATCTCTCGCTACGTTTTGACCCGTCATACGAAAAAATATCCAGACGCTTTTACGAGAATCCAGATCAGTTTGCCGATGCCTTCGCCCGTGCATGGTTCAAACTGACGCACCGTGATATGGGACCACGTCCCCGCTATCTGGGGCCGGAAGTGCCAGCGGAAGAACTCATTTGGCAGGACCCGATTCCCGCAGTTGATCATCCCCTGGTGAATGATCAAGACGTTGCATCACTCAAAGGCAAAATTCTGGATTCCGGACTCTCTGTAGCAGAACTGGTTTCAACCGCCTGGGCATCCGCGTCCACATTCCGTGGCTCCGACATGCGTGGCGGTGCCAATGGCGCTCGTATTCGTCTGGCGCCTGCCAATGAGTGGGAAGTGAATCAGCCGAACCAGTTGTCGAAAGTCCTGCGCACTCTGGAGGGCATACAAAGCGAGTTCAACAGCGCGCAGTCTGACGGTAAAAAAGTCTCCTTGGCTGACCTGATCGTATTGGCCGGTAGCGCCGGTGTTGAGAAAGCTGCGAAGAATGCCGGTCACAATGTGACAGTACCTTTTTCACCTGGCCGCATGGACGCCTCGCAAGAGCAAACCGATGTGGAGGCTTTTGCGGTGCTTGAACCGGTGGCGGATGGCTTCCGCAATTACCTGAAAACCAAATACTCGGTATCGGCCGAAGAACTGTTAATCGATAAGGCGCAATTGCTGACGTTGACTGCACCGGAAATGACGGCACTTGTTGGCGGCATGCGTGTCTTGAACGCAAACTTCGAACAGGCTCAACATGGTGTTTTCACCAAGCGCCCGGAATCGCTTACCAACGACTTCTTCGTTAACCTGCTCGATATGGGTACGGTCTGGAAAGCGACTTCGAAAGATGAAGATATATTCGAAGGCCGTGATCGCACGTCAGGTGATCTGAAGTGGACCGGCACCCGTGTCGATTTGATCTTCGGTTCCAACTCGCAACTGCGAGCCCTGTCAGAAGTCTATGGCAGCTCGGATGCCGAAGCGCGGTTCGTCAAAGACTTTGTGGCCGCATGGAGTAAGGTAATGAATCTGGATCGTTTCGATCTGGCTTAAAATCGGTGCCTAGCGCTATAGAAACATAGCGCAGTAGGAAACGAAGCTGATCTGTTTAACCTGGGAAGGTGGAAACAGGTCGGCTTTTTTTATCTTCTAAACTACGAATAGATATAGCAGCAGCAAAGTGTCAGAGCGGAAATTGGCTGATAGCGTGTATTTCTAATGTGGATCTGATAAACGCCGCTCAGCAGGATCGGTATCAGACAGTGATGTTCTGGTCCAGGTAGCGTTGCTTCTTTACTTCAAAGACTCGGCTCAATGGATAGTATTCTGTATAACTTTTACCTGATCGAAATACTGACCTAAAGTCGGTAGGTTGTCGCACTTTTAACCATTTAAGTTGATTAAGATAAATTTTCTAAAATTCCATTTAGCGTTGTTGGGGCCAAATAGAATATTAGAAACCGCAGGCGCTTATTTGGTTATAACCAAAGGAATTTTCTAAAAGGTCAGGGAGCGAATGACGGATCTCTACATTGCCAAGCGTGGCGAACTTATCCAATTTATCGGACAAGACCTACACACTCCAAAACCCATGACATCGCAACAGCGAATCGACTATGTTATGGCGTTCAACGAGGATCTGGGGAAAGGGGCCACCGTGCCGCAGAACAATCTGATACTTCTGAACCCGGATATTCGCAAACACAAATCCCTGAATGATGAGTATCAAGTACTCCGAAAGGAATTCCGGTCGTTGCCGGACAGCACATTCAATGGTATCGCGGAACTCGGTGGGGACCAGACAGTCATCATGCTTCAGGCAATCACCGATTTCCTGAACGACCAGAACTGGTACAGCCATGCCGGTGATCTGAACGGTTTCAGCGGCGCGGCAGTGGGTGCCGTCACCGACCGCACCAGCAAATTTGTGGACACCCTCAGGAACATCGAGCGTCTGCTTGAGCAATATGGCAAAGCGCCCAGCCTGGAAAAAGCCCGCGTCAAGGCGCAGGTCAGGCAGGCCTATGAATCGCTTAACCAACGCTTCGGCAATATCCTGGGCAAATACTTCGCCAGAGCCAAAGCCAATTATGCCCACCATCCGGTATTCAGCCCCCGGCGCGCCATGAAACTGGCCAACCAGGGACGCTACATGACCCTCACCGGCACCGCCCGAGGTATGCAGATCATGTCCGGGATGAAGGCGCTGAACTATGTCGGTAAAGGGATGATCGCATTGGATCTTGGGTTTCGGGCCAGGAATATCTATCGGGCTGATAATCATCTACGGCAGACAGTTATAGAAGCTGCTGGATTAGGAGGCTCATTTGTAGTTGGATATATTGGCGGAGGTGTTGCGATAGGGCTTGCTTTAGGTCCAGTTGGTTGGCTCATCGCTATTGTTCTGATTGGGGCTACGGCGGTAGTCGCAGATTATACCGGGAGGTGGATTGCGGGTTCAGGATATGACTTTGTAGATACACAATTTCATCCTCTACCCGGAATTCGCCGCCGCTCACGGCGGCTAGCCTGGTATCCCGTATTCGGCCCTTGTTCAGGTTCAGGGGACATCCATCCACTGACATAACAAGCCAAGCTTTCTAGACGGAAGCTGTCCCCCTGTGTCAGGATAGTTGTCACCCCTGTTAATTCTTAAAAATAGATCAGGGAGCGGCAAAGAATGAGAAATGCCCAAGTATTCCGTTGACCGAAAAGAAGCCATTTTGAAGAAGATGTTGCCACCATACAACATGACCGTAGCAGTGCTGGCAAGACAAGAAAGTATCTCGGAGCAAACACTGTATAATTGGCGCTTTCAAGCCAGAGAGAAAGGCCAGCCAGTGCCAGGAAAGAAAGTAACGACAGAGGATTGGTCCGCGGAGACCAAGCTGGCTGTGGTGATTGAAACAGCAACGTTGTCAGAATCTGAACTGAGTGAGTATTGCCGGAAGAAAGGATTGTATCCGGATCAGATAAAGCGTTGGAAGCAAGCGAGTTTACGAGGATTTCAGCGCAGTGATGAACAGAATAAGGCGATCAAGCAGCAGGCGAAGTCGGATAAGACTGAAATCAGCAAGCTGAAGAAAGAGCTACGCATCAAGGAAAAGGCACTGGCGGAAACGGCTGCGCTGTTGGTACTGCGAAAAAAGTTCGATGCGCTTTGGGAAGAAGACAACGAGGAGAACTAACCTCGCACTCAAAGCGTATGAATCTGGTGGAATGGTTGCAGGAGGCGCGTCGTGCAGGGGCCTCGTTGAAGCGAGCCTGTGAGGAAATTGACCTGAATATGCGAACCTATAAGCGTTGGCGCAAGGGTGGCATAGTCCAAGCGGATAAGCGACCAACTGCAGCACGCCCAGAGCCAAGCAATAAGTTGAGTGAGGAAGAGCATCAGGCGATTCTGAAGGTGTGTAATGAGCCCGCTTTTGCGCAGCTCCCACCGACGCAAATCGTCCCCGCACTGTTGGATGAAGGCCGCTATTTGGGTTCTGAGGCGAGTTACTACCGGGTACTCCGAATGCACGGCCAACTATTTCATCGAGGCCGCAGTCAGGTCTCAAAGGTGCGTGTAAGACCGCGCAGCCATACTGCGGCAGGTCCCAATGAAGTGTGGTCATGGGACGTGACTTATTTAGCGAGTCAGCTAAGGGGCCGGTTTTACTACTTGTATATGTTTGAAGACATATACAGCCGAAAGATCGTGGGTTATGAAGTGCATGAGAGGGAATGTGGCGAACTGGCAGCACAATTAGTGCAACGTTGTCAGCTCAAGGAACAATGCGTGGGCAAGGCCCTGGTATTGCATTCGGACAACGGAGCGGCCATGAAGTCACAAACGCTGAAAGCGAAGTTGGAAGAGCTTAGTGTATTGTCGTCGTATAGTCGCCCCAGTGTGAGCAACGACAATCCGTTTTCCGAGGCTTTGTTCCGAACCCTGAAATACCGACCGCAGTGGCCATCTGCTGGCTTTAAAAGCTTAGAAGAGGCAAGGGATTGGGTGCAGCGTTTTGTGCAGTGGTATAACCATGAGCACAAACACAGCAAGCTGAACTTTGTCACACCGGTGGAACGACATACACAGCAAGATGCGAAGATTCTAGCGAAACGAAAACAGGTTCTGGAGGCTGCCAAGGCAGCAAAACCGAGTCGATGGTCTCAGGCGGTCAGGAATTGTGAACCGGTTGGACCGACGACCTTGAATCCGGAAAAAGCCATGCTATCGACAGAGCAAAAGGACGCAGCATAAAAAATGAGGAAAAGGTGACAACTACCTTGAAAAACACCG
>JBNKWQ010000006.1:0-7082 GCA_050299855.1 Hahella sp.
CGATGCGGGGAATATACTGCGCCCCCCACTTCTTACCGCTCCAGATCTGGGCAACACGCATCCAGCAGGAACTCTTGTCGTCTTTCTGGCCTTCACGATCCCAATAGAACTGAACCTTGATACGGCCGTATTCGTCAGTAATGGTTTACGCTTGTGCCGGGAAGGTATTCCAGAGTGGATTCATGTAGCCAGAAAGTCTACGACAAGGGGAACAATTTTTCCCATGGGCACAAACGCGTTTCGGGGGAGAAGTTTCAGCGGTAGATCCGGCAGCTTAATATTGACCAGTTCAGCCAAACGCAACACTGCCAGCCCTTCAATGAAGATTTTTCCTTCGCAGGCATACAAACCGGGATCAAAAGTGAGGAGTTGCTTATAACCTTCAAACTCAGCTTCTCTTGTGGCAACCAATGCTTCCAAGCCACTTTGGAAGACCTCAGCATCTTTCGAGGCCAACCCCTCGCAGGCATCCAAATACCCTGACCCGGCATTCTCAAGCACCTTGGTCCAGCGTTGCAGCATTGGCTTGTGCGCAACTCCTTTGGTGGGTTGCAACAGGAACTGCTGCATAAAGTAATAGAACAGGAAGTCCTCTTCGTATTCGTAGCCATCTGAAAATTCAGGGGCGGATAGCCGTGCAATTTCTCTGGCTGTTTTCAAGTCCCCAGCTACCAGCGCCGCTGCAAAACCCTGATTCTTGCTGGTCAACAGATACTTGGGCTCTGCTTCCAAGCCTTTTTCGGCAACCTCCTTCAAAAACGCCAAACGCGCCTGACCGGCACAGGTCAGGTGATACAGATAACGCTCCTGATCGGCATTCATCAGTAATTCACAAAGGGCCAATACCCGGTGGGAAAAGGCAATCGTGAAATAGGAATCCGAAATCTGTTGCTTACCTCCCAGATCACCGATGGCCCGCTTTAAGTAGAACTGATAGTTAGCTGCTACGTTTTCCAGTTCGCTGCTTTGCATCTATTATTTTCCCACCATTCAATTCGGTCCTGTTTGTCGCGTAAATTAATGGTTACCAGTCTAGTTCTTCTTCCAAATTGAGGTATTCCACACCCGTAATATTTTCGGACTCAAATCGCTCTTTCAGGTCCTTGCGTACCAAAATAGTTTTGGGTTGCGTTTCTATCCGGAAGATTTTCAGATCTTTGGGAACTTTGGGCTCATCTAGATATAGGATATCTATGTGTCTCAATCGGCCTGGTTGCAGTCGGTTTTTATCACCTTCGGTTTTGCCCGTATCTACACAGTCAACAGTTCCTAGAATATTGACAATGTAACAGGGGCTTGCCGCCACCCGACCTCGATGATTCAGTAGTGTAAACGGCAAATATTCAATGCCGTCCGGCACCTCCTCCTGCAGAATATTTTTTAGCCTTTCAGAGACCATGGTGTAACTTAAAGCATTGTCTATGTAGTCAGGAACCATCAATCCTGGCTTGTCATCTGACATCTGGAACCTTACATCCTCAGGATACAGGTCCCCCATTTCAATTCCTTGCGCCGGAAAGTGAAACTTCTCAAATTCCTCTTTTCGCTCCCATATTCCGCAGAATCGTTCGTCATAAATGTCTGCATTGAGAATGAAATATTCTCCCTTCATACCCTAACTATCCTCCCGCCGTAGATGATGCAATAGGCGATTTATTCACTTGATTTGGCTGCCTCTTTGCCTCAGGGTCCATTTTAGCAACCACATTTTTTCCGTATTTAACCAGCTCTTTAAACTGGCGCTTTTGCCAATCAACTAAATCAGATTTAATATCGCCAACATTATCACTAGTTATGCTGTGACCATCTTCAGCTGTAGAGACCTCTATTTTGATTTCATCAACAATGCTTTTTACAGCCTTGTTGTATTTAACATGCGCCCCCGGATGATCCGGCAACTTCAACGCCACACCGTACTCCCACAACATTGGCAGAATAATCATATTCTCCGGGCCGTTAAGGTTATATCCGGCGCTCTGGAGCAGCTTTTTCTCATTGGTAGTCAGAGCGGAAAGCGATACTGCCGGTAAGATATGGTGATAGTTATGGTTGTAGGGAATATAGGCGGTTTTGAAGTTATCCGAATCGGAGAACCACCAGGCTTCCTTTTCTACCGTGGGATCTTTGGCAAATTGGGTGGAGTTTTTTGAGCCCTTTTTAAAGCCAACCTTGGACTCCTGGTACAGGTATGGCAAGCGCACATAGTTTTCATGCTTGGTGAAGTCCACCTCATAGATGTCTTTATGATTAGTGGACATTTCCTTGTAGCCGTTATAACGGTAGGAGCAGGTGTCACCTTCCTTGTAACTGCTTGAATCAGAGTCGCTTTCCGCAGTCCTGATTGTTTTACCGGACGGTCATTGTGTCGTCAGCTTCAGGTCGCCAGAAAGTCCACGACATGAGGCACAATTTTCCCCATAGGAACAAAAGCATTTCTGGGCATAAACTTCATGGGTAATTCCGGTAGTTTAATATTGGCCAATTCAGCAAGCCTCAATACTGCCAGACCTTCCATAAAAACCTTACCCTCACAGGCATACAAACCGGCATCAAAAGTCAGGAGTTCCTTGTACCCCTCAAACTCCGCTTCCCGGGTGGCAATCATAGATTCAAGCCCACTTTTGAAGGTATCCTCATCATTCGATACTAACCCTTCACAGGCATCCAGATAGCCGGAACCATTCCCTTCCAGAATCTCGTCCCAACGCTGCAACAGTGGCTGATGCACTGCTTTTTTGGTGGGCTGCAGTAAGAACTGCTGCATGAAATGATAGAGCTGAAAGTCTTCCTCATATTCATAACCCGGTGAATACTCCGGCGCCGATAACCGGGCAATTTCCCGTGCGGTTTTCAGATCCCCCGCCACCAACGCCGCAGCAAAGCCCTGATTCTTGCTGGTTAACAAATATTTGGGTTCTGCCTCCAAACCTTTTTCAGCAACTTCTTTCAAAAATGCCAAGCGCGCCTGGCCAGCACAAGTGAGGTGGTGCAGATATCGCTGCTGATCGGCGTTTACGAGCAATTCACACAGCGCCAATATGCGATGGGAAAAGGCAATCGTGAAATAAGAATCCGGAATCTGTCGCTTACCTCCCAGATCGCCTATGGCCCGCTTCAAGTAGAACTGATGGTTAGCTGCTACGTTTTCCAGTTCGCTGCTTTGCATTTTTTATTTTCCCACCATTCAATTCAGTCTTGTCTATCGATAAAAGAAACGGTCACTGCTGCACACTTAGACTACAAATCCAACTCTTCCTCCAACCGGTGAAACTGCATTCCGGTGAGCCCTTCGGCCAGAAGACGGTCTTTTAGGTCTTTTCTGATAATCATTAGCTCAGGCATTGCTTTTAACCTGAAAAGTTTAAGGTTCTCAGGAATTTTATCTTCAAGTAGAAACAACTTGTCGATAAACTGAAATAACCCCACTTCATCGCCTGGATCTTCTACGCCTTCAGTTTTTTCATAGTCCACACAGTCAACAGTGCCGAGCACATTGACAATATAACAATCAGGATCGGCAACACGCCCCCGATGATTCAGCAACGTGAAGTGTAGATACTCGATACCATCAGATATCTCGCTTTCCAGAATATCCTTGAACTTCTGAGTGACTATCATGTAACTCAATGCACAATCGATGTAATCTGAAATGATCTTTCCCGGTTTGTCTTTCGACATTTGGAATTTGACATTGTCTGGATAAATATCCCCCATTTCGACGCCGAAGGCTGGGCGATAAAGTTTATCGAATCGTTCCAACCATTCCCATACGCCACAGGTATCTTGACTATAATCTTTTCCCAAAATGAAGTAGCTATCCGCGATCATTTTTGATCTTTCTGTATTCAGACACAGAACTATAAATCCAACTCTTCTTCCAGCCGGTGAAACTGCATTCCGGTGAGACCCTCGGCCAGAAGACGGTCTTTTAGGTCCTTTCGAATAATCATTAGCTCAGGCATTGCTTTTAACCTGAAAAGTTTAAGGTTCTCCGGAATTTTGCCCTCAAGTAGAAACAACTTGTCGATGAACTGCAGGCGATCATCATGCATGGGGTCCGGTTCTCCTTCCGTTCTTTCCCAATCCAAGCAATCAATGGTGCCTAATACGTTAACGATATAACACTCAGGGTCGGCGACTCTACCGCGATGATTCAACAGGGTAAATGGAAGGTATTCAATTCCACTGGATATTTCGTCCTCTAATACCTCTTTGAATCGCTTGGTAACCATCATGTAGCTCAACGCACTATCGAGGTAGTCAGACACAAGCATTCCGGGTTTATCTTTGGACATTTGAAATTTGACATCGGACGGATATATATCACCCATCTCAACGCCACGAGCAGGGCGATATAGTTTATCGAATCGTTCCAACCATTCCCAAACTCCACACGTCTCCTGGTTATTGTCCGAGCCCAATATAAAATAGTTATCCGCTATCATCATAATCCTTCTCTAGTTGCCACCTGATGTAGCTGACGCTATTGGTGATTTATTCACTTGGTTTGGTTCGCGCTTTGCCTCTGGGTCTTGTTTCGCCACCACATTTTTCCCATATTTCACCAGTTCTTTAAATTGCCTCTTTTGCCAGTTTACAAGCTTGTCCTTAACATCCCCGACATTATCACTGGTAATGGAATGTCCATCCTCACCCTCATTTACTTCGATCACTATTTTTGCCACGATAGATTTAACTTCCTTGTTGTACTTAGTATGCGCCCCCGGATGATCCGGCAACTTCAACGCCACACCATATTCCCACAACATGGGGAGAATAATCATATTCTCCGGCCCGTTAAGGTTGTATTTGGCTTGCTGAAGCAGCTTTTTCTCATTGGTGGAAAGGCCGGAAAGTGAAACTGCCGGTAAAATATGGTGATAGTTATGGTTGTAGGGAATATACGCGGTTTTGAAGTTATCCGAATCGGAGAACCACCAGGCTTCCTTTTCTACCGTGGGATCTTTGGCAAATTGGGTGGAGTTTTTTGAGCCCTTTTTAAAACCGACCTTGGATTCCTGGTACAGGTATGGCAAGCGCACATAGTTTTCATGCTTGGTGAAGTCCACCTCATAGATGTCTTTATGATTAGTGGACATTTCCTTGTAGCCGTTATAACGGTAGGAGCAATTGTCACCATCTTTGTAACTGGTGACATGCTTGACCACACAGCCTTTTTTATGGGATTTCTTCGCGTCTAACGCGGCAACATGCTTACCCATTTTTCACCTCATTCTTTACTAACGACGGCTGACCAGCAGCGCGCCTTTTTTACCATCGTCCCCGGAGGTCCACAGAGGTACACAGGAGGAGGATATATAGGAGCGAATCATTCCTCTGATCGCCATAATTACGGCCAAGGCCGGGCTTACGCAGCCCAGTTCGCCAAAGGTTTCCCCCGTGTACCAGTGTTCTGATTGATGCAACGGTACCAGATTAACCAGAGCCTGACCAAAGTCGGTCGCCCGCCAGCGGTCACCGGCCAGGTTACCAATAGAGACAGGCAAAGAGATACCTGAGTCCAGACCGGGCAAGCCGGAAATCGCCTGCATCAACGCACGACCAGTCTGCGGTTCGTCAGAAAAGATCGAAACGTCTTCCTCAGCCACAGAAACGCCGTCGATGTGCGCCTGGACCGGTGCATACCGAGTCAATGCGGAATGTTCAGACTCCAGCAGAAATAAAGCAGCACCTTCTGCGGGCATAAAACCGTCGATATTTTCTTCAGTTTTGATCAGGTGACCTTCAATCAAAGTACTGAGTGTTGTTTCGCCCAACAGGGAATCGGATATCGCAACAGCAACACAAGTTTGTCCTTCGGCAATCATCTCCATAGCCTGTGTGATCGCATCGTAAAAAGCCGTATGGTGCCCCCATAAAAATTGAACACCTTTCTTACCGAAAGTCAGCCCGGTAGCATTGTTGACTGCGGCAATCAGTTTTGATTCCACCTTGCCCCGGTATTCGTCCAACTTGCCATTCACCAGGGCAAGCGGATCCAGGGTTTGGGAGTTAAGCGCTGTTAATTCCTGCAGCCAGAGTTCACGCTCGTAATAGCGACTGGATTGCACCATGATCAATGGCGCGTTGTTCAGCTTTTCAAGGCTGCCGGGGCTATAGGCAATAAAATCCCTGGCGGCAAACTCCAATAACGCGGCTTGTTTCCCCAGACCTTCAAACCCCAGCCCCAACAACCCATCCACAGCAGGAAAACCTGCTACCGGGATTAACTCACCTTCATTCTCGTCAAAGGCACTGGCAGATTCCAACGGCTTTGGACGGGCAAGTCCTGCCCGGGCAGCAGCGCAGGAACTGGCCACGCCCCCAAGAGAGGTACATAGCCCCATGCCGGTGATGACCACTTGATTGGAAATTAGGGAATCTGTCACAGGGTCTAATTCTCTTTAATCTGGCTGCCTTTGATAGTGACGTTGCCGGAGCCTTTAATATTGATCTTGCCGCCGCTGATGGTAATGTCGCCATTTTTCTTCATGGTAATCGACGCACTGCCGACTTTGAGAGTAATTTCATCCGCGGCCGTCATCTGAATCTTCTTAGCATCCAGGGCATATTCCTTGGTCACCCCGTGGGTATGTTTTCCACCCACGGTTTCAGACACGTCCTTACCAACACTGACAGTCTGGTCCTTGCCAACATCCAGAGAAAGATTTTCACCTACTGTGCGGCTTTCATTCTTACCCACATCAATGGATTTGTTTTCGCCTATCGAGATACTCTGGTTCTTGCCGACGGTTTCCGTGTCATTTTCGCCGATGGTAGTTTTGCGGTTTTTCTGAACATTCTCAGTCTGATCATTGCCTACTAATATTTTCTGGTCATTGCCGACATCTTCGACATCATCATTCTCAACAGTAATGTTGCGGTCTTTCTCAGCATGCACCCGAACCAGTTCACTGCCTTTTTCATCAATGAACATGATTTCGTTGTAGTTCTCTTTACCGCCCTCTTTGGTCGACCGGCTCTTAACACCGCTGTGCGCTTTATTGGCAGGCAGATCATACGGAGGCATCACTTCGGCATTATAGACACTACCGATCACTAACGGCCGGTCCGGGTCACCT
>JBNKWQ010000007.1:0-392822 GCA_050299855.1 Hahella sp.
GCTGTTATCTGAAGGGGCAAGAAGGTAATGAAGTGCATGCATTACTGTGTGGTACAGGCTTCAACCTGAGAAAGATCTTGAAGAAGCTGGCCCAGCTTCTTTGGGTCTTGAGGTTATGGCCGTCATCCACCGAAAAAATGAGGCTGTTGCTTCGACTTTACCTGTTTAATGAAGAGCAGATTCATTCAGAGCAACTCGCTGTGGCCTGAAAAGTGGGGTTCTTCAGGGACGACTAAGTATAGTTGTAATTCCTCTATTGAGATCTGAATTTGATGTGGTGGAAAAAAGCCAGCCACAGCAATATCTGGGGGCAGCTGACTATGCTTTACCGCAAGTGTTGACTGTATTAAGTCTTATGTGGATTAAAATCAGTCAGACCTACTACTTGATGCTCTCTAGGATTGGCTTTGCAAGGCTTATGTAATGGGCCAGATACTTTTCGCTAGTTTTTCCGCCATCCCACACGTTGGATAGAGCCTCCATTATTAGTTCGCTTTTTGTCGGGTCTGGCCGTTCATCAGTAATGTAGATGTCAATTTTCGCAAATTCGCAAATTTTTATGACGTTACTATTTATTCTACAAAAGTCCCCATTTAGTATTCTGGAAACCCGTGTTTTAGATATATGATGGATATCAGCTATTTTGCTTTGAGTTCCATGACTTATTGAATCTCTGAATTTTTCGAGGTCGCTTTGAATGTCAGCTATTTTTCTATACATATAATTGCGAAATTGCGAATTTTGTGTGAGTATAACAAAAAAAAACTTTCACTCAACTGCTAAAATTTTTTAATCAAATGAAGAGTCTCGGCCAATTTTTTACCCCGTCGCACATTGCGCAACTCTGTTGCAAGAATCTTCAGTACCATTGTGGTGAAATTCTTGAACTCGGGAGCGGTGGTGGGTCGCTTGCGCATGCAGCATTGAGTGCAATGAGTAAAGGGCGTTATACGGGGGTTGAGGTCGATGAGAATCTCTACAAGACGCTCGTGAAGGCATTTTCGGGTGAGAATATTATTTGGGGCGATGCTCTCGATGAGGGTGTAATAGAGAAGACCATAATAGATGCTGGTTATGATGCAGTTGTTGGAAACCCTCCCTTTATGTCGGTTCGGCCTAACTCTTCTAGGGTTAGGCAAATGCTTAAGGATTGTTTTCCTGGCTGCCACTCTTCATCAGCTTTGAGTAGAGCCGAAATGTATTTTCTGGGCATATCATTTTCCCTTCTAAAAGAAGGGGGAAAGCTGTCGATGATATTGCCCAAGAATTTGTTTTCTTCTTCCCAATACACTGGGTTTCGCCAGGATCTTTTGAATGCCTGTCAAGAGGTCTCTTTCATTGAATTGCCTTCGAATGTTTTTTCAGGGGCTGAAGTTAATACTTGTATAATTCAGCTTACGAAAGGTATCCCAAACAATCAGCCTATTCTACTTAACCAGCTAAGCGCTGAGGGGCAACTCCGAAAACCGATTCATATTTCACGGGAAAATGCCGTCACGCGGATAGACTACACATATTATGATCTGGCTATGCAGCATAAGCTAGATAACTGTACGACTATAAAAGATCTTGGAGTAGATGTTCGCAGAGGTATTCACTCAAAAAGTGAATATGAAAAGCAGGGGACCTCATATTTTCACACCACACACTTTCCCGAGAATGAAAATTACGTTACGTTTGAGACGGACTGTGAGGGTAATGTATCCGCAAGAGAGGGAGATATCGTTCTTCCAAGAGTTGGTACACGCTGCTTGGATAGGCAAGCGATAGTATCCAAAGGGTCTAGCATTATTACAGATTGTGTTTACCGGCTACGGGGTGAGGAAGTCCATATTGAGCTTCTTATGTCTGCGCTGTCTAGCCCCTTGGGGAAGCGGTGGAGAAAAATGCAGATGCGAGGGTCTTGTGCTCAGTTCATTTCGCGTGAGGGGATTCTCAGTTTTCCTGTAGCGTAGTCATGTAGGCGTATACACTAAAGTTAGAATATGAATAAGATGAAAAGGGAACTTTACTATGCAAGTCGGAGACTGGCAGCGACAGTTCATGAATCAAGTATTGGGTCGCGCTGAATACCTGTGCCGAAGCCAAATTTGGAAAATTGACATCGATACTCTATATGCATGGATGAGCAACTTCTCAGACCGAGAGGAACATCGGTACCTAGCATCTTATATCCTCAGTAAGCTCATATTTCGATCTCAGTTAATGCTGGAAGTTTCGTATAAAAGACAACTGGGGCTTTTTCTGAGAAATTATGTTAATGCTTGTGGGCAATTTCCCTATAAAACATTACCTAATTGGTTTGATTTCTTAAAGCGTCGACCTAAAAATAAATCTCCCGATTTATTCATTGCTCCTGTTAGGAGAGAAAATGATACCGGGGAATCAGGTAGCAGTGTAGTAAGGTGTCTAACAGCAAATTTGATCAATGAAAAGAGAGCTATCTCATTGCTGACCAAGACACCCTCGCAGCTAAAGGGGGCTATCATCGTATTGGTTGATGATTTTGCAGGATCTGGGGACCAATTTACTGATTTTGCCAATGACGTAAAATTAGCCTCATGGATGGAGCATTGTTCAATCGCATACTCGCCCTTAATGGCAAGGCAGGATGCGTTAACAAGATTGCAGGGTGACTACCCCAATGTAACCTTCATGCCAGCAGAAGTGTTGTCTAACGATTTAAATATTTTTAGCGGCAGAGATAGTGATTTACTGGAAAGCGATCAGGTAAACACTTATGCCGATTTAAAGAACTGTTATGAGGATATAAGAAAGAGGCATAATTTTTCTTCTGAATATTGGTGTGGCCGTAATGATGCCGGCCTTCCTTTAGCTTTTCAATGGGGATGTCCAAACCAGTCGATAGGGATTTTGTGGTTGAATGGTAAAAAAGGAAACTGGCATAAACTGTGTGGGAGGCGTAGCGTATGAACCTTCATGACATAGTCAATCATTTCTCAAGTGCACGAACAGAATTCTCTTCTCGCAACAAGAGTGTACTGGGTGCATTTGTCGTCCCTCCCTTTCTTAACCAGAATGACCTTGCGACTGCGAAACATTCGTTAGCTATTGAAGGAGGTAGAGGATGCGGAAAAACGATGTATATCAGGTACTTTTCCCATTGGACGCAGTTTGACCCCCAAAATAGTGAGGTTACTGAGGACAGTATTAAATCTATAGTGCTGTATTGGAAGCCAGACACAATTTTTTGCCGTTCGATGAGTCAACCATGGTTAACTGAGCAGAACTCAAGAGTATTTTTCAATAGCCTAGTTGGGTACGAAATTCTCCTGGAACTACTATGTGCGTTAACCAATATCGAGAATCACTTTCCTTGTATTGGAGAGGAGCTCAAAGAAGCTCAAGGTTTTTGGTCTGCGATATCGAGTATATCAGGGAAAAATCTTACGGAGATCTCCGAATGTAAAGAGTGGGCATCCGATCAGAGATATTTGGTTGAAATCAGTATTAATCAAAATGACGTTAAAGGGTTTCGTTATATTGAGCCGAAAGCTATGCTTAATCGCCTCCTCCCGGAATTGCTTGGAGGTGTAAAAACCTTATCAAGGTCGAGGTTTAAATTGTTTATAGATGAGTTCGAAAACCTTGCCCTATATCAACAAAAAATTATTAACGGCTACCGAAAGCATTCAGATGCTCTATTTAGTTGGAATGTCGCCCATAAACGTGACGCCCTTGTCACTCGTATGACGGACGGTGATGAACAGCTACAGGATCCCGACGATTATAGACAAGTTTGTATAGATAATTTGATTGATGATAGAGGATACCGTGTCTTTGCATCAGAGATCTTTTTACTGTATCTGCAAATGTCAGGTCTTGCCTCAGAAGATAGTAATATCCTTGATAGATATGATGTAGGTAGACGGGAGAATGTATCCTATAGAAAGGAGCAGTTATACCAGGACAAAGTTTTAACGATTGTAAAAAATATTCTTCCAACTCCAACTCTTAATCAATTAGCTGAAGAAGCGGTTTCACTTAAAGGGGTTCGGAATAGGATTGTAGAAAAGTTACTTAGTTTAGATATTCTTGATCGAGTAGCTGTGGAAAATCTTGTTAATAAATCTCCAGATATTGCCGTTACGACATGGCTGGTATGTGCTCAGCGTAATTTTTCGTCCAAAGAGTTAAAGCAATTCATCAAGGATGGCTGCCCATCTAAACATAGTTTTAAGCAAAAAATTGATACTTATTTATTTTCCGCACTCTTAAGTCTAAATAAAACGTTTTCATATTCTAGTATCCCTGTATATGCAGGGTTTGATCGGTTTTGTCTTCTTTCATCCAAAAATATTCGTCATTTTACTGAATTGTGCTATCAATCTTTAAAAAATATTCGTGATCAGCAATCAGATATCAGTGCTATAGAAGAATTGCCGCCATTAACCTACGCATCAATGCATGAAGGAGCAATTTCGACGAGCGGTAATGCAGTTAAAGATATTAGTACTTTTAGTCCTAAAGGACAGTCCTTGTCAGCACTTGCTTATCGATTAGGTGATTTGTACGAACTAGCGTTAACACATAAAGGGCATACTGAACCGGAAGTAAATCATTTCTTCATTAAATCTGATTATGGAACGCTAGCTGAAAATATCGAACTTATTATCAATCAGGCAAAGTGTTGGCGTGTATTAATTGAATTTGATTCAACTAAGGATCGTAATCCGGATAAGTCTGCAGCATTTGAATACATGTTAAACCCGATTTATGCACCTTTTTTTGGGATTTCATACAGGAAAGCTCGAAATATAGGGCTAACCCAGGAGGATTTAACGACAATTTGCTTGGGGGATAACGATGAATATAACAGTCTTAGGAAACGCTTTATAGATAGGTGGGGCGGTAAAAAGAATGGACAAAGTGACCTCTTCCAAGATTAAGTTAAAGGACTGGTACCTATTATCTCAGGAAGATATTGGGACCTCCATAAAAGGGAGGTATAGAGGGTTGCTCGTGGGATCTGATAATGAAATTGATCAGAGAACGCAGAACATGCATTCTGAGCTTGTCAAAGAAATACCTAATCATTTTAAAGTTCACTATTCCGTAAACGATGCGTCGTTGTCAATTGGAAATAGTTCTGCTTCCGTCCTTTCACTAAACGAACTCAAAATTGATAGTGATAGACTTCTGATTGATTCAACCTCGATGGGGTTTCCTGACTTACTGTATACGATGCAGTGGGCAAGCGTTAATCGAATTGATTTTGACTTGATTTATTCTGAGCCTCATGAATACGAATATGTAGTCAGTAAAAATAGTCCCAAGAGGATATTTGAACTATCGGAAGATGGCGCAGGCATGATCATGCTCCCTTCATTCGCTTTGCCTCTCAACGAGAGTAGAGTAATAGTTTCGCTGGGATTTGAAGGGCACAGGTTTGGAGGGCTGATGGAGTCAGATGAATTCATAGCAAGCCGTGTTACCGGGCTAATTGGAATTCCTGCTTATACGCCAGGTTGGGAGATTCGAGCATTGGAGGCCAACTGGGAGGCGATGCAACGGGCTACTAATAGTTTTGACGCGAATTTTGATTTCGCCGGTGCCAACGATCCTTTGGCAAATTATGAGGCGATAAGTAAGTGCCATCAATCTGAAAAAGGCAAGAATCCATCTAAAAGAATGCCAATACTCCATTTAGTTCCTTTCGGTACCAAACCGGCCTCAATAGCAATGGCATGGTATGCAATTAACAATCAAGGAATAGGTATCATTTACGATTTTCTGCAAAAACGTAAAGATAAAACAAAAGGAATAAGGAATGTCCATATTTGGTCATTTAAGAGCTGATTGGTTAGTTATATAAATCTAGCTATCAACCATAAGCCTAACTGCCATAACCGTAGATGGCAGTATTGATCTCAAAACGGATAACCTCGGCTCGACTAGCTGAAAAAGTCTTTTTGTTCACAGTAGGTGCTAGTCACATTTGAATATGCACTAATACCTTTTTTACAGGTGCGACAGCTGCCTGCCATGAGGTATGCGTCGAAATGGCTCAGCGCAATCCCACATCCGCCGCAATTACTAGATAGATCCTTTTTATGGACTGAACATTTGTTGTAACCATGCAGCATCCAATTAATGGGAAACCAGTATTCCTGTTTCTTGGGGTGCCATTGCTGATTCCTCTGTGTTGGTGAGAATGGAATCAGTGTGTCGGCGTCAGGTCAGGGAATATAGGGGGCTGATTCTTTGGCGCTTACAAAACAGCAGCAGTTAATGAAGAGCAAAAGTAGCAAAAAGGAAACCACCTAACCGGCCATCATAATTGTCGCTGACCGGTCAAGATAGTTGACGTCTAACAGCCCCCTTAGGTAACTTTTTAACCAACCAGTCATTGAGCGCCTCTATAACTTCCTCTGCCGTAACCAAGAAATTCTCCCCAAATCAGGTTGGTCAATAGTCTTCAACAAAACAGTTTCTCCTACTTGCAAACTTATGGTTCTCATGCCTAGCAAATGGAAGCAGGATCTGTATTAAATAAAAAATTCTCCTGATTAACGGAATATACCGAAGGCGATGAGAAACGTTACTAAAACTGTTGAAACCCAAATAAGGATGCTTGAAATCCCTAAAATGATTGAGAGGGGCGATCTTCTTATGGCGTTTAGGTGGTTTTCCCATCCTCCTACACTTACAGTAACAAAGGTATCTTCGAGTTTTGTTATATAGGATGACAATTGCAATAGGCGGATCCGTATCCCAGCTTCGCGAATAATACCTAAGATAGCGATTCCAAAGGAAAGCCACCAAGCCACTTCATTAATAGATTTAGTAGTATTCGAAAATAGCCAGCTATAGATAGCACCTAGACCTACAAATACTGTAGCTTCAAATATGTAACTTTGTCGGACCAAAAATAAAATTTCTGCTCGCAGAGCCTTATATTCTTCAATTTGGAATGTTTCTACACCATCCATTTGTGCTGTCTCTCCTTGAGCCAAAAACAGGAACAGATGCATTATCTGTAGAAGTTGAATTCGCACCGAGTATGTCTACATACCTTGCACCTTTTCTGCGGCTCTCGCCACCCAAGATTCCAAAGCATCCTGCTCACTTTTTATTTTGTTATCAGGATGACCAAGATATTCACAAACGGTGGTTTTTTGGGAGTTAAACTTACGCTTCCAACTCATAGCATTAAGCCCTTCATCTTTATAGCTTGTCATGAGTTCATCAAGAATTCTCAAGTATGTAGTTGTGGTGTCAGAAGCACGAAAGAACAGGGTAGAAAGACTCTCCGGCTCTACATCTCCATTTTTATTAGTTTTGCTCGTTAATTCAATTTCAAGTATTTGGATCGTCGTTGACTTATCACGTGTAATTTGTGCGTGACAATAACGTCGAAAGCGATCACCGACCAAGTGCTGGCTTCGGCAACGCTTTTTGGGGACATCACCTAATTGGCTTTCAATTTTCCAATTATAAGTATCTTCCAGCTTCTGTAGCATCGCTTGAAAGAACACTAACTTTTCAGGTGCATCAATGAGATCTGGCGAATCAAGATTATCAACATCTGCTCGAGGACCCTTTCCATGATCATTTCCCTCCTGCATGCTCGCCAGCTCTTCTGGTGGCTGCTCCTCCAGTTCATCTAGCTCTGGTTCAACACCGGGAGGAAGTGCTTTGACATGCCTCGGATTTCGTCTGGTATCAGGTTCAACATCAAAATTCAGACCGCTTCTGCCAAGTTTTACTTGGTACCTACGCTTGCTGGCTTTGGGTTTGTTTTCTGGATCAAGCTCTTTGATGTTTACTGGCGGAAGATTCTTTTTTGGTGGCTTGCTGTCTTGCTTCTCCTCGGACTCTTTTTCAAGAAGGATGTCATCATCAGGGTGTGAAAAATAAACTATATCCAAATCAGGTGATCTCAAACCCGAAATGGATCTGATTTCTCGGATGTAGACGTGGTTCCATTCATGCTCGCTACCAGTAAACCCGGCAATCGAGATTTCACAATTGCTAAGGTCTGGGGGAATGAAATCAAATGTCCAACGTTCTGCACCTTCAATATCAGTTGCATTACGATTAATGGTTTGAAATATCGAGCAGAAACTGCTTTCAACCTCTGAAACAAAAAATAGCCAGGCAAAAAATTTTCTATACTGCAAGCTATTCATATATCTGACAGGAATGTTCGAGGAGAGCTCAATTTCACCCACCCAATCTTCCTCCTGAGCTTTACCTAATTGCCAAATATTGCCTTGGTATATGGCGGCACGAGTCACTTCGGAAGAATGGAAAAACAATATACGTGCTAGCTCGCTAACGGGTAACCAGTATGTCTTCTCACCACTGCAAATCCGGTAGATAAAACAGTTCTCAAACTGTTCAGAAAGTTCCTGAGAACGTTTTAGAGATTCTGGCAAATCCCTAAAATGTAATTTTTGCCACTCTAACCGCTCTGGCAATCTAATGGTTTCCGTCCAGCCCTGTACTTTGTTCTCTGTGGATGATCTTGGAAAGTGAGTCCCGGCAACCAAGGTCGGCAATAAATCTATGGGGAGCGCTTTACGAAAGTTTCCCTTCTCCTGCTTGTGGAAATAGCATACGACTCGCCAATCCTGTCCCGGCCTGCGGTACCAATCGCCAAGATGCAAAAGTTTCGACTCTTTCGGTATCCCTCGAATTCCAATTTCATCCACTTCACTCATAGCTCGTTCTATTTTCCCTGACGTTCCAGATATTGAATTTCCTGTTCAATCTTTGGCGTGATCAAATCCTTGCGAATATTCGCAAGCCTTAGTAACCGCCACCGCTTTACTTCCAGATTGTGCTCTATGGTCTTTTGATAAGCCAACTTCAAGCGCAGCAGTTGGTAATCTTCCACTGATTCGGAATGCAATTCCAACCACTGTCTGGTCAATGGCAAATCGTTTAGATGTTTCTCAATTGAGTTTGCCCGGGGCAGGGTTTTGATAAAAAGCGTCCGAGTCAGGCGTGGTCGATTTGTCTGACTTTGTAAACTTTCAAGCGTGCCTTCTAAGCCTACAATATTGCGATCATCCCAAGCTGAGTAATCCACGTGATAGCGTGGCTTACTCGTTGATTCATTTTTTGGTCTATTGTTCATCAACCACTTAAAGTCATTTCGGTACAACCAAGCGTATAACGACCCACCTCCTGATAGAGTTCTCAATCCCTTTACTCCCAATAATGGATACTTCAATAGCAGTTCACACCACAATCTTCGGTGTATTTCTATTTCCTGTTTTGAAGCTTTTGTCGAGATCGAGCAAACGACAGAAGTCTGGGGCTCTACGGGAAGCCTCCTTACACTATGCAGCACCTCCGACATACTACTCTCCGGGACCAACACTGATAGCACTATCAAATGTCGAAGTGGATGGAACGATTTCCTGTGTTTTCTGAAGAGACTAACAAGCCAATTATCATCAGCTGATCCTGGCAAGTATTTTTCGAAGGACGAACCATTCCATTTCTGCTGTAGATAGTAATAAATATCGCGATGCTGAACCCGGCTCTTTTTAATAAAGCCAAGTTCATTAGCTAGATTTCGGTAAAAAAGCATCCATCGATTTGGGCCAAGCCCTTCGAGGTATGGTTTTTCCAGAAGCTCAGCATACATGCCGCACAATTTTCGCTCTTGAGAATTTATTGCAGCCTTACTTCCTGATCCAGCTTCACATTCTAAAGATGCGCTATGAAAAAAATGCTTTTCTCTTGGATGAAAGTTCACCGACGAAACTTCCAGGGCACAACTATGGCGGACACAGGATTCCAAGCCTGGTAATTGATGGATTCTCGACCAGTACATTTCACCTAACTCGGAGAGCTGCTCCTTAGCGCACTTAGGGCAATAGCGAAAGAAGTCTGGCTGCTTGACGGAACTGGCAGAAATTCCAGTTCTAGTGTGAATGTTACCTCCGGCTTCAGATGCCATTGAATGGCATACCTTGTCCGCCTGTGACTCTGAAAGAAAAGGAAGATAAATGGGGGCCAGGGTGTGCTTTCCGATAAGCCCATTAACGTTAGTTGACCAAATTGAGCTTAGGTTTTGAACTAGGTTATTCAGATGGCTAGGCAGATCAGGAATGGCCACGGCCGTTTGGGTGGCAAATACATCACGAATAACAGCTTTCTGATTGTTTTCCTGACCAGTGTGCTGTGCGTATCGTGCGATGCAGCTATAGAGCAATTCATCGTTGTAGGGAACTGGAAAGTAACCGAGCATTTCACCCTGCCAGTAACTCCTGAATTGGGTAGGCGATACCTTTTTCCTGAATAACCTCATACATTGACCCTGATTTGTCAGCATGCATCTTTCTAAGGTCATTTGAAGAGAGTTGTGCCCAGCTATTTCTACTTGTGTACACCGGCTTGGAATCAGGTTTGTCCCTGCCTTCAGGTTTCTCTTCCGTGTCCGTTAGAGCTGTTGTCGCTAGCTGAATAATCTGGATCAGCTTGAGATCCGGATCTTTCGCAAGAGCATCTGCAACCAAAGGCAGGGCAATGTCTTCGGCAATGCCCATTGACACTATCGTTTTAATTGCCGTATTTGCAATATTAGTCTCCGTTGGCTCACCAAGCTCTAACTTTTTGGTATGTCCTAATGGCTTCGTTACGAGCTGGTTGACAGCATTGATCATATTGCTTTCAAATTTGGGGAATATTAGGTCGTTGCATTCTTCGATTTTATGGCGATTTCCAGAACGAAGGGCTTCAAGCATTGGTTTCACTATCGAAAATTCATCCTCGAAAACCTGCTCTATAAGTTCCGATGAAAGCCTTTCTTCTTCAGGTGTTCCAGCCAACAATATGGCACGAGACTGAGCGAGACAGAAAAGCTTCACTACTATGTCTGGTACACCCTGGCTCAACTCGTACAGCTTGTTTGTAAGCTGTTCGTCTCGCTCAACCTTGTGTTTCAACCATTGATACGGCCAAAGCTCAGTGAGGAAATCTTCCCAGCTTTCATCGAAAGGTAAGCGGTCCCACACCACACTACCATCGCCACTGGCACGGCGCGCTTGCCGGAATTCACTGGCAAAAAGCCGCAACGCTTTAGGCGTACCGATTAAAACAACAGAGACCTCCACAACGTTAACCAACGTCACTAAGAAGTTGATCATCTTTTTTTCGCCACCACTTTTAGCGAGGCTCATGTGCTGGAATTCATCAATAACGATCAAACCAATTGCATGGATAAGGCATAGGTCTGCAACGTCTGCCATCATTTTGCCAATTGTAGGTCTACCCGATGCGTATTTGGCGCGGTAGTCAATATTTAATCTTCGGCCTAAAGCAATGAAGAAGCTCAAGCAGAAGTCCGAAAGCGAGCCATCGTGTGGGCAGTCGACTTTCAACCACGGCACTTGCAGCATGTGAAAATCAGGGTGGTAAATCACGCGTGGATAGGTGTTGAGGACTAAATTTGTTGTTGTTGATTTTCCGGCGCCTGAGATTCCAGCGATCGTCATCGATGAAGCGGGAGAGTCGACTTCATCATGAATGTAGGTCGTTAAGTCCTCTTTCTGAACCAGGTCCCGAACCGAATTTAGTTTCCGTTTAAACGTTGCGGTTTTGGGATTTCTATTTAGATAACTACAGCGAATGAGTTTGGAAAGTTTCTGTTCTATAACAATATGGTTGGTTTGCGGAATAAAAAAATCGCGAGTTAAACGATGAATAGCATGAGTTCTAATGTGGCAGGGTAAATTTAGCTCCTCTGCCTGAAAATGTGGCCTTTTAGCCAGCGCCCTTGCAACAGCTACTGGACTCAGTATGGTCGGTAAAGCTGAAATTAGAGGGTTTTCGTTATATTCTGGTAACCCTTGGTTTTTGTATTCCGCTTCAGGAAAACGGGAGTCTTTTGAGTCACTCATCCGCGTCATCCTCCTTAAGCAGGTCCTTTAGGCGCGTCGGTAGCTTGAAGCCTTTTTGCCCTGATGTACCTCCATGGATAGGCGTAACTGTCGCTGTATGGCTATCAACAGGAGTTTTCCTATCTGCAGTTTTCTTGTTCCGTTCGTACTGCCTTTCGATTCGTTTGTTATCATTGATTCCTTTTACTCTTTTCGCTTTCTCCGCTTTTGAATATGTGGGCTGCTGCTGTTTTGATTCGTCCTTAATTTGTTGTAAATCACTGACTAAGTTCACTGAACCAGAACGTTTCTTCAATTTCGATGTGGCAGCCACGTCAAGGCGCATATCTTGGGTGATCCATAGCTCCCAAACAGTGATATCTGCATAGGCTCGGCTGCGTGCAGTTAAATTTGCGGGAATAAATTCAAGGTAGGAATCGGAGGGCCTGAGATAAATCACGTTTGTGCTATACAAATCATAAGCTACCGTAACTGTTTTCGGACCACGATAGTTTTCTTCGAACCAGCCCCAATCCAGTGCTTGCTTGCAGCTATAGTAGCAACCAAACAGCTTTAAGCCGTACTCTGTTACTGTTGCGTTTGTGTGCGGTAACAAGTTTATCTTTACTAATTGAGGATCAGGTCTTCTCAAAAGGCCAGTTCTGTACTCTATACCCCAATTCCAAAGTATAAGTGGATTTGCCGGTAGACTTTTGGGGACATCAGAATCGATGTCGTAAGTACTCACCACATGATCATTGTTGTAATGCAGAACGATCTTTATGATCATCTTTGTAAATTCTTTTAAGGTAAGCATTCCATCCTGACGATAATCATTCCCATGACGCTTTTTACCAATAGGATCCTTGGTTACGTAACCTTCAACAAAAGGCTTCATTTTGGTCTGAATGGTTCTGAAATATCTCTCTACGACCCCTTTCCAGTCAGCTCTATAGGCCGGTGTGTTCTGAATATCTACATGGAACGACTTACTTAATACATCTGCATGTCGACCAAGCATTTCGCCTCTGTCGCCAATTAAATTCTCGGGTAAACCTTCCATCGGCCAAAGGTCTGAGGTGATTTCGACACCATACTCTGCACAGTAGGCAACTTTATCCGCCATTGCATTACCAAGGGCCTCCATCGCACTCACCCAGGATGCATTTTCAAGGCCTACATACATTCCTACAATTGCTCGGCTGAAAACATCTACCACGAAGTACATAGTTGGGCGGCCAATGATTTCTGTACGATCTTGTTCGGAGGTAAGATAAACGTCAGCAACAGTTGCATCGATTTGATATAAATAGCCAGGGCCTGGCACTTCCGCAGTTGACGTACCGAGACTCGGGCTGAAGTCCTTCAGGTAGTTGATTTCACCTTCTCGTTTCCTGGTAACCTCAATAGAGGTGTATTCTTTTTGATAGAAATACTTAAACTGACGTTCTGTAGGCACATTGATCAAATCTTCTGGAGAAGCTGGGATTTTCACGCCGTAGGAGATAAGCAATTGATTGTAGGCATAATCGAATTCGTATTTACCTTCGTTTAACAGGCACTTTTCTATAACGACCCTGAATAGTGACTTAATCCCGTCGGTAATGGGAACACCTTCACCAGGGCTTCGAGTACGAATCCGGCCATTTCGTTTGCCCTCAAAGCTCTTAGGCTTACCGGACCCACCACAACGGTCATAACGGCCATTTAAAGCGTTTTTACACATACCGAACTGCCAATATCGACGCAGCCACCTGTAAACCGTTTGCTTTGTTGCTCCCGTTTCCTCTAAAACTCCATTTAATAGCTCGCCGCGCGTTTTTCGTTGATAGATTTCAGGTTCAGCCTTTATTGCATCTTTAATTGCAGTCCATGCTTTTTCTTGTACAGCTTCAGCTTTTGATCCTTTTTTAGAGGGAGTCATACTGACATTTAGATATGGATCGGTGATAGCCTTAAGATCAGCCCTAGCTAATAGGTGTTCGAAATCAGATTTTGAGGCAATTTGTGGAAGAGCCCCTTCATCATCAATATCGATCCAGAAAACAGCTTGTCGGTTACTCCACAGGATTCTTATTCGCCTCTGATCCCACGAATACACATCGTTAGGCATGAACATATTCAATATCCTTAGCTAACCAATAATCTGAGGTTTTAATGTCCTTCGCTTTCAAACTTGTATGCAGTTGATTGTGTATATCCCATTGAAATGCGTTTTGTGCAGCCAGGTGCCTGAAATACTGAAGGTTTGATCCAGGCTTTAAACCCAACTTGGCATCTAGCTCTTTAAGCGGCACTGCGAGCTTTTCTTCAGGGTTCGCATCCAGTACCTGAACAATACTTTCGAAAGCCTGGTTTCTCTCCCTTTCTTCAAGGTCATAACTATGCATGTGAGGGGCAAGCCAGCGAATGTTCTTTACTGATACAACAGGAACCTCATGCTCCGTAAAAATATACCATTCGATTCCTTCCCCCTCCCAATAACGCCGCTCAAGCTCCAGCTTTTCAATGGTGCGCTCGTCTTCTAAATCTTGTGCATACTTTACGCAAATTGCTTGGCTGGAATGCTGATTCTTTATTTGAAAATCTACCAACAAATCAGTCGTCATCACTTGGAGGACACCTTTATAAGCAGGATGCTTAACGCCCAGTCTATTCGCGATATTTATTGTGGCTTCTGGATTAAGAGGAAACTGTTCGCGAATATCCATGACAGCTGATTGCCAATCGAAGAGAAGGAATGCAGCTAGTTCTAGATCAGACAGTAAATGGACCACACGATTGTGAGTTAATGCAGGCCTGCGATGTACACGCCCTTTGCTTGGCACATCTCTAACAGTGAGGAAAGGCTTATAATCTTTACCAAATCCTTGGCCTCGTTTTTCTTTTTGTAGGCGCCTAAGGATAGCAGGCTCTAAAAGCCCTGTGACTTCCCGTGTATAGGGACATAGAAATGAAGAGGTTCGACTCATTTGGAGTGCCCAAGCTACACCAGTTTTACCTAGCATAGCTCAGAAGCTCCAAAGTATGATAGTTTTTTGTCTAGTATGATACTTTTTTGTAAGTATGATACTTTTTTGTCAATCTACAATTGCTGCCGCCCAGCCTTGGCTATTACTCCACCGTCACTGATTTTGCCAGGTTACGAGGTTGATCCACATCGGTACCTTTTAGAACAGCGACGTGGTAGGACAGCAACTGCAGCGGAATGGTGTAGACAATGGGTGCCAGAATATCGTGAACTTCGGGCACCTGAATGACGTGAACATCTTCCTCTTCTTCCAGCGAAGCTTCTGCATCAGCAAAGACATACAGTTCGCCGCCCCGGGCACGCACTTCCTGCAGGTTGGATTTCAGTTTTTCCAGCAACTCGTTATTGGGGGCTACCGTAATCACCGGCATGTCCTTGTCGACCAGTGCCAGAGGGCCATGCTTGAGTTCACCGGCAGGGTAGGCTTCTGCATGGATGTATGAGATTTCCTTCAGCTTGAGGGCACCTTCCATTGCCACCGGATAGAGGGAACCACGGCCTAAAAACAGTGAGTGATGTTTTTCAGCAAAGCGTTCAGAGGTTTCCTTGATGATCTCATCCAGATCCAGAGCTTTCTGCACTAAATCCGGTAGTGCTTTCAATGCGGCGACCAGCTCAGCTTCTTTTTCCTTGTTCAGACCATGACGACGGCCTAAGGCGATGGTAATGATCAGCAATGCAACTAACTGAGTGGTAAATGCTTTGGTGGAAGCAACACCGATTTCGGGACCGGCATGCGTCATTACCGTCAGATCAGATTCACGCACCAGGGAACTGCCTGGGACGTTGCAAATAGAAAGCGCAGATTTGAATCCCGCCTCCTTCGCCTGCCGCAACGCAGCCAGGGTATCGGCTGTTTCACCGGATTGGGAAATGGTAACGAACAACATGTCGGATTGGACTACATGCTTGCGGTAACGATATTCACTGGCCACTTCCACTTGGCAGGGAATTCCCACTAATTCCTCAATCCAATAGCGCGCAACCAGACCGGCGTGATAGCTGGTCCCGCAGGCAACAATCTGCACAGAACCGACACCATCGAAGACCTGGTCAGCACCTGCACCCAAAACCTGTTCCAGGATGTGACCGCCACTGATCCGACCTTCCAAAGTGGCCTTGATCACTTTTGGCTGCTCATATATTTCCTTGAGCATATAGTGGCGGAACTGCCCCTTGTCGGCCGTATCCACGCCATGCTCAAAACGAATTACCTGTCGCTCAACTTTCTGGTCTTCCTTATCCCAAAGCTGGATCTGATTGAGAGATAGCTCCACCAGATCGCCTTCCTCAAGATAGATAAAGCGGTCAGTTACTTGTAGCAGAGCCAGCGGATCTGAAGCGAGGAAGTTTTCTCCCATACCGACGCCGACCACTAGCGGACTACCCTGACGGGCCGCTACAACTTTCTCGGGATTGGCCGTGTTTACAATCGCCATGGCATAGGCACCATGGAGGTGTTTGATGGCCTCTTTAACGGCCTGGGTGAGATCTGAATTTTGCTCCAGGCAACGGTGGATCAAATGGGCCACGACTTCAGTATCAGTTTCAGAGGTAAAGATGTAACCCTGTCCTTTGAGTTCGGCACGTAAAGACTCATAATTTTCAATGATACCGTTGTGCACAATGGCAAGATCATCACCCGACATGTGGGGGTGAGCATTGGTGACGGTAGGCTGGCCGTGAGTTGCCCAGCGTGTATGGGCAATACCAATTTTGCCGGATAACGGATATTTGGTAATCGCCTCTTCCAAGGCCGCAACCTTGCCCACTTCGCGCTGCCTTTGCAGCACGATGTCTTCCCCGATGATGGCCATGCCTGCGGAGTCATAACCCCGATATTCCAGGCGTTTAAGGCCTTCCAAAAGAATGGGGGATACATCCCGCTGCGCAACGGCTCCAACTATGCCACACATACTTTTTCCTTCCTGTTACTGCCCACTGAAATGGCCAGTCCTGGTTCAAATAATGATCAGTTTAAGATTTTTTACTGGGACGCTGCCAGCCATCAATATTTCGCTGCTTGCCACGTGCGATAGCTAACTGGTGCTGTTCTACATTTTTAGTTACCGTGGAACCGGCACCGATGGTAACACCATCGCCTAGTTCAACGGGGGCGACCAATGCCGTATTCGAACCAACAAAAACATTGTCGCCTATGATCGTTTGAAATTTATTTACACCATCATAATTGCAGGTAATGGTACCGGCACCTATATTGACATGTTGACCAACGACGGCATCGCCGATATAGCTAAGGTGATTAACCTTGCTACCCACCCCGATTTTGGCTTTCTTGGTTTCAACAAAATTTCCAATTTTGGCTTTATCCGCCAATTCAGTGCCGGGACGCAGGCGCGCAAATGGGCCTATGACTGCGCCATCACCTACCTGCGTTTCGTCCAACATGCTGTTAGCTTCGATGGTGACGCCATCACCAATGACAGTATTACGCAGATAGCAGTTCGGACCAATGGTGACATTACGACCCAAGGTAACCTTGCCTTCGAACACGCAATTAACATCGATAATGACATCCTGGCCGGTCGTCATCTCGCCGCGAAGATCGATGCGCGAAGGATCCATCAGTGTGGCGCCAGCCAGCATTAAATCTTCAGCTTTCTGACACTGATAAGCACGTTCCAGATTGGCAAGCTGTACTCTGTTATTGACCCCTTCCACCTCCGCTAGCGAGGTAGGCGTTGTCGTTTGAATCGCTATCCCTTCCGCTACCGCCATGGCAACGATATCAGTCAGGTAATATTCCCCCTGGGCATTCTGATTGGAGAGTTTCGGCAACCAGGCTTTCAGGTATCGGGCCGGAACCGTCATAATGCCGGTATTGATTTCCCGAATCTGCTGCTGCTCTTCAGAAGCATCTTTTTGTTCTACGATGGCTATAACCTGATTCCGAGTATCCCGGACAATACGTCCATACCCCGTGGCATCGGCAAGCTCTACCGTCAATATGCCCAACTGAGCAGCTGAATTTTCCAGTAACCTCTTCAGGGTACCAGTTGAAGTTAACGGAACATCACCATACAAAATCAGCACCTGCGCATCTTCTGGTATGGCATCCAATGTTTGCGCTACGGCGTGACCGGTTCCCAATTGTTGGGCCTGATGAACCCAGTTGAGATTTCCTGCCTGAATACCGGCCCGTACAATTTCACCTTTATGACCGTACACCACGTGCATTCCGCCAGGGGAAAGAACGGCGGCAGTATCAATAACATGTTGTAGCAACGGCTTTCCGGCTAATCGATGCATGACTTTGGGTAGCTCGGAACGCATTCGGGTCCCTTGACCCGCTGCAAGTATAACGATATGCAAGCTCATATCTGTGACTCCATGGACATGGGCTGAAAAGAATCCGAAGTATAGCCGGTTACACCGTCCCCTCGATAGGCTCAACGTAAACAGACTATAGAACAAGAAAGGGGAAGCTTTTGGCTTCCCCTTTTAAATTTTGCAATTTACAACCCGCCGCTTAACGCTGAACTTTTTTCTTCAGCTGCTGAATAGTACGCAGACGCGCTGCGGCTTCAGCCAGCTGTGCTGCTGCGCTTGCGTAATCAAAGTCACCACTCTTGTTAGCCAAAGCCTTTTCGGCTTCTTTCTTGGCTTCAATTGCGGCAGCCTCATCAACATCTGCTGCACGTTCGGCGCTGTCAGATAGAATAGTTACAACATTAGGCTGCACTTCCAGGAAGCCGCCGGTAACAAAGAAAACTTCTTCTTCGCCACCCTGTTTGACCACTCTGATCGGACCCGGGTTCAAGGCAGTCAGTAAGGGCGTATGGCCTGGCGTAATACCCAGGTCACCCTCGCTTCCCGAGGCAATGATCATTTCCACCAGCCCGGAGAAGATTTCCTGTTCTGCACTTACAATATCGCAATGCACACTAATACCCATAAGGTTAGGCCTCTATGCCTTGCTCAAGTAATATCCTTATTGGATATTACTTGGACTTTTTGGCTTTTTCGATTGCTTCTTCGATACCGCCGACCATGTAGAAAGCCTGTTCAGGCAGGTCGTCGTATTCGCCGTTCAGAATTCCCTGGAAGCCACGGATGGTGTCTTTCAGAGATACGTATTTACCAGGTGAACCGGTGAATACTTCCGCAACGTGGAAAGGCTGCGACAAGAAGCGTTCGATTTTACGAGCACGGGATACCAACTGCTTGTCTTCGTCAGACAGCTCGTCCATACCCAGAATCGCAATGATGTCTTTCAGTTCTTTGTAGCGCTGCAATACAGTCTGAACACCACGAGCCACGTCATAGTGCTCCTGACCAATCACCAATGGGTCCAGCTGACGGCTGGTGGAATCCAATGGATCAATCGCAGGATAAATACCCTTGGAAGCGATATCACGACTCAATACCACAGTTGCATCCAAGTGAGAGAACGTGGTTGCAGGTGATGGATCCGTCAAGTCATCCGCAGGTACGTATACCGCCTGAACCGATGTGATGGAGCCGGTACGGGTTGAAGTGATACGCTCCTGCAGTACACCCATCTCTTCTGCCAGGGTAGGCTGATAACCAACCGCAGAAGGCATACGACCCAACAGCGCCGATACTTCGGTACCTGCCAGAGTGTAACGATAGATGTTATCTACGAACAACAGTACATCACGGCCCTCATCACGGAATTTTTCCGCCATGGTCAGACCTGTCAAGGCAACACGCAGACGGTTTCCTGGGGGCTCATTCATCTGCCCGTAAACCATGGCTACCTTGTCCAGTACGTTGGACTCTTTCATTTCGTAATAGAAGTCGTTACCTTCACGAGTACGCTCACCAACACCAGCGAATACAGAAAGACCTGAGTGCTCTTTCGCAATGTTGTTGATCAGTTCCATCATGTTTACGGTCTTACCAACACCGGCACCACCAAACAGACCGACCTTACCGCCTTTGGCGAAAGGACAGACCAGATCGATAACCTTGATACCGGTTTCCAGCAGCTCGGATGATGCCGATTGGTCAGCATAACCCGGTGCTTGGCGGTGGATGGGAGAACGCTCCTGTTCACCGATAGGACCTTGTTCATCGATAGGGTTACCCAATACGTCCATGATCCGGCCCAGGGTTTCAATACCCACAGGTATGGAGATTGGCGCATTGGTATTATTGACTTGAAGGCCGCGACGCAGACCTTCGGTGCTTCCCATGGCGATTGTACGCACTACTCCGTCACCCAGCTGCTGCTGGACTTCCAGAGTTGTAGCTCCACCTTCAACCAGCAAAGCGTCATAGACTTTGGGCACTGTATCGCGCGGAAATTCGACGTCGATAACCGCCCCGATAATTTGCACTATTTGTCCGCTACTCATTGTCAGTTCCTCACTGAATCTTAAAACTGTTCTGCATGACTCCGATAAGGATTATCGGATGTCCGAAACACTTTCGACCGAAGCGATGGGGGCGGCAATCATTGCTTTCCGCCTTCCCTTGCTACTGCGTTTAAACCGCAGCTGCACCGCCCACGATTTCAGAAATCTCCTGGGTGATCGCTGCCTGACGGGCTTTGTTATAAGCCAATTCCAATCCGCCGATGATATCGCCAGCGTTATCAGTTGCACTTTTCATTGCAATCATCCGCGCGGCTTGTTCACAAGCGTTGTTCTCTACCGCTGCCTGATAAACCTGAGACTCGATAAAACGCGTCAACAGACCATCCAGCAGGTGTTTAGCGTCAGGCTCGTATATGTAATCCCAATGACGACGCTGCATTTCATCGTCCTCCGCTGGAGGAAGAGGTAGCAACTGAGCCACGCTGGGCTTTTGCGTCATGGTATTTACAAAACGGTTGTGTACCAGGTATAGCCTGTCGATCTTGCCTTCAGCATACGCATCTAGCATGACTTTGACTGAACCTACGATTTTCGCCGCAGAGGGTTCATCGCCCAAATGGTTCAGCGCCGCCACTACATTTCCACCATAGCTGCGGAAAAATGCCATTGCTTTAGTGCCGATAGCGCAGAAATCAACTTCTACACCCTGTTCACGCCATTTCTTAACGGAATTCGCAGTTTCCCGAAACGCGTTAACGTTCAGACCACCACAAAGTCCTCGGTCGGTGGAGACGACAATAAAGCCGACTCGCTTCGCTTCACGTTCTTGCAGATACAGGTGTCGATATTCCGGGTTCGCAGTGGCGATATGGCTCACAACGCTTCGGATATGATCGGCATAAGGACGTCCCTTAGCCATGCGTTGTTGAGCCTTACGCATTTTACTTGCAGCAACGAGTTCCATTGCGCTGGTAATTTTCTGCGTGCTCTTAACACTTGCGATCTGGGTTTTAATCTCTTTTCCGACGGCCATTTTCTTCTGCCTATATTGAATTCATCCAAAAACCGGTTCATTCAGGCCGGATCTCCGGCCTGTGTGAATTACCAGGTTTGCGTGGATTTGAATTTCTCAATGCAAGATTTCAAACCGCCTGCGATTTCATCATTGAAATCGCCTGCTTCGTTGATCTTGGCCAGCAAATCGGAAAACTCGCTCCGCGCAAAAGACAACAGTGCAGCTTCAAATGCCACAATTTGCTGTGCAGGAACGTCGTCGATAAAACCTTCGTTAGCAGCAAACAGTACCAGACCCATTTCCGCTACGGTCATTGGGGAATACTGCTTCTGCTTCATCAGTTCAGTAACACGTTGACCGTGCTCCAACTGCTTACGCGTGGCTTCATCCAGATCCGAAGCAAACTGGGCAAAGGCTGCCAATTCACGATACTGAGCTAGAGCCAGTCGAATCCCGCCGCCCAGTTTTTTCATGATTTTGGTTTGCGCTGCGCCACCTACTCGAGAAACTGAAATACCGGCGTTCATCGCCGGACGTATACCGGAGTTGAACAGGTTGGTTTCCAGGAAGATCTGACCATCGGTAATAGAGATTACGTTGGTCGGTACGAAAGCGGATACATCACCAGCCTGGGTTTCAATGATTGGCAAAGCGGTGAGGGAACCGGTCTTACCTTTCACTTCACCGTTGGTGAACTTCTCAACATAGTCAGCATTAACGCGAGAGGCGCGCTCAAGCAGACGTGAGTGCAAATAGAAAACATCACCAGGATATGCTTCACGACCAGGCGGACGACGCAGCAACAGAGAGATCTGACGATAAGCAACAGCCTGTTTGGACAGATCATCGAAAACGATCAGAGCATCTTCACCGCGGTCACGGAAGAATTCTCCCATGGTGGAACCGGCGAAGGGTGCCAGGAACTGCATGGAAGCTGGATCAGCAGCACCGGCGGCAACCACGATGGTATGAGCCATGGCACCGTGTTCTTCCAGCTTACGTACCACGTTAGCAATAGAAGACTGCTTCTGCCCAACGGCAACATAGACACATTTAACACCGGTGGACTTCTGGTTGATGATGGCATCGATTGCCAGCGCAGTTTTACCTGTCTGACGGTCACCGATGATCAGCTCACGCTGTCCACGACCAACCGGTACCATGGTATCAACAGATTTGTAGCCGGTTTGCATTGGCTGACCAACTGACTCACGGGCAATAACCCCAGGAGCAATTTTTTCGATTGGCTCAGTTCTCGCTGTATCAAGAGTACCTTTACCGTCGATAGGATTACCCAGTGCGTCAACAACGCGACCAAGTAATGCCTCACCTACAGGTACTTCCAGAATACGACCGGTGACTTTAACTTTCTGGCCTTCAGCCAGAGATTTGTAATCACCCAATATAACGGCACCTACGGAATCACGCTCCAGGTTGAGCGCCAGACCATAAACACCGCCTTCAAATTCAATCATCTCACCGTACATAACGTCGGCAAGACCGTGGATCAACACGATACCATCAGAAACACTGACGATGGTTCCTTCTGTTTTTGCTTCAGAAGAAATATCCAGCTTCTCAATGCGCTTCTTGATAATTTCGCTGATCTCAGATGGATTCAATTGCTGCATGCCTTTAATCCTCAAAAACCCTTTAATGCCCAAAAAATGGCGTTAGATCAGGAACCAACAGTCTCGGCAAGTTTTGCCAAACGACCGCGTACAGAGGCATCAATCACCATATCTCCAGCACGTACCAACACACCGCCGATCAGGCTCTTGTCCACCTGGGTCTGCAGATTGATGTTGCGTGACAATTTGGATTTTAATGATTGAGCAAGTTTTTCTTCCTGCTCTGAATTAAGTTCGAAAGCTGTTTCAACGGTAACATCGACCGTCGCTTCCTGCTGACTCTTGAATTGTTCGAACAACTCAGCGATTTCCGGCAATAGAGCCAAGCGATGGTTTTCGGCCAGAACTTTGACAAAGTTTTGGCTTCCATCACTCAGTTTGCCTTCACACACATCAATCATGATCTGTGCTTTTTGATCACTGGTCAGGGCAGGGTGATTTACAATTTTCACCATATCCTGATCAGTGGCCAGAGCAGCGGTATAACCCAATTGCTCTGACCATTCGCTCAATTGCTTGGCATCCCGTGCCAACTCAAAAGCAGCTTTGGCATATGGTCGGGCTAATGTAATGCTTTCCGCCATAATGCTAACCCCTATAGTTCAGCTGCTAGTTTATCTAGCATCTGGCTGTGCGCCTGTGCATCCACAGAGGTTTCCAGGATTTTCTCAGCACCGGCAATAGCAAGTACGGCCACCTGGGCACGCAACTCTTCTTTTGCACGGTTCTTTTCCTGGTCGATTTCAGCTTTCGCTGCAACAATCAAACGTTCGCCTTCGGCACGTGCTGCATCTTTGGCTTCTTCTACCATCTGTGTAGCACGACGATTGGCTTGTTCAATAATTTCCTGGGCTTGATGCTTGGCTTCCTTTAACTCGGATGACGCTTTTTCCTGCGCCAGTTCCAAGTCACGTGAAGCGCGCTCAGCAGCTTGCAGCCCGTCCGCGATCTTCTTTTCACGCTCACGCAAAGCCGCAATGACCGGTGGCCATACGTACTTCATGCAGAAAACGACGAAGATGGCGAAGGAAATCGCCTGTCCGATCATCGTAAGGTTAAGGTTCACGTTAACACCTCTCGCTAATTAGTCTTAAATGTGACTGGTTGCTATATAGGTGTATTAAGACAGCTGACCTAAGAACGGATTAGCGAAAGTGAAGAACAGAGCGATACCAACACCGATCATGGTGACGGCGTCAAGCAGACCGGCAACGATGAACATTTTCACCTGAAGCATTGGAACCATTTCTGGTTGACGGGCAGCACCTTCGAGGAACTTACCACCCAGCAGACCAAATCCAATCGCAGTACCCAGTGCGCCCATACCGATCAGCAGAGCAACAGCAATCGCGGTCATTCCAACTACAGTTTCCATTGTGACTCCTAATATTTAAGTTAAGTTATTGGTTAAAGTTTCAGTTAATTGCAAAGTAATTCGTTCAACAACGAAGTGTTAAATGATAAGAAAATCGACTACTTAGTGATCTTCATGCGCCATACTCAGGTACACGATGGTCAGCATCATAAAAATGAAGGCCTGCAGTACGATAATCAGAATATGGAAGATTGCCCAAGGTACTGACAGCGCCCATTGAGCCCAGAAGGGCAGCAGCGCAATCAAGATGAAGATCAGTTCGCCAGCGTAGAGGTTTCCGAATAGACGTAACGCCAGAGAGATTGGCTTAGCCAGGAGACCAACGCCTTCTAACAGCAGGTTAAAAGGTATCATCCATTTGCCGAATGGCTGCAGTGTAAGCTCACCGACAAACCCGCCAACCCCTTTAATTTTGATGCTGTAGTAGATAATCAGGAAAAATACTGACAATGACATGCCTAAGGTGACGTTAACATCTGTGGTTGGTACCACTTTCATATGGTCAACACCGGCGGCATGGAATACAAAAGGAAGAAAATCCACCGGGATCAAATCCATGAAGTTCATCAGGAAGATCCAACAGAATATGGTTAGTGCCAACGGGGCGATAACCGCATTTTTGCCATGGAAGGTTTCCTTGACGCTACCATCAACGAATTCCACCATAATTTCGACAAAGTTCTGTATGCCGGTAGGGACTCCACTGGTAGCTTTCAGTGCGGCTTTGCGGAATAGCCAGATAAATAGAGCTCCAAGTCCGATGGACCAGCCAAGGGAATCAACATGCACCGCCCAAAATCCCATTTCCTGCGCCTCTTGCGCATTATGTGCAAAGCTCCAGCCATGATCCGGATGATTGCCATAAACGAGATTCTGTAAGTGATGCTGAATATAGGACGATGCGGTAAGGGTTTCGCCTGCTGCCATGATACTATCTCAAACCTTAATTTTTTAATAAACCGGTATGTTCACGCCCGTGATCAACTTCCAGCTGTGTTTTTAAACTTCACAGCCATAATCAGAGGCGCAAACCAGTGCACTATCTGCACTAAAAAAAAGACCAGGAATAAGCTCGCTGGTTCCAGCGGCTGCACAAACTTGAAAGCCAACCCAAATAACAAGGCTGTAAGTCCCAGTTTGACTGCTTCCGCTCTATAAAAATTCTTTACTATGTATCGGGCAGCCTGTGCCCCCCGGTAGACGAAGGTACGGTAGGCAAAATAAGCATTGGGTAACAGACAGGTAAATCCACCTATCAGTGCTGAATAACCATGTACATTGCTGAAACACCAGGCTACTCCTGATGCTAGTAACGCCACAAGTAGCTGTACACAAACAACCCTGAATACAGGTGGCCGCTTAATATAAGCGTGCGATGCACTATTCAACAGTCTTATTAACCTTATATGACCGAAAACCTGTTATCGGTCTTATGAAGTACTGATCGTCCCAATACTTCCTGCTTAATATTGCGATTTGATGACTACCCCCGCCCTCGCTCTATGGGCAACCCACAGGTAAAAGCGACGGAGATTATATTGTGTCGGGGTAGCGCATTCAACTGCCTGCAAGGTAAAACTGGCTAATTTACAACCATAGAAATGAATAGCCGGAATTGCTATCTGCCCCAATTTGGTACAGGTAGTGCCTAAATATGATTGTTGCTACGAGATCTAGTGAAAATTTCGTTTCAAACAGTAGTTTGATATCGATATTTTTTACTGGATATGTGCCAATATTCCATCAAGTTCATCCAGCGAATTGTATTGAATCACCAATTTTCCTTTGCCTTTGGCGTTATATTCAATTTTAACCGGCGAGCCTAAAGTTTCCGCAAGACGGTTCTGCAAGCTTTTGACATCGGCATCAATAGTTTTCTTGGCCGCTGCCTGGGGGGACTCCTTTGCCGCCTGCAGCCGACGCACCAAAGCTTCGGTCTGACGCACAGATAGTCCTTTACCAACAATTACTCGAGCGGTTTCAGACTGCAGCTGTGTTTCCAGCGTGAGCAGGGCCCTTGCATGACCCATTTCCATGTCACCCCGTTCCAGCATGGTTTTGACATCATCATTCAGGGAAAGCAACCGCAACAGGTTAGTAATGGTTGAGCGGGATTTACCCACCGCTTCGGCAACCTGAGATTGCGTCAATGAAAATTCAGTTTGCAGGCGTTGCAAGGCAAAAGCTTCTTCCACAGGATTCAGGTTTTCCCTTTGAATATTCTCAATCAACGCCATCGCAATAGCGGCTTCGTCCGGAACGTCACGGATAATCACCGGTATTTTATCCAGGCCAGCCAACTGGGAGGCACGCCAGCGTCTTTCGCCGGCAATAATTTCGTACAGGTTTTTCGCTACCTCACGTACAACAATGGGCTGCATCACCCCCTGTTGCTTAATGGATTGAGCCAGTTCCTCCAGTGCTTCAGGATCCATATCCCGACGTGGTTGGTATTGTCCACGTTGGATTAAATCCAGAGGCATTTCCTTGAGAACCTTGTCCTGCGATTCTGAGTTTTCATCCTGCAGGCGTGATTTGGTCCCTGCCAAAAGTGCATTCAGTCCCCGGTCACCCAATCCTCTTTTTTTCATTCTTAACCTGTTCCAGATATTTCAAAAAATTGCCGCAGGTTTATCCATAAAAGTTTCCTGTCGGCCAGTTACCCGATTTATGAAAGCAATCAGGCGGGTTCAGTTGCCTTCTGGGCTGATTTGCTTTTGCGAATAATTTCTCCAGCCAGAGCCAGATAGGCAATGGCTCCCCGCGAGGAGCGATCATATTTCAAAGCAGGAACACCATAGGAGGGAGCCTCGGCAAGACGCACATTACGCGGAATGATCGTACGATAAACCCGGTCACCAAAATGATCGATAATCTGCCTGGACACATCCGTAGCCAAACTGATTCGTGGATCGAACATGGTTCGCAGCAGGCCTTCAATTTCCAATACGGGATTAACTGTTTCCCGAATCTGCTCAACCGTGTTCATCAAAGCCGCCAACCCCTCCAAGGCATAATACTCACACTGCATGGGAATAAGCACGCCATCCGCAGCCACCAGGGCATTGACCGTTAGCATGTTGAGTGATGGCGGGCAATCAATCAGAATATAGTCATATCTATCAGCGATGGCTTTAAGCGCATTACGCAGACGGTATTCCCTTCCGATTTCATTCATAAGTTCCACTTCAGCAGCGGTAACATCACTGTTGGCTGGGATAACATCATAACCGGCATCTTCCGAGACCTGAATGACATCACCGGCATCGGCTCTCTTAGTCAGCACATCATAGACTGTCAGTTCTGCGGCATTTTTATCCACACCGCTGCCCATGGTGGCATTTCCCTGAGGGTCCATGTCGATCAGTAAAACTTTACGTCTGGTTGCAGCCAAGGAGGCCGCCAGATTGACACAAGTCGTGGTCTTACCCACCCCCCCTTTCTGATTGGTCACTGCTAGGGTACGCGCCATATTACTGTCTCCCCTCTGGTTCCTGAGCTTGCTGTCTGCCAATCACAACCAAATGTCGCTCCGCATCGCAGAATGGAACACTAAGCTTATGATTATCAATAACTTTATAGGTATCTGGTAATGCTTCTATTTCTTCCACAGGATGCACGCCTTTCATGGCATATGCCAGCGTTTCACTACCAAAGAGGGCCTCACAACCAAGCACCATATCCTGCAATGTGGCAAATGCTCTCGAAGTGATGCCTTCAAAGGGCTGTGCCAAACTGGGGCGGTACTGCTCAATGCGACTTTGCACAACGTCTATGTTTGACAAACCGAGGGCCATCTTACATTGAGTAAGAAAGCGGGTTTTCTTACCATTGCTATCCAACAGCACCCAATGCGAATCTGGATTGGCTATAGCCAGGAGCATTCCGGGTATACCCGGGCCTGTGCCGACATCCAAAAAGTGCTTCCCCCTCAGAAATGGAAGTATGGCCAGGGCATCCAGCACATGCCGACTGACATGTTCATCCGGGTCTCGTATCGCAGTGAGGTTATATGCTTTGTTCCATTTCTGCAGAAGCTGCAAATATCCCAGCAATAGCTCTTGCCGTGCAGCACTTAACGACAACCCTAGTTGAGCAATACCTTGACTCAGTTGCGTTTGCTGCCGTGATTTCAAATTGTCAGACATATCAGGCACTTTGTCGCTGCACGGCACCACGTTTCTTTAAATATACCAATAGCAGCGACACCGCCGCCGGAGTGACACCCGGAATTCTGGAGGCCTGGGCTAGAGTTTCCGGACGAATCTCAGACAGTTTCTGTTTGATTTCATTGGACAACCCCTGAATGATGCTGAAATCCAGATCTGCCGGCAACGCTGTGTTTTCATGACGACGCAATCTGGCAATTTCATCCTGCTGGCGATCTATATAGCCGGCATATTTCACCTGAATTTCCACCTGTTCTGCGACACTTTCAGACACCGCATCGGTGGCCTGATCTATTTCACGAAGTTTATTCCAATCCATTTCTGGACGTTTTAACAGATCGTGCAAGGAATATTCCCTGGCCAATTCCATTCCCAGCAGCGATTCCGCCCGCTGCCCTTTATCAGTTCCCGGCTGTACCCAGGTAGTCTTCAGCCGCTGCTGTTCGGCAGTGATGGCTTCGCGTTTTTTGTTGAACGCTTCCCAACGCGTATCTTCTACCAGACCCAGCGAGCGCCCGGTTTCTGTCAGCCTCAGATCGGCGTTATCTTCACGTAGCAGTAACCGATACTCGGCACGGCTGGTGAACATACGATAAGGCTCACGGGTGCCCATGGTGATCAGATCATCCACCAGCACACCAATATAGGCTTCATCTCGTTTTGGTGACCAGGTATCTCTTTCCTGGGCACGTAAAGCAGCATTCAGTCCTGCCAATAATCCTTGCGCAGCCGCTTCTTCATACCCGGTTGTACCGTTAATCTGGCCGGCAAAGAATAGGTTATGCACAAACTTGGTTTCCAGGCTGTGTTTCAAATCCTGGGGATTGAAATAGTCGTACTCAATGGCATAGCCGGGACGGGTAATATGGGCATTTTCCAGACCTGCAATGGACTGCACCAATTCCAACTGAACGTCAAAGGGTAAACTGGTAGAGATACCATTGGGGTAAAGCTCATGAGTGCTCAACCCCTCAGGTTCAATAAAAATCTGGTGAGAATCCTTATCGGCAAAACGATTGACCTTGTCTTCTATGGAAGGGCAATAGCGCGGTCCCACACCATCGATTTTACCGGTATACATGGGAGAACGATCCATGCCACTGCGAATAATGTCATGGGTACGGCTGTTAGTACGGGTGATATAACACGCTACCTGTTGTGGATGGTCACTCACCGTGCCAAGGAAAGACATCACCGGAGTCGGCGTATCGCCTGGCTGTGACTGCATTACTGAAAAATCCACAGACTTTGCATCGATACGGGGAGGAGTACCTGTTTTCAAGCGTCCAACACGGAATGGCATTTCTCGTAAACGTTGCGCCAGAGCAATTGAAGGAGGATCACCGGCACGGCCACCAGAGTGGTTTTGTAGGCCAATGTGTATAATACCGCCAAGGAAAGTACCGGTGGTCAAGACCACAGAAGTTGCATGAAAGCGCAACCCCATCTGAGTCACTACACCTGTTACTACGTCTCCATGCATAATGAGATCGTCAGCGGCTTGTTGAAAAATACTGAGATTAGGCTGATTTTCCAACATATACCGAATTTCGGCTTTATATAGTGCCCGGTCCGCTTGCGCCCTGGTAGCCCGCACTGCGGGCCCCTTGCGGGCATTTAAAACTCGGAATTGAATACCAGCTTTATCTGTCGCCAATCCCATGGCTCCACCCAGTGCATCAACTTCCTTCACCAGATGGCTTTTCCCAATTCCGCCGATGGCCGGATTACAGGACATTTGACCAAGCGTCTCAATGTTGTGAGTCAACAACAGGGTTTGACAGCCCATACGGGCAGCCGCCAATGCGGCCTCAGTGCCGGCATGTCCGCCACCGATAACAATCACGTCAAAACGCTTGGAATAATCCACAGTTAGAAAACCTCGTTGAATAATTTGCTTCGCTTATTGGGGATACAGCAGAACTCACCCCAGAGCGGGCGCGTATTTTACTATGGAAGGGAGTGAAAAATAAGGTCGCCTTGTAAATTTATGACTATTTTTTGTCCAATCATGAAAATAAAGCGGCGAGCAGGTACAGCGAAAATGTGAACATGGTCGTAATTAGAATAAATTGCCTAGTTTTTTCAGTAAGTTAGATAATGTTCTTGATAAAGTTATTAATATACTTATCCACAGGCGAATAACTTTTAATCGTACCAAATTTTTTTCTTAACTATATGTTTTTAAAGTATATTATTTTTCTTCTCAGATATAGCCTTGTCAACACCCAAAAACTTATCCACAGAAAGTGAATTTATTTCATCCAACATCATCGAGTTATCAACAGCTTTCCAGCAAACCCCAGAATATTCGGGATTCGCTTCAATTGGATCCATAAATATTGTTTACTTCACTCCTTCAATAATTCTTGCTGCCATACTAATTACATCGAAATTGATTTTTGCTAAGGCACAATCCGTGACGAACACGAGTCTCTATATTCAGGATCTTCATATCGGTAATGCGGTTGGAATCACTTTGGAGGTGAGGGCAGGCGAAATTCATTGCCTGTCTGGGGACTCAGGTTCAGGTAAAAGTCGTCTGCTGAGGGCTATAGCGGACCTTGATCCCCATAAAGGAGAGGTTCGTCTTGGCGACATTTATCAAGATAGTCTGGCTGGCCATCACTGGCGACAAAAAGTTCGTCTGGTACCAACCGATAGCCAATGGTGGTTTGAGACAGTGGCTGAACATTTTGTTCATGCACCAGACCCCGGCTTACTCCAGCGACTTAAATTAGAACCCGGGATTTTATCAAAGCCTCCCAGTCAACTTTCTTCAGGTGAAAAGCAACGTCTGGCATTGATTCGAGCCATATTACTGACACCAGAGGTTTTGCTATTGGATGAACCCACAGCCAATCTGGATAAAAATACCTGTGAGAGAGTTGAAGACTGGCTTTTGGAACTGATTAAAAGACATCAATGGCCCACCTTATGGATTGCCCATGACGATGAACAAATTAACCGCATAGCCCATCAACACTGGCACCTGGCGAACGGTCAACTGCAACGGTTGGAATTACAGCATGAATGTTATCCCACTTAGCGTCTGGCATTTGTCACTGGCAGGCGGATTGGTGCTGCTCCTCAGTGCCTGCACCTTTATTGCCAAGTTGGGTTTGACCAGCAGCTTGCTGATAGCAGCATTGCGGACAGTAGTACAGCTTTCGTTAATTGGTTTGGTTCTGGAAGCACTGTTTGCGACTTCTTCCTGGGTTTGGGTGCTACTCTTGGCTTTGGTTATGCTGATTATAGCGGGGCGTGAAGTAACTGTTCGGCAAAAAAGGCGCCTAGGCGGGGGATGGGCATTCGGCATTGGTACAACCTCAATGTTCATTTCGGCTTTTACAGTTACGGTCCTGACCCTCATTTTAATTATTAGCCCTTCTCCCTGGTACACCCCACAGTACGCAATACCACTATTGGGAATGTTGTTGGGTAATACCATGACCGGAGTCGCCATTTGCCTGGACCGATTAAATGAGGTCACCTGGCAACAGCGAGCTATAATCGAAAATCGATTGATGCTGGGACAGCCCTGGTATGAAGCCATTGCCAACATTCGTCGTGATGCAGTGCGAAGTGGCATGATTCCAACCATTAATGCGATGGCAGCAGCGGGTATAGTCAGTCTACCCGGAATGATGACCGGACAGATTCTGGCAGGTACTCCACCAGCTCTGGCAGTGAAATATCAAATCTTGATTATGCTCATGATTTCCACCGGAACCGGATTTGGTGCCATGCTTAGCGTACTACTCGCTAGTAGGCGTTTATTTGATCAGCGGGAAAGGCTGAGAACAGACAGACTGGTGCTAAATACTCATGGTCGTTGAAGATATCGTTACCTTATTAGCACTACTTGCCGATACAAAAGGAAGAAAATATTCGTCCGAGTAAATCGTCAGAAGAAAACTGTCCGGTTATTTCTCCCAACACTTGCTGAGCCTGACGAAGGTCCTCAGCGACCAATTCACCAGCCTGCAGCAAGAGTAATTGTTGTTGTGCTGCTTCAACAAACTTTCTGGCCTGGGTCAAAGCTTCCAAATGACGACGACGGGCCATAAAGCCCCCTTCACTAGTGGTTTCAAATCCAACACATTGCTTTAGATGTTCACGTAAAATTTCAACGCCCTTACCATCTTTCGCAGATAGACGGATGATTGGAGTCTTACTTTCCTCAATGCCAACGCGCTCATTACTTAGATCTACTTTGTTTCGTATCACAGTAATATGGTCATGGTGCTGAATACGATGATAGAAATCCGGCCAAATAGTTTCAGGATCAACGGCATTGGTGGTCTGGCTATCGACCAGAAACAAGATACGGTCGGCATTGTCAATTTCGTTCCATGCCCGCTCCACGCCAATCTGTTCCACCAGATCATCGCTATCCCGCAGGCCGGCAGTGTCGACAATATGCAATGGCATGCCGTCGATATGAATATGTTCTCTCAACACATCTCTGGTTGTACCGGCTATATCAGTCACTATGGCGCTTTCACGTCCAGCAAGGGCATTGAGAAGACTGGATTTTCCCGCATTGGGTCTACCGGCAATCACCACCGTCATCCCTTCACGCATTAACGAGCCTTGCCGAGCTGTGGCGAAAACCTCTTCCATTTTGACAAGAATATTTTCCAAACCAGCTGCCACTTTGCCATCACTAAGAAAATCGATTTCCTCCTCAGGGAAGTCGATCGCTGCCTCAACATATATGCGTAATTGAATAAGCTCCTCCAGAAGTGCATCCACCGCCTGAGAAAAAGCGCCCTGCAAAGATTTCAAAGCACTACGTGCAGCATGCTCAGAACTGGCTTCTATCAGATCAGCAATTGCTTCAGCTTGCACTAGATCCATCTTGTCATTTAGAAAGGCTCGCTCGGAAAATTCACCCGGCCGGGCCAGACGCGCGCCCAAACTGACCAAGTGTCTCAGCAATATATCCAGTACTATCGGACCGCCATGTCCCTGTAACTCAAGGATATCTTCGCCGGTAAAACTGTGCGGACCAGGAAAATACAAGGCGATTCCCTGATCAACGACAGAACCTTCCTCATAAAAATCACCATAATGTGCATACCTTGGTTGGGGAACACGCTTTAAAACCGCCTTTGCCATAGTCGAAACAAGCGGACCTGAGACACGAATAATACCGACCCCCCCTTTACCGGGAGCTGTAGCAATAGCCACGATTGTGTCATTAGTCTGATACATAGTATTGGAACCAGGGCAGCGTTTAGGTTTGCAGAAGTTTTACGAGTTCAGCGAGTATAGCTAAAAAAAAGCCCGTGAATCACGGGCCTTTGAAAAGAGTATTTTTAACTATTTGGCCTTTAAGCCTTCTTTCTCTATCTTCTTAGTTATCACCCATTGTTGCGCGATTGACAAACAGTTGTTAACCAGCCAGTAGAGAACCAAACCTGACGGGAAGAAAAGGAAGAAGAAGGTAAACATAATTGGCATCATCTTCATAACCCGAGCCTGAATCGGATCTGGAGGCGTAGGGTTCAAATGCATCTGCAGAAACATGGTTGTCCCCATCAGCAGGGGCAAAATGAAAAAGGGATCCTTGATCGACAAATCCTGAATCCAGAAGAAGAATGGTGCCTGACGTAAATCTACGGATTCAAGCAGTACCCAATATAGTGAAATGAACACAGGCATCTGGACCAGGATTGGTAGACAACCGCCTAAAGGATTTATTTTTTCCTTCTTGTAGAGCTCCATCATGGCCTGGGACATTTTTTGACGGTCATCGCCATAATTTTCCTTTATCCGCTGCATATCTGGAGTGACCCGGCGCATATTGGCCATGGATCTATAGCTTGCAGCAGACAGGTGGAAAAACAGTGCTTTGATCAAGACTGTCAGGAGTATAATCGCGATACCCCAGTTACCCACGTAGTCATGGATAAACTCCAACACCAGATACAAAGGTTTCGCAATTAGCCATAACCAACCGAAGTCGATAGTAAGATTCAAATTAGGTGCTACGTTCTGTAAACGTTCAAGGATCTTAGGGCCAACATAGAGGCTGGCATTGATTTGTTCTGTAGCGCCAGGGGCTACTGTAACCTCGGGGTCGACAAAGCCCATCAAATACAAACCATTACGCACACGTGTTTGGAACGTATGCGTTTCTTCACCACGAGGAATCCAGGCACTAACAAAGTAATGTTGCACGAAGGCGATCCAACCACTGGAGTCTTCAACGCTCTGGGTACCTTCATCCATATCGCTGAAATCTACTTTTTCGTAGGGAGCTTCCTTAGTGGAAACAACTGCGCCCAGGTAAGAAACTGCTCCAAAGCCACTTGATTTGGTGGGGTCAGGAGAGTTGTCTCGAACCAGTTTGGCAAAGAAGTTTGCCTGCCAGGGAGAGTCACTGTTATTGCTAATTAGGTACTGCACGTTGATTTGGTAATCACCGCGCTTAAATGTATAGCGCTTAGTGATGTCCACATTATTTCGCGTAACGGTTAGATCTACGGTCAGCTCATTTTCGTTTTCCGATAGACTGTAGTGCTGCCTTGAAGCCTGATATAGAGGAGAGGGAGCATTCTTGGCAGCATCAAAACCGTCTTTCCCAATCATTCCACTTTCTGCAACAAAATAGTGGCTATCGTTGCGCTGAAATAATTCCAGAGGAGAGGAGTTATTGAGGGAGACAGGGTAATCCTTAAGTGCGGTATAAGTAACATTACCACCGGTAAGGTCTATTTTTACTGCCAGGACATCAGTGACAACAGTGATTTCCCCACCTGAATGAGTGACCGCAGTAGAAGTTTCAATGGAACTTTCTTGTTGGCTGCCTAAAGACTCAGGTGTAGCCAGTTCCCCAGTAGTGGAATGACTGGAAGATAAAGTTGTTTGGGGGGACTCTTCAAACCCTGGAACAGGCTGAGTAACTGCTGGAGCGGGTTCGGTGGGAAAATCTTTGTTCCATTCCAGAATCATCAGGTACGAAACAACTAACAAACCAATTATCAGTGGCGCTCTAATATAGTCCATAAAATCACAAATTATGAATCAGGTAAGGAGGAGTGGCGGTGCTTCGAATGACCACATTCAGGTACAGGATCTATACCGCCGGTTGACCAAGGGTGGCATCTTAACAGACGACGGAGCGCAAGATAACTCCCTTTAACAATCCCATGCATTGCAATTGCGTCATATGCATATCGTGAGCATGAAGGATAGAATCGGCAATGACTCCCCAGTAATGGGCTAATGGCATACCGATAACAATTGATCAGAAAGAGGATAAAGAACTTAGGAAGCTGTTGTATCTGGTCGAGAAGGCGGGTTTTGTTCATGTTGTCGACTCAGTTTCGCTAGAAGCTTGGCAATACAACTATGCAGCTCTGCATTTTCTATTTCAGCCAAGGGCCTGCGAGCTATTACTACAATATCAATAGCAGGAAGCTGATGTTGTAATAAACGAAATCGATCGCGAATTATCCGTTTTGCGCGGTTGCGGCCTGTCGCCAACTTGACGTTTTTCTTGGCAATAACAAAACCAATCCTTGGCTTGCCAAGTGAATTTGTGCGGGCCAATAACAACAAAGCCGGATGGCTTGCTTTATATTCAGCTCGCTCAAAAACATTACGAAAATCCCCAGACTTCAATAATCGAAGAGTTCGGGGAAATTCGTAAGTCGACATCAAGCGTTGAATTTGATCAACGACTTAAATTAAGCAGAAAGACGCTTACGACCTTTGGCGCGGCGTGCGGCTACCACTTTACGACCATTTGCAGTGGCCATACGTGCGCGGAAACCGTGTGAACGCTTACGCTTCAGGACGCTGGGTTGGAATGTACGTTTCATGTCCGACTCTCGCAGCTTGAACGTTAAAGGGACTATTCAAAAATAGGGATGCGGATTTTATGGAATTTATGCATAAATAGCAATCAGATTTCAGAAAAAAGATAAGCGAAAGTTTTCAAGAGGCTAATTAATAATAAATTAGTTTTTTAAAGAATAAAGATTGTTGAATTTATTACTAATTAGAGGAGCCTTTTTTGTTGATAACCAGGAAATATCCTTATAAATCAATATAATATTGGAAGGATAAAACTATGCAAAAGCTTTGGGTAAGGATGGGATAGGCTGGGTAAACAGTTAGGATAAGTCCAGAAGTTGTACACAGGTGAATTCATCCACAGGTGATTGCTCAGGTTTTCCACAGGGATATCAAGAGGTTTTCCCTTATAAGGAAAGGTTCTAAAATATTTTTCTGGCCTATTTTGTTAACAAGGCTGTTAATAACTCCATAACTCAATGAAAAAAATAGAGAAAGATATCCACAGGGTGTCTAATAAGGGGATAATTTATGGTGGAATTGGCCGCCACTTCCCGCTAGAATTCTTCATTACCTGTCTAAGCGCCAATGACTTGCGACACCAATTGGGGGGTGTGGCGAGCCTTAATAATTTGACCTGTTTTTTGTTATGCGGTGATTTTTGCTGCAGGGGTTTTCGTCACTCCGATTTTTGATTTTCAAGTTAAATTTGCAGTTGATAGACAGGACATAAAAAAGACGCACTGGCATCAATTATCCCCCTCGAATCTATTGAATGAATATACCAATAATGAAAGATGTATGGCTGGAGGTTTTGGCGTGGCTTTAGAACTGTGGCATCAGTGCCTGGGGTACTTGGAGGATGAGCTGCCCTCGCAACAGTTTAATACTTGGCTGCGGCCGTTACAGGCAAGAGCCTCGGATGAAGAGTTACTGCTATTTGCCCCCAACCGTTTTGTGCTTGACTGGGTGAATGAAAAATATGCCAAGCGTATTAGTGAAATCATGCAGGAGATTTCTCAAACTCAACCACCAAGAGTGTCATTAAAAATCGGAAGCCTGAGCCAAAAGAAAAACGCTACAAACAACGGAAAACCCACCAGCAGTTCCAATAGAAGCAATATTGGTAACCGAGCTTCTACATCTGTTGGTGTGGACAACAGAGGAAGTGATAGACAGGTAGCAGTCGAAGGTGCTATCAAACATGAGAGCTCATTGAATACAAACTTTACCTTTGAAACCTTTGTAGAAGGTAAATCCAACCAGCTAGCGAGAGCTGCAGCCACCCAAGTGGCAGATAATCCCGGAAGTGCCTATAACCCACTATTTTTATATGGTGGCGTAGGTTTGGGTAAGACCCACCTTATGCATGCAGTGGGCAATTCCATTCTCAAGAAAAATCCCAACGCAAAAATAGTCTATTTGCATTCAGAGCGATTTGTCGCTGATATGGTTAAGGCATTACAGCTAAATGCCATTAACGAGTTCAAGCGTTATTACCGTTCTGTGGATGCTTTATTAATTGACGATATTCAGTTCTTTGCTCGAAAGGAGCGGTCACAAGAAGAATTCTTCCATACTTTCAATGCGTTATTGGAAGGTGGACAACAAATGATTCTAACTTGCGATAGATATCCAAAAGAAATAGATCATATGGAGGAGAGACTCAAATCCCGTTTTGGTTGGGGTCTAACCGTCATGGTAGAACCTCCGGAGCTTGAAACCCGGGTAGCTATTCTGATGAAGAAAGCCGAACAGGCAAACGTACATCTGAGCAGTGAGTCAGCTTTTTTTATCGCCCAGAAGATCCGTTCCAACGTGAGGGAGCTAGAGGGGGCACTTAAGCTTGTCATTGCTAATGCTCATTTTACCGGTCAGGAGATAACTCCAGCGTTTATTCGGGAGTGCCTGAAAGATCTGCTGGCACTGCATGAAAAACAAGTAAGCATTGATAATATTCAAAGAACAGTGGCGGAATATTATAAGATTCGTGTGGCCGATTTGTTATCAAAAAGGCGTACTCGTTCTATTACCAGACCTAGACAAGTGGCCATGGCTTTGGCAAAGGAGCTCACTACTCATAGCTTGCCTGAAATAGGTGAAGCCTTCGGAGGGCGGGATCATACAACTGTATTGCATGCCTGTAAGGTCGTTATTGAATTACAACAGAAGGATCCTGTTATAAGAGATGATTACCAGGCATTTTTAAGAATGCTGACAGGCTAGTTGGCAGCAACTTTAGATATAAAAACGTTGTCGCATCATTGAGTTAAGAACGTTACCATAACAGATTAAATGCGGGTTTAAGAAGCAGGATAGTCCATGAAATTCACCATCACGCGAGAGGCTCTACTTTCATCTTTGCAAATGATTTCCGGAGTGGTAGAAAAAAGACAAACCATGCCGGTATTGGCCAATGTACTGTTAGATGTTGACCAGGAAAAACTAACCATTACCGGCACAAATATGGAAGTTGAGCTGGTCGCGTCAATAAAGGAAGTTGATGTGCAGGTTCCTGGGCGTATTACGGTACCGGCCAAGAAGTTTACTGATATATGCAAGTCTTTACCGGACCAAGCCAGCATAGATGTGGAAGTAAAGGAATCCAGGTTGAATGTTCATTTTGGTAAAAGTCATTTCGTTTTATCAACTTTACCGGCCGATCATTTCCCAAATGTGGAAGATGAAGCTGGAAGTATCAAACTGGATTTGCCACAAAAAGAGTTGAAAAGACTGATCGATGCTACAGCCTTTGCTATGGCCCAGCAGGATGTTCGTTATTACTTGAATGGAATGCTGATTGAGTTGAGTGAAGAAGGGCTTAAAGCTGTGGCCACTGACGGTCATCGTCTAGCGTTGGCGGGAATTGCCATAAAAACCGGCGTTACAGAAAAGCGTCAGCCCATCGTCCCACGTAAGGGGGTGTTGGAACTTGTCAGGTTATTGGCAGATACGGAAGAACATTGTTCTCTGATATTTGGTGAAAATCATGTACGTGCCAGTGTTGGGCATTTTACTTTTACCTCTAAACTAATTGACGGAAAATTCCCGGATTATCAAAGGGTTATACCACGAGGTGGAGATAAGACAATGGTTGCTGACCGCCAACTTCTTAAGGGAGTATTGCAGAGGGCCAGTATTTTATCCCATGAAAGTATTCGTGGAATTCGGCTTCAGTTCGAGCCTGGAGAACTAAAGGTTTTCGCTAATAACCCCGATCAGGAAGAGGCTGAAGATAGCCTTGAAGTTGAATATGATTTTGAAGCCATACAAATCGGTTTTAACGTCGGTTATTTAATAGATGTGTTAAATGTACTGGATGATAATCTGGTAAAAATGACCATTTCAAATGCCAACAGCAGTGCTTTAGTCGAAGGAATGGAAACCAGTGATGCACTCTATGTCGTCATGCCAATGAGGTTATAGTTTTAAGTTATTAGTGAAATACTCAGCATACCAATGTTTTGAATTGTTAAATTCATTTAGCAAATAACGGCGACCACAAATTGTCCAGGGTGGGACGGGGTTCTATACATATTCACAAGGATTGATTGAAGCAGGTTGATATATGAGCATGTTAGGCGCAGCCCTAAAAGGGGCATTTCGAGTAGGGCAAACTGCCAAAGTACTTACTAAAGCAGGCACCGGGTGGATACTGGGAGAGAGATTGCCACCACCACGCTTGTTAAGGCAAACCTTTGAAGAATTGGGAGCCACCTATATTAAGCTTGGGCAGTTTATTGCGTCATCGCCTACTTTTTTTCCAAAGGAATATGTAGAGGAATTTCAATTGTGTTTGGATAAGACCAAGCCTATTCCCTATTCCGATATTGAAAAGATAATAAAGCAGGAACTTCAGCGACCACTCGAAAAAGTTTATAGCTATATTGAAAAAACACCACTAGCTTCAGCATCCATTGCGCAGGTCCACTCTGCTCGTCTTGTAACTGGTGAAGACGTTGTAATAAAAGTACAGAAGCCCGGTGTTCGGAATACTCTTTTAACAGATTTAAATTTTTTATATGTTACTGCCAGAGTTATTGAGTATCTGGCGCCAAAGCTTTCATGGACTTCTCTTTCAGGTATAGTTGAAGAAATTCAGCGCACTATGATGGAAGAATGTGACTTTTATCAGGAAGCACAAAACTTGAATGAGTTTCAGGAGTTTCTTGAACGCACTGAAAACGACATGGCAGTTGTTCCTAAGATATACAGCCAAGCAAGCTCAATGCGAGTGCTTACCATGGAGCGTTTTTACGGGGTGCCGTTAACAGATTTGGAAACTATAAGAAAATATTGTGCAGATCCTGAAAAGACGCTGATTACCGCCATGAATACCTGGTTTGCATCTTTAACGCAGTGCGATTTTTTTCATGCAGATGTCCATGCCGGTAATTTAATGGTTTTGCAGGATGGAAGAATAGGATTTATCGATTTTGGTATTGTGGGTCGGATTGGTCCAGGGACCTGGGAAGCAGTATCGGATTTTATTACTTCTATAATGATGGGTAACTTTCATGGTATGGCAGATGCCATGTTGCGTATCGGTATAACCAAGACTCAGGTGGATGTTGACGCATTGGCGAGAGATATAGCCAATGTTTACAAAAAAATGGATGCTATGGTACCCGATACATCAGTTTATTATGATCAGTCGCCCGAAGATGATGAAGTAAATAACATCCTGATGGACTTGGTGAAAATCGGAGAGCATCATGGACTGCACTTTCCGAGAGAATTTGCGCTACTGTTAAAACAGTTTTTATATTTTGACCGTTATGTTCATATTTTGGCTCCCGAACTCGACATGTTTATGGATGAGCGATTGGGTTTGCTGCAGTAGATATTTAGTCTTCATTATTTGTACAAAACGAATTTGAAAACCTGACAGAGGAGCATGGTAACTTTGTCGGGTTTTTTTATTGGTAAATCCTGCCAGGAAAGTTGTTGGAGAATCTAATGGAGATCTCATCGGCCATCATCCTACTGCTAGTTGTAATGGATCCTCTTGGAAATATCCCGATATTTTTAAGTGTTCTGGATAATGTGGATAAACCCCGAAGATTTAGGGTAATGATTCGAGAGTTATTTATTGCTCTATTGAAACTAATGTTATTTATATTCGCAGGGAGTTACTTACTTAAATTTTTTGGTTTGAGTCAGGAAGCAGTTGGGATAGCAAGTGCCATCGTTCTATTTGTTATAGTGATAAGAATGATATTCACAGCTAAACGAGATTGGCTTGAAAATCTGCCAGATGGTGAACTTTTTATTGTCCCTTTAGCAATTCCTTTTGCAGGCCGGTCCTACTCTGCTCCACCATGCTTTCTAAGTTATTGCGTAAGCGCGGCTTGATAGCTGTAGAAAGGTAAATGTGAATGTTATTAATCGCCGTCTCAGTAGAAATGTTTATATCCGGGCTGAAGCCGCCTTTATTGAAAATAGCGCGGTAATCATGGCAATTAGAAAGATATCAATTTCGGGAATTAGAAATTTAAAGAAAGTCGATATTAATATTTTCGGGGATTTGATCTTTTTTCAGGGGCGTAATGGCAGTGGTAAAACCAGTATTGTCGAAGGGATTTATCTTTTAGGTCGAGGTGCGTCATTTCGAAGTCAAGACCTAAACCATGCTGTTAATTATAATGAAGAAACCTTTGTTTGTTTTACACAACTGTTTGACGGCAGAAGGATTGGTGTCAGTCGTGATAAGCCAACTAAGCAAACAAGGGTAAGAATAGATGGTGAAGCTACTAAAAGTTTATCTGATCTTGCGTCGCAACTTCCTCTTTTACTTGTAACACCACTTACTTTTGACTTGCTAAATGGTAGCCCAGCATCCCGGCGAAGGTTTCTTGATTGGGGTGTGTTTCACGTGGAACCTGAATATAAAGTTATATGGCAAAGATGGCGTAAGTTGTTATTGCAAAGGAATAAATTGCTTAAAAATGGTAGAATAACTGGCTCAGAACTAAAACCCTGGACAATTCAGTATGCAGAAACTTCCAATCTTATAGATCAGTATCGGCGTATTTTTTTTCTTGAGCTTTTAGATCGACTAAATGAAAACCTTCTCTCCGGTTCAGGCTTCACCAGAGAGTTGGCTAGCCACACTAAAGTGGTGTACGAAAAAGGATGGTCAAAGCAATCCGATCTTACTGAGCAATTAGACCGCACATTGGAACTGGATATGAGAAGAGGGTTCACCTCAGTAGGACCTCATAAGGCGGATTTGAAGTTTTCCAGCCATGGTATTGCGGCCAAGGAAGTATTATCGCGAGGGCAGCAAAAAGTATTAATTACTCATTTGTTACTCGCTCAGCTTGAACTATTGAAGAAAAAGAGAGGACTAAGCTGCACTGTTTTGATTGATGATTTAGGTGCAGAGCTGGACGAAGAGAATCAACAACAGCTACTTTGTACGTTGCTGGAAAAAGAAGCTCAGATCTTTACCACCATTGTGGATAGGGATCAGATGTTAGTTCTAAACAATTCTATAAAAGAAAAATATCAGACCCAAATGTTTCACGTGGAACAAGGGTACGTTACCCCGATAACCCTGGGGAATGATGGGTAGGAGAAAAATATGTCAGATTCCGGAAATTATGATTCATCGAGTATCAAAGTACTAAAAGGTTTGGACGCTGTACGAAAAAGGCCTGGGATGTACATTGGTGATACAGATGATGGTACCGGTCTACATCACATGGTTTTTGAAGTCGTGGATAACTCCATAGATGAAGCTTTGGCTGGACATTGTAACGAAGTCAAAGTCACTATCCATCCTGACGAATCTATCACCGTTAGCGATGATGGTAGGGGTATACCGGTTGATATCCATGAAGAGATGGGAGTATCTGCAGCTGAAGTCATCATGACCATGCTTCATGCTGGTGGTAAGTTTGATGACAACAGCTATAAAGTTTCTGGTGGTCTACATGGTGTAGGGGTCTCAGTAGTTAATGCTCTATCCAAAGAGCTTAGATTAACTATTAGACGCGCGGGAAAAGTATACCAGCAGGTCTATCAACATGGTGTTCCTCAAGCACCACTTGAAGCCATAGGTGAAACAGACAAGACTGGAACAGAAGTACACTTTGTTGCTTCTGAAAATACTTTTAATAACATCGAATTCCACTATGACATATTAGCTAAAAGGCTACGGGAGTTAGCCTTCCTAAATTCTGGAGTAAGGATAAATCTCAGCGACGAACGTAGTGGCCAAAATGAGATTTTTGAATATGAGGGTGGACTGCAGGCTTTCGTTAACTATCTCAATCAAAGTAAAACTCCCATTGCTAAAGCATTTCATTTTATTAGCGAAAGAGAAGATGGTGTAACTGTAGAAGTTGCCCTGCAGTGGAATGATAGTTATCAAGAAAATATATTCTGTTATACAAACAACATTCCACAACGGGATGGTGGAACTCACCTGGCTGGTTTTCGTGCTTCTTTAACCCGGAGCCTTAACACCTATATTGAAAAAGAAAATGTCCTTAAAAAGACCAAAGTTAATACTTCTGGAGATGATGCTCGGGAAGGTCTAACAGCGGTTATTTCGGTTAAAGTTCCTGACCCGAAATTCTCTTCACAGACCAAAGATAAGTTGGTGTCGTCAGAAGTGAAAACGGCAGTTGAACAGGAGATGAATCAATATTTCAACGAGTTTTTGATTGAGAATCCCAATGACGCTAAAAGCGTCGTAAATAAAATGATCGATGCTGCCAGAGCAAGAGAAGCAGCAAGAAAAGCCAGAGAAATGACTCGCCGCAAAGGAGCTCTGGATATAGCCGGGCTACCAGGAAAGCTAGCTGATTGTCAGGAAAAAGACCCTGCGCTATCTGAACTCTACATTGTGGAGGGTGACTCTGCGGGAGGATCTGCCAAACAAGGCAGGGATAGACGAACGCAGGCTATTCTACCTCTTAAAGGTAAAATACTTAACGTTGAGAAAGCCCGCTTCGATAAAATGCTTTCTTCCGCTGAAGTTGGCACCTTGATTACGGCACTTGGTTGTGGAATTGGACGGGAAGAATTTGATATAAACAAATTACGTTACCACAGCATTATTATCATGACCGATGCTGACGTTGATGGATCTCACATTCGAACTTTGTTGCTGACTTTTTTCTTCCGCCAAATGCGTGAAATTATAGAGAATGGCTACGTCTATATCGCTATGCCACCGCTTTATAAAGTTAAGAAAGGAAAGCAAGAGCAATATGTGAAAGACGAAAAAGCCCTTCAGCAGTACCTGACGCAGAATGCTCTGGAGGGTACGGAACTTTTTACCAATGCAGATGCGCCTGCAATAAGTGGTACTGCCTTGGAAACTCTTGTTAATGACTATCGTACCGCGGTAAATCTGATTGATCGCATGTCTAGAGCCTACCCCCGAACTGTGCTGACCAAGCTGTTAGAAGTATCTCGCGTTAATCAGGAAGATTTGAAAAATCGCGAAAGCATGCAGAGTTGGTGTGAAAATTTAGATAAGGCACTACAAACATCTGGCCACAATGGCGAAAGTTTTACTATTAAGGTAATTGAAGACTCTGAGCTCAATCTTTACCTTCCTCAAGTTGAGTTTATTCAACACGGTGTTGATTATCGCTATACCTTAAACCAAGATTTCTTCCTTTCTGCATCTTACTTGAATGTAGCCTCCATGGCTGAAAAATTGGAGGGACTCATTGAAGAAGGTGCTTACGTCAAACGTGGTGAAAAAATTTGCCCAATCAGCTATTTCGAGGAAGCTCTTGAATGGCTAATGAAGGAAGCACAGCGTGGGCAAAACATCCAACGCTATAAAGGTCTGGGTGAAATGAACCCAGATCAGCTTTGGGAAACAACGATGGATCCCGAGAGTCGTCGTATGATGAAAGTAACGATTGAAGATGCAATTGCAGCAGATCAAATCTTTACCACTCTAATGGGGGATGACGTAGAGCCTCGTAGAAATTTCATCCAAACCAATGCATTGCAAGTTATGAATCTGGACGTATAGTTCCTAGCTTAGACCATAAGTTTGCGATAAGAGGCGGTGCCAATGGCACCGCCTTTTTCTTATTAAACTTTTTAACCTATAAATTCTCTGATTTCGTCGATCCAGTTTACCCTTTGTTTCAATGAGCAGATGTCGTATTGACCCAAAGTCAAATTTGCTTCAGGGCATCATAGTCTTTAAATCATATCCCATTCTCGTGTAGGGTAAATTGCCCCCAAGTAATACCAAAAAGAGCATTAGGCACGACTTCTCAATACAACTCTACTATTTCTATAAGCCTGATCTAGAGATAGTAAGTAGTTACTTCGAACGTGATCACTGGATTATCGGAGCTTTATTGAGGATGGAAAAAATCTCGAAAAACATTAATAGCCACCAAGTATCTATTCAGGAATATCAATCAAGATAATGAATTGATGTAGTACATGCATACTACCTGATAAATTCGTGTTCCCTTTAGACTATGGTCTTCGAATAAAAAGGAGATTCAAGATGTCAGCGAAATTATTAGTAATAGCCGGGGACTTTGTAGAAGATTATGAACTGATGGTGCCTTTTCAAGCGTTGCTAGCGATGGATTTCGAAGTGGATGTAGTCTGCCCGGATAAGAAAAAAGGGGAAAGTATTGCTACTGCCATACATGATTTCGAGGGAGATCAGACCTATACCGAAAAGCCCGGACACCGCTTTACTCTAAACGCAACCTTTGATCAGGTGAGCCCTGATCAGTACGATGGGTTGCTTATTCCTGGAGGTAGGGCACCAGAATATCTTCGGCTGAATGAGCGAGTCCTAGATATAATCAAGTCTTTTGATGAATCGAAGAAACCTATAGCATCTATTTGCCACGGAGCGCAGCTATTGACTGCTGCCGGTATCATCAAGGGAAGAAAAATATCTGCCTATCCGGCATGTGCGCCCGAGGTCAGGCAAGCTGGTGCCGACTACCAGGACATAGCGGTCGACCAGGCAATCACTGATGCCCATTTCGTTACCGCGCCTGCATGGCCGGCTAATGCTGATTGGATTAAACAATTTGCAGCGCTTTTCAGATAGTGATCCTGAATTCTGCTATTAAAAGACGCTAAAAATTACTTTCAAGCATCAGGACGCTAACGTTATAGGTTGGTGTTTCTGATGCTCGGTGGACTCTGCTGAGGTAGTAGGTGTAACGGATGCGCTGCTATCGACAACTTGAAGTTGATTCATCAGATAGGTGGTGCAGGCTACCCGTAGTAGAGAGGTAAAATTTTTCGCCTCACCATAACGCTGAACTACTTCATCATAAAGAGTGGTTATAAAAGTAGCGACAGATACACCTTCCTGAATAGCCATCTTCTCTAGAGTCTCCCAAAAACGATTTTCCAAAGACAAACTAGTTACATGGCCATGAAGTCTTAGTGAGCGTAAGGTTTTGGTATAGGCTTGGGGCTTTACACCAGCATAAACATCGCACATAGATCACTCCTTCAGGACTCGCTTTGAAATGGTAGGTTTATGGTACTCCGCTGAGTTTTACCTGTCTTGATTATTCCTACCGTCGCTCTGTGACTGACTGGGACGTACTGATTGTATCTATAAGTTACTTATTGGCTTCTAAGTGGCGTGGTGGTATCGCCTGTCTGGAGTACTCGAATTTCAAGTGGTTGTGTCGTATCCAAATGTACATCTCGTTGTGGGAAGGCGATGACAATACCAGCAGCATTCATTCGTTCGTATATATCCAGATGCAGCTCAGTGATAGTGGTCAACCTGACATCAAGACTACTAATGAATGCCCTTAAATATAGGACTAATGCGTTGTCGCCGAAGCTTTCAAAAGTCACAGAGGGGGCAGGATCCTCAATGACATTTGTATTCATTTTGGCTGCCTCTTCAATAATTTGCATGGCTTTACGAGCGTCTGCGCCGTAGGCAATACCTACGGGAATAAGTAACCGGGTAGTTTGATCGGATAAGGTCCAGTTTAGTAATCGGTTGGTAATAAATTCCTTATTGGGTACTAATAGTTCTTTCTGGTCCCAGTTTCTAATCGTCGTTGCGCGAATTTTTATCTTGGTAACGACACCATCTGTATCACCAACAGTAACAACGTCCCCTACCCGAATTGGCCGCTCAAACAAAATGATAAGTCCACTAATGAAGTTAGCAACAATTTCCTGTAAACCAAAACCGATACCAACACTAAGCGCAGCCGCCAACCACTGAATTTGGGACCAGCTGGCTCCGAGGGTACTTAAAGCTGTTAAAAAACCCGCTGCCACAATTAAGTAACCACTTAGTGTACGCATGGCGTAGAGACCACCGGCGGCAAACTGAATTCGCTCCAGTAAAATAAACTCCAATAGTGCCGGTACACGTTTGGCTGCAAGTACAGTGACAACCACTATAAAAATGGCCAGCCCCAAATCAAACAGGGTCACTGGAACTTTCTGTTCCTCACTCCCAATAAGGTCTGTGTACTGCCATATAGATACTTCATCCAGTATTCCAAACGCTGGCAGAACCTCTGACCATATGAACCATAGTGAGATGGCTCCAACAATTACTAATAAAGTATTAAGTAATTCTCTACTGCCTTTACTTAAGGCATCAAGATTAACGCTAGGCTCTTCCGGAGCTTCAGAGATTCCTTCTGGACTAATATTGTTGTCTTGTTCTCCAGATTTCCTAAGCTTGGCCTGCTGGCGTTTTTCAATTGCTTTTCTGTAAGCAATCTTACGTTGAGTAAGTACTAACCAACGAAGTACCAGTTGGTGTAAAAATAGGAGGCACACAGCAAGCATCATCGACTGTTGTAAGTGTAGGCATAGTGTATTAACGGCATAGAGGTACCCTGTAAGAACGGCAACTACCATTAGGCAGGGAATTACGACAACCAAACCTATGAGATATCTCCTCATTAGGATAGAGGGCGGGCCATTTGAACGACTTTGATGGATGTTGAGGAATCCGTTTCGATTTCGTACCAACCTCAGGGAACAATAAGCAAACACCAGCACTGTCAGGCTGATACTTAGGTGGGCCAAAGCACCGGTTGAGGTGATAAAGTCATAAGTGTGGACAAAGATACATAGTACGAGAAGCGGCATAAACCAATATTGAAACCGGCCCAAGTCGCGATAAACAATTTTGACGCTATGTGGGGGCCATTTGAAATGGGCAGCAGCCAGACCATCAGTGACAAAGGATTTTCGCAGGAAATTGATAAACAGAAAAACAGGGGCTGAAATAGTAAGAGCATTGGCCAAGGCCTGTGTTGTAGAGCCACTTTCGGGTGTGGCATTCAACTTTGAACCAATAACATAAATTATAAGTGGCCAAGATGATGCGTAGATAATTGTTAACAACAAGGTTCGTAAAGTATAGCGAATACTATCAGTAGAAAGGCGCTTTAACGGCTCACCTAGCCGGCTCAATTCCCGATGAAAAAATGATGATTTAAAGGCAACAATAAGTAGAGCGAATATCAGGAACCAAGTAAGAACCTTGGTTTGTGCAAAATTTTTCAGATCTGTTAATAGTCCTGCGATCAGATCCGGAGAAAGAAGTTCTGTAATTTGCTCTATTGTATGTTCCAGCATCACCAGATTGATTGGCGGAGAACTGCGTACCCATAACAGCCGTTCTGTCAAAAACTCATCAAATATTTCAGTTTTCTTACGGTACTGTCTTAAAGCGATATCTAATTCTCCTAGTGACCTCACATAGTTTTGTTCAACTTCAACCGCCCTCGTGAGTAATTCGCGACGTTGGTCTGCCAGGTTAAGCAGTTCAGCCTGAATCCTTTTGGCGACGCTCTTTGAGAGATTCTGGGTAAGTTTGTCAACATATTCGTCTATATTTCGTAAACGCCTTCTTTCTTCTTCATGCTGTATTTGGTTCAAGCCTGCCTCAGCAATAATGTCCCTATTTGACAAGCGGCCAGCTGGGAGGTTTCGGGGATTGGGTAAAGATCGTCTTTCTTCGAGTAGCACCTGCCCTAATGCTTGGCTCAGCCCGGCAATTTCTAATTTTTGCTGAGTGCTTCGATATTGTTCCCCCAATTCAAAAGTTTTGCGGCTAAGCTCCGTAATAGCTGCTTCCACTTGTCTGAGATGCTTAGTAGTCGAGGAAATAGTTTCGCTTAGGTTTGTGTTAAGTGCCGCCAGTTTTTGAATACTCTTATGCTGATCGCCTAGCTGTTGTTCCTGCAAAGTTATGCTTTCTTGTGCTTTCTCCGCTGTTTCAACACGTTGGGAGGAAAGTGCGTCCTGTAGCAACTTAACCTTGGTATTAACCTTTTGATGCTGCAGTTCGAGAAAGGTGAGCTTGGTTTGCAGTAGTTCCATGCGCGCTTGATGCGTTAACAGTTCTTGCTCCAGAGCCTCTTGCTGTTGAGTTAAAGCCAGATTTTCCGCTTCAAGTAACCATCTATTGACTACCTTGGTTTGATCCAGAGGCCCTTCTGACTCTAAACCGGAGACTACCGAATCCAATTTACCCTGCCGGGCTGCCAGACTCCCCAGTTCCTCCAGTATTGCCTGTGGACGTCCTTGATTCTTGGTAATTTGGAATTCGACCTGATTAACTTCATTTAGTAAGTTGCTTTGGTTATTTATAGCTCTGAGAAGTTGGGCCTCGATGTCAACGGCAGTCGCATCCTCCAATTTGGCGCTACTCAATTGTCCATGGTTTCTCTCCAGTCGCTTGATATCATTAGCGATTATATGAGTCTGCTCGGGTGCGCTCTGGGCGGCTGATGAATAGCGTTGCTCGGCAAGCTGATACCTGTCAGCTTCGTTCAATAGACTTTTTATATGATTTAGCTTTTCCAGTAAGTCGTTCTTTGTTGCTTCACTGAGTTCATCATCAAGTTCTACCTGTTTTAATCGCTCTGCAACCTGTGCTGTTGTAGGGACAGCAACAGCCGATGGCGCAACCAAAGCAAACAGCAGCATTAAACAAGAAAGTAAGCTGAGAAATAAATGCGAGCTGGAAGTAATTTGACGTGTAACTAAGAAAGACCGGAAAACCATGTAGAACTATTCCAGGTAAGAGTTGTTAGCTCAACATCTTAGTCAGATTCAGTAGGAAATGCAGTAGGTCTTGGTAGCCTAAGCTCAGGTCAGAAGCTGATAAATGGTCGGCGTGAGAGGATTCGATACGCGCCGTGCCACGGCTCCGACCCGGCTGTGAAACAGCCCTTTTGAATGGTCGGCGTGAGAGGATTCGAACCTCCGACCCCTTCGTCCCGAACGAAGTGCGCTACCAGGCTGCGCTACACGCCGCTGTTTGAAGCCATTCATCATAATCAAGGACGAAATAAAACATCAAGCCCTAAGTAGATTGTTAGCTAGCCAATAAGTGATCTACGAAGGTTGCCAAGTCTGCAAAAACCGGCGTGTCGGCAAACTCAGTTTCAGGAAGCTTTGCTATTGTCTTAGCGCCCTTCCCGGTAGTCACCAAAATAGGAATGCAACCAGCGGTACGGGCAGCCTCCAAGTCCCTAATACTGTCACCAACAAAATAAGCCTCTGCAGCTGTGCGATCCAACATCTTCTCGATCTGATAAATCATACCTGGGGCTGGTTTGCGGCAGTCACATCCGGCATCAGGCAAATGAGGACAGAAGGCTATGGCGTGAATTGTTCCACCTGCGGCCGCGACCAAGTCAAGCATCTTCCGGTTCATAGCCTGCAAAGCCTGCTCATCATAGTAACCGCGACCTACCCCACTTTGGTTTGTAGCGATGGCGATCTGAAAGCCTGCCTTATCAAGGCGTGCGATGGCATCAATACTTCCGGGAATGGGCAGCCACTCATCAACGGATTTAACATATTCATCCGAATCAAAGTTAACCACGCCATCCCGGTCAAGAATGACCAGTTTATTCAATGAACGACTACCTCTCAGGCACCTTTGGTCTGTAATAGCGAAATATCCGCTATCTGCAGAAAGGTTTCGCGAAGCTTGGATAGCAGAGCAATACGATTGTTACGCACGGCCAGATCATCAGCCATTACCATGACTTGATCAAAGAAGCTGTCGACAGGCTCTTTTAGCTGGGCCAGCTCGGTAAGCGCGGTGGTAAAATCACGGGTTTCCAGCGCCGGCTGAATGGCTTTGGCCTTGGCTGTCAGAGTTTCAAACAAAATGCTCTCTGCTGCTTCCTGGAAAAGTTCAGGCTGCAATTGAACACTCTCAGCGGTGGCTTCCTTGCTTAATATGTTCGATACACGTTTGTTGGCTGCCGCCAATGCTTGGGCAGCTTCCAACTGAGTAAAGTTTGCCACTGCCTGAACCCGTTGATTGAACTCCAATGGCTTGGTTGGGCGGCGGGCGATAACACTGAGGTAGACTTCGACTGCGAGACCCTCCTCTTCATACCAGGCACGGAAACGCTCCAGTATGTAGTCTACAGCGGTCGTTTCCAGATTGTCTGCCGGCAGGTTACCGTATAATTCATAAGCCCAGCGAACACATTCGGCTAAATCCAGATCCAGTTGTTTTTCTACCATGATTCTGAGAACGCCCAAGGCGGCCCGACGCAAACCAAAGGGATCCTTGGTGCCGGTAGGCGGTTGGTTAATACCGAAAATACCGACAAGAGTATCCAGTTTGTCTGCAATGGATACAGCGCAGCCGGTTAATGTCTCTGGTAGGTTGTCGCCGGCAAACCGGGGGAAGTATTGCTCTTCAATGGCCGCAGCGACTTCTGCAGGTTCACCATCCAACTGGGCGTAATACCGACCCATGATGCCTTGCAACTCTGGAAACTCCATGACCATTTCAGACATCAGGTCGGTCTTGCAAAGTTCTCCGGCGCGTTTTGCCCAGTCTGCATTGCCCCCTATAGCGGCTGAAATTTTGGCTGCCAGTTGTGCCACACGCTGGGACTTGTCAAACAGGCTACCCAACTGTTGTTGAAATACGACAGGTTTCAAACTTTCCTGACGATCGGCCAGAGTCTGCTTCTGATCGGTTTCATAAAAGAAGGCGGCGTCTGCCAATCGCGGACGAATGACCCGCTCATTACCTTCAATCACCTGCTGTGGATCCTGGCTTTCAATATTGGCAATTGTAATAAAGAAGGGAAGCATCTTTCCTTCAGCATCCACAATATGGAAATATTTTTGATTTCCTTTCATGGTGGAGATCAGTGCTTCTGCAGGTACTTCGAGAAATCTTTCCTCAAATTTTCCTGTTAATGCCACGGGCCATTCATTGAGGCTGGTGACTTCGTCCAGCAGGTCTTCATCAATGACAGCCCTGCCGCCGGTGGTTGTAGCCGCGTCCAGAATCTGCTGACGGATACGGGCTTTCCGGCGTTCGAAATCTGCCAGCACATAACCCGTGTTTTCCAGCAATTCAGCATATTCATGAGGTTTGGAGATGGTGATATTGTCCGGGTGATGAAAACGGTGTCCGCGGGTTTGATTACCTGACTTTAAGCCTAGAACTTCAGCCTCAACGACCTGGTCTCCCAGCAGCATTAACAGCCATTGTACTGGGCGCACGAATTCCACTTTTGAAGCTCCCCAGCGCATACGTTTGGGAATTGGCAAAGCAGCCAGTGATTCATCCACAAAACCAGGCAGGAGTTCCGCCGTTGCAGTGCCTGGCTGCAAACTTTTGAACACCACCCAGGTGCCTTTGTCCGTTTCTAGTTTTTCCAGCTGCTCGACACCAGCACCACAACTGCGGGCAAAGCCTTCCAATGCTTTGGTTGGGTTACCGGCGGCATCGTAGGCAGCTTGAATGGCAGGACCACGGCGTTCTATGTGCTGATCTGGTTGTTGCAGTGCCAACTGGCTGATGTGCACTGCCAGACGTCTGGGAGCGGCATAACTTTTGACTTCTCCAAAGCTAAGATTAGCTTTGCTCAAGCGTTCTAAGATCCCTTGGGTGAAGGCGTCTGAGAGTTGTTTCAGGGCTTTTGGCGGCAATTCTTCGGTGCCGAGTTCGACGAGAAAATCCTGGGTAGTCATTAATTCTTCTCCGCTTCGCTGGCCAGTACTTCATCCCGAATTGTGGCTTCTGCCAGCGGGAAACCTAGAGCTTTGCGTTTGTCAAAGTAGGCTTTGGCGACATCACGTGCCAATGTACGCACCCGCAGGATATAGCGCTGTCTTTCGGTGACAGAAATCGCGTGACGGGCGTCCAGTAAATTAAAAGTATGTGAGGCTTTCAATACCATTTCATAGGCAGGTAACGGCAGGCTTTTAGCCACCAGACGGCTGCTCTCGCGTTCGTAATAGTCGAAATGATTGAACAGCGACTCCGTATCAGCCTCTTCGAAGTTGTAAGTGGACTGCTCCACTTCGTTCTGGTGAAACACATCACCGTATAGCACGGGACCTTGAGGCCCGTAAGTCCAGACAAGATCATAGACGCTATCCACGCCCTGCAGGTACATGGCAATACGCTCAAGACCATAAGTAATCTCGCCGGTGACGGGATAACATTCCAATCCACCTGCCTGCTGGAAATAGGTAAACTGGGAGACTTCCATGCCGTTCAGCCATACTTCCCAACCAAGGCCCCAGGCTCCTAGCGTGGGTGATTCCCAGTTATCTTCCACAAAGCGGACATCATGGACATTGGTATCGATACCTATTTCCCTCAATGACCCCAGGTAGAGTTCCTGGAAGTTGGCTGGGTTCGGTTTCATGACCACCTGATACTGGTAGTAATGCTGGAGGCGGTTAGGGTTTTCACCATAACGTCCGTCGGTAGGACGGCGACTGGGCTGGACATAGGCGGCGTTCCAGGTTTCCGGTCCGATTGACCTGATAAAAGTGGCAGGATGAAAAGTCCCGGCCCCAACTTCCATGTCCAGCGGTTGCAAAATTACGCAGCCCTGGCGAGCCCAGTAATTCTGCAGAACGGATATCAACCCCTGGAAGGTCTTGGCATCGGGTTTATTTAAATCTGTCACGTCAAACACCACTTGGTTAATCAATCGATCAAAGCTGCTACTTTAGTGTTAACAGGCTTCGAGCTGGGCTGTAGAATAAAGCGCCAAATTATACAACTTGCGGGCACTTATTACAGAGCCACGTGTATTTGCGGGTAAAAAATCGCAGCTTTTCACGGAGAATGTGAAGCGATTTGCGCGCACCACCTATTAATCAAGGGTTCCCATTGAGTAATTCCGCCACCAAGGCATTGTGGATTCAGCGTTTTATTAAACTTCTGTCAAAGCTACCACTATCAGGGGCCCAGTTATTGGGTCGCTGCGTGGGGCGAATACTATGGTGCATACAGGCAGATCCCGCACGGGTTACGCTGACAAATCTTGAGGCTTGTTACCCCGACCTGCCTACCCGTCAGCGATACCAGCTGGCCAAAAACAGCCTGATGCACACCGGTATGGTAGCAGCTGAGATTGGTGCGGTTTGGGAATGGCCTGCCGGTAAAGTTTTAGGGTTGGTGCGGGAAATTGAAGGCGAGGAGCTGATTCAGAAGGCAGAAGCCCATGGCAAAGGCTTGATACTGCTGGCTCCCCACCTCGGTAATTGGGAAGTGGCCGGATTGTTCTTTGCGGCGCGTTACAAAATGGCGGCGCTCTATCAGCCTCCCAAAATTGCTGAACTCGACGCCTATATGCGTGGTGTGCGGGAACGTAACGGTTCGGAACTGGTGCCGGCTAATAAGCGCGGCGTTATGCGGCTATTTCATATCTTGAGGGAACAAGGGGTGATTGGCATCCTGCCTGATCAGGACCCTGAACTCTCCGGAGGCCAATTTGCGCCTTTCTTCGGGGTGCAGACCAATACGCTTAAACTGGTATCGAAACTAATCGAGAAAACAGGGGCGCAGGTGCTCTGCGTCTGTGCTGAGCGGCTGCCCAAAGCAGCAGGTTTTAGGCTGGTAATACATGAAGCCGATCCGGCAATCTATGATGCAGATTTGCAAACCTCTATCACCGGGTTGAATCGTACGGTGGAAAAGATAGTAGACTGTTTCCCACAGCAGTATCAGTGGGAATACAAACGTTTCAAGCGCCGCCCGGCGGGACAGCGCTCATTCTATAATTAGAAGCCTGATCACCTTATCGGTCAGTCAAGTTCAGTCACGGTCATCAAAGCCTCGTCTATGCTTATGGAAGAGGTAATACTTTTCATTGAACTGGAGCGGCGGGTGTTGAAGTAGTAGATATCGCTGTATTGGCCATCCGCATCGGCATTATTGGTGGGATCAGATTCAGCTTCCAAGAGAGCATGGCCTTGTTCCGATACACCGGTCTGCACCAGTTTAACCTGACCGATAATACTCCCAATCTCAACAAGTCTCTCCGCGCTGTCTGCCTGATAGCCATAAAAAACCGGCTTGGAAAAATAGTCCCCTTCCACTGCGTCGTGCGGAGCTACTAAATCCTCAACTCCCTGCATCAGAACCGGATAGGTCTCTACGCCACGATCAAGATTTTCCCTGACAAAAGTCCATTGTGCATCAGTAAATTCCAGGCAGGCATTGGCTGCATCTTCCAACAAGCATGCACCTGCATCGGCTAGGCCATTGCAATCCAAAGGAGCTGAACAATCCAGGCTGGCCGCAGCAAGATCCGCAACATAGGCACGGGAATCACTGGCAACTTTGGTGTTGAAATAAAGCAGATTGTCCTCAGTCATGAACTTGTTTACGGTTGTCCCTAGTATCAGGCTATCGGACCAATCTGCCTTGCTGACTTTGTGCAGGTCGCCGGTGTCCAGACGATAAAACAAAGAGTCATCGGTCTGTACCAGACGCCCTTCAACCGTTCCTCCTGTGGCGAGCATCATATTACTGCCGCTGTCCAGGTCAATCATGCGTAGATTGTTACCGTCGATAAGGTAAAGACTGGTGCCGTCAATTTCCCAGTTCTGTGCGATCAAAGAAGTGGCATTTATTTGCGTCAGTGGGGTAGAAAGGTCGATTGTTCCATCTGTTAGTTGCTCGGCGGTTCCCGTATATAGGTTGCCACTGATGTCCAATAGCAGGGTGCTCTCGCTATCCAGACGACTGATACTGAAGTCATTGGAGCTGAGCCCGGTAAAACTATGGACTACTGTCAGGTCAGACTTAATCAATTGGACACTATCCGCGCCGTTGGGACGCAAATAACCCTGTATCTCAAAAGTGGCATTTTGTAGCGGCAGACTGGAAAATAAATTAGCGCTGATGTTGGCTGGGCTGCTGCTGGTACCAGCTCCCAGGCTGATGCGTTGCTTGATATCGTCAGAGCTGTTGCAGGTGTCATCGGTGCCAGGTGAACGCACCTGGAACTGATGGTTTGCAAGGCCAAGACCGTCCGCCAGAAACTGTTCTGCACAAGGTGTTTTATTACCATTGGACAGAGTACCAAGCTGGACTAGATTCTGGATTTCAGGCGAAGCTCTAAAGTAGTTGCCGTTTTCCTCTATCAAGGCATAACTTTGAGTGAATCGACTTTTACCCAGGGGCACTTCCGTGGATAGAACACGGGCAGACTGTCCCGAACTTTGTCGGACCACACTGTTGGTGGCTATTTCATAGCTGTAGATATAGGTCTTGGGATCGGAGATATCCGCATTGTCTTCACCGATAAAGTAGAGAAATCGGGTAAAAGGGAAGGCAACCTGGGGATCGGTAATCTCCACCTCAGGCAATTCCGGCTCGGTTTGCGAATCCCGTTTCTGTTCTTCGTCATCTTCCAGACCCAGTTGCTCGCAACCAGTGAACAGTGGTGCCAAAAAAAATGTCAGGGTCAGGGCACGCCAATTTACTTCCATATCCGATCCGTCTCAGAAAATATTTTGAATTACAAAATGACACACTAATTTACAGTAAATCCAGCAGCAGGTATTTGAACCAGCGCGGATTTCTCAGCAGTGATCCGTTGTTGTCTCAGCGTATAGCGAGGCTCCACCTTAACTGTTGTCCCGTAGCTTGGAAGTTATTCCCAAATCATCCCAAACAGATTTGGATTGTTAGACATTCCAGTTTTAACTGCTATATTTGTGAAACAGGTCACAAAATAGCCAGATGTAAATCCAAGGAGACGGGCATGGCAAATGCCTCTTCAGCGCTTGGGCATGGTGGTAATAATAAATACCAGACCCTGGAGATTGGCCACAATCGGGTTCTCGGCTATCGGGAATGGGGCGACCCATATGGCGAACCGGTGTTCTATGCACATGGGACACCGGGATCCAGCATGGAAGGTGCTTTCTTCCATCAGCAGGCTAAGAATGCCGGATTGCGATGGATTGTGCTGGACCGCCCCGGCATTGGGAATTCATCCTTGCGCCTCGATCTTCGCCTGAGCGACTATTCACAGGATGTTACTCATTTGACTGATCATTTGGGGATCGGACGTTTTGCCGTTGTGGGCTGGTCCAGTGGTGTGCCCCATTCCATGGCATGCGTGCGCAAGATGCCGGACAGAATCAACTATGCGGCAGCAATGGCCGGATATACCAATTTTGGTGAAATGCGGCAGGCAAAGCAGTTGTTGTGGTCGGTGGCACAAAGGGGTCCGAAAATCGCTGAGATCAGCCCTCTCCTATTTAGAACTCTGATGAACCTGTTGCGCCTGGCGGAACAGTACGTGCCGACGCTTTATTTGCAGTTTGTTGAAACCTCGACCACAGGCAGGGATAAAGCTCTGCTGCGGCAGCCGGATATACGGCGCATGTTTTTGGCAAGCCAGGATGTGGCCTTTAAACAGGGTGTGGAAGGAGCAGTCAGGGATTTAATGCTGCAATACGCCGACTGGGGGTTTTCCTTAAAATCGCTGACATTGCCGGTGGATCTGTATCAGGGCACGGAAGACCGCTTTGTTCCCTGGCAGTTTGCCTGCCATATGGCAGAACAAATTCCGCAAACGGAACTGAGTCTGCTTGAGGGCGAAGGTCATATGTTTCCTCTGCGGCCGGACTTTCAGCAGCTGTTTATGAGCAAACTATACTCGCGGATAAAAAGTGGGGTCAGCGTCGCCAGAAAGTTGGGGTGAACAGGATCAACAAGGTAAATACTTCCAGTCGTCCTAACAGCATTGCAAAAGTGAGAATCCATTTGGCCGGCTCATTCAAATCACCGTAATGGTAGGTAACGGCGCCCAGCCCAGGGCCCAGATTATTGATGCAGGCACCCACCGCTGACCAGGCAGTCACCTGATCCAATCCAGTTGCCAGTAACGCCATCAGCATAAAAACAAACATGAACATATAGACTGAGAAAAAGCCCCATACTGCCTCCAATACCCTGTCCGGCACCGGCTTGCGGCCGAGCTTGACCTGCAGTACGGCGTTGGGGTGAATTATGCGCTTAACCTCCCGCATACCCTGCTTGTAAATCAGCAGCATCCTGATCACTTTCATACCGCCACCGGTGGAACCGGCGCAGCCACCGACAAAGGCGATAACAAATAGAAGAAACGGCAAGACATGGGGCCAGCTGGCAAAGTCAGCAGTGGCAAATCCTGTGGTCGTGGCGACACTGACAACTTCGAAAATGCCACGGAGAATGGCATCCTTGGGGTGATAAGTGGCCGTCGCCATAAGCACAATGATAGTTAACGCCGACACCGCCAGCAGAATAAAGCCGTAAAACTTGAACTCCGGATCTCTTAGGTAGACAAAAAATGACCGTTGCCGCCAGGCGAAAAAATGCAGAGCGAAGTTCACGCCGCTGATCACCATAAAAACGATGCAAATAATTTCGATCAGTGGATTGTTGAAATAACCGATAGAGGCATCATGGGTGGAAAAGCCGCCAATTGCGATGGTGGCAAAGCTGTGGCTGATGGCGTCAAAGACGTCCATCCCTGCCAGCCAATAGAGCCCTGCGCAGAGGATGGTCAAAAATACGTAAATGTACCAGAGCGCTTTGGCCGTTTCGGTAATTCGTGGTGTCAGTTTGTTGTCTTTTACCGGCCCGGGAGTTTCCGCACGATAAAGCTGCATCCCCCCGATACCCAGCATGGGCAGGATAGCAACCGCCAATACGATGATTCCCATGCCCCCTAACCATTGTAACTGTTGCCGGTACCAAAGAATGGACTTGGGCAGGGTATCAATACCGGTAATGACGGTAGCGCCAGTAGTGGTAAGGCCTGACATGGACTCGAAAACAGCATCAACCAGCTCAAGGTGCGGATGGTGACTTAGGTAAAGAGGAACCGCACCGCTGGCAGCTAGTACGACCCAGAATAAGACCGTGACCAGAAAGCCGTCCCTCACCCGCAAGTCAGCGGTTTTTTTGAATACCGGCAGCCAGGTCAGGATACCGGCAGAAAAGATCAGGCCGAAGGCAGCGACAAAAGGCTGGAAATGGCCGTCGTCATAAATCAGCGACACTACCATGGGGGGAACCATGGTAAAGCTGAACAGTGTCATCAAAACACCGAGAATCCGAGTTATGGCCGAATAGTGCATGAATACTTGCTACCTTGGTTGTGTGCCTGGAATTAAGCGTTCAGCATTGGATAAAGCAGAGCCCGGCATATCAAAAGAATGCCAGACCCACTTGGAACAAACGCTCCACTTCGGCGATTCGGCGCTTGTCGATAACGAAAAGAATAACGTGGTCGTCAGGCTGTATTCGAATATGGTCATGGGCAATAAGTACTTCCCCGCGGCGCACTATGGCACCGATGGTGGATCCTGTAGGCAGATTAATCTCATCCAGCCGTTTGCCCACCACTTTCGATGAACGATGGTCTCCATGGGCAACAGCCTCAATGGTTTCAGCGGCTCCGCGGCGCAGTGAGTGGGCTGCGACCACATCGCCTCGACGAATATGGGTCAACAGGCTGCCGATAGTAGTTTGTTGTGGGGAGACTGCTATGTCGATTTCGCCACCCTGGATCAAATCAACATAGTCCGGGTTATTGATCAGCGTCATGACCTTACGCACACCCAGCCTTTTTGCCAGCATTGACGCCATGATATTGGCTTCGTCGTCATTGGTAACGGCACAGAAAATATCAGTGTCTTCGATATTTTCTTCCAGTAGCAGTTCCTTATTGGCGGCGTTGCCATGCAAAACGATGGTTTTATCCAGCTCTTCTGATAGCTGAATACAGCGTTCCTTGCCCTGCTCGATCAACTTAACCTGATAGTTATTTTCCAGGGTTTCAGCCAGTCGGGCACCAATGTTACCGCCTCCGGCAATCATGATGCGCCGATAAGGCTTTTCCAGTGGTTGTAGCTCACTCATCACCTTGCGGATATTATCTTTGGCCGCAATGAAGAATACCTCGTCGTCTTCCTCAATGATGGTATCTCCTTGAGGAATAATGGCGCGGTCCTTTCGGTAGATGGCTGCTACGCGAGTGTCTATATGCGGCAGATGCGCACGTAAATAGGCCAGTTCATGACCAATCAACGGTCCTCCAAGGGTTGCCTTTATCCCTACCAACCGTACCAGGCCTTTGGAAAAATCCAATACCTGCAGTGCCCCCGGGTTTTCTATCAGTCGAGTGATATGCTCTGTCACCACCTGTTCAGGGCTGATGATTACGTCAATAGGAATCGCCTCCGGACAGAACAGGCCTTTGCGAAGCAGATAGGCGGATGTTCTAACCCGGCTGATCTTGGTCGGCGTTTTGAACAGCGTGTAGGCAATCTGGCAGGCCACCATGTTGACTTCGTCACTGTTGGTGACCGCTATCAGCATGTCCGCGTCATCTGCTCCGGCCTGTTTTAACACGTTAGGATAGGCGGCCTGACCTTGCACAGTGCGGATATCCAGCCGATCCTGCAGGCTACGCAGTCGCTGAGCATCGGCATCCACAATAGTGATGTCGTTGGCTTCGTTGGCGAGATTCTCTGCCAATGTACCGCCGACCTGGCCGGCTCCGAGTATGATGATCTTCATAGGATGTCCTTAGGAACCTCAGCCTGATCTGGAACTAATTCAGTCAATGTGTTTGCCAGTTTGGAATTGGTCATTGAATCAGGCCGCTGGTTTCTCCAGAAGTGCATAGAAAAAGCCGTCAAATTCGCCAGCAGAGGGCAGTAGCTGCACTCCAAAGCCCTGGTCTTGAAACCCTGAAAGGACCAGTGGTAAGTGCTTTGCCTGTGGTTCTTCTTGCATAAAGCGTTCAATTATATGCGCATTCTCTTGAGGAAGAATAGAACATGTGGCGTAAAGTATCCGCCCCCCCGGCTTCAGGATTTCCCAAAGTCGATGCAACAACCTTAGCTGAATTTCACTGAGTTGGTTGATGTCTGACTTGCGTCGCAGATGTTTGATATCAGGATGTCTCCGAATCACACCTGTGGCACTGCAGGGGGCGTCAAGCAGGATTCGATCAAAAGGCTGTCCGTTCCACCAACTGGCCAGATCGGCAGTATCGGCCACTAGAACCTCGGCAGTTAAGCCCAGACGCCGCAGCGTATCCTGTGTACGTTGCTGACGGGAAGCTTCAAGATCCACGGCCACCACGTCGGCTTGGCCGCCACAACGTTCCAGAATGGCAGCTGTTTTTCCACCGGGCGCGCTACAAGCGTCAAGTATGCGTTGCCCAGGATGTATATCCAGCAGTTGAGAAGCAAGTTGTGCTGCCTCATCCTGTACAGAACACAGGCCCGGCTCAAAAAAGCCGGGTAGCAAGCCGACATCGCAAGGAGAAGTAAGTGTCAGGCCTGAATCGCATAACTGAGTGGGGTTGGATTGAATTCCGGCAGATGCCAAACATTCTGAATAGGCTTCAATGGTAGTTTGGGCTCTGTTAACCCTAAGGGTCATTGGAGCTTGCTGATTCAGGGCGGACATTATGGCCTCTGCCCGCTCTGGGTAAGCCCTCAGTAGGGCTTTAGACAACCAGCCCGGGAATGACAGCCTGGTTTCCAGTTTCCGGTCGGCAATACTCTCCAGTTCGGCCTGTCTGCGGCTGAAGTTGCGCAAGGTGCCGTTGAGCAGTTTGGTCGCCCAGTTTTTGTCCAGTTCCCGGGCAACATTGACAGTCTCATTGATGGCTGCATGGGCCGGTTTGTTCATGTAGGCCAGTTGGTAAAGGCCGCCTATCAATACCATATGAAGGTCCCGGTCCTTCGGCTTCAATGGCTTGGTAATCAAGGCAGAGAGCATTGAATTCAGGCGCAGGTAATAACGCAGGCCGCCATAGCACAGGGCGCTGGTAAAGGCTCTTTCGTTCTCCGGCAGATCCGGGAGTCTTGTTTCCAGCAAAGGTGTCAGAGACTGGCCGGAATCGATGACACCCAGCATAATTTCTGCAGCAATTGCGCGGCTACTGGCCATAAGTAAATTGCTCGCCTGGAACTAATTTATCGGGATTACCATTGACAAAGTCCTTTACTGCCAAGGCCTTGGCTCCGGGTAGTTGTAATTTGCCAATGGTTAGTACACCACTGCCGCAAGCGACGGATATACCGTCTATCGTACGTTTCAGGATAGTTCCAGGTGTAGCCTGATGGATCTCATGATGAGCCTTGGCTTCCCAGACTTTAATCCTGTCCTTGTCGCACAGGCTGCTGGTGCCGGGCCAGGGATTGAAGGCATTAATGGTGCGTTCCAGCACTTCTGCGGGTTGTGACCAGTCTAGATCAGACTCGGCCTTGCTGAGTTTGGCGGCATAGTTGGCCTGCTGGTCGTCCTGAATTTCAGGTTTAAGATTTACCAACTGTCGTAGTGCATGAACAATAGCCCCTCCCCCTAATTCTGCCAAACGGTCATGTAGACTGCCGCCCGTATCCGTGGGCAAGATCGGAGTCGCCACCTTGTAAAGCATAGGCCCGGTATCCAGGCCTGCTTCCATTTGCATAATAGTAATCCCGGTTTCAGCATCTCCGGCCTGGATGGCTCTCTGTATCGGTGCCGCACCGCGCCATCGAGGTAAGAGCGAGCCATGAATATTCAGGCAACCTGCAGTGGGAATGTCCAACACACTCTGGGGTAAAATAATGCCATAAGCAGCCACGATCATTAGATCCGGCTGGTAGCTACGTAGCGTTTCCACATCCGCCGGGTCTTTGAACGATAGAGGCTGTTCAACGGGTATTGCGTGCTTCAGGGCCAGTTGTTTAACGGGACTGGGAGTTAGTTTGTGACCTCGACCTGCAGGGCGATCCGGTTGGGTGTAAACTGCGACAATCGAAAAACCGGCATCAAGTAACGCACTAAGTGCGGTGGCGGCAAATTCAGGCGTACCAGCATAAACGATACGAGGCGATTCTTTCATAACAGGGACGGTTCCTTAAAAAAACAAAAACCGCCAAAGTCCGGCGGTTTCATAATCACAGTATTCAGACTCAGCGTCAGGCACGCATTCTATGCTGCTTTTCCAACTTTTTACGGATTCGAGTTCTTTTGATCTGACTGAGGTAATCAACGAAAAGCTTACCATTGAGATGGTCCAGCTCATGCTGAATACAAACTGCCAGCAAGCCACGGGCTTCCAGCTCAAAGGGGTTGCCTTCTTTGTCGAGCGCTTTGATCATGACGTGTTCGATTCGCTCGACCGTTTCATAGAAGCCGGGTACTGATAAACAGCCTTCCTGCATCTCCTCGGGTTCGCCATCAAGCACTGTCACTTCAGGATTAATAAAAGCCAAAGGTTCCGATTTGTCCTCAGACACATCGATTACGATGACGCGCTTATGCACATTGACCTGAGTTGCTGCCAAGCCAATTCCGGGAGCGTCGTACATAGTTTCAAACATGTCATCCACTAATTGGCGGATGTCTGCTGTTACTTCGCTCACAGTTTTAGCAATGGTGCGTAACCGAGGGTCAGGAAATTCAAGAATTTGGAGCTTACTCATAATAATTTTGTGAAAAAAATTCCATTACAGATTCGGGATCGCCTGCTACTATTATCTATTAGTGTATTGTTGAGTACAAATTGAACCGGTTTATGGGCTCCATAGCCTAACCCCATCTCTAAACTGCCCGGAAAGACTAAGGGAACGAGACCATGAGGAAATTGTTGTCCTTGATGTTCGGTGTCATGCTGGTAATCAGCCAGCTCGCTATGGCGGCACCTGAACTTCGTAATGATCACCCGGATCGCTATACTGTTGTTAAGGGTGACACACTGTGGGATATTTCGTCACGCTTTTTGAAAAATCCTTGGTACTGGCCGGAAATCTGGCACGTTAATCCACAGGTGGAGAACCCCCATTTGATTTTCCCCGGCGATGTTCTTGCCTTGGTATATATCGATGGGCAACCACGGGTAACGGTCGCGGAGAGGGGGGATGCCAGCCGCACGGTGAAACTGACCCCGGAAAAACGCATTACGCCGCTGGCCAGTGCAATTCCTGCCATTCCACTTGAAGCCATCCAGCCATTTTTATCGGATAACCGTGTTGTCCAGGAAGAAGACCTGGTGGACGCCCCCTACGTCCTGCTTGGTAAGAAAGGTAACCTGATTGTCGGTGCCGGTGATCAGGTATATGCCCGCGGCGAAGCGCAGGTGGAGGAATCCTATGGTATTTATCGCCGTGGTAAGGTCTACATTGATCCTGAAACCCAGGAATTCCTGGGGGTAGAGGCCCGTTCTATCGCTTTAGGTAAGGTTACAGAGGCGGAAGATGAAGTGGTTACGGTGCAGATTCGCCGCACTTCGGAAGAAATTCGCCAGGGTGACCGTCTGTTGCAGGAAGAAGATCGGGAACTCAGCTCCACGTTCTATCCAAACAATCCTGAAGTTGAAGTCCGTGGCCGCATGATTGCCGTACTTGACGGTGTCAGCCAGATTGGTCAGTACGACGTGGTGGTAATCAATAAGGGAGCCGAGCAAGGCCTGCAAGAAGGCAACGTTTTGGCGGTCTACAAGACCGGTGAGCAGGTTCGCGACCCCTATACCAAGGAAGTTCTTCAGCTTCCCTCTGATCGCGCCGGGGTTCTGATGGTTTTCCGGGTATTTGATATGGTCAGCTATGGCCTAATCCTGAAAGCTGAGCGCCCTTTAGCCATAATGGATGAGGTAAGAAATCCTTAACCTGTCCGGCAAATATCGGTAGAATAGCAAATATCAATCGGGGCGCATGAAGCGCCCCTTATTTTTTACTCATGGATGACGCATGCACCCTTCACACACTATCTGGTTGAATCTCTGTACGCTCTCTGGTTTAGGCGCTTCCCGCTTGGGAAGGCTGGCGGAGGCGTTCGATGCAGCCGGCAATATTGATGATTCCCTGATAGAAACACTTCTGGCTGAATTACCCACGGGACTGCGTCGATCAGTCTCGCAAATTTTTCATCAACCCAGTTTTGATTCGCTATGCGCGGAGGCACAAAAAGCCGCTGCATGGGTTGAGCAGGAAGACAATTATCTGCTGGCGCTGATTCAGCCCGAATATCCCGCATTATTGAGATTGCTGGATGATCCGCCTCCGTTATTGTTTTTACGTGGGCAGGTGGATCTTCTTTATCGGCCTCAACTGGCTATTGTGGGATCGCGTAATCCTAGCGCCCAAGGTGTTGAAACAGCGCGGCAGTTTGCTCGTGCATTGGGGGAAGGGGGTTTTACCGTCACCAGTGGTCTAGCTGCAGGGATCGACGGTGCAGCACATCAGGGCGCTGTGGGAACTTTGGGTTCTACAGTGGCAGTGATGGGGTCAGGCATTGATGTTGTCTACCCTGCCAGGCACCGAACTCTGGCTGAGCAACTCTGCCAGAGTGGCCTGCTGGTTAGCGAACTCTGGCCCAATACGCCGCCCATGGCACAACACTTCCCCCGTCGAAATCGGATTATCAGCGGCCTCTCTCTGGGGACTATTGTGGTAGAAGCCAGCATGCGCAGTGGTTCGCTGATTACCGCCAGGACTGCGCTGGAACAGCATCGTGAAGTCTTTGCCATCCCAGGCTCCATTCACAATCCCCAGGCCCGGGGCTGCCATCACCTTATCAAACAGGGAGCCAAGCTGGTGGAATCTACCGACGATATACTAGTCGAACTTCCCGCACTCATGCGCTTTTACCAGCAACAGCAGAGTCATGAGTCTGGTGGCTTTTCGTCTGCAGCCCCGTTGTTTTCGCGGACTCATTCGGACCTAACGTCTTCTGTGCCATCAGAAGAAGCCGAAGTGGATGACCCCCACTTCCAAATGCCTCAGCCGGCAGCCGTTCTGACTAAAGGACCGGATGACGACCCGGTATATCTGGCGGTAGGTTATGAGCTGACGCATACCGATCAGATCGTTGAGCGCACCGGTATTGCCGTTGCCGAAGTACAGACAAGGCTGATGCAGCTGGAACTCGAAGGGGTCATTCGCAGTGACCGTGGCGGTTTCATCCGTATGTCAGCTTAAGATGATATATACAACCTCCCTTGCCTTGGACCTGACCATCGGTTAACTTGCGCCGCAGCAGATGAGTTATCTAAAGACGCAGGTTGAGCCAGGGTGTCCTTTATCCATATCGCGCAAGCCCGTAATGTTATCCAAGCCGGTGGCGTCATTGCCTACCCCACTGAAGCCGTTTGGGGATTGGGATGTGACCCCTTCAATCAGGAAGCTGTGGAAAGAATACTGGCATTGAAAAAGCGCCCCAGAAGCAAGGGGGTACTTTTAATTTCCGGAGATCCAAGCTTATTTTCTCCGCTGCTGGCCCTGCTGCCTGATGAACGCCGCAGAGAAGTTGAAAGCAGCTGGCCTGGCCCCAACACTTGGGTGTTACCGGATCCGGGAATCTATCCTGAATGGGTGCGTGGTCAGCATACCTCAGTCGCCGTCCGTGTGACGGAACACCCCATTGTACGCGAACTGACAGCAGGTTTAAGCTATCCCATTGTGTCCACCTCAGCCAACACTGCCGGACAGATTCCCGCTCGAACGCTGCTGCAAAGCCGTTGTTATTTTGCGGACCAGGTTGAATACTATCTGCCTGGTGCATTGGGTGGGCTGAACCAGCCTACCAGTATCAGGGATGCACTGACGGGCGCAGTGCTGCGTACCTGAAATTACGATTTGTCGAAGCGAAGAGGAATCAATTAATTCATGCAGGAATACACCCCCCAAGTTGAGTCCTATCTGAAAGGGCTGCAGGATAAAATTTGCACAGCTATAGCCAAGCTGGATGGAGAAAAGTCATTTACTGAAGACAGCTGGGTGCGGGAACAGGGTGGTGGCGGCCGATCACGTGTCCTGGAAAATGGGGCAGTATTCGAAAAAGCGGGAGTCAATTTCTCTCATGTATTTGGTAGTCAATTGCCCCCTTCCGCGACTGCTGCACGACCTGAATTGGCAGGGCGTGGTTTTCAGGCCATGGGCGTTTCGTTGGTCATCCATCCTCATAATCCCTATGTCCCTACCTCCCACGCCAATGTCCGGTTTTTTATTGCTGAAAAAGAGGGCGAAGCGCCCGTGTGGTGGTTTGGCGGTGGCTATGATCTGACCCCCTATTATGGCTTCGAGGAGGATTGCCGGCACTGGCATACCATTGCCAGGCAGGCTTGTGAACCATTTGGTGCAGAGGTCTATCCCAGATATAAGCAGTGGTGCGATGAATATTTCTATCTCAAGCATCGCCAGGAACCACGGGGAATCGGTGGCTTATTCTTCGATGACCTCAACGAAGGGGGCTTTGACCATTGTTTCGAGTTATTGCAAGCGGTAGGTGACAGCTATCTTCCGGCCTATGCTCCAATCGTACAAAGGCGAATGCATACCCCGTTCGGGGATCGGGAACGCCAGTTCCAGTTGTATCGCCGTGGCCGTTACGTGGAATTCAATCTGGTGTATGACCGCGGCACCTTATTTGGCCTGCAGTCCGGTGGTCGTACAGAATCAATATTGATGTCCATGCCGCCATTAGTGCGCTGGGATTATAACTGGACTCCAGAGGCTGACACTGAAGAAGCCCGTTTAACGGACTATTTCTTACAGTCCAGAAACTGGGTATAGGGTCTTTTGCTGGCAGATAAGGCAGCAAATGATAAATTCTAAACACTGCATTTATTAATAAAAGTCGCTGAAAGGTTGGTAAAGACATGGATATATACGCGGTGATTGGCAACCCGGTGATGCACAGCAAATCGCCTAAAATTCATAGCATGTTTGCACAGAGTACTGATCAGACGATGGAGTACAGCGCCATTCAGGCACCGCTTGATGGCTTCCAGACCACAGTCGCCGCCTTTTTTGAGGGGGGAGGCAAAGGTGCCAATGTCACTGTTCCGTTTAAAGAGCAGGCCTGGGCTTTGGTTTCCCGTTGTAGTTCAAGGGCGGAATCTGCGGGGGCCGTGAATACCCTGTATATGCAAGATGGTGAGCTGTACGGGGATAACACCGACGGTATCGGCCTGTTGCGTGATCTGACGGTCAATAATGCCGTCGAGATCGCGGATAAAAGGGTGTTGGTGCTGGGAGCCGGCGGCGCAGTGCGGGGCGTGTTGCTACCGTTACTTGAACAACAGCCGGGGGAAGTGGTGATTGCTAACAGAACGCTGGCAAAGGCAGAATCACTGGTAGCATTGTTCAATACAGAGGGGACCCTTTCTGCATCACCATTTGAAGACTTAAGGGGTAGTTTTGATCTGATTATCAATGGTACTTCCGCCAGTTTGGCGGGTGACCTGCCGCCGATACCATCAACCGTTATCGGTAGAGGCAGTATCAGTTATGACATGATGTACAGCCAGCAGATGACCATTTTCAATCAGTGGGCCCAGGACCAGGGTGCGGATAAATCAATTGATGGGTTGGGTATGCTGGTTGAACAGGCTGCTGAGGCCTTTTATCTTTGGCGTGGCGTACGGCCGAGCACCGATGGCGTCATGCAATCACTTCGTCTTGGTGACTGAATCCTCCTCCAGCTATCCAAGTTTCTGCCGATAAGTATAGGTAGCTAACCTGTCAGGCCGGAATTCACGTGGTTTGGCGGACAAGCATACGGACTGCCGTTAATTGACTTTGCTTGCAACTATATATGGTCAACATAACTAGATAGGATCAATAAAACAGATAGGGCCAATGTGCCCTGAATACTCCACAAGGGGATATTTATAGATGGACATCCTGACCTGGGTGGGACTTTTAGCTGGTATAGGTATTGTGCTCGGGGCCGTTGCCTCCGGCTCAGAGTTGCTCGATTTTTTTAACCTGCCAGGTCTGATGATTGTCGTGTGCGGTACCCTCGCGGTGACCTTGATGAAGTTTCGCTGGCGCAATTTCGCCCGCAGTATGGGGTTGGCGTTTACAACAGCTTTTACCGAAAAGACTGAGGACCCACTCGATTTATACCAGGAGCTGAAAAAGGTTGCGGAAATCGTACGCAAGCAAGGGCTGCTGGGACTGGATGATCTGGAAATTGAACAGGAGTTCCTGAGTAAAGCAGTCAGTCTCAGTGCAGACGGCCACCCTATGGAATTTATAGAAGAAGTGCTGCTGGAAGATACCCATCAATGTATCGAGCGGTTGCAGACCGCGGAACGGGTATTTCGCGGTATTGGTGACGCAGCGCCGGCCCTGGGAATGTTGGGAACTCTGGTTGGGTTGGTACAAATGCTGAACAATATGCAGGATCCCTCCTCTATAGGCCCTGCCATGGCCATCGCTTTGCTGACAACTTTTTATGGGGCGTTCATTGCACAGTTGGTGGCGCTGCCGCTGGCTGATAAATTACAGCTTAAGACTCAGGATGAATCACGTAACCGCATGATCGTGATCAACAGTATGATGAGCATGCTGAGGGGGCAGAATCCTCGGGTGCTGAAAGACATCGTGGCTTCCTATGTCCCAGGTCTGGAGGATATGGCTGAGCAGTCTGCTGCTGCACTGACTGCCAGCCGTGAAGAAAGCTGATGAAGAAAGGCAAAGGTAAAAGCGTTATTCCCGGTATTAGTGGAGCCCCGGCCTGGATTGTTACTTTCGCCGATTTAATGACATTGCTGCTCACGTTTTTTATTCTGCTGCTGAGCTTTTCCAATTTGGACACGGAAAAATACCGTGCTATCGCTTACTCGATGAGTAAAGCTTTCGGGGTTTCCTGGTCACCGGGCAGTCAGTTGGATCCGGACCTTCCTCCTATCATTATTGTGGCTCCTGAGGGAGCGCCCGTGCCTTCTGAAACCACTATGCCTCCGTCTCCGGCAACTACACCAATGGAACCGGCTTTGCCAATATCCCCTCCATCTCTGGAAACCAGTGCCGAAATATTGGCCCAGGCGGCACTGGCGCAGAATGATGCTCTGGCCACCCGCCTGATCGGCCGTCTGGAACAACAGGTTGCAGATGACGAGGTGGATATTAAATTCGATCAAAAAGGGGTGGTACTCACCTTCACCGAACGAGCCTCTTTTTCCTCGGGTAGTGACGAGCTGAAGCAATATATGCGCCCCGTGCTACTTAAAGTGGTGGATGAACTTGCGGGCTGTGATGGTGATATCGTTGTCACCGGCCATACTGACGACGAGCCCATAGATTCCACCCGGTTTCGTTCCAACTGGGACCTGTCTGCCGCACGTGCGGTGAGTGTCGTGCATGAACTGGTGAAGGATGGCCGTCTCAATGCCTCGAGAGTGCAGGCGGTAGGTCAGGCTGAAACTAAACCACTGGTTGCTAACGACAGCCCGGAAAATCGTGCCCGCAACCGCCGTGTGGAAATTATTATTGAAAATGCCCAGTGCCAGTTCCAGTAATTTTGGAGTCTCAGGTAGCAATATCAGTAGCGGAAGTTGATGCCGGGGATAGACTGATAGCTTACAAATCAGGCTTAACCCTTTACACTACGTGCCCGGCGGTAACCAAACAGAATATAGGTCAAGATAAATAGGTGATGTTATGAGTGGTGGTCCTTCACAGCCGAAAGTGGTCGGGGAAGACTGGAGCGATGATCGGGTCAAGAGTTTTCTAGGGTTACAACCCCGCGACGACCGCAATCCGGATTACCATGTTCTGCGTGAATCATACGAGTACATGCTGGCTGGAGATTATGCGCGTCTGGTGGCGTTTTTTAGTGAAGCAGGACGGGATATCAATGCCTTAGGGCCTGATGGTAAAACCATGCTGGACCGAGTCAGTGCACACGCTAAAGGTGGCGACTATGCCGCAATCCTGAAACAGGCCGGCGGCAAACCTGCTACAGAACTCTAAGACTTGAGCTGGAAATTCTACCCGGGAGAACAGGTTCCCCCGGGTATTTGCTGAAGCTGCCCGCTTTAAATCACTCAGCCATCAAGCTAGTTCAAGTTGATTTCGATGGCTTTGGGCTGTGGTTTCTCCGCCTTAATCAGGGTCAATGTCAGCACGCCATCCTTGTAGTTTGCCTGGATATTGCTTTCGTCCACATTGTCAGGCAAGTGAAAAGATCGGGCAAAGCTCCCATAGAAGCGTTCGATCCGATGATGTTTCTTGTCCTGGTCCTCTTTTTCCAGGTGCCGCTCGCCTTGAATGGTGAGAACGTTCTCATGCACTGAGACTTTAACGTCTTCTTTTGCCACACCCGGCAGCTCTGCTTTGATCAGATAATTTTCTGCGGTTTCAGTAATGTCCACCGCTGGTGCCCAATCAGCCTTGCGCATTAACTCATTACTTTCATTGCTGCGTGCGTTTGGCAGCATAGAACGATTGTAGCGGTCCAGAATGTCTTCAAATTCACGAAACGGATTCCAACGAGTGATAGTCATAAACAACCCTCCCATAGAGCTGATAACCTGATAGAAATTGACTGTTAACTACTGTCGGGATTACGTCATATCCCTCAACGCTGCGTCGTTGGAGAATAAATAGGATTGCCTGTGAAATTTTTCAAGGGGGGGACAAAATTACATCTGGATTAATTTTTGATCAGGATCAAATTTCTTCCCATTCCTGTAGATGCTGGTCCTTCAGTTTGACGTAATTGGCGGCGGTATAGGCAAAATAGTTCATTTCCCTGTCAGTGAGCTCCCTTGCTTTGCGGGCCGGGCTGCCCACATAAAGGTTCCCACTTTTTAATACTTTACCAGGTGGTACCAGGCAGCCGGCACCGACCACGACTTTGTCTTCGACAACTGCGCCATCCATGATCACGGCACCCATTCCCACCAACACCTGGCTGCCGATGGTGCATCCATGCAGCATAGCCTTGTGGCCGACAGTAACATCATCACCTATCTGCAAGGGGTAGCCATCCGGATTGTAGGGGCCGGCATGAGTAATGTGCAGGACTGACCCATCCTGCACACTGGTGCGGGAACCGATACGGATGCGGTGCATGTCGCCTCGAATTACAGTCAAAGGCCAGATGGACACATCATCTCCCAGCACCACATCGCCTATGACCACAGCGGTAGGATCAATCAAAACACGTTGACCGATTTGTGGATAATGGCCTTGGAACGGTCGTATATTAGTCGGTTGATTCACTTCATAAACCCTTTCTTAATCCAGTGACGTTAATGTTTAGCAGGTTGATATCTGATTCTACTGTGCATTTTAGTCTCTGGCGAAATATGCCGGGATATCTTCTGCAGAGGTGATAATCTGCAAATTGAAATGAGACCCGGACCCCTCATAGATTGGGAGCGTCAGGAGATTAAATTTACAGGAATTGCCCCGGGCTTTCCCTTGAAAAACAGCACTTCAAGCCACACATAGTCACTTTGAATTATCGTTCAGGAACTCCCCTATGACCGACGCTGTGCTTGCTGACCCTATACTCCCTTCCTTTTCTGCAATTGATCCGGCTCAAATCAGGCCTAACCTGCAGGCATTGCTGGAAGATAATCGCCGCAAGATCAGTGAATTGGTTGTACAGACCAGAGCTAGTTGGGATTCACTGGCGCAGCCGATGGATGATATGTCCGACCGGTTGAACCAGATGTGGTCGCCGATCAGTCATCTGAATAGCGTCATGAACAGTGACAGCCTGCGTGATGCCTATAACAGCTGCATTCCTGATCTTTCCAGTTACAGCACAGAGATTGGCCAGAACAAAGCGTTGTATGAGGCCTACGCCAAGATTCGTGATGCTGAAGACTTTACCCAGCTGAATGAAGCCCAGCAAAAATCCATTACCAATATTCTGCGCGATTTCCATCTTGCCGGTGTCGATTTGCCGGAAGAAAAAAAGGCCCGTTATAAGGAGATATCCCAGAAGTTAGCGGAGCTTAGCAGCAAATTCAGTGACAATGTGCTGGATGCCACTCAGGCCTGGACCAAGCATATTGAATCAGAGGAGGCCCTCGCGGGATTACCAAAATCGGCCCTGGCCGGTGCCCGCCAGGCTGCTAAAAGCCGCGGCCTGGATAGTTATGTGATCACCCTGGATTTCCCCAGCTACTATGCGGTGATGACCTTCGCCGAAAATCGCGAGCTGCGACGTGAACTGTACGAAGCCTACAACACCCGGGCGTCAGACCAGGGGCCTCATGCCGGTCGCTTTGATAACAGTGCGATCATGCTGGAAATTCTCCAGCTGCGTAGGGAAAAGTCCCTGTTGCTGAACTTCGAAACCTATGCCGATTACTCCCTGGCGACCAAGATGGCTCAGAGCCCGGAAGAAGTGCTGAGCTTCCTGAATGATCTGGCGGAAAAGTCGGTCGCTTATGCCCGTAACGAATTTGCTGAACTGCAGGCTTATGCCCGGGACCTGGGTCTGGACGAACTGCAGGCCTGGGATGTGAGTTTCTACGCGGAAAAACTGAAGCAGGACCGATACGCTATTTCCGAAGAAGCGCTCAAACCCTATTTTCCTGCCGATAAAGTCATCAATGGCATGTTTACGGTAGTGGATCGACTGTTCGGCGTGACCCTGGACGAAGTGAAGGATTTTGAGACTTATCATCCGGATGTGCGCTATTTCAAAGTGCGTCGCGAAGGTGAGGAAATCGCCAGCATCTATATGGACCTGTATGCCCGGGAAAATAAACGGGGCGGAGCCTGGATGGCGGACTACGCTGTACGTCGGCGCCTTGATGATGGCCGGGTTCAAAAACCGGTAGCTTTTATTACCTGTAACTTTGCGCCGGCCACTGACGACCACCCGGCCCTGCTGACCCATAATGAAGTGACGACACTGTTCCATGAATTTGGTCATGCCCTGCACCATATGCTGACCCAGGTGGATTGCTATGAAGTGTCCGGAATCAATGGCGTTGCCTGGGATGCTGTGGAGCTGCCCAGCCAATTCCTGGAAAACTGGTGCTGGGAAGAGGAAGCACTGGCAATGATTTCCGGACACTACCAATCCGGTGAACCACTACCCAAAGATATGCTGGATAAAATGCTGGCGGCGAAGAATTTCCAGTCGGCCATGATGATAGTGCGGCAGTTGGAATTCGCCCTGTTTGACTTCCAGTTGCACCATGAATTTGATGGAAGCGAAAGCTTTGATATTCAGGCACTGATGGAACGGGTACGTGCCAAGGTTTCCGTGATCAAGCCACCGGCTTTTAATCGTTTCCAACATGGTTTCAGTCATATCTTTGCTGGTGGTTATGGTGCCGGTTATTACAGCTATAAATGGGCAGAAGTGCTTGCGGCGGACGCGTTTTCGAAATTTGAAGAAAATGGTGTATTTGATGCTGCCACCGGACGCGAGTTCTTGCACTGCATATTGGAAAAAGGTGGCAGTCGTGAACCTATGATGCTGTTTACTGAGTTCCGTGGTCGGCCACCACAGGTAGATGCACTATTGCGCCACAGTGGCATCCTTCCAGAGGCAGCCTGAAAGTGAAAACCGTCAAGCGCTTTATTGCCGGGGCAGTTTGCCCCCGGTGTGCGGCTATGGACCGCATTGTCGCTTATACCGACGAGGATCAGCGCCAGGTACGAGAGTGTGTAGCCTGTGGCTTCAATGAAAAATTACGTGAAGTGGATACTCTGGCTGCCCAGGCCCCACAGCCGGAAACCCGGGTCACCCGCAAAATAGCTCCTCTGGCTGACCAGGTTAAGGCGCAACCCATCAAGTTTTATCCACGCATGCCGGGTAAAAAAGGTAAGACGGTGGATAAGTCAGAAGGCTCCGAGGATCCAGCCTCCCCAGAATAATTCAATGTGCAGGAACACAATCAACTTGCAGTTTAAGCGCTGGGGTAAGTCTCAAGCGCCAAGCATGAAGTTCAATTCAATGCCATGGCTTTCTAGTAGATGCACCCAGGTATCGTTAACCGGTTGCCAGCGCTTGCCATTGGTAAGCTCGAGATAACGGGCCAGATCCAGGTGGTAGTAGTCAGGAAGACTCACTAATTGCCTGAGAGTTATTTGGATCGCCTGGTCTATTTCATTGGCAAAAGGTTCACCGATCAGGTGGTGTGCCAGTAGGTTGGCCTGGGTCGCCTGTAATTCACAGATTGGGCTGTTACGCAGACTATGGTTGTTTTCATAAAGCTCTTCAATCAACCTGTGTGCCTGATAGGCTCGGATCAGTAACCCATCCAAACCAGTATGGCATAGTACCAACACGGATGGGTGTACAAAGTACTTGATCGATAGATTGATAAATGGTTCGAATAATCGACTGGTATGACTCTTGGCTGCACATTCCGCGACGCACTCGATAATATGCGGTGCCAATTCGATGTAATCGATGACAAACTGGCTTAGATCTGCAACCGGCTCACGTCCTCTCAGGGAAATGACGCGATGAAGCGATTCAAGTTGATCCACCAGCCAGCCGGCATAGTGTTTCGTCTTGATTTCAGATGCTTTGGCCTGGTTGATGATCCCGTATACTGCTTCGAGGCTCATCGGCTGTCCAAATTCCTTAGTGCCGGGCACTGGCGGTTGATTAAATGATTTCATTAACGTTTTGTGTCTAGTTATCTCCTTTAGTGTAGACAAGGCTCCGAAAACCTGCCCAATTCATTTTTCTGCCAACCAACCTTGGTGGCGACTGAAATAGGCAAAATAGCCAACCTGAACCAGGGCGCGGGCGGCTAAAAACACCGTCAGTGACAGCCATAGACCGTGGTTTTCCCAAGCCTGTGTAAGCCACCAGCAAGGTAGAAAAAATCCTAAAGTGGCCGCCACAATCGTATTGCGCATCGCTTTGGCCTGCATAGCGCCAACAAAGATACCGTCGAACCAATAGCTCCAGACACCGACCAAAGGCAGGGCGATAATCCAGGGTATATAAGTTAGTGCTTGCATACGCACAGCCTCAATGTCAGTAAGCATTTTAATTATAAAACCGCCAAATAAATAGAAAGCCAATGCCACTAATCCTGCAGTGATCAAAGACCATAGACCGCTAACCCGGACGGCAGCGTAGAAGTCTGGCATGACTCTTTTTCCCAGTGCTTCGCCACAGAGGGCTTCTGCCCCGTTGGCGAAACCGTCCAAAGCGTTGGAAGTCAGCATGAGGAAGGTTAACAGCACGGCATTCGCTGCCAGAATTTCGGTACCGAGCTGGGCCCCTTGGGCGACAAAAAAGGCAAATGTAAAAAGCAGTAAAACCGTACGTATAAACAAGTGGGCATTAAATTTCAGCAATTTCAGGAAGGCGTCCGGATTCCAAAAATCCGGGCGTTTTAGCAGCAGAAGTATCCAACTTCGACGCTGATGGCAGCAAAACCAGAGCCCTAGAACGGCCCCGTAGATTTCTGCCACCAGGGTTGCAGCAGCGACGCCGTCGGCCCGCATGCCGAGCCCGACAACAAGCAGTAGATCGAGAACGATATTAACGATATTGGTGCTGACCGCCAGGAATAAAGCGATTCCTGTCTTTTGGCTGCCAATCAGCCAGCCCATAACGGCGTATTGCACCAGAATTGCAGGAGCGCTATAGATACGGATGTCCGCGTAAGCGCTGGCTTGGGGCCAGAGTGTTTCTGGGGTCTGCATCCAGGCCAGCCCCAGAGGCAGCAGCCAACTTTGGTTAAGCACCAGAAAACCGCCGATGGCAAGACCGATCACACAAGACCGTAGCAGGCTGAAATACAAGCGTTCCTCATCTTCCGCGCCCCAAGCCTGTGCACTGAGGCCTGTGGTTCCCATTCGCAGAAATCCAAACGCCCAAAATATGAACGTGAACAGGTTGGCGCTGATGGCAACGGCACCGAGATAAACCGGCGACTCCAAGTGGCCTAATACGGCTGTATCCACCAGACCCAGCAGCGGAACCGTGATATTACTGAGGATCAATGGCCAGGCCAGACGCCATAAGCGGCGGTGTAGAATCATAGGGGATTTCCGCTGAATGCCACAAACTGCGCCTGGATTATGACAGCTCTGCGACAAATTTGTGCATTAAATCAACCCTCTAGGCTTTTTGTTTAAACAGGCACTGAACATTTGCCTCACTGATCAAAATATGACTATACTGAGCCCGCACCTTGCATTCGACTTCCTACAAAGTTGTTAAAAATGGGAAGTGTCTGGCAGTAACAATAACAAGTAACGCTGTGGAGACACCTTATGTTGTCAAGAAGACGCTTGATAGCGTTGGCTTTGCCATGTCTTGCGATGCCTGTAACCTCCTTTGCCGATTGGCAGGTCAACATGACCAAGGGGGTAACGGACATTAGTGAGTCTGTGTTCGACCTCCACATGATCATATTCTGGATCTGTGTGGTCATAGGGATCGTGGTTTTCGGAGTCATGTTTTGGTCAATCTTTGCCCATCGTAAGAGCAAAGGCGCCATACCCGCACAGTTCCACGAAAGCACCGCCGTTGAAATCATCTGGACCATTATTCCATTTGTGATTTTGATTGCGATGGCTGTTCCTGCCACGGGAACACTGGTGAAAATGTACGATTCCAGCGATTCTGCATTGGATATAAAAATCACCGGCTATCAGTGGAAATGGAAATACGACTATCTCCAGGAAGATTTTGGCTTCTTCAGTAACCTGGCCACCTCTCAGGACTCTATCCATAACCGCGATGATAAAGGCGAACACTACCTGCTGGAAGTGGATGAGCCTGTGGTTATCCCCGTAAATCAAAAAGTCCGTTTTCTGGTGACCGCCAATGATGTCATTCATTCATGGTGGGTGCCCGATCTGGCAGTCAAACGCGACGCCATACCAGGGTTTGTCAACGAGGCCTGGACCGTTGTCAAAGAGCCGGGCATTTACCGTGGCCAATGTGCTGAACTCTGTGGCAAAGATCATGGCTTCATGCCCATTGTGGTGAAGGCAGTATCCGAGCCGGAGTACAAGGAATGGGTACTGGCGAAACAGGCGCAGGCTCGCGAAGAATATGAACTCTCCAATAAAGAATGGACGTTGGCCGAACTGGTTGAACGTGGTGAGCAGGTGTATCTGAAAAATTGCGCGGCTTGTCACCAGCCAACAGGTGAAGGCTTACCGCCTGCCTTCCCTGCACTTAAAGGTAGTGCTGTGGCTACCGGGCCGATTGCGAAGCATATAGACACTGTGGTTCATGGTGTTTCCGGCACTGCGATGCAGGCATTTGATGCTCAGCTGAGTCCAGTCGATCTGGCTGCAGTAATCACTTATGAACGTAATGCCTGGGGCAATAACAAGGGTGACATGGTATCGCCACAGGAAATTGTCCAGAGTAAATAAACGGATCTCGATTATTCCTCAACCACGATAACAACAGACATTTAGAGGAGAGTGACCATGAGTGCGGTAGTTGGCGACCATCATGACGACCACCACCACGGTCCGGCCAAAGGGCTGACACGTTGGATTTTTACGACGAACCACAAAGATATCGGTAGCATGTATCTGTGGTTCAGCTTCATCATGTTTTTAATTGGCGGCACCATGGCGCTGATTATCCGGGCGGAACTGTTTGAGCCTGGATTGCAGATCGTTGAACCAGGATTCTTTAACCAGATGACCACCATGCATGGGTTAATCATGGTGTTCGGCGCGGTCATGCCGGCTTTTGTGGGCCTGGCCAACTGGTTGGTGCCGATGATGGTGGGGGCTCCTGATATGGCCCTGCCACGGATGAACAACTGGAGCTTCTGGATTCTGCCTTTTGCGTTTTCGCTGTTGCTGTCCTCGCTGTTTATGGAGGGGGGCGCGCCCAACTTTGGCTGGACCTTTTACGCTCCGCTTTCAACAACTTATGCACCGCCCAGCGTTACCTTCTTTATTTTTGGGGTTCATATGATGGGGATATCTTCCATCATGGGCGCTATCAATATTATCGCTACCATTCTTAACCTGCGAACCCCCGGCATGACGTTGATGAAAATGCCGTTGTTTGTCTGGACATGGCTGATCACTGCCTACCTGCTGATTGCAGTAATGCCGGTACTGGCAGGCGTGGTTACAATGATGCTAATGGACATTCACTTTGGCACCAGTTTCTTCTCTGCTGCCGGTGGTGGCGATCCGGTATTGTTCCAGCATGTGTTTTGGTTTTTCGGTCACCCAGAGGTATATATTATGATTCTGCCCGCCTTTGGCGTGGTTTCGCAGATCATCCCGACCTTTTCTCGCAAACACTTGTTTGGCTATCCATCAATGGTCTATGCCACAGCGTCTATTGCGGTACTGTCTTTTATTGTCTGGGCACACCACATGTTCGCTGTGGGCATGCCGTTGGCTGGTGAACTCTTCTTTATGTATTCAACCATGCTGATCGCAGTGCCGACCGGGGTGAAAGTGTTTAACTGGGTATCTACGATGTTCCGTGGTTCTCTGACCTTTGAAACGCCGATGCTGTTTGCCATTGCCTTTGTCATCCTGTTTACCATTGGCGGTTTCTCCGGCCTGATGTTGGCCATTGCCCCTGTCGACTTCCAATACCATGACACCTATTTCGTGGTGGCGCATTTCCATTATGTGCTGGTACCGGGCGCTATCTTCTCTATCTTTGCGGCAGCTTATTACTGGCTACCAAAGTGGACCGGCAATATGTATGACGAAGCATTGGGCAAGGCGCATTTCTGGCTCTCTTTTATCGGCCTGAACCTGACCTTCTTCCCTATGCATTTTGTCGGGTTGGCAGGTATGCCGCGGCGAATTCCGGACTATGCGTTGCAATTTGCAGACTTCAATAAGATTTCCAGTATGGGAGCCTTTCTGTTTGGGACCACACAGCTGCTGTTCCTGTTTATCGTCTTAAAATGTATTCGTGGCGGTAAGAAGGCGACTGCCCAGGTATGGGAAGGTGCAGAGGGGCTGGAATGGACATTACCATCGCCTGCGCCTTATCACACCTTCACCGAACCTCCCAAGATGAAGTGAAATTGGGTATCCGGATCTGGAACATAGAGGGCAAGCTCAATGACAGCCAGAAATCAATCCAACAACCGCAAGGTCATTCTGTGGACCTTGGGAGTGGTGGTAGGTATGTTTGGTTTCGGTTTTGCGCTTGTTCCATTGTATGAGGTGTTCTGTGACATCACCGGCCTGAATGGCAAGACCGGTGGTCGCTATGAGGTCACGGAAGCTGGAAGCGTGGATACGGTCCGCCAGATTCGGGTGCAGTTTGTCACCAGTAATAATGAGGATATGCCCTGGCAGTTTCGTCCATTGGTGCGGGAAGTCAGAGTCCATCCCGGTGAGCAGACAAAAGTGGAGTTTTATGCACGTAACAATACCGGCAAGGTAATGGTGGCTCAGGCGGTTCCCAGTCTGTCACCGTCTGAGGGCGTGAACTATTTCCATAAAACGGAATGTTTTTGCTTTAACCAGCAAACGCTGCAACCCGGGGAAGCTATCAACATGCCGTTGATATTCCTGGTGGATAAAGATTTACCGGAAGAGCTGCATACACTGACGCTCTCCTACACCTTGTTTGATGTGACTGAAAGAACAACAAAAACAAAAAGCTAACTGCCACAGGAGGACCTATGGCGACCCAGCAAAGTTACTATGTACCTGAACAAAGCAAGTGGCCGATTATTGCGACCGTGGGGTTGTTCACAACCCTGGTAGGGCTAGGCACTGCGATCATGCACAACACTGCCGGAACGGATCCGTCGACCGGCTGGTGGATGTTTGGGATTGGCTTCACCATTATGGTCTATATGCTGTTTGGCTGGTTTGGTAACGTCGCCAAAGAGAGCATGGCCGGGCTCTACAGCGCCCAGATGGATAAGTCATTCCGCTGGGGCATGAGCTGGTTCATTTTCAGTGAAGTGATGTTTTTCTCGGCGTTTTTCGGCGCACTCTTCTACGCTCGCTTTCTGGCCGTTCCCTGGCTCGCCGGTGAAGGTGACGGTGCCTTGAACAGCCTGCTCTGGCCGGATTTCGAAAACGCCTGGCCACTGATGCACAATCCGGACCCGAGCAAATTTCCCGGTCCCCATGAAATTGTCAGCCCCTGGCATATTCCTCTGCTGAACACCCTGTTACTACTGGCCTCAAGTGTGACGATTACGATTGCGCACCACGCCATCAAGAAAGATGAACGTAAAAAAGTCAAAACCTGGCTGGGGGCCACCATTGCCTTGGGAGTTGTCTTCCTCGGTTTCCAGGTATTTGAATATATTGAAGCCTACAGTGAATTACACCTGACGCTGAAGTCCGGCATTTATGGCACCACCTTTTTCATGCTGACTGGCTTTCACGGTATGCACGTAACACTTGGGGCCATCATCCTGACCGTCATGTTGTTGCGATATATGAAAGGGCATTTTACACCCAAGCAGCACTTTGGTTTTGAAGCGGCGGCCTGGTACTGGCACTTTGTCGACGTGGTTTGGGTTTGTCTGTTTTGCTTTGTTTATATCATGTGACAGGCAGAGTGAAATGACGCTAGGGTTTGTTGACGTTTCGCCATCATCACTGCTGGAGGCCATTTTTGTGACCCTAGAGAGTCACCGCACGGAATTGTGGTGATTTTTGAGAGGATGGTCATTAACCAGGATATTAAACGCTGCCATCTGGCGGCGTTTTTGTCTGCAACGATGCCATTGATCGGCATAAAAAGGAATCATGTCCTAGGATATGAGACTAAGTATACGACTAGTGTGGTGTTGGATTTAGTTCAATCTGGCCGGTCAAAATCAGAATCACCACCAACGCTATCAGCGCTAAGGAAAAGCCTACGCGAAAAGTCATTGCCTTAGCGGTTCGGTCACTTTCACTTGAGTCTTTGACCAGGAAAAAAAGTCCGCTGAACAGGCTGCCAATAGCACCCAGCAGTAGTAATCCTATGAGTAGTTTTATCAAAATGTGGGACCTTGTTTTTTGTTTTCCCCAATATAACAAACCCGTTGGCTGGCACAAGCCAGTGCGGTTAAAACTTAGTCCGATGTTGCTAAAACAGATGTGTTCCTGCAGGCTGCCTCAAATTCAGAATCTATCAATCTTTCTTTCCCTTATGCCTATGATTAACGGGGATTCGGATCATCAGCAAGGATCAGCTAGGTGAATTGGAAGATCTGGACCCTGGTTGGTCTGCTTATGCCTCTTTTGCTTGGGTTGGGTGTTTGGCAGCTTCAGCGTGCCCAGGAAAAGGAGCAGGCATTGGCGTCCTTTGAAACGCAACTGCAGAAGCCGGCGATCGACTGGCCCAGCAAAGGCCAGCAAGATCTCGCTTTATACGCACTGGTTAAGACCCAAGGCCGATACATCGGGGTCGATTGGCTGCTTGATAATCAAATTAATGAAGGTCGATTTGGATATCGAGTATTTACCCCTTTTTGCGCTGATGACCAATGTCTCCTGGTGGACCGTGGTTGGGTCCCGGGTGACTTGGACCGTAGCCGGCTACCTGAACTGCGCCGGGCCGAAGGAATTGTCAGTATTGAAGGCCGTATCGATCAGTTGTATGACAACCCGATGATTGGCCGGGAAGAACTACAATTGTCGACACCTTTCAGAGTGCAGCAGATCCATCTTGGCGATATTCAAAGCAGGCTACCAAAGCCGCTCTCAGGCAGGATATTGAGGTTAGCACCTGAGCAACCCGGCATCTACACACCAGTCTGGAAGCCCGTCATCATGGGCCCGGAAAAACACTATGGATATGCCGTGCAATGGTTCTGCATGGCTGCGGTATTATTGGGACTGGCACTTTGGCTGCAGTGCAGACCTGAAAATAAAAATCCGGACGTGATGACAACTCCCACGTCTGCATCCGGGGATTCAGATAAATTAACGCCATAAGAATGATAAGGGTATTTCGTCAATGAATGCTGTAACAGAACAACCACCGGTAAAAAAGCGTGGGCAACTCAAATTGTGGGGGCTAATTCTAATTACCGCAGCTCCTCTGGTGGCGGCGGCAGTGATGTATTTTGGCCAGATAGGGCTGCCCACGGCGACGACCAACCATGGTCGATTGATTTTGCCACCCCTGCAGGGAGAAGACTGGGGTTTGGACGAAGTGGTGAAAGCAGATAACTTTATCCAGTTTGACGGTAAGACCAAGTGGGTCATGCTCATGGTGGGTGAGGGGCCCTGCACCGCACAATGCGAGCAACAGCTTTACCTGACACGCCAGCTGAATATCGCATTGGGTAAGGAAGTTGACCGTGTGACGCGCCTGCTTTGGGCCGACCCGCAAACTGAAGGTCTGGATGCTGCTCTGAAAGAGCATAAATTACTTGTAGTGGAACCCTTTAGTGATGCTCGTTTCCAGGCGCTGGCACAGATACTTAAGGACCACAATGTCACACTCGCGCCCTATGATATTCTGCTGATGGATCCTCTTGGCAATATCATGATGCACTACAATCAAGTGAACTCCGGAAAAGATATTCTGGATGACCTGAAGCGACTTCTAAAAGTATCCAAGATTGGGTAGAGTGAGTTGCATCTGGTTTTTTCGGCGTCACACAATAATAACAACATCGAGGCATGGTGAATGGACTACGTCGCTTCTCCGAGGGAAGCTTACCCGCTAACTGCTCATAAACAGCTGTCATGGCTAGGTCGTTTGGCTGTGTTTACCACTGTCTGGGCGTTGGCAGTGATAATATTGGGGGCCTATACCCGCCTGATGGATGCCGGGTTGGGATGTCCTGACTGGCCTGGTTGCTATGGTTTCATTACGGTGCCTGATGAAGCCCATGAAATTGCCGAGGCCGAAGCCCGTTTTCCCCATGCACCGGTGGAGGTCGCCAAAGGCTGGCCTGAGATGATCCATCGTTATCTGGCCAGTACCTTAGGGTTATTGATCTTTGCTCTGGCCGCCCTCTCCTGGAAAGCCCAATCCTCACTCGCACCTCTGAGCAACCGGAATAGTGCACTCACTTTACTGCCGCGTAAACATATCTGGCTGCTTTGTGCCCTGGTGGTTCTGCAGGGGCTGTTCGGTATGTGGACAGTCACACTCAAACTCTGGCCGCAGGTGGTTTCCGCGCATCTCCTGGGGGGCTTTACCACACTAAGCCTATTGTCGTTGTTATGTATGCGGCTTTTTGATCCGCCACTTAGGGTTTCCGCTGCAGAGCATGTTAAGTTTCGTGCTATCCGTCCGGTTTTGGTCATTGCGCTGACGGCACTGGTGCTACAGATTTCATTGGGAGCCTGGGTCAGTTCCAATTACTCTGCACTGGTTTGTACGGGTTTCCCTGCCTGTAATGGTGAACTATGGCCTGCGATGGATTTTCAGGATGGGTTTAACCTTGCCCAGTCCATTGGTCCTAACTATCTGGGTGGTGTTCTGCATCATGATGCCCGGGTAGCCGTTCACATGAGTCATCGGTTGGGCGCTTTGGCAGCTACGTTCTTCATCGGTTTATCCCTGCTTTTGGTATGGCTACGTAGTCAAAAGATGAATTTCCCTGCCCGGTCACCTTTGCGGCAGCCTGTGGTTTTGGTTGCCGGACTGTTAGTGCTGCAGATCGGGCTGGGTATAACCAATGTCAAGGCACTGCTACCACTGCCCGTAGCCGTTTCACACAATGCTGTGGCGGCACTGCTATTGGTGTCTTTGCTATGGTTAATCTACCGCATCTGGACCATGCAGGTGCACAAGCTTCCGCTTAATGCTGAGGTATAAGGAATTCAAATCATGAAACAGGTACTGACTATACCGGCGATCGCCCACTGGCGGGACTTCTATGAACTCTGCAAGCCACGGGTGGTGGCCTTAATGATTCTGACCTCAGTGGTCGGCATGCTTCTAGCCCAGCCGGATGGTATACCCCTGCACGCGCTGCTATGGGGAAATCTGGGTATTGCCCTGATGGCGGGTTCAGCCGCCGCCATTAATCACATTGTTGACCAGAAGATCGACGCCGTCATGGCGCGAACGCAAAAACGTCCTATCGTGCAGGGTCGGGTGGATAACCTGCATGCACTGTTGTTTGCATTTATTCTCGCACTCATTGGTATGACTGTGCTGATCTGGCAGGTAAATACGCTGACGGCATGGCTGACCCTGGCATCGTTGATCGGTTATGCGGTGATTTATACCCTGTTCCTAAAGCGTGCAACTCCCCAGAATATTGTGTTAGGCGGTCTTGCCGGAGCGGCCCCTCCGCTCTTAGGCTGGACCAGTGTTACCGGGTCAGTGGACCCTCATGCATTACTTCTAGTCTTGATAATCTTTGCCTGGACGCCACCACATTTCTGGGCTTTGGCTGTACATCGTAAGGCAGAATACGCCACAGCGGGTATTCCCATGCTGCCGGTAACTCACGGCGAGCGCTACACCAAATTGCATATACTGCTGTATACCCTGATTCTGTTTGCCGTCACCCTACTGCCGTTTATCACCGGCATGTGTGGCTGGATCTATGTCGTCTCTGCGGTGATACTGGGACTGCGTTTTCTGGATTGGGCCGTTGCCATGTGGCGTGACTCAAGACCTCATGCTGCTATCAAGACATTCAAGTTCAGCATCACCTATCTAATGCTGTTATTCGTTGCCTTGCTGGTTGACCACTATATTCAGCTCTTCCCCTGATCTCTCGCTCTTAACCTGAAGGTTTGTATATTAGCCTGCGACTCCGATTTACTGTGCAGCAGGCTATTGATCCCCTGATCTAAACCTCAGACCTGATGGCTCGGTCAGGTTAATCTAGGCCACCACATTGTGCGTAAATTTCATAACTCTAGCGATATACAGCGGTTAATTGCCTGGACGGCAATATAGGATGGCCGTGTATGGTTTCAACGATGATAATAAAAGGTGGTTTATGTTAGGTCTTGTAAGAAAACAGTTTCATCTGGCCAATATCACCCAGTTGCCTGAAGACATTACGCATATCGACGAGCGGCAGGAAGTCGTGCCGGAAAGCGTGGATGTCAGTGCCGAAGGCAAAGCGAAAATCTGGCAGGCGGCGCAACACTTGTACCAGACCGGCACCCAGCCTGCTATCAGCCTTTGTATCAGACGCAAAGGTAAAATACTCCTCAACCGGGCCATCGGATATGCCTATGGGAATGGCCCTGATGATCTTAAACATGATCAACAGCTGGCAGCCACAGCGGACACTCCGGTGTGCCTGTTTTCCGCTTCTAAGGCCATGACCGCCATTCTTATTCACAAGCTGGCGGAACAGGGGACTGTGAATCTGTTAGACCCGGTTAGCTTCTATCTCCCCGAGTTCAGCAAGAATGGCAAGCAGAACATTACCATTCATCAGATACTTTCCCACCGTGGCGGCATTCCTGGTTTACCTTCCAAGGTACCGGTGGAAACCCTGTACGATACTGAAGAGGTATGGCGCTTGCTTTGTGAAGCGAAACCAATCGCTGTGGATGGTGCCAAATTGGCCTACCATGCCATTACCGGAGGCTTTGTGCTGGGCCGGGTGTTGGAAAAAGTCACAGGTGACAGTATCCGGCACTATCTAGACACCCATATCCGAAAACCTATGGGTATGAAATATTTCACTTTTGGTCTGGATCCAAAGGCTCGATCCCTGGCGGCACGCAATTATGCTACCGGGCCGACCGCACCCTTCCCTGTATCCTGGGCGATCAAGCGGGCGTTGGGAGCAAGTTTTGCTGAAGCGGCAGAAATTTCCAACCAGGCTCCCTGGATGGATGCAGTTATCCCGGCTGCCAATATTTATGCGACAGCAGAAGAAACAAGCCGCTTTTATCAGATGCTACTGGATCATGGCCGCTGGCAAGGCAAACAGGTGCTGGCGCCGGCCACAGTACAGCGGTCTATTCAGGAGTTCGGTGGGTGTACGCTGGATCGTACTATGCTGATACCTATGCGCTACAGCGCAGGCTTGATGCTGGGAGCTGATCCCGTGGGATTGTATGGCCCCAATACCGGCCGCGCCTATGGCCATATCGGGCTGATTAACAAGTTTTGCTGGGCCGATCCAGATCGCCAGATTTCCGTAGGTTTGCTGACAACCGGCCTCTCTCTGGTGTCTCATCACCTGCCGGCTCTGATGATGCTGTTAAGGCAGATCAGTCATCACTGTGAGCCTACTATGATCAATCCCTAGCCGTGTTAACCCCCACTTCCAGATTTGAGCAAATCTAATAGACGAGAGGAAGTCAGGTGAAACTAGTTTTCACCTGACCATTTGTTGCTTTGCTGGTCAATAATGGTAATCACATTTTTTAGTAACTGTTTTAGCCGGGCCTGGGTGGTGGTGCGTTCCACCACATGATCCACGCTGCTTTGCAACCGGTGCAGTTTAGGACTCACATAGCGGATGCCCTCGGTAATCATTTCGTAGGGATAGTGGTGGTCCTGGATACTGAGCTTATTCAGCTCTGCAATTTCCTGATGGAACACACTCAGCACATCATAAACAGTATCTTTATTCTCAATGTTAGAGGCTTCCCAGTAGGCATCATCCAGCACGTCCAGCAAGTTAAGGAAGACATTGCAGGCATCGGATATTTTGGCAGGTGTCATAAATGAGCCTCACAATCGGCATTTTCGTCAGTAAGTATTGCACTAAGCATAGCAAAGACTGGGAAAATCGCTTATTCAGGGGCAGCGCCTTTTTGACCTATCTAACCGAAATTCGGAGTAAGCCAAAGTCACAAATTGTTACATAATCATGTGACCTGACTCACAAGCAGCTTCGGAAAATAGTGACTAAACTAAAATGACCTCTTTCTCACTCGATGCCACGCACAGGTAATATCTATGACGACCCTTGAAGCTCAACGCAGAAGACTTTTGGAAGAATTGAGGATCGCTGAAGTGGAGCTTCAGCAGCTGAACGATATGCCTGTCGTTGAGCCGGCAATGGTGAATTTTTACCACGACCTATTGGTCCGACATCGTGAAATGATCAGGGATATCGAGGGTCATTTATCACATTCAGTCAGACTGGAAGGCAATACCAAATTCAATCTGGGCTGTGTTTCAGTTTAGCGAGTGTGGGCTCATGGTTGCAGTGCGATGAATTTCAGCTCCAGACGGCCAATGCGGTCTCCTGTTAAAGTCCCCAACAACAAACTTCCCCGGCTTTCCTCAACGGAAGTGATCTCGTAAAGATGCTCGCCACTCGGGTCCTGGAGGTTAGCCACAACCTTTCCCTGCTCGTCCAACCCTAGCACAAAACCGTAGCGTACTGGCTGTGGCTGCATAAATGGCGGCAACTTGACTGCCAGTTTTTTCAACCAGGGATGTGGGTGCAAATTATCTAATTGGGAATTTCTGGGGGTGGCCAGGGCCAGCCAGAATGTCCCCTGATGGTTGGATGAAATGCCATCGGGAAATCCCGGCAGGTTATCCGCAAACAGATCACTGGTACCTGCCTTGGGTCCTTTTAACCAATAGCGGGTAATCCGATAGCGGAAGGTTTCATTAACCAGCACGAAGTCTTCGTTGCGGGACAAGGCCACACCGTTGGCAAAATAGAGTGTATCCAAAAGCACTTTTACTTCACCTGAATCGGGATGGTAGCTCAGTAGTCGGCCATAAGGTCGGGCCTCGATCGCATCCATGCGATACTTTTCTATCGGCCAGCGGATGCTGGCATCACTGAAGTAGATTGTACCGTCACTGGCAATATCCAGATCATCCGTGAAGCCAAAGGGAATACCTGCAGCCTCAGTGGCCATTACGGTCAACACCCCATTCTGGCTTAGCTTGAGTAATCCTTTTTTGGCATCTGCGATCCAAAGATTGCCGAGGCCATCAAACTCCAGCCCAAGAGGGCGACCTCCGGTATTGATCAGAGTTTCCACCTGACCACTAGCGCTGACACGGACGATATCACCATTCACCAGGCCTGCCACTACGCGCCCTTGTGCATCCTCATCCACGTCTTCCGGGCCGTTAACAACACCTTTGGCGACCAGTTGGCTGTTCGTCAGTAAACTGTTGGGTGCATAAAGCCCGGTGAGTTCGGGTGCTTGCGGTGGCTGGTAGGCCACCGGATCTATCCCGGACGGGGAGAAGAGGAAATAGAAGACAAATATGCAAGTAGTGATCGCAATTAGTATGAAAGCTTTCTTCACGGCCTATATTCAAGATTGGTTTATAAATATCCCAGATCATAAGGTAAGAAGCTGGGCGGATAAAAAAGGTTTTGGCCGCCTGCGTCCGGCGGAGCATCTGGGTTATCATCATCAGTTGAAAATTCCTGCTCCATAGCCTCCGCCAACGGCAGGTATATTCGCTCTTCGACCTGAATTAAATCACCATCATTGGGATCTAGGTTCTCTACAATAGCCCCTACTCGTCTACGGGTAATTACAGCGGTCACTTTGCCACTTTCATCGTGCAAATGAAAACGGCAAAAGTGGTAACCAGGGGCCTCTGAAGTTGTGTAGCACCAAACGGGCAATAGTCCTGCTGATCGGAAAATCTGGGCATCACCTAGATCAGGTGTTCCTGCACAAGCTGTAGCTACATCTGCCTGCACTGTCGAGTAAATTTTTTCGGCTTCCAATAAGTTACCGTTGAAGCAGTTATAAGTGTACTCGGCATCGTAGCCAGAGATAATTGCTCTATGCAGTTGGAGATTATTTGCATCGAACTGATACTCACTGCTTATTACCGTTCCGCTGAGATTTTCTGTTGCAGTGGTTGAAGTCAGAGCCCCAGTATCCAAAGTGAGTTCTGTTATTGCATCAAAGGTATTATCAACAAGCAGCGCGCTAAGCTCTGTAAGTTGTGCTTCATCGGAGATGCGATGAATTAATGTTGGAGTGGCGTTGGAACTCCCTAAGCGTACTACACTCGTAATAAGATCCCAGCTGCCATCTACCGGCAGTATTTCAGTGGAGAATAGGCTATGGTCAGCATCGACTAAAATAGTGGTGGTATCTTCGTCATTCAAGCGTATAAACGCATACTGGGCATTGTAGTCAACTCCACCATCTATACGGGTGGTGTAAAGTCTGCCGTCATAATCTCGGGTAAATTGTGCAATTCCCGCCACTTTGGTATTGATCAGTAATTCATTGATATCCGGCGCACTGTAGTCATCTGCAATGGTGGTGTCGGAATTAATAGGGAAGTAGGTAGAATAATTCGAGAAGTCATCAGCTATTTGAAGGCTGGTTGAATTGGCTGAGACATGCCAGATTCGCTTGTAAAGAAAATCAGGATTTGCCAGTAGTGGATAGCCTGTGCCTGGTGTGAATAGGTCAAGGTAGCTTTGATAGTTTAGAGCGGCAACTTCTTCTGAGGAATTGAGTTGAGGCGTCCATGAGAGGTACAGAAAACTCACCGAAGGACTCATTCTTAGTATAAATCGCGACATCACTTTGGCCGCATCTGCATCAATCTGCGACAAAAGACCGTCTGCTACCGTCATATTATTGTTGTTATAGTAATACATTTGCACTTCCACCAAGGCTCTAGCAAATCCATACAGGTAGTACAAATTAGTGGCTTGGTAGTCCTGCAATAAACTGACATTAGTGCTCAGGAGTGAACGCACAATATTGTGTGCTTGGCCATAGGTTGCGACGCCATCTCGCTGTTTGAGATAGTCGTACTGGGCTACGACAAGGGTAGTAAGTGGAGACACAATGTTATTGCCAGGCGGTGCAGTAAGAACAAAACCTGAGGTTACCTCACCAGTTCCTGCGCCACTATCTCGTAAGTCCTCATCCACCGTCACCCCAGGCAACGCATGCACCATTAACCGATACTGGCGTGGAGATCCCAAATCCCCCATATCCCGCAGGCTGAAGCTGAAACTTCCCCCTTCGCCGCTGGTGGTGCGTGGTTCACCCTCATCCCATTGGTAGTTTTCATTGATATCCAGCCAGACTGTGGCATCCCGCAAATAGCCGTCCATGACAGTGCCGTTCAGATCGGTAGCCGAAGAACCGGTAGCGCCGGTGGTGGGAGTAAGTTCGGCCTGATCAGGGATACTGGATTCCTGGCCGCTGCAAGCTGCCATTAACAGAGTTAGAGAGAAGACAGTTGCTAGCAGCAGAGTCTGGGAATAAACGCGCTTCATCATAGGTGTAATTTCAATTTATCCTTATAAGTCCTCTAAAGTACCCAGAATTTTGGTGGCATACGTTGAAGGGCTTAACAAAAGGTTACAAAAACTATGGGCAGAAACAGCGATAGTTGAACTATTGGTGTCATTTCAGAGATCAGCGCCAACGGGATCATACCCACCAACCTGTAGTGGATTAGATTGAGGTATAGACGATGGTGAAAGCCGTCTTGCAGTTTCTTATAACCCTGATATTGGGGAGCACTGCTGCTTGGTTGTTGATGGATGATGGCCAAAAAAACTGGCTAAGATTGCAGGTAGGTCTGCTCGCCCAATCCGAGGTGAAAACCATCACCGCATTACCGCAAGTGCCACTTGACAGCCCGCCACCGGTTGCCCCGTCGGAAGAGGTTACTATTAAACGTTTTGGCGAACTGCTGGCGCAGAATTTTAATTGTATAAAACCCGTTACCGAAGAAATTTCTGAACAGCCCCGCACCCAGATCTATTCCTGGGTGGACGAGCAGGGTCATCGGCATTTCGGAGACCAGGCCCCCGCCAAAGCACCTACAGATGATCTTACCCGGCAGTACGGTGGCCAGGCTTCCTACTTCAATCTGTCAATCGGGTCACCGGACGGGGCTATGGCCACCGGTCTGAAGGATCGCCTGGAAGCCGACGTGCGCGCCATCTACAAATACCTGACCGGAGAGTTGGGTCTGGATCATTTGCGCAAGGTAAACCTGAACTTGAAGGTTTACACACAGCCGACATTGTATCAGCAATACCAGGCGCAGCAGGCACCTGGCCTTGAAGGTGCGGCCGGATTCTACAACGCCCAGCTGAATGAAGCAGTTGTATTGCAGCGTTCTCCGGCGTTTACGCTGAGAGTGGCCCGCCACGAAGCAACCCACGTGATCATCGCCGGGCTCTACGGTTTTACTCCCATGTGGTTCAATGAAGGCCTGGCAGAGTATTTTTCAGATTATCAGTCCAGGGCTTTGAGTCGACAGATGGAGGTGCCTCCATGGCGCTTGCAACACCTGCGGGAAAGCCAGGAGCGGCACCTCATGCCGGGGCTGGGATATTTCCTACACCTGAGCCCTGGAGAATGGCGCAGCCAGCCGCCGGAAATCATGTACTCCATGGCGTGGTCGGTGGTGGCCTTCCTGTTTGATAGCCCGGAGGGGCGACGGACCCTGACGGGTATTATGGATCATCTAGCGGCGAATCCCTGCTCAGCCGTACGTACAGAACAATGGGTGAACGATTATTATCCCGGTGGCTGGGATATGTTTCATTCTCAATGGCAGCATTGGCTGTCACAGTTGCTGGCCAAAACTTCCTGAGATCGACAATGTATAAGGGATGGTTTATTTGTTCGGGATCAATCGTTGCGGGCAAAAAAAGGCCTCGATTCGGAAACCGTCACGAGGCATAAGGCACGAGCGTAGAGGTAACAGTCATCGTACAAAAAGTACCCTGACCATCGGTAAAGAAAGATTCAGATGTGCAAACTGTTGCAGCCTCATCTAAAAGCTTTCTTCCCTTTGTATATAGCATGGCACGTGCCAACTTTTATCATTCCATTTAACCCGTTGAATAACCTAGAAATATCCAATTTAAATAGGTTTGTCCCGAGAGTTCAGGCCTATTACCCGATGCCCCATTTATAGCCTGATCGCACCATAGAAGGGCGCTGAAGTGACCCTCTAAACCAACGTTTAGAACTTGCCTGTATAGGTTTAGAGTCTGAACTGGGTATGCTGCCAATAGCGCCCAAGCAAACCGAAGTTCAGTGTCATCAGCATGGCGAACCACCATTCCAGAACATTTTCCCAACGATCCTTTTGTGGGTTGTCGAGTGTCAGGGTGGCAGTAAGGCTGAGTAATCCAATGACCAGGATGGCACAGAGAGACCAGAGCATCAGCCGTAGAGATGTGGGTGGTTGGGGTAATTGGCTGTTGGTGGATAGCCTTGAATAGGTGTGCCAGAGAAACATTTGTGCCAAGACGGTAAAGGTGAAGTAGAAGATGACACCGTAGCGCCGCATCAGGCGATAAAAATCCCCTTCGGTACCGAGATAGTCAACGTAGAGCACCAGGAAGATGGCACCGATACTTCCCAATAGGACAATCGTCAGCGTTGTTAAAGGTGGGGCGTGCAGACGGCGCAGGTTATATCGGACCATTTGCCAGAGTATCATCAGGTACCCTGCGCCAAAAATCATGCAGCCACGAAACAGAAAGAGCGCATCTGAGCTGCGGGCCGCTTTGCTAATGGATACGCAGCCATCCCAGTAAGGATTACACCAGGGAATTGCCTGCACTCCGGCAGACCAAAGCCAGCAGACATGAATACAGAAGAGCGGTAGCAGGCAGACCATCCACGCGATGGTGACGGGTTGCATAATTCGCCTCTGGCAAGTTGTGATTAATATCCCCTGTTCCAGGCACACAGGCAGCACTATCAATAGGTGTTTGTTAACTCAATGCCCCCTGAGAGTTTAGTGCTATAGTGGGGAATGATTAAAGAGCGCTCTGGCGAAAGAGTGCTATCGGGGTAGTGGGCAGGACGACGTTATTCTGTGCAGTGACCATTACCCATCAAGAGATGACATCCAGATTGAGGACTCTATGCACTCCGAGCGTTTAACACTGATGAGCCCGTCTCCCGGGACTCGCCGTGAGCTATTGATACATCGTTTCGGTACTGCGGGCAGTGGTCCTAAAGTTTATATTCAGGCAGGCTTGCATGCTGACGAATGGCCGGGTTGCTGGTATTTTCCGCACAGATGGAAGACGCGCTACGCAAGGGCGACCAGTTTGCTGAAATAGTTATTCTCGACGGAGAGCCTAATCAGCGTATCCCGATTCGGGCCAGAACCGATGGCTACTTAATGGGGATGACCCATAGACGTCTGGTGCGCCCCGGCGATCAAATTGCAAAGGTCTGTGGCACTGAACCTTTGGCTCACCGTAAACCGGGCTATCTGTTGCAGATGTGACCCGCCTTGGTATGAATGTATCAGCAATAGAATATTGGGCTCAAAGGTGACAGAAACTGCTGACAAATTTGCAGATTGGGACACTCTTGGGCTAGGGTTGGCAACTTCGGATCCACGACTGGATAAGGAAGATCAGTGACACTATCAGTTGTATGGTTTAAGCGCGATCTGCGCATAACCGATCACCTGCCGCTTGCCGAGGCCGCCTCCCGCGGATCGGTTTTGCCGGTGTATGTAATTGAGACCGATTATTGGGAGCAACCTGACACCAGTTTGCGCCATTGGCAATTTGTGCGTGAATGTTTGCTGGAGCTTAATGATCAGCTGAACAGATTGGGTCAACCTTTATGGGTTGCTTCCGGGACGATCGAATCCGTATTGGAAGAGCTGCTGGAAGTTTATGGCAGCTTCCAACTGTATTCTCATCAGGAGTCGGGCAATTTGTGGATGCGGGAGCGTGACCAGCGGGTAGACGCTTGGTGTCGGCGCAATGAAATCCTGTGGCAGCAATTCCAGGTAGATGGCCTCTCTGAGGATACAACCCAGGGCCGTACCGTCTGGACTCAACAGTGGCAGAGCTACATGGCCGAAGCCAATGTCCCGGCACCTGCCAGGCTGCCTTTTGTCACTATTTCTCCCCTACGTCCGGAAATCTGGCCTGACAAACTCGGTGCAGATGCCACTCCCTGTCCGCAACGCCAGCCAGGTGGCAGGCGCTCGGGAATGGAGCTGCTCGGTAGTTTTCTGAAGCAACGGGGACAGCACTATCGACAGGAAGTGGACGAGGTATTAGACCCCATAAGTGCTTCCCGGCTCAGCCCCCATCTCGCTGCCGGGACCTTGAGTTTGCGTGAAGTCGTCAAGCAAGCCCGCCGTGCACATCAGCACTATAAGTCCCGCGGCCAGGAAGAGTGGGCCGCTTCCCTGACCACCTTTGTCTCGCAATTGTTACGTCGATCCCATTATTTGCAAATGACAGCTGATGAGCCTGAGCTGGAGCAACGCTGTTTGCACGCCGCTTACGAAGGGCTGTATCCCTCGGCACCGGATAAAGAGAAGTTAATGGCCTGGATGCTTGGCCGCACAGGCTTTCCACTGGTGGACGCCAGCATGCGCCATTTGCGACGTACCGGCTGGTTGAATCAGCGTTTGAGAGGTTATGTGATTGCCTTTGCCTGCCGGTATTTGTGGGCTAATTGGCGCGAGCCGGCCCTTTACCTGGCGAGAATGTCTACGGACTATGATCCGGCGCTTTTGTATCCACTGGTGCAGGCAAATGCCGGTACTACAGGACTGCATCCATGGCGTTTTGAAGACCCTGGCACACTGGCACAAAAACTGGATCCGGATGGTGATTTCATTAGAGCGGAATGCCCGGAACTGGCAGAGGTGGAAGGGCAGGATGTCTTCCGGCCTTGTGATCTGAGTGAAGCCCAGCAGGTGATGTCCAGCTGTGTGCTGGGGGCCGACTACCCCAAGCCCCTGGTCGATCTGGCGCAGGCTGTAGACCACGCTCGCCAAAGGCTTCGCGAACATCTGCAGCAGCACTATCAGGCTGAAGAAACCGCTCGTATTGTAAATCGGCATAGCCACCCTGTGTTGGATCAAGGGCTGCCGGTCTTGTCGCTGAAAGGCAAATATGAGTTGCAGCCTTACCTGGTCAGCCAGTTGGGCCGCCAGGCAGACAGTTGAGCGTCCGGCGCGCACTTCTGGGCTTATAGCGGTATGGTAACGCTTAGTCCCTGAGGGTCGCTGGAGAAAGCCGTTATCACTGGCGGTGTGAGCGGTGGTCAGGATACGTCATCTTCCATGGGTTTATCATCACAGCCGGGTTTACCCATGCGTTTTTCGCCACGGGGGGGACGTCCCGGATTCAATTTTTCCATTTGCTCTTCCGTCAGAATTTCAGCCAATCTGGCATGGGTGGCTTCCCGCAGTGCTTCGTGCTGGTCATGACTTTCCTGCATGATGTCTTTTACAGACTGCATTTGAGTTTCGTCTAATTGCAGGTTTTCCAGCATCTGTTCCATCCGTGGACGGTGTTCACCACCGGACTGGGCAAAGGCGAACGCGCTGAGGCTGATGGTAACCGCAGCCATGGTGGCTGCCAGAATGGATTGTTTGGTAGTTGACCTTTTCATAAAAAAATCCTCTCGTGAATGACAATTTTAGATTAGGCTGCCACTGTGCAAAAAATGAGGAGGAATTAAGGAAGCAGGAGTGGATAAGAGTCTGATTAGATGAACAATTATTCAGGTTTCAATTTTATAGCCCACGCCGTACACGGATTGAATAAAGTCTTGTTCCGGTGATGCCAAATTCATCTTTTTGCGTAGTTTCTTGATGTGGCTGTCGACGGTTCGGTCAGTGACAATCCGTCTGTCGTTGTAAATAAGGTTCATAAGCTGGTCGCGGGAAAATATCCTGCCGGGTTCTTTTAACAGTGTTTTCAGCAGGGCAAATTCTATCGCGGTAAGTTGCAGCTCCTGTGCATTTACGGTGGCCCGCATACGTTGGTCGTCAATGGTAATCGGCAGGCTGGCAACCGGTCTCCTGGTACGCCTGAATATGGCCTTGGCCCGTGCCACTACTTCACGTGGACTGAAAGGTTTGCAGATGTAGTCGTCCGCGCCTAATTCCAGGCCCAGAAGTCGATCAATTTCCTCCACTCTGGCAGTGATCATGATGATAGGAATATTGGAGGACTTGCGAATTTCGCGGCAAAGCGTCAGGCCGTCAGTGCCAGGCAGCATGACATCCAGCAATATCAAGTCCGGCTGTTGCTGTTTGAGCCAGGGCAACACCTCGTTACCGTTAGCCAGGGTGACGGCGGCGTAGCCTGCCTGCTGCATATAATCGCTGAGCAGGCTGGATAGTTTGGGTTCATCCTCAACAATCAGGATTGTTGTAGACGGGGTGGAAGCAGTGCCTGTCATGGTGAGTCTCTTGTCTCAGGAAACGGGAAGTTGAATAGTAATGCGCAGGCCGCCCAGCACGGAAACCTGGGCACTGATGCGCCCATGATGAGCTTCGGCAATCCTTTGACAGATAGCCAGTCCCAGGCCTGAGCCGCCGGTCTTGCGGCTGCGGGAATCTTCCACGCGATAAAGGTGGTCAAACAGGTGAGGCAGGCTCTGTTCCGGCACTCCAGGCCCCGAGTCTTCCAATAGCAACAGCGCGGTTTGCCTCTCCTGCCGTAGGATTAGACGCAGGGTACCTCCACGGTCTGCATACTTAAGCGCATTGGTAAACAGATTGCCAAGCAGTTGTTGCAGCCGGGTAGGATCCGCGTCCACTTCGATATCCTGCGCCGGTAGCAGAATTTGAAATTGTAGGTTGTGCTCCCGGAACAGGGAGGTAAATCGAGAGGCTTGTTCGCTGACAAGCTCATTCAGGTTGAGACTTTCCATCTGGTAGCGTAATGCACCGACATCGGTATTGGTCAGTTGATAGAGGTCATCCACCAATTGCTCAAGCTGCCGCGCTTCCTGATGCAACGAATCCAGATGAACCTGGTTCAGTGGCCGGACACCGTCCTGCATGGCTTCGATTTCTCCCTTTAGAACGGCCAGAGGGGTGCGAATTTCGTGGGATATATCGGCAATCCAGCGTCGTCGTGCTTGTTCGCTGTCCTGCTGGGCCAGCGCCAATTGATTGAAATCCCGTCCCAGTTCGGTGAGCTCATCGTCCCCATTCAGTTGTAGTCTGGTGTCATAGGCTCCTTTGGCTAACCGTCGCGCTCCGCTGGTCAGTTTCTGGATGGGTCTGACAAACTGGCGTGCAAGCACAATGGCAAAGACCAGACTGATGGCGACAGCTACCAGGGCGATCACCACGATGGATTGATACTGGGATCGACGAAACGCCAGATCGTTGGCTTCCAGCAAATCCTTCCTGGGTGGAATGGCCAGCCACCCAATAGTGTCTCTGCCGGAATAGATAGGCATTAGCGTATGATCCGGCATGCTGCGGCCAAACACGGGGTTTTTATCAGCGTCAAGTAAAGTAGCTCTGAAACGTCGCGGTGGCCGATCCTGTGGATCGCGGGTACCGGGAGGTCCCGGTGGGTTAAGCGGTCGTATAATCTGTGGACTTCGCAATAATGCTTCGATAGGACCAGGATCCCGCCGCAGGCTCTCCCAACCCTGCTGAGACTGGTAAAGTTCTGCGAGCCCCTCTAGCAACACCTGGTGCCGTTGATATTCGCGCTCATAAACATAGTCACGAAAGTTGCGGTCAAAGCTCCATTTCAGCAACGCAAACAGGATCACCACCATAAGTAGAGAGATAATGAGTTGTGCAGTCAGCAAGCGGGTACGGATACGCATCGGGTGTCAAGATTGGATAAGCGGTTTTCGGCCAGTAAGAAACTGCAACATAGCGATAATTACCTCCAGATGTAAGCCTGCAGGCGGAATTTCCTCTTTGTTTCCATATTTAGGCCCAGCCGGTAACAAACCTGCTTAGCAATTCATTTGAAGTATCCTCCACCAAAAAACAAAAGGCCGTCAAACGGCCTTTTGTTGGGGGCATTGCTGCTCCGTATCAGGTTAAGAATTCCCTTTCTTCGAAGTTAAAGAACCCCTCCTATCACTTCGATGACTTCCTAAAACGGCACTTAATTGCTGTGCGTCACAGGCGCATTCGTTGCGCAGTGCATTGATGTATAGGGAGCTGTCAGGGGCACAACTGGCAGTGGATAATCCACAGGTGGCTGCCTGGGGATAGAATGGCTTGGAATCTTTCATACACGACCTTCCTCTATTTATTCTAAATATATTTTCAGCGGCAGTGTCATCGATGGGCGTTACAATCCTGCGCCGAGGCATCTGCAGGATAGTCGCAGAAGGTACTTCTCGCGCTGATAGCTGTGTCATATATAGCCAACTTGTCAATAAATATACAGAACCCTCGGTGACAGGCCAGGAGATTTAATCTTTCCGTGAACCCCTTAACATTTGGATTCCATTCAACTAATTCGAACATATACGTGCAGATAACCTGATTTATATTCGAATTTCCATACTCTATTCTTGCCTGACTTTATGAATTTTAAAGTCGGGTAACAGGTAGGAGTATGTAAGATGGGATTGTTGGTTAACGGTCGTTGGCAGGATCAGTGGTATGACACCCGTAAAACGGGGGGTAAATTTCAGCGTGAACAGTCTCAGTTCCATGGTTGGGTCTCAATGGATGGTAGCCAGGGGCCGGACGGACAGACAGGTTTTGTCGCTGAATCGGGACGTTACCACCTTTATGTGAGTCTGGCGTGTCCCTGGGCGCACCGCACGCTGATATTCCGTAAACTCAAACAGCTGGAGGAGCATATCGGCGTATCGGTGGTTGCACCTGAAATGCTGAGCCACGGCTGGGAATTCGATACGTCTCGGGGCTATCCGGATCATCTCTATGGAAACACCTATGCGCACCAGCTTTATACCAGCGCCAAGGCAGATTACAGTGGTCGGGTAACGGTGCCTATCCTCTGGGACAAACAGCAGCAGACGATCGTTAATAATGAATCGGCCGAGATTATTCGTATGCTGAACAGCTCGTTTGATCAACTTACCGGCAACTCTCTCGATTTTTACCCTGCCGAATTTCGTGCACAGATCGATGAGGTCAACCACTGGATTTATCACGACATTAATAATGGTGTCTATAAATGCGGCTTTGCCACGACACAGGCCGCTTATGAGGAAGCGTTCGAACAATTATTTGCCGCGCTGGAACGGGTCGAAACCCTGTTGCAATCCCAGGCTTTTCTGGTTGGTGACATTCTGACCGAGGCTGACTGGCGATTGTTCACCACGCTGGTGCGTTTTGACCCGGTATATGTCGGTCACTTCAAGTGTAATGCGAGGCGCATTGCCGACTATGCAGCCCTTAGCGAATATCTGCAGCAGCTATATCAATACCCGGGTATTGCCGAGACTGTCAGCCTTGAGCATATCAAGACGCACTACTATTACAGCCATACCACAATCAATCCGAGCCAGGTGATACCGAGGGGGCCGGTACTGAATTGGGATAAGCCTCATGCGCGACCACCGGTGAAAATTGTCGGTTTATAGGTAAAGCTGGGAGAGGGGTTTGCTGAGCTAAGAGGCAATCTTTGAAGATTGCCTCTTAGGATGCGAAACAATCACTGAAGATTATTTCTTTTTGGCCTTGGGGTTAGGCAGGTCAGTAATGGTTCCAGCTGCCAGTTCGCCAGCGAGCCCCACCGTTTCATGCAAGGTCGGATGAGCGTGAATGGTCAGCGCCAAATCTTCCACGTCTGCGCCAAACTCGATGGCCAGGCTGAGTTCGCCCAGCAGCTCGCCGGCGTTGATGCCTACAATACCCGCGCCAATCAGGGTTCCGTCTTCCTTGTGAATCAGCTTGGTTTTACCTTCGCTACGATCTGCACCTATGGCACGACCTGAGGCTGACCAGGGGAACACGGCAGTTTTATATTGGATACCTGCTTCCTTGGCTTCCTTCTCCGTTAACCCGGTCCAGGCAATCTCCGGGTTGGTGTAGGCAATGGAAGGAATGACCCGCGGCTCAAAAGAGGCTTTATGGCCGGCAATAACTTCAGCCGCTACATGGCCCTGATGGGTGGCTTTGTGGGCCAGCATCGGGTTGCCCTGGACATCGCCGATTGCGTAAATGTGAGGAACGTTGGTGCGTTGCTGCTTGTCTGTATTGATAAAGCCGCGTTCATCAACCTGTATACCGGCATTTTCAGCCCCTATTTTCTTCCCATTGGGGCTGCGTCCCACGGCGACCAGAATGGCGTCGTAGGTCTGTTTGCCTTCAGGGGCATTTTTACCTTCGAAGGAGACTTCCAGGCCGGCTTTCTTGGCTTCCACCGCCGTGACTTTGGTAGACAGCATGACGTTGAAACGATCTTTGTTAAAGCGGCTATACACGGAAATCAGATCTTTATCGGCGGCAGGAATCAATTGGTCGGCAAATTCAACGACGGACACGTCACTGCCCAGGGCATCATAGACCGTTCCCATTTCCAAGCCGATAATACCGCCACCGATCACCAGCAGACGTTTGGGAATTTTTTTCAATTCCAGGGCGGAGGTTGAATCCAGAACGCGAGGATCGTCATGGGGAATAAATGGAAGTTTAACGCTTTGTGAACCGGCGGCGATGATGCAGTGATCAAAGGTGACTTCGGTTTTCTCTCCTTGGTTATCCACAATCAGCTTATTGGCGTCGGCAAAGGTGCCATAGCCCTGGATAACCTTTACTTTACGGCCTTTAGCCATGCCCTGCACACCCTGGGTCAGCTTGCCTACGGAGGTGTCTTTGAAGCTTCGGACCTTGTCCAGATCGATCTTGGGCTTGCCGTAAGTGATACCAACGGCACTGGAGGAATGAGCCTCTTCCATCACTGCGGCGACGTGTAAGAGTGCTTTGGAGGGAATACAGCCAACGTTCAGACAGACGCCGCCCAAAGTAGCGTAGCGTTCGATAAGCGTAACATCGAGTCCCATGTCGGCAGCGCGGAACGCCGCTGAATAGCCTCCTGGTCCACTACCGAGTACCACTACCTGAGAATGAGTTGTTTGCGCTGCCATAAATGCTCCTTAATCGAATGGATGGGGTGACGGTCAGATGATCTACATCCACGGGTTGATGTCGTCGGTAATGCTGAAAAATGTCAAAACACATAACGCTAATCCTTCCACCAGCGGCGGTCAATAGGCGGTTGGTCGAGTGTGCCCCTACGGGTGCTAGTCCCGGTAAAGAACTTCTTTGCCATGAACGGTCTCCAGGCGATTACGCTCGGGCTTTTTCAGGCTCTTTACCACCAGGGTATAGGAGTGATCTATCATCCGTTCGATTTCACCCGTTGGGATAGAACCATCCAGAATCACCGTATTCCAGTGGCGTTTGTTCATATGGTAGCCGGGAATCACGGCCGGAAAGATATCCCGCAGGGCCAGTGCCTGCTCAGGCTGGCATTTAAGGTTCATGCGCGGATGCGGCTGGTCGGGACTCAGGGTGGCGAACATCTTGCCCAGCACTTTGAACACTGATACTTCAGGGCCGAAGGGATAATCCTCGACTGACTCCGGTTTACTCAATAGATAGGCTTGTGCCTGCGGTTCGTCCATGTGGCCTGTCTCCTGTTCGTATTTGTTTTCTCAGCAACCTCATGTTCCGCTGCGATGGCGCTGATTACCCGGACGTCCGGCATGCTGGTCGACAGCCATGGCGCAAAGCCCTGTCAATGCCTGCAGCATGGACTTGTAGTCTTTGTTTTGTATCGACAGACGACGGGGTTTATTGGCATTGTAAATGATGCACAGCAGGCCGATTTTCCGGCCATCCCGGCTTTCCAGAGTAAAGGTGGCTGCCTGCAGACTGTCAGCCGCCAGGTGATTAAGCAAAGATTCATGGGTGCCTGTGGCCGCGACCTGATCATAGTTGATCTCTATCACCGAATCATTGTCCTCATGGAAGGCCTTGACCAGAGAAAGTTCCAGGTCCTTGATCCCCAGGCGGGGAAAATTATGATTAGCCTTGTTACCCTGCTGAGTGCAGAAACAGGCTGGAATCAGCAGTTCACCATTTTCATCCAGCAGATAAAGCAGAGCTCCGTCGGCCTGGGCCATTTCCAACATTTCCTGGGTCAATTGTTGTACCAGGTGCGAAAAGTCGTCTTCGTGGGCCATGGTTTTGACCAGTCGCAGCAAGCGCCTGACAATGCCTCGCTGAAATTCGATAACCCAGGCCAAAGCCTGGATATCCCTGACCGACGTTTCCACCTTGATCGGGGTTTCAAAATTCATCTGTTCGATGGGAAGACTCTGGTCGGACAGTTTGCGCAAGGGCCGGGCCATCTGATTGGCAATGAAGAGTGCCGCGGGAATCGCCAGCAGAACGATGGCCAAAGTGATCAGCATGGATTGGTTGCGTATGCTGTAGGCTGTTTCCAATAGTTCACTTTCCGGTGCCAGGATCAGCAGGTTGGCGGTAAAACCGACCAGGGTAATCGGGCGGTTAATGCCTATCCAGCGATGCCCGCCGGAGGAAAAGAAGAAGTGTGAGTTGTTCGGCTTGGGAGATTGCTGGAAAAATTCACTGATCACCGGGTTGTTGAGATCGGTCAGCTTCTGGATGCTCAGCTTGTCAGGCCCGGATTCGACGACGATGGAGTCGGGGTGCAGGCTGGCAATCACTTCTTCGTCATTGGTGTAGATCAGCATTTCCGAACTGGGGCTGACCTGGTTTTTGATCAGGGTATTGGAAAGCGATTCCAGGACAATGTCGGCTGCAAACACATTACCGCTTTCCTTGTCCTGATTTACCAGCGTCACCCCCACCTTGCCAATGAAATAATACAGATAGGGGGAAGTTGTGGTGACGTCTTGTGAGTAAACTGCCAGCCGGTACCAGGGACGTATGGTGGGATTATAACTGGTATAACCCATGTCCCTTTCAGCTAACAGGGCCAGGGAACTGTCATAGAACAGGCGGGTAAACACCGGCTGCCCGTCCACCCGTTCAATGTTATCGACGCCATAGGCCGCCGTGTCAGGCGCGCCGAAACGCTTGAGCATGTATTCGCTATCCAGGCGGCGGACAATAAAAAACTCGGTATCACTGTAGCCGACTTCCAACGCAGTAACTTCCGGCTGTGCCTCCAGCACAGATACCAGAATAGGCAGCCTCGTCAGACGGTCTTCCAGGTTGTCGTCCCTGATAATGGGAGACTGGCTCAAAAGGCGGACAGTGGTGGAAACCGGCGTGTAGCTGGAATAAAAACTGTTCGACACCTCCTGAGCGATCTGATCAAAGAGTTCCTTGGACGAAGTGAGAAAAATATCGCTGGTTTTCTGGTGATGGAACCAACCAAGAGTCGCACCGAAAATGAGTAACAACGCCACAAAAGTCATGGCCAGCTGGACTTGAATGGAAAATCGGTTAGTTTTTGTTTTTATCGGCTCCACGAAAGTTCCTTACTGCCAATTGAGGATATAGTCAAAGGCAAGTCATTGGCAAAACGCACAAAAATGGGTCAGGGGCCGCCGTCGCCAGACAAGGTGGCCAGTCGCGATTATAACCACAGGCCTGCGACCGGGTCACCCTGAGGTCAGTAATATCCTACCCTGAACTCCGTAATGTTCTGACGCTGAGTCCCGTAAAGTCCTGACGCTGAGTCCCGTAGAGTCCTGACATAGTCGCACCCAGATCAGGACAACGGGCGATCAAAAGGCGTCTGGCTCCGGGTTAAACAATTGCGCCCATTCCGGCAGACCGTCACAGGCTGTTTTACGTATAATCCGCGCGTCGGGAACCTGTAAATCCTCACTTGGGTCAATGACCGTCACAGGCACTTTGTCAGCAACGTAATGAATCAGCGCTGCCGCAGGGTAGACCTGCAGTGAAGTCCCCACGATCAAAAAATGATCGGCCCTACGACAGATCTCAGCGGCCTGCTCCAACGCGGGTACCAGTTCACCAAACCAGACTACCTGTGGCCTTAGCTGACTACCGTCCTTACAGGTATCACCCAGGAGAATGTCTTTGCCATCCAGGGGAACAATCAACTCAGGGTCAATACTGCTGCGGGCATTGTTCAGTTCTCCATGCAGATGCAGGACCCGGGACGACCCTGCACGCTCATGCAGATCATCAATATTCTGGGTGATTACCGAAACCCGGCAGCGGTCTTCCAGAGCCGCCAGGGTTAGATGGGCCAAATTAGGCTGGGCCGCCCGGGCCATTTTCCGCCGTGCATTGTAAAACTCCAGCACCAGCTCAGGATTGGCTTTCCAGCCCTCCGGAGACGCCAGGTCGTAGACACTGTATTGCTCCCAGAGGCCGCCAACATCCCGAAAGGTAGGCAAACCACTTTCAGCGCTGATACCGGCACCTGTAAGCACAACCAGATGTGTCATAACCAGGAGTTCCTATCGTCAGGAGGGTAAGGGAGTGATAGCGGCCATCAGTTCCCGATTGGCAATGATTACACCATAAATTCAATGATCTTGGCCATTGGTGCAGGGAGAAAGCCGGTTGGCGGATATTGGGTATGTGTCACGGGGATAGTTTTTAGTGTCAGCAAGAGGCTTCCATGGATAAATGTAAACGGTTAACCTGAGTTTTGTTTTTTATTTGAACAATAGCCGGACTACCTGCCACTGATACTGGCCGGCGTGACTGGTTAATGAACCAGATGACAGAGCTAAGTAATGATCCTTCGCCCCCACACCCGTAACATCATTAACTCCACCCTGGCCTCCAGTACCCGATTCTGGCGCGGAACTTCCGGTAGTCGTAGCACCCGACAGCCGGAAAAACTGCCGGAATTATTTGACCGTGAAGGATGTGCCCGCTGTCGGCTGGTGCGTGAGGCGCTGACGGAACTGAACCTCGATGCCATGATCTACCCTTGTCCGGTGGGAGGAACCCGTCATCAGGAAAGATTGCAGGAACTTTCTGGAAGTACCGACGTTCCCTTTCTGGTCGACCCCAACACCCAAACCCGATTGTCTGGTGCACAGGAGATCATAGGTTACCTGTTCCAACAGTATTGTGGTAAAGCGGCACCAGCCCCTCTGCAGGAAAGCCTGCTGAATTTGATGAGTTCACGCCTGACCACCCTGCTACGCGGTAATCGCGGAGTCCAGGCCAAGCCCTCACGGGCGGTTGCCAAACCCCTGACGCTTTATAGCTTTGAATCCAGTCCCTATTCCCGTCCGGTGCGTGAACGCTTATGTGAACTTGAAATTCCCTACCAATTGATCAATCTGAGCAAGCAGCAGTTGGCCGACATGGGGCCGGCCGGTCAGCGTATGCATTTAGGTGCTTACAAACCTCTTCCAGGAACCAAACGGGAAGCTTTTCTGGAACAACACGGAGAAGTGCAGGTTCCCTACCTTATTGACCCTAATAACAAGACTGACCTGTTTGAGTCTGTGCGAATCCTGCGTTATCTCGATGATTACTATGCCTGCTGACAAAGGGACTTTGCTGAAAACCGCCGGGATATAACTGGGCGCATGTATTAAGGCGCGTATACTTAACCGAAAAGAGGAGAGAAAGCATGACCACTCCTGAATCTTCAGATACTGCGGATGACTATCGGTTGGAGCGCGACAGCATGGGTGAGGTCCGTGTACCGAGCCGGGCTCAGTATGGTGCCCAAACCCAGCGGGCCGTAGACAACTTTCAATTCAGCCAACTCCGCCTGCCCCCGGTTTTCCTGCGAGCCCTGGCGCTGATCAAGCAGGCTGCGGCCATCAGTAACGGAGAACTCGGATTGTTGAGCCCAGAACAGTCGCAGGCCATTGTCAAGGCCGCCGCCTCGGTGATACAGGATCCTGCGCCGGATCAGTTTCCCGTGGACGTTTTCCAAACCGGTTCCGGTACCAGTACCAACATGAACATGAATGAGGTGATTGCCACCCGCGCGAAACTGTTCAGTAAAACCGACATCCACCCCAATGATCACGTCAACATGGGCCAGAGCAGCAATGATGTCATCCCTACTGCTATCCATGTCAGTGCAGTGATGAACCTGACGGAACAGCTGTTTCCGGCTCTGCAAACCCTGTTAGGGCAAATTGAAGCCAAAGCCGCGGGTTTGACGGACATTGTGAAGACCGGTCGTACCCACTTAATGGACGCAATGCCGCTGACGATGGCCCAGGAACTCCAGGCTTGGTCCCATCAATTGCAAACTGCCAGGGACGGAATCAAGTTTGCCGCCCGGCAAATGGAGTCGCTGGCCCAAGGTGGAACGGCCATCGGCACGGGCATCAATGCACATCCGGAATTCGCGAATCTGTTTGCCCGTCATCTGAGTGAACTGGCCCAGATCACTTTTCAGCCGAGTGCCAATCTGTTTGCCGGCATTGCCGGGCAAGAGGCCTCGGTGAGCCTGTCCGGGCAATTGAAAACCCTGGCTTGTGCTTTAATGAAAATCAGCAATGATCTGCGCTGGATGAACTCGGGTCCGCTGGCAGGGCTAGGGGAAATAGCGCTGCCGGCATTGCAGCCGGGATCGTCAATCATGCCGGGTAAGGTCAATCCGGTCATTCCCGAAGCAGTGACTATGGCCTGTGCACAGGCCATCGGCAATGATGCCACCGTGACCATTGCTGCCCAGTCAGGAAACTTTCAGCTTAATGTCATGCTACCGGTCATCGCCTACAATCTGATTCAGAGTATAGATCTGCTGGCCGCCTCCGCCAGGGCGCTAGCCGGTAAGGCGATCAAAGATTTCAAGGTGCGGCCCGAGATATTGAAAAAAGCCCTGGCATTGAATCCCATTCTGGTCACAGCATTGAATCCGGTTGTGGGCTACGCCAAAGCCGCCCAGATTGCCAAACGTGCCTATCAGGAGCAGCGTCCGATTCTGGATGTGGCAGATGAAGAGACGGATCTTGGCCTGGAGCGGCTCAAGGATTTGTTGGACCCCGCCAAGCTGACTCAGGGTGGTATATCAGACTGATGCAGTAATTTAGCCGGAAAATGGCTAACAAGCTTGTGAATAATCAATGAGTTGCTGACAATACAACTTTGTCCCTCCAGGAAGGTATCCATCATGAAGCGTGCACAACCTATGAACAACCGGTTGAAATCTCTGGCCACCATGCCTTTGTTGGCCCTGCTGGCCATACAAACAGGTTGTGCGACAAACTCCGGTTCCAGTACCTCAACCTCCACGCAGGCCAAGCAGTTGTCAGGGCAAGGCTCCACTTCCACCAGCACCACAGATTATGTTCCCAAGACAACCAATAGTACCTCAACCAACACAAGCTACGGCAACACGGCATCTACCAGTTCGACGGCCACGGCAAATTCGACCTCTGCCGCTGACACAAAGACTTCCGTGCCGGCGACTACAACAACAGCGAAACAGCCCAACCCGACACCGGCAAAAGCAACGCCTGTAAAACAGAAACCGGTTGAAAAGGCCAAAACTGTGGAAAAGTCCAAGCCGGTAACCAAAACTCAAGCGGTCGAGAAAAAACCTACAGCGGCCAAAGCGGCGAAATCCACATCTCAAGCTGCCGTAAAGACTTCACCGGCAGCAAAGACGAAGCCTGTTAAAGTCGAGAAAAAAACGGCCAGGGAAGAAGTTCAAATCGCTTTGGCCGAGCCCGTGCCACAGAATCCAGCGCTGCCTTCTGCAGAAGAGATGGCGGCTGAAACGTCCTCAATGCCCGCCATTACTGCTGCTGACCTGCCCTACAGTTTTGGTGTCTGGACCCTGGAACGTAATTGGGACAATCAGCACCCGGATACCTGTCGCCTGATTACCTCCAAGCTCAGTCTCAGTGACGGTTATGAAGACACCACTTTGAGAGCTGAGGTGCTGCTTGATGCAATTAACATCTATACTGGATCTCATATTGACCTGACTTACGAAAACTCCGGCATCCAGATCGGTGACACAGCGCTGTTGCCTTATTCACAGCTGAAGGGTGAAACCAATGCTACAGTGGAAGGGGAATACATCAGCCAATTGGCCAGTGCCGGGGAAATGACGGTGAACATGGGGTTCTGGCCCACTTGGCCTAAGACGGAAACCCAGCAGGTGGTGATTCCCTTGCAGGACATGAACCGCGCATTGGCCGCACTGCTCGCTTGTAAAAACCTATAACAAACATCACAGGAAACTCTGAGAATGACCTTACGCATAAAATTCAACCTGGTTCTGGGCCTGGCGTCCCTCGCGGGCATCGTCCTGGCTGCAGTGCTGGTGTATAACATGCTGCAGAAAAATGCCCGTGAAGAAGTCCTGGACAGCGCGCGGATCATGATGCAGAGCGCTCTGGCTGTGCGCGGTTATACCGTGGGCGAGATACGTCCGCTACTGGCCCTGCAGCAAAAGCGTCAGTTCCTGCCGCAGACCGTACCAGCCTATGCGGCCCACCAATATATCAAGCAGTTGCAGAAGGAGTATAACGAATACAGTTATCGGGAAGCGGCCTTGAACCCCACCAATCCGGCAGACCGGGCAGCGGACTGGGAGGCGGATATCATCAACCACTTCCGTAACAATGATTCGGAAAAAGAACTGATCGGTGATCGCCAGACTCCCACAGGTCCTTCCATGTACCTGAGCCGTCCCATAAAAATTTCTGACCCTGGCTGTCTCACTTGTCATAGCCAGCCTTCAGCGGCACCAGCGACCATGACAGATATGTATGGGCCTTCCAATGGCTTTGGCTGGAAGCTGAATGAAGTGATAGGGGCTCAAATCGTGTCCGTCCCCATGTCCTTGCCACTCGAACGGGCGGACAAAACCTTCAAGGTATTCATGTCTTTGCTGGTGGGTGTATTTGCATTGATTGCGGTGTTATTGAACATTATGCTGGATTTCGTGGTTATCCGTCCGGTTAAAAAACTCTCCGAGAAAGCTAATGAAGTGAGTCTTGGGGCGTTGGAAGCGCAGGAAATGCAGGTCAAGGGAAGTGATGAAATCTCCTCTCTGACTCAATCGTTCAATCGCATGCACCGCAGCCTTGCCAATGCGGTTAAAATGTTGGACGAAACCGTTTAGCTATCTAAACCCTTGAAGCAGGGGCGACCGATGCGGCCGCCCCAAATTTGCGCATAACTAACTTACGTTTTCTTACATCCATTCGCGTCAAGACCAGCTAGACTAGAGTCTCAGATATCAATACAGGCGGTTTGCCTGGGCGATATACACGCATTGTTGATATAACCTATTGAACACCAAGCACCGTTGAATACCTAAAACTATGAGCAGCCGACCGCCATTCGAATTTATTGGAAAATACAAAGTGGAATCCACCCTGGGCCAGGGCGCCATGGGAGTGGTTTACAAAGGATTTGACCCAGACATTGAACGTCCCGTCGCGATTAAGATGCTGCATGCGCATCTGATTATGAACCAGGATGACGACGGGCTGCTGGCACGGTTTCGCCAGGAGGCTCAAGCCGCCGCCCGTTGCCTGCACACCAACATAGTGACCGTGTTTGATTTCGGGGTGATCAAAAACTCACCTTATATGGTCATGGAATATGTTGACGGCATCGATTTACGCTCCTTTTTGCGTGAAGGTTCCGTCCTGACCATCAAGCAGATCGGTGATCTGGTGATCCAGATGCTGGAAGCACTGGACTACGCCCATATGAAAGGAGTCGTACACCGGGACATCAAACCGGCTAACGTGTTGCTGCTGGAATCCGGGCACGTGAAAGTGACCGATTTCGGTGTCGCCAAATTGGATACCTCCGAACTGACCAACGTTGGTGATGTGATAGGAACCCCCAGTTATATGTCACCGGAGGCGTTGCGGGGTGATTTGGTGGATGGCCGTAGTGACCTGTATTCCACCGGCATTGTGCTGATGGAGCTGATCATGGGCAGCCGCCCACAAAAGGTGGGCACACACTGGACCCGTGAAGAAATTGATCAGGTGGTTGCGAAAAGCTCAGTATTGCCTCCACAGCTTGATATTGGTTTCGGCGAGCTTCTAGCCAAGGTTGTGGCGGCGGAGCCCAAGGACCGCTTTGCGACCGGCCAGGAATTTGCTGCGCAACTCAAAGCACTGATTTCGCCGAATCAGGTGTATGTGCCTGAACTCAATGATTTGGCTGCAACTGTTGTGCAAAGCAAGATCACCTTTTCCGGAAAGGGCGGACCTGCCACTGAAAGCCGTGTTTCCAGCCGTAGCGGGTCCCAGATTGCCTTGTCGCCGGAGGTTTCCCAGATACTCAGCCAAACCCTGGCACCTTATTTGGGGCCAGTGGCCAGCCACATGATCCGTAATGCCGCCTCCAGTTCAGCTTCGTTGCAGGAAATGATTGACCGCTTGTCACAGCACATTCCCCATGACGCCGAGCGGCGTGCCTTTATCAATACCCTGAACCAGACGGGAATCCGTGCGATGCCCCAGGAAACCACCGGCTCCGGGCTTTCCAGGATAACCACCATCGGCTCCAAAGGTGGCACCACGCTGCCTGCAGGTTCGCTGACTCTGAGCGGTGAAACCGTGCAGAAACTGACTCAGTTGCTGGCCCATCATGTGGGTCCCCTGGCATCACGTATCGTAAAGAAATCTGTGGCCAACGCCAGCTCCCTGGACGAACTCTATGTGCAGCTCGCCAAGAGTATTCCAGAGGAAGAAGAGCGGACCCAGTTCATCGTGAAAGCGCGGAAATCTATCTGACGGTCGTCTAAGTGTTGCCGGAGCAGCACCATCCCGAATAAAAAAAAGCCGCTATAAATACAGCGGCTTTTTTGTGGATAGTAGGCCTTTACTGAGGTCATTGACGGGACTAGCGTTTAATCCAGACTTCCACCCGACCATTACGGTTGGCGCCTTGTGAACCACCGCTCTGTGCCACCTGCATGTAGTGTCCGTAGCCCGTGAAGGCTTTAACTACTACGCCTTGCTTCTTCAGTGCTTTTTGCACTGACAGTGCGCGCAGTTCCGAAATTTGTTGGGCACGGAATTCATTGCTTTGCTGGTCAGCAAATCCAATCAGCATCAAATCCCGGGCTTCTTTATGCTCATCCTTCAGGTAGTTGACGATGCGTAGTAGATCCCGTTGCGCTTTATTATCCAGCTTGGTCCGGCCTTCAGCAAAGCGGAAGTTTACCGACAAACGCTGGTAACCATTGGTCATGCGTTTAAATGATTCCGGCACGCTGTTGTCCAGATTGACATCTACTGCAATCAGATTCTGTTCAATAAATCCGGACTGTCCCACCAGGGCCTGTCCGGCACTGGAAAGCACAAAATCCAGGTAATCCCGAATCAATGGGTTCTTCGGCGTTCCAACCGTGTAGAAGAATAGACGTCGGGATAACGGGTAGTCTTCTGTGGCGATTGTCAGACGACTGGGGGCGATGGCCTGAGAATTACCATCGGCAATGGCAAGTGCCTTGCTGTTACGCACACTGGCGAAACCCGTAAATCCAATCGCGCCGGAGTCCTTGCTGACGTCGTCAGATAGCTGATCGTTGGATTCATAGCGCTTGGCGGATTTCACCAGTTTGGCATCACCCAGTACCAGTGTTTTGAACGTGTCCCAGGTACCGGACTGTTCGTCACGGGCATAAACATGTACTGCCAGGTCTGCTCCACCTAGTTCGGACCAGTTCTTGATCTGGCCTGAAAACAGCTTGCTGACTTGGTCTTTTGTCAGTACTTGCAGGCTATTCTTAGAATTGACCAAAATGGCCAGACCATCTATGGCAATAACATGTTCAGAGGCCATCGATGACAGATCTGCCTGATTCAGGAACGAGACGATTTCCTTTTCCTTGGCAGGACGGGACGAAGCCCAGATATCTGCTATGCCGCCGGCCAATGCCCTGTAGCCGGTGCTGGAGCCATGAGCAGCGACCAGAACCTGGGCAGACTTGCCGTTTAATTGGCCGGAAACCAGGATTTCGTTTTCGGTCGCGGTTGTTTCCAGCTTGGCCTGTTCTACACCTTGAGACTGCAGATATTTTTTCACCAATGAGGGGGCCAGATGTGCACCTATGGTATTGGAGCCGTGAATAGCAAATAGTGGCTTACCATCAGTCTTCAGCGCCGGCTCCAGCAGTGCCGCTGCGGTAGCGGCCGAACTGGCGGGAACAACACTACCAGCCACTATCAAAAAAGTGAATAAATACCGAATATGCAATTTAACCGATTGAAACATTGAGAAAAACCTGTGGTGGTGGATGAGTCGGCGCGATCATATAGAAATCCTGTTACAGTCTCAATTAACCAGGGTTATCCGGCACAGACATTTGGTATGATTTTTGTAAACATCCCGCCCTAATTGGGGGTCTGTAAAGCGAGGCTTCTTTTTTGTGACTAAACGGCGCCTATTCGTGTTATTTGCCCTTCTATTACTGCTCCTGGCGTGTGTTGTCTGGTGGTACAGGCCTGCTGTTGAACGAACTCAGACCAGGGAAATCCTGGTTAATTGGGACGCATCTATGCCAAATTCTATGGTAGAAGAAATCGAGGAACCTGCCGGGTTGGCGCGCAAGGAGACCAACAGTGTTACCACCCAGGAGAAGAATCGGTTTTTCAAGGTGAACATTGATGGGCAGATCCTGCCAGACGACAGTGCGGTCTGGCACTGTGTCTATGACAGCTCCACCGGCCTTATGTGGGAAGTCAAACGTGATGACGGCGGCTGGCAGGATTGGGAACATACTTATTCCTGGTATGAACCCTCTACAGAGTCAGCGACAACTGACGAACCAGAGGATGGCCCGGAAGCACTCAAAGCCGGTGCGTCGGACAGGGGTGAATGCTATGGCACACCCTGCGACACCCAGGGATTTGTGACGGAGGTCAACCTGGCGGACTTCTGTGGCTCCACGGCTTGGCGCCTGCCGGACGCCGGGGAACTGAGATTGCTCGACCATCCTGTGAACTACTATCCGGATATCGATACCCGCTATTTTCCCAACACCATGTCGGCCCGCTATTGGAGTCGTACGGAAGTGCCTGCCAACCCTTCACTGGCCTGGTCGGTGGATTTTAATAATGGCTTTCCCTATATCGCTGAAAAGCGCATGATCTTTCATGTTCGCTTGGTGACAGAAGCTCCCTGGCTACAGGCTGACCCGCAAGTCCAGCCCTGAAGAGCACTGCCTGTCATGCGCACTTATTGATACACTTACCAATTATTGAAAGACAGGCCGCGATTAACATGACTCTAGATTCCCTGCAGTTGCATCCATACGAAGCTTTGACGCCCGAATTTATTCTGGATGCCATTGAAGCTGAAGGTCTATGGTGCGATGGCCGCATTTTCCCCCTGAACAGCTATGAAAACCGGGTCTATCAAGTGGGTATAGAAGATGCCCAACCCCTGATTGCTAAGTTCTATCGTCCAGGCCGCTGGAGTTACCAACAGATTTTGGAAGAGCATGACTACACCTATGAGTTGGAGTCCCACGAGTTTCCGGTAGTGACCCCCATTCGGCGGGATGATGGCACCAGTGTGCGTGAATATGAGGGCTTTTACTTCAGCCTGTATCAGCGTAAAGGTGGCCATGCCCCGGAGCTGGACCAGATGGACAATCTTTTTACTCTGGGACGGATGATGGGGCGCATGCATGCTATTTCCGCCACCAAGCCGTTCCGCTATCGCCCGGAAATTAATGTACAGACCTATGGTGAGGAGTGTGTCGAGCTGGTGGGCTCTGGTTTTATCCCCTCCAGTCTGCAAAGCGCATATGACTCTCTTACCAAGGATCTGCTGGCCCGGCTCAATGAGCAACTGGGACAGGAATATCGGGACAGTTTGATGCGAACACATGGCGATTGTCATATCGGCAATATGTTGTGGCGGGACGATCAGGTTCATTTTGTCGACTTCGACGATGCCCGTATGGCTCCGGCGATACAGGATATCTGGATGCTTTTGTCTGGAGAGCGCTCGAATCAGATACAACAGCTGATGGAAATTGTGGAAGGCTATGACGAATTTTATGAGTTTCCGCGGTCGCAGTTGAAATGGATTGAGCCTCTGCGAACCCTGCGGATGTTGCATTACTGTGCCTGGTTAGCCCGGCGCTGGGAAGACCCTGCTTTTCCCCATAACTTCCCATGGTTTAATACGGAGCGCTATTGGGGGCAGCATATCCTTGAGCTGCGTGAACAGTTGTCTGCTTTGTCAGAGCCTGCGCTTGCACTGCCGTTTTAATCTGTCCGAATCCCGTCCCGACAGGCGGTAAATCCTGGAAAGCGGTCTATCTTTATAGGAAGATGAATTGTGCACTTCCCCAGTAGGCAGGAGACTGGAAATGGGAATCGCCAGACTATTAATCACTTTGTGGCTTTCTGCGGGGTTCTGGTTTATACCAGGATCTGTGGCCGCCGAGATGCCGGTGGTAAGAGTTGTTGTTGGTGACTGGGAGCCCTATATCGGCCAGGAACTTTTGGATGAAGGTATGGCAGCCGTCATCTTGCGGGAAAGTTTTGCAAACGCAGGCTACCAGGTGCAGCTGGTTTACCTGCCTTGGAAACGGGCTTTTGCTGAAGCCCAGGCAGGCCACTATGATGCCAGCTATTTATGGGCCGTGAGGAAAAACCGTAAGGAACATTTCTATTTCAGTGTCCCTGTCATCGTCACCAGCAATGTATTCTTCTACCGTAAGGAGAGCGGCTTTGACTGGCAGAATTATGATGATCTTAAGAAATATAATATCGGCGGGGTTTTGGGATATTCCTACGCACCGGAATGGAAGGAGGCAATGGAAAGCCAGCGTTTTCATCCCATCATGATCAACTCTGACAAAATCGGTTTTGAAATGCTTAAGGTCGGTCGCCTTGATGCGTTTCCCGCTTCCTATCTGGTCGGACTGAATATTCTTCGCGAAGACTACAATAAGGAACAACGAAGAGACATTGAAGTACACCAACGCAAGATCAACGTCCATGGCCTGCATCTGATTGTGGCTAAGAGCATTCCCAACGCCGAAGACATCATAACCGCTTTCAATAAAGGCTATAGCCGTCTGGCCGGCGCCGGCCGATTCCGGGAGATTGCCCTCAAGTACCTTCGCCTGGAACGCAATGACAGTACGGGTAATGTTCTGCCGGAATAACAACATTGCCGTCTCTGTATTAGCTGTTGATTCCAGCTAATGGATTAATATGTCAGTTTTTTGGTAGTTAATATCATTCCTCTGCCCATCCTGCTGATATGGGACCTCAATCTCTTTCGAATTACACCTCTTTTATCAAGTGCACAAATAGGCCAGAATTCTGTCTCTGGCCGAAGTCCTGGAGTAGCGGCCTTATTTTCCTGAGGTTATCTTCCGCTCCGGCAGTTGGCATTGTGATACTTCAGGCTGGTTTTGGATCAAACGTTAAGGACGCTCCCATGACAACATTTTCCGGGTTCACTCCCAGCTTTTTGCAGTTCTTTACGGAACTCAGTGCCAATAATGATCGAGATTGGTTTAACGCCAATAAAGACCGCTTCAAGAAAGATGTGCAGCAGCCACTGGTGAGTTTTATTGAAGCTATGGCGCCGGAGCTGATGAATGTCTCCCCCTATTTTGTTGCGGACTCGCGTTTAAACGGCGGCTCTATTTTCCGCATCTACCGGGATACGCGCTTTTCCAAAGACAAGACTCCCTATAAGACTCATGCCGCCGCGCAGTTTCGCCATCAGTATTATAAAAATGTACACACTCCCGGTTTCTACGTGCACTTTGGCACGGACCGGTTAGTCTGTGGTGGAGGCATCTGGATGCCTGAACCTCCGGCCCTGTTGAAAATTCGAGAGCGGATTCGTGATAAGCCTGATCGCTGGCAGCAGGTGCTGGACGACAAGAAGTTAAAGAAGGTTCACGGTGGTGTCGCCGGGGACGGGCTCACAAGGCCCCCCAAGGGCTTTGCAACTGAGGATCCTCATATTGAAGATCTGAAACGCAAAAGCTATTTTGCAATGGCGGAATTTGCGCCTGAAGAGGCCATGGAGAAAGATCTGGTAGGAAAGGTTGCAGCCAGTTTTCAGGCGGCAGGGCCATTAGTGTCGTTTTTGTGTGATGCGATGGATGTTCCTTATTAATCTTTGCTAAAGCCCATAAAAAAGGGATGCCGGTTGGACATCCCTTTTACCCTATTTCAGTGCACCCACTTCTTCCTCCAGTACACCACCAGTTTGCACCTGCCATTGTGACCAATAGGCGCCGCGCTGTTCCAGCAACTGCGCGTGGGTACCCAGTTCGACCACACGACCGTGCTCCAGCACTACAATATTCTCGGCATGTACAATAGTGGAGAGACGATGGGCGATCATCACGATGGTACGGCCATGGGCGATACGTTTGAGTGAGCGCTGAATAGCCGCCTCAGTTTCGTTATCGACAGCACTGGTGGCCTCATCCAACACCAATATGGGAGGATCTTTCAACAACGCCCGTGCCAGTGACAGGCGCTGGCGCTGGCCGCCGGAGAGTTTGACGCCGCGTTCTCCCACCGGCGTATCCAGGCCCTGCGGCAGGCGCTGGATAAACTCCCAGGCTTCCGCGGTTTTGGCAGCATTGATAATGTCAGCGTCATTTGCATCGGGCTTGCCATAGGCAATGTTGTCACGGATGCTGCCTTCAAACAGAAACACATCCTGGCTGACCAGACCAATAGCACCACGCAAAGTCTTTAGCGGCATCTCGGCGATAGGAATGCCGTCCAGTTCAATGTTGCCTGCCTGCGGCTGGTAAAACCGTAGCAGTAATTTGATCAGTGTGGATTTGCCTGAACCGGTGGCACCGACCAAAGCCAGGGTGGTACCGGCATTCACCTGCAGATCGATCTTCTCAACACCTCCGGCTCCGGCGGAATATTCAAAGCTGACCTGCTGGAAATGTACATTACCCTGGATTGGAGACTCGGGCACACGGGAGCCATCATCGCGGACATCAATGGGCGTTTCAAGCAGGCCCAGAATCCGGCGGGTGCTGGCCATAGCCCGTTCGAACAGGTCCACGGTCTGCGCCAGATTGGTGAGCGGCCACAATAGCCGTTGGGTTAAAAATACCAGCACGCCATAGGCACCTACATTGAGGCTGCCTTCCAAAGCCATGAAACCGCCAATGGTAAAGGTGGCCAGAAAGCCTGCAAGAATGGCCATCCGGATGACCGGGATAAAGGCGGAGCTGACTGCTATGGCCTTACGATTGGCTTCAACGTAACTTTCACTGTTCTCCCGCAGTCGTTGAGACTCCATAATCTCGGCGGTGAAACTTTTGATAGTGGCAATGCCACCAATGTTATTGGCCAGTCGCGAGGCCAGTTCACCCACCTTGTCCCTGACGTCGGCATAGAGTGGCGTTGCTTTACGCAGGAAGTAAAAGGCTCCCCAGATAATGACGGGAATCGGGGTAAAAGCCATCAGGGCAATCATCGGCGACAGCACAAAGAACACTCCACCAACGGCAACGACGGTGACAAATACCTGGATCAGGTTATTGGCACCGCCGTCGAGAAATCGTTCCAGCTGGTTCACATCATCATTCAGAATGGAAACCAGTTGACCGGAACTGCGGGCTTCGAAGAAAGCCATGTCCAAGCGCTGGATATGGTCATAAGCATCCTGGCGCAGGTCAGACTGCAGGCGTTGGCCGAGATTACGCCACAGAATCAGGTGCAGATACTCAAACAGAGATTCACCGGCCCAGATAAAAAATGTCAGTATACCCAGTACCAGAATCTGTTCCTTCGGGGTTTCAAAACCGATCGCAGCAACAAAGCTCTGGTCCTGATTCACCACCACATCGATGGCGATGCCTATCAATATTTCCGGCGCAATATCGAAGAGTTTATTGATGATGGAACAGACGCTGGCCCAGATAATCCGGGAGCGGTAACCACGGGCATAACGAAGCAGGCTCAACAGGGCCTGAAAGCTGGATAGCTGGGCTGTAGAGGACATAAACACTCGCTTTAGAGAAGGGCACGGAACAGGCTTCAAGCCTAAGCTTTCCCGGCTGTATTGCAAGTCGAATAAGTACCCATCTAATCAAATGTCTGCCTATTTGGTGACAATGATGTCACCTGTTCAGACACCACTGGAGGATTGTAAGACTAGTGCATTTTATTTCCGGGGATCAATTGCAGGGTATGGGTGCCTGGAGCCAGTTCGAGTTGCACTTCACCGGTGGCAAGGGAAAGATTTTGGCGTTCATGGCATCGTCCTTTAATCTAAGGTATGTTCAGTCCATGCTGAATACCTGCGGTAACTTATGGGCCGCAGTACTGGAGCTACCGAATTTAAATATAGCAATGAGGAATAGATACATGCACAAGCCACTGATGCAGCGATTACCCCTGGTAATAGTGATGCTGTTTAGCCTCACGGCTTGCCAGAGTGCTTATTACGGCGCTATGGAAAAAGTGGGAATTCACAAACGTGACATCATGGTTGACCGGGTAGAGGATGCCCGGGATGCACAGGAAGATGCCAAGGAAGAGTTCAAGTCTGCCCTGCATCAGTTCCAGCAGATGTTTGGCAAGCCTGATACAGGACTACAGGACCAATATGACCGCCTCAATGCCGCTTATGAAGATAGTGAGGACGCAGCCAATGAGGTCACTGATCGTATAGAATCGGTTGAGAATGTCTCTGAAGCGTTGTTCGAAGAGTGGGAGGAAGAACTGAACCTCTACACCAGCCAGACCCTGAAGAATGACAGTGCGGCTAAACTACGTGCCACCAGACGCCAGTACAATGGTTTGATCGGTGCCATGAGGGCAGCCGAAAAACGGATGCAACCGGTGCTGAATTCCCTGCGGGACCAGGTGTTGTATCTCAAACACAACCTTAATGCCCGCGCTATAGATGGCCTTAAGGGTGAGTTGAAATCTGTTGAAGGCAATGTGGCCCGATTAATCAAAGATATGGAAAAATCCATTGCCGAATCGGAAGCTTTTATTGCCCAGTTACAACAAGGCTAATCCCGTTGTCGAAATACGCTGAATAATCGGATATTGCTATGCCTGGTGCCATAGAGTGGGATCTTCCGCAACCGCATACCTACCAGTTAATAGTCAGGCCGGAAGATACCGACCGCCTGGGGCATGCTAATAACACAGCCTATCTGCACTGGATGGAGGAGGTGAGCTGGCGTCACATTGAACCGTTGGGTATGAACTGGCAGTCTCATGAAGACAGCGGTAAAGCCATGGCTATTACCCGTACGGAAATAGATTATCTGGCCAGCGCCTACGCCGGTGATGAGGTGATTATCGGGACCTGGATAACCACCAGCGATGGCCGTCTGATGTCAGAGCGAAAATTTCAGATTGTGCGGCTGACGGATGCCCGAACATTGGTACGGGCACACTGTCGATATGCCTGTATTGATATGAAAACCGGTCGGCCATCCAGAATGCCACGGGTGTTTAAAGACTGCCATCATCAGGCCATGGTTAATCATGGCCTGATTTCAAGCTAAGTCACCCGCGCCTCTCAGGCAGCCGGGCGATGTTGTCTGCGCTGTAGGGCCTGTAGTGCTTTGAGTACATGCGCACGGGTGATCACCCCTACCAGGCGACCATCTTCCACCACTGGATACACTTTGGGCTTTTGATCTTCCATGCTGTGAGCCAGGTCGATAATACTGTCATCTGGCTTCATGGTCAGTGCGATTTTGCGCATGACGTCATTTACAGTGGTAGCGCCCTCCGCATAGTAGCTGCTGCTCAGAAGGCTCTTGATGCAGTCCTTCTCAGACACGAAACCCAGCACTTCTTTTTTACTGTTGACTACAGGTGCGCCGGTAATGCCTTTGTCGATAAGAATCTTCACCACCTCCGTGAGAGGGGTGTTACAGCGGATCACGGCAGGCTGGCGATCCATATAGTCACTGATGAGGATGTGTTCATTCATTGCTTTTCCCCTTTGACACCTGGTGAGCAGGCAGCCCGAAGGTTTCCACCTGCACTTTGTTCAGACCCTGGTTGGCCTGAAAAAGGTTATGGTTAAAAATTGTACACCTTTAAGCGCCAGGACCACAGTCCATGCAACGCTCAATGACTGCAGGTCCTAAATGTAATTTGCTATTGAGATCCCGCAGTGCCGTACGTACCCCCTCTTCGATCACCGGGTGGTAGAAGGGCAGCTCAAGAATCTCAGATACCGTTAACCGACGCTGGGCGACCCAGCTCAAAGCGTGGGCAATGTGCTCTGCTGCCGGCCCTATCATTTCCGCGCCCAGGAACAAACCGGTGCCCTGTTCTCCGTAGACCTTGAGCATGCCGACGTTCTTGCCCATCACCCGGCTACGGCCCTGGTCTTCGAAGGATACAAAGCCCTCGGCGTAGCAGCCGCGGCAGCGTTCCTGCACTTCCTGCAGGGAGAGCCCGACGCTGGCAATCTGCGGGTCGCTGAAGACCACACCCAGGGCCGTGCGTCGCAAGCCTGAACGTACATCCGGAAAGCGTCCTGCGTTGCCACCGGCGATGCGGCCTTCATCGGCGGCTTCATGCAGCAGAGGTAAATCGTTATTGGCATCACCTGCCAGAAAAACCGGTCCGGGCACCGTGTTGCCGTCAGCTTGTAAGCGGCGTGTCTGAAGACTGTAGCGGTCGAACATCGGAACACCGCGCTCGTCCAATGCCAGCAGTGCCTGTTCGATGCCGATACTGTCGATATTTGGGCGACGACCTGTGGCGGCTACCACAAAATCAAAAGTTTCGGTGATGCGACCTTTGTCCCTATGCAGGTAAGTGATGGCGACACCAGCATCAGTGCGCTCCAATGCCTCCACCTGTGCATTCGGGTCCAGGTAGAATTCCCGGTTAAAGACGGCCTCCGCATAGTCGCGAATTTCTGCATCCTTGATAGGGCCGACACTGCCGCCGACGCCAAACATACGAACGTCCACACCTAAGCGCGACAAGGCCTGACCTAATTCAAGACCAATAACCCCGGGGCCGAATACCGCGACACTGGCCGGCAGATCCTGCCATTCAAAAACGTCATCGTTCACTACCAGGCGATCCGCAGCAGCATGCAGAAAACCAGGAATATTGGGTCGTGAACCTGTGGCGATGACGATACGTTTGGCTTCTACGGTAAGATCCGTGCCGACTTTCAGCGTATTGGGGCCAATAAACTGGGCGTAACCCATGACCCGCTGTTCAGGATCAAAGCCCTCTACAGCTTCTTTGACGAAACCGACAAAGCGGTCGCGCTCTGCCCGCACCCTGGCCATAACCCTAGGGCCGTCAATTTCAGGCTCATTGGAGGCGACACCGAATAGATCGGAATGACGGTGATGATGAGCCGCTTCCGCCGCGGCAATCAGCAGCTTACTGGGCATGCAGCCCACACGGGCACAGGTGGTGCCATATTGGTCGCCTTCAATCAGTAAAACGCTGTCTGTATGTTCCCGTGCGGCCCGGTAGGCTCCCATGCCAGCGGTGCCTGCTCCAATGATAGCCACATCGACTTGTTTGGTGGTCATGGTTTTGTCCTGTATTTTTCAATCTGAACGGGGTCAGGATCTGTCATCGCGAGTCGGTAATAACCCGGTTTGTATTCCCCTCCCCCGACAGACCGAAGTGCCTGCCGGGGAGGGTCGTTATTTTGCTGAAAGCCTGGCGGATTAGCCGAAGTAAGCTTCCAGGTCGTCGGCACCACCGATGCGTTTGCCGTCGATAAACACCTGCGGTGTTGTGCCCATTCCGGTCACTGCCTGCAAAGTGCTATAGCTCAATCCGTTCACTCCCAGAGTGATGGATTCAAAGCTGATACCGTGATCGGTCAGCAGTTTGTGGGCTCGGGCGCAGTGTGGACAACCGGGTTTGCTGAACACAGTGACACGTTGTGGCAACTGGGCTTCGGCGTTAATGTGGTTCAACATGGTGTCGGCATCGCTCACTTGGAACGGGTCGCCGGGAACATCAGGCTCGATAAACATTTTTTCGATGATCCCGTTTTTCACCAGCATGCTGTAACGCCAAGTGCGTTTGCCAAAGCCGAGATCGTTTTTTTCTACCAGCATGCCCATGCCGGCGGAGAAGTCGCCGTTACCGTCAGCCAGGAAACGGATGTTTTCAGCCTTCTGATCCGCCTGCCAGGCGTTCATAACGAAAGAATCGTTGACGGACAGACAGATAATGGAATCGACACCGTTAGCTTTGAACACCGGCGCCAGCTCGTTATAGCGCGGCAAATGGGTGCTGGAACAGGTCGGGGTAAATGCCCCCGGCAGGGCGAACAGCACCACAGTTTTGTTGGCGAACAGGTCATCGGTGGAAACCTGTACCCACTCTTCACCTTCTCTCAGGTTAAACGTTACGTTTGGAACTCTTTGGCCTTCGCGGTTAGCTAACATGGAAACTCCCTCAAAATAGGTCTTCAGCTTGTTTGAGCTGGTTAATGAATACGGGTGTAATAATAGATGTTATCTATGAATGTTTTGAAATTATTAGTTTGAATCTATTTGATAGGTTTAGACTATGATATTTTCTAGTTTCGATTTGATTAATCTATTTATCTCTCGGTCTCTGCCATCACTGACAGGCAAATACCTTTTCTGGGCTTTCCCTGAAGTCTGTTCGACGTACTACTTATTCGACGTACTACTTGTTCTAGGATCTACTTGGCCTAGGAGCTACTTATTCTAGGTACTGGAAAGTGATCCTACTTGTATTAAAAATGCCCAATTATAGTGATTTATTCCTGTGCGACGGCTGCACCGCTTTGGCGATTCGGTGATTTTTCCCCGTCGGCACCATTTTGGTGACAACTCTTAATCCTCCACCTGATTAATTTTTATTCTTTATGTAAAACATGGGGTTAAACGGCATTAGTGTGGCTGTCAAAGAAGGCTGGCACAGACTTCGCTCTATTCCATATGACAGGTCATAACATGTTAGGACAAGTAACTGAACCAGCCTACTTGTGAGGAAATCCATCATGCACCGGAAAGTTTTAAGCTTGGCAACCACCCTTGGTCTTTCGGTCAGCCTATCTATAGGGCTGACTCAACCTGCCAGCGCGGGAGAGACTATCCGCGTTGGTGTCGGTCACCAGAGTATGTGCACCGATACCTATTCCGCTGGAATTATCCTGAAAGAATTGAAGTTGATAGAAAAATACCTGCCCAGGGACGGCAAATACGCAGGCGTGGAGTATGAAATGGAATGGAAGGACTATACGTCCGGGCCTCCCATTACCAACATGATGCTGGCCAATAAACTCGATTTTGGTGTGATGGGAGATTATCCCCTGATCGTTAACGGTGCCAAGTTTCAGGAAACCGAGAGTTTGCGTTCTCTCTATGTGGCGGGTACCGGATATAACGTTCACGGTTCCGGCAATGCCATCGTGGTCCCCACCGATTCTGACGTCTTTACCCTTAGTGATTTGCAGGGCAAGGACTTATCCGTCCCGGTCGGCAGTGCTGCCTGGGGCATGTCACTGAAAGCCATTCAGGACGCCGGGCTGTCCAGCAGCTCTATTACCATCAAAAACCAGTCACCACCGGTAGGTGCGGCCAATATTGCCAAAGGTAAGATTGCCGCCCACGCGGATTTCTGCCCCTGGTCCGAAGTCATGGAATTCCGTGGCACCGGCCGCAAGATATACGACGGCAGCGAAACCGGAGTGCCCTACCTGCATGGCGTGGTAGTCCGCAAAGACTATGCCGAGCAATACCCTGAAGTGGTAGTGGCCTTTATCAAAGCAGTCGTCGAGGCAGGCAACTGGGTGCGGGAAGACCCTGTTCGTGCCGCAGAGTCCCTGGAAAAGTGGACTGGCATCGAAAAAGAAGTGCAGTACCTTTATTTCAGTAAAGGCGGTCACCTGACCCTGGACCCCACCATCAAAAAAGCCTGGGTTGAAGCGCTGGCGCTGGATCACGGTGTGCTGGAAAAAGAGAAGAAAATCCCACCGCTGGATCTGAACGAGTGGATTCAGGACAGGTTCGTCAAACAGGCCTATCAGGAACTGGGCCTCGACTACGCCACAGACGTTGCCAGGATCTATGACCCCAAAGTTACCAACAAGTCCTTTCCAGCAGCGGAAATCTGGCACGCTAAGAATGGCCTGGAAACCTATCCGTCCATCGCTGACATGATGACTGCGCTGAATGAATACGAAGCCACAGGGCAAAAAGTGAATGCTACCTACGTGTATGACAACGTCACCTCGTTGAAGTTGTTTGGCAACGTTGCCTTCTATGTAAAAGACAAGGACGGGGCTTATACCGCGTTCATGCGCAAACCTGATGCCGACAAATTTGCGCTCAAGCTCGGTGGCCAGGTGATCGCATTTGAAGATGCGGTGAGCAGTGCCAAAGTGGCCGGCCTGAAGCCGGCACCAGTATCAGTGGCGAGCCGCTGATTTAAGTGGTAGCCCGTATGGACCTGAGGGTCATACGGGAGCTTTCCATGCGCCCGATTACATAAGCCAACATCGCTAGCCAAGACAGACAGTGACTGTATAAATAGGATGAACCATGTCGACGCCCATGCCTAAAAGTGCGCCAGCCACCACCGGCGGTACGGAAAACTTGAATCCGCTAACTCCGGAGCAGCCTGCTAAGGAAAGCTCTATGCCGGATTTGCACCTTCGGCATCCGCTGTGGGAGATGCTCACCGGGGGGCGCGCTAAGAGTTACAGTATCCGGGTTTTCGCCATCATGCTGGCATTGATGATGTGGCACCTGGCATCGACCCAACATTGGAACCTGATTCTGGACTTTACCAATGTTCCACCACCTCTGGTGGTATGGGACGTATTACTGGAACAGTTGGCCACTGCCGATTTTTATGTGCATATCGGTGTGAGTGTTAAGAGGATTGTGCTGGGTTATCTGCTGGCGGCTGCACTGGGGATTTTTATTGGTGCCATGATGGGGCGCTTTAAGGCGTTTGAAGATTTCTTCAATCCTTATATTGAAATCCTGCGACCTATTCCTGCGGTTGCCTGGATTCCGCTGGCCATTCTCATGCTGCCGACGGAAGAGTCCAGCATCATCTTTATTACCTTTCTTGGGGCCTTCTTTCCTATCGTACTCAATACCGTGCACGGCGTAGAACAAACGCCTGCCGTGCTGGTGCGGGCAGCAAGATCTCTGGGTGCATCCAACAAGGCCATTATGTGGCATGTAGTTCTTCCCGCGGCGCTGCCCAGCATTGTCGCCGGGCTGGCCATCGGTATGGGGGTGTCCTGGTTTTCGCTGTTAGCCGGGGAAATCATCAGCGGTCAGTATGGAATCGGCTATTTCACCTGGACCAGCTACACCCTGGTGGAATATGAAAATATTATCATCGGCATGCTTACCATCGGCCTGCTCGGTACCTTGTCCACAGCTTTGGTTAAATTCGCCGCCCGGCCGCTATTGCGCTGGCAGGTGGATAAAGAAGGGCGGGTGTAATCAATGAACGATTCTCCAGCACCCAGCAGACAGTATTCAGCTGAGGGTCTGCATCTGCTCATAGGGCTATACGCACCCGCAAGACTTTGGCGTCGCCAATATGGCTATGGTATTGCGTTGGTGATTCTGATGCTTGCCGGTTATATCTGCGTGTTAGGTCTGACCCTTGGACTCAGGTTTCAGCAATGGCCCAACTATCTGGTGTTCTACCCCTGGTGGGACAATTTGCAGTTGATCATCTCCGGCACTCCCGCCTGGCATGACACCTGGCTGCTGATGTTGGATGAGGCATGGCTGGAACTGGGGTTCCGGAATCCCGACTACTACGGCATTGCTGAGTGGAGTTACGCACTGATCCCGGTACGCGTGCTTGGTTTGCTGCTGGCATCAACTATGCTGGCGACCATTCTGTTGTATTACCGGGACGTTAGCCGGCAATGTGCCGTTACCAGAGACTCCAGTTATCAGCCTGACAGTCAGAGCACCGCCAGGCTTGGAAAAACCGGTGGCCTGTTACTGATGGCCAGTGGCGGGCTGATCGGGCTAACCAGTGCCACCATATCGTGGGTGGTCTGCTGTGCCACGCCTACCTGGGCGGTGTATCTATCCATTCTTGGTTTGAGTTCCAGCCTCAGCCTGCAAATAGAACCCTTTGGCAATCTGCTGTTTGCTGTGGCTCTCGGTGTGCTGCTGTTATGGCTGCTGGTGATCGGCCGGCATTTATCGCGACTGGATCCATGTTCGCAACCTTCCGATCAATCCGGTAAGCCGACAGCGAAGGTGGCCCCAGGCAGCCTCAGCGGAAGTCTGTCGGCATTTTGGCAACAATCAGGAGGCATCCATCATGGTCGCCAACGTTAATAAAGCCGAGCCTGTTTCTTTGGATCAGCATCGGGCTGCGATTAAGCGTCGCAATGCCGGGGCCGGTCATGTACTGGTGGAAGATGTCAGTATCAGCTTCCGGCTTAAGGATCAAATCAATATGGCGGTGAATCATGCCTGCCTGGATATCAAACCAGGTGAGTTCGTCTGCCTGCTGGGGCCTTCGGGCTGTGGCAAGTCCACACTGCTGAACAGTATTGCCGGATTTATCCCGCCGACTTCCGGCCAGGTATTGCTGGATCAGAAGCCGGTGACCCAGCCCGGTCCTGACCGCGGTATGGTGTTTCAGCAACATTCACTGTTTCCATGGAAATCCGTGTTGGAAAACGTGGCCTTCGGGCCAAGGATGGCCGGCAGCAGTGCTGCCGAAGCTGAGAGTATTGCACGTACTTTTCTTGAGTTGGTGGGGCTGACCGCTTACGCCAAACATTATCCCACCATGCTCTCCGGCGGCATGCAGCAGCGGGTGGGTATAGCCAGGGCGCTTGCCAACTACCCCTCGGTACTGCTGATGGACGAACCATTCGGCGCTCTGGACGCACAAACCCGCAGCATGATGCAACTGAACTTGCTGGATCTATGGTCCGAGTTCAAGACCACTGTGGTCTTTGTCACTCATGATATCGACGAGGCCGTGTTGTTGGCCGACAGGGTGGTGGTGATGAGTGCCAGCCCAGGACGGTTGATTGCCGACATTGCGATTAATCTGCCCCGACCCAGGCCCGCGGACATCGTAACCTCTGCGGAGTTTGCCGAACTCAAACGGCAATGCCACTCCCTGATTCGTCAGGAAACCCTAAAAGCATTTGAGCAACAAAATGCCGTCCATTAGTGACGGTACTGGAGGATAGCGACATGACCTTTATAAAGCCCATCCCTACGCTGGCTTGGATGAAACTCCTAACCCTGTTGCTGGCACTGTCTACGATCATGTCCCTGCAAGCCCGGGCTGAGCTGGCGCTATTTGACGAGGCCCGGACTCTGCCACCTCTGCCATTGATCAATCATCGGGGTGAAAAGATGCGCCTGGATGAAGTGAACCGGCCCTGGAACCTGGTATTCCTGGGTTATACCCAATGTCCGGACGTATGCCCTGTTCACATGGCACACCTACGGCAAATGATGAAAACCCTGGAGCAACAAGGTGCTGATCTGCCGGCCGTCACCTTCATCAGCGTAGATCCCGACCGCGATACTCCAGAGGTGCTGTCTGCTTATGTCACACAGTTTGATTCCAGGTTTGTTGGTGCCACCAGTGCAGGCTCCTATATGAAGTCGTTGCAGGATGCACTGGATGCTCATGTGGTGGTGAAGAAGAAACATGACCACGACCATTACCAGATGATGCACCAGACGCGGATCTACCTGTTCAATGATAAGGGGCAATGGGTCGGGCAGTTTATACCACCCTTCAACGGTGAACAGTTGGCGGTGTGGGTCAGTGGGTTGACGACTGATTCAGTCCGCACAGCGGCGAGTCACTGAACTTTTTATGAAAGCTTGGATGAGAGCCCACATGAAAACGCTGATGAAAGTACCCAGCAAAAATACTGCCGTTACTGCCATGACTTTGTTGGTAGCCAGTAGTGGTTGGGCAGATATGGTGGATATCAGCGGCCTGCAGCCTTGGGAATCCTGCGCCTTTTGCCATGGCCTCGATGGGGTCAGCGCCAGCCCGCGTTTCCCCCATCTGGCCGGACAGAAACCGGAATATCTGCAGCGACAGCTGCAGGCTTTCCAGCGGGGCCAAAGAAACAATGATGGTGGTGTCATGCAAACTATGGCAGAGCCTTTAACGGTACCGGAAATCAGCCTGCTGGCGGACTATTTTGCTGACCGGCAGCTTACCGGGCAATCAATGGTCGCACAGGCAAATGAAAGTGCCATAACAGACTGGGTGCAGACTCTTTATTACAACGGGCTGGCTGACCGGCAGATACCCGCCTGTGAAAGCTGCCACGGGCAGGACGGTCTGCCACAGGCACCGCGATTGAAGGGGCAGCATGAGGCCTATCTGGCCAAACAGTTGGATGAATTTGCCTCGCGCCGGCGCGTTGATTCTGTGTTTGGCGATGCGGGACTAAAGGCAACAGGTGTGGGGCCCGGTAGCGTATCCATGAATCAGATTGCACACCATCTGTCCTCCCGGGAGAGGCGTCAGCTGGCAGCGGGACTGGCCAATTGGAATCAGGAAGCCGGCAACGCAGAAACCTTTTTGCACTAATGAACTTGTTATAACAGGTTATAGCGAGCTGGCGGAATAGCCGATCTGGAATCGATTTTCAGGACTAACCAGGAGGAAACCAACATGGGTTCAGAGCTGGCCATCGAAAACAATGCGCAGCCACTTTATGTACAGATAAAAGAATCCCTCAAACAGAAAATTCTGCAGGGGGAATATGGACCCTATGAGCGGCTGCCGTCGGAAAACAATCTGATGAAGCAGTTTAGTGTTAGCCGTATTACCGTGCGCCAGGCGTTAAGGGAGCTGCATGGTGAGGGCCTGGTATTCAGTGCCCAAGGCAAGGGCACTTTCGTCAGCAAGCCCAAAGCTGTACAGGATATTCACCGCCTGGAAGGTTTTGGTGAGGCGATGGCTCCCAAGGGCTATGACATTTCTGCCCGCCTGCTGGGCATCCAGAAGCGGCGGCCGCCACGAGAGGTTCGTGAATCACTGGAACTGGGAGCCCAGGAACAAGTTGTCGAAGTGAAGCGGATTCGCTATCTCAACCGGGAACCGGTGTCAGTGGATGTGTCTTTCTTCCCCACGGTTATCGGCCGCAAATTATTTGGCCGCGATCTGACGGTGGATATTTTTCCGATGCTGGAGAATCAGCTCAATACCCCACTGGGCCGCGCGGATGTATACCTCGAAGCCCGCGGCGCTGAAACAGAGATTGCCGCTCTGCTGGCCCTGAATGAGGGTGACCCGATTATGCGGGTGCGGCGGCTGACCTATGACGCCAAGGCGAAGCCGGTGGATTTCGAGTATCTCTCGTTCCGCGGTGATTCCTATCAATACCACTTTGAACTTGATCGTAACCGTTAACACAAGACCGTTTCAGTCTGACCAATATCAGGCTGACCGGAATGGATAGACAGAAGGAGTCTTGAAATGACTGAGAACCTGAAAATCAACGAAGTTGAGGTCGATGTGTTAGTCATCGGCGGTGGCACGGCCGGACCCATGGCAGCGGTCACAGTGAAGGAACAGAATCCCAACCTAAGTGTATTGGTGTTGGAAAAAGCCAATGTCAAACGCTCCGGCGCCATCAGTATGGGGATGGATGGGCTCAATAACGCGGTGATTCCCGGGCATGCCACAGCAGAGGACTATGTTAAGGAAATTACTATTGCCAACGATGGTATCGTTAATCAGAAAACCGTCATGGCCTATGCTCAACGCAGCTTCCCGATGATCGAAAAACTGGACAGCTGGGGCGTGCATTTCCAGAAAGATGAAACCGGTGAGTATGACGTAAAGAAAGTGCACCACTTGGGCACTTATGTGCTGCCCATGCCTGAAGGCCATAACGTCAAAAAAATCCTCTACCGGCGACTGCGCAAGCACCGGGTGGATATTGATAACCGTTATCAAGCCTTTCGTCTGTTGAAGGACAACCAAGGCCGGGTGTGTGGCTGTCTGGCGTTGGGAACCCGTAATGCCGAACCCAGGCTGATCAAGGCTAAAGCTGTAATCATGGCCACGGGGGCGGCCGGACGTCTGGGATTGCCTGCCAGCGGGTACCTGTTCGGTACTTACGAAAATCCGGCCAACTGTGGTGACGGCCATGCCATGGCCTACCATGCCGGAGCGGCGTTGAACAATCTTGAGTGCTATCAGGTCAACCCCCTGCTCAAGGATTACAACGGTCCGGCCTGTGCCTATGTGACGGGACCTTTGGGCGGCTTTACCGCCAATGCCTTTGGTCAGCGTTTTATTGAATGCGACTACTGGTCCGGGCAGATGATGCAGGAATTCCACCGGGAGCTGGAAAGTGGCTCTGGCCCTGTGTTCCTGAAACTGGACCATCTGGCAGAAGAAACCATTCAGGAAATTGAGACCATTCTGCACAGCAATGAGCGCCCGACCCGGGGGCGTTTTCACGAAGGCCGCGGCAATGACTACCGCTCGCGTATGGTGGAAATGCACATTTCTGAAATCGGTTTCTGTAGTGGCCATAGTGCCTCGGGGGTATTGGTCGATGAGACCGGTGCGACCACGGTTCCCGGCCTCTATGGTGCCGGAGATATGGCGTCGGTACCCCACAACTACATGCTAGGAGCCTTCGTTTACGGGCAGATTTGCGGTGAAAGTGCGGCACAGTTTGTCGCCGACAATCCCACCATCGGCGAGATTGATAGGCAATGGGTCGCCGAGGAATTCAAGGCAGCCCTACAGCCGTTGCAGCGGGAAGACGGTATTCCCCCCAATCAGATGGAATTCAAGATCCGCCGCCTGGTAAATGACTACCTGCAACCACCGAAGGTCACTAAAAAAATGGAGATCGGCCTCAACCGCTTCCAGGAAATCAAGGCTGACCTGCAGCATTTGTGTGCCCGTGACCCCCATGAACTCTTTCGTGCGCTGGAAGTCAGAGCCATCCTCGACTGTGCCGAAATGGCGGCGGCGTCCTCCATGTACCGTACGGAAAGCCGTTGGGGGCTGTACCACAACCGGGTGGATTTCCCGGAGACCGACAACGGTCAGTGGTTCTGCCACGTACAGTTGTTCAAGGACGAGAATGGTGACATGCGTTGCCGCAAGGCTGCCGTAGAGCCTTACATCGTGCCCCTGGATGAAGAAGAAAAAACCGCTTATGCCAACCTGCGTATCAAACAAGCCGCGAATGGCTGAGCGATACCGGCAAATTGTCTGATGTTGATAGTCCGACGTTGATAGTCTGATGCTGATAATAGGAGAAGTTCCATGCCATTAGCCACTCAAGCGACCGCCGTGCCGGTCATTGTGGATGAGGAAAAATGTATTGCCGACAAAGGCTGTACGGTCTGTATTGATGTCTGTCCGCTGGATGTGTTGTGGATTAACGAAAAAACCGGGAAGGCCCACATGAAGTACGACGAATGCTGGTACTGCATGCCTTGTGAAACCGACTGCCCTACCGATGCCGTTACCGTCAACCTGCCCTATTTGCTGAGCTAGTTTGGCCACCCGACAAGGAGAACTATGATGAGTCACTATGAAGACCCGTTGCTGGCAGATGTGGCGTTGCGATTGGAGAACCCGGACCCGGCTATCCGGCGTGTGGCGGTATTGGATCTGGTTGACAGCTTTGAACCTGAAGCCATCGAACTGTTTGTCCGTGCCCTGAAGGACGCTAATGCCTCAGTACGGCAGGAAGCCGCTCGGGTGATCGACGAGTTTGATGCCAGCGAAATGGCGGATGCCCTACTGGAGGCCCTGACGGCAGAAGATGAGGCGGTACGTAACGCCGCAGCCCATGCCCTCTCGGATCTGAAGGATGCAGCTGCTGCTCCGGCGCTGTTAAAAGCGCTGGAGGTGGATAACGCCTTTGTGGTGACGGGAGTACTGAATGCACTGAAACATTTCCGCCTGCCGGAGACCCGTCCACACGCCCTGGCCTACCTGGGCCACCCGGCACCGGCTGTGCGACGTGCGGCGGCCACTGCGCTGGGATACCTGCAGGACAGCAGTGTTATTCCTGCACTGATTCCCTTGGCTTTGGAGGATGACGATACTGAAGTTCGGCGTACTGCGGTCGGCGCTATTTTGTTTGCGGAGGAAACGGATGTCGGTAGTACCCTGGTGACTGCGCTGCGGGATGAGAGTTGGATAGTGCGGGCAGAAGCCGCCAACGGCTTGGGCCGGTTGGCAGCTTCTTTTGCCATGGATGCCCTGATCGCCGCAACCCATGATGATTTCTGGCAGGTACGTGAAAAAGCAGCACTGGCGCTGGGCAAGCTTAAAGCTCCTGCGGCCATTGATGCCCTGGGCGTGTGTGCCAATCACGCCATGAGTAATCTGCGTAAGGCGGCCATCGGTGCCATGGGGGAAATTGCCCACCCCAATATTGTGCCTTATGTGGAAGCGGCTCTGGCGGACCCGGACCCCGATGTTCGTAAGATTGCCCGGTGGGCACTGACACAGATTGATAATGCCGCCTGAGCGGTCCCGGGACGAGGAATAAGCAATGACTGCAGTCGTGCAAAGCGCGGAAGTTCAGGTTCCTGAGAATTTGCCGGAGGCCATGCCGCAGCAGATTATCCTGCACCAGCTAAGCCAGGTGCTGGAGGTGATCTGGGTGGAGGGAGACCAGGTCAGCCTGACGTCTACAGAGCTGCGTAGTGCCTGCCGTTGCTCTGCCTGTGACGCGGCAAGACTATCGGGTAGCACATCGGGCAGGACCGTCCTAAATGGGCTGATTCAATCAACAGTGGCAATCACCGAGGTCAGGCGTTTTGGTGTGGCGGGGATTCAATGCGTGTTTTCAGATGGTCATGATCGTGGGGTATTTCCCTGGGGCTATCTGAAATCCTTAGGGGCCGGGCGGGATCAGTCATCCTGCCCGGTATAGAGACGCCTGTTGGCAATGTGTTAAAGCAGAGGCTTGTTTAACTTGAAGGTGTAAAGCGTATTGCCGTCCACTTTGTTGGTGGCTTTTAATACTTTCTGGGTAACTACGCCTTTACTGTCGGCCGTGACGGCAAAGTCGTCATCGTTGATCACGCCGATTTCCCAGGCGCTGCGAATCCAGAGCCCTTCCAGCTTATCGTGCGGGTATTGCAGCTCCGTCAGTACATCGGCAACCAGTTCTTTTTGAACCGGCTGGATACCGGCACTGGCGAGTTCCTCCCAACTGCTTTGTTCCAGGGTTTTTCCCGCGAGCAGCATGCCGGTGGCGGCAGTGACATCACCACTGACATCCGTGGCATTGCGCAGATCAATTTTATACAGGCGTTTGTATTTGGCTTTTTCGCCAAGAAAACCACCGTCACGTTCTATCACCAGAAATTGATGATCATTGATGGCGGCAATTTCCGAGTTGGATAGGTTATCAGCGTCCTGCTGATATAAATATTGCCTGCTGCTACCGCTGGCGATATCAAAGGTCACTATGCGGGTCAGGCTCTTGTTGCTGATCTCGCTCTTGGAGGGATTGAACATGGTGGATTGCATGATTCCCACCAGAGTTTTTTCATCCGGCGTAACGGCCAGGCCTTCCATACCACGGTTCGCACGACGGTTGGCGAACACTGTCGGCAGGGATCGATGGCCGGTGCCGCTACCGAAAGGGTTGATACGCTCCAGTTCAACGCCGTTGTAGGAATAGTGAACAATGTGGGGGCCATATTCATCGCTGACCCAGAAGGTGCCGTCCTTCAATGCCACCAGACCTTCTGAATCCAGGCCGTAAGGATCAAGTTCCAGCACCTTGCCGTTGTTATCGTAGGGCACTTCTCCTGTTGCGCCCATGCCCTTGGGATTGGGGCGACCACTGATGGGCTTGCCATTGGGTGCCTGCAGTAAAATGGTCCTGACCACCTCCAGCTGGCCGTTATCCAGGCGTCTTACTTCCGCAATCCGGGGGGTGTAGTCAGGTGCGGGAAATTTCTTACCCTTACCGGCTTCGCCTGTGTAGTTGGCGTTAGGGCCGCGATCCGTAATCAGGTAAAGGTGATCCGGCATGGTAGGGTGCGCGCTCATACCGGAGCCATAACCGCCATTGCGGACTTCGGTACCGTTGTCGAGTTTGGTCATTACGGAAAACGGTAGAGTACTGCTGACATAGTCCGCTGCCTGAACCTGGGCGGTGACACCCAGCAGAGTCAGCGCCATGGCGCTGGTGACAAAGGTGCGATTCATAGGGATACCTGTTTCGTCATGAATAAATTTTTGTCATGAATAAAGCTTCGTCATGAATAAAGTTTTGTCGGGAATGAAGACAACGAATTGTTATTAATACAAATATGTGACGAAACCATGACAGCAGGGTCACTGTTATCGCAGCCAGGCAGGTCTTTATACCTTGACTCTGATTCGGCATACTCCTGGTTTCTGATCATCCCTACTGACTGGGTGCTGCCAACTCAGCCCGCCGGTCGGATGAAAATCTCTGGAGCAGCAACATGGCCGAGTACCACATAGCGCAACTTGATATTGCCAAATGCAGGGCAGACATGGATGACGCTATGATGGCGGAGTTTGCCGATAATCTTGACCGTATCAATACTCTGGCTGAGCAGAGTGAGGGATTCCAGTGGCGTCTGAAAGACGACAGCGGCAATGCCACTGGAATTGATGCCTTTATGGATCCGCGGGTGCTGATCAATCTTTCGGTATGGGACTCACTGGAGTCATTGCAAGCATTTGTATATAAGACGGAACACACGGAATTTCTGAAACGGCGTCAGGAATGGTTCCTGAAACTGGAGAAAACCCACATGGTGCTCTGGTGGGTGCCCTTAGGCCATACCCCCAGTGTAACTGAGGCCTTGCAGCGTTTGACCCGTTTAAGAAGGGACAATGAAACACCCTATGCATTTAGCTTTGGGCAAACCTTCCCTGCCTCTTCGCTGGAAAACCAGGACCCTATCACCAGCAATCGCCAGTGATGACTAGTTGAGTCATACCCAATCCTGTATCGTGCCCTAGACGGCGATGGCATCGACTTTTAGTGCCTGCTCTTCGCCATACTTTTCCTTGATCTTCAACACTTCGGGCAGCCGATCCATAAACAGCGGTACCAGGCTGGGGTCGAAATGCTTGCCGCTGTTTTCGTTAATCAGTTTCAAAGTATCTTCCACTGACCAGGCCTCTTTGTAAGGGCGTTTTGTGGTCAGGGCGTCGAACACATCGGCAATGGCGATAATGCGGCCTGAAAGTGGTATCTGTTCACCTTTGAGGCCTTTGGGGTAACCGGAACCGTCCCATTTTTCATGGTGGGAAAGGGCAATTTCCTTTGCCATCTGCATAAGTTCCGACGAATGGTCGCCGATGATATTGGCGCCATATTCGGGGTGTTTGCGCATGACCGCCCACTCTTCGTCATCCAGGCTGCCCTTTTTCAGCAGGATACTGTCAGGAATTCCGATCTTACCGATGTCATGCATGGGGGCGGCATTGAACAACAGATCCGCCCACTGCAGGTTCCTGCTGGCCGCTTCCGCCAGTAAACGCGAATAATGACTCATACGGATAACATGGAGGCCGGTTTCATTGTCTTTGAACTCAGCTGCACGTCCCAGGCGGCGGATGATTTCCAGGCGGGTAAGATGCAGTTCTTCGGTACGTTCGCGAACCTTTTGCTCCAGATAGCGGTTCTGGTTGCTTAGCGCCAGATGGGTCTGGACCCGGGCTTTGACAATCGGCGGACTGATGGGCTTGGTAATATAGTCAACGGCGCCCAACGCCAAGCCTTTTTGTTCATCCTCCTCTTCGGATTTAGCGGTGATGAAGATGACAGGGATCCTGCGGGTCAAAGGATCGGCTTTAAGGGTTTCGCAGACCTGGTAGCCATCAAGACCCGGCATCATGATGTCCAGCAGGATCAGATCCGGATGTGGATCTGCAAAGGCCAGCTTCAACGCTTTTTCACCATTGAGCGCTGCCTTGACTTTGTAATCAGCGCGCAAGGTGCCGCTCAGGACATCAATATTCTCAGGTGTGTCATCTACCACCAGGATGGTCTGGCGCTCTGTGCTGGAGGCAGTTGCTAGTGCCTCAAGGTCGTAGGTGTCCATTGCGCGTTAACTCCTGATCATCATTACCCACAGATAAACGGCTTCCGTCCATCAATCTGTGTTTCAAAGTGCTGCCGATGCCAGCAGGATCGCTGGGCAGCCTTTGCCCGCACGGCCTGACGCCGTATAGGGACCTCCATGTGTGTTAGCTACTCGTACTACCTTGATAATATCAGCTGCAATATTTTAGGTTATCTGCCAATACTGCTCCAGGCTGTCCAGAGCCTTGAGTGCGTCCTCAAAATCATATTCCGCAATCGCCTCCGCCACCCTTCGGAACTCCGGTAACCTGGCCTTAAAGCCCGCCAATTCCTGCAGTTCCTCCAGCACTTCTGTCGCGTCGGTATCATCATCTTCGAGTAGCCCTCGCAAACGCGACATCAGCTTTTGTAGCCTGCGGCGGTCCAGTGGCTGCGATTGAGCACTCTCCTGACCTGCACTTATTACTGTTGAGCGCCAGTCTCGCAAGCCACTGAGAATGGGGGTCAGGGCGTCATTAACTGCCTCCAGTTTCTGGTCCAGATCAGAGGTTCCGGTTCCTGTCTGTATATCTCTGCAGGACTGTTCAAGTGCAGCGGCGCGTGTTTGTACATTACGCGCACCAATATTCCCTGCCAAGCCCTTTAATGTATGTGCCAGGCGTTCAGTTAGCGACCAGTCCTGGTCCTGCCGGGCCTGCCTGAACTCAGTATCGAATAGGGATTGGTGATCAATGAATTTGACAAGCAGTTTTTGATACAACTGATGATTCTGCTGGGTTGTCAGCAACCCGGCTGAAGTGTCCAGCCCGACCACCTGGGGCAGTTCCAGTGGCTCTTCACTTTCTCCACTCTGTCCACTGTCTCTAATGGCAGCCTGCGAGCGAGGTGCAGGTGAGCCCGTATTTTCTGGCTCCATGCTCTCTGGTCCAGTACTTTCTGACCCAGTACTTTCTGACCCAGTACTCTCTGGTCCCGAGCTCTCGGGTACGGGATTTACAGGTTGAATCCAGCGGGCCATGCACAGGAACATGTTATTGGGATTGATGGGTTTGGCGATATGATCATTCATACCTGCTGCCAGGGCCTTTTCCCGGTCACCCGCCATGGCGTTTGCGGTCATTGCCAGTACCGGCAAGTCTTTAAAACGCGCTTGCCGGCGAATTTTCCGGGTGGCGGTATAACCGTCCATCACCGGCATCTGACAATCCATCAGGACGCCGTCAAAGCTGCCATGTTCAAGGAGTTTTAACGCCTCTTCACCGTTTACCGCCACTTCCACAATGAGGCCGTTGAGGGTCAGTAATTCCATGGCCAGTTCCTGGTTGGCTTCATTGTCCTCCACCAGCAACACATGGGCGCCCTTAAGTTGCGCAATGGCATGTTCGGATTCATTGCGTTTTGACCCACTGCGGCTGGAATCACTCACTTCTTTGCCCATGGCGACCATGATTGTGTCCAGCAGAGTCGACGCCGTCACCGGCTTGGTCAGTATACCGTTGACCCGCGTATCCATCAGCTCATGCAGGGTTTCCTCCCTGCCGAAGGCGGTTACCATGATGATGGCAGGGACGGTGGCCAGATTTAAATCCTCCTGGATGCGGCGGGTAGTTTCAATGCCGTCCATCACCGGCATTTTCCAGTCCATTATCACCAGTTGATAGGGATCATCGGTAGGGCCGGTGTTCAACCGGTCCAGTGCTTCAGTGCCGCCCGGGGCCAATTCGACCCGGAAACCGAAATTCGTCATGATGCCATAGAGGATTTCCCGGGAACTGGCGTTGTCATCCACCACCAGCACCTTTAAAGCGCCCAATTCAGCACTATTGGCTCTACGGGACGTTTTTGGAGTCGGCTGTTTGCGGAACCTGGCGCTGAAAAAGAAAGTGCTGCCTTCTCCCGGAGCACTGTGGACGCCTATCTCCCCCTCCATCATTTGCGTCAGTTTCCTGGAGATGGCCAGGCCCAGGCCGGTACCGCCATATTTGCGGGTGGTGGAGGAATCTGCCTGGGAAAAAGACTGAAATAACTTACTTTGGTGCTCGGAGGTCATGCCGATCCCGCTGTCTTTCACGGCAAACTGTAAAACCACTTGGTCATCACTTTCCTCAAGGACGTTCACACTGATCAGAATTTCCCCTTCATCAGTGAACTTCACTGCATTATTGCCCAGATTAAGCAGTATCTGGCCCAGTCGCAGGGGGTCACCAATGAGAGTTGTGGGAACTTCGGCGGGTATGTCGAACAGGAGTTCCAGGGATTTCTCATCGGATTTGATTCCCACCAGGTTGGCCAGATTTTCAAAGACATCTTCCAGCCGGAAATCGATTTCCTCCATGTCCAGCTTACCGGCTTCGATTTTGGAGAAATCCAGAATATCGTTAATGATGCCGAGCAGGGCCTCAGCAGACCGGTGAACTTTCTCGATATAGTTGCGCTGACGCCTATCCAGGTCGGTCTGCAGAGCTAGATGGGACATGCCGATCACGGCATTCATCGGAGTGCGGATCTCATGGGACATGTTGGCCAGAAAATCCGATTTGGCTTGATTGGCCTCCTCTGCCGTCTGCATGGCGCGTTTCAGCTCCTCCTCGGTTTTCTTGCGATTGGTAATATCGATCAGCCAGGATAGGCGACCTTTGCCACCGGCGTAGTCAATTTCATAGAAGGTCAGCAATATCTCCCGTATTTTTCCTTCAGCATCATAAAGCTGGGCTTCGAAATCCCTGATGACATTATTTCGCGAGAGAGCCTGAGTGTGCTTGTAATCCTCCTGATTGACGTAAACTTTACTGGCCACGTCACCTGCATGAACACCAAGCATTTCCGTGATGCGGGGGTTAACGAAGCGGAAGATACCGTCGGTAGTGATGGAAACCCCTACCGGACTGGTGTCGAGAATTATCTGTAACTGCCTGCGTTCAGCCTCCAGTGCTTCTTCCATCTGTTTGCGCTCAGATATATCCAGATAGGAGGCGAGTATCAGTTCAATATTACCGAACTCGTCATGTATCCCGGAAATGGAAATGTTGGTACTAACTATGTCGCCATCCTTACGAATAAAGCGTTTATCCAGGTTGTAGTGCTGGATTTCGTTATTGAGCAGTTTGTGGTAAAGCTCAAATTCGGTTTCAAGGTCGTCCGGATGCGTCAGATCCTGCCAGGTTAATTTCTGCAATTCGGCCAGGTTGTAACCCAACAGGGCTTGCAGACGGTCATTGACCTCCAGCCATCCTTTCTCTGGTGTGGTGACGGCCAGACCCATCTGTGAATTCTCGAAATAGCCCCGGAATCTGGCTTCACTCTCTTGCAGCGCCTCCTCGGATTTTTTGCGATCAGTAACGTCCTCTACCGCAATAACCACCCCCCCACCGAATTCCTGCGCCATGGGAGCCGCGTTGACGCTGATCCAGATCAGGCGTCCGGAGGGCTGATAGACACCCATCAATACATTCTTGATCTCGCCTTCGCCAGCCAGTGCGCGTGAAGCCGGGTATTCTTCGACCGGCATTGGGGTCAGGTCCGGTCGGACAATACGCCATTTACTGGATTTCAGACTGTGCCGAAGGAACTCATCTGCGGACAGGCCCAGTATGTTTTCGGTAACTTCATTTGCCTGAAGGATGTCGCCCCGGCTACCTATCAGAGCTACACCTACGGGTAATGCCGAGAACAGGGCTTTGAGCTGGGTTTCTTTCGCGGCCAGTTCCCGGGTACGTTCTTCCACTTTTTGTTCCAGCGTGGTCTTGAACTCTTCCACCAGCTTCTTGTCGGTAATGTCATGACGGATGGCACTGAACTCCTTGAGTTCGCCGTTATCATCGAAGATCGGTGATATGCGGGTGTCGACCCAATATTCGCCGCCATGTTTTTTGCGGTTCTTGATCTCCCCGTGCCAGATATTGCCTTGGGTGATGGTTTCCCAAAGCTCGTCATAAAGATTTTCCGGCATGTCAGGATGGCGCATGACGTTGTGAGACCTGCCGGTCAGTTCATCGCGTTCATATTCAGAGATGGCCAGGAAGGCTTCACTGACGTAGGTGATTTTGCCGTTCAGATCGGTTCTTGAAGCGATGACATTCTTATCAAACTCTTCCAGCAACTGCATTAGCTCGTTTTTCGAGCGGGTCAGACGGCGACTGGCATTCTGTCCTATATTCAGGGTGAACATGATGGCACCGACAGAAATCAACAGGGTAATGCCAAGCAGACCGATCAGGGTCTGACGCAGACTGTAATAAGTAGACAGTGCTTCATCGGTATCCATTTCGGAGGTAATACCTATGCCCAAGGCATTACTCCAGGTCCAGGCGCCGAATACACTGACCCCGCGATAATCTCTGTAACCTTCCGAGGAGGAACCCTGATTACCCCGGATGGCATCTTCCGCCATCAGGGTCAATGGTTTATCTGCCTCAGGTGCTGCCCGATAGCCTTCGGTCAGATTGCCGCCAGGGTCTCTGATTTCCAGATTCAGTAAGCTGTATTGTCCAGGTGCGAGCAGACCTACGCTACGTAGCTGATCGTCAAACCGACTATTCGACAGCATTAGTCCTTTACTGCTGAAAACATAACTTTCCCCCGTTTCCAACAGGCGGCCATTTTGCAAGATACGTGAGAATTCAGCTCTGGGGTCATATTGCCGCGCCAGCAGAGCAATGACATTGCCCTGTTCATTACGTATTGGCGCGATAAAGAAAAGGCCCATCATCTGGGCAGAGTGATTCTGGTTGGGCAGGTTGACTTTCATCGGCGGCACAAACACGGTGTGACCGGTCATTCCCTGGGTCAACAGGTCAGGCATATGCTCAACGAAAGGATGGCGGATTCCGAGAAAATCATCCTTCCCGGCGGCTATGGTCACGCCGTCAGGTGTAACAATCTGATAGCCTTCCGCCCCCAGAGAATCTACATTACTGGCCATATAACTACGTAATGCCTTTAATTCGGCTGATGCACGTAATACTTCCCGTTGTGGCGAAAGCAGCAATAACTGTTTGGTGTATCTCAATAGCAGGGGGCTGCTGGCCGCAGTCCTGACATGGGATTTTTGCTGGCCCTGCCAACTGTCCAGTTGGGCGTGGATTGAATCCAGCATCACCTGTAATGCAGCTTCAGACTGTTGACGTATTCTTTCTGAGTTGTAGTCCAGGGTAAACCAGGTCAGGGCCAGCACCACGGAGATAAATATGCCCAGGCCCACCAGGATCAAATGCCGGAACTGTTTGGAACCGAACTGCGCCATGACAGCCTCGTTTTGGCTGACACTGATGGCTGCGCGGGCCATCAGGAAAAGCAATAGGCAGATCAGTACGGCCAGGACGATAAACCACTTCACCGTCGAAAACATACTGTCGGAGGTCCGCAGACTTTCACCAGAGTATTTTATGGCGTCGCGAAACCATCGATTCTGTAGGTTCTGCTCTTCCTGGGGAGTGACGTTGGCAATGGCTTTGTCGAGAATGTTGCGCAAGGTTTTCCAATCGTTTCGCACACCAATCCGCAATTGATTAACGAATTTTTCGTCATCGGTCAGTGCCACCATGCGCAGATTGTCGAGAAAAAGATCCCGGATCAGGTGATTCTGTGTCGTCATTCCGCCGACAGTGGCATCGGCTTCACCGGTTGCCACGGCTTTAAGGGCCTCTTGCTGATCCTCCACCAGTAGCAGCTCGATGCCGGGGTATCTGGCTTCGATAAGTTCCTGGTAGCTGAAGTCCTCAGGAATGGCAACCCGCATGTTGGCCTGTTCAAGATCCTGGATGGAATGAACATCCGTGTTGCTGTTGCGCACAATGATGGCAGGAGGGTTGGATACATAGGGCTGGGTAAAGGCGAGATATTCCTCACGTTCCGGGGTCTGCACGATATTGAGCATGACGTCCAGGTCCTTGGTTTTGATCTGCTCAATAAATTCGTGCCAGCTGGGGCCGGAGACAAAGCTGATATTAAGCCCTGCTTTGTGGGCCAGCAGGTTCATATATTCAATAGAATAACCCTGGGGTGCACCGTTCTGCGAAAAATTGAAAGGAGGCCATTTTTGTTCGTTATGGACTCGAATCAGCGGATGCTCTATCAGCCACCGTTTTTCTTCCAGACTGAGCTTGAGGTCTGAGGCGGCGGTTAAAGGCGCTGCTTGAGCCGCTTCTGCAGTGGCCGCCGGTATCTGAGTGCCACCCCAATCACCCAGAATCTGCAATCGCTCTTTGGCACCAATATCAGCGAGTGCCTTATCCAGGATATTGCGGAGAATTTCCCAGTCATTACGCACACCTATCGTCAGGACCGTGGGCTTCTTGTCCAGCTTTCCGGTAATGGTGAGATTATTCAGCACCATCGTCTGGATAGTGTGCAGGGCTACAGCACGGTTACCAACATAGAAATCTGCCTCTCCCCTGGCCACTGCAACCATAGCAGCGCCGGTATCCGGATATTCCTTAATCTGAATGTTGGGATAGCGTTCTTTGAGATAGGTGACATTTCCAAAGCCTTTTTCCAACGCACCGACCTTGTCCTGAAGTTCGGCTTCAGTGGTCAAGGGCTGGACATCCTGGCGGGTGACGATAGCATGGTCCAGTTCCAGGTAAGGGGCTGTAAAGAAAAAGTCCTTCATCCGGTGTTCCAGCGGCGTGATGTCCAGGATGGCATCCAGTTGCTGATTTTTGACCTGCTCATAGATGTCCTTCCAGTTGCCCGGGACAGGCTGGAATTCAATCCCCAGGCGCTTGGCCACGGCCTGTAGATAATCATTGCTGATGCCTACGGAGTGCCCCCTGGCATCCACAAAACTAAGGGGGGCCCAACTGTTCATGTGAGCAACGCGGACGATCGGGTGTTCGTTTAACCAGGTTTTTTCTTCCTCGGTTAATCCCAGCCAGGCGCTGGTGTCCTGATAATATTGATCATCGGGATCGGTCAACCAGCGGCTTTCTATCGCCAGCAACCGATCCCTGGGGATGGCTGCAAAGCCACGGTTGATGGTCGTTAATAACCCTTGGTGATTTTTGGTAACCGCTGGATGCAGGCTATTGGTGAATACCGTATCCGCTCCGCGCACGATGATGCCCGGCAGTCCGCTACGCTGTATCTCGGCCAGGGCACTGGGTGTGTCATCCAGCAAAGCATCAACGGTCCCCTGCAGTAGGGCGTTCACGGCGTCGCGACCTTCTTTGAATTCGATTTTTTTTATGGAAGGATAATACTCATGCAGATAGTTAGCCTGATAGCTCTCAGCCCTTGCCGCAACTTTGCGGCCCTGTAATGCATCCAGTGATAATTCGTTCGGATAATCCGCGCGCCCGTACAAGGCACTTTTCATCACATAAACCGGTTCAGCGAATATCAACCATTGTGATTGTTCAGCATTGATAAAAAGCCCGGAATGGATATCGGCCGCACCTGACTTCACATTTTCCAGGGTGGAGGGCCAATCGGAGAGGACAAACTCAATGGGCTGCTCACTGTACTGACTCCAGAGCTGCCATATTTCCACCAGCATGCCATAGGGTTTGTGGTCGCTGCCGGTAATACTGCTGCTAATACTGAAAGGAGGATAGTTTTCCGGAATTGCAATCTTCAGTGGTGAAGTTGTGTCTGCCTGAATGCTGCCGGCTGAGCCTGATTCGTCGCGTGTAAGGGGGGGCTGTGCGCTGGCATGGTTACCTAGGCCAGTCAACAGCGTCAGGAGCATGACCAGATTTGTCAATGCTTTCAGGGTTTGAATCATATGCTGTTCCCTTATGCTTCCGGATAGGGTTTGAGCAGTAGGTCGGGCCGGACTCCATTGCCTGTAGGTTCTGGCCAGACAGTGGGAAGCCGCCTGGCAAAGTGTCCGCACTCTATAGATACTTACCAACCAGGAGAGATTACCGGGTAGCCGGAAATACCCTAAGTTAGTGTTTTATTTATAGTCGAGTTTAGAATGGTTCCGTAGAAAATGCAGGCATTCTGCCTGATATAGCACAAGCTGATTGAAAATTGGGATGGTGACAACCCTGGCGGGCAATAACGGGGCGAATGAAGTTGTAAACCCCATCCAGCAGCTTCAGAGTACCGTCTTCCGGTGCAGTGAAGCTGCTTGGCCTTGTTTATGAGTTCAACAGCAGCCTTAATCTCGGCCCCACGGCAATAAAGCCATTGTCCTGATAGAAGCTGAAGGTGTTGTCCCATCGAGAACCTGCCGGTGCACCCAGCTCCAGCCGTTCCCAGCCCTGTGAGCTGGCAAAACGTGAAGCTGCCGCCAGTAATCCCTGGCCGATGCCCAGCTTGCGATGGTCCCGGGTAACATAGAGTTCAGAAATTTCCCCGAACTCGCCGCCGGCGTAAATGGCAGCACAACGATGCAGGGTGATCAGTCCAACCGGTTGACTGTCAATAACGCCGCCCTCTTCCACGGCAATAAAGGCAATAATTTTATGTCCTGTGAGTAAGGACTCGGCAGTTTCAGTAAGTTGGTTAACGTCGATATTTTCCTGATCGTGCAGGTCAAGCTCTGAATAGAGCTTGGCGGCAAGTTCAGCTACTGCAGTAGCATCACTGGCCGAAGCGGTTTTGATTTTTATTTCTGTTAGAGTGGTCGAAGCCATAGCTCTCGTTGCCTCGATTGAGACAGTTAATTTGTAACTGTCAAAGCTATTAATGGGAAATCGTTCTGCGTCGATTTCCAGTGGTTTTGAGTTTTGTTTTTGTTGTAGGAAAGATCTGTATACCATAGCCCGCCGCTCAGGTGTAGCCTAACCGGCGCAAACAGATTCAGGAAAAGTCTCTATCTCGTTAATATTCATACAATATTTCAAAAACTTGCTATTGCCTCACGAATTAAGGAAGTCTCACCGGTAACACAAGCTTTAAAAGCCGATCTGATTCTTGTTGTCGTCGTATTTCTGGCGGCCTTCTGGTTTGGCGAAAAGATGGTGTGGGTGCAGTTTTGTGGCTGCGCGCTGATTTTCACTGCCTTGCTCATCGCCCGCTGGAAATATGTGCGGGAGATGATACGAAGCCTGAAGACCTCTCACTGAGGAGAGCTGAAATAAAGTGGTCAGGGACCAAACTGCTGTAGTTGTTCCAGGTAGGGCGTCAGGTCCAGCCCCTGGGCGGCCACCCATTCGTCGTTGTAGTAACTGTCCAGATAACGTTCACCGCTATCACAAATCAGGCTGACCACACTTCCCTGGCGACCCGCCTGCTGCATTTCCTGCATCAGCAGGAGCGCTCCGTAGACGTTGGTGCCGGTGGAGCCGCCGCATTTACGGCCGAGAATGCACTGCAACCAGCGGATGGTGGCAATGGAGGCGGCATCCGGGACCTGCAACATGCGGTCAATGACATCAGGCTGAAACGAGGGTTCCACGCGGGGGCGACCAATACCTTCAATACGTGAACCGGCGGCGCTGGTCAGAGCTTTGTCGCCGCTGGCGAAATAGGGGAAAAATACCGAGTTTTCCGGGTCCACGACACAAAGTCGGGTGCGATCGTAGAATTCGGGGTTCAGGTGGATATAGCGCCCGATGGTGGCCGTGGTGCCCCCTGTCCCAGCGCTCATGACAATCCAATCCGGCACCGGGCTGGCTTCTTTCTGCATCTGCTGGAAGATGCTTTCGGCAATATTGTTGTTGCCGCGCCAGTCAGTGGCACGCTCTGCGTAAGTGAACTGGTCCATGTAATGGCCGCTGAGCTCCGTCGCCAGACGGGCAGCTTCGGTATAGATATTCTTGGCAGGAACTTTGTGGCATTCGCCACCGTAGAAACGGATTTTATCCAGCTTTTCCCGTGCGGTACTTTCCGGCACTACCGCAATAAAACGCAGATTCAGCAGGCGGGCGAAATAGGCTTCCGATATGGCGGTGCTGCCCGATGACGATTCGATGATGGTGCTGCCTTCATGAATATGGCCATTGCAGAGTCCATAGAGAAACAGTGACCTGGCCAGGCGATGCTTCAGGCTGCCACTGGGGTGAGTCGATTCATCCTTCAGATACAACTGAATGTCGTGAAAACCGGGTAAATCCACCCTGATCAAATGAGTATCGGACGAGCGGTTATAATCCGCATTAATCTTGCGAATTGCTTCACAAACCCAGGTTTTATTGATGGCGGGTGACGCATGGTCAGCCAGCATTGATGCTGATAGCAATTGAGTGTCCATGCGCTTGTACCTCTCTGACGGTTAACTTTTCTGGTGGGGAGCTTAGGATGTGTGATTTCCGCAAGGCGGTTGGCAGGCCGCTGCTATTAAAAAGCGCCTTACCATAACCTTCGCACCCGGTTGGGTAAAGATAACCTGAGTCAGTAAATAGGCCTATCCCTGACGTTGAACTAAAAGACTTTTTTAGGGCACGGCAGGGCATTTTGAATCAATTCGGGGCAGAGGAAACAATTTATAATGTCATGTTTAGATTGTTCAACTTATTGAAAAAATTAATGTTTTCGTAATTGGCCTGTAAACGTCCGGGGCGTACCATGGCCAGAATGTGAAAATCTGGGTGCAGTCTGTTTCTTGGCCTGAATAATGCCTCTGCACCTGGGTGAAGCCTAATCGCACACGGAGGGTATTATGGGCAGTCATCAGCTGCGGGATGCTTCAAAAGGGACGGTGGTCATTAATAGCCAGCCACCGGTGATTCGATTACATCATTCCAAAATTCTCGCATTCTTTCGCGCGTTTGACAGTGTATTGATTATCGCCACTCTGTGGGGATCTTTGTGGGTCTGGACAGCAGAGTGGACCAATAGCTATGCGGTTCTTGGTATTTTTGCCGTCGTCCTGTTTGGCTTCTTCGCGGAAAGTAACGAGGTATATTCCCTGTGGGACGGTGTGTCCAGTGACAAACTGGCCCTGCGCCTGATGGGGGCCTGGGGCGGGACCTGCCTGGCGGTGATCATCGCCGCCATGCTGATTGACTCATTCAAGAACCTCAGTTTGAAGTCAGTTCTGTTGTGGAGTGTGGCAACCCCAGTAGTCATGATCAGCCTGCATTGGGCCCGCCGCGGATTGCTGGCTCATTTACGTGCCAAACCAGCCCAGCCAGGTAACGTTGCCGTTGTCGGTGCCACCGATCTGGGTGTGCGTCTGGTCAAATCCATGAAGGGTATGCCCTGGCTGGGATACCGGGTCTTGGGATACTACGATGACCGTGAGGTTTCTGATGATCTTAGCCGCCGTACCATCAGCAATGATGTCAATGTCTGCGGCGGCATGGAACAGCTCTATGCGGATGCCCGTGACGGTAAAGTCGATACGGTCTTTATTACTCTGCCCATGCGTGCAGAGCAACGGATACAATCGTTAATCATCCGGTTGGCGGATACAACAGTGTCGGCTTACCTGATTCCCGATGTTTTCAATTTCGATCTCCTGCATTCTCGTCTCACCGGCATCCAGGGTATTCCGGCCCTGAGTATTTATGATTCTCCACTGGTGGATAACGGTTGGAGTAAGAGAATAGAAGACATCCTGGTCGGCGGCTGCATTTTGGCGCTGATCTCAATTCCCATGATGTTTATTGCCGTTGCAGTGAAAATGACCTCGCCGGGTCCTGTCTTTTTCAAGCAGACCCGTTACGGCATGCGTGGTGAGAAAATCAAGGTATGGAAGTTCCGCTCAATGACCGTCTGTGAAGATGGTGATGATGTGCCCCAGGCAAGGCGGGAAGATCCTCGCATCACACCTCTGGGTGCCTTTCTCCGGCGCACCTCACTGGATGAACTGCCACAGTTCTTTAACGTGATCGAAGGCAGTATGTCGATCGTGGGGCCGAGGCCTCATGCTGTATCCCATAACGAATATTATCGGGGGCAAATCAAAGGTTATATGTTGCGTCATAAGGTCAAGCCGGGTATTACCGGGCTGGCACAGGTAAATGGTTTCCGGGGCGAAACCGATACTTTGGATAAAATGTCTGGGCGCATTGCCTATGACCTGGAGTACATCCGCAGTTGGTCGCTGGTTCTTGATCTGATGATTATCTGGCGAACCCTGTTCAAGGGATTTGCCGGACGGCATGTGTATTGATCAGCTGTCGGTTGGTCAATTGTATGGTACTTAGAGAACAAACCTTTGGGATAAGGATAGGAAGTCTGTTTATCGAATATTGTAAGAACCGCCAGCCTTGGATATTTACTTTGGTATGGATGGTGATATCGGGACCAGTTGCAGATGTCTGTGCTGCTGAGAATAACGGCTACATCAACCGCCAGACTGACGAAGATAACTTTACCCTGGAGGCAGATCTCCAACAGACCTGGGACAGTAACTATCGCCGTACGCCGGAAGAAGACTCGGAGTACTTCCAGACAGGTGCTCTGGGGGCTAGGGTTGTTAAGGACTTCAGTCGACAAAAAATGCTTGCCAGCTGGAAAGCCCGGCACTTCGTTTATGCTGATCGCGAAGATCTGAATGCCACTGCACACAATGGGCAATTTAGCTGGCAGGGTGGTTGGAACTATCGGCTGCGTTCGAAGCTGGCCTTCCAACGTAATGACACACCGGTGGAATTGTCAGAGTTTCCACAGCAGGACATGGTGCGACGTGATTTATGGTCAGCTCTTATTAGATATGGCGAAGGCCCTGGTATATTGGCCGCATTGGGTGCTCTGAGGACTGAGCAGACGCATTCAAACTCGCTTCGCGATGGGCTGGAATACAAGGAGAGTGAGACGAATTTTGCCGTTGGTTATGCACTGGCCAGTGAGACGGAACTGCTCGCCAGAATACGGATTGGAGATCGGGAATATCCTAGGAACATGCCGGTGACGCCTTCACAGTCACTGGATTATGACTTCTGGCAAGGCGAACTGGAAGGCACTTGGGTCTGGTCGGAAAGAACACGTTTACTCACTAATATTGCTTACTTCAACCGTGATGGGGACGTGAACGACGGTAGCGGTAGTCTGGTATCGATCGAAGCTCAGTGGGGTCCTTCAGACAGAACTTTACTCAACCTCCAATATAGCCTGATTCAACCTGTGGTGGGTGAGACCTCTGATTCTCCCACTAAGGAACATATTGTGAGTCTCGGCGGAAGCTGGCAGTGGACAGAGAAAGTTTCCCTGACCACAAGGTTGCAGGCGACGGAACAACAGTATGATCGTCAGCGGGACGGCCCGGCCAGGGATGAAAGAGTTTATCTGCTGACCCCCGTACTGGTTGAATTCAAACCGTTGGAGACAATGAGTATACGCTTGAAAGCTGATTGGAAAGAGCGACGATCACCGTTGGACTATCGGGATTATGAAGCGGCGATTCTGTCTGCCGGAGTATTTCTGGTTTATTGACGGGGTGGCCCGGGAAATGATTGCAGCAGTGACTGTGATGAAAGGGACTTAATCGAAGGAATAGTTATGCCTACGCCTGAACTGAAGAAAGAAAGCTATCTGTATCCGCTGACTGGCATTCGTGGTATTGCAGCGCTCATGGTGGTGTTTAGTCACTTCAAGGACTATGACTTCCCGGTCTGGTTTAACTACCCAAGAGTTGGGGAGTTTTCCGTCATGTTGTTTTTTGCCTTGAGCGGATTTCTGATGGGCTACCTCTATTCCGTCAAGCGCTTCGATAGTGATCAGGTATTTCGATACGCGGTGTCACGATTCTCTCGCATCGCCCCTGCCTATCTAGTAGTGGTTATCAGCTTTTATCTCATTTTCCAATTCCTTGATGCAGATTTCCCCATACAGATAACCACTGAAAATTTGCTGCGGCATCTGATGTTTTCGGGAAATCAAAATATTTTATGGAGCATTCCGCCGGAAGTTCAGTTCTATGGCTTCTTCGTGTTCTTCTGGGGAGCTGTATTTATGCTGCGGGAGCGGCAGCAATTACTTCCCCTACTCCTGCTTTTGGCAGCCTGTGTATTCTTTACCAGCTACCGCGATAGTGTGCCTGGTACTTTTGTGGGGTCTAAAATCACCTACTTTATGGTAGGTGCTGTCGCCGGTGCCCTGCGTCCTTACCTGGATCAATTTAGTCTGCGGGACAATACTCTGAGCGCCCTGCAGGGGTTGTTGTTAGTAGGTGCCTTTACCGTATTGCTTTGGCCCAATCCCGTCGACAATGGTTTCGCCCTATATTGGAGCGACATCTCCAATGCCGGTTGGGCGGGGCTCGCGATTCTGGTGTTCTCTTTTTCATCCACCGTTACCCGCTGGACAATGAAAAACCAGCCCATGCAGAAACTGGGACTATGGAGCTTTTCCCTGTATCTGACCCATGTTCCAGTGCTGTTCTATACCAACGTGGTGTTGGGTAATTCGGGATGGTGGACCGGAGCCACTGGCGTGTTGTTGTCCTTGGTTGTGGCCTGTGGGTTCTACCAGTGGATAGAAAAGCCCGGCATTTCCGTCACCCGGAGACTGCTTAGCCAGGTATCGATCAGGAGCTTGCCGTTTAAACCCTCCACTATAAAATCATGAACAATGCCGGAGTCTAAGGCGATGACCACCAAGGAAGAAATCTGTACCAGCCAGCCTGTTTTTATTGTCGGTTCTCCACGTTCCGGTACTACCTTTCTTTCAGCGATGCTATCTAACCATAGTCGCTTGTGCTGTGGGCCGGAAACCCAATTTTTTAACAAGCTCGACACTGAAAAACTCAGACAGATGACTTATTCCCGAAACTGGGTTGGTCAAGCAGTGGCAGAACTTGAATCGCTGAACTTGAGCGGACAACAGGTGATGGATCTATTTGGAGAGACAGTGGAATCTGTCACCAGCTACCTGAGTCAACGCCCACCTGCGGTCACTGCCCTGCTGGAATCCTTATGCCAGAACTATGCAGCCAAACACGGCAAAGTCCGCTGGGTGGAAAAAACACCCAATCATCTCTTGCACCTCAAGGAAATCCGGGAGCTTTATCCACAGGCGCCTATCATTCACATTATGCGCGATCCCAGGGATTCTGTGCTGTCGATGGTAAAACTACCGTGGACAAGTGAATCATATGTGGAGAATTGTTATCTCTGGCTGGATTGGTATCAGGCAAGTATCGAGTTCTTGGAATCTGATCCACTGAGTCTGACACTGAAATACGAAGACCTGGTGGCAGATCAGGCCGGCTGCCTGCACAGACTCTGTGATTTTATTGGTGAATCCTACGAAGATAGTATGCATGATACACAAAAATCAGCCAGTCTGGTGAGCTCTGCTGGTGAGCCTTGGAAGCGGCAGGTTTCGGGTAAGCTGGACAGTTCCCGCACCTATGTCTGGAAGCGTGAGTTGATCCCGGAACTGGCACAATTTTCCTCGGTACTGTTCAATGATGTACTGGAAAAGTTTGGTTATCCCGATGCCAGGGTTCCGCAAATGACGCTGAGCTGTTTTCCCCATCGACGCCATGATTTGATTAGTCAGGAAGACATGTTGATTGAATTTGCCGGCCGAGGAATCAAGGTCATTAAAAGCGCGGATATCAAGTCCAGGAAAGTATTATTTCTGAAGCGCATTAGTGGTGCTGATAAAAGTTTGCAATGGAAATACCTAGCCTATTCTGTGGGCTGTTTTATTTATTGCAAACTTCTGGCAAAAGAAACTTATGTCAACAAATCGGACATATCCGGAAGTGGGGGGCTTGAGCACCTCTATCATCAAAGCATTGACAGCTTGAGTGAAGATGCCGCCAAGGTCGGTAGCTATGCTTAACGGCTCAAGTAAGCTTAAGGCGAATGTAGTGCCCCATTAAGTTGGGCTCAATAATCGTTTCAATCGCATCAATATTGCCCTGGTCGCTCCCGGTACCAACTGAACCCCATCATCGAGGAAACCTATTACTTCCTGCCGGAATACCAACACATTGATCAGCATGTAGAGAATCACGCCTAATACGCTGATAACCAATAAGCGCATCAGGCTTGGCATGTCTGCAATCAAATAATCCTGAATGAATAACAACAGTAACCACATCAAAGTTGAAGCAATAAAAGGAGGAGCAACTTGCATCAGCGTCTGGTTGATTTTGATATCGAACACTTTTCTAAAATAATGCATGTTTAAAATGGTAACCAGGTAGCCTCTAAGGGCAAACGTACATGCGGCAGCGAATAGGCCATGGTGTACGATGAAAACTCCCAACAACACACTTAGGCAAAAACCTGAGGTAGAGACCTTTAATACCTTGCTGGAATGCCCGGCTGCCATGAGCGCAGCATTGATCTGGTAGCCCACAGCCAAAGGCGCGATACCTATGGCCAGAGCCCTCATAATACTGCCACTGTCGACCCATTTTTCACCGAAGGCCATAACAATAAAGTCTGGTGCAATTACGCTGGCGCCAAAAAATATGGGAACAGTAACGAACGCGCTGGTCTTTATTATGCGTATCACATTCGTGGCTTGCTGATCTTTGTCTTCCATGCGGGAAAGCGCAGACAACACGGTGGATTCAAAGGGCTTAAGCACTATATCCTGAAGGATGAAGAGAGCTCGTCCGCCAACCCGATAAAACCCCAATGCGGCAGGGCCGATAATTATTCCTATCAGGAATTCAAAGCTTTTCATATTCGCACTGCCGATCATCTGAGCAAGCATTATCGGTGAGGAAAACCTCATCAGTTCCTTCAGGTCTGTTTTGGAAAACTCCAGCGTGGGCATCCATTTGGCACTCATCATTGTAATCAAGGTCATTGCCACATGATTAATCACCTGTTGCCAGACCAGGGCCCAGACACCGTAGCCTTGAATAGCCAGATAAATTCCGACAATGCCGGAGAGCAGACTGCCGATAATGGTCCTTAACGCGATCGCCTTAAACTGGAATTCTCGTTTGAGTTTGCCCTCATGGACTGTTTTTAGTCCTTCTATAATGAAAATAGCAGAGAGGGTCTGGAGTACAGGGCCAATATTAAGGTCGTAGTAAGCCTCGGCCAAGGGCACCAGTAGTATCAGGACCAGTGAGGTTATGAACGCGGCAAACACTATGCTTGTGTAGAAGATGGTAGTGGCGTAGCTCTGGGTCCACTGAGGCTGCCGGACGATGGCCTGTTGAAATCCTGCGTTGACGATGATCTTGCCCAATTCCACGAATATCAGTGCAAAGGCGACCAGGCCAATTTCGTCTGCTGCCAGTAGTCTGGACAGGACAATAAAAACAATAAAACTGACGATGCTGGTACCGCTGGCGGCGATACTCATCCAGGCAGTGCTACGGCCGAATTTTTTCATCAACTGCATAAATTAGCTCGTTTGCTTGGCCGCTTTGCCGGTTGCCGGTGGTGCACCAGTGACTACCGTTTGGTAAAACTGACGGGTAGAAGCCGCCAGATTGTGCCAATCATAAGCACTTAACGGGCATTCCGCAGGGCGGGATTTCTCTCCCAATTGGGTGACTGCTGATTGCAGCGCGGAATGGTTGAATTCCGCCTGGTAATTGTGAATCCAGGCGCTACCCAAAGTCTCCTGCAGATCTTTCATCGCACCGATGGAGGGTGCTATGACCGGGACATTGAAAGACAAAGACAACAGTAGAGCCCCGGAATTTAGAATGTTGCTGTAAGGCAGCACGGCAATGTCAGCCGCACTGAAATACCGGTGTACGTCATTCTCAGGGATAAATTTCAGGTGGGGTAATATTCTGGGATGGGAGCGACTTAAGCTCGTTATACGCTCTGCAAGTTCCCTGGAGTCAGGGTTACCTGCGATAACCAGTGTGTAGTCGGGCAATGACGCCTGCACAAAAGCTTCTATCAGCCCGTCAACGTTTTTGTAAGGTTTCACCATGCCGAAGAACAGCAGTACTTTGTCGGTATCCTTAAGGCCGAGCCATTCCTTTGCCTCCGCGGGGCTAATTTTATCGCTATAGGAGCTACGATAGTGACCGTGCGGAATCACCACCGATTTGAGATCTTTCCTCGTCGGGTAGTGATTTTGAAAGGCTGATTGACTTTGGGAAGTCATGAAGATCAGCCCGGCACATTGGGATACAAACCCGTGCATGAAATTCTCAGATAGTTTGGGATGATGAGCATCGTGAGGAAAGACATTGTGTACCGTCCAGACAATGCGGGTACCTTTCAACTTCAGCAGCATCAAGATGCTGGTCAACAATATGGCTCGTTGCCAGGCTTTGAACAAATTGGGTGTATTAACGTAACCATCCGGCCAGTGAAAATGAGCGATATCATAATGACCGGTTAATGCCCGTTTGTGAGAATATTCATCGACCGTGGCGTCCTTTGTCTGCAGGGCTTGATATAGCAAAGCGTTATAGGGATTCACTGCTGAGTTGGAGAATGCTGGTGAGGCTAGTATGCGCATGTTAGTCCCTAAGCCGTCTGGTCAGTGCCGGTGGCGGCAACATTATTTTTGCCCTGTTTCAGACACAGCCGCAAAAACACCGCAATATCCAAGGTGTAACGCCTTATCAGACGTGAGGGCTCCAGGGATAACCGATACAACCATTCCAGGCGGCAGTGCTGAATCCAATGTGGTGCACGTGGTTTATCTCCAGCGAGGAAATTAAACAAGGCACCAACACCGACAAACACCGACGCCGACAGCTGCCTCCGATGATCCAGAATCCACTGTTCCTGTAACGGGTTTCCCATCGCCACCAACACCACGTTGGCGTTAGCAATGTTCATCGCCTTTATCACCTTCTCGGTGTCAGAGGCTTCATCGAAACCATCGCAAACGCCGACGACATTAACGCTTCGGTGTTTTTTCAGGTACTCGGCTGCGCGCCGGGCGATACCTGGGGCACCTCCGAATAAATATACTCGGGCGTCCTTTTGGCATGCCTGCAAAAAGGACGGAATAAAATCCGTACCGTTCAGGTTTTCTACAAAGCGGCGTTTGTGAATCAGCCAAGTGGCAATATCGATACCGACGCCGTCATTCACAATCAGCGTTTGTTCGTTGGCTACAGCGTTACATAGCGTCTGGCATTTGACGATAAAGTTGGTATTGGCAAAAAAAAGCGACCGTTGCTGTTGTTGAAGAATCGCCTCATGGAGTTGTTCCTTCAGTTGTTCAGCGGTAGTGCAGAGTATATTGAAGCCGCCGAGAAAAATTTTTTCAGGAGGGGTGACTGTGCTCATGTTGCCATCACCGTGTCGCTGTATTGTTCCGGTGCGAGAATTCGGTCAGTGACTTCACTCCAACTCAGATGCTGCTGCGAGGCCATAGGGCGCGGTACCTTCAGGGCAAGATTGATTGCTTCAACAATGCTGTCTGCATCACCAATGTGATAGCTAAAACGACTTGGGTAATCGGCGGCAACGAACTCCGGGCACACTGCTGGTAATCCGAAGAAGTCATACTGGATCAGTTTCATCGACGTGTCTTTCAAATAGGCCGGTAGATTGTCACTGGCATAGGGCGCAATACCAAAATGGGCGTGGCGGATATATCGCAGGGTTTCCTCGAAAGGCATTTCGCCATAAACCTTGACGTTGTCCCCATAGTCGGGGTGTGCAGGGTGGCCGCAGCCGATAATATGAAATTGAACCTGGGGAAAATGCTGTGAAGCGGTCACGAAAAATTGCGGATCAAACAACATAGATCCGACCGATACCGCATGCAGTCCCTCCGGGTACGGTGTGGGCTGTTGATGTTCTGCCAGACGATGATCAATACCATGGGGTACAAAAATCAGGTTTTTACGGCTGGGTATAGTGTCCGCCAGGGCCCTTGAGGGTAGCGAAATGGCATTAATATCGGCGGCGATACGCCTGAAAGTGCGCTTGACATAATTGGCCACGTTGATGGTATCCAGGGAGTCTGACGCACGGTAAATTACCCTTGCCTGTGGATTCAAGCGTTTGATCAGATCGAAGAATATAGGGGCTATACCACTCTCAAGAAGGATCACATTGGCGTCTTTAACCCAATCTCGGAGCACCTGGTTCAATCCCTGGCTGTACCAGAGATGTAACCCGACTTCCAGGGGATAAAGCCAGCGCCGGCGGGTGTTGAAAGGATGAATCAGGCTTTTCCACAGGTAACACTCGACGTTGTTATGCAGCACTACCTGGTTGGCCTCGGCATCCAGTGACAGCCGCCAGTCGGAGGTGAAATGAGACAGGAAACTATACTTCAGGGAAAAAAAACGCGTCGGTCCCCGTTGTGCCAATTCATTGGTAATAAAATGAATATTGGCTTGCCTGGGTGAGCGATAGTCGTGGGCGGATAGCACCAGAAAGCGTTCCTGGAAGGTCTTCGACTTTGGGCTATCGGTCAATTGAGCCGTCATGGCGGTAGCTCCTTTTATGTCAGACATAAGGTTGATCCTGAATATTAAAAATGAGCCTTGAGTATTTGCCACTTGGGCGAAGGCGGCTCTTCGCCGGTGTTTATGGCTAAGGGGTAATTCCCCCACCACCCCCCAGCCGCCCAGTAGGTCCAGCCACGCCAGACCGGGTGACTGGTCTGACTGATCATGTGCTCAAGAGTATTAAGGCATACGGCATCGTCCGGGGTGCCGAACTCACCTAAAAAAAGGCGCTGTTGATTGCTCTGGGCCCACTGGCTGATTCTTTCAAACATCAGGGTAAAGTGATCGGCTTCCTGACAATTAATTTCCGTCCCGGAATAGTAGCGGTCAGCATATTGATGGACTTCCAATACCATGCGGTTAAGCGGGTCTTCCAGTTCCGCAAACGCGTCGGCATTGGATCTGCCTCCGTGCTCGACAAACCAGTCATGGACACCGCTCCAGTGTCCTCCGGAAACCAATATCAAATTGTTGGCCTGAGCCTTACGCAAAGAGACCAGAGTCGCTTTGGCCAGTATCTCCCAATCAGCGAGCAGCATATGTGCAGGTTCGTTCATCAGGCCGAAGGCGGTTGCTTCTGGGTCGTCAAACTCTTTCGCCAGGCGTAACCACAAATTGACAAATGCCTTGGCCAGGGTGCTGCCTTTTTCAATGCTTTGGCTATAAAACTTACCGTAGTTGTGCACGTCCAGAATCACGCAGAGTCCCAGGGCATTGGCACTGGCCACTGTTTTCTTGATCAGGTTTAACTCCTGTGCCGAGAATTCACCAAAGGCTTCCGGCTGCAAGCGCTCCCAGCGAAAAGGCAGTCGGATGACAGTTGCGCCCTGTGCAGCAATATATGCCAGCTCATTTTCATTGGGATAGGTGTAATCCTGGAAAACGTTACCTGGTAGTCTTTTGGTATTAAACTCGGCCCCGGCGACGTTCACCCCGGTAAGACGATCCACAAGACAATTGGCATATGCCTCAACCGTGACAGCAGAGAAACTGATCAACATTAAGATGAAAGGGAGTGTTTTCATTTAGAGGCTCCCAGCTGATCGTAAATTTTCATATAACGTTCGGCGATAGCCGGCCAGGCATATCGACGGGAAAATTTTTGCGCGTCACTACGCCTTTGTTGATAGGCCGTGTTACCTTCACTTTGCAGTGCCATGAGTCTGTCGATGCAGGCTGATCCGGTCGGGTCTGAGCTTACAAAGCCGATGTGCGATTGCTCTGCCAGCTGTCGAAACGGAGGAATGTCACTGAGTATGGGAGTCAGTCCGGCACTCATGCCTTCAATTGGCGCTATCCCGAAACCTTCATGGCGGGAGAGGCAAAGAAAATAGCTGGCCTGTCCGATCAGTGCGCGCAACTCAGCGTCAGTTGGGCTCGATTTCAGTGTCACCTGTTGGTCCAGACCAAGTTGTTGAATCTTTTGACGCAATTCCGCTTCAGTATAGTCATATTCCCTGCCGGCGATGATTAGCCGCCAGCGTGAATCTTTCGCACAAAGATTGGCCAGCAGAGTCAGTGACTCCATTAACCCCTTGTTGGAGGACCAGCGGCCAAAATAGATCAACGTCGGTTGTAGTTCAGAGGCGGCCTGGTCGGCAAACTTGTCCACATCCACACCGTTTTCAATCACCTGGAGTTTTGGAGATGAAGTGATTTGCTGAAATAGCTGGCCGTCATTGCGACTGGTGGCCACAATGCTGTCATAGGCCTTGGAATTCAGCCGCGTCATGGTGTTGAAATACAGCTGTTTGGCCTTGGAGGCGAATTCGGTATGGAAGAAGCCCCCATGGGTGGAGAGTAATAGCGGACGGCGGTGTAAGCCTTTGGTCAAAGCCATAAAATCATAAAAGAAATCCACACCATGCACGTGAATGACATCCTTCCTGCCGATGTGCCTCAGTATGCTAAGACACACGGGGTACCGGGTGGAGCCAAAATAAGGCAGTCGGGTAATCTTCACTCCGCCGATTTCCTCTTCTGAGGGCAGGTGTACTTCGGTGTTTCTGAATAGACGGTCGAGCGTGATGATTCTGGTACTTTGTATGCCCGAGCGTTGCTGGTGGCTGGCAATGTTGCGTACCACTTCCTCCATGCCTCCGATGGATGGAAGATATTGACGCACGATATGGGTGACACTAACCGACATTAAGCTGGCTCCCTGCAGAATTCGTGGGTTGGCGGGCCGGCGTCAGCAGCCATTTAGGCTGGTGGCCGGATCGGGGTAGTGGTGCGGGGCTGCGCAGAGAGCAGCCGATTAAAAACCAGAGTAGCCCTGCACTTTTAAAAGCAAAGAGTGAGGTGCCGCTGATGCACAGCAGTAGCGCAATATAGAGTGATGAAAAAGCACGAAATCTGGCGGCTCGTTGATTCGGAACCGGTTGTAGCCACAAAGAAAGCCAGAGAATGAGGGAAAGGGGTAGTCCAAAGCTTGATAGAGCATAGGCATAACCCTGGTCGCCATAAAATACCCTGTTAGGAATCCCCAGCAGGGTGCTGTAGTCAAAATCTAACAATGACATACCACTGATCACCAGACGTCCGGCATAGTCATCGCCGGTATTTTCAGGGGTAACAAGGCTCATCAAGACGACGAGTGCCAAACCGGCCAGAGGGGCGAGAATGGCCAAGTTGAGCGCCCGTCCCGATACCACCAGGCGCATCATTACCAGCATGGAGACAGTTAACAGCGCGAAGCGGGAGTCGGCCATGATGATCAGTATGACAGAAGCCAACAGCATCCAAAGAGAAGCTTTCATTTCTGCTCGGTCCCGGCACAACCACCAGGCAACGGTGAGTGTGGCAAAGTTGCCCAGGGAAACCGGTTCGAGAAATATGGAAGAAACACGATGGCTGCCAAGTAAGCCCGGCAGCAGTGTACGGCCGATCCCTTCCGGGCGTGTGCCGTTCAGTTGCAGGCCGCTGTCAAAGGCGTAATCAGTTATCTCCAGCAGCGAACCGGTATTGACGTAGTAACGATAGATATTCATATAGCTGGTGAAGAAATCGAGAAACAGTAACTCCACAATGCCTACAGCCAGTATCAGTACCATCAGATAGGCGATAACACGATCTCCGACTATTGGACGCCCGATATTGCGCCCGAGCCAAAAAAACAGCAGTGGTATGATCAGGTCACGAAATGCTTTCAGGTTTATTTGGCCACTGACAAGCGTCAGCAAACAGAACATCGCACCGACCAGGCAGATGAGTATGATCACCCCGGGGAGTAATCGGCGCATCAACAGGGGGACGCACGCCAGCATAATCATCGCTTCTGCGACACCGATCATGCTGCGGGAAACGCCAAAGGCTTTGGTGTTTAACAGGCACAGCAGCGCCTGATAGGAAACCGCCAGTAAAAGAATGGCGATGGTCAGACGTCGAGCCGTCTTGTCGAGTTCGGGTGAAGTCTCCGATACCTGGTGTAGAGGTCGCAATTCCATGCTGTCCATCAATGATATCCTGAACTCGCCTCTCAGACGGTTAGTGCGACCCCCAATAGCCGCACATCCACGCTATGTAAGCGGTTACAAACCTTTTCCAAGGCCTTGATCCTGGTTTGGTGTTCCTTAACCACCAGCAGTGCGGCACCGGCCTGTGCGGCCACAAGTTGAGCGTCCATATATTTATCCATAGGCGATGTGCATATCAGGGTTACGTCATAAGCCCGGGTTATCTTTTCCATGTAAGTCCGGTAACTGTTGCCGGATAAAAGTTCCTGGGGATTGGGTGGCAGCGTCCCGGCATGCAACAGGCTTAAAGTCGGGAAGGTGTCTACCACCTGGGTGCTAAAACCGGTGCGGCCGGCAATGATGTCAGAAAGGCCTGGGCAGTTATGAATACCGAACAATGTATGCAGTTTGGGATCACGCATATTGCTGTCAATCAATAGGGTTTGCAGCCCCATCTGAGCAAAAACGATCGCCAGATTAGCCGTGGTGCAAGCCAGTGACAGAGGATCTTCCGTACCGACCAAGGGCAAGGTTAGATGCTCGCCGTTATTGAAATAGCGCAGAATTAGCTCGCTACGTAACCCCCTTAGTGCTTCTGTGGTGCGGCTTTCAGGATGAAAGGCGGCGACCAGCGAAGGATGGAGTTTGCTGTTGGCGGCAGGTATCGCAGGATAGGAAAACTGTTGTGCCAGCGCTTTCTTGATATCTTCAGGTGCCACCAGTCCCAGAGTAACAGCGGCTTCGCCGAACTTGAGCTGGTGTTTCTTCTGAAAGCTGATGATATTTTCCAGATCCGTCTTTTTAATCTTGCCGCTTTCCATCAATAGCCGACCCATTTGCCCCACAGTGGTAATATTTTGAGGGCTATATAAATGTTCTTCCTGCAGCAATGCGTGGGCGAAATCGGTCATGCGGCGACTCCTTTTTGCATCCAGCGACGGGGTGCTGCTGGAATATTTGCCAGCACTGGTAAGCCCAGTCGTTCTTCCAATTCTTCGCTGTTGCGAACCCGCTGATCTGCCCACTCACGCATCAATGCAATGGCAATGCCCAGTAAAAATCCGAGTGTAGTGGCGACGAGCAAGTTCAATGTCGGATTCGGACTGGAGGGACGTAGTGGAATATCCGCGGAATTCAGGACGGCAATGTCTGTCATAGCAAGACGGCTTTCCAATTGGGTTTGCGTTGAGCGGTCCAGAGCTGAGTTGTAGGCACTTTGCGCACTATTCAGCTCCTGCTTCAACAGGGATAATTCGTCGCGGGTTCGATTGAGTTTTAAGACTCGTTTCTTTTGTGTGGCCAGTTCTGCGGTGAGTTGTTTCTCCAGATTTTCTGAGAGCGCGGCGGATGAGCGAATACTACCGCCGAGCAATTCCAGGTTGTGGCTCAATTGTGCTTTCAGCGCTGCCACTTCGCGGCTTGCCTGAATGTACTGGGGATGACGTGCTCCAACCTGTGTACTGAGTTCATCCAGTTTGGCTTGGGCTTTGGCAAGGTTGCTGCGCAATTCCTTGGTAAGTGGGTTGCCCAGCAGATCGGCGGGAATGGTGTTATCACTATTATTCAGTTGTTGGCGTCGGCTTTGGTTGTCCAAGCGCTGTCCTTGAGCGGCGACCAACATGGATGAAAGCTCAGACAAACGGGTTGTTTCCAGATCCAGGCGTTCATTCACTGCCACAATACCGTACTTTTCCTGATAGGTGGTGAGTGCTTCCTGGGCCTTGCCTAATTTTTGCCTCAGCTCTGCCAACTGCTGGTCATACCAGACGGCAATGCGTTTGGCAGGTTCTGTGCGAAGCTCAAGATTAGTGTCTATGTAGGCATCGGCGAAGGCATCGGCAAGTTCCGCTGCCAAGGTCGGATCCGTCAGAGCCATCTCAACGCTCATGACATTGCTGTCACGTTTATTGGCTACGCTGAGGTGCTGACTGAGAAAAATTTGCAGCCACTGGCGTTTGGGCATCATGCCGGCGGTTTTTTCCATATAAATATGCTGAAGTTCTGGGCGATCCAATAATGCCAGCCGGTCGATAACTTTGTTAACCACATTGCGACTGCTCATCACTTCAGACTGGGTCGCAATATAAGCGGACATACGCTGGGCAGGCATCACCTGCCCACTGATCGGATCCTGCCCACTGCCGTCAATCAGCAACTCAGCCGTTGCCTTGTAGGTTTTGGGTAGATTCAGGGTCAGCACCGCTGCCCCAATCAGGGATAACATGGTGACCGAAAATACGCTGAACCAGCGAGCCTGCAAGATACGAAGAAACGTTGAAAAACTCATTATTTGAGCTCCCTTAAAAGAGGCTTTCTTCCACCAGTAGAACGTCCCCGTCTTTGACCGGGTCGTTTAAGTTAGCCTTGGATTCCTTTACCGAGCCATCGCTCTGTCGACGATACAGGAGTAGTGAGTTCTTGCTGGCACGACCGGTGAAGCCACCACTCATGGAAAGTGCCTGCATAACATTTAGAGGACGATCAAGGGTGTACATGCCGGGTTGTTGTACCTCTCCACGAACGTAGAAACGATCATTTCTGGGCACATAGAGAGTATCGCCGGGTTGCAGTATTACCGCAGGCCTGTCGTTAGCCTGATGATCCAGCCACAGTTGCAGGTCATATTGATAGCGTTTTTGGTGCCCACTGGCATCGAGCCGACTCAGGATCACCCGTTCACTACCGTCAGGGGCAATGCCACCGGCCTGTGCCAGGGCCTCCGTCAATGTGGTCGGGCCTTCCAGTATCAGTTTGCCGGGTTTGTTCACTTTGCCTAGCACCGCCACACTCTGGCTGCGATATTCGGTCACCAGTAGATTGACGTGAGCATCCTGCAGATAACCCCCTGCTTCCATTTGTCTAGCGATCAATCTTGAAGCTTCTGCAGGGCTGCGCCCGATCACTTCCACACTACCTAACAAGGGTATCGCCAACATACCGTCCGCCGCTATCTGGGCTTCGGTAGCCAGATCCGGCTGACCGTAGACGGTGAGCCGGACAACATCACCCACTCCCAGGATATAGCCTGCGGTCCCGGTTACCGGAGACCCAGCGGCCTGTATTTGAGAGGTGATTGAGAACAGTATCAACCCGAACAGCCATAGTCTCAGGGCAGTCTTCCGAACTCTTGTCATTCCTTGTCCTCTTGCTGAATTGCAATGTCCATTTCGAGCTGGTTTACATGGGCTGGCCAATGTCTTCATTTGGCCGTCACATGCCTGTTGAAGCTTGATACTTCGTTGCGTTTTTCCAGCCTTAATGATGGTCCAGAGTTGTTACCGTCATTATGCAAAAGCAAGGCCGGAACTGGTATTACTATATTTTTAGCTTATTGGTTTGATTTTTAGCTTATTGATTTGGCAGGAAGCCGGGACCTTGCTCTATGAGTTGATCCAATTTGGTGAAAATCGCTGCGGCGATATACTTCTGGCCCTGCACCAATGCGGCTCGACGGGCTTCCTGCAGGCTCTGTCTTTGTGCAACTGTCCGCTGAGTCAGCAGAAATTATTATTGTGGATTGCTCCAGCAACACTGGGTCGGGACCGGTATTAAACTTTGGTTATGAATAATGTGTCTGCGTGCAGACTTTATCCTGGTCGGGCGTGAAAAGCGGTGGATGAATATCGCGTCTCACACTTTTACCATGTCGCAAAACAATGCTAGTTTTGATTATTACACTGAGGCGATATCGGGAAGTAATCATGGAAAAATATAAAGAGTATAAGGTGATTCATGTGGCTGAAGGCGGTTGTGGGACTATACTGCTGGGTGCGTCAGGATTACCTTTGAAGAAAATTGAAAATACCTTGAACGAAGCTGCGGCCGATGGCTGGCAGCTGGTTTTTAAAGTGATTGAACGTAAGAGGTTTTGGTTATTTTGGAACAGAGAGGCCGCCATTATCACCCTGGGAAGGTAGGACGCTGGGCCCGCCTGGCCATCAGGATAATTGACCTCTACCAAAAGCGCGGTGGCGGAGAGCAAATATTCAAAGTGGATTGCAACTTTACCCCCACTTGTTCTGAATATACTCGGTTATGTCTGGAGCGTTTCGGATTTTGGCGCGGTTGCTACCTGGGCTGGCAGCGCATTCGTCGCTGCACGGATCGAGATCAGGTTCACCGGGCGATTGATTTACCGCCGGTTAAACCTACGGATCAGGAGCGGCAGGATGTCTAGGCTGGCAGAACTGGAGCAGGAAGAAGATGATCTGCGCTCGCAGATATCAGCTCTACCGGACCCGGAACGAAAGCGCTATTACCAACAGGTTAAACCACTGATCCGGGACCCGGATACCTACGCCGTGTTGAACTATTCCATTGTTGCCGGGCTGCATCACTTTTACCTGGGGCAATGGGGCCGGGGTATTCTCGGCCTGTTGGTAATGACGGCCGGTATTCTGCTGTTGTTTATTGAGCCGCTTAAATATGTCGGTATTGGCATGCTGGTGTTGCTGGTCGTCATCGAAGTCATGGAGCTATTCCGCTCTCAGGAAATTGTCTTGAGCTACAATAATCAGATGATGAAGAAGACGCTGGAGCAGATTCAGGGTGAGCTCCCTTCTGCCTCGTCAAGGCGACCACCGCCCCGGCAATAACCGACGGAACGATAGAATGCCTAACCATTGAACCAGCGTGGCTTTCGGCTGCTCTGTTGTCGTTGGGTTAGTCTACAGATTCCACTTTCGCCTGGGATTTCTGGAAGGGATACAGGAACTGTCCGACGACTCCTGCAGGAATGTTATCGGATACCGTGCCGTAGCGGCTGGCCAGATGTTTCGGCAGGTACATGGTGCGAAACAGAACATCGTATAGCGGCAGGAAGCCAGCGTAATTTTTATCTATAGCGGCCTCTTCCGATGAATGGTGCCAGTGGTGGAATTCCGGTGTTGCCAGAACCCAGCGCAGAATGGGAAAGCGGAAACGCACATTGGCGTGAATAAAAATGGCATGAAAAGACACAAACACCAAATAGGCATACAAAGCTGCAGGGGCAAAGCCGAGAATAAAAATCGGCAGATAGCCGGCAAAACGATTCGCCAATATTTCCAGCACATGCAGTCGTGAGGACGCCAGCCAGTCCATGTGCTCTGTGGAGTGGTGCACGGCATGGATTTTCCACAATGCGGGAATTTCATGCATGGCCCGGTGAATCCAATAAGTACCGAAATCCACTACAAACAGGATTTCTACAAACTGCAGCCATACCGGTTGCGCGGCAACCCAGGTCTGCAGTTCCCAGGTGGTGACCTGATGCAGATACACCTGAATGGGAATGATGGTAAAGAAGCTGATCAGCTGAATCCCGAGGTGGCTGAACATGAAGTACTTGATGTCGGTCACCCAGCCCTGCCGTAATACTTTCTGTCCAGGGTTTTTAGGAAAGGCACGTTCCAGCGGGATGAACACCAGAGCCAGTACCACCAGGGTCAGGATAAAATAGTCCAGGCCGACATAAAGATTACGGGTGTCGATATCCGGCGCCTCTACCCGGCCGGAGCCGATCAGCGCTGCCAGGGTGGCTAACAGCATGCCGGTAAGACCATAACGCTTTGAGCGGTGGCGGGTCATGGAATAAAAACCGAAACCAAACCCCAGCGCAATAGCCACCTGCAGCACTATTCTGAGTTTGTCTTCCTGATAGAAGCCGCGAAAGTCAGGGGTGGTGAACAGCTCTGGAAACAGAAAGCAGAATGCCCCCAGCAGGGTGAGCCAACCGAGGCCGATGGAAATGGCTGCACTGCCCTTGCCGGCCCCCGGTGTCAGGTCCAGATTTTCGTATTTTTGCCGCAGATGTTTACTCATATCGTCTTCCAATCCTGGGCTAAGCCCATCCCTGTCAAGCAGGTACTGTATATCGAAGCTTGGGTTAATTCTATTGATCCTAAGTCCGAATCACCCTATCTGTGAAGCTATTCAAACAGAAGTTGCCTCCTGGAACAGCGCGGCTATAACGAGTGGCATCCATATCTACCAGAGGTTGCGTATTCTGAGACCCTAAGTCTGGCCTTTGTGGGTGAACCAATACTGCAATAGTTCTACGCATTGCCTGGTCTGGGCCGGGCTGGCACTGGCAAACCCTAGGATCAGACCGGACTTGGTCGCCCCTCCCAGATAGTGTTCACTCAGGGCAGTGCTGCCAAAGCCGTGCTGTAACAGCCATTGGCTCAATGCGCGGTCATCGAAGTCTCCCTTCAACACCAGATGCATACCGGCACTCTCCGCCACAGGTGTTACAAAATCCAACAGCTGTTGTTCCAGCAATTGCTGAAGCAACTCATACTTCTGCCGGTAGAGCTGACGCATGCGCCGCAAGTGACGGCTGAACTGCCCGGTGTCGATAAACTCTGCAGCGACGGCCTGATGCAGCAAAGGCGATTCACCGCTGCTGATGCGTTTAGCCCAGACGAAGTCATCCACCAGATTTTCCGGTACCACCAGATAACCTGTCCGCAGTGCCGGCAGAATGGTTTTGCTGAAACTGCCCAGATACAGAACCGGCGGTTTCTCCACCAGACCCTGCATGGCTGCGATGGGCTTATTGTAGAAATGGAACTCACTGTCATAGTCGTCCTCAACTATCCAGGTGCCGGTGTGGGAGGCCCACTGCAGCAATTGCATACGCTGGCCGTAATCCAGAATGCCTCCCATGGGATATTGGTGAGTGGGTGTGCAGTAGAGCAGCTTGGCCTCGGTCTGTGCCGGCAGGGCCGCAACGTCCAACACCTGACTGCGCAGAGCTATGGGCTGTAATTGAATATCGCGCCGCGCCATAGCATAGCGAGCGCCACGGTAACCGGGGTCCTCAGTGAGAACAATGTCGCCCTGATTCAGGAAAAGCTCACCGATCAGCGCCAGTCCCTGCTGGGCACCATGGGTGATGATGACCTGGTCCTGATGACAGCGGACGCCCCGGGAAGTGCGCAGATACTCGGCCACGGCCCGGCGCAGCGGCAGATAACCCTGAGCGCTGTCATAACCCTTCAGGGGGAGTCGGTTCTCATGATGATGTAGCACCCGGTTCCAGGCTCGTTGGGGGAAATTCTGTAGGTCAGGTAGCCCCGGGGTAAACGGCTGGTTGTTGTCGGTACCTGCCTGCCGTAGTAGCTTGATGCCGGACATCCTGGGAACGGGCAGAGCTGTGGCGGCTGGCGCCACTGCCAGCTGCCGGGTTTCCAAAGCGCCCAGGCTGTGGTGCAGGTCTGGGTGTACAAAGAAGCCTTTGCCAATCTGGCTTTGCAGCAGCCCTTCGGCCTTGAGTTGATCGTAGACTGCGTTAACGGTATTACGGCTGATGTTGAGGTCTGCCGCCAGCTGGCGCGAAGAAGGCAGCTGTAGTCCCGGCTGCCAGCGCTGATCCGTAATGCGGTTCGCCAATTCCCGGTACAGTTGAGCCTGCAGGGGTTGATCCGCCAGCAGGTGCAGGTCGTTAGTATCTGCTTTGAACATTTTCTACCCTTTCTACCCTGACCATCATCTGGTACCAATAAAAATCATAATCTGGCTCTTTCTATAGTATCAGTTGACAAGCTTCAATAGGCACATGGAAATGCAACATACCAGTCATTGAAATATTCAGGAGGACGATATTATGCAAGACCAGGAGCTTTCTCCTGTCATCGAGAGCGCCCTTAGCTGCTGTCCGAGAAGCAAGGTTAAACGGGCGGCTAAAAGGGCTTCCTACGACAGAGCCACCATATATACGTTGATCGATAAGCTCAAAACCGGCCATGTAGCTTTCATCGAAGACGGTGAGCCCCGTTCTATCCCGATCACTCTGTGGCGTTATGGTGATGATATGTACCTGCATACTCTTAATGGCGGTCGCCTGTCACGCCAGCTGAGACAGGGAAAACAGCTCTGTATATCCTTTGCTGAAACCACTGAATGGGTGATGAGCAAGTCAGCCTATCATCACAGTGCCAACTATGCCTCGGTAGTGTTATATGGCGTCGCGGAGGAAGTCACTGACCCGGTGGATTTCAATCTGGCATTTAAAGCCATTATCAATCAACTGGAACCCGATCGCTGGGACCAGGTCAGGGCTCCCAGCCCAAAGGAGCGACAGGCGACGGCGCTATTCCGCATACCTATTCGCGAGGGAGCCTACAAGAGTCGTACCGGTGGTCCCAATGAGGAACCTGAGGACATGGAGCTTCCAATCTGGCACGGGACAATTCCAACCCACTTAGCGGATACAAATAAGGCCTGAATCCAAGTATTGGGTTTGCAGCATAGTGGTGACTACTTATAATCTCGGAGCATGCACTTTCGGTTATCCAGCCGGTAAGCCGATAACTATAAAAACTCAGGAGATTAGCTATGCCCGGCCTGCTACCCAATGTTGACCCCGAGGGTCTGCTCGAATTTTCGGTGGTTTTTACCGACCGTTCCCTGAATCACATGTCCCAGAGTTTCCAGCAGGTCATGCGGGACATTTCAGCGACCCTGAAAGAGGTGTACAACGCCAGAGGAGTGGCTGTTGTTCCAGGTGGCGGCACCTATGCCATGGAAGCCGTGGCGCGTCAGTTTGCCACTGATCGCAGCACCCTGATTATCCGAAACGGCTGGTTCAGTTATCGCTGGACGCAAATCCTGGAGACGGGCAGTATTGCCGACAGTTCGACTGTCCTCAAGGCGCGCCGAACCGGTCCCGATCCACAGGCACCTTATGCTCCAGCCCCGCTGGAAGAGGTGCTGACCACGATCAAGTCAGAAAAACCTCAGGTCGTATTTGCCCCTCACGTAGAAACCGCTTCCGGGATTCTCCTGCCCCCGGACTATATTCGCGCCATCGGCCAGGCCGTGCATGAATATGGCGGCCTTTTTGTTCTGGACTGCATTGCCTCAGGCACTCTCTGGGTAGATATGCAGGATTGCCAGGTCGATATACTCATCAGTGCCCCGCAGAAAGGTTGGAGTTCCTCGCCCTGTAGCGGTTTGGTGATGTTGAGCGAACATGGACTTAAGATGCTGGCGGCCACCGCCAGTACCAGCTTTGCCTGTGACCTGAAAAAATGGCAGCAGATTATGGAAGCCTATGAAAATGGCGGGCATGCCTACCATGCCACCATGCCGACGGATGCCTTGAAAAAATTTCGCGACACTATGCTGGAAACTCAGGCTTATGGCTTCGATAAAGTGTGCGCAGAACAGTTGGAATTGGGCCGGAAAGTGAGAGCCCTGCTGGCGGAAAAAGGTATCCGGAGTGTTGCCGCCGAAGGTTTCGGGGCTCCGGGTGTTGTCGTCAGCTATACTGCCGATGCTTTGATCCAGAACGGTAAAAAGTTTGCTGAACTGGGGTTGCAGATTGCTGCCGGAGTGCCTTTGCAATGTGATGAACCGGCCGACTTTCAGACGTTTCGCATAGGTTTGTTCGGGTTAGACAAGCTGCACAATATTGAGCGTACAGTAGCGAATCTTGATAAGGCTTTTACGGCGGTGTTGGGTTGAGGAAACCAATATTCACGCCATGGCAAGGAAAAGGGGCATTGAAAAGACTAATTCTTACAATATTGATAATCTGGGCTGGTTTTCAGCAGATTTGGGCGGCAGACATTGAGTTCTACCTGGAAGACGAGCCCATCTATACCTCCAATAACCCTGAATCGCCGGGCTTCCTCAATCAAATCCAGTGGTTGTTATCCGACGATTTATGAACGTTATTTCGGTAAGTAATCAGGATCTGTAGCGGGATGCTGTGTATCCGTGGACACAAACGGCCGTTTGTAAGTCGGGCAAAGGCCGCTTTAGGTAAAATTCCTTAGCTTAACGCTTTCATATTTTTACGTTTTTTATAAAAACCTGCTAAAGCGCTGATTGGCGTGCCTTTTCATGCAATGAAAGTGATAAATAATCTCTACCTGCTTAAAACACCCTCTCCGTCAATCCTTATTTTTTAAAGATTTCTCTCTATAATGTACAGTCTTTGTGCCTAATTTTAAGTGACTACGAGAAGAGGTTTTTGGTGATCGTTTTTACAGCCACCGACCAGGTTTCAGGAAAAGTGTTTGCCGGGAGCACCCGTCACACACTCGAAGTGCATTGGGATAATCTATTGACCCAGGAAGCCGAAGGCGCCATGGGGGAGTTTTTCGAGACCCTTCGCAGAAGCGGTGTCGAAGCTTTCAAAATTGAGGAGTGGGGTTATTCCGATAACCCCAAAGAACTGCGGGAAATGCTGGCAGAGGCAATGGATGACCTTAGCGCCGTGGCCATCAAGCCTGTGCTCGGCTCTGTGCGTAAAGCAGAAGCCAAAGCCGCCAACGCGGTATTGAAGGAGCTTGAAGAACTCAAGCAGGCCATGGCAAGCGATGACGAAGCTGAAGATTTAGAACCCGTCAGCAAGTCTGCCAAAGATGATCGCGTGCAAGTTAAATCAGCTTCCACTGTGGTAGCGGCTTCCAGCTCAGTAGAGGCCAAGCCGGCAGCGACCAAAACCACGGCAAGCGCAAAGCCGTTGCGCCATACCCGGTCTACAGAAGAAGCCGCAGAAATGCGTGCGCTGATTGCCGGCATTGAAGCCAGACGTCGCGCTAATCTTAAGTCCAATCGCAAGCCGCCGGCGAAGAAGGCTTCCGGTGTGGCCAGTTCCAAAGCCAAATCCGGCGCCGTCAGCGCACCTGTGGCGGCCAAGACTAAGTTGCCTGAAGGACGTGCCAGCTCTTCCGCCAAAGAGAAACGCATTCGTGAAGCCATTGCCAGCGAGAAAGCGGCCTTGGAAGCCCAGAAGCGCGGTAAGGCGGCTGACGAAGCTAAAGAAATGCGTGAAATTATGTCGCGCCTGGATGAAAGGGCAAAATCTGCAGCACGTATTCACCGCAGGATGTAATTCTGGCCCTAGCGGTCACAGTGACTATTCAATAAAGCCAACCTCAGGGTTGGCTTTATTTGTTTATAGGGGCTGCTTTTTTCAGGACGATAGGGTCTTACTTTGTGAAATAACCTTCAGCAATTTGCGGAAACCTTTCATGATTGATTTTTGCCAGCGTCTTCCAGATCCGCTCGGACAAATCTGGATGCTGATCGTAAAACTGATAGCTGAATAGCAAATAGGAGTCAGTGCTGGAAAGTGTATAGGGATTCACGGTTATATTGGTCAACCCCAGGTCCTGCACAAAATATTTGCCTGAGCCACAACGGGTAGCCACGCCTCCAACACGGCCAAGAGATAGCAACTGGAAGGCTTTCTGGTTCGATTCCACGTCAATAATCACCTCAGGAAATTGCTGCAGCATTTCCCTGATGGAGTAGCCTAAAGGTACGGCTATCGGCTGGTTGAAGGGATTGGTGAAAGCGACCCTGTCCCAGAACATTGTTGTGCCTTTCTGAACAAACAGGCAGTAAGCGCTGGATTCACTAAAATTCCTGGAAAAATCGAGTTTATAGGCGGGAGGGGGATATTTGCCCAGGTGTTTGCGTTGTTCGGAGTAGCTGGACATGACGGCGGATACCTGTCCATCCCCCAGGAAGGCTAGACAGCGCCGCCAGGGAGCACGGAAATATTGAAATTCAACTTCCGGCAGTGCGTCATCGGTGGCCATTAACAAGTCGATATAAATACCCGGCAGTTCTTTAGGCACCGATAACCCGCTTCCGAAGAAAAAAGGTGGCAAGGCCTGATCTTCATAGCAAAAGCGGACACTGACGGACTCCCCTGCTTGTGCAATATAGGGCATGGCCAGCAGATAGAAGCTCAGCATCCAAGTACATTTCGACTTCATGGGAAACTGTCGTCATGGCTGTTTGAGGTTACTAAGAGCTTAGTACAAATTTTTCCTCTCAAGTGATCCGGCAATGACCGCAGGCAGATTAATTGAGTCGCAATCTATGCCCCTGTCGGGCCTATGATTCTCTTATCGAGCAGTACAGATTAATACGCGGAACTCGCAATCTGTACCTTTAACGAACTGTTGGTGCGCGCGAATATGATATTCCCAGCGCACAGATTTACCTGAGTATCAGTTGCCTTCAAACCTAAATAGTTCTGGATAAAGCAGACCTTCTGCGCGCAAGCCTAAACTCCGGGAGAGATCTATGACTGAGCACCAAAACCCAGATAGCGGTATCCATCCTTTAATGCAGGCAGACCTCGACAACTTTGCCGGACTTGCTGAAATGGTTAGCCAGTGGGCTGCTGCTTTTACTTCTGGGGTGGATGCAATGAAGGTTGCCAATACCAGTGATCAGAAGCTTACCGACATCTCTGTAGCCAATAGCGGTAAGGGATTTGCGGTGGCAATGTCAGCCTTCCTGCAACAGATTGCGCCTCATCTTTCTGCCTCGGCGGGTCCGCGGTACTGGGGCTTTGTCACCGGCGGAGCCAACCCGGCGGCCCAGTTGGGCGACTGGCTGACATCCACTATTGACCAGAACGTCGGCAGTCCTGGAGACAGCATTGCCACAGCTGTTGAATTACAGACGATTCAGTGGTTGCTGCAGATGGTGGAGCTGCCTTCCTCATTCATGGGCGTTCTGACCACAGGCGCCACTGCTTCGAATCTTTTGGGACTGACTTGTGGGAGGCAGTATGCAGGCCTGCAGCAACAGGTGGATATCGCTGAGGAAGGTCTGGCCAAGGTCTCTATTGAGGTCTTTTCCGCTACACCGCATGCCAGCACTGTGAAATGCCTTTCCATGGTTGGATTGGGACGAAAGAGCTGGCGGCCGGTGGCCTGTTTAGCGGATTCAGAAGCTATGGATGTGGCTGATCTGGCGCGGCAATTGGAAGCATCGGATTGTCCCGGCAAAATTGTGGTGGCCAGTACCGGTACGGTCACAGGCAATGATTTTGATAATCTCCACGCCGTCGCCGACCTTTGTGAGCAACATCAAGCCTGGCTGCATGTGGATGCCGCCTTTGGATTGTTTTCACGTCTTCTGGAGCGGATGCGTCACGAGAGTGACGGCCTGGAGCGGGCGGATTCCATTACCTCCGATGCTCATAAGTGGCTCAATGTGCCCTACGATTGTGGCCTTTTCTTTACCCGTCATCCAGACCTGTTGCAACAAAGCTGTTCTGCGGATGCTGCCTACCTGCATACAGAAAGCGAGCTGCCGTCATTTATGAATCTGGGAATTGAGAACTCCCGCCGTTTTCGTGCCTTACCTCTATGGATGTCCCTACAGGCATACGGTGCGGAAGGCGTACGGCATATGGTGAATGCCAACTGCCTGCAGGCCCGGCAACTCGCGAACTGGCTAGAGTCTTCTGAGCACTTTGATCTGTTAAAACCCTGCCGCATGAATGTGGTTGTGTTCCGCCCTCGTCAGAAAGACGCGAAAGAAGTGGCTGAATTCATGCGCACCACTAATGAGTCAGGAGAAGTTTATCTGACCCCTGGTATCTGGCAGGGACAAGCTGCCATCCGTGCAGCATTCAGTAACTGGCGTACCACAGGCGAAGATGTCGACAGGGTTTGTCGGCTCCTCGAACGCCTGGCATTGGGGTGTTAGGTGTTTATGCGTATTGAGGTTGCCGCCTCAACAGGGTCTATTACGGGTTCAGTTCACCTTAGGGAAGGCGTTATGTTGATGTGTTGTATTCGACATTCATCCAAACATTGGCTGCGAGCATATCGCACGTCAACGTTTTCCCGTGAGCTGACAAACCCCTAACCACCAAAGTCGGCCGCGGAATATATCGCGGCCTGGTGCACTTCAAAGTCAGAACCCCCATTCCCGATGTATTCCCGGTCTTAAACCAGAGGAATATATCATGCGTCAATTAAAACGTTTTATGGGTCGTTCCATTGCCCGGCTATTCACCGCTAACAGTATCGAAGGTGTGGATCATCTAGAGGATTACCTGCTCAGGGATATCGGTCTGGAACGCATCGGAGGTCGCGTGCAGGCAATGGGAAATGGTGATCTGGAAGAGCCACCGTTAAGGCCGTTGAAAAATGAGGACCCGCCCGTGTAACGCCACCGCGTCGCGAGATTTAATGGCGGTCTCTCGCGACGCGAATCCCTGTGGTCTCTAGCGAAAGCTTGTCTTGATACTGTTTATTGTCCTGTCCTGTCCTGTCCTGTCCTGTCTGGACGCCCGTTGCCAAAACCTCCTGTATCCTGGTTTGTTTGCTGCATATTGCTTCAGTTTTGAGTGATGTTTTTGTGGGTGAATTTTACCTCTGCGACCGCAATCTTTTCAGATTTTTATTGATCCTGATCAGTGAAGCCTGGCAACAGTTACCATTAAAATAATGCTCCGTTGGAATTCGTTGTACCACAGGAGAGTGAAGCCGTGACGCAAAAAGTAGTGAAGCTCTATGACCAGAATGGGCATGTCTGCCTGTTTTTTACTGGGCTTGTTGAAGGAGAAGCGATTCCCAGTAATCAATTGGTTATCGTCGACGCTGGTGAGGCGGCGTTATTTGATCCAGGCGGTGAGCTAACTTACACACCGCTCTCGATTGAGCTATCCAAACACATTTCCATTCAATCACTGAAGTATGTCTTCGCCTCGCATCAGGATCCGGACATAATCACCTCATTACCACGTTGGCTGATGCATACCGACTGCAAGGTTGTGACATCTCGTTTGTGGGGGCGTTTTCTGCCGCACCTGGTATCTGGTTTTGTATCCGGCAAGATGCACAAGTCTCTGGATCACCGGATGGTCGAAATTCCGGATGAGGGTGACAGCGTTCGACTCGGCAAATCGGTGATTCGGGCGATACCTGCGCATTTTCTTCATTCAGTGGGTAACTTCCATTTTTATGACCCCAGCAGCAAGATTTTATTCTCCGGTGATGTCGGTGCCGCGATGACGCCGGGTCAGGATCATTTACCCGTTACCAGTGCTGCGGATATGGCAAAGCACATACCACTCATGGAAGGGTTCCATCGCCGTTACATGGCGTCCAATAAGGCCTGTCGCGTGTGGGTGAAACTAGTGCGACAGCTGGATGTAGAAATGATCGTGCCGCAGCATGGTAAGGCGTTTATCGGCAAAGAAAGCATCGCTGCATTTCTTGCCTGGTTTGAAGAACTAAACTGTGGAGTGGATTTGCTCTGACTGACCTGACCCTAAAACACCTTTGTCGAAGGTGAACGTCTTAAAGCCTCAAACAGCTTTGGCTCCCAGGGACGCATGGCCATGACCAATGCGGTACCGAACTTTTCCTCGTTCGGCAGGGATTCATCTTCCGCCAGCATGGCAAGAATTTCGGAATTCAGTCGTCTCATACGCCGCTGAATTTCTTCATTAGAACGACGCGACAACATACCGCTGACAAAGATCCTGTTTTCGCCGTTCCTGTTGAATCTTGAGCGCAGAAAATCTGACTGTACCTGCTCTTCAAAGAATCGCTGAATGGGACCCTTCTGGCGCCAGGAAAAGTGCCGGGAGATTTTAAGCTTGACCCGGTTACCGGGCAGCAGATCGATCAGCTTCATCCGGTCCAGCTTTGCCAGCAGTTGGATGCCTTCATGCTCGTCCAGCTGATAAGTATCGGTAATCTCCTTGAATGACCACTTGTTCAGCAACAGCACCGCCACCAGCAATAGCTTGGTGTCAGAGGCAAGATCCTGCTCCTGGTCCTCGGTCAGCTCAGTCAGTCTTTCACCGTTGGCTTCCATCGTTCTGACCAGATCCGAAATTTCCATTCCCATGGACTCACACAACCGGTCCAGCCTCTGCAGGGTAAAGTTGCGCTCGGCAAACAGGCGTTTGACGCTGGCTTCGGAAAGCTCCAGCACCACGGCCACATCCGCATAGGTTTTCCCCTGGGATTTCAGCACCCGCTTAATAGTGTCAATGAGAGCAATGGTTTGAGGCATGGTTTAGAATCCTGAATGTTGGGCTCAGATATTTGTTTTCATTGCAATCTACCACAATCCGGCCGGCAGAATTAAATCTCTGCTGGCTGGGCTGGCACTGTCAACTGAAACTGACTAAGGTTTAAGCAAGTAGCTAAGATCGAGACCTTGACCAAGGTGATGCAATGCTGAAAATGAAAAATAAATGTGAACGTTGCTCTGCTGCCACACCGCTGACCGGGGAGGCTTACATCTGTTCCTACGAGTGTACGTATTGCCAGAATTGTGCCGTGGATATGAAGCTGATCTGCCCAAACTGTGGGGGGAACCTGGAAGTCCGGCCTAAGCGTACACGCTCACCCGCTGCAGCCACTACAACTGAGAAGGAATAGGCGGGTGATTACCCGCCTAAAGCCAAGCCAATAGCCAGCAAAAGCGGGACTAGGTTTACTAAAAGTACGTTTTGTCCCAGAGCCGGGGTGAGCGTGGTGGAATCTCCCTCAAAATGAATGATCGCCGGTAACATTCTGGGGATCAGCAGTACAGGCAGCATAGCCAGAAGGGCCTCTGTTGGCAGCAGACTCAACACCACACTTTCACCCAATATCAGAAACACCAAAACCAACATCGTAACGAATACGATGGTCCCGGCAGTATAGCCATAGCGGATTATCAGATGCTTTCTGCCTGCTTTGGCATCGGCGTCGCGGTCCGGAAATTGATTCAGTAGCAACAACCCGCTGGCCAAGAGAGCGGTGAGAGTGCCGGCGATTGCTCCGGTGATACTGAAGGTGCCGGTCAGTGCGTATTCCGTACCTACGACAATACAGAGCCCGAAGCCCAGGCCGGGGGCTGCCAGGCAAAGCAGCGGAAGGCGGTTCAGAGGGCCGGTATAAGTCCACACTAACAACATTCCCAGAATCCCCAGCCCCCACAGGTACAGGCCGGATGTGGCTGCCAGCCAGACACCAATGACGATAGTGACAAAGCTTAAACTGATGCCTATATTGCGTGCGAGTGTGGCGTGTTGCGGAGCATCGGGTAAGGTTCCGCTGCCGCCGGAAAACGGGGTGCGCTGGGTATTCAAGTCCAGCCCTGATTTAAAGTCTTCATACTCATTCAGGGCATTTACCGCTGCATGAGCGCATAGCGCAGCCAGCAATACTGCCCCTACACGCACGAATTCGAGATCGGCAGATTGGTACCAGGCAACAGCCACCCCGAGCATGACGCTGATCAGGGCAAGGCTAAGAAAAGGCAGCCGCATGACACCGACGGCAGCTTGCCAGGTGCTCAGAGGAGGAGGTTGGTTGACAGCTTGAATTGATGGCATATGCTGAAAAAATCTTTCCGGTGGAACAATTTCAGCCACGCTAACAAATTCAGCATACTGCCGAATTGATACAGAGCAGGTTTAGGCAACGGTGAAACAATATGCAGCCAGAAGTGCACTTCTATTTTGATTACATTTCCCTTAATGCCTATCTGGCCTGGACGCAGTTACCCAGGCTGATTGACAGATACTCGCTGACCGTCAGACTGCACCCTGTCCTGTTTGCGGGGTTGCTTAACTATCATGGGCAAAAGGGCCCGGCGGAAATTCGGGCCAAGGTACACTGGATGACCAAGGATGTACTCCGTAAGGCGAAACGCCTGGGCATTCCTTTGCAGCCGCCCAGTTCCCACCCGTTCAACCCCTTATGCGCCCTGCGGGTGACATTGTCTGTCATGGAGCACGAAAGACGCTGGCAGCTGGTGGATGCACTGTTTAGGGCCACCTGGGCGGAATCACGGGATATCAGCCAGCCGGAAGTTGTGGCGGCAGTGGCAAACTCCGTGGGCTTGGAAGGCGAAACCCTGGTTGAGCAGGCGCAATTGCCCGAAGCTAAGCAAGCGTTGTTGCACAGTACCTATGAATCGATTAAAAAAGGTGTGTTCGGTGTCCCTACCATGGTCGTCGGCGAAGAGCTGTTTTGGGGCTTTGATGACCTGATGCACATGGAGTTGTTTCTGGACGGACAGGACAGCTTTGAGGCCCAGGAATTCTCCTCCTGGCTGAACGTTAAACCCAGTTCTCAACGCAAACCCCCCGAGTCTAACTGAGTCTGGGCTCGGTTGGCTTAATTCCTGGTTCAGGGTCCTAATCTCATAAATCTGATAGCAACAGACGGCGGTTTCAACAGCAACTCCGAAGCGATCAGCGGCACTATCGATACCACTGGCTGGTCAGAAAGCCCGCACAGGTGAGTCCGACACGGTGAGCGTGGTCGTGGATATCACACACACATACAAAGGTGATCTGATCGTGGACTTGCTGCATCCGGACGGTACAGTGTTCAACCAGCACAACCGTAGCGATGGTTCTGCCAACAACATCGTGCAAACCTACCCGGTTTCCGTTGGCTCTAAGGATTCCGCCGGCCTGCTGCGGTTGTGCTTCATCTTGTTGTTGTCGAAATTTAAATCCAGACATCGTTTTCCGCAGTACGCTCGCCCCCTTCATGCCCGGTGTTCAAGACACCGCGGGGTTCGATCAGCAGCATTTTCACTTCTGCTTCGGCATAGGGTTTATGTTCCACACCTTTGGGTACCACATACATCTCTCCGGCCTCAATGCTGACGCAACCGTCGCGAAAGTCGATGCGTAGCTGACCTTCCAGCACAATAAAAGTTTCATCGGTTTCCGGGTGATCATGCCAGACAAATTCCCCCTGGATCTTTACTACTTTGAACTGGTAGTCATTCATCTCGGCGACCACTTTAGGGGTCCAGTGTTCATTTATAAGGCTGAGTTTTTCGGCAAAATTGATGGCCTGGTATTTCATCGGGAATCCTCGGTCTGTAAGTGCTCAGGTAGGGAAATAAATCAGTACCTCACTGGACTAAGGTAAATAGCGCCAGGAGAGTTGGCTAGAACTATATTGCGCAATATGCCTTGAGGAGGCGACCACATACCGGCAGGCCAAGCTGAAATGACCTGCCGGCAATATATAGAAACAGCTTACGTTTGCATCATTGAGGTGCGCAACTAACTACCTTTCTACCTTCCTACCAATCCTGACAATATGGTCTAGTCTAATTATTAGTCATATTGATCGATATATGACCTGTTCTCTTGTACTTCCCAGCAATCGCCTTCACACGGAAGCGCATGGATAGATGAAGTTATTTTAAGGAATGGAAATGGCGGAACTGCATAGCAACATCTATTACCGACACCCCAATCTGAAAAAGCACCAGTTGCTCAAAGAGTTTGTAAACTCCTTCAGCGGCAGCAATGAACTGACCCTCAAAATAGCCCAGTCTCTCAATCTTGATGACGGCGAACAGGTGGCGCAGAACTTCCTGACTGCTCTGAAAACCAAATACCATGGCAGTGTATATCCCGAAGATACCTCCAGTCAGGACGGTTACTGGGTGAGTCACCTGATCAACGATAGCGGTGGCGACTATCTTGTCGGCAGGATGGTAAAACTACTCTATGAATTGTGCCCCGAAGTGCAGGTCCAGGCATGGGGCTGTGGAGATGATCATCCCTGGGAATACTGGTTCAAGTTTGAAGGCGGCAAAGTAGTCCGCTGCGATGATCAGCCCTTTGGTAAGGATGACGATGAACACACCTATAAGACGGTGTATCGCTGGTGGCACGAAAACCTCCCCGACGGTATCAGTGAAGGCCTGCTCAATGAAGAACGGGTAGGCCGCTTCGGCCGGGATGCCACTGATGAGAAGTATCAGCTCTGGCTGGAAACGCTGAAGCTAAAATCCAACAAAATACAAACGGACGATCTACCCGGCCAGGGCCTGGAGTCACCCGTTAGCCAAGAAGATGTGAAAGAAATGGTTTCCGCCTTCGGTAAAATTTACACCTCTGTCAAAAGTGCTCCAAAATCCGGTGATAAATCAGCGGCGGATACAGCGACAACCCACCCGATGATGAAAGAGCAGGTCATGTCTGCGTTCCGGGAAATGAATGTTGCGTGCCGGGCACTGGACGTTAACGGAGTACTCAAGCACATATCTGCGAGCATAACCGGCAAGCTAATCTTTCTGGAAGACGGCCAACCATACGAAACTCAGGCGAGCTACGGTCTCTATCGTATCGGCCTGGGAATGCTGCTTAAACCCCAGGCGGAATACCAGCTTTCCACAACAGTCACCGCCTACACTCCCAACCCGGACGGTACTGCCACACTGGCATTCACCTCAGAAAGCCAATATATCGACCCCCACTCCGGCAAACGCACGAAGACAATCTCGGAAGATGAATATGTCTGGGGCCTGGTAGATGGCGCCTTACAGGTGGTGGTGATGAATATGAGGCAGGTGGAGGTGGATATATTGGGTTGAGGGCTGGACCTAAGAGCCCCTGACCACCGCTGGTCGGCTTCTGACATATAGGACCAAAAAATGGACGGTAGCACTGAAATTATTGAAGCTTGGCTTGATCCAGTAGAAGACGAACTAGATAGAGGAAAATATGCTAAATATCTGACCGATCTTTTGAGAAGTAAAGGCGGAGAATATGTCTTAAATCTCAATTCACCCTGGGGGTTGGGTAAGATCTACATCTATCTAAAAATATCCTGACAATCTGAGCATCCCAAAAAAGAAACACGTTCTCCGCATGAAATCTCCCCTGTCCCTCCTGCTCTGATTTCCCAGCGACACTCTAGGGAATTCAGCCGACCAGTGCCTTGAATAAAGCAGGGCAGGAAAGAATATTCGAGATACGTTGTTTCCCAGATTTTCCCGTCAAGTGATGAGAAGGTAGAATTAACGTTTTTGTGTTGATAGGTGGGTATCCCTGTGAACAATTACCTGAGTCAGTCAAGGACTATTTGCCGGAGCCAGTCAAGGATTATGAAAATCAGAGAAGCCACAAAGGGAGACCTATCCGTCGTTGCTCATCTGGTCAGTGAATCCAACAAGGATGTCGCTGCCAAATTTGGATTGAACTCGCAAAACTGTCCCAAACACCCATCGTTCTGTACGGATGCCTGGATTCAAGCCGATCTCGAGCGCGGTGAACGTTATTTCATCCTGGAGAAAGATGGGGAGCCCGTTGCCTGTGTCGCCTATGAAAATCCGAGACCGGGCCTGGCCTACCTCAATCGTCTGTCAGTGTTACCGGCTTTTCGCCGTAATGGTATAGGTGCCCGCTTGGTTCAGTACATTGTGCAGTTGGCGCAAGCTATCCTCGATAGAAGCTATCAGCATTGGCATTATTGGCGAGCATATGGACCTTTTGTACTGGTATGAGAAGTTTGGCTTTGTTGCCGGTGAGACCAAGCGTTTTACTCACCTGCCCTTTTCAGTGACCTATATGCTTTATGCTGTCCAATAGGGACAGCTTCAGGTCAAATGTGCTGCGGGACAGTGCGCAGTATTTTCTTTCAAGAATTCGGTTAAAACAGTGGCTCAGCATCAGGCTAGAATTTCAGCACCAGGCTAGAATTAAAGGTGGCGTAATAAGACGTCTGCCGATAAGGTTTGCCTGACAAACTATATATCCAGTAGGGAACGAATGAAGAGTGTCAGACCCACAACAGTAGTACTGACGATTTTGGTATTTGGCAGTTTGCTTGCTGGTCATTTCTGGGCGCAGGGAATTGCGCTGAACCAACCTTTCCCTACAGATTTGGCGGTAACGCCTGAGGGTAAGCTTGCGATACTTTATGGCCCGGATATGGTGGTGGGAAACAGTGATGGCCAGGTTACCTATTCTCTCAGCAGCATGGGGGTTGGCGAAGGTGCCGGCGGCCTGGCGTTTAACGATGACGGCGGTGTATTGTTAGGTGAAAATACCGACGGTAGTACCCGGCTTTTTATATGCCGTCCCGATGAAAATCAATGTCAGCCTTTTGCCCGCACAGGGAGCTATCCCAAGCGATCCTTTGCACCTGTCTACTTTACTAACCAGTGGTATATAGCTGATACGGCAAATCATCGGATTCTGGTTTTTGAGCCGGATGGAAACTTGTCTGCAACATTGGATGTCGGCCTTAAATATCCAAATCAGCTTCTGGTTCAGGCCGATAGTCTCTACGTTGCCAACACCAACCGGCATGAAATTCTTGAGTTGATCCCAACTGAGAAAAATAGCTTCCGCAGGATACGTCATAGCGTCGAACCCTCCACCAAACCGTTCAATGAACGTTGGCCCATCAGTGTCGCAAAACTGGGTGATTATTGGTGGATACTCAATACGAAAAACCACTTGATTAAAGGCTCCATCCACCGCTACAGCCAAGATTGGGAGTTTGTGGATCGAATCGAGCTGCCTGAAGGTGCGGAGCCAGTAAGGCTATTGGCGTGGGACGATAATATCTATCTCACTGACGGCAATACGAGAACCATCATGCGGTTCGACCAGGAAGGTAAGGAGCTCCCACCTCTTGGTTGGACTGAACTTGAACGACTGCGAAAGGAATACAGTGACAATTCATCACTCTACAACAACATCGCTGCTTTGGTTTGGGTATTGTTTGTGGCTGCGTTGGGCGCAGGGTTCATTATTGCCTTCCGACAGGTGAGAGAGTCACTGCCGGTTATCACAGCAGATAACTCCGGTGCAGTTGATGTCGATGACCCACGTATTCAATGGTTGGTTCCCAACAAAAAATTTCGTAACAACACCTATGTCATCTTGTCATTGATAGGGTTGCTGGCTCTGGCAGCTGTAATCGCAGGTGGTGTAGTAATTTTCTCCAAGGAACCTAGCGATCAAAGACCTTATGTTTATCTTCTGATGCTCATGGCGATATTTGTGCCGGTTCTGATTGTGTTCTACTTCATCTTCAGGACGATTCTGGGGCAAAAAATTGGTGTTATGGATGATTGGATTATTTTGTCAAAACCCCGGTTATTTGGACGTCGTGAAACAGCCAAAGGAAAAGGGCGGGCAATACTTCATTCTCCAACCTTTCTCTGTATTGGGGACCTGTGTATCAGCCTTGGTAACCCTTCTCTGCCGGTTTTCCCGTATGGAGAACTGATTGACCGCGTATACCCGCTATTGAAGGCCGGTACTGAGCTGACACCCACACAGATGCAGGTGAAATTGTTTCAGGGTGGCAAAGGATTGGTTGTCTTAAGTTTAATTTTGGCGGTGTTATTGTTTATTGGTCTCAGGTGACTGCTAAGGTTAAGTTTGCTCGAATCAAATGAGTCATCGGCCGGGTCCGTCCGTGTATAATGCAGCACCGAATCCCCCACTCCCATGACAGCAGGACGAGTATCACCATGAAGTTTGCAGGCTCCTCAATCCTATCCATCGAGCAATTCAACCTGGATGCCATAGCTACCCTGTTCAGGGTGGCGGACATGCTGGAACCTGTCGCCAGGCGTAGAAAGGTCACGCGGGTTCTGGAAGGGGCTGTGCTGGGTAATCTCTTCTTTGAAGCCAGCACCCGGACCCGGCTCAGCTTTACTTCCGCTTTTGAAAGACTCGGTGGAAGTGTCTGCGACACCACGGGCTTTACCTTTTCTTCGATCAGTAAGGGGGAATCACTCTACGACACCAGTCGTGTGATTAGCGGATACGTGGATGCTATCGTGCTGCGTCATCCAGAAGAGGGTTCAGTGAAGGAGTTTGCCGAAGCGACTCATATTCCGGTGATCAATGCCGGAGACGGTATTGGCGAACATCCCACTCAAGCATTGCTGGATCTGTATACCATAAATGCCGAGTTCAAGAGGCTGGATAAAACCATTGATGGTTGCTCGGTGTTGGTATTTGGCGATCTGAAAAACGGCAGGACAGTGCATTCGCTGGTCAAGATACTCGCGTTATACAAGAACATCAGGTTCGTTTTCGTATCTCCCTCTGCACTTAGCTTACCGGAGAAGCTGCTGGGGTATATCTCCAGCAAGGGCCATACCTATGAAACGCACACCAGCTTAGGTCCCCACCTTAAGAATATCGACGTGATCTATGCCACCCGCATCCAAAGAGAGCGCATATTGGAAGAGGAAGTTACTGAAGGCTACTCCGAAGATTTCAGAATCAGCGAGAGGGTGGTCAACGCCCTGTTCGATAAAGACACGGTGATATTGCACCCACTACCCAGGGACTCCCGTGAGGGGGCATTCGACCTGAGCGATGATCTGAACGCAGACGAGCGGCTGGCGGTCTTCAGGCAAACGGATAATGGCGTACAGATCAGGATGGCCCTGTTCGCGCTGGTATTGGGGGTTGAAAGTCAGATTGAAAAATCCTTAAGGGATGCCAACTGGTTCCGGCCTGAATATGTGGGCAAGCAGGATGCCGCTTTTACCAGGTTGAAGTGATTGGAGGCAAGTCATCAAAGCTGCCGTCGCTGCCACTACTGCTGTTACCGCCACCGCAGGCCTTCAGGCGGCGAAAATAAAGGCCCGTCAGGGTTAGTGTTTTCGCGAAGAACCACATAGGATACTCATTCCCCCAATGGAGACTGCACTGTGTTTTCAATCAAGCCCTGCCTGCTACCCGACAATGCACTGCTGAGCGCCTATACCCGAAATGGTGCTTATACGGATTGTTACAGTACCGAGATATCCGGTGAAATTTCCTCAGCCGAATATGTCACAGCTTTCTACACTACGTTTGTATTCAAGCTCGAACGAGCCATTATTAGGTGGGCGGTTTCAAAACCCTCAACTGATCATCAGGTAAAGGAGTTAGCCGCAGGTGAACGGGATGAGTTTGCGGCCTGGAAGGTCGAAAGCCGCTCTGAAAATCAGTTGTTAATGTGTGATTTTCGCGGTCGTACCCGGTCCTGGTTAATGGCAGTACCTTCCGAGAGTAATGGGCAGAAGGTAACGCGCCTGTATTTTGGGTCCGGGGTTGTACCGGTAAAGCGGACGGCTACAGATGAACCCTCAATGGGATTTTTATTCCGGGCACTTCTGGGGTTTCATAAGTTCTATTCGCGAGTATTACTGCAGGCAGCCAAGTCGCGTCTTATGTCTCAGACCGTTTAGCTCCAGGCATTGATAGAGTCGGCGAATTGTTGACAGGTCCGGACCTGAGCGCCAACCTAACTACTTGACCAGATCTGCTAAGTGATTCAAATGATGGAAAACTTCGACAACCTACCTGATGCCCGCGACGGGCTGACCAAAAAAGAGCGTGTCGTTTTATATTGTCTGAACCAGATTCAGCGCGAACGTGGTGGACGAAATGTGCCCACCACGATGCTGTACGGCAGAGTCGTTGAGCATCTGGACATGAGTGTGGAAGAGTTACAAACCATATTGAGAAAACTAACCGGCAACTGGGTGCCGGATTCTTAATGTTCATCAGTCTGCAATGAAAATATATCGTGACCCGAAAAGCTGGCAGCAACTATGCTAGTTTAAAATTCGGAATCTATTTCTCAAAGGAGGGACCCCAATGAGACGCGACAAAAATTATCTGCTGATTGTAAAACTGCTATTCGTTTTATCCGGGCTAATGTGGCCTATTTTATCTCAGGCCACATTAATCGATTTTGATGACCTGGATTACTACTACCCTGAACCTGATGAAGAATACGATCCGGATGCTAACCCGCAAAATTGGGTGAGGGATCAATATCAGCATTTAGGTGTCATCTTCGAAGGGGCGTTTCTGGCGACCCAGGAATATAGCAATATTGATTTCCCTTCTCCGCCACGGGCTATTACCGATTTTCAGGGGCCCGGCATCAATATTCATTTTACCGATGAGGTCTTGCCAAACTTTATCAGTTTCACTCTGAGCGCGTTTCTGGGCGACCGAATATTCATTAAGGCTTACGATAAGGATGATGTATTAGTGGATGAGGTTTTCACCGATGGCTGGGCCGGTACTGAGGAAACAAGCACGCAATACTGGGATAACCAGTTCGTGAGTCTGACAGCAGGCAACATTAAAACGGTGACAGTTGACGCTCTGTATTTACGTCGCGGAGACATCTTATTGGATGAGCTTTTCTTTACCAGATCCCAGATTGTGCCAAACCCCGGCACTATCGCTCTGATAGGCGCCGGATTGTTTGTACTGCTGTGGATGCCATCCAAAAAGTTTTTGCTTTGATTAGGTTCTACTTGCCAAGGGCCTGACTCAATTGGTCTGGTCAGGCCCCGATATTCATATCCTGATTTAACTTTCTGCGGCGGTTTCAGGCAACCCCGTTGAGGGCGATCTCATTTCCGGCAATCGATACCAGTCCACTTTGCGGGTAGCGAACATGGCCACAGCCAATAGCGCAAAGAGACCCAGCGATCCATAAAGCAGGGCAAAATCCTGTTCCTGCAGCAATGACAGCAGGTAGCCGTATAAGGTAGCCAATAAGGCTACCAGGGTGAGTATTCGTTTGCGGTTTTTAACCACGTGGCTGCAGTACCAGGTAATCTGGCTGATCACGGCGGTGCTTGCTATTGCATAAGAGGCCCAAACCCCAAGATGTTCAGAGAGTGACAGGAACAGCAGGTAAAACACCGATAGTGTTAAGCCGGTAAACAGGTAATGGATGGCGTGAATCTGAATCCCTGATAGTAACTCAAACAGCCATAGACAGGCGAAGGTACAGGTCAGGAACAAGAGCGCGTATTTCACACTTCGCTCCACAATCTGGTAGGTGCCGGAGTACTGAGGGGAAGAGACTCCCACGCCGGGCATGGAATGATTAGGCCAGCAGGGTTTGTCCGCAAACCAGAAGGTTGGCAGACCCTTGGCGAGGAAGGGAATATTCCAGTTGGCACTAAATCCTGATTCGCTGATATTACGCTGGGTCGGCAACCACTCACCTTGAAAACTGGGATCGGGCCAGTTACCGGAAATGGTCAGGTTACTTTCCCGCCCCAGTGGTGCCAGGAAAAGACTCTGGCTGCCATTGAGCAAAATTTTGGCTTTAAATCCAATAGGTACACCGGTATTCATAGGTACACCGGTATTCATAGGTACGTCGGTATTAATAGATACACCGGTATTAATCTTATCCTTGCTCAGGCGTACATGAATGCCGTTACTCATGATGCCGTTTTCAGCCGTGAGCATGGTTCCCGGGTAGGGTGTCATCGGCAGTCCGTCCCATTCCACCATGAGCGGACTTTGCACAGCCTTCACGTCTCCAATTTCCAGGGCAAGGTAAGCCTCATCCCAAAGCACCGTGGAGCTGTCATCCAAAGCCGCAAGTGCCTCACTGAAATCGAATTTGCCGGTGATATTAGCTGTAGCCTGAAACAGGGGGACTTTATAAATTCCCCGGTAGCGTACATCGTTCAGCAGGTCCACTTTGATGTCTAAGATACTGGGTGTCAGCATCAAATTCTGCCGTTTGATATAGCCGGTAGAATATTCGCCACTGGCACTCTTCACTTTGGACTCAACCGGTACAATGAATATCGGCCCCTGCAGAGATTGGGCACCTCCCCACTTTTCAGTAATGTCCATCACCACCTGATCATAACGGTTGGCACGCTCCCAGATGAGCCCGTCGATTTCCATGACGGGTATCTGCAGCAGCAGAATCAGTGCTCCAATCATCAGGGCTTTGACTAAAGGTGATCCTGAAAACCGGTCTTTAATCGCTTTGCGGAAATGTTGGGGGGAATGGGGTGGCTGGGATTGTTCTGACATCAGTAGGCTCCTCTGCTGCTGGGGATTAACAGCGGACAGTAGAACAGAGAATCCGAACATTTCCGGTGATGAAAAGTGATGAAAAGTGATGAATTATGGCGCAAATGGCCCCACGCCTCTGGCGATTAAACGACTGGTGTGAATCTGATAATCCTGTATCAGTGCTTTGGCCACAGAATCTACCTTGCCGTTAGCGACCTGCCGGTCGCTGATTTTGTCAACTTGGGTAAAAATCTCCTGGAACTGTTTAAACCAGCCCTGCGTTTGAATTGTATTGATCTAAACTAGTTAATAGGCCGCCTTGTCATAAGGAGGATTCCCTGGTGAGAGAATGCTGAAATGAACACAGATGCTATTGAACAGGAACTGCGCCACAAGCTTGCGGATCTGGAGTCGCGTTTTGAAAAGATTAAGCGGGATGTTACCCAGGGGCACTCCAGCGACTCGGCTGAGCAGGCCCAGGAGCGGGAAAACGATGAGGTCATGGATCAGATCGGCCATGAAACTTTTATCGCCATCCAACACATTAAATCAGCCTTGTTACGAATTGAGGATGGAACCTACGGTATCTGTGAAACCTGTGGCCAGGAAATTCAAACCGGACGGCTGGAAATTCTGCCGGAGACGACACAGTGTGTGGACTGTGCAGATTAACCTCTACCGGCACTCCTCATGCCGATAACAATAAACGGCGTTTACTTCATAGGCCGGACAGGCGGTCGGGTACGCCAGCGATTGGGCTTTTGGTGTAAATGGTGTAGCTGAATCATGGTGACTGAACTCAAAGAGGTTCAGGTTTCGGTCGATGAGCTGGAACTGGGTATGCATGTGGTGCGTCTTGATCGCGACTGGATCGACACGGATTTCCTCATGCAGGGGTTTATTATCAAAAGCGCCAGTGATATCGAAGACTTGCAAAGGCAATGTGAGCATGTGTTTATCGAGGCGAGGTATATCACCGAGTCACCACCGTCGGCTTCCGGAAATACAGGCAGTACCGCTCAACGGGAGCGTCGTCGCGAGAAACAGGGTCTATTCGCCCGTTTGATGGATAAACCCAAACCCCGTCCAGCAACAGTCGGCAAACCGGCACCTGGCGTTGGCGGACCTCCGGCAGCTAACCAGCGCGTCACCTATATCAACAAGATCAATGTCCAGGCCGAACTGGCTAAGTCTGAAAACACCTATACCTCTGCCAAAACCACCGTTAAAACTATCATGAGCGGCATCCGCCTGGGCCGCATGATCGACATGAATCAGGCCAGGGAAACGGTCAATACCATTGTCGACAGCGTTTTGCGTAATAAAGATGCCCTGGCCTGGCTGACCAAGATCAAGGATAAAGATGATTATACCGCCGAGCACTCACTAAACGTATGCATACTGGCAACTGCCTTTGCCCGCCATCTGGGTCATGAGGAAGAGGATATCCGTAAGGTTGCCCTTTCCGGGCTATTGCACGATGTGGGTAAGTCCCGTGTGCCGGATGACATCCTCAATAAGGAGGGACGCTTTGATGATGAGGAATTCCAGATCATGAAAATGCATACGGTGTATGGCCGTGACCTGCTGATGAGCCTGTCCGATACCGACCGTATTGCCATAGATGTGGCCCACAGTCACCATGAGCGAATTGACGGCAAAGGCTATCCCAGGCAACTGAAGGAAAGTCAGATTCCCTATTTTGCCAAAGTGGTTGCTCTGGCCGATTGTTACGATGCTATTACCAGTACACGTTGCTACGACAAAGGGCGGGCTTCCATGGAAGCTCTGGATATTATTTATAAATGCCGCAGTTCCCAGTTTGATGAACATTTGGCGTTGGAATTTATCCGCTGTATCGGTATCTATCCTCCCGGCTCCATAGTGCAGCTCTCCAACGGTGAAGTCGGTATTGTGCTGGCCACCGATGAAAAGAATAAGCTCAAGCCGAAAGTGTTACTGGTGCTGGATGCGGATAAACGCCGTCGCCAGGAACGGGTAGTAGACCTGATTCGCGGCGATCAGGATCCAAACGGCATAGCCTATAGTATTGCCCAGGAAGTGGCTAACGGTACCTATGGTGTGAATTTGCAGGAATATCTGCGCAAGGGTCTGGTGCTGAAAGGTGCCAGTGGCAATGAAGAAATCAGGAAATAGCGACAGGATCAGGAAATAGTGGCGATCAAGCTGCCGTATTCTGTTAACAACGGTCCAGCGACGGCCCCTTTGGTTATTTGCGGGTGCCTCGCGACCTTTATAGGTGCTATAGCGTATGACAAACTACAACCATCACGAAAAACGCGAATTGCCCAGGCTTCTTTGCTCGGAGGGTTTTAGTGTCGGCCTGCTGATCATGGGTTATTTTCGCGACGAGGTCAGTTCCATCAATTTCAACCGTAATGGTATCGGCATCTTTGTCAACGGGCGCTTGCCGGACGAGAAACATGGTGAAATAAGCTTCAGTTATACCAGGGGGGATCTCAGTATCGACATTGAGGAAATACCTTTTACCTTGGTGTATGCCAATGAAACTGAGGTGGGGGGGCAGTATGGCCTCAAGTTTGACCTGGATCGGATAGCGCCGGAAATTCTGGAGCGCTTGCAGCAGATCGAAACAGCGCTGGGGCAAGAGTCTACTAACAGCCGCTATGGGGTTTAGTCTGTCGGCCATTCATACGGCACTACCCGATATGGGTTAAAAGGAAAAGCCCTCGGGGTATTGATGGAAGCCGTCAAAATCACCTTTGCCCAGTGAGAGTCCGCGTTGTCTGGCAATGGCATAAACCATGGAGAGATGGAAGAAGAAGTTCGGCAGCGCATAGAGTTGCAGGAAATCCTGCCCTGGCAATTCCAGATTGGCAAATCCGGCTTTGGTTGCTATAAGTCGTTGCTCGTAGCCGACAAACATATCTTCCGGAATCTGTTCCAGGAATATTATCGTTTCCCGAATTTCCTCTTTTAACGTTGAGAAATGCACATCCGTCCGGGCAAAACTCTTAATTTCCAGCCCAGCCAGCGGGCAACAGGCCCTTAGTGCGAAACTGATGGCAGTCCGGGCCTGCTGTACCATGGGAAACATGCTTTCATCCTGCTTGGTATCCAACCTGGCATACAGGATGCCGTTTTTAAAACCTGACTGTTCTTCAATGCGCGCCAGCAAATGTTCCAGTTGTAGTAGATAATGTACAAATACCCTGATGGGAAGGGAATTCATGACGATGACTCAACTCCTTCAGTGAGGCTTTAACCAATCTGTGAGCTCTATCAACACAGAAAGCTTTAGCCTATACGGAAACTATCTACCCTATACTGAAATACCCCTCCGGCCAATAAGAAAAGTTACTCAACTGTCACGATCTGTCCAGTTGCCTGAATCTCTCAGAGCCTAAGCAATGGTGCCTGATACAAAACCGGACCTGTGGGGGCTCCTGTCGGCGAACCTCCCTTCGGTTCCAGGCTGATAGCCAGTCCTGCGGCCCCGGCCACAGCAGATGCCAGGGCTTTATCCAGTTGAACCTGCATCCTGCCCCCTGTAGCCGGAAGCAAGCCAAGGGACCTGGGAGCTGCGGCATCGGCAGGTAATAACCACAATTCATAGCTGTTACTCTCCGGGGCCAGCGTATCGCCCTGGCTGGTGACGCGCAATTGACCGTCTTCACTGATATTGACCAGCCACAACGCCTCTGCAGATTCGGAAGCAAAGGTCGCCACATATTGTTGCGCGATATATTGCTGCGGCGCCTGGGTCGGGTAATTTGACTGCCAATACAGCATCCCCACTAACAGCAATACACTGGCAGTCAGGGCCATACTCCAGGGCTGGCGAATCCAATCCATAAACCTGTCAGCAAACCTGGGTTTATCATCAGACTGAGTGCGGGTCTCAACGCTTTCGGGACTTGCAGCAATCTGGGCTTTGATCCGTTGCCATACTGCGTCTGCCGGTGCCTGGTCCGGAATCATCATCGCCAGTTGGGCGAACTGTTGTTCCCAGCTCCAAACCGCCATACGTACGCGGTAAGACTCCATCATCATGGTCTCGAAACGGCGCCTTCCCTGACCTTTCAGAGAGCCGATCACGTATTCGGCGGCAATTCGATCAAGTTGCTCATTGGTCAGTTTCATGATGTCTCAGTTCTGTTTGCGTTAATGAATACTGTTTCTTGCCTGCGAGCTAACATTCTTGCCTGCGAGCTAGCGTTCTTGCCTGTAGCTAATGTTCTTGCCGACTAGCTAGCCCTTCAGGAGGTTATCGTTCCAGGCATTTTTTCAAGCTTTGAATTCCCCGTCGGACCCAGGCTTTGACTGTGCCCAGTGGCTTACTTAATCGACCGGCCAGTTCCTCATGGGTTAATCCCTCAAAAAAAGCCAGGGAAATACTGTTGCGCTGGTCCATGTTCAGCTCGGACATACAGCCCACCAGGGCTATTTCCTGAGTACTTTGTCGGCCATAGCTCGACTCAATGTCATATAGTTCCCAGTCGGTATCTTCATTGATGACAGCCTCGCGCTTTTTTAGGCGCAGATGGTCCAGGGCACGGTACCGCACAATGGTGGTCATCCAGGCCAGGACGTCACCTCTTTCCGAATGATACTCACTGGCGTTATGCCAGATTTGTACAAAGGCTTCCTGCAACACTTCTTCTGCCTGGGTTCGGTCCTTTAGCAGCCTGAGTGCGATCGCAAACAACCGTGGCGATGATTTTTTATAGAGTTGTTCAAAAGCGTCCTGATTACCTCGAAAACTTTCTCTCAGAAGCTGTACCAGTTCGGTTGATTCAGACATAAGCGGCCAGATTTTTCGTCCAGGTTGATTGCGTTGAAATTAAGCACTTTCAGGTACAGAGCTGAATGTTGCTTTTTGGGCTTTTCCCCCTGTTTAACGTGACAGACGCGCATTTGGATGCATAAAAAAATAAAAAATATTTTTGCATCTGAAATCCAGCCTGTCCCGTTAAGGGGATACATCTCCAACAACAGCAGGTGAAACAATGAATACAACCTTTAAACAAAGCATGATCGCAAGCGCCGTGGGTGCTGCCGTATTAATTTCCGCAATGCAGGTGCAGGCTTCCAGCCACAGGGAAGCTCCCTTCATCACCGAAATGCCCAAAGTCGACGGCACTGACTTCTACATGTTCAGGAGTTATGAGCCGGGCAGAGAGGATACGGTGACCATACTGGCCAACTATATGCCGCTGCAGGATGCCTATGGCGGCCCCAATTATTTCGATATGAAAGACGAGGCGTTGTACCAGATTCATATTGACCAGAACGGCGATGGAATCGAAGACCTGACCTTCAGCTTTGAATTTGCCTCCATTCTTGCAGACCTCAAAGTGGATGTGAACGGTACGCAAGTCTCGGTGCCGCTTAAAAATATTGGTGGCATAGGTCCGGGTGTGGATGACACAACCGCAGTGAACGTACGCCAGACCTACAGTGTTGAAATGATACAGGGTGACCGCCGCACCGGTTCCCGTATGAACCTGACCAATGTGGCGAACGGCAGCAGCAGTTTCAGCAAGCCTGTCGATAATATCGGTTCCAAGTCCATTCCAGACTATGCCAGCTACGCACAGAACCACATCTACGATGTCGCTATTCCAGGTTGCGACAATGGCCGGATTTTCGCCGGCCAGCGGCAGGATGGCTTTGCCGTCAATCTGGGTGAGATATTTGATCTGGTGAACCTTAATCCACTTGGTGCCGAAGATGGCGAGAGTAATATCATCGCGGATAAAAATGTCACCACGATGGCGCTGGAAGTGCCGATCTCTTGCCTGACTAAAGGTGAGGAGCCTGTCATTGGTGCCTGGACCACAGCGAGTATCCGCCAGGCCTCGGTCATCAATCCTTCTCCTAAATCCACCAATGGTAAAGGTGCGGTTATTGAAGGTGGACCCTGGGCTCAGGTTTCCCGCCTCGGCATGCCTTTGGTCAACGAAGTGGTTATCGGACTGAAGGACAAGGATCGCTTTAACTCCAGTGAGCCCAAGGATGATGCCCAGTTTTTGGATTATGTGACTAACCCGACCTTGCCTGAGCTGCTGGAAATCCTGTTTCCCGGCACCGCTGTGGCACCGGAACTTTTCCCCAGAACCGACCTTATCGCTGCATTTCTCACCGGCGTTGACGGACTCAATCAGCCGGCGGCGGTTCAGGCTTCCGAGATGTTGCGCCTGAATACCGAAATAGCCCCTACGGCGAGAGACCTGCAGGAAAATCTCGGTGTACTCGAGGGTGACTTGGCCGGCTTTCCCAATGGGCGCAGGCCTGGGGATGATGTCGTGGATATTGCTTTGCGTGTGGTCATGGGAGCCCTAATTGCTGATCCCGTCATTGCGCCCAACAATAATGCACCCTTAACCGATGGTGCCACTGTAGACGCGGCTGATTTCCCTGCCGCTTTCCCCTACCTGAATCTGCCTCTTCCGGGTGCGGATAGCTGAGCTTGGAGGATAAGGATATGCGAATTAAATCATACACAAGGCTCCTATGCCTGCTCACAGTATCCATTGCCATCGCGGCTTGCGGGCACTCTAACGGGTCGGGTAAGGGTGGTAAAAAAACGCTTGAGTTCAGTGCTTTTGTCACCGACCTGATTCAAAACCAGACGTCTGACACAGCGGAGCCGGTTGCCGTAAATAATCGCAAGCTGAATTTTAGCGATGATGAAGGACAGTTCGATGAACTGCTGGATAACTGAAGTGCCAGGCAGCATTAACAGCTTTAGGGAAGGTCACTCCAGAGATGGATGTGAGCAATCCCTGAGCTGTCCCGAAGGAGCGCGTTTACCCGCGCTCTCTCGGGTAACTCCAGCCAAGGTGCTGTTATGCCTGTGCCTCATTCAACTCTCCCTGTTAACTCCCGTGCAGGCGGCACCCTATATTCCCAACGCAGAGGAAGTCGTCATGAGAGTGCCGGCTGCACTGATCGGGCTGCCGGAAGACTGGATGTCCGCTGCGACAGAGAGTCCTCAGCAGGCCGCTGGCTACGCCGGGCAATGGATCGAAGCCGCCCGTAAGACTTCCAATCCCCGCTATTTCGCCTATGCCAGGAGCAGTCTGAAAGTCTGGTGGGATGCAGAAGACGTTCCAGCCGAGGTGTTACTGATCAGGGCTGATCTCAAACAACATGCCCATGACTTTGATGGTGCGCTGGCAGACCTAGCCGACTATCAGCGATATTACCCGGGGAATACTCCGGGCTATATCCAGAGCTATGACATGATGGCGCACATTTATATGGCGCAGGGATTTTATCAGCAGGCGAAGCGGGTTTGCGGACAACTGCTGATCCTGGCTCCTGAGATGGCTTCTCTCTGTTTTGCGAGGGCGTCGGGCTATACCGGCCAAGCGGATCAGACACGTAGATTTATCAGCCGGCTGCAGACTGATGGAGACAATACCGCGTTAAAGATAGAAGCATATCTGACACTGGCAGAAGCGGCGCAGTTGTCCGGTGATCTGCAGGAGGCTGAAAAATACTACCGACAGGTGTTGCGGCTTAACCCCAGCCATGCCTATGCCCTGATTTCATTAGGGTGGCTACTGATTGAGTCGCAGCAGTTTGCTCAGCTGCTGGCCAATGTTCCTGAAAATCATCCTTCACCCGGCATAAGAGTATTGCGTGTTATTGCTCTGAAGAGACTGGGCTCCGGGGATTATCCTGATCAGTTGGCCGCCCTGGAATCGCTCTTTGCCAGCCAGCCTCAAAGTCAGAAAGGCCGTGACTTCGGACGCTATCTGCTGGATCTGCGCGGCCAGCCGGAACAGGCCTGCAAAGTCGCCAACGATAACTGGCAGAAACAGAAGGAACCTGCGGATCTGCATCTGGTCGTAGACTGCGCCGTGCAGACCGGCAATCAGGAGTTACTCTGGTCCATGCAATCCTGGGTAGCGCAAAGCGGCCTGGTGGATCAACAGTTAAACCGCAAATTAAACAGGTACTCCCAATGAACGAGGTCTTTCTGACGTCCGTAATCGGACATATTCCGGCGATACTGAGGTCTGCAGACTTTTTTTTCTGCCGTTTGCTTTTACCACTGTTGTTTATCGTCAGTTGCAGCAGTGCGGTCCAGGCGCATCAATCCAATGAGGCTTATATTGAGCTCTCAGCAACAAAAAGCGAGGAAGGCATAAATGCGGTTTGGCTGGTATCGATGCTTGACCTCAATGCGGTGTTGAATCTGGATTCTAGTCAGGACGGTAATATCAGCTGGGGAGAGCTGACTCAACACAACGATGCCATACAGCAGTATTTGCTGGAACATATACAGGTCTCCGGTGAGGAAGGCCGTTGTGAACTTTACCCCGCCACGATGATGATGGACCAGCGTAACGGTGTTCACTATGTCTATCTGCCCTTTGAAATTGCCTGCCGGCCACCCTTTAAACTGCGCTACTCAGCCATGTTCTCGGCTGATAAGGGTCACCGTGTATTAGTGACATACCAACTCCCGGCAGAAGCTGGTTTATTGGCTCAATCAAAATCGGAGGAAACTTCAGCATCGACAGAAGTCGGTGTTATCACGGCCACTGAACCCGAAGTGAGTATCCAGGGCACTGCCGATATCTGGGAGGCAGTAGCCGTCTTCTTTGTGGAGGGGGTGACCCATATCCTGATCGGGTATGACCACATTCTCTTCCTGATGGCCTTGATCATTCCCGGAGTGATTTCGCTGACGCTTAAGCACCGGGCCAAAACACAACATGGGCAAAGATCGGAATTGATGGCGCTGGTGAAGACTGTAACGGCATTTACGCTAGCGCACTCCATTACCCTGTTTATTGCTGCCCAGCATTGGCTGAGTTTGCCTCCCACTCTAATTGAAATGGCAATTGCGCTGACTGTCGTGATAGCCGGAATAAATTTGCTGGCTAACTTTTTTGATGAGGGCTGTTGGCCTCTGGCATTCGCTTTTGGGCTGATTCACGGCTTCGGCTTTGCCAACGTTCTGGCCGAGATGCAGATTCCCCAGCAAGATTTTCTGGCGAGCCTGCTAGCCTTCAATCTAGGCGTTGAAGCGGGACAGCTTGTCATACTGGGTTTCGTCATGCTGCTGTTTGCCGGATACGGAAAAATGCGGCTGACTGCCGGGGAAACTGTCACCAGTATTGAACGGTTATCAGGAAGCTATGGCCTGCTGCAAATGAGTGCCGGTGTTTGTGTGGTCGCAATCGGCAGTGTATGGACCATCGTCAGGGGTTATGAATGGGTAATCTCATATACAATTGCTTGAGGTTATCCCTAAAGGATAGCATCAACATTTTCTGATAGTAGGATGATGTAGATTGCCATAGGTTGAGGAATTGCGGAGTCGGGTGTAGTGAAAATTTCTCTGCGTATGAAAAAAAAGTAAAGAGTTTCCGATTACGGATATCCTGGCGCGAAAATTGGCCGGGATCAGGTTATGATTTGGAATTTGGCCAGGTGGGAACTTCAAAGAGTTAGCCGGGTCTTCGAAAAATAGCAGGCTATATCTGACTTGTTTTTCCATTGAGTCAGAACAGGGAAGCGAATGAATAGGCAATTATCAGTTTACTTGGACTTACTACGGTTTTTAGCAGCATTGCTAGTGTTTATTTCACATGCATCTGGATTTACAGGCGGTATCTTATGGCAGTTAGGAGGGCTTGCACACGAAGCAGTTGTATTTTTCTTTATATTATCTGGCTTTGTAATCGCCTATGTTGTATTCGAAAAACAAGAAAGCGCATTTGAATATTCGGTCAACAGGATGGCGCGAATATACTCTGTCGCTCTGCCTGCATTGATTATCACGGTAGTCCTTTTTTATATTAGCCAAAATATCAATGGTGAAGTATACACGGCGATTACTGATCGTTTGTCTAATCCAATAAGGATGCTTTTTTCTGCGCTGTTTTTTCTAAATCAAAGTTGGGTCGATACCACCGTCTTTTCAAACTTACCCTATTGGTCGCTCAGTTACGAAGTCCTCTACTATATATTCTTTGGTGTGCTCCTTTTTGTTAAAGGGAAGAAAAAGTTTTTGTTGGCAATACTGGTTATGATCATTATGGGACCCAGCATACTTCTCTATCTGCCTATTTGGTTAATGGGAGTGGCGTGCTTCATTGCCATTAACAGGACCACACTTTCACGGCTTTCATCTTGGTTATTGTATATCGTATCGGTTTTGGGAGTTGCAGTATTTTCTATTGGGTTTATTCAAGAGGACATAAATGGTGGAGTGAGGGATATACTGGGCAATAGTGTATATGAATGGCTGCTGCCACCTGCCAATAAATTTGTTAATGACTATGTACTGGCTATATTTATAACAATGCACATATTTGCCAGCTATCATTTGGGTGAACGATATACAATAATCAATAAGTTCTTGGAAGTTAGAATAAGAAGTTTATCATCGCATACATTTTCTCTATACCTCTATCACATGCCTATTTTGTATTTCATGCTTTCGTTGGCACACTATCGGACTCAACCAGTAATGAACTTTATTCTTAGTTGGATAATAGTACCTGTGCTTATATGGAAGATAAGCTCCTTTACGGAGAACAGGAAAGTATACTACCAGAAATATTTTGCCAAAATTATCAATAGCACGATTGGAAAAGCCAGACGTTTTGCTAATCAAAGTCACTAGTTTGTGACAGTTCACTTTCAAAATTCGTTATGAAATTTAGACTGATTTAAATGCTCCCCAAGACCTTCCCACATAAGTGGCTTTTGCTCTGAGGTGTTGGCTTTTAAAAAATGATATGAGACTGATATGAGAGAATTAATATTCCTGACCCTGGCAAACAACCTTCCTAGAATTGGTGTCAGTGACAAGCTGAGATATATATTTCTCAGATGGGCTGGTATAAAAATTAGTGGGAGGTGCAACCTCTGGGGTCCTTTCACAATCCGCCCGCTAGGAGGCGCTAAAAATATTGAAATTGGAGAAGGGACTTTTATCAACTCTGACGTGCGATTTGGTGTGCCGAAAGATAAGGTTTCTATAGGTCGGAACGTCCAAATCGGGCCGCGTGTCATGTTCGAAACCGTCAATCACGGCTTAGTATACGAGCCAAATAAGGGGCGAGGCGGATGGACGCAACCGATTTCAATCGAAGACGAGGTGTGGATTGGTGCCGGGGTCATTATTACTCAAGGCGTGACAGTGGGACGAGGCGCTGTCATCGCCGCAGGAGCAGTGGTTAACAAAGATGTTGCTCCTAACACTATCGTAGGTGGAGTTCCTGCGAAGTTTATCCGTAACACTGTTGAGGGTGTGCCGCTAGTTGCGGTGGGCAGCTGAAGAAGGGGAAAGATTAACGTGGAATATGAACTTCGCCTTTAGAATCGGGTCTTGGTGTTTTGGTTGCGGTGACGGCTTTCAGCTTTTGGATGACAATGCTAGTGGATTGTTTTGCCTCTAAATCTATTCAAAATCGACTAGCCTGGGGGCTCAGTTTGATATTCTTTTCTTGGGTTGCTGCCATTCTATACTTCTTTAAAGTTTATTTAGTCGCCCCTGAAAAAAACCATTCATAAAATCGACAATCTTGATCGCCATCCTATAAAGTCCGTATAAATCAACGGTCTTTTATTCTCGTCTACGGCTTGAATGCCTTACCCGTTATTTTCATCGCCGGTTTGAGAAGTGATGATCCGGTCAGCCGTGCCAGGTCGCCCAGCAACTGGGCAAAGCCTGCCGCGAGGTCGGTTTTTTCTACGTGGATCATGGAATTTCCCAGGACATAAGAGCGCGCGCGTTCGCTGACGCCGAACGGATGTTTGCTCTGCAGCCGGGGTGGATATGAAAGAAGCGTTTAATATTGGCGTGGATCTGCCGGACGGGCATCCTGATGTGTTAGCCGGTAAGCCCTTTCGTGGGGTAAATTTCTGGCCGGATATACCCGGCTGGAGGATCCGAATGTTGGAATACTTTCACACTTGTCTGGACCTGTGTCGACTATCTCGCTATGAGGCTCGATGCTACCTATGGTTTTCGCGGTGAAACAGCCGACGTCACAGAACATTTCCAAGGTTTGTTTCAGACAGGCGTGACATTGAGCTCAGGGCTGGGCGGGAGTATGGTGGTCTGGCAGTCATTGTTACCTTCGGGTAAGGAGTAGGAGCCTTCATGACGACACTGGCATTTGATGTATACGGCACCCTGATCAACACGCACGGGGTGGTTATTGCGCTACAGGAACATGCAGGTGATCGGGCGCAGGCATTTTCCCAGTTGTGGCGTGATAAACAGTTGGAATATTCTTTTCGCCGGGGATTGATGCAGCACTATGCCCCTTTCTCTGTCTGTACTGCCGAGGCTCTTGACTACGCCGCGCAGGCCTTTGAAATATCGTTATCGGCTGTGCAAAAGCAATCCTTGCTGGCGATCTATCGGCAATTGCCTGCTTTTGAAGATGCAGAGCCCGGGCTGGAAAAAATGCGTCAGCTTGGGCTGCGAAGTTTCGCTTTTTCCAACGGGGAGGCCGAAGTGGTAGAAGCACTTTTGCAGCATAGTGGCCTAAGGGAATGGCTGGACGGTGTGGTCAGTGCCGATGACCAGCGATCCTTCAAACCCAATCCAGCGGTCTATACGCATTTCCTGCACACCTGCGGGAGTAGCGGCGCCGATACCTGGTTAATATCCAGCAATCCGTTCGACGTGATCGGCGCCCTGTCGTCGGGATTGCGCGCCGTTTGGGTAAGACGTTCACCGGAAGCGGTATTTGACCCCTGGGGGATAGAGCCAACGCATACTGTTAACTCGCTGCAGGATCTTGGGGCGATTTTTTCAGGCTAGGGTCCGGGTTTTTCTAAACTAAACGTAATCTGGCAGGGATGTTACCGGCAAACCGAAGGTTCTAAGCTCGACCCATAAAGATGACGGCTTTTTAAATACAATTCCCTGTCGTCAACGCTCTAACTGTATTGAATGGCCCAGCATCCAATAATTAACCATTTTGTAGCAGGAAAGTGCCCATGAAATTCGCCAGTATGCGGCTCTCGGAATCCGATGGTACCCCCCTCAGGTGTCTGCGACTAAACCTGCTTTGCCTGGGCGCGGTCCTGTGCATTGGGGTGCTCACCGGATATGCCGAAGCGGCAGGCAAATCCTCGACAGGAGTGATTGCCGCACCGGTAGAGCTGAGTGAAATGGTTGATAACATTGAAGCACTGGGCACCGTTGCTGCCAATGAATCGGTCACGGTTACTTCTAAAATCACTGAGAAGATTACCGGCCTCTATTTTGCCGATGGACAGAAAGTGAAGCGCGGCGATCTGCTCGTGCAGCTGGATGATTCTGAAGAGCAGGCAAACCTGCGTTCAGAAATGGCGATTCTGCAGGAACGCCAGAGTGCTTTGCGGCGTGTCCAGGCGCTCTTCAAGCGCAATGTGGGTAGCGAAGCTGATCTCGATTTGGCCCAGGCCAGGGTCAATCAGTCGCAATCGGATATCGAAGCCATCAAGACCCGTATTTCAGCACACCGGATTACCGCCCCCTTTGCCGGCGTCGTCGGCCTGCGGGGGGTGAGTGAAGGTGCCTTGATCGAGCCGGATGATGTGCTCACAACCCTTGATGACCTGAGTGTGGTTAAGGTCGATTTCGACGTCCCCGTGGTCTATCTCAGTCAATTGGCGACAGGGCTGGAGGTGACCGCAATCACCAGTGCCTATCCTGGCCGCAACTTTGCAGGCGAGTTGAAAAGTATCTCCGCCCGTATCGACCCCGTGACCCGCACAGTAAAGGCCCGGGCCTGGTTTAACAATGACGGACAGAAATTGTTTCCCGGCATGCTGATGCAACTGGCGTTACAGACCCGGCCCCGACAGGCGTTGGTGGTACCTGAAAGTGCTGTGTTTGCTGTGGGGAGAACTCACTTTGTTTTCAGCATTGAAAACGGCGTTACGGCCAAACGACGCAAGGTCAGTATCGGTACCCGTAGCCCTGGGAAGGTGGAAATAACAGAAGGTCTTGCTACCGGAGATTTCGTCATTGTTCACGGTGTTCTTAAAGTCTCTGACGGCAGCCCGGTTAAAATTCTCGCCGTGGACGACGGTGACCTGGATATCGCCAAAGTACTGCGTGATGCCGGAACTTCGGAATCCACGCCATGATTCTCACCGACCTGTCCGTCAAGCGTCCTGTTTTTGCCTCTGTGGTGGGGCTGTTGCTGATTGCCATCGGCTATCTCTGCTTTGAACGTCTGCCTTTACGGGAATACCCGGCTATTGATCCTCCAGTAGTCAGTATTACCACGGACTACCCCGGTGCCTCTGCCAATATCGTTGAAACCCGCATCACTGAGGTGATTGAAGAACGGATTTCCGGTGTCGAGGGCATTAATACCATCTCTTCGCAGTCCAGTAACGGGCGCTCAAGAATTACGGTCGAGTTCAACGTGAATCGGGACATTGATGCCGCCACCAATGATATCCGTGACAGAGTTTCGCGCATTCTGGATAACCTGCCGGATGAGGCGGAACCCCCGGATATTGCCAAGGAAGACAGCAGCGATGACACCATTTTATGGATGAGTCTGGCCGGTGAAGGCATGTCGGTTCCGGAACTGACGGATTATGCACGGCGTTTTGTGATCGACCGCTTTTCTGTGTTGGATGGTGTGGCAAGGGTGCGTGTGGGCGGCGGCAAAGTATACGCCATGAGGATATGGCTGGATCGTAATGCCATGACCGCCCGTGGCTTGACGGTGTCGGATATTGAACAGTCCCTGCGGGCGGAAAACGTGGAACTACCGGCGGGCAGCATTGAATCCCGCGATGTGCAGTTCCGGGTCAGAACCGAGCGCAATTTCAACAGTGTTCAGGATTTTCGTAATCTGGTCATCGGTGCAGGAGAAGACGGTTATCTGATTCGCCTGGGCGATATCGCCCGGGTTGTGCTCGGCTCCACGGAAGACCGGGGAATATTCCGAGGCAATGGCTCCACCCGTGTGGGAATCGGCATCAGCAAGCAGTCCAACGCCAATGTCATTGAAGTGGCAAGGGCGGTTAAGGCCCGTGCCGAGCTGGTAAACCGCACCTTACCTGAAGGCATGCAGCTGACCCAGAGCTATGACTCCTCCGTGTTTGTGGAAGGTGCCATTGATGAAGTGGTGAAGACCCTGTTTATTGCCATCAGTCTGGTGGTGCTGGTCATCCTGATATTCCTGCGCAGTGTGCGGGCAACGCTGGTGCCGGCGGTGACAGTTCCGATTTCACTGATGGCATCTTTTATCGCCATTTATGCCTTTGGTTTTACCATCAATATGTTCACTCTGTTGGCTCTGGTGCTCTCCATCGGGATGGTGGTGGACGATGCCATAATCGTCTTGGAGAACATTGACCGACGTATGCATGAACATGGCGAAACCCGCCTGGTTGCTGCCTTTCGTGGTAGCCGACAGATCGCCTTTGCCGTGGTAGCTACTACCCTGGTGTTAATCGCGGTCTTTGTACCTATAGCCTTTTTACAGGGCGATGTCGGCCGTCTGTTTTCGGAATTCGCTCTGACGTTGGCAGCCGCAGTAGCGTTTTCCAGTGTAGTAGCCCTTACGGTATCACCGGCATTAGCCTCCAAAATCCTGCCGCCGTTACACAGTCTGCATAAGGATGCCGAGGGTAATCGCAATACTGAGGAAGACAAGGGGTCGCACTTCTTTGAAGGCGTGCAGAATATCTACGGCAAAATACTGGCTTTCTGTTTAAAGGTGCGCTGGGTCTGGCTAATGCTAATGCTGGGTGTAGGCGGCGGAACCTGGTGGCTGTATCAGGAACTGCCTCAGGAATATGCGCCGAAAGAAGACCGTGGTGCCTTTTTTATCATCGTTAACGGACCGGAAGGCGCAACTTATGAGTACATGCTGGATTACATGAACGAAGTCGAACGTCGCCTGCTACCGCTGGTGGAGTCCGGAGATGCGCAGCAGGTATTGGTGCGGGCACCAAGAGGGTTCGGTAATGTGGAAGATTTCAACTCAGGCTTTGCCATTGCCACTCTCGCACCCTGGGATTCGCGCCGGTCTGCCTGGGATATCATGGCTGAAGTGCGCAAGAAACTGACTGATTTGCCTGGTGTCCGGGCATTTCCAGTCATGCGACAGGGCTTCGGTGGCGGAATTCAAAAACCCATTCAGTTTGTTGTTGGCGGCGGAACATATGCCGATCTGGCTAACTGGCGGGACATCCTGCAAAGCAAAATCGATGAAAGTAACCCCGGCCTGGATGGGGTGGATTTTGATTACAAGGAAACCCGCCCCTTCCTGTCTGTGCAAATTGACTATAATCGCGCAGCGGATCTGGGGGTGAAGGTGCAGGATATCGGCCGTACTTTGGAAACCATGCTGGGCGGTCGTACCGTCACCACCTACCTGGACAACGGCCAGGAATATGATGTGATCGTCGAGGGTGAATCTGAACTGCAGAGAACTCCCAGCAGCATCGACAATATCTATGTGCGCTCCAGCCGCACAGGCAAGTTGATTCCTTTATCCAACGTGGTCACCCTCGAGGAATATGCCGATTCAGCTTCGCTGAACCGGTTTAACCGTTTACGGGCTTTAACCATTGAGGCCAACCTGGAAGACAACCTGACCATGGGGGACGCCGTTACCTATCTGGAAGGCTTGGTGCGGGATAACCTGCCGGAATATGCACAGATCGATTACAAGGGGCAAACTGCCGATTTTCGCCAGGCAGGGACGGCCGTTTATACCACCTTGTTGTTGGGTATCCTGATTGTTTTCCTGGTGCTGGCGGCCCAGTTTGAAAGTTACATTCACCCCTTTGTTATTATGCTGACCGTACCATTGGCCGTGGCGGGGGGAATGCTGGGGCTCTATCTGACGGGGAATTCGTTGAACCTGTATACCCAGATAGGGTTGATCATGTTGGTCGGGCTGGCGGCTAAAAATGGTATTTTGATCGTGGAATTCAGCAACCAGTTACGGGATCAGGGGCTGAATTTTGATACTGCCGTAGTGGAAGCTTCGGTCGCCCGTTTACGCCCAATCCTGATGACTGCGGTCACGACCATTGCCGGAGCCGTGCCACTCATTCTATCCAGCGGCCCCGGGTCGGAAACCCGTGCCGTGATCGGTACGGTGATTCTGTGGGGAGTGTCTGCCGCCACCCTGTTTACCATTTTTGTCGTACCGGTTGCCTATAGTCTGCTGGCACGGGGTACCAGTTCGCCTGAGGCTGTGGCCACACAGTTGGAACAGGAGCTGGAGCTGCATGAAGATGTGGCGCTGGAACATCGGGGACATTGATTTGGTAGGCTGCGGTGGGGTTGAACGTATTCCGGACCCCACCGCGGTAATGCACTGAATTGACTGGAACAGCGCCACTGAACCTTAACTTATTTACTCGGCAATATCTGCATAGCTGAAGAATCCCAGGTCTTCACCGTTGGCAGTCAGGTTGACGCCTGAGGCACTGGAATCAAACTCAATTAACAAAGTCGTGCCTTCTGCGCCAGTGACTTTGATCGTGCCAATATAGGGTTCACTGCCATCGTAGGCTTCCACCGGCACCAGGGTCGTCACTGTGTAGGAGCCTCCGTCCACCAGCGAACCTGAGGCGTAGTAAGACTCAGTGTAGGTCGTCAGGTCACCGGCATATTCCACATCAAACCGTAAGTCGGCAAAGCTCAGTGTTTTGCTTGTGGCCAGCTCGGTTAACGTCATATTTCCGCGAATAGTCGCCTCTCCGGAGTTACCACTATCAGTAAGGGCGCCGCTCATGCTGAGGCTGCCGTTCAGCTTATAACCGTCATTGTCGACACAATTGTTCAGGCCCAGGCTGCCGGAAAAACTGGCGGTGGAGCTGCTGTTTGAATTGACGGTTAAATTCAGAGAGGAGGTACCGGAAACGACACAATCATAGGTTTCAGAAAAACTAGAGGTCTCCAGTGCTGAACGTTCAGACCCTAAGGTCGCTAGCTGGCGCTGTGCACTGGCAATGCCGGTGTCAGCTGTCGTAGAGCGCGTGCCCTCAGTTGCCAGATTATTGCTGGTCACCAGAAATGCCACTTCAGTGGCGTTTTCATCACTGATGGCCAGGGTATTTTCATTGCTGGAACCGGAGGAGCTACTGCCGCCACCGCCGCCGCAAGCGGTCAGGAAGGTGAACGCACATGCTAGCAGAGAGAGTGATAGATACTTCATAAGAGGTCCTTTAATTACTGATTTCCTGCGCCTGATCAGCTGCTGAATCAGGGGTTTTGGGATGTTTTTTTTAGTAGATGGATATTCTTTCCATGTGGATAAAGGTTAATGCGGAGTCAATTCTAACCGAAAAATCGGCAATAGGAAATTTGGCCTAATATTGCTTTTATCGGCTATTTGACTAATGGAAACAACGCTCCGATCACCAGGACAGTGGTAATACCGATCAGGATGTTCATCGGAATACCGACTTTTAGAAAGTCCTTGAAAGAATAGTTGCCGGGGCCATAAACCATCAGATTGGTGTGGTAGCCAAGGGGGGTGGCAAAGCTGGCAGATGCCGATATCATGAGGGCGAAAATAAAGGGGATAGGATTCAAGTCCATCTGATTGGTAATGCTGAGCACTACCGGCAACATCAGTATTGCCGCACCGTTGTTAGTAATGGATTCAGTCAACAGAGACACCGCGATATAGACCGCAATCAGCAACAGCCAGGGCTTGCCGCCACTGACTTTGATGACCAGTTCCGCCAGTACGCCGGCTGCACCGGTTTTGTGAAGGGCGGCTCCCAGGGCAAAGGATGCCCCTATGGTAATAAGCACGGGAATATCCAGGCTTCTATGTGCCTGGGTAATGGAGCAGCAACGCAGAATTAACATGGCGGCGGCGCCGACCAGTGCGGCGTTAAAAATAGAGGTCAGACCGCTAGCGGCACTCACCACAACTGCCAGCAGTATGGCCCAGGCCAGGCCTGCCTTGTCGTGCCTGATGGATTCCCGTTCCAGGTCGTTGACCAGCAGAAAGTCGCGGTTGTTACGCTGCTGACGGGCAAAATTGGGGCGGGTTTCCAACAACAAGGTGTCTCCTGCCCGCAGGGTGATAGAACCCAGGTTGCCCTTCACCCGTTCACCGTTACGCGCCACTGCCAGTACCACTGAGGCATAGCGGTCGCGAAATTGACTGTCCTTAATCGACTGCCCGAGCACTGCAGAATGGGGGGACAGTACCACCTCCGCCAGACAGCGCTCAGGGCGGTTTTCTTCCAGTGGAGTTTCTCCCAGGTGGTTTGAAGGCACTATGCCACGGATCGCCAGCAAGTCCGAAAGCGCGTCGGTATCGCCGGCAAAAGTCAGGCGATCACCGCCTTTCAGTCGCTCCAAAGGCGACACAGCGGTCAGCAGGCTGCCATCCCGTTCAATTTCTGCCAGGAAGATACGTTTTAAATTACGCAATCCTGCTTCGGTAATGGTTTTACCGACCAGGGGGCCTTCTGCGGCCACAGTTACGTCCAGGGTAAACTCCCGCAGTTTCGCGAAGGCCGGTTTGCTTTTACGTCCCGGCAGTAATTTGGGGTAGAAGATGATCATCGCCGTAACCCCCACCATCGCGACGGGTAGGCCAATCATGGTGATTGAAAACAACGAGAAAGGCGGCTGTCCGGTCAGCTGTTCATATTGGCTGCTGACTATCAAATTGGTACTGGTGCCGATCAGGGTAATAGTGCCGCCGAGGATGGAGGCATAGCTCAGCGGAATGAGCAACTTGGAAATGGGGATGTCAATTTTATCTGCCCAACTTTTAACCGCAGGGATCAACGTTGCCACCACCGGGGTGTTGTTCAGGAACGCACTCAGAACGACTGTTGGGACACAGAGCCGGAACAGTGCCTCGGAGACTGATTTCGGGCGCCCCAATATTTTATCGGTTGTGCCGTGCAGCGCTCCAGAGGACTGCATTCCTGCGGCAATGATGAACATGGCAGCAACCGTCATTAGACCTGGGTTGCTGAATCCAGCCAGCGCCTCCTGGGCTGTCAGTATGCCGGTGAGGCTCAGCACCGTCAGAGCCGCCATCATTGCCAGATAGGGAGCTATGTCAGTGATAATCAGCGTAGTTAATACCAGCGCCAGCAATCCCAGCGTGAACCACGCGTCCCATGTCATGTAGTGATCTCCTGTGAAATCGGGTAGTTAAGTCAAAGGCAAGATTACTGTGTGACGGGCGGGAAAACTACTGGCTGGAGGATATTTTCAGCTATTCCAGAACTAAAAAGATCCTCCGTGATCAATCGATTAGGCCAGTGACTGCAGGTGATTATCCCAGTTGAGATCAGGTGTGCTCTGTTGCCCCACTAATTGCAGAGAGGCGGCACTGATGGTGGCGATAATCCCCTTGCCTGTCGTGGCAATGAATTCATGGCCGCGTCGGCCGAGAGAAAGGCCGCAGACGTCATTGAGTGAGACGCTGTGCAGATAGTCCCCACGTTGGCTGTCCCAGAATGTCACCTGATCCCCGCGCGGAGAGCTGATGCCGACGATATGACTGCCGGGGTGCACCACCACACTGCCGGTATAGTGACGCAATGAGCGCCATAGGTCCTGGGAAGCCTTGGCGGCTTTAATCGGCCCCTGATTCAGGTCGTGATAATAAACCAGGGTCAGCGGGTCTAGTGATTCACCCTCATACTGGGTACCGATCCAGACTCGGCCAGAGGCTGCAACATCAATATGACGGATGCTGAGCTGGTGCTCTTCCAGCTCCTGACGCTCCAATATTTCCCCTGTGGTTGTGTCCAGGTAGGCCAGATTGGGCTGCATACTGTCGATATTCAGTTTGGCTCTGGGCTGCTCCGGGTGGGTCAGTATGCCACCGTTAGCCACAACCAGAGTTTTGCCGTCGGGCATTAACCGTAATTCATGGGGACCGATACCGCCGGAGTTCCACTCTTTAACGACGGCATAGCCGGCCTGGGTATCACGTACAGCTATGATGCCGCGTTGATTCTGGTAATCATTTTCCGTGGTATACAGCCAGCATCCATCAGCCGAATAAACCGCATGACCAAAGAAATGGCGCCCGGCATCGGCTTCAATATCATGAAATTCCGGCCCATTCGCAGAGTTGAGGGTCACTACGGACATATAGGTCGCTGGGCGACGGCCGATAAGCACGGCAGCAATACCTGCAGGATGCAGGGCTGCACCATGACCGCGGGCCGGCAGCGCATGACGGGCAATTTCGTTACCCTCTATGTCGCTGAGCAGCCACCAATGATTATGTTCATTGTCAGTGACTGACGACAGCAAGCGTTCCGGTTGGCTGGCATTGGCTTTGAGTGATAGTGGCATCAGACCGAACAAAGCCGCCTGCATACTGGTTTGAAGCAAGGTTCTGCGATCTATCGACATTTCAATCTCCATCTTCACTGTTAAAGTCGCGGGTGACGCCCATTGCACTGAAGATCTGGTTTTCAAAAGCGTTGTTCAGCAGGCTGAGTTCCTTGAAGGTGGCCTCTGCCAGCTCCCGCTGTGACTCGGCTTGTGCATCCGCAGGTGTGAGCAACGACTCCAGCGGCATCTGTAGCTGTTGGCTCAGTCGCTCCAGCCCTTTGAGGCGGTCATCCAGAATCAGTATGGCGAGTCCTTCGGAATCGAGGGTGGATAGGTCGTCGTCGATACCATAACCATCTCCCCCCTTCAGATAGAGAACTATTGCCTGCAGGTTATGTTGCAGGTTAGCTGTGGAGTTTTGGCTCAGGAAAGACTCCGTGGTGTTGGCCTTGGCGGTCTTGCCGGCAAAGCCTAGAGGTTCTTCCAATTTTCGGCGTTTGATCTGCTGCACAGCGGTGACCAGCCCGTTGAGGAGCTCATCAAAGGCCTGCTCAGGTTGATCGAAGCCACCGGGATGAGAGGCCGGATCACCAAAATCCAGACCGAAGTCATGTTGCCAGCGCTGATTAAGATCACCAGCTAATTTCACAAGATGAGCACTGATAGCCGTCAATGCCGCGCAACTATATCCCTCGCTCAACTGGTCTAAAGCATTTTCCCGGAACAGGAACACTTCAATCGCCGGCAGGCCCTGAGTTGCCACGCTGCCTTCTGCAATGGTTTGCAATGTGGGGGCTTCAGACCCTGAACTGAGCTGCTTGATGCCCTGCATCAGCAGGCGGTTGCGCATGGGCCAGGCTTGAATCCGCAGACGCCGATCGTTTTCCTGCAGCGGTCCGAACTGCAACACTGATACCTGCATCCATTTGGCCATGGTGTCGCGCCAGACGTTCTGGCTAACCGCCAGTTGATCGGCGCTGGGCGCGTCACAAAGGGTATTCAGCTGTTGTTGTAGTTGCAGGGCCTGATCGGCAAACTGCTGGTGTGCCGGTTGGATCAGTTGCAATGCCTGCCGGACGAGTTTCAGGTAATCGTCTTGCGTCCGGTCAACAGCCGAAGCGGTGCTGGCGGTCAACAGGCAAAGGCTTACTGTAAAGATACGCCAATGGTGGAGGCGCGCCGGGAATTTTAGGTCAGGCAATTTCATCGGCTGTACTTCTTGAGTCGGATGATTACAGAGATTCCAGGAACGCCCGTAGGGCATCACGATCCTGGGCATTAAAAGTCAGAACCTGATCCCTGGCAGCTTTGGCCTCGCCGCCATGCCAGAGTACTGCCTCCATCAGTGTGCGTGCACGACCATCGTGCAGAAAAGTCGCCTTGGCATTGACCGTCTGGGCCAGTCCAATACCCCACAGTGGTGGCGTGCGCCATTCGGCAGTGGTGGCAGCAAATTCCACAATTTCATCAGTGGCGGCGACAGTATTGTCGAGTTTCAGGTCAGCCAGTGCCGGTCCCATATCGTGCAACAGCAGGTCAGTGAACGGATAGATGGTTTGCTGAGATTGTTCAATATGATCCTTGTCCATTTCCGCTGTTACATAAGGTCCGGCATGACACCCCTGGCAACCAGCCTGACTGAACAGCTGGGCTCCACGCTGCACAACGGGATCTTCGGCATTGCGTTGTGCGGGAACCGCCAGATTACGGGCATAGAAGGCGACGAAATTGAGGATGTCATCCCTGACTTCGAGACCGTTTTCATCATTACCGTTGGGGGCTTTGCGGCAATCCGTTTCTGCCTCGGTACAGCCATCATTGGGAAACAGGCTGGTGGTCAGACCCATGTCGCCGTTAAAGGCACCGGCAGTCTGTTGTTTAACGCTCGGCTGTCCGGCCTTCCAGCCGAAACGTCCGATGACGGCTTGTTTGCTGGCTTGGTCCCAAACGGTATTTATTCTGCCGCTGATGCCGTCCTGATTCTGGTCATCAGGGTCCGCCTGTGCCAGCAGAGCGCTTTCGGGAATGGCTTCCAGCAGGCCCAGACCAATTACCGGTGGGGCCACGCGGATCGAGTAGGTGGTGTCTGGATGGGGATCACCGTATCCCCACTGAGACAGTTCCCACTGAGGCTGACGCAAGGTAAGGGTATAACCGTCCTGAAATTTTACCGGAACATCGGTATAGCTGAGGTTGATCTTCACTTCGGGGGTGACACCGGGTATGCCCCTGTCCTGCAGCTGACCACCATAAACCGGGTCACCTAGGTTGGCTACCGAGGCCATTGCCAGTTGTGCGGCCTCAGCGTCATTGCTTGCCGGACGACTGAGACGGATCAGCAGGCTGTCAGCATCATCACGCAGTCCGTCAGCTTGCTGCGAGTCCGGCGCATGTCCCCGGCCATCGTTAAAATGACAGCTTTGGCAGGCGCTGACATTAAACAGTGGCCCCACGCCGTCTCGAAGGTCTGTTGTTGCCGGGGCAATAACCCAGGGGTCCTCGAAGAAGTCGTTACCGATCAGGAAGTCACCTTTTCGGCGTGCGCTCATATTGGCGGAATTCAGTGAGTAGGCCCCAGCATGGCTGGCCTGAACGGTGGCGTCGCCTCCCAGCTTGGTGGACCCATCAATGGTGGCTGCATCAGCAGGCAGGGTGGTCAGCCAGATGGCGGGAATCAGCAACGCAAAAAGGACGCCTTTGCGTCCTCTGATATTTTGTCCGTGGAGCTTCATGGTATCTATGCAAAACCTTATTAACGGGTAAAACGACAAAAGCAGCAATGGCCACAGTTAAGGGTCATTGCTGGCTGTTACAGAATTTCGATTAACGGTCAGCTGCAGTCAGCAGCGCTATCGGTTGGGCAGGTGCCGGCGTCGAACTCGGCCACTTCAACCGCCAGAACTTTACCCACGCTATCGCTGAGCGGCTCTTCCAGATTGACCAGTGCTTCGGCAGCTTTTAGCACCAGGGCTTTGTCTTCAGTAGAGCCGCCGACCAACTGGTCAAAATGCCGTCCGCTGTTGGCCGCATCCACAATGGCCTGCATATATTGCTGTATATGCTCCAGGCGTGCGCGCATGTCGGCATCCACGGCAGGATCACGCTGACGTACCAGGTCTGACAGGCTGGGGCCGTTCAGAGTGGAGCCGTCCAGGCGGGTATAGTCACCGGTGTAGGCATTGATGACGCCACGGGCATTGTTGAAGATGGAGATATGGGTAGCATCACTGAAGCAGTCATGCTCGTCTTCGGTGCTGCCGAACAGAATTGCGACTTTCATGCGCTCACTGGCCAGTTCTCCGATCGCCATGTCACCCATGGAGTCCAAAATACGTTGCACGCCGTCACCACGGGTCAGGAAATCATGGCGCAGGGTCCCTGCCATGTTTCCGGCTTCCGGAGTCCACTCGTTGACCATTTCGGTTAGATCACTCACCAGTAATTCGGTCACTGAACGCAGGTATTCGGCACGGCGCTGGCAAACTTTGACATCGACTGTGGCAGGACCGCTGGTGCAGTGACCTTGAGCAGCCTGGGTATAGTAATCGCTGACCGGGCGGTTACCGGCACCTGGGCCGGTACCATTGGTATCCTGGCCCCAAAGCAGGAATTCAATCGCGTGAATTCCGGTGGTGACATTGGCTTCAGCGCCGCCGACTTCATTCAGGCTGGCCAGCAGGCTGGGCGTGATGCTGCTGACATCCAATTGTTCGCCGCTGACAGTGAGCGTAGAGAAACTGTTGATGATATTGGTGGGGGCTTTGTATTCGCCCTGGTAGCTGGAGGCGTCGACGTAGTCGATCAAGGCTTCATCCAGGGGCCACGCATTGAGCTGTCCTTCCCAGTCATCGATGCTGGCTGGGCCGCCGTCCGCGTCCAGTCCGGGAGTGACATGACCGTTTTCAAGGTCAAAACGGAAGGCTTCGCTCTGCTGGTATGGTACACGTGCCAGGTAATAGGCTTCCTTTGCGGCTGCCAGGTTAAGCAGCGTGGGTGTCGAGAGGAAAGTCTCGATGCTGGATTGCAACGCTTGGGCGGCGGTCAGGGAGTCAGAGTATTCCGTGTAGGCGACATTGGCATAATGCTGGACTACTTCGGCTGGTGTTATCTGTGTGGCAACCTGAGGGCCGGATTGAACATTCGTGTCGGTACAGGCCGCGAGCATCAGGGTCGTACCCAGGAAAGCGATGGGTAAAGAATGAGATATCAGCGAAGGTGGCTGGGAAGCAAAAGATTTCATGGATTTTATTCCGTTGCAGAGTCAGACGTCGGATGATGAATTGCTTGTAATGCAAATGATAATAATTGGTATTAACCTTAATCGCAACTCTGTATCCATTTGAAATGAACAGATCAAAAGAAAAGAAAGTTCACACCATAACCGCCTACCAACAACATCAGAAACAGGATCAGCGATAGACCCAAAGGCTTGATTCCGGCAGCTTTTATGGCCTGCCAGTGGGTTTGCAGTCCCAACGCTGTCATCGCCAGTGTCAGGCTGGTTTGAGCGAGGATATTCAGGGCGGTAGAGAGAGGTTCGGGTAAGGCCAGCAGACTATTGAGTGCCGCCGTGGCCACAAAGCCGGCAACAAACCAGGGCCAGGGTGTCCGGGACTTTTCCAGGCAGCCAGGCTGATAGCGGCGGACAAACCACTGGCTCAGGAGCAGAATCACCGGCGCCAGCAGCATGACCCTGATTAACTTCACCACCAGTGCACTGTGCAGGGCATCCGGCCCAATGGATTCACCGGCTGCCACTGCCTGCGCCACTTCATGTACGGTACTGCCGATATAGACCCCGAAGCGGGCTGGGTCGCTCCCGGCAAAATGGTAGATCAGCGGATAGCACAGTAAAGACAGGGTGCCGAATACCACGACGGTCGCCACTGCCATGGTGACTTGTTGCTGGCGTGCACGGACAACCGTTTCCGTGGCCATGATGGCTGCCGCACCACAGACGGCACTGCCTATGGCCGTCAGCACCGCAACTTCCGGTTCCAGCCGAAACAGGCGTAGACCCAGAAATATACCACTCACCAGAATCAGGCTGATCATGACCACATCCACAGCGAATGCCTGCCAGCCGACGGCAAGAATGTCGTTTAGGTTGAGGTTAAAACCGAACAGGATGATGCCCAGTCGAAGCAGCTTCTTTTGGCAAAACCCCAAAACCTTCTGGTTCTGAGCGCGGCTTTTATCTGTGCCTCCGGAAACTGGAAAGCTATGTCCGGCGATAATGCCTAGCAAAATGGCAATCGGCAGAGCGCTGAGCCCCCAGCCTGCTACTGCTGGCAGACTAGCCAGTAGGAGTGAGCCGGCAGTGAGAGTTGGAAGCAGAATCCACATAGTGGGCATGGGACGCGGGCCTGGGTATTGGGAACAGTGGGAAACTGTAGATCGGGGCTATATTTAAGTAAAATGGATAAAATTAAATAAATGATTAAGTAATTCTTATGAATGTATCAGCGAGACAGCTACGCATATTTGAAGCCACCGTGCGGCTGGATTCTTTAACCCGGGCGGCGGACGAGCAGGCCATCAGTCAGTCAGCAGCCAGCCAGGCCATCAAGGAACTGGAGCGGCAGCTGGGCTACGCACTACTGCGCAAGTCTGGACGGGAATTACGGTTAACTGAACAGGGGCGTACGGCACTGCCGGTAATCCGCCGGCTGATCATGCAGGTGGACAGCCTGCAATACCCTCGGCAGGACTTTATCGGGGGGACTTTGCGTATTGCGGCCAGTGTCACTATCGCCTCCTATTTGATTCCTACCCTGTTGGCGGCATTTACCAAAGACTACCCGCAGGTGATGCCGGTTGTGGATATTCAGAATACTCAAACGGTTATCCGTCAGATTGAACGTGGGGAGGCCAGCATCGGTTTTATTGAAGGTCCGGCCCAGTCGCCGGAAGTGGCTGTATTGCCCTGGAAAGCTGACCGCTTGACGGCTTTTTGCGCACCGGATCACCCGATATTGCAGCAACAGCCATATAGTCTTGATGATCTTATGCAGGAACGCTGGGTCGTGCGGGAGCAGGGTTCCGGTACCCGTGATGTATTTGACCGTGCCTGCCAGCGCCTGGCTCAGACGCCACAGATTGCCTTTGCTTTGAGTCGTCAGGAAGCCATTAAACAGTCGGTGCGGGCCGGGTTGGGTATCGGCTGTCTGTCGCAACTGTCTATTGTGGATGAGGTGCAATCGGGACAGTTGGTGGAATTGCAGACACCGCTGGATTTGTCCCGGACTTTTTCCATCGTACGCCTGAAGCAGCTTGCCGAGACACCTCTATTGCAGGTCTTCGGTAGCTTTGCCGAGCAGTTTTGAACAAACCAGAGCAGTGCTGCCGGCGGAAAGGCAGACGCATGGCAAACTGGGCCAAATCACGGGTATTGTCGTATAGTGGCGAGAAATCTTGTTAGCCCCGAATGGCAACCTAATGCAATCGGCAACGGAGTCAGCAGCAGATGTTTATAGACCGGCAGGCCATTGAGGCTATGGAGCACCTTTACCGGGTGGCCTTTATCAATTCATTGTCCGGGTTCAAAAGCGCGAATCTGGTCGGAACCGTTGATCAAGTCGGGCAGACCAACCTGTCGATAGTGAGTTCCTGTATTCACATAGGTGCTCATCCTCCGCTGATGGCAATGATTGTCCGGCCTCATTCGGTAGATCGGCATACCCTGGAAAATCTGCTGGCGACCGGTGAATACACCCTGAATCACGTGAACCAGGAAATCTACCCCCAGGCCCATCAGACGTCGGCACGCTATCCCAAAGACGTCTCCGAGTTCAGCGCCACCGGGCTGACAGAGTTATGGCAGGAAGGTTTCGCTGCGCCCTATGTCAAAGAAGCCAATATCCGCCTGGGGCTGGCCTTCCGTGAGCACCATCATTTGGCGATTAATGGTACTGAACTGATTATCGGTGAAATTATGCAGGTCTGGGTGCCGGATGAATGTGTGCAGGCAGACGGCTTTGTCGATATTGAACAGGCGCAGACAGTGGCCTTGTCCGGGCTGGACCGTTACCACCGCAGTGAACACCTGGCCCGGCTGAGTTATGCCAAACCCTATACACCCCTAAAAGACATCAGCGGCTAGTTTGGTCTGAAGGGAGCCGGTCTTAGCCACCGGCTTTTTTTGCCTGATAACCGAGTTTGTCTAGCTCCTGTACAATCAGGTCCCGATGATCTCCCTGAATTTCAATCACACCCTCTTTCACTGTGCCGCCGACACCGCATTTCTGTTTCAGGCTTTTGGCCAGGTTTTTCAGTTCCTCACCCGCCAGTGGCAGTCCGGTTACCAGTGTGACGCCTTTACCCTTGCGTCCCTTAGTTTCCCGGCTTACCCGTACTTTGCCGTCACCAGCCGGAGTCGACGGGGATTTACAGACACAGGCTTTCACCGGCTTGCCGCATTCCGGGCAGGTCTTTCCCTGCGCCGTGGAATACACCACACCGGCATCGGCGGAGTCCGTGCCGGTGTTGACCCCCATGGACTGTTTCAGGTCTGCCAGTGAGATAAATTTGGATTTTTGGCTCATAACATTTCCCGGTTCCGTAACTATCTGGCTTTGATCAGTCTGCTTAATTGCGGCTGATGGCCTCTTTAATCCATATCCCCAGTTTGCGAATAGCGTCTTCCCGTTCCGCTGTCCAGCCCTGGGCATAGTTCAGCCGGAAGCAATGACGATACTGTCCGGTCACTGAAAACAGCTCACCGGGTGCAATCAGTATATCTTCCGCATGACCGCGATGGTAAAGCTCTGTGGTGTTGACTTTGGAAGGCAGCTCGAACCAAGCCACCAAACCACCTTGAGGGCGGGATATCCGGGTTTCCTGGGGAAAGTACTCAGCCACCAGATCCAGTAACCGCAGATATCGCTGGCGATAGGTTTCCCGCGCCTGGCGCAGGTGGCGCTCATAAATTCCCTGAGCCAGTATTTCCGCCATCACCATCTGCTGGATCGACGGCAACGCTACAAAGTTGATGAACTTACGGTGCACCACTTCTTCAAAATAGCGTCCCGGCATGACCCAACCGACACGCAGTTGGGGATCTATGGTTTTCGATAGCGAGGAGCAGAGCAGAATGCGGCCATCGGGATCAAATGCCTTCACTGCTTTGGGGCGCCGATCACCGAAAAACAGATCGCCGTAGATATCGTCCTCCACCATAGGCACGTCATAACGCACCAACAGATCCACCAACGCCTGTTTGCGTTCGTCGGGAATAGTACTGCCCAGTGGATTGGAGAAGGTAGAGACACTGAGAATGGCCTTGATCGGCCACTTTTCCAGCGCCAGTTGCAAGGCTTCCAGGCTGAGTCCGGTTTCGTGGTGAGCGGGGATTTCAATGGCTTTGAGACCGAAAGTTTCGATCATCTGTAGCAGGCCGTAATAACACGGCGACTCCACCGCCACAATATCGCCCGGCTGGGTCAGAACCCGCAGGCACAATGCCATGGCGTTCTGGCACCCTGCTGTGGTCACCAAGGCTTCTGGCGAAATAAAAATACCGGAGTCTACCGCACGTCGGGCAATTTGTTGCCGCAGTTCCGGGAGGCCCTCAGGGGAATCATAGCCTACCCCCAGATATTTTCCGGTGCGCGATACCTGGGTAAAGGTACGTTGAACGTGGCGTACGATAGGGAAGTCCAGTGCCGGTATCGCGGCAGACAGGCTGACACCTTTGCGCGCAGCAGCTTCTCGCTGCACTTCCATCACCAATTGTGAGGTAGTAGCCGGACGAGGTTTGGGGTTGGTACGAATCTGTCTGGGCACGGCCAGTGAGTCTTCCTGGCGACGGCGAACGTAGTAACCGGACTTGGGCCTGGCCTCCACCCAGCCTCGTTCTTCGAGCAATCCGTAGGCCGTGGTGACGGTGGATATGCTGACTGCCTCGCGACGTGCCAAATCCCTTACTGAGGGCATACGATCTCCCACCTGAAATACACCCTCGCGGATCTGTTCGGTCAGCTGTTCTGCCAGTTGCGCGTACAGATTGGTTTCCATTGTGCTGCCTCTATTTACCCATATTTTGCTATCGACCAGTACAGATTTTAAAAATCAGGCCATGACAGAAGGGTAATTTTATAATCTGTTATGGTCAATGTTTATATATTTTGAATCTGTAACGGTTCAATTTGTGGCTGTAATATGTACAGCATGGAAAGTGACCAACGGGCATGGCACAGATGATCCCTGCAGCAAAATCAAGAGTCATAACCAGTAAAAGATTTGCAAGGCACATGATCAGATATTTTGGAGATTTAAAATGAGCGTACAAGCTAACAGCATTGCCCAGCAACACACCGAAGACTTTTCCGGCCACTTTGACGGCCTGCAAAAGCAGCCACTGTTTGACCACCTGACCGGTCACCGTATTCATACTACTCTGGTCCAATGGCTTCATAACCACCAAACCAGACGTCAGCTGGCACAACTGTCTGACAGGATTCTGATCGACATCGGTTTGTCTCCAGAGCAGGTGCAGCGCGAGCTGAGCAAGAAATTCTGGCAGAACTGATCTTCCGGATTTTTGTTTTGCCAGGTCAGATGAACCAGGTAAAGACAAGCGCTCAGCTAAAGCTAAGTAATTAGGCAAAAACCAATGCTTTGCCATTGGCAATATCTCTGCCAATAAGGGAGACAGGTAAGGATGGAATTATTGTTAAGTGCTCTGCTATTTGCCCTGGTGTCAACGGTGACACCAGGGCCAAATAACATCATGGTGATGACTTCAGGTCTGAACTATGGCGTGTTTCGCACCCTGCCCCATTTCTTTGGCATCTGTCTCGGTTTCCCCACCATGGTAGTGGCCGTTGGTGTCGGGCTGGGTGCAGTATTTGAAGAGTTGCCGTTTTTACATACGGCCATCAAGATAGTCGGCATCACCTATCTGCTGTATCTGGCCTATAAGATCGCCAGTACCCGCAGTGGCCCGGCTGAAGTCGAACATACACGTCCGTTGACGTTCTTCCAGGCTGCCCTGTTTCAATGGGTGAATCCCAAGGCCTGGGTGATGGCAGTAGGTGCCATGGCCGCCTTTACCACTGTCAACAGGGAGGTGCTGGCGCAGGCATTGTGGATTTCCCTGGCTTTTTTCATGGTGAGCTTTCCTTGCGTCGGCCTCTGGCTGATGGGAGGTGCCGCATTGCGTAACTGGTTGAAGCAGCCGAAACAGCTGCGGATATTTAATTTGACCATGGCAACCCTGCTGGTGCTGTCTGTATTGCCGATGATATCGGCCAAAATGATCTGATCCTGTTTTATCCGGGTCAAAGTACTGATCAATCGTCTTCCCTTTTTTAGCTTCCGTAATGCCGTAGCTAAATTACCCTCGGGAAGTTTTTTGGGCCGGCACCTTGCCGGCCCTTTTTTTAACCTCTGTGTTGTCTCAGTATGCATCCTGACACCAGGCTGTCAGTAGTACTGCACTATGCTGGTTTCCGGGTCATTTGGCTGGTTTTCGGAGTCACTTGACAAGTCTAACCTTAATCAGCACGGAGTGCCGGAACATGACAGAAAATACTAGTAATGCCAGCAAAGAAGAGCTTAACATCGTCGAAATGGTGACCTTCAAACTCGCCCCAGGGAGCACCGAGAAAGATTTCTTGGCGGCCAATGCCGGCATCGAAAGCTTTATTCAGCAGCAACCCGGTTTTATTTATCGCAGTCTTTGTAGTCCGGTTAATAACAATTTCTGGACGGATATTGTGTACTGGCAGGATCAGGCCAGTGCGCAGGCTGCAGGCCAGGCATTTATGGAGTCTCCGCTTACCAAACCGGCACTGGCCTGTATTGACTCCGCTACGGTCAATATGCAGCATCTACCGGTCATCCGCAGCCAGATGAATGACGCCTACGGCGGTGATGCCGGATAATCCAAAACCGGGTAGGCTGTAAGCCGGCTTACAGCCGTACTCTCGACTAGGTGTACAGAGACGTACTTTCGACCAAGTATAGAGACGTACTTTCGAAGCGAAGCATTAACTCCATGTGCCAGGCAGAACCCTATGCGTAAGGCCGATCGGCTTTTCCAGATAGTGACGATTTTACGCAGCCATAGAGGTGCCGTGACCGCCCGCACCATTGCTGAACAGTTGGAAGTGACGGAGCGAACCATCTACCGGGACATGCAAGCTTTGATGTATTCCGGTGTACCTATAGAGAGTGAGGCTGGTGTCGGCTATCGGCTGATGCGGGGATTTACGTTGCCGCCGCTGAATTTTCAGGAAGAGGAGCTGGAAGCCCTGCTGGTCGGCATGAGGATGGTGCAGGCCTGGAGTGATCGGGCACTGGGCAGGGCTGCCACCCAGGCGTTGCAAAAAATTCTGGCGGAGCTGCCGCCTCATCTTAAGCGTCTGGGTGATCAAACTCAGATCCATTCCCCCCAGTTCTTCATTAACAAGAAAGCGGCACAGTTCAGCGAAGAGTTACGCAAAGCTGTGCGCCAGCAGCGTGTCATTCAGGTGCAATACCAGCGCGCCGATGGTGAGCAAAGTGAACGTAGCCTGGAACCTCTAGGGCTGTTTTACTGGGGCCGGACCTGGACATTGGTGGCCTGGTGCCGGTTGCGCCGGGAGTACCGCGAGTTTCGTCTGGACCGATTGCTGGCACTGGAGATGACGGCGGAGCACTTTGAGCTGCAGAGGGACAAAAATCTTGATCACTATGTTGCCCGAGTTTCCTCCCAGTTCTCTTCGTATGACCCGACACCAGCCGGTTAAAGGCCTTTCAGCAATACCGATCCGTCTACCCTACTCCAGAATCCCGTTTTACCCTGGTGGCGTTGGCGCAACGCGTGCAGGTATTCACTGTGATTGGGCAGGTGTGCATAGTCGCTACATCGCTGGTCCAGTTCCAGCAGGGTTTGCACATAGTCGGCTGCGTACAGATAAGCCTTGCTGTAGGCCCGGTTCAGAATATCTTCCAATAATGCCCGGTAGCAGAGAATAGCGCCTAAGGGCACCCGCTTTTCTTTGAAATTCTCCGCCACGGCGAGCAGATCGCCATAGTAATACTGCTGTAGTTGATTACCCTGGCGCAGTAGCAGATTCAAGGCCTTTTCCGGTTGGTTCAGTTCCAGGAGCAGGTTGGCTGCCAGCGTGCCATTATCTGCCTTTTCTGCTTTGGCAATCGCCTGGTTCAGTACCTGCTGGTGCTCTGGTTTGGGTGTAGCGGCCAGTAATGCCTGAAAATTCTCGGTGCTGGGTTCTAAAGTAAACAGACGGCCCAGGGTCTTCCTTTCGGCAGCTTCGTCATTGTTAAGCCGATGTGCACAGAGCAGTAGTTCAAGAATATCCCGGGAGACTGTACCGGTGGCCTCAAGATGCGTAATAGCTTTGTCGGCCTGACTGAATGCCAAGTAGTTGCGGGCGATATCGATCTCGTCCTGGACTGGTGTGGGTGAGGCCAGCAGTCGCACCGCCTCGGCATAAAGGTCCGGCTCGTTGAGTGCCTGAGACACGGCACGCAGTCCCTGGCTGGCTTCGATAAGTTTCCTCTCCTGGGCGAAATCCGCTGCATTTGGGCTGGTCTTGAGTTGTTGTTGGTAACGCCAGGCGAGTTGGCGTAGCTCGGCATCTGATAACGCATCTTTCGCTTCAGACAGCATGTTGAGATAAAACTGATAGGGGTCCCGCTTGCGCCACTGATCAAACTGGCCCAGCCAATAACCGTTGTCAAAACTTTGTTGCCGACGAGCGATTTTGATAGCGCCCAGCAATACCAGGGTGGCTTCACGGTAGACATCCGCAATGGCTCCGGCAGAGTCATCACTACGTAACAACACCCGCTCATGGGTGGCAATAAAATCCTCTATCACTTGGGTTGCCAGCAGCGGGTGTTCCGGTAACAGTGATGACTGGATGTCACTCAGCAGCTGCTGCAGTTGGGCGGCATAACTGAAGGAGGCGCTATACTCGACAAAGCGCTTTGAGCGGCCATGCTTGGCGATGCTGCTACGTAGACTCTCGGCCAGTTTATCCGGGGTACTCTTGAGCAGGTAACGATCGATATAGGCATCAATGTCCTGATGGCGCCCGTGCAGCTCCAGCAGCAGGTCTACCATGTCCCGCTTGCTGAGGTGGGTAAGCTGGCGTGCCAGGATTTTCGAGTCTATTGCCATGGGGCGGGTGTCCATGTCAGTGTTTACGGAGTTTTGAGGATACCCCATTCCGTGCAAGGGAACTAATGGTAGCTGGGGTATAAAAAGCAAAACAAAAGATTACATGCAAGGAGACAGCACCATGGTAACAAGTGAAGCACAAGCCATCCTGGATTTTTGGTTTGAGGAGCTGACACCACAGGACTGGTGGCGTAAGAGTGATGTGCTGGATCAGCAAATTATGGAGCGATTCGGTCATCTGCATTGGGCTGCGAGTCATGGAGAATGTGCCGCCTGGCGCGATAGTGGTTTGGGCCGTTTGGCAGAAATTATCGTGTTGGACCAATTCTCCCGCAACATCTACCGTGATCAGCCCGGAGCCTTTGCCACCGATGCCATGGCACTGGTGCTTTCCCAGGAGGCCATCCTTGGTGGTTTTGATCAGGCTCTGGATGCAGAACAAAAGTCGTTTATGTATATGCCTTTCATGCACAGTGAATCCAAGGTTGTCCATGAGCAGGCATTACAGCTGTTTGCTCAGCCGGGACTGGAAAACAATCTGGATTTTGAACGTCGTCATAAAGCCATTATTGACCGCTTTGGCCGGTATCCGCATCGCAATGCAATTCTGGGACGGGAATCCACACGTGAGGAGCTGGACTTTCTGCAACAACCCGGTTCTTCGTTTTAGGACGTGCCTGTTAGGACGTGCCTGTTAGGTAGCGCTGACAATTCTGGCCGTTGGCGGGAAAAATAGACCAAACCGGCTATACTTTTGAGAAATGCCGGTATCTGCAGTTGGTAACAGCCAGAGGGACTTCTGGCGGGAGTGGATCATGGTCAAAGCCAGGTTTCAGGTCGGACAATTGATCGAACATAATCTCTTCGGTTATCGTGGGGTTGTGGTCGGTATTGACCCGATCTTTAATCATTCCGATTCATGGTATGAAAGCGTAGCCAAATCACGCCCTCCCAAAGACAAACCCTGGTATCACGTGTTAGTGGATGAGTCGGATTACGTGACTTACGTGGCCGAGCGCAACCTGCGTCCCAGCCTGGAAGAGCGGCAGGTGGATCATCCTTTGCTCGGGCACTATTTTAACCGCTTCGACGGACACCGCTACCTACCCCTTGAACGTAATTCTCATCACTAGCCCACTGCTGGCTTAATTCCAGCTTCAAACATCGGTAGGTCAATAAAGAAGGTGGTGCCGGACTCAAGTGTAGAGTCCTTGAGATAGTCTTGGGACATGGATTCGTAAGAAAACTCACCATGCATGACGCTGACAATACCTTTTGCCAGGCCCAGCCCAATTCCCCGCCCGTGCATCCGGCATTGGGCTTCTTTTTCTTCACCGAGTATGTCAAACAGGTAAGGGCGTAGTTTCAGAGGTATGCCAGGACCGTTATCAGCAATGATGATGCGGACCATTTCGCCGCTGGTATCCAGGGAAATCTGGATTTCAGCATTGGCACCGGAATAGCGCACGGCATTGTTGATAACTATATCCAATACCTGCTCCAGACGCAGGGAATCTGCCAGCACATTGGGTGAAGTGGCAAAGGTATCGAAACTGATGCGTTGATGTTTTTTTTTGGCCTGGGGTTCCCAGCGTGATATCTCCCGTTGAATCAGTGACGACAATTCCACTTCACGCTGTTCCACCACTAAGGTGCCTGACTGTAATTCATAGATATCCATGACCTCCTGCACCAGACTTTCCAGCCGTCGGCAGTTTTCCTCGGCGATATGCAGCAATCCCAGAGTTTGTTCCTGCACCGACCCCGCCATGCCGTTTTTACATAGTGACACTGCGCCGCGAATTGCGGTCAAGGGTGCCCGGATTTCCTGGCTGACCGACGCCAGGAATAGGTTGCTGGTGCGGCTGAGCTGATTCACACTTTGGCGGACATTGATCACTTCCTGGCTTTTGAGGGTCATGTTGTGAACCAGTCGTTCCTGTAAGTCATAGAGGCTCCGGCTGTTCAGGCAGAGCTTTTCCACCGCACGGGCGATATCACCCACTTCATCGGGCAGGTGCTGATAGGGGATCTTTTGTTCTTCATGCCCCATTGCCCGGCGCAGAGCGGCATTGCAAAGTTCGCGCAGGCGTGTGCAGACGCGATGATGTGCAGACGCGATGCCGTAGAGGCTGGCAGCTATCACCAGTAGCAACAGGAGAATTTTGCGCCCGATCATGGCGTTAAGAAAATGCCGGGTAGTGATGCTCTCCATAATGATCAGCAGTTCACCGACCTCAATTTCTTCACCGGCGATATTCCATTTCAGCAATTTTGACAGCTCGATATGGCTGTCATCATCAACGGGCCTGCTACCCCTTTCGGCGACTGCCGCGCCGACAGAATTACGTGCACTGACATAGCGGAGTTCCGGGATGGTGGCCAGGTGGTCCAGCAGTCGGTTGACCTCTGCTACGTCATTTTCTGCCATCGCAGCAGCCACCGCTGGGCGACCGGCTTCCAGGATTACATTGGCGATATAGCGGTGGTGTTCATTCTCAATGGCATTGTCCCGAAAGGCATCCATAAGGGCATCGATCATCAGCAATAAGCTAAGGCCCACTACCGTTAGCAGGAAGATACCTTTCGGCCAGGTCCTGATAAGTGGTGGCTCAGTGTTTTCATTACTCTGAGGATGGTTAACGGCTGTGGGTTCGATTCGACTCACGCTAGTTATTTCCGAAATCAGATCTTATTAAGTTGAGCTGGTGTAGATCCCTAGGGGTTATTTAACCGCTAAAAACTACAGGGATTAATACACCGGCATTGATCACAATTGACTGCTCTATCCTAGAGTTTAGAAGTAAGCAGGCGAAAGTGCTTAATATTTGCTCCGAATCAGCGGCGTTTGGAAAACTGGTGAGGAGAAAGGAACGAGAGGTAACTAGTAAGCTCGAATAGACGTCAGTGCCGGCCGCAAATCGCCGGAACCATGATAGCCCGGCGTAATCAAATGATTTAGTCGGCACGTCCCATGAAACGTTTTTCGCCGGTGTTGATTCGCACTTTTTCCCCTTGCTCCAGGTATTCGGGTACCTGAATCGTCAAACCTGTGGCAAAGGTTGCCGGTTTAGTCCGCGCACTGGCGGAAGCGGCTTTCATGGCCGGTGAGGTTTCGGTCACCACCATTTCCACTGATTGTGGTAGTTCCAGGGCAATAACCTGGTCCTCGACCATCAGAACCTGCATGCCCTGGGTATCTTCGGTGATGAACAGCAACTGGTCGGCTATATCGTCACGTTTTAGCAGATATTGGGAATAGTCTTCGGAATCCATAAAGACATGGTCATCGCCGTCAATGTAGGAAAAGGTTACAGGACGGCGTTCCAGCAAGGTGGTGGTAATGAGTTCATCGCCTTTGAAGGATTCTTCATACTTGAGCCCGGTACGCACGTTGGCAAAACGCATTTTGTAAAGAGTGGCCGCACCCCTGGCACTGGGGCTGTGGACTTCGATTTCTTTGACTATCAGCAGCTGGCCGTTGAGCTCAACTACTTCACCGCGTTTGACATCACTGGCCCTGGGCATGGCATCACTCCTGAATGAAATTCAGCGCATTGTAGGGCATGGATTCCAGAGGAAACAATGCCCTCTGGAAAAGATTAACTTGCTGGAAACTTACGTCGGCTAATGCGTTTACCGGACTATTCAGTCGCGGTGAGACGCCCGGTTTGATAATCCTCTACCGCCTGTTGTAGTTCTTCAGTCGTATTCATCACGAATGGACCGTAGTGTGCGACGGGCTCTCCTAAGGGCAATCCGCTCAATACCAGAGCGCCCAGCCCGCCGTTACCGGCTTTCAGATGCATGCTGGCACCGGGACCAAAGATACCCAGCTGTAGGCGCTGCAGGCTGACCTTGGCGTCCAGGCATCCCTCGTACACAAACACGGCAACCTGATGCTCGGGAGCAATGCTCAGCTGTAGTTCCGCTTCAGCCTCCAGTTGCACATCCATTAGACTGGCTGCCTGAGACAGGTTATGCAGGGGGGATTCCAGCGTCTGCTGTTGCACCGACCAGGATCCTGTGACTGCACGAACCAGACCACCGGGAACGGTGGTTTCGGGTATCGTTTCAGGCTGTGCATCCTGCCATTCGGCCGGCTTCATTTTGCTGGCCGCAGACAGGTTGATCCAGATCTGAAAACCATGCATTTCGTTCGCTTCGGGTAGCGGGGTTTCAGAGTGAATAATACCCCGTCCTGCAGACATCCACTGCGCGCCACCACTGCGGATGGAACCAACATGGCCGAGATGGTCCTGATGCTCGAATCCGCCTTTTTTCATATAGGTTAGAGTTTCAATGCCTCGGTGAGGATGGTCCGGGAAGCCCGCGACAAAATCATTGCGGTTGTCGGATCGAATTTCGTCCAGCATCAGGAAAGGCTCAAAATCAGGTGCGGAAAAACCGGCGATACGGGAGATTTTTACCCCGGCCCCATCGCTGGTAGGCATGGCATTGATGACGCGCTGAAGCTGACGTGCCGACATGGTGATTATTCTCCTGTGTAACGGAAATGAGGTTCCGAATTGCTACCGTTGAGAATCAATATACCTGTATAAAATCGAAAATAAATTCCATACTATTGCTCTATCCTTTCGAAGAGATCGAATCAATGGCTAAAGCAACGCTGGAACAATGGCGCATGCTGCACGCAGTCGTAACTCACGGTGGGTTCGCACAGGCGGCAGAAGCGGTTCATAAAAGCCAGTCCACAGTCCACCATGCCGTGCATAAACTGGAAATGCTGTTGGGTGTCACCATTCTTGAGGTTCAGGGACGCAAGGCGGTTTTGACGGAGGCCGGTGAGCTCCTGCTGCGCCGTTCCGAAAGCCTGCTACGGCAGGCTGAACAGGTAGAGCATGTGGCAGAGGGGCTCTCCCGCGGAGTCGAGGCACAGATCCAGATTGCTGTAGATATCATATTCCCACAGGAAACCCTCTATCAGGCGCTGGCGGATTTTTCTGAGCAGTTTCCCAATACCAGGGTGGAGCTTATCGAATCTGTGCTATCGGGCGCTGAAGACCTGTTGCGCAGTGGCATCAGTGATTTGGTGGTCACCCCTTTTGTTCCCCAGGGATTTATCGGCAATGTAATGATGGATATTCCGTTTCTGCCAGTCGCCTGTCCTAACCATCCTTTGTGCCAAATTGAACATCCTTTAACCAAGCAGGACCTGGCCGAGCACCGCCAGATAGTCCTGCGTGATTCCGGCAGCGCCCGCCGTAGTTTCGGTTGGCTGGGAGCCGAACAACGTTGGACGGTATCGCATATGAGCACATCGGTGGATATGGTCAGGCGGGGCTTAGGGTTCACCTGGTTGCCGGTTACCTGGATCAGCGGATTGCTGGCTGAGGGCTCCCTGAAAAAACTGTACCTGCAGGAGGGCGGTGACCGCGAGGTTGCACTCCATCTTGCCTATGGCGACATTGACCGTCAGGGGCCTGCCGCGCGGTATCTTGGCGATCGGCTACTGCAGCTGAGCCGGGAATCCGGTAATCTCTCCCTGCTAAAATAGCTCTGACTAATCTTGTATACAGGAAACACTATGTCCGTTGCCGAACTCGCCCCTTCTGTTCTATGGCGCCAATTTCAGCTGCTGTGCGATACTCCGCGGCCTTCCAACGAAGAAGCATTGCTCAAGTCGCGAATCCGGGAATTGTTGCAAGGTCATGAAGTGACCATTGTCGAGGACGAAGTCGGTAACCTGATACTGCGCAAGGCGGCTTCGCCAGGATGTGAGTCAGCACCGGGGGTGGTAATGCAAAGCCATCTGGATATGGTGGCACAGAAAAATGAAGACACCGACCATGATTTTTTCACCGATCCAATCCGGGCTTATGCAGATGGTGACTGGGTTACCGCCGAGGGAACAACTCTTGGGGCGGACAACGGCATAGGGGTGGCGGCCATACTCGCAGTGATGGCCAGTGATGATATTCGACACGGACCTTTGGAAGCGTTGCTGACTATAAACGAGGAAGCCGGCATGACCGGTGCCAAAGGCCTGCAGGCAGGAATGCTCGAAGGCAGCCTGTTGCTTAACCTGGATACCGAGGAAGAAGGCGAGCTCTATATCGGTTGTGCCGGAGGTGTGGATGTCAGTGCTACTCTGACATACGTGCATGAGGCCCCTGATCCCGACTTGAGCTACCTGCATCTGGCCGTTAAAGGTCTGAAGGGCGGCCATTCAGGTATTGATATACACCGAGGCCGGGGTAATGCCGTTAAACTGATCAACCGCACATTGCGGCACTTGCGCCAAAAACTTCCCAGCCTGCGCCTGGCAACCCTCACCGGCGGTTCCCTGCGCAATGCCATTCCCAGGGAAGCTTTTGCCAATATTGCCGTGTTGCCGGTGGATACGGCACGGGTGCATGAGGAACTTCAGTCGTTGCAAGCACTTTATCGGCAGGAGTTCGGTACGGTGGAACCTAACCTGCAACTCAGTGCGGCCGCTATTGAAGCTGAACCATTGTTACCTGAAGCCTTTTGTGAACGACTGCAGCAAACTATTGCCGGCTGTCCTCACGGGGTATTTCGCATGAGCTCAGATTTCGAAGGCGTGACCGAAACGTCCAATAATCTGGCTTCGGTGTTGATGGATCATCACCATATTCGCCTGGAATGCCTGACCCGCGGCCTGAAAAACTCCAGCAGGGATGAAGCGGCCGATTGTGTGGCCTCCGTGTTTTACCTGGCCGGGGCTGATGTTGAGATAGGTGGCCAGTATCCGGGCTGGGCACCCAACAAAAATTCAATCCTGTTGCAGTCTTTGACTCATTTGCATGAAAAAGTCATGGGCTTTACTCCCAAGGTACAGGTCATTCATGCCGGTCTCGAATGTGGAATTCTGGGAGCCAATTACCCGCATTGGGATATGATCTCGTTCGGCCCTACCATTCGCGGGGCCCACTCGCCGGATGAAGCGGTTAACATCGCCAGCGTTGCGAAATTCTGGGAATTCTTGCTCGCAACGCTGGCGCATCTGGCCGGCCAGAGTAGATGAGCTAGTGTAGGTGGGCTGTATTAGGTCGGTTTGATCTCTCTGTTCAGCTCCTCATTCAGCGTCGGAAATTCTGCATAAAACTCAGTTCTCACGCCCGGGACTGAATTGAAACCGACGCTGCCTCCCATTTTTTCCACCAGATCCTTGGATATCGCCAGTCCCAGGCCGGTGCCGCCACGGGCCCGGCTGTCGGAACTATCAACCTGGCTGAATCGGCTAAATATCTTATCCTGGAATGAGGCAGGAATTCCGGGTCCCTGATCGATAACGCTGAATCTGGCATGTTCGTTACTGACAGCCAGCTGTAATTGCACGGTGCCTTCGGTGGGAGAGAATTTAATGGCATTGGAGAGGAAGTTGGCCAGTACCTGCTCTAGACGGGAAGCGTCAGCTTCGATTTTTGCCGGTCTCTCCGGCAACGTGTGAATAAGCCTGACTTCATACTGTTCGGCATAGGGTTGCAATGTGGTACAGGCATGTTCAACGATATCAGCGGCATCAATCCGTTGCATCATCAGGCTCAGCATGCCGGTAGCAATTTTCTCCAAGTCCAGCAGGTCGTTGATCAACATTTCCAGGCGTTTGCTGTTACGCGCGGCGATAGTGACCAATTGCCTGGCCTTGTCCGGGTCTTCCTCAATCTGGTTGGTGTTTGCCAGTATCGCCAAGGCTCCGCCGATGGAAGTAATGGGGGTTCGGAGCTCATGGCTGACGGTTGATACAAACTGATTCTTTAGCTGCTCCAACCGTTTGTGTTCGCGAATATCATTGATCTGAACAATCAGCTTGGTCTGACGGCCGTTTTGACTGGGTATGCCGGCAACGTGACAATTCACTGCCACCTTGTCACCCTCGGCACTTTTAATTTCGGCTTCCCAGGAAGTCGATTCAGCGGGCACCCGCAAGGCATGACGTAACTTATTGGAAGCAATACTGAGAGCTTCAGGCGCAAAAAGACCCTCCAATGACTGACCACAAAGATAAGACCGTTGCAGACCGGTGATGCTGCAGAAAGCTGCATTACTGGACTCAATACAAAGGTCAGCGTCCACTATCAGCATGCCGACCGGCGCCATTTCAAAGGCACTGGTAAATTGCATTTCAAGGTCCTGATTGTCCTTCAGGGCTTCATGATGGTGTTCTTTAACTCGCAGTATCAGATACGACAACCCTGCGATTAGCGCTGCGATGATCAGCCCCCAGGTTTCCAGCCATTGATAGGCGGCATAGGGATTCCCACCGTCTGCCGGGGCGGCATCCAGATGCCATACAGATCCGGGGACGTGGATTTCCAGTGCAGCAGTGGCGGTGAGTGCAAATTGGCCGGTACGGAAGAAGATTTTGTCATCCTGTTCCGGATCATCGCGTCGTAATGCAATGCTCAGGTTGAGGAATTTCGCGGTATCGCTGACAACTTCAAGCAACTGGTCAGCATTGATAACGGTGCTGACCAGACCCCAGTATTGACCGTCGTTCAGGTAAACCGGAACCCGATAGATCAGCCCCTGACCTCCCTGAACCAGGGTTAATGGCCCCGCCAATATTGGCTGTCCAGTTTGGATGATTTTTTTAACGTCAGGCCATTGGCGGGGATTATCCGGGTAATAAAGGCCAATGGCGGCCTCATTGCCTTCCAGAGGATAGATATAGGTGAGGCGGTTGCCCGGTGCCAGGCCGATATTGCGAATATGTTTTCCTTGCCGGGTAAGGCTTTCCAGCCAGGGGGGCAGGTCCTTTTCGACAATCTCGCCGTTATTGGCCTGAATATAGGACACCAGCCCTGTTGCCAGATATAGCGTGGAATTAAGTTCAGATTGCAGGATCCCGCGCAGTTCGCCGGCCTTGGTGAGCGTGTTGCGTCTCTGAACTTCCTGCTGCCGACGCTGTTCCTGGAGCACAAAGAGCTCGATGACGCTTGCGATCATGAGGAAAATACAAACCGGTAGCAGCAGTTTTTTCAATTGGCTATTCCAGCATGTGAGTTTCCGGTGAGCATATCCCTATTGAATGGAAAAATATCGTCATCGCTGCCATGCAGCGTGGCTCCTATGCAATAAGTTTTTTAGGACTATTTGTAAAGCATAGACCAAATCATGGATCGCATTGAAGCTGATCGGTTGCCGCTTTGCAGAATGCATGAAAACCACAGGAACCCTAAGGTTCCGATTGTTGAGTCAGATATTGAATCCCTGTGAGACTATCAGGTCAGGCTTAACCAGCCACAGATTCTTGTCAGCGATAAAGAGACTGGATGCGATCCACAGTTCCGTCGCTGCGCATGCTCGCCAGCACGTCATTCAGATGCGCTACATAAGTGGTGGGAGTTTCCTTGTTCATCGCCAGATAAAGCTGGGTTTCCTTGATGGTAAACACCGGATGGATATTACTGATGCCAGCCTGTTTGGCGTAGTAAAGGCCGGAGGAGGTGCTGGTGATCCATAGATCAATATGGCCTTGCTCCAGGCGTTTTGGGTTGAGGCTGTCATCTTCGAGTTCTGAGGCTTTATAGCCGTTGGTCTTAAGGAACTGGGCCCGGGAGTCATTCTTGTAACAGCCGATGGTATATTGCCGGGCGTCCTCAATCTTGTTAAGGGTGATACCGGCATCGTCGCGGGCGAACAGCACCCAGTCATTGGTTGCCAGGGGGCCGACCCACTGGAACAACGGCTTGCGCGCTTCGGTATAAGTGGTACCGAACACACCGCGGAATGACTTCCTTTGGGCAAAGTTATAGGCAAAATCCCAGTTGCGCAGTTTTAACCGGTAGTCATAGCCGGCGCGTTTAAAGAGTTCACGCACGATATCCGTATTGATGCCATAGATATTTTCTTCCTTATGCTCATACTTATTTTCCTGCAGGCTCATATTGAAGGGAGGGAAGTTCTCAGTGACCAGATTGAATTTGTCATCTGCCTGGCTGGTTGGGCATAGGCAAATCAGGGTGAACAGGGCGATAGCAAGGGTGCAGGATTGAAACGGGGGGCAAAGGCGATTTCTGATCAGATTCATGGTTAACCTCGGATACTTCTGGTTCCGGTGGATAGATCCCTTTTAGATTAGCCGTTGTTCAAAAAACAACCATAGTCAGTTTCCACATCAGGGAAAACACAGAGACAAGCCTTTAATTTTTAGCTTTGCCCGTTACAGATTACCAGCGCTGCCAAAGAACAGAGCCATGTGGTGGAAGAAATTAACCAGAACATGGTAATAATTAATGAAATGTCAGCGGAGAGTGCGGAAAGTGCCAGCCGGGGTAGACCATACCAGCCACGATCTTGAGCGCCTTTACAATGAACTTACGCGGTGACCGGCAGGTTCAGGGTATGATTATTGGTTTATCTGGTTACCATTTATCTGGTTACTTAATATCCGGTTACCATAGCGACATCTGATCTTCAGGTCCCGGCGAATTGCCCTGAGTGCCTTTCGCTGCTGGAGCCCCTTGGATAACGGTACGTAGCCAAAGTCGGTCGGCCAGACCTGACATTCTTCGGGTGCGGCGCTCTATAGCCGCCTGAAGTGCGCCTGGTGTTCCCAGCAGGGTAACGCTTTGTCTGGCCCGGGTGATACCAGTGTAGATAATTTCCCGGGTGAGCAGAGAGGCGCCTTGGTCCGGCAGCACCACGGCACAGTGGTCGAATTCCGACCCCTGGCTTTTGTGGATGGTCATGGCATAGACAGTTTCGTGACGGGGCAGGCGGAACAGGGGGATGGCGCGGGGCTCGCCCTGCTCATCGCTGAACCAGGCTGTAAGCCTGCCGCTGGCATCGGGCCAGACCAATCCGATATCACCGTTAAAGAGAAAGCTGCGATAGTCGTTATGGGTCACCATGATAGGGCGTCCATGGTAGTGGCCAGCGGTTAGTGGTCGTCCCATGGAAGACTGGTCCTTACTGGTCGGAATCCAGCCGCGTTGCAGCAATTGATGTTCGATCAGTTGATTAATGGCCTCTACCCCGAAAAAGCCTTCCCGTGTGGCGCAGAGTACCCGGTACTGATCAAAGGCTTTCAGCGCCTCTTCAATCGTTTTAGCCTGTAAGTAATGCCGGTAAGCCTGCAGCGCCGGTTCCAGGAATCTGGTTGGTAAAGGTTCCTGAGCCACCAGGGGCTTCATTTGTATGTCGGTGAAAGCGTCGTCGTTGAGCAGGCCCAGAGCCTGGGAAAACCGGCCTTCATTAATGGACCGGGCCAGATGCCCGATGCCGCTGTCCGCAGTAAAGCGATAGCTTTGTGTCAGCCTAATCACCCTGTCTGCCATTGGAGGATTGTCGTCAGACAGTGGCAAATCCATCGTTGCATCCACAGTAAGACCTGCCGCGGCAGCCTGTTGGGAAAACGTTGCGGTTAATCCGTAATCGCCACGATAACGGCATAGGTCATCCAGCACATTACCCGCTTCCACTGATGCCAGCTGGTCACTGTCTCCGAGCAGGATCAGGCGGCAATCGGGAGGCAGGGCGTCCAACACTGCGCGCATGAGCTGTACATCCACCATGGACACCTCATCAATCAGCAACAGGTCCAGTGCCAGGGGGTTCCGTGCGTTGAAGCGGAAACCTTTGCCGTCGGGCCGTACTTTAAGCAGGCGGTGTAAAGTGGAAGCCTGCGCCGGGATCAGTTGCTTGATATTGTCCCCGGCCGGCAGTTGTTGTCGGGCCTTGGCGATGGATTCCATCAGCCGGGCTGCTGCTTTGCCGGTGGGTGCTGCCAGTGCTATCCGCAGAGGCGCTTGTGTCTGTTGTGAAAGTTCCTGCAACATGGCCAGGATACGTGTGACCGTGGTGGTCTTTCCAGTGCCCGGGCCGCCCACGATGCTGCAGAAGTCATGTATACAAGCTGAAAAAGCCGCCAGTGCCTGGCGATTGTCTGCTGCCAATGCCCCATTGGAATCGGCAAAGTAATGCTGCAACAGAGGGCCGATAATGTTCAGGTCAACCCTCCTGTCATTATTCTGTAAGCGTTGGAAATGTTGAGCGAGGCTGATTTCAGCGTGGAAATAGCGGCTCAGATAGAGACGCTCCGATGTTGTGAGGCATAGTAACCGGTAATCCTCGCTCCCCCTGTCCACGGCAATATCGACTTCAGACCCTACCTGGGCAGCCCGTGACAACAACGACTGCCAGGCCTCTTTGGCGGGAGCCAGGGGCCAGCGATAACCATGCTCCTCCAGCCACAGTTGCACTCCTTCCTGGCCGGGCCAAAGTGCTCGGCCTGCGATTTGATCAAGCTCTAGGCACAAATGTCCTTGAGCCAGCGCCTGGGATACAAGGGCTGTGGTCAGGGCCAGGGTGGCGCGCTCATCTTTCGACAATTCGGTTTCCAGCTCCATGACCAGCAAGCCCAGTGCGCGATCCATCGACCTTAAAGCGCCGGCCTGGACGGCCATATCCATGGTTTGCAGCGGCGACAGGGTTTTCATGGTAAGCCTCCCTGCATAATGCGGGCAAACTCGTTCAGCTCGGCTTCCCCCGGCCGATAGCAGAACACGCCTGAAGTGGGCTCGTCTTCGTCAATGACACCTGCAGCACCGGGCATGCCACGCAGGAACAGGTAGTAGATGCCGCCGAAATGAGTCTGGTAATCATAGTCAGGCAAACGTATTTGCAGGTAGCGGTGCAGGGCTAGCGCATAGATCAGATACTGCAGATCGTAGCGGTGTTCGCGAATCGCCCTGGCCATATTATCCTGCCCGTAGTCCTGCGTTCGCGGTCCCAGCTTATTGCTCTTGTAATCAACCACATAAAAACGGCCTCCGTACATGAATACCAGGTCAATAAAACCATGCAACTGTCCGCTTTGTTTGGGGAAGTCCAGTTGGGCCGGCTCTTCAGCTTGCCAGAGCCCGGCAATAAACTGGTTCACTCTGGCCGCCATGATTTCCTTCACTGGCAGAAAGAATTCCATTTCGACAATCTTGTCGCGCTCAGCAAGCCGATGCAGGCAGAAGTCGGCATTTCCCGGGGCACTGTCGATGCCCCCTGGAGGTGCATTTAGCGGTGTGTGCAGGACCTGCCAGAGGCCTTGTCTCAGTGCGGGGGTCCACTCACTGCCAAGCTGGTAGTAATTTAAATACCGCTCGATCACCGGATCGAAAAGTTCTGGTGCGGGGCTGGTGAAATCAATTTCTTCCAGAATACTGTGCAGGCAAAGACCGCTTTGACTACCGGAGGTAAAAGTCAGCAGGCTTTTTTCTGCGGTCATCGCCAAAGCCGGTTCATGGCTTTCCACTTGCCGGTCTTCATCCAGTTCTTCCGCCCGAGTGGTGGCTATTTGGGCAACATGGCCTGAGTGCGCGTCATTGCTGCGGTAGGACAGCTGACTATAGCTGGACTGGAACCAGTGTTGCTGCACCGGTCTTTTGATTGGCAGTGCAGCCAGGTTTTGATGATTTGCTTCCGCGCTAAGGCGTACGTTGTCTGCTTCCGGCCAGGGGCAACATTCAAATCCTGGAGTGCTGTCCGCAAGCGTCAACAGCGGCTCAAACACAGTGGTATCGTCAGGGACATTGGGCAGGTCGCCATAGAGCAGCCAGGCCATGGCGGTATTCTGCATTTGTTTGAAGGCTCCCCAGGGAAACACCAGGTGTTGCCTGGCCCGGGTCAGGGCAACATAGAGCAAGCGTAAATCTTCCGCACGCGACTCCAGGTTGGCCCGTGTCTGGGCGGCTTCTCCCATGCCTTCAATAGCTGTGAGCTGGTCACCAAAATCCAGTGCCAGGCGGTTATCACGGGCCGGGTCGTGCAGACAGAAAGGTGGACTGGGCCAGTTTGAACCCAAGCCGATAAAAGGGCAGTAAACCAGCGGATACTCCAGCCCTTTGGCACTGTGAATGGTGACGATTTTCACCAGATCGTCATCGCTTTCCAGGCGTAACTGATGTTCATCCTGCTGGCCTGATGCGCCCTCCCGCTGGGCGGTATACCACACTGCCAGGGCTTCCGGGGTGGACACTTCCTGCTGGGCCGCCTGCAACAGACCGGCCAGATGTAGCAGGTTGGTGAGTGCGCGGTCTCCCCTGGGGCGAGCCAACAGGCGTGCTGGTATCTGGTATTGGTGCAGCCAACGCTGGAACATCACCATAAAGCCGAAGCGCTGCCAGTCCTGACGTAACATCACAAGTTCATGTAGCAGGTTTTCCCAGGCCTGTTCGTTCTGCGCCAGCTGTTCCAGGCGGTTGGCATTGTAGCCCCAGCTATGGATTACCAGTGCCGCCCTCACCCGGCCTTCATTGCCGGGTTCCAGCAAGGCCCGCATCAGGTAGTAAAGATCGTCTGCCTCGATGGTCTGGTAAACCGACTCACGACTGAGAAACACACTGGCCACCCCCCGTGCCTGCAAGGCTTCCTGTAAGGCCAGGGCTTCAGCTCCCTTGCGAACCAGCAGAGCAATATCGCCAGGGCGCAGTGCACGCCCACCGAGCCGGGCCTGTCCCGATACACCGAGATTGATCCAGCGGGCCACCTCACTGGCCACGGTGTCGGCAATCACCGGAACCACCTGATTCTTATCCAAGGTTTTTTTCTGTTCATCCTCGGCGCGGGACCAGAGCCAGCATTGCAACGGTGTTACGCCTGTACCATTTACCGTAAGCGGCGCCTGGTCTGCCTGCCCGGCTGCTTTGACCGGATAGAAAGCTATTTCGCCGCCAAGCATAAAAGGATCAGGATGGGAAACGTAAAACCGGTTCACTGCATTGATCAGCTGGCTATGAGAACGCCAGTTGGTCTCCATGGTGTAGATCGAGCCGGAGTCTTGCTTGGCTTGCAGATAGGCAAAAATATCCGCACCGCGGAAACTGTAGATGGCCTGCTTGGGGTCACCGATCATTAGCAGGCCAAGGTTAGGATTTGTTGACTCTGCCGGGTACACCTTATTGAAAATGGCATACTGGGCAGGGTCGGTATCCTGGAACTCATCAATCATCGCCAGGGGATAGCGTGTCTGCAGCGTATGTGTCAGTTGTCGGCCCAGCGGCCCCTGCAGGGCGTCGCGCAGGCGGGTAATGAGATCGTCAAATCCCATCAGGTGGCGTTGCTGTTTAAGCGCGGCAAAGTCCTGCTTTACATTATGCAAAAGGGTTGTCAGCAACCAGGGCCCGAATTCCGCACTGGTGCTGGCGTAATCCTGCAATTGTTGAAACAACGGATGCGTGGGAGCCGTCAGGCCCTTCTTCGCGGCATTCTTCAGCAGACTGGCATCCAGAGTGGACTGGCCCAGCAGGTTGGCAGCTTTGGGCAAGGCCAGAGCCGTATCCAATGCAGTCCACAGGTTGAGCTCTGCTTCGATAGCGTCCAGATTAGCTTCGCTATAGGTTTTGGCACTGGCGCTGATGATCTTGGCCGCTGCTGCTTCACGTATCAGAGCCAGGGCAGCAGTCCCCTGTTGTTGCCAGGCTTGTTTAAGCACTTGGGCCTGTTGATTCAGGGCGGCAAGATCCAGCGGGATTTCGGGAATTAACAGGTCGGTTTTATTCAGGTAATCCTTCAGCTTCAGCAACAGATTATCTGGGCCGCTATAACCCATTTCATAGGCGGCATAAGCCAGCACGGGATTGTCATAAAACAGTTCTCGCCAGACTTGCCGGCAGGCCTGCTGCAGTAATTGGCTGGTATCCTGCTCAAGACTGATATCAAAGAGTACGCCGCTGTCGAAGGCATGATCCTGCAACGCTCGCTGGCAGAAGCCGTGGATGGTATAGATGGCGGCAGTATCCATTTCCAGGATGGCTTGCTGCAGCCGCCAGCGAGTCTTTGCCACTGCCTCCGCAGCGCCATTTCTGGTGACTGTGCTGCAGGCACTTTCGCGTAGCCAGTTCCAGCCGTCATCTTCTGCCGGAGGTGTTACCACTTGCAGCGCCTGCCAGGCGTCATGCAGGCGTTCACGGATACGGTTGCGCAGCTCGTCGGTGGCGGCGCGGGTAAAGGTCACCACCAGGATCTGCCGTACATCCCATTGGGATTCCACGATGGCGCGCAGATACAGGGTGGTAATGGTATAGGTTTTCCCGGTTCCGGCACTGGCCTCGATCAGATGTCTGCCGCGCAGAGGTAGCGTTTGAGGGTTCAACGGCTGCATCAGATTCGGCTCCGGTAGTTCAGGATGGGAGCCCAGATTTTTTGGGTCAAGGTTTCAAAGGCATTGTCCAGAGGGTTTTCAACCTGGTGCCAGACCAGGGCATGATAGGGCTGACGACACTCAGCCTGATCCGGTGCCGCCTCGTTATACCAAGTACGCAGAGCCTGACTGAGCGGGTCTTTTTTACCTCCCAGGGCGCTGGCATATTCCAGGGCGGATTGTGGAAACAGTGGAACCGGGGCAGAGCCGCATTGTTGCAGGCAATCCAATAACTCTCCCAGGTGTAGTAGCGCTTCTGTTGTCGGTATTGGTGTCAGCTCCCAGGCCTCAATCTCTCCCTTGCTGATACCAACTATATGCAGTCGCTGCTCAATATCTGCAGGCTGGAGGATATTCAACACCAGGTGTTCAGCCCAGCATTGCAGCCAGCGGTTGCCCCTCAGGCTGCCGGCAAACAAACGTAACAGGCCGCTGCTATGACATTGTTGTAGGCGGCCTTGCAGCGGTAATCCTTCTGAGTTGAAATCGAATTCCAGGGGTTCCATCTGTGACTGTAACCAGGGGCCGGCATAGCTGGTCAATGCTGAGGTGGTACTGCGCATTTGGGCCAGCCACTGTTCCCCCCAGTCGCCCAGAGGAAGATGTCCCTGGGCCCTTAATACCTGCTCGATGTGCTCAGAAGTCTGCCCGGCCAGCACCCGCTCCATCCACAGGTCACGGACTTTGTAACCGCTCAACGCGGCCAGATCAAAGGGTTCCCGGTCATCCAGGCTGGTGTCCTGTTCCAGCTGAATGTTCAGCCGCTGGCGCACAAAATAGCGTGTGGGGTGAGCCAGAAAACTCAACAGAGACGGTAGAGGTAGTGGTGTTTCCAGGCTGAACCAGGGTGGATCCGGCATGGGCAGTGGTTGGGGTACGAAGGCTGTTGCCTTGTCTGCAGTGAAGCCATCTTCCGACAGTGCGCTCAATCTGGCGCACCAGTCCTGCTGATAGCTGTGCAGGCGAGAGGGCGCCTTGTCGTCGTTGTTGCTAACCGGTACCTGCATTCCTGGTGAGTCGGGCTGGAAGTACTGGGGGTGGAACGGCTGCAACCGGTGCTCGGTTTGCAACGCCGCCGCTAGGGACTTGCCGCCCTGCTCGCTGATCAGGTCCAACATTTCGCTGACTACCACGGCGGGAGCCCGCTCACTGTTGTCTTTGATGCTGCGGCCGACATAGCTGAGGTAAAACACTTCCCGTGCCGACAACAGGGCCTCGAGGAACAGGAAGCGGTCTTCCTGCCGACGGGCGCGGTCACCCTTGCGTGGGGATTGCGCCATCAAGTCAAAACTCAGCGGCTGATCCTGGCGCGGAAACAAATCCTGATTCATCCCTAGCAGGGCGACGACTCTGAACGGCAGGCTACGCATGGGAATCATGGCGCAGAAAGTCACCGCGCCGGAGAGAAACTGCTGGCGTCGATTGGGGCTGTCCAGACGTTGCCGGAGTTCCTGCTTTACGATTTCGAACGGTATAGGTTCGCTAACTCCAGCAAGGTTAAGATCATCGGCCCAGGCTTGCAGAGTTTCCCGCAATGACTCCAGCGCACCAGCGTCCTGTTTGTCGAGAGGGGGGATATTCCCCGTTGGGGTTTCCGGAGTGACAAACAGCGCTTCCATCATGGATTGCAGCAGGGTCAACCAGTCTGCAGGTGCCTGGGCATGTTGCAGACGCTGATACCATTGATGCCAGCGTTCAATTTGGGCGGCCAGGCTACCCAGGGTGTCGGCATCTCCTGACTGCAAATAAGGATAGGGTGCCAGATCGTCGTACAGTTCCACTGATTCCGGCAACATATACCCCAGCAGCAGGCGTTGCAGGCCGGAGTGCCAGGAGAACAGGTCTACTGCTTGGTTCGGGCACTGTTGTTTTTCCTTGTGGCCCCAGCCAAATCGGATACCCGCTTCCTGCAGCCAGGTCCGCACTTGTTCCAACTGCTCCTGGTCCCAGCCCAGGCGTCGGCTGATGGCCGGCACCTCAAACAAGCCCATAACTTCAGGTGCGGTAAATGTTCCCTGCAACAAGTCCAAAAAAGACAGAAATACCTGTACCAGCGGGGTATCGCTGGTGCGGCTCAAATCCGCCAGCGACCAGGGAATGACCGCCTCACCTCGCTGGGCGCCGAACACAGCCTCAATGTAGGGGGCATAAGTACCGATGTCCGCTGCCATGACGACCACATCCCTTGGATCCAGAGGAGCATCTTCGGGGCTATTCTGGAACAGGGCCTGTAGTTGGTCGTAAAGCACTTCCACTTCCCGCATGGGGCTGTGGCAACTATGGATTTGCAGACTCTGATCGGCTGAGAGGTGGTCTGGCCAGAGGGGTTGGCGAAGATGGAAAATATCCTGCTGCAAATGTTGCAATAAGGTCTTCTGGATACTGTCTTCCTGTTCAGGAAACACCTGGATCTCTTCCTGGGGCAGGCCGAGCAGATGATCGATGTGATCGCGCAAAGGAACCCCCCAGGATGCCAACAGCCGGTGGCCCTCATCAAAGAGCCCGGCAACGCCATCATCCTGCTGCTGGAGGCGGGCGATGGCTTTGCGTGAGACAATATCTCCCCAGTAGTGGGGAGTGGGGTTGAACTGATAGAGGGTCACCTGCAGCTTGCCGGCCAGCTGTGCCAGCACATCCAGATAGCCTGCCGCCATGTAAGGTATACCGAAAATACTCAACCGCTCCGGCAGGCCGTCAGTAAGTTGCGCCAGCCCGGTCGTTAACTGCTCACCCAACTGAGCCCGATGGGGGACGTCCGTCGATGCCGTCAACTGACGCCAAAGCAACGCCTGCCAGCGATGCTCGCCAAGTGTGGCAGGATTGAATTTCGGTGATGCCCATTCACGACACCATTCCGGACGATAAATCAGATAATGGTCCAAGACATCGGCAATTTGGCGGCTCAACTGGTACAGGCGCAGATCCGGGGAGTCCTGTTGCAGATAATGCGCCAGGATCTGAAATGCCGGGTCATCCAAAAGTGTGGGCAGGCACTGGTAAATGCGCCAGGTGAGCACGTCTTTGTTCCAGCTGTCCTGCTCCGGTATTGCCGGTAGTACCAGACGGTAGAGCTGCCACATGAATTGAGCAGGCAGTACCAAATTCAGGTTGGCGGCGATGCCATTGCGGGCGGCCACCTGTTGTTGCACCCAACGCCCCATGCCCTGGCTTTGCACAATCACGGTTTCTGGTGCCAGGGGATGGCTGAGCGGCTGCTTCAGCGTGGCGGCCAGCAGCTCAAGCAAGTGTTCCTGACGGTGACTGTAAATGACCTCTAACATGAGCGGGTTATTTGTCTCTCCATTATTCGAAAGCGATGAACAATACGGCCGGGCGTGTTGCCTGCCTTACATGACGCTGAGGCTTTGTTTCAGCATTTCGGTCAAAAACGGTGTCTTGTAACCCATGGCACGTGCCTTGCGGCTGTCCAGACTGGCATCAGGTGGGCGCTTGGCCGGCATGATCACATCCCGCTGGAATTGAGCTTCTATACGAGAATCATTAATGCCCAATAGCCCCGCCAATAGTTTCAGCAAATGGTAGCGGGTGCTGGTTTCAATGCCGCCCAGGTGGTAAGTCTCGCCATCGGCCAGTTGCAGGCATTGCAGGATGCCTTTGGCCGCCACAGGGTAGCTGACGGCGGAACGAAACTCATCACTGAAAGCCCGCAGTGTGTCGCCTTGCTGCAACTGCCCTATCCACCCCTGCAGGGCGGAAGCTTTGGTAATGCCTGGTCCGAACATCCAGGGCAGCCGGGCGATGACCGCTGTCGGGTGCAGATCCCGCACCAGGTCTTCTGCCAGGGCCTTGTGTTCGCCGTAGGTGCAGATCGGACTGACAGGATCAGTTTCGACATAGTTGCCCTGTTGACCGTCGAAAACCAGATCAGTGGAGGTGAACACCAAGCGCAGGTTTCTGTGGGCACAGCTGCGCGCCAACTGCCGGGAGACTTCCACATTCAGCAACTGGGAACGTTCGGGTTCCCGTTCACAGGTATTGGGATCCGACAGCGCCGCGGCATGAATCACTGCCACCGGTTGCATGTTATCCAACATGGCCTCTACCAATGCCTGGTCGGCCAGATCCATGCGGACCCGGAACGGTGCCAGTGCTTCCGGTACTGCCAGGCGGTGACTGACGGCCACGACGTCATAGTCCCGGGACATTAATTGGCAGAGATGAGCGCCTAGAAAGCCTGAAGCTCCCGTCACGACAATTTTGGGTTGTGAAGAGGCAGATTGTTCGAACATACCGGACGTCAGATTCGGTTCTCAGTGTGTAGGGTTTTTGCTTAGTCTGCATTGATTCATTGTATGATACAATGCGCGCCTTTTTAGGCTGGCCCTAACTTGGGAGCCCAGAGGTTTTTTGGATGATCATTGATGAAAACACTGAAAGCTGAAGCGCTCCTGCTAACGGCTGCCGCTATCTGGGGGATGGCCTTTGTGGCCCAGGTCAAAGGCATGGAGCATGTCGGCCCCTTTACCTTTAACGCGGCCAGATTTCTTATCGGTGGTATCTCACTGATTCCCCTACTGCTGATACTGCCCCGCTTTCAGCGTGTTGACTCTGCCCGCCCTGCCAATCACGGCCTTGTGTGGGGAGGCCTGGCGGCAGGTGTGCTGCTGTTTGCCGGTGCCAGCCTGCAGCAGGTCGGCTTGCAATACACCACGGCAGGCAAGGCCGGGTTTATTACCGGTCTGTATATCGTCATCGTCCCATTGATTGCATTGCTTTGGGGGCAACGGGCCCAGGCCAAGGTCTGGCTGGGTGCCTGTCTGGCAGTGGTGGGACTTTATCTGCTGAGTATTCGCGAAGACCTCACTTTGTCCTATGGGGATACGTTGCAGCTGATTGGTGCCTGCTTCTGGGCCGGGCATGTGCTGCTGGTCGGCTGGCTATCGCCCAAATACAACCCGATACAGCTGTCGATTATGCAATTTCTGGTTTGCGGTATGATCAGTCTGGTGATTGCCTTGACTACCGAATCCGTGGCCGTGGGCACCCTGATGGCGGCCGCTGGCCCGATCGCCTATGGTGGCATTATGTCTGTGGGCGTTGCCTTTACCCTGCAGGTGGTTGGCCAGCAATGGGTGCCCGCCTCACATACGGCAATTATCATCAGCCTGGAGGCGGTATTTGCCGCAATCGGCGGCTGGTGGTTACTGCAGGAAACGTTGGATGTTCAAGCCTTGTTCGGCTGCGCTCTGATGCTGTCGGGGATGATTGTGTCACAGCTTCCCAGCCGTAAAGCCAAGGGTACCCAATTGCCTCCCAGAGAAGGCATTGCGGTCAAAGTCTCCGGAGACAACGCTGCTTAAAGGTACCTTAATGCTTCTGAATAACCAATCGCCAGAAAAATACAGCGGGTGGTTGGTTCAGTGCCTTTTATTGGATCAGGCGTTGGACCAGGGTGATAGTCCTGCAATCAGGGATGCAGCTGTCGCAGCAGAGCCAAAAGATCAGGTGCCATCTGGCTGAGTGATCCCAGTGGACCCATCATATCGACAAGATCGCCCCGTCCACTAAAGTTTTCCCTTTCGATCTGATCGAGTATTTTATGCAGGTAGCGTTCGCCACGCAGGCGATTCACTGCCAGTTCCGCCAAAGGTGAGAGCAACGGTGCAACAGCCAGTGTTGCCAGCATACCGCCACTGGCGCCAACCCAGCCTACCCAGGCGGGAACCCCTGCCAGTTTGGCCCAGATCAACCCCCAGAAGGATTGTTGTGACAAATAAACACCATTGGCCACGGCAGCTCCGGTAGCCAAGGCACTTCCGAAGGTAATCTGGCTTCCCAGTTGACTGCCGAGTTGCCGACCGAGACTGCCCACCAACAGAAACAGCAGTAAATCCCGGCCACCTTCCCGGGTTCCGCTTTGCCGGCTGAGGCGGTCCTGTAGGAACTGCATCACCGCTTCTGACTGCGCTTCCGTCATCGGCTGCTGCAGGGCTGTTTCACAGCTCGTCCAGTCGGGAATCCAGCGCTCCGCAACTTGGTTGAGTGCCCGTTGCAGGCGGCCCATCTGAATCAGTTCGTCTTCCAGTGCCTGTAATAGCGCTTTCTCTTTTCCTGAAAGAGTCTCCGGCGGGATCGGGCCTTTGCTCCAAAGTCGGGAAGATAATCGCCACAGTGCCCGGGGGACTGTGGCCATGTCTTTGGGAATATCTCTTTTATGGCGCCAGTGGCGCGAAGAAATAGCTCGGGCAGAGACAAAATGGCGGCGGTAAAACTCAGGTACGCGCTGATGGGCGGCAGTAAAATGGCTGCCGATGGTCTGCGAGATTTCCTGGGCAAAGCCGTCAGAAGGAAGAGTGTCGGGGTTGGTCACGGATATGTTAAAAGCTCTCAAGCTGTACAGGGTTGAAAGGAGTATAGCGAATTTGGGGTGGTGATGTTGAGCGCAGCCGGCAGTGCTGGGAACGATATACAGGGGCAAGCGGGATGTCTCCATGCGTTTTTCCACCATGGAGCACAGATCAAAACGGTTGCAGCTAATTGTCATCAATAAACTGTCGTATTTTGCGTTATCCCGCAAGACCATTGATCAGGCCTTAGTAGGAGTCTTTGTTCGCACTATGGATTAAATATTGTTAGCCCTTGCATGCCGCTCTATATTTAGTCTTCCCATACGAGTATTTTTAAGTGCCCGACCAAGGTGCAGGGTTGCACCTGGTATCGGCTACTGATGGCAGATCTGCTTATCTGCCTGACTATTCAAGGAGTTCGCCATGTCACTGTCCATGTTTCAGGTGTCTGTTCCCCTGTTGATAAATTCGCTTAAAAATCTGGACCACATTCTCAATAAGGCGATGGTCCACTGTGAAGCCAAAAAAATTGATCCTGCCGTCCTGCTGAATGACCGCTTGTACCCGGATATGTTTCCACTGATGCGTCAGGTGCAGGTGGCGACGGATATGGCCAAAGGCTGTGTAGCCAGGCTCTCCGGCCAGCAGCCTCCGTCCTGGGACGATGTTGAAACAACCTTTGAGGAACTGAAGGCTCGCCTGGAAAAAGCCATCGCCTACTTGAAGGAATATACCCCGGAACAGATTGACGGCACTGAGGAAAAAGAAATCACCCTGCAACTCAGGTCAGGTCCTCTGCAGTTCAGTGGTCAGAACTATCTGCTCTACTTTGTATTGCCCAACGTCAGTTTTCATGTCACTACCGCTTATAACATCCTGCGACATAACGGTGTGGAACTGGGCAAGGCAGATTATCTTGGTGGTCGTTAGTCTGCAAAAAGTCCAACGCCATAGAGGTTATGCGGCAGCCCTTGGGTTGCCCCCATATTAATCAGTGTAAGATGGCAAACTGCTTCATGACGTATCTGGTCTCGTCGCTTAAATAGGGGTTGTCGATGACGAAGCGAATGCTGGACTTATAGTGAGAAAGGGGAAAGGCTGCACGAGTGACCTCATGGTATTCCATAAAGCGCTTCAGGCTGCCGTCTGCCCACATCTGCCGCAGACCCTCTTCCAGTCTTGAGGCGAGTTTATGGTTTTCCACAGCCACGAAAAAGAACATGGGATATGAGTATGAAATCAAAATGTGGTCATAGACTTCAAAGCGGTCATTGCCGTGCTTGTCAACTTCCAGATAGCCTTCAATGATAGCCCGGGGAAAATAGTCGCAGCGGTCTCTATCTAACATATCCCACATTAGTGGATTCTCTATGGCCCGTTCCACCTTGAAGTGGTTATATTCGAGAATATCGCTGTCCGGCCAGTGTTGTCCCTGACAGGCTGTCAACATACGCAGTTGGTTAATTTCTGTAATTTTCTCGAATTCACTGTGGCGTGTTTTTTTTATGACCAAAAGTCTTTCGCCAAGTAACCCCAGATTTAGCGGCACCCGGATAGGATGCAGTATGGTTTCCCGTTCGATATTGGTACCCGCCCACTCAAGGTCCAACCCTTGACCGTTTTTAACCAACAGCAGGTTCCGCGCCTGGTTGGTATTCACGTCGTTTTCCACTATTACAACCGGGCCGTATTTACCCGCTGTTAGGTCGAGAACTACCCGCAGTAAATCCCGATAATAGGTATATGCCGGATGGACCACACTCTGAGCTGATCTAATTCGGACTACCTCCTGCGCGCAGACTTGTAACGCCAGCAGCAGAAGCGAAATGATGGAAACGATCCTATTCACATGCTGTCCCACTTTATTCGTTAATATAGGCAGACATAGAGAATTCATTATAGCGCCCTCACAGTTATCTATACGATTGGAAAAATACCATGCCGAAAATCCTGATATTGTCCATGTCACACGTTATTGCCTTAATCCTGGGCTTCGCTGCGGGAATTTACGCACTTCCTTTACTGATCGCCCCTGAAGCGCCGACGCAGGAAACCATCGCCCTTGTGGCAGCACAGGCAGAATTTACCGGCGAGTTTAAAGATGACCTGACCGGCAGTGACCGGTTACATTGGGGGGAAGGCAAGGTGCTGGTGGGCAAACACAACATTGCCCTTGAAGGTAGGATCGCACCAGGCCCGGACTACAAGCTCTATCTGTCGCCAGAGTTTGTACAAACCGAAGTTGATTTCCTGCGTCTGAAGCCCCAGATGGTCCTCGTAGGAGATGTTAAAACCTTTGAGAATTTTGTGGTTCCTGTGCCTGACTCTGTCAACCCACGGAGCTATAAGGCTGTCATCATCTGGTGTGAAACCTTCGGTCAGTTCATCACGGCCGCCCAATATCGTTAGGGTTGTATGATCTTTTGCCAGCGGGCAGCAGGCTATCGCAAAGGCTCAGAGCCGACGATTACTTAACCAGACATATTGGTAAGGCATCAGTGTTACTTGCGCCACCCGATCTGCATAAACCTGCTCTGTTACCAGATCTACCCATTGGTCCGTGGCAATCAGGTTCAATTCCGACAAGTTAAAGGTTTGCGGTTGATCACTGATGTTGTGGATGGCGAAGATACTCTGACGGCGGTCGATACTTTGACGCCAGAACGAAAATAAGGCTTCACCGGTATGCAACGTGTATTGGGTGGCGTTGGGATGAAACGCCGGTTGCTGGCGCCTCAGGCGCAGCAGTTTACTGATGGCTGCAAATACCTTTTGATGGTGGGAACCGTTGTCCAGTGCCTGCTCCAGGTCCTCCACCTGCCAGATATGCCGGTTAATAGAGCGGTAATGCCCGGTATGCTCCACACGAGGGTAGTCGTTTTCTGTGGCAAACAGGCTGTGGATATAAAACGCGGGTATGCCTTCTAGGGAGGCCATGATGGCATGGGCACACATAAAGCGGGCGAATTGCCATTGGTCCGGGCCATGCTGGGCGGTACCACTGAAAGCATTCCACAAACTGATGTTGATTTCATAAGGCTTGGCGTCGCCGGTGGGGGTGGTGCGTGTGCTGACCTTGCCGCCAAAACGTATCATGGTTGAGATCAGTGTCTCCAGCTCCCATTCGGTGAGTAGACCTTCGGTGGGCCGGACGCCGACCCCGTCGTGGGAGGCGATGAAATTCAGATAGGTCGTGCCGTATTGCGCCGGCGGCATGGTCATCAGCCACTGTTTCAGGTGCAGGCAGGAACCGGTCACCATCGTGTTGATCAATAACGGCGGCAGGGAAAAGTTGTAGATCAGGTGTGCTTCATTGGCATTCCCGAAATAGGTCAGGTTTTCCTGGTTGGGGATATTGGTCTCGGTAATGATGACGGCGTCCGGGGCGATATGTTCGATCATCAACCGCAACAATCGAATCATCTCGTGAGTTTCCGGCAGGTTAATGCAGGGAGTTCCCGGAGTCTTCCACAGGAAGGCCACCGCGTCCAGGCGGAACCAGCGAATGCCTTTATCCAGATACAGTCGGATAATCTTCAGAAACTCCAGCAGGACTTTGGGGTTTTTAAAATCCAGGTCTATCTGGTCATGGCTGAAAGTACACCAGACATATCGATCGCCTTCAGCGGTCTTCACCTCCCGTAACAAGGGGGAAGTTCGCGGTCGTACCACGGCACTGAGATCGGTTTCCGGGCTGGCTTCAACAAAAAATGAGGCGCCGGGTTCCTGGTTATTCTTGTAGTTCTCAAACCACATACTGCGGCTAGAGCAGTGGTTGATCACCAGGTCGCCCATCACCTTGAAATTGCTGGTGACTGCGGAGACATGGTCCCAGCGTCCGACGGCGGGATTGACCGTGGTGTAGTCCATAACGCTGAAACCGTCATCGGAGCTGTAGGGAAAGAACGGTAGCAAATGCACAATGGAAACGCAGTCCTGCAGATGGCCATTGAAAAAATCCAGCAGGGTTTGCAGTGGTTCCTCGCCCTCTTTGCGCAGACTGTCTCCATAGGTAATGACCATGGTGTCGGTCTGGTCCCAAAGATTACGATGCGGAGTCGGCGATGACGTGTCTGCCGCCAACCCAAAATGTGCCAGACACTCGCTGGCGAATTTGGCTGCATCCAAATCCGGATACAACACATGTAGATGCCCCGCCAAACGTTGTTCCAGAGGGGATAATTGATTGCGCTCCATGTCAGGCCTTTAACCTCTCAACGGCGGGGGTAAATTTGACTGATTGTACGTTAATTCAGGATCTGCCCATGTCTGCAGGTTTACTGGTATTCCGCCATGTCCGTTTTTACGGCTTCTGTCAGTTGTCCTAAGACTCCGGGAAATGCACTGATGACCCGGTTCCAGCTGGAAATAAAGGGCGCTTCCATGGGGTGCTGGAGAAAGTGGTTACCTGCTTTCATGATGTTGCTGGCAAAGAGTTCCACGGCCTGTTCTTCCTGGTGCACATCAAACTTAAGGCCGTTGATGACGGCATCATTGCGATAGGTCTCAACAAAATCCAAGGCAATGCGAAAATAAGTAGCCTTAATGGTGCGAAAGGTCTCCTGGCTGAAAACAATGCCGTTGGTCGCTAGTTTGCGGAATATCGCCTTGGTGATATCAATGGACATTTTTGAGAGGCCGGTGCTTTCATCTTCAAGCGAAAGATCCTGATGCTTATGGTCATAAACTTCAGCGATGTCCACCTGGCACAAGCGGTTATTCGAGTAGTTTCGTTTCATTTCACTGAGCACACCGATTTCCAGCCCCCAGTCACTGGGAATGCGGATATCGTTCATCACGTCGCGCCGGAAAGAAAACTCTCCTGCTAGCGGATAGCGGTAACTGTCTAGATAATCCAGATAGTCCATGTTGCCGAATACTTTTTTGAGTGCCCGCAACAGCGGGGTTACCAGCAGGCGGCTGACACGTCCGTTTATTTTACCGTTGGCAATTCGGGCGTAGAAACCTTTGCAGAACTCGTAGTTGAAATTAGGATTGGCAACAGGGTAGATCAACCGGGCCAGCAACTCCCGGTCATAAGTGACTATGTCACAGTCATGCATGGCGACGGATTCGGCGTTGCCGGAAGCCAGGGTATAACCCATGCAGAACCAGACATTGCGGCCTTTGCCTGGCTCAAGAGGTGAAAGTTCTTCACCTTTAAGAGTGCGATCGATGGCTCTCAGACGCGGGCCGTCATTCCACAGCACCTTATGCTGCTGAGGTAATACGGAGAAAAATTTCAGGGCTTCACGGTACTGGTCTTCGGTGGCTCGATCCAGTCCTATGACAATTTCGGTGAGGTATGGGACCTGTTTAAGATGCTCGATGATATTGGGCATTGCGTCACCTTCCAGCTCTGAATAGAGGCAGGGAAGGATCAGGGCCAGTGGGCGGGTCTTGGAAAACTCTACCAACTCGGCCTCCATTTCCGCCAAAGGCCGGCTGGTTAAATTGTGTAAGGTGGTGATAATCCCGTTTTGATAAAAATCGCCCATGATCTGTCCTCGTGCTGATGCGTTAAGTTATTTTGATTGAGAGCATGCCTATGAGATGTAGCCCAGTTGTCGCAGGACGGTATTCACCGCCTCAGCCCAGCCCACAGGACCATAGTGTTCGGTTAATCGCACGTCATGCCTATCTGGTACCTGAGGTGGCGGATGTGCCGGTGAACGTACGATAACGGCAATATCGGCGCAGCTGAGCATACCAACATCATTCTGACCGTCACCCAGAGCCATGAGGGTGATTTGGTCTGGATGACCCTTCGAGTAGCGCTCTGCTGTCCAGAGCATGGCCTGGGCTTTATCCGACAGTCCCATGACGTGGGTAAAACGGCCGCCGCGCTGGACCTGCAGATCCATGTCGGCAAGTTCTGCGGCAAATCGTTTAAGTGCGGCGGGACTGTCCTGCCATACTACTGGTTCGGTGAATTCCCGTTGCATCGCCAAAGCTGACTCTTCCGGGCTTAAGCCGGTAAGAGTGGCAATATCCGCAACGCTCATGTCGGCAAAACCCACAAAACGGTAGCCATCACGAAGCTCCTGCAGAACATCAATGATTTTTAACCGGCTGGGGCCAAAGGCCTTGCGCCAGTAATCGCCACAGTCTTCCAAGTCGCCGTCTGGAGACGAGTGGAACTGTTTGGGCAAATACACTGCCGCGCCGTTTTCCACTATAAAGGCATCTGTGTGGTCCAGGTTGGCACGTAGCTTTTGCAGTTCCGTAAAGGTTTTGCTGGTGTTGATAATGCAGGGAATATTGAGACGCTTCAGCTCGGCAAGCGTCTCTTCGGCCGCTCCGGCGCTGTAGGTATGGTGGTCCAGCAGCGTACCGTCCAGGTCAGTTGATATTATCAGTTGGCTCATACGCATATCGGGATTCTTTCATGGTGCTGATATCCCACTCATTCTAGTGAATTTGACTAATACTATGGTCCTCCTGCAAATCTAATACCACATCAGCAATAGCTGGCACTGTCTCCAGATTTCACCGAGTCAGGCGTTCATAGTGCTGAATAAAGCGCTCTACCTGGCATCGGGACCTCCCTGTGCCTTGGGTTCTGCATATGCCCCATATTGGTGCTCTATTGTTAGGGGCCTGATGCGAAATAAATTTGTCAGAGGGTAAAATGCCCTATTCCAGGGAGCTCTGAAATTGCTCCGGCAGGCTTGCACCCCTGGGAAAGGATAGCCCACCCTGGTCAGGCACTCATCATTGCCAGAGCGGTATCGAGCATTCGGTTGGAGAAGCCCCATTCATTGTCATACCAGGCCATGGCTTTAATAATGTGGCCGTGTGCCAGGGTATGATTGGCGTCAAAAATGGCTGACGCAGGATTGTGGTTGAAGTCGCAGGACACTAATGGACGGTCGTTATACTGCATGATATGCATTTCCTTGCTTGCCTCAAACATAACGCGGTTAACCTCATCACGATCAGCTGCTCGGGTAACGTGCAGTGACAGATCCACCAGAGAGACATTGGGCGTGGGTACCCGCACCGACATACCGGTTAATCGACCTTCCAGTCCTGGCAGCACCAGACCAATGGCGCTCGCGGCGCCCGTCTTGGTGGGAATCATCGACATGGCAGCTGCGCGGGCACGACAGAGGTCCTTGGGGTGCGCCAGATCGAGTAGATGCTGGTCGTTGGTGTAACTGTGAATAGTAGTCATGACACCTTCTTCGATGCCGAAGTTTTCGTGCAGGACCTTAGCCACCGGAGCCAAACAGTTTGTGGTGCAGGAGGCGTTGGAAATGACCAGATGCCCGGGTTCGATAATATGTTCATTGACGCCGTATACCACAGTAGCGTCGGCATTCTTACAGGGCGCTGAGACCAGTACCTTTTTCGCGCCGGCGGTAATATGGGCCGCTGCCTTCTCTTTGCTGGTAAAGCGACCGGTACATTCCATTACCATGTCAACATCGGCGACTGCCCAAGGCAGTTCCAGAGGGTTGGCATATTGCATCATGGCAATAGCGTCATTGCCTACTTCCAGTACTTCGCCATTGAGTTTCACCGGCGTCTTGAAATGCCCGTGCAGAGAATCAAACTCAAGCAAATGGGCACAGGATTCACGGTCGGCAAGATCGTTGATGGCGACCACCTGGATCATGTCGCGATAGCCGGATTCATAAATAGCCCTGAGAACGTTACGACCAATGCGTCCAAATCCGTTGATGCCTACTCTGATCATAAGGGTGCCTCATGTTATTAGACGGGTGAATGGAAACTTTCTTAAGTATAGGAAGAAATATAGTGGCTACCAGTAATGGCAATATTGTTATAAATCAAATTGAAACGGTTCTGCGGATCAGATGATTGAGGGGGGGCTATAGAGAAATATGGAAGCCGGTCAGAGGTGCAGGTGCGAAGGCTGTGTATGGTAGCTGTAGTAGGTAGAGCGTTGGAGAATGAAGTTACAGGCTGCCTGCCCCGGACGGGTGTCCGGGGAGCAGTAACAAAGCTGTTATTTAATAGCGATTAGTTCCACTTCAAATAACAGGGTTTCGTTAGGTCCGATACGGCCGTTGCCGGCAGGGCCATAAGCCAGCTCAGGCGGAATGAAAAGCTGCCACTTGCTGCCTGGTTTCATCAGTTGCAGAGCTTCAATCCAACCGGGAATGACGCCATTCACGGGGAAAGAAACGCTTTGCCCGCGCTGAACCGAGCTGTCAAACACATCACCATTGATCAGGGTGCCGGTGTAATGTACTTCCACAGTGTCAGAAATCTTGGGGGATTCGCCTTCGCCTTTGCTCAGGACTTTATACTGAAGCCCGGAATCCGTGGTTACCACGCCATCTTTCCCAGCGTTTTCAGTCAGGAAGGCAGTGCCTTTTTCGCGGTTTTCGGCCGCCATTGACTCCATGCGCTGCTGTTGCTTCTGCTGTTGCTTCTGCTGATAGGTCTGCACCAGCGCATTGATTTCTTCGTCAGAAATTTTAGCCGGATTACCGCTGTAGGCGTCGAGGATGCCCTGGGTAAAGGCCTGAATGTCAATATCCGGCATGCTTTCGCCTAAGCGACGGCCAAACATCTGGCCAAAACTGTAACCAATTTTCTGTTGTTCTGTTTCCAGCCCGGTGGTGGGATCGTCAGCCAGAGTAGTGGTGCTGAACAGTGCAGCACAGGCAATACCACTCAGGCAGGCTAGGGCCTTTTTCATAGTGACTCCTTAGTTAACGAAATGAGTTTTAACGGAAATGGTCATTATCGGAAAAGGTAATTATCAGCAATGGCCGTTACCGGAATTGGCGTAAAGGTGGCTAAGGTAACGTGTTTTGCCGGTGATCACCACCTTACAATTTCTTAACGACATTCTACTTGTTGTCACCACCGCCACTGATTTGTTGCAGCTGCTGGTTGCGTGCATTCATCAGCTCTGCGACGGCTTTGGCCTCGTTGACAATGTTGGAGGCACGTTCAAAGGACAAAAGATCCTCGTCCTTGGCCTCATCCAGCGTTGCCTGGGCCTCTTTGGATATTTCAGGAGTGGCAGCTACTGTTTCTGGGGTATCAGGCTGGGGAGGCTTGAAGGATTGAATGACATTGGTTTTGTTGCTGACCTGCAGTTTTGAGGTCTGGATGCCTTCTGGCGGAGGTACATCGCTGTATTGCCAGACACCGTTCTGGTCTTGCCACTTGTAAACATCCCGCACCACTTCTTTTTCGGGCAACTGATCCACTTTCAGTAAAGTGGGTGCATTCTGGCTGTTGATAAAGGGCAGTGACCACATGGAAGACCCGGTTCCATCTTTGATAAAAAATGGCACAGCCAGCGCGGCACAAAGCGAGCCTATAGTCAGAAATCTAAATATCCACTTCATTGTTCATTATTACCGCCTGTTTCAAGCTCGATCGGCAGGATCATCAACAGGCTGGACAGTTCCCGGAGTAGTTTGTTTTCAGAATTTTGAGCGTGGCGCGGTATGGCTAAAGTGTCAAGCAGGTTTTGGTAACAAAGGTTGATGTTATTATGCCGTTCAGGGGCGGATACCAAGGGTGTCAGCGCGATACTGGTTGTTTCGGCGAGGTTTGCGTACAGCAGTGCGATTTCCACTTGTTCGGCCTTAATTTCCAGTGCCAGCACCTGCCGACGCAGTCTGCCCTCGGCAGTATGGGTACTTGCTAGTTTCCGGCGCAGGGCGCGTAGCGGTAGAACGCATTGCCGGCGTAAGGTCTGAACCCGGGCTTTCAGCATTGGCATATCCAGACGGTATGAATGAGCTGCCGCCCAGCCGGAACAGAGCAGGAGATTAACATCCGCACCCTCGTCATCCTGCAGCAACAGGCAAAGTTCCCGAATGCGGGGATGTTGGTAGCTTCGACAACTATAGTCCCAAAGCGGGTTGTTAAGAGTCAGGTGCAAATCTTCAGCTTCTTCTCTTGGTATGCCATATCACGATAACAGATGCCGTGATAAAATCCGCCGCCATGTTGAACCTCAATCAGTTATCCATACAACGTTCAGGGCAATATCTGCTCGAAAATGTCGACCTTAAGCTTAATCCCGGCAGCCGTATAGCAGTCGTAGGAGCCAATGGTTGCGGCAAGTCTACCCTATTCAGCCTCATCATGGGGGAGCTCACCCCGGACTCCGGCGAGATCCAGATGCCGGGTGGAACCCGCATTGCCCATATGGCCCAGGAAACTCCTGCACTGGATTGCTCTGCCCTGGATTTTGTCCTGGACGGTGACCATGAGCTTCGGCGTGTCCAAAAAGCCTTGGCCCAGGCGGAAGCCGAGGGTGATGGCATGGCCGTGGCGCACTTCCACCACGCACTGGATGCTATTGACGGCTATACCGCCGAAGTGCGGGCTCAGCAACTACTGGAAGGGCTGGGGTTCAGGCGCGCTGCGCAAGAGCGTCCGGTGGCCTCTTTTTCCGGTGGTTGGCGTATTCGGTTGAATCTTGCCCAGGCGCTGATGTGCCCTTCTGATCTGATGCTGCTCGATGAACCTACCAACCACTTGGATTTGGATGCACTGGTGTGGCTGGAGAACTGGTTATTACGGTATACCGGGACCTTATTGTTCATTTCCCATGATCGGGATTTTATCGATCACCTAGCCACACATATTGTTCACTTCGAACGCCACCGGTTACAACAGTACACCGGTAATTACAGCCAATTTGAAGTTGCCCGTGCCAGCCGGTTGGCGCAGCAGCAGGCCATGCATGAGAAACAACAGGTACGTATTGCCGAAATCCAGAATTTTGTCCGCCGCTTTGGCGCCAAGGCCACCAAGGCCCGGCAGGCGCAAAGCCGCCTGAAAGAGTTGTCGCGGTTGGAGCTGATCGCGCCGGCCCATGTCGATTCCCCATTTCATTTCATGATTCCCTGCAGTGAAAAAATGTCCAGCCCTTTGCTGGTGCTGGACAATGTCTCATTGGGATATCAGCAGGAAGTAGTGCTGCAGCAGGTAAACCAAACTCTGTTGCCCGGTATGCGTATTGGGATTCTGGGAGCCAATGGCGAAGGTAAGTCGACCCTGGTAAAGGCCCTGGCAGGTGAGTTACCCCTGATTTCCGGGCAGCGGACCGGCGGCGAACACCTGAAGGTGGGGTATTTTGCTCAGCATCAATTGGAAGCGTTGGACGTAACCCTGACGCCGCTGCAAATGTTGCAGAAATCCAGACCTGTGGCGACAGAGCAGGAGATACGTAACTACCTGGGCGGTTTTGGATTTCCCGGCGACCAGGGCACTGGTGATGTGCGTAAATTTTCCGGCGGTGAGAGAGCGCGTCTGGCGCTGGCCCTGATCGCCTGGAACAAGCCCAACCTGTTATTGCTGGATGAGCCGACCAACCACTTGGACCTGGAAATGCGGCATGCATTGAATGTGGCGCTACAGGATTATCCCGGCACTGTCATTGTGGTGTCCCATGACCGGCATTTGTTGCGGGCTCTGGCCGATCAGTTTGTCTGGGTGCATGGTGGAAGGGTCGAGCCCTATGAGGGCTCGCTCGAAGACTATGAAACAGAACTGACCCGTTTGCTGAAACTGAAAGTGCAGGAGCAGAAAAATGCTGAGGCTGCGGCGGAAAGTGGTGAGGAAATTGAAAGTGCTGAAGCTCGCCGCGCCCGTAAACGGGAAGAAGCTGAGCGCAGACAAAAACTAAGTCCGCTAAAAAAACAGATCCAGAAACTCGAGCAGCAGATGGATAAATTGCATCAGGTCCAGGCTGCCCTGGAATCCCGTCTGGCGGATAACAGTCTCTACGAAGAGTCCAATAAGGACAGGCTCAAGCAGGCATTAGCTGAACAACAGCAGACCCAGGTCCAATTGGCCTCTATAGAAGAGGAATGGGTTGAGTTGAATGAAGAGCTGGAAGAGCTGACCTCGCTGTGAGATCTGCTCAATCACTGGAGTTTAACCTTTTTCTTTTCTGTCCCTGAAGGTTAATTGATAGCCAAATTTGCTCAGGTAGCCCTGCTCCGCTTCCAGTTCCGCAAGAATCAGTGACCTTTCTTTCAACCACCCCGGCGCAAACTCCAGTTGCAGCTCTTTGGGGCCTGCATTGATTTTCAGTTCTTCAGGAACCTCGCCATTACGGGGCCGTTGCAGGACGACCGCGATGCGCAGGAGTATCGTCAGAGGTTTGAGCAGGTCGCAATCTTCGTTGCAGTATTCATTAAACAGCGTTTCGTTGAATTTACGGCGGTGAAATCGTACCAATACGGCAATAGCCGTCTGGGCCTGACGGGTAAAGCCAGCCAGATCCGAATAACGTATCAGGTAGGCGCCGTGTTTATGGAATTGGGAGTGAGAAATGGCCAGGCCAATTTCATGCAGCAGAGAGGCCCAGCGGAGTTGATTTCTGGCCTCTTCACCCAGCGCGGGCCAGTCAGGTGTGATTTCACGCCAGAGTAAATCGGCCGTACTGGCCACGGCTTTGGCATGTTCCCGGTCAACAAAATAGCGTTCCTGCAGGCTGTTAATCGTGCGTTCACGAACATCTTCATGCTCATTACGGCCGATCATGTCGTAGAGTAATCCTTCGCGGAGGGCTCCGTCGCAAAAATCCATTTCCTGAATCTTGAGTACGTCAAAAGCTGCCAGGAGTATGGCCAGTCCGGAAGGAAAAATAGACTGGCGATCTTTACGTACGCCAAGTTTTGTCAGTTGCCGAATGCTTCCCAGACGGACTACTTCGGCATGCAGCTTATTGAGTCCCTCCATGGTAATGGCATCACCCTGGCTCCATTGATTATCAATGAGTACCTGTGCAATGGCCTTGATAGAACCTGAAGAGCCTACGCAATGAAGCCAGCCCACTTGGCGATAGCGGGTGCGGATACTGAGCAGTTCCCTGGAAGCTTCGACTACGGCCCGGGCCATCTGTACGGCAGTAATTTTACCGTCGCTGAAGTACTTATCCCTGTAAGACACGCAGCCCATATGCAGGCTTTCCAGTTCCTTGGTTTCAAAACGCTGGCCAATGATGAACTCGGTGCTGCCGCCACCTATGTCTATGACCAGTCGATTGTCGCTATCGTCGGCCAGAGAATGTGCCACCCCCAGATAGATCAGGCGCGCTTCTTCCCGACCGCTGATAATGGAAACTTTGTGTCCTAGCACCTTTTCAGCCTTGCGCATAAATGTTTTGGCATTTTTGGCAACCCGCAGGGCATTGGTGCCCACGACCAGAACAGAATTCTTGGACATGCCATTGAGTCGCTGCGCAAAGCGTTCCAGACAGGCCAGGGCACGATGTTGGGATGCCTCGTCCAGATAGCTTCGATGATCCAGTCCGGCCGCCAGTTGTACTTTTTCCCCCAGCTTTTCCAGAGCACGGATTTCATTGTGAAAAACTTGTGCCACGACCATGTGAAAGCTGTTAGAACCCATATCTATGGCGGCTATGAGGTCGGCAGGAGCAGTGTAGGTGCTTTGATTTTCAGCACCGGCAGTGGGGTTTGTCATGAAGACCCTTGAAATCCAGATGGGAAGCCTTATATTTAAGCAATCCCTAAGTTCATTCTCAACTGTACAGATAAAAACTTGATTCTCCCTGAATGCTAGCTTGTCCCCGATAGCCAGGAAATGTTGTTGTTCCTGGACAGGCAGTGTTTTGACTGGAGCATCGTGCAAGGACGTTGCATCGTGGCGCAAGGACTGAGAAACATCAAGCGCGGAAGTTGAGCAAATATAAGTTTAATACACTAGCCCAGGAAATAGTTATGAGCAGTCAAATCGTGAATGTCACCGACGATTCTTTCGAGACCGAAGTTCTTCAGTCTGAAGTTCCGGTTCTGGTGGATTATTGGGCTGAATGGTGTGGCCCTTGTAAAATGATTGCCCCGGTTCTGGAAGAAATTTCTGAAGAATACGGTGATCGTCTGAAAGTCTGTAAGTTGAATATCGACGAAAACGAAAAAACTCCACCCAAGTTCAGCATCCGTGGTATCCCGACGTTGATGTTGTTTAAAGGCGGTAACGTCGATGCCACTAAGGTTGGCGCTCTTTCCAAGTCTCAGCTCACAGCATTCTTGGATAGCAATCTATAACTGTTTCAATCAGCGGGGAAAATAGTCCCCGCTGAAATTCTTGCAATTTTCTGGACGGCGACTATAAATCAACCTATACTGATTTTTGCTTTCATTTGACCGCGATGAAGGTCCTCTCATCGCAATCGATTCTTTTTAAATCCAAGCAAAAGTTAAACTCTAAGCAAGCAACCTTTCCGTCTTAACCAATCGTCCTCTCTAGTCAGGCCAAGCACTCTCTATCCTATGAATCTTACTGAACTCAAAAAGAAACCCGTTCCAGAACTTCTTACCATTGCCGAAGAAATGGGCCTCGATAATATGGCCCGATCCCGTAAACAGGATGTGATCTTCAGTATTCTGAAGAAGCACGCCAAGAGTGGTGAGGACATCTACGGAGATGGTGTACTCGAAATTCTACAGGATGGCTTTGGGTTCCTTCGCTCGGCTGACAGTTCCTATCTGGCAGGCCCCGACGATATCTATGTCTCCCCCAGCCAGATACGCCGATTTAATTTGCGTACCGGTGATACCGTTGCCGGGAAGATACGACCTCCCAAAGACGGTGAGCGTTATTTCGCGCTTCTCAAGGTTAACGAAATAAACTTCGATAAGCCTGAAAATGCCCGCAACAAGATTCTCTTTGAAAACCTTACCCCTTTATTTCCGCAAGAGCGACTTCGCCTGGAAGCTGGTAACGGCAGTACAGAAGATCTGTCTGCCCGGATTCTTGACCTGGTGTCGCCAGTAGGTAAAGGTCAGCGTGGATTGATTGTCTCTCCTCCAAAAGCTGGTAAGACACTGCTGATGCAGAATATTGCGCAATCGATGACCCGCAATAACCCAGAATGTCATCTGATGGTCCTGCTGATTGATGAGCGGCCGGAAGAAGTCACCGAGATGCAACGCACAGTACGGGGAGAAGTGGTAGCCAGTACCTTTGACGAACCGCCTGCCCGTCACGTGCAAGTCGCCGAAATGGTGATCGAAAAGGCTAAGCGCCTGGTCGAGCACAAGAAGGATGTGGTGATTCTGCTGGATTCGATTACCCGTCTGGCTCGTGCTTACAACACCATTATCCCGTCTTCCGGTAAGGTGCTAACTGGTGGTGTGGACGCCCATGCCCTGGAACGTCCGAAGAGATTTTTTGGCGCTGCGCGTAATGTTGAAGAAGGTGGCAGCCTGACTATCCTGGCGACTGCTTTGATTGATACCGGCTCCAAGATGGACGAGGTAATTTACGAAGAATTCAAAGGTACTGGTAACCTTGAAGTGCATCTTGATCGTAAAGTGGCTGAAAAGCGGGTTTTCCCTGCGATCAATATCCGCCGTTCCGGTACCCGTCGTGAAGAATTGCTGATGTCTGAAGATGAACTGCAGCGGGTCTGGATTCTGCGTAAACTCTTGCATTCCATGGAAGATGACATTGCCGGTGTTGAGTTCCTGATAGATAAGCTGAAAGACACCAAAACCAATGAAGAATTTTTCCAGGCAATGAAGAAACGCTGATCTGGTGCCGGCAGGTATCGTCATCTAACGCTTGCCTGAAGGTGTTCGACAAAACCCCTGGTGGCCTACACCAGGGGTTTTGTCGTTATAATGCCGCAACTTATATAATATCCGGCAACAGTTGAGACTGTTCTCTGCCCAGCCTGAAATTTCAGTTGACCGGATCCTGGCCCAGCAAATAATTCTGATCTGCCTGACTGATCTAATTAAATAATCGTTCTACAAAAAAATAGAAGCCGCCCGTTCGGATACTGTTATGACAATCAAATACAACGATCTGCGAGACTTTATCAAGGTATTGGAAAAGCGCGGAGAGCTAAAGCGTATTAAGGCTGAAGTAGATCCTCACCTGGAGATGACGGAAATCTGTGACCGTACTCTAAGGCGCGAGGGGCCTGCGTTGTTATTTGAAAACCCCAAGGGCTATTCAATACCGGTATTGGGGAATCTTTTTGGTACCCCTCAAAGGGTTGCCTTGGGGATGGGGGCTGAAGACGTCGCCAGTTTGCGGGAAATCGGCCAATTACTGGCCTTCCTGAAAGAACCGGATCCTCCCAAAGGCTTCAAGGATGCCTGGAGTAAGTTGCCTATTTTCAGGCAGGTGATGAATATGGCACCTAAAGAAGTGCGATCCGCGCCTTGTCAGGAGGTGGTGATCGAAGGCGATGGCGTAGACCTGTATAAATTACCGATTCAAACCTGCTGGCCAGAAGATGCCGGGCCGTTGATAACCTGGCCTTTAGTCGTCACGAGGGGCCCCAGTAAACCGCGACAAAATCTGGGTATCTATCGGCAACAGTTGATCGGGCGCAACAAACTCATTATGCGCTGGCTCAGCCATCGTGGCGGAGCCCTGGATTTTCGGGAATGGTGCGCTGCAAACCCAGATGAGCCTTTTCCTGTGGCGGTAGCGCTGGGGGCGGATCCGGCGACGATTCTAGGTGCAGTGACCCCGGTGCCGGATAGTTTGTCGGAATATGCCTTTGCCGGCCTGTTGCGCGGTAATAAAACTGAGGTGGTGCAATGTATCGGTAGCGACCTGCAGGTGCCTGCGAGTGCAGAAATTGTCCTTGAAGGCGTTATTCATCCTGGTGAAACCGCGCCAGAAGGACCTTTTGGTGATCATACCGGCTATTATAACGAAGTGGATGAGTTTCCAGTCTTTACCGTAGAACGTATTACCCAGCGGCATAACCCCATCTACCACAGCACCTACACCGGTCGACCACCGGATGAACCGGCGGTGTTGGGAGTGGCGTTAAATGAAGTTTTTGTCCCGATCCTGCAGAAACAGTTTCCAGAAATTGTCGATTTCTATCTGCCACCTGAGGGGTGCTCCTACCGCCTGGCAGTCGTCACCATCAAGAAGCAATATCCCGGACATGCCAAGCGGGTGATGATGGGAGTGTGGTCTTTCCTGCGCCAGTTCATGTACACCAAGTTTGTGATTGTCACTGATGATGATGTGAATGCCCGGGACTGGAAGGATGTCATCTGGGCCATGACTACGCGCATGGATCCGGCCCGCGACACAGTAATGGTGGAAAATACGCCGATCGACTATCTCGACTTTGCCTCACCAATATCAGGATTGGGTTCAAAGATGGGCATGGATGCTACCCATAAATGGCCCGGGGAAACAACGCGGGAATGGGGACGGACCATTACCATGGATGCGGATGTCAAACGGCGGATAGATGAGCTCTGGACTAAGCTGGGTATCGAGTAGGTTGCTTTGAAATTGTTAACGCTAAGCTTTCAACCAAGTCGACACCAGTTTACCTTGCAGCCAGGCCAGACTGTTTTGGAAGCGGCCCAGCAGCACGGGTATAAACTGCCACACGCCTGCGATAACGGCGTGTGCCATGTTTGCAGTGCTACTATATTAAATGGAGAGCTGCAGACAGAATTAAGTGGAGAGCTGCAGGCAGACAAACAGTTGGTAATTGAACGCAGGGGCAGGCCGCAGGTGTTGCTCTGCAAAGCAAGACCGCAAAGTGATTGTGAATTTGAAATAGATGCCTTATGGGGGCCCAACCAATTGGAAGCCAAGAAGTTAGCACTGCAGGTGATAGCGATCGAATCCTTGTCAGCCGATATCTTTCGGGTAAAGTTACTAGCACCAGCGGGGAAAATGCCGGAATTTTTTGCCGGGCAGTATCTACAACTGCTGGTTCCAGGATTGGATAGTGCTTTCTTTTCGATTGCCAATGCTCCGGGAACCCGGGAAATTGAACTGCACATTCAGGTACATGCTGATCAGCAGAGTGCCGTCACCATTCTTAACTATCTTCGTGATAACCCAGTGGTAAAAGCAATGTTGCCATTAGGGCAATGTCACTTGTCATCAGTGCCTGATGCCGACGTGGTCCTGATTGCGGCCGGAACGGGGTTTTCGCAGATGAAATCTCTGGTCGAGTTTTTGTTGAGTCAGGGGTATACCCAGGCCATCACCCTGTATTGGGGAGTGCGTACACCTGGTGAAATGTATCTGCGGCAGTGGGTGGAACGCTGGGCGGAGAATACGCCACAGTTAACCTTTGTCCCTGTCAGTGCTGATAACCAGGATAATGAGTGGCCGGGACATCATGCCGAACTTGTACGAGAAGTGTTGTTACGGAATCACGATTGGCAAAACAGCCTGGTCTTTGTCAGCGGTTCTCCCTCAATGGTATACACCGCGATGGATGCCTTGACGCCCAAAGGATTACCGGCACAGCAGTTTTTCTCTGACGTACTGGAGTATGCACCACGTTAGTGTGTGGTGCATTCGCAGAGGACATCAGGGTTAGGCTTTTACCGGCGGCAGGGGTAATTCCGGGAGTGGGGTACCGTCCTGTAGCGCTTGCAGCAGGTAACCTGCACCGACGGCATGTTGGTCCATATGGGTCATGAGGCGCCCCAGTTCCGCATAGGCTTCGGAACTTCTTTTCAGTCTTAAACTGGCCTCAAAATACTCTTTCGCCTTCCCCCATAACTGATTTCTCAGGCTGAGCCTGCCCAGCGTTAACAACAGGCCTGCGTCATTGGGGCGAGATTTTAGCCAGGTTTCGGCATTCAATAGTTGTTTATCTGCCTCCGCGCCAGCTATCAGGCCGTAGAAATGAACCAGCTTTTCGCTCCATTCGATACGTAGCTGTTTGCGTATCAGTGCCTCGGCGTGACCGTTTGCCCCTAACCGAACCAATTGGGTGGCGTAGGCATAAAGCATCATGTCTGAACGCCTGAGGCTGATCGGCATGCGATCCCAGATTTCATTAAGTGGCAGAGTATAAACTTCGACCTTATTTGCTTTCAGGGCTTCATCACAGCCTTGTTTGAGCAGGTTAAGCCAGGTATTCCGCTCCAGCTTGTCCAATTCTTCGTCCTTAAGCACTTTGTGCTTGCGCAGGTCAGGAATCAATTGGCCAAGCTTTTGCCAATCGTTCAGGCGGGTATACACCTGCTGCAGCAGTTTCAGCACAAAAGGGTGATTGGGAGTGCGTCTGCGTAGACGGAGCAATGTCGACAGACACTGTTCCAGTTGGCCTCTGGCAAGCTGCAATTGAGCCTGAGTGACACCTATAGCTACTTCTCCACCAGGGGTGCTCTCAAAGGCCTTCTGCAGCAGTTGATCACTTTCTTTTTCGTTACCGAGTTCATTAGCCGCTTGGGCTGCTGCCAGGTAATTGATCAACGGAGTTTCGGACTTATCTGCACTGCCTGCCAGGTAACGCTGGGCCTTGCGCCAGTTACCCTCAGCGTATTCCAGCAACCCACGGGTAGTGCGCCTTTGGGCTTTGTTGTATTTCACCGATTGTCGCCATTGCAGCCAACCGGCGCGTACGCCAAAGGTTCTGGCCAGGAAGCGCAAAAAATAGTGCCAGGCAAAGTAAAGGCCTAGCAATATGCCCAGGCCGATCCAGATATTGGTTTCTATCAGCCAGTTCAACCAGGAAATGCGGATATACCCGGGATCCAGTTTGATCAGAACACCCAGCCCGGCACCCACTGCCATGGCAAAGACTATCATGACCAGCAACCGGTTCATGACGCTGCCCCGATGTTATCTGTCATTGGTGATAAGAGTGACTGTGCGTCCGAGTTGTTATGGCGGTAAACCGACTCCAGCAAATTCTTGAGCAGGCGCAGGGACTCGGAAATATCAGGCAAGCTGGGATCGATATTGTGAGACTGCAGCTCTTCCAGATTCTTCAGCATTGCCTTGGTTACCGGGCTATTGGTAATAAAATAGTTTTGCACCCAACTCTGCGCCTTGCTGAGACTCTGCAGATAAACCTGCTGATTCTTGTCCAACAGGGCCAGTTCCGCCTGTTCCAGCATCAACCGCAGGTTTTGCCGCAGATAATATATTTGTTCCGGTGCCAGTAAAGGCTCTATGCGGTCATCCCGGTGACGGATAACGAAATAACGATCTAACTTTTTGATGGAATTCAGCGCGCGGTCATACCAGGCTTCAGCCGGCGCTTCTTCGGTAGCAGGCTCGGTTTCGTTTAACAGTGGAGCCTCCCGGAAAAACAGGCGCTGGTCCAGACTTTCAATCTGTTGGATCAATGCTTCCAGCTTCAGGTAGATACCCTGACGATCAACATCGGCCACCGCTTCGAGGCTGACGATTTCCTTGGCCAGGGACTTCCGCACCGGGAACACTGCCACTTCCTTGGTTTCGGCCAATACTTCATCGGCAGCTTTGAGAATGGCTAGTGAACCAAGATAATCCCTTTCCATGTGCAGGCGTTGGTTGGCCAGACGCAGTAGATACTCGGACTCTGCCAGCAGCCAGTCTGTGCGGCCTGTCTCGCCGACGGTAAGTATGCGGCGCGCCGTTTGGTCAAGTTGCGTCTTTACTTCGTCCAGCTGCGATTTCTGGCGTTCGATGCTTGTATCCAGTTGACCCAGCCGGGATTCATATCTCTGTCCAGCTTGATTCATCATGGTGCTGCTGGACTGGCTTTGCTCCAGTGCCAGTTCAACCTTGCCCTGCCAGGACTGCATTTGCTGCCAGAACCAGCCGCAAGCGAGCACCAGTGAGACCACCAGAAATAGGATGGCAATCCATAACGGCCACACTGTTGGCGCATTCTCCGGTGCAGAAGAAACTGGCGGGGCCGGAGGCTGTGAGGGCTTGGCGCCAGAATCGGCAGGGGCCGGTTCCGGGGCAGGCAGGGCGCTGGTTGGGGTTTCTTCCGTCACTCTCGTTCCTACTCTGTCTTTTATTCTCTTTTAAACCTGAGTCCGCAAGGACGATATAAATTCGGCGGATTCAGATACGTACTATGATGTTGCTTGCTGTTGCACCGTGTGCAGTAGATCTTCATCCCTTAACGTGGGTGCAATTCTGACAGTCAGTTGATACTCCCGGGCGGCATTGGCAACTCTTTCGCTGGGTACAATGAAGCACGTTGACTTCAAAGAATAGCCGATATTCTCGGCAAGCGACCAGAACCGATGTAGAGCCTCTGCGGATAGTACCACGATCTGATCAGGTTGCCAGATCTGCAATAACTCCCGCAGCAAGCTGTCGGGATGTTGCAGCGGAAAGCGCTGGTAGAGTTCCAGCTCCTGCACTGTGGCGCCCCGCGCAGCCAGGGTGTCGGCAATAAGGTCTCGTCCGCCACAGCCCTTGGCCAGGAGGAACCGACAGTTTTCCAGCTGTTGCAGGTCTTCGCGCCTGAGCAGGTCTTCGCTGGTATTTCCTGCCAGGGGTAATTTGACAGCCAATCCAGCATCCTGGAGCGCCTGGGCACTGGCGGTGCCCATGGCATACCACTGAATTCCCACTGGCAGTTGTGGCCAGAATTCATCGAGGCGATCGACCAATATTTGGCTGGCATGTTTGCTGGTGCTGATGACGCCTTGATAGAGGTCGATATTCATCAGTACAGTCCGCTGCTCCGGTGTTTCGGGTAGCGCCTGAATTGCGAATAAAGGAAGTTCCCGGACAGCAAAATCATTGGCGGCCAGGCAGTTTGCTAGCGAACGGTTGTCACCAGCAGGCCGGGTCAGTAGCACTTTTGTTTTGACGAGCCGGGTTTTGACGAGCCGGGTTTTGACGGAATGGATTTTGCCGGGCTGGGTCATAGAGATTTTGCTGCTCATGCACCGTAAATCTGACGGAGAATATCCCCGGCACCCTGGGCGAGCAGTTTCTCTGCCAGGGCCCGGCCCAGCTTTTCCGCCTCGTCAGCCGGGCCGCTGATTTGATCTTGAATAATGTGGCTACCATCAATACTGCCAACCAGACCTCGCAGTGAGAGCTGCTCGCCATCAAGTTCGGCATAGCCAGCAATAGGGACCTGACAGCCACCTTGAAGACGGTGGTTCATCGCACGTTCGGCACTGACGCAACGGTCAGTTTCGGGATCAATCAGGGGGGCAATTAACTGCAATGAATCCAGGTCTTCCAGGCGACATTCAATACCCAGGGCACCCTGGCCCACGGCAGGCAGACTTTCCTCAGGTGCCATCTCCATCTTAATGCGTTTCTGAAAACCCAAACGCTTCAGTCCGGAGGCCGCCAGAATAATGGCGTCAAACTCTCCGGCATCGAGTTTGGCCAGCCGGGTATTCACATTGCCGCGCAAGGAAACTATTTTCAGGTCCGGACGCCGGGCCGCAAGCTGGCACTGACGTCGCAGGCTGGAGGTGCCGACCACTGCGCCCTGAGGAAGCTCATCAACGCTATTGTAATGTCCACTGACGAAGGCATCGGTTGGTGTTTCACGTTTCAGAATAGCGCCAAGACCAAGACCTTCCGGAAAGTCCATGGGGACATCTTTCATGGAGTGCACTGCAATGTCGGCGCGCCCTTCCAGCATGGCCTGTTCCAGCTCCTTGACGAAAAGTCCCTTACCGCCGACTTTAGCGAGGGGAACATCCAATATTTTGTCCCCTTTGGTGGTCAGTCCCAGGAGTTCAACTTCCAGCCCGGGGTGCAATGCTTCCAGGGTGGATTTCACATACTCTGCCTGCCACAACGCCAGGGCGCTTTGGCGGGTGGCGATCACTAGGCGGTTTTTGCTGATGGTCATGAAGTCTCGCTAATGTCCTGTTGAAAACTGGTGGGGCAAACGCTGCTACAGCGAATAGTTTGTAAGGAATCTGTTCTAACCTGCAAGGATACCGCTTGGGCCCAGCGATGTCATTGCTCGGTCAGAAAGCTTTTAACGTCACTGACCATGCGTCGACTAACACTTAATCCCTGGGGGACACCTTTGAGGTAGACTTCAAAGTGGCCATCCTGCAGACGCTGCAGGCGGTCGAGATAGTGGTGATTCACCAGCGTGTTACGGTGGATGCGCAACATATGTGGATGCAGTGCCTGCTCCAGTTCCTTCAGAGTCTGGTCGCTTAGGGATTCACCCTCACGGTGAAACACGGTGACATATTTGTCCGCCGCCTGCAGATAGAGAATATCTGACAGCGGAATACGCTGAACGCCACGAATGCTCCGGCAAACCAGGTGGGAGGATAGTGTCTCTTCGAACTGACGCTGTTGCAGGTAGGTTTGTTGGGCCTGGGTCAATTGCGTGACTTTGGCCAGTGCTTCAAAAAGATCCTCGCGGCGCACGGGCTTCAACAAATAGTTCTGTGCCCGGACCCGGAACGCTTGCAATGCATATTCATCGTAGGCCGTGGTGAATATTATCGCGGGTGTCATGTCTGATTCCGCCAGCCTCGCGGCAACATCCAAGCCATCGGTGCCGGGCATGCGGATGTCCAGCAGTATCACATCTGGCTGCAATTGCCTGCACATACGCAAGGCCTGCTCGCCATCGCCGGCCTCCCCGCAAACATGGAAAGGGGAATCACTCAGCAGCCGCTGCAGTCGGGCTCGGGCCAGGGGCTCATCGTCCACAATCAGCACATTAATCATGATGTTAAAACTATCCTGTGGGTATCCTTTTTCTCATGGTGGAGTGGAATCTTGGTTTCGGCCCCTATTGCTTAGCCGAGATTTACAAGAAACCCTGATCCAGACTGAAAAGTAATAGCTGATAGAAACCTGCAGCTCTAAAGTATAGTCCAGATATGCTATTTGGTGGGTATGATTGCAAAGTGGATCAACGAGTTAGCGGTACCCTTAGAGTCACAGTGTAGTTGTCATCCATCGTGCTTTGCTTGAGTACGGCCCGGTCACCGAAGAATACCTGCAGCCGGCTATGGATGTTGCGCATGGCAACCCGGTTGCCCTGATGCTTCTGTGACTCATCTATGACGACCACAGGGTTGGTGATAAGGACATAGAGCCTGTCACCCTGCTCATAGGCTGAAATGGTAATGGTTCCGCCGGCCGGATTGGGTTGAATGCCATGATAAATAGCATTCTCAATCAGTGGCTGCAAGCTCAGTGGAGGGATTTGGGCGGCTTTGGAGAGAGGCTTTAGCTGCCAGTCTATCGTCAGACGTTCGCCGAGGCGCAGCTTCTCAATACGCAGGTAACGCTGACAGAGGCTGATCTCGTCTTTTAAAAGCACCAGGGATGAGGTTTCTTTGAGCGCCGCCCGGAACAGTTCGGCCAGATCCAGCACAGCTTCCTCGGCCGCCTCCGCGTCTACAGGAATCAGTCCGGCAATGGAATTCATGCTATTGAACAGGAAGTGAGGCCGGATTCGTGCCTGCAGAGCCTGCACCCGGGATTCCAGCTCAGACCGCTGTTGCTGGTGCCAGAGGTGCTGCAGGTAGAAATACCGCAGCAGAATGCCAGTGAGAATGGCGGCAATAAGGATGGCCTGCAAGACAAACCAGTGATCCCAGGAAAGGTGCCCCCCGCCGAGGAAGAGGCTGGCGGCAACGGCGTAGACCGCTGTGGTTATAATGACCACCAGATAGGTCACCAGGGCCTGCCGGGACAGGCTCCAGTGGTGTCCTCTGCGCCGCAATTGGCAGAGAATGACCGAACAGGTCAGCACTATCCATAACATGAACAGCGACGCCAGGGCGAAATAGTCCCAGTTAAAGTCCTGCAAGCCGGACCGAATCAAAGTAAACAATACTGCGCAGGTTTCAGTGCCGATGACGGTTAGAAACATGGCCTGCACGGTGCAGAGATTCGGGAGGAAAAAACCGGCCGGGGCGTCAACCCTATTGTTGGCTTCCATGAATGTGTTCCTAAAGGTTCTGCCTAATGGTTATGAAGCTGTTATAATCGCCACCCTCGCAGGCAGCATCCGCACAGGTTTAGGGTGTTATCAGGCGTAGAGCTATTATTAATTCAATTCAGTTTGATTCAATCCAGTATGGGACAAGTTAAAGACCATGACAAAGCAGGATACCACCGATAAACCCTGGGGCGGCCGTTTCTCCGAAGCGACTGATGCTTTCGTTGAACGCTTTACAGCATCGGTGGGCTTTGATCAGCGCCTGTATTTCCATGATATTCAGGGTTCAATCGCCCATGCCACCATGCTTGCCCGGGTCGGTGTGCTGAGCGACGCCGAGCGTGACCAGATTATTGCAGGCCTCGACGAGATCCGCAGTGAAATTGAAGCCGGCCAATTTGAATGGTCGGTCACCCTGGAAGACGTGCACATGAATATTGAGGCACGTCTAACCCAGAAAATCGGTATCACCGGTAAGAAACTGCATACCGGCCGCTCCCGCAACGATCAGGTCGCCACTGACATTCGCCTGTACCTGCGGGATGAAATTGACGTCATCAGCGCCGAACTCTGTCGCCTGTTGGAAGGCCTGGTCGGCCTGGCCGAACGTGAAGCGGACGCCATCATGCCCGGCTTTACTCACTTGCAAACTGCGCAGCCGGTTACCTTTGGGCATCATATGCTGGCCTGGGTTGAAATGCTGAAGCGTGACCATAGCCGATTGCGTGATTGCCGTGAGCGAGTCAATATTCTGCCGTTGGGCGCAGCTGCCCTGGCTGGCACTACTTATCCGATTCAGCGCCAGATCACCTGTGATCTGCTGGGCTTTGCAGGTGTTGCCGAAAACTCACTGGATGCGGTCAGTGACCGTGACTTTGCTATCGAGTTCTGCAGCTTTGCCAGTATCCTGATGATGCATATGTCGCGTTTCTCCGAAGAACTGGTGCTCTGGACTTCGGCCCAATTCAACTTTATCAATTTGCCGGATCGTTTCTGTACCGGTTCATCGATCATGCCGCAGAAGAAAAATCCTGACGTGCCGGAACTGATCCGTGGCAAAACCGGCCGGGTCTACGGTCACCTGACCGCCTTGTTGACACTGATGAAGAGTCAGCCCCTGGCATACAACAAAGACAACCAGGAAGACAAGGAACCTCTATTTGACGCTATTGATACCATTAAAGGGTCGCTGAAGGCCTATGCGGACATGATGCCGGCACTGACAGTGAATCGTCCGGTGATGGCGGAAGCGGCAAGACGTGGCTTTTCTACTGCTACAGATCTGGCCGACTATCTGGTGCGCAAAGGTGTTGCCTTTAGGGATGCCCATGAAGTGGTGGGTAAATCGGTAGCCTTTGGTGTTGCTGAAGGCCGGGATCTTAGTGAAATGACTCTGGATGAACTGCGTCAGTTCAGCGCCGTTATTGAAGCGGACGTCTTTGATGTACTCACACTCGAAGGCTCAGTGAACGCCAGGGATCATATTGGCGGGACGGCACCGTCACAGGTACGCCAGTCTGCCCAGCGGGCTCGTCAGTGGCTGTCTGAACAGCAATAGTTCCCGGTTGCGGACGGTTGGACCTGGCGTCAGCCGTCCGTATTAAATGATTGCAAACTATTACGCATCTGCCACAGCGTGTTAGTGATCCTTCGCTATACTCATAACCATGAGTGTTCGCCGCCAGATTAATCCTGATTACAGTGAAGGTGTTGACCGTAAAGTATTGAAAACGCTGACCCAGCGTTTTCTTTCTTTGGTCAAATGCCGGCTACAGCGTACCCGTTTGGCGCTGACAACCAGACAACAGATAGTGGTGGAACTGTTGCCATTGCTGGTGCATGTCAATCATCCGATGATGCCTGGTTATGTGTCACGGCAGACTCCTCACAGATTGACTAACTTCCAGCCCGATAAGTCCGTCATACAACAAGCCCAGCGTATTTCCCGTTCCTTTAATTACAAGGAATCCGGCAAAAAAATCCTGCCTGATATTGTCAGCTTGTTTCTAATGGGAAGCACTGGCTCGATTGCCCACTCAGGCACTAGCGATCTCGACGTCTGGCTTTGCTACCGGGATGGGCTGGATACAGGCCAAATTGCAGAATTGGAAAAGAAGGCCCAGTTGATCATGGTCTGGGCAGAGGAAATGGGTGCGGAAATGCACATATTTCTAATGAATGCGGCCTCTTTTCGTAAAGGACGACAGTCCGCCAGCGCGGACAGTGAGGACTGTGGTACGGCGCAGCATTTTCTATTGTTGGATGAGTTTTACCGGACCGGGATTTGGCTTGGTGGCGCATACCCCCTTTGGTGGCTGATTCCTCCCTCCTTTGAAGAGACTTATGGTGCCGTCGCTCGCCGGTTACTGGAAAAACGCTTTATTCGCAGTCATGACTACATTGACTTTGGCGGTTGCAATGACATTCCACCCAACGAATTCGTTGGTGCCGGGATGTGGCAGCTCTACAAAGGCATAGATTCGCCCTATAAATCGGTGCTTAAGCTGGTACTGGCAGAAGCTTATGCTAATGAGGATGGCCATGCCCCGCCACTGTGCATTGCATTCAAGCAGGCTGTTTTCGATGATGATATGGATCCGGATGAGCTTGATCCCTATGTCATGATATACCGCCGTATAGAAGCCTCGCTGATTCCCCGTAAAGAATTTCAAAGACTGGATCTGGTGCGCCGCAGCTTCTATCTCAAAGTTGGCGAAAACCTGTCGCGGCTGGTCCCATCAAAGGAAAAGAACTGGCGCCGCAAGATTATGGAAAAGCTGGTGGCTCAGTGGCAGTGGACGGACAAAGAAATTCGCTATTTGGACCGTCGTGATCTTTGGAAAGTGGATGAGGTGCTGAGGGAAAAACGTAGCGTGGTTAACGAGCTGACAGGAAGCTATCGCTTTTTATCGGGATACGCACGTGATAAAGGACTGGCTTTGGCGATCAGTGCAGGAGACATCCATTTGCTGGGTCGTAAGTTGTACGCCACATTCCAGCGTAAGGCCGGCAAAGTGGAGCTGATCAACCCGAACATAGCACCCAATCTGGCGGAAGATAATCTGTCTTTTCATCATCTGAGCACCCAGACACTGGCGTCAAAGCAGAACGGCTGGCTGCTCTATCGGAATTTGAATAGCGTCAGTGATGCTGATTTTCATCCTGCACTCAAGCGTTCCAACAGCCTGGTTGAATTGATCGTATGGGCCTATTTCAATGGCCTGCTGACGTCCGTGACCAGTGTTAGTCTGGTCGCAGGTGAAACCCAGGCAAGTCTGTTTGAACTACAGCAGATTATTGCCAGCCTACGTACTCTGATGCACCTGCCGCTACCGGAGGTTAGCCAACAGGCATACCGGGACAAGGCCATGCTGCGGGGGGCAATTCTCTATGTGAATGTTGGTGTTGATCCCATGATTGACCTGACCCGGCGTGGGTTGCACAAACTCAGCGATCGCAACGATGCCCTTGGCTATGCCAACGAACGCACGAATCTGGTGATGACTCTGGATCAGGTGTCGGTTAACACCTGGAATGAGGTCATGGTACAGCGCTATGAGTCGGGTGATACGGTGGTGCAATGCCTGAGTAATACCCTGGCCGCCCTGGCCGAGGCTGGGCAATATGGCGACAATGTGCCGGGAATTGCGGTGCTCTGCTTTTGTGCTTCCCGTGCCACGGCAATTGCCGGCAGGGTCAGTCAGCTGTTCCAACAGGTCATAGCCTGTTTTTTTAAGTCGGATGAACCCAGGCGTTACATTCTGCAAATGGAAGAACGCTTCTTTGTGCTGCAGTTCGAAGGCCGCCAGCCGCGATTTACCTCCTTTAACAGTTACGATGCCCTGGCGAAATACCTGGAGCAACCGCAACGCCTATTCCGTTCGATTGAACTTGATGCCTGCGCCCTGCCTGATGACCCTCTGCAGGCCGTCTGCCAGAAGATGCGGGGCAATACGGTCCAGGTTTTCTACTGGCAGGCGGAAGAGCAATTACAATTAATCGTGGTGGATGAACGCGGTTCTTTGCTGCGTCAGTCAATATCCGTGCTGGATGTCGATACCTTTATGGGCGCGCTATCAAGCTTTCTCTACTGCATACAGGAGCGCAAGCAGATGCATGACGCCCTGGCCGACGATATGGTGAATATCGGTGCTATTGAGTTTTATCAGTTGCAGCCAGCCGGCAAAGGCTATGAAGCGCGACCAGTGAAAGTGTTGAGTCAACAGGGTTTTGGCAATTATGTTGAGATTCAGGCGGTCGGAAGCATAGACCCTGATGACAGGCTGGGCTTCAGCCTGTTCTGCGAGCACCAGGAATTCAGCCGATTGGAGCACGGCGACCAAATAGTCGATGCGCTCGCTCATTATCTCAAGGGCCGCTTTGACCATGAACCGCCACTGCCATGTTACCTGACCGATCTGAGCCTGCCGCACAGTCTGGCGCAGGAATCCCTGCAATTACAGACAGTTGAATATCTGCGTCACAAACTGAACCTGGAAGCTCAGATCCAGTTAGCCCAAGAGCAGCGGGTTAGCCGCCGCAGTTCTGAGAGAATCCGTCCCTGACTAATCGAGGCTGTCTGCCAGACATGACAGGAGTGTTTCTATTGGCCGGTCGGCTGGGTATACTTGACCAATTTGGTTGAGTTTCGGGAAAGTTGATGCGGTTTATCGGTATTTTGTTGATCGTGAGCGCCAGCCTCGGGTTGTTGTCCTGTGGCCAGAAAGGCCCCTTGCAGCTGCCTCAGGAAGTGCTGCCCTGGCAATCGCCAGAGGTTCTTGTATTACGCGCAGGGCCCTAATAGTTCAGCAAAACCCGGGGTCGCAGGATTTTCCCCCTGACGAGTTTATCTATGGATCATTTTAATTACCGGCAGCAGCAACTGTTTGCCGAAGACGTGGCCGTTCGGGAAATTGCTGAACGTTACGGTACACCTTGTTATATATACTCCCGCGCCACTCTGGAACGGCATTACCTTGCTTACCAGTCGGCACTCTCCGGGTATCCCCATCTGGTGTGTTATGCCGTCAAGGCCAATTCCAATCTGGCGGTACTGAATGTGCTGGCACGTCTTGGAGCCGGATTTGATATCGTGTCTCAGGGCGAGTTGGAACGGGTCCTGGCGGCAGGTGGCGATCCTTCCCGAGTTGTGTTTTCCGGGGTTGGCAAGCAGCCGCAGGAGATTCGTCGTGCGCTGGAAGTCGGCGTCCATTGCTTCAATGTGGAGTCGGCTGCTGAATTATACCGAGTGGAGCAGGTGGCTGCCGAATGTGGCAAGCAGGCCCCAATTTCTCTGCGCGTGAATCCGGACGTGGATGCGCAGACTCACCCCTACATCTCAACCGGGTTGAAAGAAAACAAGTTCGGTATTGATATGGGTGCCGCTCTCGATCTTTATCGCTATGCGGCACAATCGGCGCACCTCGAAGTGGCCGGTATAGATTGTCATATCGGTTCCCAGTTGACACAGATCATGCCATTTCTGGATGCACTGGACAGAGTGCTGGCAACCGTAAACCAGCTTAGTGCAGAAGGTATCCAACTGCGGCACCTGGATCTGGGCGGTGGTCTTGGAGTGACCTACAATGCAGAAACTCCGCCTCATCCCACCGAATATGCCCAGGCAGTGCTGGAGCGCATCAAAGGGTCTGGTCTAACACTGGTGTTGGAACCTGGGCGTTCTATTGCCGCCAATGCCGGCATTATGGTGACCCGGGTCGAGTTCCTGAAGGATAACGGCCATAAACACTTTGCCATCGTCGATGCGGCCATGAATGATCTGATTCGTCCTGCACTATACAGCGCCTGGCAGAATATTATTCCAGTGCAACCGCATCAAGAGGGTACTGAAGCCGCTTTTGATATTGTCGGCCCAGTATGCGAGACGGGTGACTTTATCGGCAAAGACAGAGTATTGAACCTGAAAGCGGGAGACCTGCTTGCCGTACGTTCAGCAGGTGCTTATGGGTTTGTGATGAGTTCCAACTATAATTCCCGGCCCAGGGTAGCTGAGATCATGGTGGACGGCGTTTCCACTCATGTGGTCAGGCGCCGTGAATCATTTGAAGACCTGTATGCAAGTGAGTCGCTGTTGCCTGATAACCAAGCTGCTGTGAGTTGAGTGGACACTATGTTGGTTAAGTTCACCAAGATGCATGGGCTGGGAAATGATTTTATGGTCGTTGACCTGATTTCCCAACATGCCCATTTCCGTCCTGAGCAGGTCCGTAAACTGGCGGACCGCAATTTTGGTATAGGTTTCGACCAGATGCTGCTGGTGGAACCTCCCGGGCGGCCGGATGTGGATTTTCGCTATCGTATTTTTAATGCCGACGGCTCCGAAGTGGAGCAATGCGGAAATGGTGCCCGTTGTTTTGCCAAATTCGTGCGTGATAACCGCTTGACCGGCAAAAAGAATATTCGAGTGGAAACCAAGTCCGGCATGATCGAGCTGGTGGTCAATAAGGATGGCCTGATTACGGTTGATATGGGTGTGCCCCGGCTGGAACCCGCCGAGATACCGATAAACTTTAGCGAAAGGTCTCTGTTGTACCCGTTGCAGATCGCGGACCGAACCTATGAGCTGGCGGCTGTGTCCATGGGGAATCCCCATGGTGTGTTACTGGTTGATGATATCAATCGGGCGCCCGTAAATAAGCTGGGCCGGGTGCTTGAAAGCCATGAGATGTTCCCGGAACGGGCTAATATCGGATTTTTACAGGTGATTCACCGCCGCTTTGCTAAGCTTAGAGTGTTTGAACGCGGTGTTGGCGAAACGCTGGCCTGTGGAACTGGCGCCTGTGCTGCTATGGTGGCGGGACACCTGCAGGGCCTGCTTGATCAGAAAGTGGAAATTAAGCTGCCCGGTGGTAATCTGAAGGTCAGTTGGGCTGGCGAAGGTCATTCGGTCATGATGACCGGGCCGGCCACACGTGTATTTGATGGGCAGGTGCGAATTTAATTGATGTCTATCTGATTGGCCAATTGCGTTCTGGGTTGGCAATAGCGTTCTTGGTCGGAAACAGGACAGAAAAATACCCGGCCAACTCAGTATTGAAAAAATTTTAGTAAAGGGGCTAGCCCCCGGTAGTCAGGTTAGAGTGGAGAAATAATGAAAAATCAGGCAAAACGTCCCAATGAACAGGCCGCCCTGAGCGCTGAAGAAGTCGTTGCCTATTTGCGCGCGCATCCTGATTTTTTCGTTGAACATGAATACCTGCTGGGTGAAATCAAGCTGCCTCACCGTTCCGGTGTCGCCATTTCTCTGGTGGAACGTCAGGTAACACTGTTCCGTGAACAGCGTGATAAATATGAACGACAGTTGTTTGATCTGATCGATACAGCGCGCCATAATGATCGCTTTTTTGAGAAAAGCAAACGTCTGTTGATGAACCTGCTGGAAGCCCAGTCACTTGATGAGATTGTGATCGTTCTCGAGGACAGTTTCCTCAGCGACTTTAACGTGGATTTCTGCAGCCTGATTTTGTTCGGTAACAAGGAGCAGTTCCCGGTCAGTAATATAATGTTGCAGGACTCCGGCCAGTGCCGGGAGGTTCTCGGGGACATGCTGGATAGTCACCGCGCAATCTGCGGTCAGCTCAGTGATCCTCACCGTAGGCTGTTATTCGGCGCTGAAGCCGATGAGGTTGCCTCTGCTGCGGTAATCCCGCTGCACTATGAGGACCTGCTGGGTGTTCTGAGCATCGGCAGCCGTAAGGCAGATTACTTCCAGAGCAGCATGGGCTCCCTGTTTTTATCCTATATCAGCGATTCTCTCAGCCGTATGCTGCCGCCGTTGCTCACCAAAGAAAGTTCCGGGGTGGCTTCGGCCTGACCCCGGGAAGCATGGGATGAAGGCGATGCAGGAACAGATTGATGCTTTTATCGATCACCTCCTGCATGAGCGGCACTATTCTCCCCATACCGCCAATAACTATCGGCGTGATCTGCAGCAGCTATTAAATCTTAGTGAAACTGCCAGCATTAGCGACTGGATCAGCCTCCATCTCGCAGACCTGCGGAAGATGATGGCGCAGTTGCATTGCCAGGGGCTGGGAAGTCGGTCGCTGCAACGTTGGCTATCGGCCGTACGCAGCTTTTACGACTACCTGATTCGCGAAGGCCTGGCGGAGCATAACCCCAGCCATGGTTTAACCGCTCCCAAAGCGCCCAAAAAATTGCCGATGACGTTGGACGTCGATCAGGCCAAGCAGCTGCTGGATCAGGGAACAGAAGATGAATTGGATGTTCGTGATCAGGCAATGGCTGAGCTGTTTTATTCCTCTGGAATTCGTCTGGCTGAATTGGCCGGCCTGGATCTGCCAGACCTGGATCTGGCTGAAGGCATTGCCAGAGTCCTGGGGAAAGGGCGTAAAGAGCGCTTGGTGCCGGTGGGTCGGGCAGCCATTTCTGCGATTCAGGCCTGGCTGAAAATCAGGGCGCAATATGCTTCGGCTGGAGTAGAGGCTGTGTTTGTCAGCCGTCTGGGTAATCGACTTTCCCACCGTAGCATTCAGTTAAGGCTCAAGCATTGGGCGCAAAGCCGTGGCTATTATGGACGCTTGTATCCGCACCTTTTTCGTCACTCCTTCGCCAGTCATTTATTGGAGTCCAGCGGCGATCTGCGTGGGGTGCAGGAAATGCTGGGTCATGCGGATATCGCTACTACGCAAATCTATACCCATCTCAATTTTCAGCATCTGGCACAGATCTACGATAAGGCACATCCACGGGCACGCAGGAAGAAGACACGTCAGGATTCCTGAGATTATCAACACCAGTGAGCTATTTTTGTAGAGCAGCGGTAATCTGACTGATCCTTTTCCGGCTGTGCTACCGGTTATACTGCCCGTCACACTCGATCAATAAAAAGCACCTATACTTTTATTGCAGCACGCCGGGGTCAAAATTGTGGCCCTTCTGCTATTTACTGCAATCCAACACCTGAGGAGAATGTTCTGCGCCATGTCGGCTGATCTGGAACGATGGAAACAAAAGTACTTCGATAAGCTGGAAGAAGCCGAGCAGCAGGAATCCAGTTTAAAGGAAGTAATTCATACGATGGAGAGGCTGGTCGTACGTATCAGTCTGGCTGCACAGGGGTTGGATTCAGACCTCGATAATGACCTGGAAAAAATACGTGCCCACCTGCGACAGGAGTCTCCTGACAGCAAAGAGCTTGGTCGGGCATTGGACGGGATCGAGAGATCTGTCCTGGCGATGGATCAAAATCGCGAGTCCACAGCTGAAGGCGTATTACAGGCGTTATTACAACTAATCGAGCAACTGCAGGTATGTAACCTGGCCAGAGCACAAAAAAAAGCATTAAAAAGCTACGGCAAACAGCTGCAGTCCCGGGTTCGAGATTTGCGCCACTATCCGGAGCTGCTGGCGGAATTTGCCCGTCTGCAAGCAACGGCTTTGGAGCACTTGGTAGCAGCGGAAACCGGGCAGGAAAAACAAGGATTTTTAAGTCGTCTGTTCGCAAGCTCAGCAGGTGAATCTGGCAAAGATCAGACCGACGTGAACAACCTGAGCAAATCCGGCGCAGGGATTGAAGGCAATCTGGAATCCGATGAGAGCCTGGTGGAAGAGGCGGACATCCCGCCGGTCGATCACCCGGACTCAGTGCAATCTATTGAAGAACCTTTTAAATTGGATGTGGAGCCCGGTGTCCGGCCGAATTTCAACAGCCCCGAACAGTTCGAGCCGGGTTTTTCTGCAATTGCCGATCATGTGGGGGCTACCCTGACCCACCTGGTGGATCACCTGCGTCTCCCGGAAACCATGAATACTGAGGCTGGCAAGGTCAAGCAACGTATCGACTTGGGGTTGAACTGGTATGAGCTGGTGCCCACTCTGGACGATATTGCCAATCTGGTGATTGCGGCTTTTGGTCGCGGACAGAAAGAGTTTGAAGCCTTTCTGAAATCTCTTGATGACAGGCTGGTCAGCATCCAAAGCTATCTGGAAACCAGTCAGGCCAACCAGGCAGCCTCAAGGGAACATAATTCTGAATTGCAGAAAGTGGTATGCGAACATGTATCCAGCATGCAGGAGACATTGCAGGAAGCCGGCGATATAGAAACCTTGAAAGTCTCAGTCACAGCGAATCTGGATTCTATCCTGAGTTCACTATCGAGTTTTGTCAGCAAGGAAGCTGATCGGGAAGTTTTACAGAGTAGGGAAATGATGGAGTTGCAGGAACGTTTGCGCACTCTGGAAAATGACTCCCGGGATATGCAGAAGCAACTGGCGGAAGAGCAGCAGCGGGCAGTGACGGATATTCTGACCGGCCTTCCTAACCGGGTGGCCTATGAGCAACGCGCGCAACAGGAATTTGAGCGTTGGCGGCGTTATGGGAACCCGCTGACCATGGTCGTGGTTGATATCGATAAATTTAAAAATATCAATGACGAGTATGGTCATCTGGCGGGAGATAAAGTTATACAGTTAATCGGTAAGGAGATTGCCAGACGGATCCGCAAAACCGATTTTATCGCGCGTTACGGTGGTGAGGAGTTTGTAATATTGCTACCGGAAACCGATAGTAAAACCGCCGCTGGGGTGATGGATAAAACCCGGGAAATGGTGTCACGCCTGCCATTCCACTTTCGCAATGAAAGGGTTGAGATTACTGTCTCCATGGGAGTTTGTGAGTTTGCCGGGCAGGCAACCTTGACCGGAGTTTTTGAAATGTCGGACAAAGCCTTGTATCGTGCTAAAAATAACGGCCGCAACCGTATTGAAGTCTCTACCTTTATCTGAGCTGGTGGCTAAGTGGCCTCAGTCTTCACCGGTTGAAAAAAATGACGGGAAAATCTCAGAAAAATCGCTTTAAAGAAGGCTTGCTGACGGCACAAATAGGACTTTTGGACGGTTGCGCGAATAGAGACCTTCTCCGAAAATGGCGAATTTTGCGCTGTTAACCTGTAGCGGGATATGCGCATGCCTGTCCGATGTAATGCTCTGGATACTGACTCTGTCCAAAACTATGGAGTCACTGGTAGTTTTATAGGCAGCCAGGTCGCATACTGGCGTTCTTTTATTAGGATGGATTGCGAACCACGATGAACACAAAGTTTATTATTACGGATGATCACGGTATTTTCCGCAGTGGCTTGAAAATGATTATTGAAGGCTTGTACCCCAGTGCGGAAGTGCATGAGGCGGCATCCGGGGCTGAGGTCAGGAAGATGCTTGACCAGTCTGGGCCAGTGGATCTTGTGTTACTCGACCTGAGTCTTCCAGACAGCCAGGGGCTGGAGCTTCTTAACCGCCTGAAACAAACCTATATGACCACACCTTTTGCTGTTATTTCTGCCAGCGAAGAAAGCCATCTAATCCAGGAGGCGATCAAGCTGGGAGCATTAGGCTATGTACCCAAGTCTTCGTCCAACGCAGTCATCTCCAGCGCCATCCAACTGATGCTATCCGGTGGGGTGTATGTGCCTCATGAACTACTAAGTGGTCGCAACAATGAGCGTCCCCTGAGCGAAGATATCAGCCTGACTCCACGTCAGTTGGAAGTACTGAGCCTGCTGGCCGAGGGTATGTCCAACAAGCAGATCGGTTCCCAGTTGAGCATTGCTCCGGGCACTATTAAAGCTCACATCGCTGCTATTTTCCGTGAACTCAGTGCGGCCAACCGAACTCAGGCAGTTCATCGAGCCCGTGAACTAAAGCTGCTTTAGTCTATTCTGCATCCCCTTCCAGTCAATTCTGTCGCCGCTGGTTGCCAGCGGGCAATGTCTTCCCTTTCGCCGGTTCCGGTACCTTAAAGCGTTTTACCGTCCTACATCAGGGGAATATTTATCGCAGGCGTAGTACCTGTGGGAGACAGTTCCAAAACAGAAGTGCAAACCGACCGTAACTGTGCTGGTTTGATTGGCTTATGCAATAAGGGGTAAGGAGACTCGTAGGCCATTTGAATACGGTCCGGCGAGGTGTCCCCGGTAATCAAGATGGAAGGGATGTTGGAGGCAAAATGGGAATGCATACGCCGGATTGCCTGAATACCCGTAACACCATTTTCCAGACGCAGATCGCTGATAATAAGGTCTGGCCGCAATTGCCTGTTCTGGCATACCCGCAACGCATCTTCAATAGATCTGGCCAGAATGGGCTTAAGATTCCAGGATTCCAGCAATGCCTTCATACCCAGTAAGATGGTCGCATCGTCATCAATCACCAGTACTTTTTGCAAATTGAGTGTCAGTTGGTCCATCGACGGGATTCTGGGTGCAGGCATCATTTTTTTGCCGAGCGGAACTATGACTTCGAAACGGGTGCCTTCGCCGGGGTGAGACTGGAAACGAACCTCATGGTCCAGCAACAGACATGTCCGCTTTACAATCGATAGTCCCAGCCCCAACCCTTTACTCCTGTCCCGTTCGGGATTGGCCAGCTGAACGAATTCCTTGAATACGGAATGGTGTTCATTGCGCGGGATTCCAGGGCCGCTGTCCCAGACCAGGAAGCGAATATTTTCACCGCGGCGTTTACAGCCTACCAGCACATAGCCTGACGTCGTATATTTGATGGCGTTGCTGACAAGGTTACTGATCACCTGTTCCAGCAAATGGGGGTCGCTATGCAGGGTGTAGTGACTGGTGATAAGGCGCAGATCCAGGTGTTTTTCAATTGCCTGCTGGCGGTACACGACTTCCAGTCGTTCAAAAATTCGCTGGACGGGGAAATGCTCTGGTTTTGGTTGTAGGACCCCTGCCTCGAGTTTGGATATGTCCAGGAGAGCGTTGAACAGTTCTTTCATGGTTTCCAGCGAGCGTTTGAGATTCTTGTGTATGGCGAACGCTGAGGGATTGTTTAACTGTGCTTCCAATGCCTCGACAAACAAACTCATTGCATGCAGGGGCTGGCGTAAGTCATGGCTGGCAGCAGCCAGAAACCGGGTTTTATCCTGATTGGCCTTTTCTGCATCCCAGCGGGCCTGCTTGGCTTCCAGAGCTGAAGTTTTGGCATCAAACTGTTGCTGAACGAACTTCTTATTAAGTTCAACCAGCTCTGATGTTCTCGCCTGCACAATTTTACTTAGATTGCGTTGGTGGGCTTTCAGTTGTTCTTCAACCTGACGGCGATTCTGTTGCTGATTATCAATGACCAGCAGCAGCTCGTTGATATAGTGGGTGATGGTATCCAGTTCCTTCATGGCAGCGCTGCAAGCGTCTGATCTGAGCACGTAACGAGCGGGGCGTTCGAGATTCACCTTGCCTATTTGTGACAGTAATTGATGTAAGGGGCGCTGCACGATCCATTGCCAATGCAAACCCTGAATGCCCAGGATGGCCGCAAACAGACCTAGGAATATCAGGGCTAATGATGCCAGTTCGTCAAATATGGACTGCTCCAGTAACATCAGGTCGGGATTTACCTTGATGTTAAAGAGGCCGTTGGCCAGGGTATGGGAGTAGGGCCAGAGAGTCAGCCAATTGGCGTTGAATAGACTGTGGGGATAGTCAAATCCGGCCTCTTCGGGGTAGGTAAAAAGAAATCCATCGGGGCGACTTATCTCAACGACGGAAAATGGGGCGACCTGATGCAGCGCTGCCATGATCGAATAGAGCCGTACCTTATCCTGCTCCTGAATAGCCTGGTGAAGATTGGGTCCCACGAGATCGAGGCCGGCTTTAACCGAGTTCTGCCAGGATTGTATGTGTTGATTTACCACCATAGTGGCAGAGGCTGTCAGGGCGACAACAAGGACAACTAAATAGGCCGCGATGGTCTTGGTGTTAAGCCAGGGAAATATCCCCTTCCTGTGCTGGTCTTCTGTCAACGTGTTAAACCCTTGTCCCCATGTTCTCCCTTGCACAGCGTTATCACCCGGGATCTGGTAGCGACTCGAGGAATCCCAGCCCGGCAAAGCGCTGTAAATCTGCAGGCATCATATACCCTTAGGCTGCATCAAACCAAGATAACGACTGCCCAAGCGACCACCATCGGGTGGTAATGATCAGAAACTGTGATCCCGTACTCGCGGTGTTACTGTCTCAGCAGGGCATCCAGTTCATCAATGACTTCACACCAGTCTGAATCCAGCTCCCATTGCTGGCGAATGAAACTCTGCTGGGTGGATGTCAGAAAGGGGGCATCCGCAAGATTGGTGTTGGAATCCAGGGGCGAGTTCTGCTCAATGAATGTGTCAATAGCGCTTTGTTGATCAGATAGTCCGAGTTGTGAAAACAGACCCTTAAGATTATGTGCGGAAGTATCCATGGTCAGCTCCATCGTCGACGGGTTATGAATAGGAAAAGCCAAACAACTCTGCCTATAAGATTAGCGGATTACTGTAAAAGCCCAAGTCGTTATACCGTGATATAGCGAAGAGACATGAATGTCATGGCGGTCACAGCCAGGTGGAGGGAGTACTGCCTGTGTGAGTTAAACGTGCCATAATGTTGACCAATTATTACTGATCGTTAGTTTCTGCGGAGCATTTTTCCCTTTGATTGAGTGTTTTATCGTGCACACTGCCGCCAGTCTTGTCGCCATAGGCCCAGTGATGGTCTGGAGCCTCTGACCATGCCCCTGTTACTTGCACTTTTCATCATCGTTATCTGGATGGGACAGGCTTCTCCGAGTATGGCGGAGGAGACTGAAAGCGTCCCGGTGGATATCCTGACTCCCTTTGAACGCTCCTGGTTACAGGCCCATCCCAATATCCGTATTGCCGGCGATCCGCACTGGCCGCCATTTGAAATGGTCGATGAAGAAGGCAACTACCAGGGGATAGTTGCAGACTATGTGCAATTGCTGGAGCAACGTCTGAATCAACACTTTGATCGGCGGGTACGCAAGACCTGGACGGAGACACTGGAAGCGGTCGGTACAGGAGAGCTGGACGTCATCGCGGCAGTTTCTGTTACCCCTCGCCGTGAAGGCCGGATGCTGTTTTCTGAGTACTATCTCTCCTACCCCATCGTTATGGCTGTGCGTGAAGAAGCCCGTTTCATCGGTTCATTGGAGGAGTTGGGCAATGAACGTGTGGCGGTGGTAAAAGACTATGCCAGCCAGGATTTTCTTCTCATCAGCCATCCTAATCTTAACCTGGTATTTGTCGACACCTTGGAAGAGGGTTTGCTGGGTGTGTCCAACGGCGACATCGATGTGCTGATCAGCAATATTCCCAGCATCAGTTACTTGGTTAATCACCTGGGTGTGAGCAATATCAAGCTGACTGGCATTACGCCCTACACCAACGATATTTCTTTTGGTGTGCGGAGTGACTGGCCCATCCTGACCCGCATTCTGGATAAGGGGCTGGAAACCATTACGCCGGATGAACGAGAGGCCATCTACAAAAAATGGATTACCTTCAGTTATGAAGAGGAAATTGACTACACCCTGGTATGGCGCATCACCACAGTGGCCATCGTCGTCATTATTATCTTTCTGTATTGGAATCGTAAGCTCTCTCACGAAGTAGCGGAGCGAATCCGCTCTGAAGAAGCCTTACGAAAAAGTGAAGAACGCCTGCGCGCTGCCATGAAACAGGCAGAGCACCTGGCACAGGCGGCAGACTCTGCCAACAAGGCTAAAAGTGAATTCCTGGCCAACATGTCCCATGAAATCCGTACCCCCATGAATGCCGTTATCGGCTACACGGAGTTACTGGAAGGACTGGTCGCCGATGGCAAACAAAAATCCTATCTGGACGCGATCAAGAAAGGCAGCCGCGCACTGCTGACAATCATCAATGATATCCTTGATCTGTCCAAGATTGAGTCGGGCAAACTGCGCATCGAATATGCACCGGTGGACCCACATCGTCTGTTGCAGGACGTGGCACAGATTTTTTCAGCACGTATTGCCCAGAAGAACCTGGAGTTGCGCATCAGGCTATCTGATAGCCTGCCTCATTCCCTGGTGCTGGATGAAGTTCGACTCAGACAGATCATCTTCAATCTGGTGGGCAATGCGATCAAGTTCACCCATGCCGGCTATATTGAACTCAGCGCTACCTCTACCACCCTGCCGAGTGAAGAGGGGTTTGTGGAGCTGATAATCGGCGTTGAGGACAGTGGCATCGGTATCGCTCAGGATCAGCAGGCGCGAATCTTCCACGCGTTCGAACAGCATGAAGGGCAAAGCAGCAGACAATACGGTGGTACTGGTCTGGGGCTGGCGATCAGCAAGAAACTGATCGAAATGATGAATGGTGAAATCGGTATTCGCAGCACCTTTGGGCATGGTTCGCAGTTTGAAGTGCGTCTGCACCATGTGGCGGTAAGTACCCGCATGGAAGAGCATTCCTCCGAAACCCGTTCAGTGAAACCTCCCAAGTTTAAACCTGCCGTGGTTTTGGTGGTTGATGATGTGGAGATGAACCGCCAGCTGATCAAGGAATATTTTATGGGCACCAACCTCACCATTATGGAAGCTGAAAATGGCCGGGAGGGTGTCAATGTTGCCGCTACTGAACGACCGGATCTGATATTGATGGATCTGCGGATGCCTGATATGGATGGCTACGATGCCACCCGTATCATCAAGGAACATGATGAGCTTTACGATATTCCCATTATCGCTCTTACCGGCTCCACTTTGGCGGATGAGTCCAGGCGGATGGCGAAATTGGGCTTTGCCGATGCTCTGCGAAAACCCATCGAGCGAGCAGTGCTCTTTGGCGCCGTGGCCCGATATTTGCCACTTGAATCTACAGCAGTGAAGAAAAAAGCCAAGAGCAATGTCAAATCTGACAAGGAAAAAGTCGAGAAGGATAACTCTAAAGACCCGGGCACCACAGAAATGCAGGTTATGCAGAAGCGCATACTACTGGAAGAGTTACGGGGTGTTTTATGGAATGAGTGGGAGGAGCTAAAGGATAGTGGCGATTTACAATTGGTGCAGGAATTTGCCGAACGTCTTGCCGACCGGGCGGAAGAACACCAAGTCGAAACATTGAATAGCTATGCCCTGTTCCTGCAGGGGCTGGTAGCACAGTTTGATTTGCAGGGACTGCAAAATCAGTTATCTGCATACCCTTCTCTGGTTGAAATGCTGGCACAGGAATGGGCTCTTTGTCTGGATGAAGCCACCTTCAAAATTTGATTTCTGGTGGCTATCTGGCTGCATTATAGGCAGCTCTCCATATTACCTTCCAATCGGCTCGCCTGGTTCCTGCCTTCTCTATTGATTGTTTCGACAAATTTCCGGCATGTTTTTGCAGGTCATACGATAAGAATCGGACATTTTTGTGAACTAATGAAAAACCCTTGAAATTAAGGCTGTTTCCTAATCAATTTATGATTACTATGCAGTTATATTCTGTAACAAACCGTTACATGGCGGGTGAATCATGCTAAGACAAATATTCTGGGTGTTGCTAGGGACTATGCTGACGGCATCTGTATCAGCGTCTTCTCTTTCAGTGATACATGCTGCGCTGGCTGATATCGATCGCCAGGCAGGTGGTGTTTATCTTATCGGCTACCAAAGTGTCGAACATGCTCATGTTGATTCATTTGGTGCCAGCAAATACATAGTGTTGGATTTTCGCGCGGATACGGCCCAGTTTGCGGAAGAGCAGGCTGTGGCCAATGTGGAAATTATTTGTCGGGAAATTATCAATAACAGGGCGCTGCTAAAAGACTTGTCAGAAATGGGCTATGATATGGTGTCAGTTGCCTTCGACGATGCCAGTCAGTTCGACTGCCTGTAGCTTTCAACTTCTCGACATGCTGTCGCGGCCTGAGATTTTCCAGGCTGTCTGCACTTCACTTCCGAGCTTCCAGAATCAAGGTTATTTGTATCGAATCAGACGTCATTTTCTGTTTTGACGATAATGCTTTCGATAACACCTTCATAATTGCAGATCACATGGACTGAAATGGGCCTGCAGCAGATTCGGCAATCTTCGTAGTAATCCTGTACTTCAGTGCTGCAATCCAGAGTTACGGTCTGGCTTTCTCCACAGTACGGGCAACTGATTTCGCTATAACTCAGCATAAAGTTTCATATTCCAGGGCTTTCTTATCTTGATAGATTAAAAAACGAACAATATCAAGTTGTCTTTTGCTGCGCAGGTGGCCAGAACTTGCGTATTTGCTGGTAGATCAGTAAATACAAAGTGGCGCTGAGAAGGCCTGCCAGAGTTCCTGCAGTCACCCCCCAGCGACCATAGGTCAGAGCAACCACCAGACAGTGAGTGATGAGGGAACCCAGACCCAGGGGATAGTACTTGATCAGGGTGTAGACCGGTTGTTTGCCATAGCTGAAATGGATAATGAATAGTAACGGAAAGAAAGTGATCGGGAAGGCTGCAAACAAACCGGCTAAGGTGCTGCTGCCAAGATAGGCCACCATTGTCACCAAAACGACACAAACTGCGGAAATGAGCCCTCGAACAACCACTGCCATGGTAGAGAGCTTAATAGCCTGCTGAATATTTTGGGCAGGAATCAGGCGGTAACAAAGGCCGAAACCGATGGTGGCCAATACTGCAATGAGAAGGTTATTCAACAGTCCCCCCGTCGCTAGGCTTAATAACCCGTTGCTCAGAACAAAGGCCGTTACACCTGCTATGGGGGCGATGATCAGGTGCCGGTGAAAGCGCAGGCAGGCCCAGTAAACAGTGGTCATGGCCTGGGTCGCAACAAAACCCAGCAAGGCATGGCCGGCACTCTGCGCCGCAAAATTCGCATCCTGCTCAATACCGAAATAGACCAGGGCAATCGCCGTCCCCAGAGGGAAGCCCGCCAGAATACCCGCCGCTTTGGTGCTGACGCGTTCCGCGATCCAGGCCAGACCGAGCACGGTGGCAATAGTGACCAGAATTTTACTCAGATGCAGGGCAATAAAACCGGAATCCATAGATACAACATGCTCGTAAATGGAAGAGGTAGTAGGTTTAGGCCTAAGTGTCCAGCGAAACTGGAGTAAATAGGCTTATCAGACAAATGGCAATAGGGCAGATTCTGAGTAGACAGTGCCGGGGATATCTGATGCCAGATCAGCCGTCATCATTGCTGGTTTCTTCCTGCTCTCCATGTAATCCGGCACGAGCCAGTTTGGCCATTTCCACTAGAATGGTGCGTGCCTCGCCTACCTGCTGAATCGTCCTGATGAGTGGGATGGCCAGCTTGCAGGAAAGGCTATGGGCAATAACATCAATGTGCAGTTCGGTCGGTGTAATGGTATTCAGCGTCGCTGAGATCACTTCCTCCACGCCACCGAAATAGCGTACGTAATTCACCAGGGTATCAGCATGATCCTGATTCATGTGGTCGACGATGGAAGCAATGTCATCGGAGGACAGTGTCATGGCGAATTCTCTCAGGTAGTGGATGGCTCGTGGATTTCCGTAGTTAACGCTTCAGAGGCCGTATTACTGTAGTCTATTACCGGTTGTTGCAGCCATTGATAAAACCACCGCCCTGCCTCCGGCAAGACCTTGAGCAAGCGATGACCGTCATTAACCAGGTGTAGGGTGCAACCATGCTGACACGCCCACTGCGATACCGTCTGTGGCGGAATCAAGTGGTCATGCCAACCATGGACGACTTCAACCAAGCCGGCATTGGGGGCAATCATAGGTTGCCGGTATTCCGGTAGGCCCAGGGCCGGCGCCAACAGAAATAGCCCCCTCACGGAGATATGCTGCGATGCCGCCAGCGAGACGTAGGCACCCATGCTGGAACCCACCAGGTACAGCGGCTTTGACTGGCATGCAGAACAATTCTGGAGAAACTGCAGCAATTTATCGGCTCTCGCATCAGGGTCCTGCATACCCTGATAATCAACTGTATCAAAGGTAAATCCCAGTTTGAGCGCCACAGAGGCAAGGTGGCGAATTTTACCGCCCCAGGGACCACTGTCTTTACCATGTGAGAAAACGATATGTCCCAAGGCGATATCCTGCTATTTCACTGACTGGCCAGTTAGCGCCATTTAATGCTGCAGCCAATGCTGGCGTGCTGTTCATGACTGACGGGTTGCCCTATCAGGATCTCATCCGTTGCTGCTCGCAAATCAGCGCCGGTAACGGGAACGTTATTGCCCGGGCGGCTGGCATCAAATTGACCGCGATAGGCCAGTTTGCGGTTGGCATCAAACAGGAAGAAGTCTGGTGTACAGGCGGCCCCATAGGCTTTGGCAACAGATTGCGTGGCATCATAGACATAGGGAAAAACATAGCCGTAACGTTCCACTTCCAGGGCCATATTTTGTGGCGAGTCTGCCGGATAGGTCTCGGTATCATTGGCGTTGATGGCAATAATGCCGAGGCCCTTATTGGTATAGTCACGGGCAAATTGGGCAATGGCGGTTTTCAGGTGGACGACATAAGGGCAATGATTGCAGATAAACATCACCAGCAAGCCCATATCATCACTGAAATCCGCCAAGGACCAGTGATACCCTTGCTGATCCGGGAGATTAAAGTTTGGCGCTTTGGTGCCCAGAGGGAGCATGGTTGAGGCGGTTAGTGCCATGTGAACCTTCCTTATTTGCAAAATGCCAGATCGGTTAAGTCAGTGGTTGACTGGCGAAGATAGTGTTCAGAGTTTAACATTAAACCAAAACAAGGGGAGATGAGTGTGGCCCAATACGAGTTGGTTTTTTCCGGTAAGCTGGTTGACGGCTTTGCACCTGAGCAAGTAAAGCAGAATGTGGCTAATTTGTTTAAGGCATCACCGGCGCAGGTTGAACAGATGTTTTCCGGTCGTGATGTAGTGCTGCGAAACCGTTTGGACGATGCTACGGGGAAAAAATATCAGGCCATTCTGCAGAAAAATGGAGCATTGTGCTCATTGCGCCCGATGGGACAGGCAGCGGAAAATCCCAAGGCGCAGCCAGCGCCTGCTTCACCCACTCCTGCCTCTGCCCCAACACCACCTCCGGCTCCTGCCCGTCCGGCTGCAACAACCCCGCCAGGAGCGGCCGTAAAATCTGGCGGCGTGCAGGTGCCCCCAGGCGCTTTGCCGGTTGCCGGTGAGAAGGTTGATGAGATCCTTAACGGTGTTTCCTGGGATGTTGCGCCCGCCGGGACTGATCTTGCAGAGCATTCTGATGACCTGCCGACAGTAGAGCCGGATACCAGTCATCTGAGTATTGCTCCTCCTGGTGAAAATCTGGGGCAGAAAAAGGCTCCACCGCCCCCTCCTGCGCCTGACACTAGTCACTTAAAACTGGAAAAGTAGATTTCACTGGTGCTATTGCAGGGTACCTAGAAGTTCGAAGTAATGATGGTCGCAGGGGCCACTGTCCCGCGTATACATCAAGGCTCGAAATTCCAGACCGGGTGAATTGTCATCCGCTGTGGCTTCTGCCATTGCTGTCGGTTCGGTCTGGTGGACAAAAGGAATGTCGCCGGGGTGAAAACGCATCAACCACTTACCATCTTCGACTGCAAGTAACTCTGCAATGCCTTTGCTGGGGCGAAACACGCAATCTGCCATCTCTTTCGAAACGTCATTGCCACTGGGTTTTTGAGGTTGCACCTTGACTGGTTTGGTCGCTGGAGGAGTGGCCGCCGGCTTTGGCGTTACGGGGCGTGCCGTCGTCGCTTTGCCGGTTGGTGTAACTGAACAGCCTTGTTGCAGCATCAGTAGTGCGGCCAGGATGATAGTGACTCCGGTGTGGATGGTTGTTGGGGATAAAATATTAATTTTCATCGGCGGATTTGGGCGCGAATACACTCGATAACCAGCTCACACTGGCCTTTTGCGTAGGATTCTAATACGGATTGCAGTGCGGCTTCATCATGTTGTTTGATGGCGTTCAGGGACATCCGCATATAGTCCAGGCTGTCATGTATGACGGTAGGTCCCTGGCGTAACGCCAAAAAGCTGCATCGCTTGGCGGACGGCCACAGGTCATTGATCATGTTGACCAGGAAATGGTTGTCCGCATAGGCCAATGATGCCTGGGTATATTCGATGCCCAAGTTATGGAAGTTCAGCAGATCGCCTTTTTCAAAGCAGGCATGCATTTGCGTGTACAGTGATTCCATTCGATCCATGTCATGGGGTTGCCAGCCTCTGACCAGTTTAGCGCCGGTGTGCCCCAATATCAGTAACAGAGTTTCGTAGAGGCTGATGACAAACTGCTCGTTGAGTTCGGTGACAAAGGTACCCTTGCGGGAAATGTTGGAGACCAGGTAGCGCTTTTCCAGCAACAGCAAAGCTTCACGAATGGAGCCGTGACTGACTTCCAGTTCTTTCGCCATGGCATTTTCGTAGATCCGCTGTCCGGATTGCAGCTGTCCGAGAACGATCATATTTTCAAGGTGTTGGGCGACCTGTTCGGTCAGTGTTTCCTTGGGCTTAAAGCTCATTCAGGCTCCATCATACAACTACATCATACAACTAGCAGTGCAACTTCCAATGGAGGTTGCGTTGCCCCGGGCGGAGAGATGCCGGGAGATTTTTATTATTTTTCAGGGCGAATTACGCGAACCACGCCAATAAGCGGGAAATAGTGTCATAGAAATTTGAAATTTTGAACAGTTACTATGTAGCAAAGTGCTAAAGTTTGCGGTGAGGATGCCGATAGAGTCGGGAGAACAAAAAAAGCGGAGTCCGGCAAGACTCCGCCAAGCGCAGCAGTTAAAGAACGGACCCTACCGACTTCACACTTACGAGAGCAATTGTGGCGTGTCTGGCAAGGCTGTTTCTCGTCCTTTAAGTAAGTGTAGACCGTTCTAAGTCTTTTACCATTGCGGCCAAAAATCGTGCGGCTTCGCCGCCGGTGGCGGCCCTGTGATCGAACGTCAGTGACAGGGGCAGTCGCCGCCGGATCACCGCTTCCTTGTTTTTGACCACGACTTCCTCTCGAATGACCCCGGCGCCGATTATGGCCACCTGAGGGGGGACGACAACCGGGCTGGCATAGCGTCCAGCCAGGGTACCGAAATTGGAGAGGGTAATGGTCGCCCCCTGCATTTCCTGAGGCGGAATCTTGCGAGCTTTGATGTCATGCCGCATAGCATTCAACCCCTTGCGCAGATCATTTTGTTTGCGACTGCCCACATCCCGCAATACAGGTACAAATAGCCCGTCTGCAGAATCCACGGCAATACCGATATGTACGTCTGTAAACAGACGCCGGGAGGGGCCGTGGCTGTCGAACCAGGCATTCAGGGCCGGTGAGGTCTGGCAGGCGGTGGCAATACTATGCACAAGGCGCATGGTAATATCGCTGTCGCCGGGCCAATCGTGGATATCGGCATCCTCATAAATTGAGACCGGTACCACCTCGGCGTGGGATCGTGCCATATTCAATGCCATGGTGCGGCGAACACCCCGAATGGGCTCCGCCTCACCAAAGCTAGATTGCATAGCGCCTGCTTTTTCCACATCCATGGCGGTGATGATCTCGCCCTGGGAAGGTTTGACCAGATTTAGGTCCACTCCCATGCGTTTGGCGAGTGCGCGCACCGCTGGTGTGGCCCGGGCTCTGGATGATCCGGCTGTAGTCTGGGCAGCACCGATAATAAAGCGATCCTCACTGGTACTGGCGGCCCGCTTGAGTTCACCTACCACAGTGCCGGCGTCTTCTCCAGCCTCGGCAAATTCAACCAGAGGTTCACCGACGTGCACCACATCACCTGTATCCCCAAACAGCGCGACAATAGTACCATCCTGGGGACTTGGCACTTCCACGATGGCCTTGGCCGTTTCCACGGAAACCAGTAACTGGTCGGTTTTCACCACATCTCCTTCGCTGACGTGCCAGGTCACTATTTCCGCATCAGCCAGGCCTTCGCCAAGATCCGGTAGTTTGAAATATTTCATCTCATGGTCTCCCGGCTATAGTTGCCCATCTTCCATCAGCACGCTCACTGCGTTGCAAATGCGTTCCACACTGGGCATGTAATGTGCCTCATTGCGCAAATAAGGCATCACTGTGTCATAGCCTGTGACCCGGCAAACCGGAGCCTTAAGGTCTAGTAAGGACGACTCTGCCAGATTTGCCGCGATTTCAGCACCTACACCCACATGCCGTGCGGCCTCGTGGATAATGCAGCAGCGGCCGGTTTTGGCAACTGATGCACTGATCGTGGTCATGTCCAATGGCGAGATGGACGCCACGTCCACGACCTCCGCCATAACCCCCTGTTCCGCCAGCAGGTCTGCTGCCTGCAGGGTTTCCTGTATCATGGCTCCCCAACTGACCAGAGTGGCATCGCGGCCCTCACGCAGGGTGAAGCAGGTGTCCAGAGGAAGTCCCTGGCCGTCATCCATAACTTCCTGTGCCGCCGCGCGATAGATGCGCTTGGGTTCCAGAAACAGCACCGGGTCATCATTGCGAATCGCTGACAGCAGCAAGCCGTAGGCGCGTTTGGGGGAGCTGGGAATCACCACACGCAGGCCGGGAATATGGGCAAATAGGGCTTCGGTGCTTTCACTATGGTGTTCAGGAGCGTGGATACCGCCACCAAAGGGCGCGCGAATCACCAGTGGGCAGCTCAAACGGCTGCGAGTACGGTTACGCATGCGGCTGGCATGGCTGACCACCTGTTCCATGGTGGCATAGATAAACCCCATAAATTGGATTTCCGCCACCGGCCTTAAGCCCTGGGTGGACATTCCCACTGCCATGCCGGCAATCAGGGTTTCCGCCAGCGGGGTGTCCATCACCCGCTTCAGGCCGAATTCTTCTCGCAGGTTGATAGTAGCCCGAAACACGCCGCCGTTAACCCCCACATCTTCACCCAACACCACCACATTGGCGTCTTCATGCATGGCGCGTGTCAGGGCCATATTGACCGCTTCCACCAGGGTTACTTTGCGTACACTCATGTCGGCTTTGGCTGATTTCTGCTGGTTTTGTACGACTGCATTCATGGCAATGCCTCCTAATGCCGGTTGTCTGACGGATGCCTGTCTGCAGGCGGTTGCTGCTGGTGGCCACCGCTAGGGCTGCTCCAGGAACGCACTTCAACCCGCTGTTCCTGGAGGGACGCGGGGAGGTCTGCAAACAGGTGGTCAAACATGGATTCCGCTGGTTCCGGGTCGGTAGCCTCATACTCCCTTACAGCCGCATCAATGATTTCGGCCGATTTCGCCTGCAGAGCCTTTTCCCGTGCCTCTGACCAGAGTTGCTGACGCAACAGGTATTGGCGCAGGCGTTGAATCGGTTCCCTGTCCCAGCCGGCTTTGAGTTCGTCCTTGTGACGGTAGCGGGTGGCATCATCAGCCGTGGTGTGGTCCCCGAGGCGGTAGGAAATGGCCTCGATCAGAGTGGCTCCTTTACCGGCGTGAGCCTTATCCAGAGCCTGCTGGACAGCGTCACTGACCGCAAAGTAGTCGTTACCATCCACCTGGATACCGCAGATTCCGGCGCCGATGGCCTTCTGGGCAATCGTCTGGGCAGCGGTCTGTACTTGGCGTGGAGTGGAGATGGCCCATTGGTTATTGTTCACCACAATGACCAGGGGCAATTGCCAGACACCAGCCACATTCAGCGTTTCCAGGAAATCACCCTTGGAGGTGGCACCATCGCCACAGGTGACTACTGCCGCACGTTTTTCACCGCGGATCTTGAATGTTGTGGCAACGCCGGCGGCATGGCAGAGCTGGGTGGCAATTGGGACGCAGTTGGGAAGGTCTTCAGGACAATTCTGATAACAGCTGCCGCGCTCATCGCTACCCCAGTAGAGCATGGTTTCCACCAGCCTGACGCCACGCAGATATTGAGCAGGAAGGTCTCGGTAGTAGGGCACCAGCACGTCATCATCACGCATGCACTGGCCGATGGCCACGCCGATGGCTTCCTGCCCCAGAATAGAGGGGTAGGTTCCCATTTTTCCGGTGCGCTGCAGGGCAATCATTTTTTGGTCGAAGTTACGGATCAGAACCATGGTTTCGTAGGCCTGCAGCAGTCTTTCCCGGTTGCGGCTCCAATCCGGCAGAGGGTGCTCCAGCTCGCCCTGTTCATTCATGAATCTGTTGAAGGGGATAAAAAAGTCAAAAGTTTTTTGCATCATCATCTCACTCCTTTCTCGCCTTCAGGCGGCTTCCGATAATGTCTGATAAAGACGTTTTTCGGCGAGTTGGTCCGCTATAACACTGGTGGCCACGTCTTTCTGCAAGGACTGGCGGAAGATTTCTGTCAGGGTATGGGCAATGCGCTTGGTCTTTTCTTCGATCAGCGCCTGGGATTTACCTAGATGATGTAGCGATGCATAGACCAGTCCGCCTGCGTTGATGACGTAGTCCGGTGCGTAAAGAATACCCTGTTGATGCAGCCAGCGGCCCTGTTCCCCGGTGGCCAGTTGGTTGTTGGCGGACCCGGCGATCACTCGGCACTTAAGTTGCGGCAGCGTCTTTTCGTTCAATACGCTGCCCAGTCCGCAGGGGGCAAAAACGTCACAGGGTGCCCCATAGATGTCTTCGGGGGCGACTATCTCAGCCTCGAATTCTTTCACGGCCCGCCTTGCCTGAGCGTCATTGATATCCGCCACTATCAGTTTGGCTCCGGCCTGATTTAGGAGCTTGCAGAGCTGGTAACCGACATTGCCGATACCCTGTACCGCTACCCGTAAACCCCGTAGATGATCCCGCCCCAGTTGATGCCGGACGGCAGCGGATAGTCCTTCAAACACACCCTGAGCGGTGTAAACTGAAGGGTTGTCCTCCTGGCTGGTGCTGGTGACATGCCGGGTTTCCTTGCTGATCCAGTCCATTTCCCGGGCGCTGGTGCCGGAGTCTATGGCCGTAATATAGCGGCCTCCCAGGTCCTGGACGAAGCGGCCGAAGCAGCGGAACAGCGCCTCGGCGTCAAAGTTTCCGCTGGGCTTGATAATGACCGACTTGCCGCCACCTTGAGGTACGCCGGCCAATACGGCTTTGTAGCTCATACCGCGGGCCAACCGCAGGGCGTCGAGCAGGGCATTTTCAGACGTTTGGTAGGGGATGAACCGGCAGCCGCCCAGTGCTGGACCGAAGCGGGTGTTATGAATGGCGATAAACGCCTTGAGTCCAGTGGCTGCATCGTCTCGCACGTGCAACTCATTGACCCGATAGTGATCAAGCAGATCAAACATATGACTGCACTCCTCTTCGAAACTCACATTCAGGGGAGGCCTAAGTGGCTTTTGGCCGCTAACCTCAACCTTTACTGTGAAAGGTGATAACCTCGCGTTTGATGTAGAGGAAACGCGTATTTCTTTATGGTACGCCTGTCACCCATCAACCGGCTTATCCGGCAGGTTCCAGAGCACTGTATCTTCTAAAGCTGTACCTTCTAAAGTTGTACTTTCTATAGTTATGCTTTCTCAATAAGTATAGATCGATTTTCCCCCTGCTTTTTTAAATTAAGTGACGATTAGTATTTTTTTGCTGCTGCTGCTTTACTATCACCGTTCCCACTAACATCTGCATCCACCTAACCGGCAAGTCCAGTGAAAACCTGCGTTGCACAAAAAATATTGAACGATTTGAGTGTAAAATGGCTTACCGGTTTAAGGAACCAGCAATTTTTTTCCGCCGAGTTATATGCCGGCGGCAGCGTGGCTAAGTGACAGGAGACCAGATGTCAGCACTTGAGGGGTTGAATCAGTGGCTGTTGCAAAATGGTGATGGAGAGCTGCAGTCCGAAATCCACCTGGGCGGCGGTTGTATCAACCAGGCCAGTGCCATCCAGACGCAATGTGGAAAGGTATACTTCCTTAAACAGAACGCACTAGCGCCGGTAGGAATATTTGCCAGTGAGGCAAGATCCCTGGCATTGCTGGCAGCCTCTAAAACCCTGCGAGTTCCGAAAGTTCACTACCAGGACGACACCTGCCTGTTGCTGGAATATCTCCCGCCAGGCCGCAGGCAACCTGATTACTGGGAGCAGTTCGGCAGCTCGCTTGCCTATATGCACAGAAACCTGTCCCCCACCTTCGGCCTCGAGTTTCAAACTTTTTGTGGCACCACGCCGCAGCCGAATCCACCGATGTCGAACGGTTATGAGTTTTTTCGCGAACATCGGCTGTTGATGCAGGGTCGTCTGGCGTTGGACAGCGGGTTATGTAACCAAAATGATATTGCCACCCTGGAACGTCTGGGTAACCGCCTGCCAGGGCTGATACCCGAACAGCCGGCCTCATTGCTGCATGGTGATCTCTGGTCGGGGAACGCCCATACAGGACCGGAAGGCGAACCGGTGCTGATTGATCCTGCGCTTTACTATGGCTGGCGTGAGGCAGAGCTGGGGATGACTGCTTTGTTCGGTGGCTTTCCGGAAACCTTTTATGCTGCCTATCAGCAGGTGTGGCCACTGGAACCCGGCTGGCGCCGACGCCTGGAAATCTACAATCTCTACCATTTGCTGAATCATTTGAACCTGTTCGGAGGCCGTTATCTGGGGCAGGTGCGTGCCGTCCTGAAACGCTACTAAGACAGCCATTTTGAACCTGATAAATGTGAATAATTAACCCGAGCGCGAGTGATTGCTTAGTGATCAGGCAGCATTAAACTTTGGAGGTTCCGGGTGTCGTGGCATAGGACTGTTTACGAGCACTTTTGGTCAGGTCGCAGCTACGGTAGTCGACTACTTTATTGCGTCCGGTTTCCTTGGCAGTGTAAAGCGCAAAATCCGCAGCGATGAAAAGCTCACTGGCGCTGTTGAAATTGTCATTTTGCAGGGTTGCATAACCAAGGCTGACCGTCAGCCCAAAATCATCAGCTGTTTCCGACTCGACTGTGGAGCGTATGCGTTCGGTCAGTACTGCGACATCTTCTGGTGACGTTTGCGGCAGTATCAAGACAAACTCTTCTCCACCATAACGGCATGGGGTGTTGGGCTTTCGTACAGTGGCCAACAGGATGGAAGCGACCAACTTTAAAGCACTGTCCCCTTTGGCATGACCATGGGTATCGTTAAAGACTTTAAAATTATCGATATCGATCACCACCATCGACAAGGGTTGTGTGTGCTGTCGCGCCTTTTCGTATTCCAGCTGGCTTTGATCATCAAAATAGCGCCGGTTATACAGATGGGTCAGGGCATCTTTGTAGGTTTTACGCTTGAATTCATTCAATCGGCTGGCGACAGCGAGGCTCAATAACACCATTTCGATCAATGAGCCGATCTGAAAGGCATTCTGGGTAAAGGCATTATGTGGCAACAGGCCAAAGGTCTTGAGCATGTAGATCACTACACCCAGCAATAACAACGAAAAGGCAACCACGTAGTAGCGGGCGGCAGCCGATCCACTCATCAGTGCCGCAATACCCATGGTAAAGGCCTGCACAGCGATAACCAGGGTGAGCACGGCGAGCGGCACAATCATCGCGTGATATTTGACAAAGGGAGAGGCCAGCAGGCAGGCCACGGTCATCAGCTCAAGATATTTGGCTATCCGGTCCAGGCGAGGAGAAACCACCCGGGACATTAGAATGGAGCGGGTGAACTGCAAACCTCCCAGTAACGACAGCGCCAGCAGTATCAGCAAGCTCTGGTTGGCCAGCCAGGTGTTGTCCGGCCACAGGAACTGGAAGCTCAACCCGTTATGCACTGACATGTAAAGGCCGTAGCTGAGCACGTACAGCAGGTAGTGGGCGAAGGTGCGTTCACGGACGGTAATAAACATGATCAGGTTGTAGACCATGAGGACGATAAAACCACCGTAATAAATTCCCAGTGCCAGATATTCCTCGCCGATCATGTTCATCAGATCCAGCGGTGAATGCACGAACAGACCGATATTCATTGAACCCTGGGTCTGAAAACGGAAATAGAAAGTCTGGCTGCTGTCTGCCGGCAGTTCATGGGGAAACAGGAAGACCCGATGGTCTATGGGTCTCTGGTCAAATTTGACAAGGTCACCCGTTGAGATCTCCTCCCAGTTGCCGTCAGCCTTCTGAGACCAGAAATCCAGATAATCGATCAGGGGGTAGTCCTGACGGAAAATCACATCCATGGCTTTCGAGTAAGGGTTGACCAGGGTGACGCGGACCCACCAAGTGGAGGTGGTAAAGCCAAAGTTGGGCGATTCGCCGCCGGTGGACTTGAACTGCTTGTTGAACTGGGGACTACTGACCTGCTCAAAGCTCAGCTTATTCTCCGGGTCTTCAAGCAGGGCAAGGTGCGGAGTTAGCCCGACGCTTTCCAGTTCAGAGGTAATCAGTAAGGGGTCAGCGGAACTCTTGTCATCTGCGCTAGTGCCGCTTGCTGCATTGGTTGTTGCACTCCAGATCAGCACGAGGAGCGTCAATATGGCCATGGGCAAAATTGGCCTGGCGTAGAATGATTTGACGTTGGCGTTCAGTGGTACTGCTTGGGTCATATTAAAGGCTGGCTAGTACTCATCATTCGGACATGCATTGCAAGCAGCTGGTAGGTGATGGTCCCGTGTCACAGATACAGCTCAGCACGTAGAGGGAGATTCCTTCCTGACCTTCTGAGTAAGTGTAGCCAGTGTTTCCATTGATGTCAGCACTCTTTGATGATCGATTTCGTTTCTCACGGTTGCACCGAATGTCCTAGATTAATGCTGCGCTTTGACCGGCAAACTGCCAAACCAGTCCGCAATGCTGGCGGGGTCTGCTTTTGCGAGGTGGTTGATAATATCTAGCCCCAACTGGCGGTAGCTCTCAAACTGGCGTTCGTCAAAAAACTGATCGGCTGTAGATTGGTCCGGAAAAGCCGCATTGGTGCGCCAGTAGGCGTAAGTGTCGGCGCTCAGCTGTGGGTTGATCAGGGCCTTGATATAAAGCAGGTCGGCCATACTGCCGTCAGCATAGGTGACTTTGCCGAGGGCATAGGACTGGCTGTGGACACCCGCTTCAATGGTGGTCAAAGGGGTGATATCGAGCACCACGTCAGCGAGAAAATCGGCCCGTACCCTCTGTATGGTCTGCCCCAGGTCGCTCAGAGTGGTCTCCGGATCTGCTCCGGCATCGGAAATGAGGATATAGCGGCATTGACGCCTTACCAGTTCATAGAGGCCGAGGTTGTCGAAATGGCCACCGTCGGAGAGATGAATATCCGCTTTGGTTTCAGACAGGCCGACGCCGAGCATTTCCCGGAACATGAACTTGTACCATTGCGGCAGACCGCGGCGTTGTTTAAGCATCCGCGGATTACGGGTCCAGAAACCCAGGCGGGCGTTGATCAGGGTCATCAGGAAGCTGATCGGACGTGAGGCGGTAGCATAGGTATTGGGGTCTATGGCAGCGCCGGAAATGGCAAAAGCGTTAGCCAGCGTCATATTGCCCTGCATGAAATCGCGGCAGGCGCGATAGCCGGTACCGGTCGATCCACAGTACAACGGACTAAGCGTAAAGGATTCTCCTTTGCGGCTACGGCGTTTTTCATTTCGTGAGCTGGATGTGTTCAGGGTAGTGTTAATCAGCTGTAGCGGACCTCCGCTCTCCGGACTGATCTGGGTCAGGCGAAACTCTGTAGAGAGATAATCCAGCGTCGGTTCTTTGCCGGATTCAGGGGCAGACTGGATATTGCCGATAACCGGCATATAGGCATTCTTAAGCCGGCCGCGGTAGTAGCAATGTAAAGACAGGGAATTGATATTACAGAATACGGCTAGCAACAGTGACAGCGCCAGCCAGGAAAAAAAGACTGTGGACTCCGTCAATAGTGTGTGGGCAGCGACGTGGAAGAGTGCGGTCAGAAAGCCATAGACCAGCAAGGCCAGACCCACTGTGGCAAAGGTATTGGCGCTGCTGCCGGAGCGGCTGCGGGCCGCCAGCACGGAAAAAATGCCGCTGGCAATGGGCAACAGATATGAGGCATGACGGGTAAAAGTGGCCGCACCAAGATGGTTCAGATAGTGCAGAGTCATGTGTTCCAGGCCGGAAAATGCAGGCAGGAGTCCAATAGCGATGCTGATAAAACCGGTCGCCAGTAGCATGCCCATCCATCGATATAATCGGTTTTCAGGAAATAGTTTAGCCAGGGTTTGGGAGCCGCTGGTTAAGGCGAATAGCAGGATGGATAAAAGGAATAATCCCAGACAGGCCAGACCTGCGACAATAAGCAACAGGAAGCCGTCATGCCCCTCAATGGCTTCTGCGCCGGGTAAATGCAGCCATTCCGGCCATGCCATCGAGATCCAGTCTTCGCTGGCCACCGCCATGACACCCAGCATGATAGGCAGTAGTACCACCAGGTTCAGCAGGGTGCCGGCCAGTATGGCAGCACCTAATGTCCAGCCGGAATATCCCTTGCCGTTAATCAGATAGTTACCATGGGCACGGAGCCAGTCGAGCACAGTGCCCTGTTTATTCTTGAGGGGCGCGCTACCTATACCTACATTGCTGCTGAAAGGTATCTGCGCCCTTAGCCAGGTCAGGCAGGAGCCAATGTAGCCGCCACCGGATACGGAAGACAGGTAATCTACCTGTGGCAGAAGACCCCGCCGGGACAGGCCCTGCAATACACCAAGATTGAAGGTTGCGGATCTTATCCCACCACCGGACAAACCCAGCCCGACTAAAGGCGCCTGAGGATCCGTCATACCGACAGCCTCCCTACGGCGCCGTAGCCAGTGCTGTTCCTGCTGCTGAACTTCGGAGAATCTTTCGGTATATATCGGTTCTTTGTTCGTTTCCTGAACGTTGCCGACAGGGGCGGTTGTTTGCTGTGCCTGCTGCTTCATAGGGTAGCACCAAGCAAGTGACACTCAGGTGGACTGTAATCCGCCGGAGTGGCAGGCAGGTCCTGGTGAATCTTTAGGTATTCCAGTATTGCCATACGTTCATTGTCGGTCAGTAGTGGACCGATAACACCGGAGGGCAGGGGATGCTCCTTGGGTGACTGCAGGTATTGCTGCCAAAGTTCCGGGTCGGCGGCAAAGGCATGGCCAGTGTTACGATTGCCGTCAATACTGGTATCGAACCAGAATCCGTTTTGGCTGCTGTTTTCGCTGTCCGGTGTGATCAACTGATAGCCCAAGTGTGTCGGGTCATAGTCGCGCTGTCCCAGCAGGAACTTGCTGCTGCGGGTTTCCGGAGGTGACAGCAACTCATAAATGGAGACCACCGAACCATTGTGCAGGAAGGGTGGCGTTGCCCATACACCTTGCAGAGGCCGTGGTTTATAGCCCAGGATCTGTTGTGGCAGGTCCAGGGTGCCGAATCCTTCCAGACATTGCTGCTGCTCGAAATCAACGTTGTTGTCCTGGTAGAAACGGTTTTTGATCATGATGCCAACCAGATTCAGGGCTTCTCCCTCCGTCAGGCGGTCGATGTTCAGGGCGTCCATTTGGATGTTGGCAGATTCACGACCGTGTTGCAGATTCCACAGCAGATTGATGGTCTGGCAGTTGAGATCGCATTTGTACGACTTCGCCGGCGGTGTGCGGACATCAGGAATGGTCGGCATGGGACTGACCAAACCGCCCAATACTGTTTTCAGTGCTGCGAACAGGTCTTCAGGGATTCGGGCGTCAGGTGAGCTCTGAGGATATTGATCCAGCAGTTCCGGCAGCCCGTCGACGCTCAATCCGGACTTTTCGCGGGCGCTGATTACTTCCCGCAGGCGGTAGCGTACTTCGCGAACCAATTGACGATATAACAGCGGTCGCAAGGAGTTTTCCATGTCTGTGTCCGTCAGACCGGTGGCGCTGAGGTCGTAATGTCGTTCCAGGAAGCCTTTGGCCGTGGCTGGGTCCGTACCTACGTGTTCCACAGGGATGACTTCGATAAGCCATTCCGTTGAAGCGACGGGTTTTAACGGTGCTGATGCCTGTTGTTGTGCAGTGCCGGTCGGGTGAGGCCCATGACAACCCTGGCAGTGTTGGTTGAACAGTGTTTTGCCCTGTTCTGCCAATACCGGGTCCACGGACCCGAAGAGATCAGCAGGCCACTTGGGCGGGGCCAACATCTGCAAGGTATGCTCGATGCGCTGCAAATCGGCGATTCTTACTGAGCTACGGAAACGCTCCGCCTCCGGCAGCGGGCCACCGGTGTCGCTCAGCATCGGTATTCTGGCGCCGACACCTAAGGCTTCACCGATATTGCGCGCCAGGGGTTGCGCTACCGAGCCGTTATATTGCACCCAATTGAATTTCCAGATATTCCACAGGTAGGGGTAGCTCACTGGTGCCGCGCCGACTTGGTAATTGGCTGTCACCAGGTGGTCGCCAAATACAGTATTGCCGATGCGCCCCAGTGCGTCGGTACGGCCATAGCCTTCCTGAACCGGATAGAGATGCTTGAGCGGATTATTCTGGGGACTGGTGACAAAGTGTTTGATGGACGCCCAGAGCTGGTCCTTGAGGACAGATTTACCCCCAGGGTAACGGTCGCCAAGCACGTCCTTGGCAAACTCGTTGAATTTGATCGGATTCACAGCGGTATATACGAGTGAGGCAATCAGCATGGGGGCAAAGGCTCCGCGATTGGTGTCGCTGATGGCATGCATGGCCTGACCGCCGTCCACCCGAATTGCATAGGACTTGCCGTCCTTGGTATAGCGCAGCTGGCCGTTATGACAGGCAGCGCAGGTAACGTCGAGAACATCGTCGCCGGTGATGGGATCGAAGTGTTTGGTGAAGCCTACCGGAAGGTGGTCTGGGTTTGCTGCTGTTGGGGCGGAATCGACGAGGAAGCGGTAACGGCGCATATGCTCGGGGTCGGCAAAGCGCTGGTCGGAAAAGGGCAGCCGCAAATTGATAAACCAGTCATAGCGCACCGCGCTTTGCGAGGCACCCTGGGGCATGGAAGTACCTTGAGGGGTGTAGTAGTAAGTCTGTCGGGCCTCGGATTCGCGGGTCTCTCCCCAGCCTTGATCCAAATAAACCCATTCATCCGTGGGTTCCTGTGGCGGTATGGATGAGAGTGGCCAGAGAATATACCAGGCAAAAGTCAGGAAAGCCGCCAGTAGCAATATCAGGGTGATAATAAACAGCCATTTTAAACCTTTGCCAAGCCAGCTTCCGGCTTGCTGAGTATTACGGGATGGGGTCATGGTAGTCCTCTGGTTCAATGGTAAACTTCTGGTTCAAAGCAGTATCAGATACTTTTCAGGTATTCGATCAATGCATAGCGTTGTGAATCGGTTAAATCGGTGCCGTAGATATGCCCCTGGTTGTGATTGCCGGGGAGTCGGGTATCGAACAGGCTAACATGGGGCCCCTGGGTGGAGGTGAAGCCGCCTTTGGTAATATCCAGCTCGCGGTTGCCGACATAAAAACTCACCGGCCGCTGCTCTGGCGGCAGTAGCAGGTCATAGAGTGTGGGAACCGAGCCGTTGTGCAGGAAGGGGGCTGTCGCCCAGACACCATTCAGCGGACGGGCTTTGTAATAGGCCGGGTTCGGGTTTGCCTGGGCGGAGTAGACCGAGTGATAGCTTTCGACCGAATCCTTGACTGCCAGTACAGGGTGTTTGAGTGTCACCCCTACGGCAGCATGTACCACCAGTTCCACCGTTTTGGCCTGGGCACCGAATTTCGCGCCGCCAAATATCATCTGCTTTTGGCCGGCAAAGGCACCCGTGGCGGAGGTGGAATTAATAAAGTTATCCGCCATTGCCGTATCGGTGCCGATTTCAGTGAGCGGTACCAGGGTAACTTTGAACTTCTCATCTGCCTGGCTACGTTGGCTCACCTGATGGCAACCCTGACAGTTGTCCTGATAGAGTTTAGCGCCTTCCTTAATGAGTTGAGGCTTGAGATTACCCAATAGTTGGGTTGGCCATTGTGGCGGCTGCAGATGATAAAAGTTGTCTTGCAGGTCACCCAGTGCGGAAAAGTCGACAGAACTTGGAAAACCTTCCAGATCGGAATGACTTGTGACATCTGCGGTACCAAAGACTGCCAGCGCAGTAGTGACATTCTGAATCAGCGGTCCTGGTGTACTGTTGGGGGCTGAGCCGTTCCATTGCACCAAATCCAGGTGCGGGGCATCCCACAGAAATGGGTAGCTGACAGGCGCATCGGCCGGGCGGGCATTACCTGGAATACCCAGTAGTTCCACTGCCACAGTGTTAAAAATCTGGCCGAAGGCATCAAGGCGTCCGTGTCCGTAGGCGGTGTCGGAATGATTCATGGCCTGGCGGGTCTTCAGGTAGTCCAGTCTGTTGCTTATCTCCAGCAGTAGTGCATCCTGGGCTGTTGCCTTGGCATTTTTGCCGAGCATGGCGGTAAGGAAGCGTTGCTTTTTACCCGCGTGGGCTAATAAGGCTTCCAGGCTCAGGATCAGGTTATCTTCGAAGGCCGGAAAATCGATTAACCCGGCCCCACCATCAATCAGAATCTTGTGCTGCTGGTATGTCACCATGCCGGTATGGCAGGCGGTACAGGTTAACCCGACCCAGGCAACTCCCCGATCGTCTTCGGCCCGGCTCAAACCAATGGGCAAGCCGTCTTTATTGGTGGCGGAGGTTGCTGTGGGAATAAAGCCCAACTGTTGCAGATACTGATTGTCACGCAACAGGGTCGTATCATCGGCGCGTTCCAGATGCAGGAACCACTGGTAGGGAATGATGCGTGAGCCAAAACCCCGGTGGTGCATGCTTGCCTGGGTTTCGCTGTTCCAACCCTGATTCAGTGAAATCCAGGGGTTGGTCGCAGGGGGGGGAGGCTTTGTGTCGTCACATCCCTGAATCGCCAAAGCGGTACCGATAAAAAGAAAAATCAGCCCCAACCTGGTGCAAATGCTGTTCCTGGAAGTGGTCAAGTGTTGCTCGACCTGTTGTCTGACGGCAACGATGCCGCCAACGAAATGCGTTACGGACTGTAGGACTACTGCCAACATTAACCCAACCTTCCTTTTTCACGAGTTATGAAGCAGTAACTATAGTAGATAACTGATTTTTTTCAGGTTATTACAGCTAGACTTTTAGCTGACCTGGGCAATGCCAGGGGGTAACTGCAGAATTTGAGTGGGTTGGAGGGTTAACCCACCGGCTGGGTACAGGCTTAACTGTCCCGGCTCGGGAAGGTTCGATGGCTTTCAGGTGAGCAGAATAATCTTGCCGCCGGTGCGACCCTGTTCCAGTAATCGATGTGCTTCGCCCACCTGATCCAATGGAAAGCGGGACTGAATCTTGATACGCAATTGCTGGTCGGCAACATAATCCAACAGTGTCTGCAACTGTTTGGCATCAGGATGCACGGTATAGCCTTGGGCATGTTTACCCTGACTTTCTGCAGCGCTGACAATCTGCTCGGCAGAGACTGTGGGTAAGGTGACCTGTGTGCCACCGGTTGCCAGGTAAGAAAGTGCCTGTATACCAGTCTCCCCACCCACGGCATCAAAAATGAAGTCCATGTCATGCAGGTCCTTCATTACGGAAGTGTTGCGGTAGTCCAAATGTTTGATGCCAAGGCTGAGCAGGAATTCCTGGTGTGCCGCTGATGCCGTTCCCCAAACCTGCGCGCCACTGTGGCGGGCCAGTTGGGCGGCTATATGACCAACGCCCCCTGCAGCGGCAAGAATCAGTACACGGTGGCCGGAGCATAGGTTGCCCACTTCATAAAGACCCTGCCAGGCAGTTAATCCGGCCAAAGGCAGTGCTGCCGCCTGCTCGTCAGTCACGTTCTGGGGAATGGAAGCCAGAATTTCCGGCATAGCTGCGACATATTCACTGTAGCCGCCTGCCGGTAAGGGAAAATTCACCATGCCACAGACCCGCTGCCCCAACTCCCATCCGGTGACGGCTGCCCCTTTGGCGTGAATGACACCGGCAACATCATAGCCTGGTACCCAGGGCAGCTTGGTTTTGACTTTTTCCGCGACAAAACCCAGTCCTCGACGAGTCTTATAATCGATCGGGTTCAAGCCGATAGCATGAACTTTGATAATCACCTGGAGGGGCTGGGGTTCGGGGATGGCGACGTCAACACTGTGAAAAACGTCTGGAGCACCAAATTCAGATATCTGGATTTGCTTCATGGCGGACCTGTTGATTTGTTATGAGTTATAGGCAACAAGTGGCGCAGTATACTCCTTTCGTCCCGACGGCTCCATTTGCAAACTTTAAGATTAAGGCGCAGGGATTGCAGAATTTTCAGGGCTGTTTGACAATGCTGGCTGATCCTGGGGTGGGAAGTTTTTGGCTTTCCGGTAATAGATAAAAGACGTATTGGCACTTTGACGATTGATGCAGGCTAATTCAATTAAACTGGAACTGCGGCAAGTGATGGCCCGGTATGGCCTGGTTGTGCTTGCTGTACTGAGTGCTGTGGGGCAGGCTGCAATCTCTCATGCCGCGGAATTCCCCTGGCAGCAGGGGCAGACCATTGTGGGCGAAGAGCAGAGTTTGATAGCCAAACGGGAATACACCTTCGTAGATCTGGGCGAGGAATATAACTTCGGCTTCAACGAATTGATCCAGGCCAATCCTGGCGTTGACGCCTGGCTGCCCAACGCCGGCGATCAGATTCTGTTGCCGGGAAAATTCATCCTGCCCGAGGGTGATCAGGAAGGTATTGTGATCAACCTTCCTGAATATCGCCTTTATTATTATCAACCGAAAAAGGCTCGGGTCGTGACCTACCCGATCGGCATCGGGACGGTGGAGTTTCCTACCCCGCTTATGGATACCCAGGTGAAAATGGGACTGGAAAGCCCAACCTGGTATCCCCCACAGTCCATTCGTGAACAACGCCTAAAGGATTTCGGGGAGGTTTTGCCGGCGGCCATTCCGGCGGGCCCTGATAATCCGCTGGGGCCCTATGCACTGTTACTCAGCGCCAATGGATATCTGATTCATGGCACCAACAAAGGGGTGGGGATAGGCATGCGTGTCAGCCATGGCTGCATTCGTCTCTATAACTGGGACATCAAGACTCTGGTGGCGACGGCAGCGAAGCATACCCGGGTGAGAATTATCAAACAGCCAGTGAAATTAGCCGTAACTGAGGGGCATCTGTGGGCGGAAGTGCATATGGATGCAGGCGACACACCAATACAGCGGCGTCGACATTTTATTAATGCTTTGAGTCGGTTGCCAATACCCCCGTCTGCCTATGATCTGGATGCCGATCAGATTGAACGCATGCTGGTAGATAATTCCGGCATTCCAAAAATTGTGGGAGTGATAATGGGTTCACCGCCTTCCGTGGCAGTTACTCCCTGAGCAGAACCTGCCTTGACAGGAACCTGAGCTGACAGGGAGTATTCCGGCTTCCTGGTGGCTTACTTGCGGCTGGCTTTTTCCAGCATGCGACGAGCGCGCTCATTGGCTTCTTCAGCCGCTTTCTGTGCTGCCATTGCAGCAGCAAGGGCTTCCTGGGCCTTGGCATAAGCTTCATTGGCTCGGGCTTCTGCATTATTCGCTTTTGCCAGAGCCACATCGGCAGTGCTTTGTGCCGCGCCTACGGCCTGCTGTGCATCACTGGCATTTTGATTGGCGCTTGCCAAGGCCTGGCGGTCTTGCTCAGACATACTGGCGCATCCTGAGGCCAGCGCAATCATGGTCCCTAGAACGAATATCTTTTTCATTTGAGTCCCCTTACATGGGTTTAATCTTTGAAGGTTAGGGTTCACTGTCGGCTATGCAGACCTCCGGTGACATCACCGCCGCATAGTAGGCCCAGACAGAGATCATGGCCAATTAAGCAGGGCCATGCTGCTGCGTGGCTCCAGTGTAATCGGCCCTGCCGTGCAATTAAAGCGCTATTGAAGGAGAGCTTGTCAGCTAATACCTGGTTTTGTTTTCAGCCCTCCGCATCCGGTATTGACCTCGCCTTCTGCTGGGCGGACCATACTCAGGTTATTCCGGCTGGCCGGACACAGGAAAAATAAGGTCTGTTGTGGACACGAGCGAGATTTTGTTGACGTGGTTGTAATCCGATACCGATATACACTGATCCTGGGGATCAGCCTGATTGCCCTGGCGACATTGATTACCATACTGTCCAGGGACTGGGCTCAACGTTCTGCCCTGGCGGACCTGGAGCTTGAGGCCGGCTACGAGTTGCGGCGGACGGTGTCCGGACTGGAGGCGATTCTCGATAAATATGAATCGCTCCCCCATATACTGGCAATAGATTCCCGCCTGCAGGCAGCATTGCAGGACCCCACCAATCAAGCCGTGATTGACCAGACCAACCGTTATCTGGAGTCCATCAATCAGATCAGCAAGTCGTCAGATGTTTATCTGATGAATTCTGAGGGCGGGACCATTGCAGCCAGCAACTGGCGTAGCGTTAAGACTTTCATCGGGCAGAATTTTTCTTACCGACCCTATTTTCAGAGCGCGATGGAAGGGCGTTCCGGTCGCTATTTTGCTTTGGGCACGACCTCTGATGTTCGCGGGTTTTACTATTCCTTTCCGGTGTCTGACGACGATGTGATTGTCGGTGCAGTAGTGATCAAAATCAGCCTGTCGGATGTCGAACAGCAGTGGGCCAGCCCCTGGGGACAGAACACCTTTGAAGTGGTGGTCATGGACGAGTTCGGCATTGTCTTTATTTCCACCCGCGCTGAATGGCGTTTTCGCAATACCCGTCCCCTTTCCGCTGAAGACCGTCAGGCCTTGCAGCGGGAAAGGCGCTACGCCAATGCTCAGATACAACCACTGCAATATGATGAAACTGATGCGCCTACACAGATGCTGGCGGCCGGGGCAAAGTTTGTGAATCTGCAAAGTGGCCAGGGCGAGCCCATGGTTTATCTTGAGCGTCAGGCCGATATGCCGGAAGTAGGGTGGCAGGTGCGTTTGCTGATGCCGTTGGATCGGGTGAAGCAGGAAGTGAGTAACGTGCTGCTGCTCAGCCTTAGCATGTTTCTGGTGATTGTGCTGCTCGCCATGTTGTTGATGGAGCGCTATCGTCGCGAGCGTGGTATGAGGATGGCCCAGGAACAGCTGGAAGGCCGGGTACGCCATCGTACTAAGGATCTGTCTGAAGCCAACCTGCAACTGCAGAACGAAGTAGCGGAGCGTAAGCGGGCCGAGGCAGCATTGAAGCAGACCCAGGAAGAGCTGGTTCAGGCTGCCAAACTTGCCCTGCTGGGACAGCTATCTGCCAGCATCAACCATGAGCTGAATCAGCCCCTGACGGCGTTACGCAGCTATGCACAGAATGCCCAGGCTTTTATCGAGCGCCAGATGACGGACAAGGCGCAGATGAATCTGCGGGAGATTATTCAGCTGATTGATCATATGGCCAGTATCATCGGCCAGCTGAAGGTGTTTTCACGCAAGGAAGCCGAAATGCTTTCGGTGGTTCACGTCGGCAGCTGTATTGCTGCGGCGCTGAAAATCAGTGAACCCGAAGTACGCCGCCATGGTATTCAGGTACGTCAGAACCAGGCTGAGCAGGATACCTTTGTACATGCCGACATGGTTCGGTTGGAACAGGTTCTGATTAACTTGCTGACCAATGGGACCCAGGCGATTGTGGGCTCGGAACCCAAAGACATATCTGGTGGCCAGACGCAGCGGAAACAGCTGTCCATTACCGTCACCAGTAGTTCGGAATGGGTACAGATTCAGGTTGAGGATACTGGCCCCGGGATGTCTGAAGAAGCACTCAAACATCTGTTCGAGCCGTTTTTTACCACCAAGAACCGGAGTCAGGGGCTTGGGCTGGGATTGTCCATTTCGCATCGAATTGTGGAGTCGATGGGAGGCGAATTGCGGGCCCGCAACAGTCTCGATGGTGGTGCCATTTTTGTGATTCAGCTGCGCAGAGCGGAGACATCGGCCGTCACGGAAAACTCAGCTGGACCAAAAAGCATCGGGGTGCCGAAATAGTCCCGGTCGCTGGAAAAATATTTAAGAGGAGAAAATGTTGGCGGATATATTAGAAACCAATGGGACGTCTTCGCTGCTGGCCGCGATGGAAGTGCTGGTTATCGACGATGATCGTCATGTAGCCAGCTCACTCTGTCAGACTCTGGAGCTTGAGGATATCCAGGCCAGGGGGTTGGATTCGGGCCGCCAGGCGCTGACTAAAATCAGTACGGAATGGCAGGGTATTATCGTGTCTGATATCAATATGCCGGGGCTCAACGGTCTTGAGTTGATGCAGAAGGTACATGGTATTGATCCGGATATTCCGGTGATTCTGATTACCGGTCATGGCGATATCTCCATGGCGGTGTCAGCCATGCGTACCGGCGCTTACGATTTTATTGAGAAGCCCTTCAGTAATGAACGCTTACTGGATACAGTCAAACGAGGGCTGGAAAAGCGGGCCTTGACCTTGGAAAACCGTGATCTTAAACGGGAATTGCAGGAACAGACTTCACCCGGTCCGCGTATCCTGGGCCGTACTCAGGCAATACAGCGCCTGCGCCGGGTGCTTTCCCAGGTCATGAACACACCGGCTGATATTCTGCTGATTGGGGAGACCGGTGTAGGTAAAGAGTTGGTTGCCCGTTACCTGCACGAACATAGCGATCGCCGCAGTGGTAATTTTGTCGCCATCAACTGTGGTGCTGTCCCCGAGAACCTGATTGAAAGCGAACTCTTCGGTCACGAGGCCGGTGCTTTCACCGGCGCGGAAAAGAAACGCATCGGCAAGTTTGAGCACGCCAACGGCGGCACTTTGTTCCTAGATGAAATTGAAAGTATGCCACAAACCCTGCAGGTTAAAATTCTGCGGGTGCTGGAAGAGCGCAAGGTGGAACGACTGGGATCGAATCAGCTGATACCGGTGGATATCCGGGTCATTGCCGCAACTAAGGTGAGCCTGCGGGAAATATCCGATCAAGGTGAATTCCGTTCCGATCTTTACTATCGTTTGAACACAGTGGCGGTGGAAATTCCTCCGTTACGGGATCGCCTGGACGACGTCCCCTTGCTGTTCGAGCATTTTGCCCTGATTGCAGCGGCCCGCTATCAGCGGGAAATTGTGCCGCTGAATGTGGAGCTTCGTCACCGCCTGCTGACTCATGACTGGCCGGGTAATGTGCGTGAACTGCGTAACCTTGCTGAACGCTATGTGATTCTGGGCGAAGAGTGTTCTTTTGAGATGGAACAAATGCTCAGTGACCAGGAAATCCATAGTCGGCGAACGCTGTCTGAACAAGTGGAATTCTATGAGGAAACCCTGATCCGGGAGAGTCTGGCCAGTCATCACGGCAGCATCAAAGATACCATGGTCTCATTGGGGCTGCCGCGCAAAACACTGTACGACAAAATGAAGAAATACGGCATTGAGCGCAGCGACTATCGAGAAGAATGATCCGCACCCTGATTAGCGTGCGAAACTATCCAGCACAGTCATCATTGTAAAAATTGGCCAGGGAGGGCGGTTTGGGAGGGCTGGTGACAAAATTCACTCAGCTTTTTGCCGGACTCTTGATCCAGAACACCATGGATTTCAGACTTTCATTGGTTTCATTAATGTCCTGCCAACTGTAGTGTGCAATCAGATCCTCCCTTTTACGGTAACCCCTGGCTTCCCAGAAGCCATCCAGCGGCCGGTAATCGAGTGGCCTGAGGGGGTGTTCGAGAGGGCGCTGCACCGCACAGAAGGTGGTCACCTGTAGACCCAGCTGCCAGGCAAATGCTTCCCTGGCATCAAAAAATATATGGCCTATCCCGCGTCCGCGGAAAGCTTTATCAAGTACGGATTCGCCAAAGTAAAAATACTGTTCAACAGGTAGGCGCTGATCGATAAAGGGTTTTTGGAAGGCTTCATCGGCCTCTTGCAGAGGTAATCCCGTCGCCACTCCAACCACGTTGCGGTTGACCTTCGCCAGGACGAAAACGCAATTTTTTGAGTCTGCATAGCGGCGCAGGTATTCAGCCTCATAATCCAGAGACCCTTCATACAGGTAAGGGAATTCTTTGAAAACCTTCAACCTTAATTGCGCGATATCATCCAGCCAGGGTGAAATGCTCTGACCACTGACGGTGTCTATCTCAATTTGTTCCACTGTAAATCCTGTTCCGACTTTTTCAGATTTTTCCTCTATTCCCCGAGTATAACAAGCTTTGCCCGTTGGGCTTAACCCCTGATGGTTGCGGGCTGCCTGCTTCAAGCCCCCCTCTTCCCGATACTGATAACATAAACCAGCACTGGCAAGGTGGAGCTGCTATGTAATACTTACAGGACATGAAGACCTATTTATGCCACTTCAGGGGAATAGATAATGATCGAGCTTATGCACGGAGACATCACTAGGCTTGAAGTCGATGCTATTGTTTGTCCTGCCCATAAGTACCTGAGCAAGGGGCAAGGTCTCTCCGCCCAGATCCATGAGCTGGCCGGCCCTGAACTGGCGCAGGCCTGTGGTCAGGCGGAAAAATGTCCGGCGGGTCATGCCGTGATAACCCCGGCATTCAATCTGCCCTGTCGCTACATTATTCATACGGTAACGCCCTTGTGGACAGGAGGTGATCAATGGGGCGGGGCAACGTTGTCGCAGTTGGGGGACTGCTTTCGAAATTCGCTGGCACTGGCGCAGCAGCATCAGCTCAAAACCATTGCTTTTCCAGCATTAGGTGCCGGCAGTAACCGTACCCCCCATGCCATTGTGGCCCATGAAGGGCTGGAAATACTGCAACCAGCCGCCGCCCAATTTGACAGGCTGATTGTATGTTTGAGCAGTGCCGTCGCTCTGGCGGAATGGCAGCAGACCCAGCAAAAGTTTTTCTCCGTGAGCTGAAAATATTACAGGGATGCTATAAACGCTAAACGTCAACAGACCCAAGGGACAACCAACCTTCAACGCTTTTGGAAGCAATCAGTTTTCAGATTTGGGTGATTTTATTAGCTGGGTTTTTCGCCATAGTAAGTCGCCTCAGGATCAAAGGCACCAACAAACTCATCATAATAACCACCACCAGCAAGCCCACGCCATCGAAGAAGTTAGGAATTCCCATGGTAAGGCGTAGGACGCCGGTGCCGGAATCAATACCTACGGTTGCCAATAGCAGACCGATCAGTGCGCCGACCAGGGTTTTGACCGGCCGACTGCCGACCATGGTTACCAGGCAACTGAAAGCAAACACCTTGACCAATTGAAGCGAACCAGGTTCCTGAAAGAGTGGAGAAGCGCTATATTCTTCGATGTCATACTTTCGTGTCGGCGCAAGTGTGGATATGGGTGAGCTGAGGCCGAATGCAAACACACTTCGTAACACAAAGCTGCAAAAGGGCTCTGTTCGCCAGCGCCAACAGGGTCTAAAGTTAGATGGCAGATCTGTTTTAATTTCATAAGGTTATCAATTGGCCAACAGCAACTCGCCGGGCCGTTCAGGCTTCGCCAGCAGGTTATGGCAGTTTTACAGCATCCGTTCGTTGTTGGTGCTGGTCGCCTGTGTGCTGATTTTTCTTCCCGCCCGCCCTGCGGCAATCAATGCGCTGGATCAACAACTCTATTCATTAGCCCAAAGCATCAGCCCGCGACTGGAGCTACGGAATGCAGAGTTATCCAGCGCTGACGCAACGGCACAACCCTGGTGGGAAACCACCTTTAATGCCTTGAAATCTCCAGCGCGGGAGGCAAAGAAAACGCCGATATCTTCGCCAGCATGGCTGCCGTTGGCAGACCGGGCCGGTTTGCTGTTGTTGACAATATTCTTGGTGTGGGGCTTACCGAGAATCAGGCTGGCGACGGGGTTTTGGCTCAGCACGCTGTTGTTGACGGGATTACTGACGACCCAATTGGGGCTGCTTGCCTTGCAGGGACAGTGGTGGCCGCTGGGTGTGGCGATCCAGTTTTATGGCCTGGGCTATCTGTTTATATTGTTCTGGCTCAAACCTCACCAGCAACTGCAGGAATTGCAGCATCACCAGCATGATCTGGCGCTGAAGTTGGCGGGGCTTTATTTTCAGCAGCAGCGTCTGGATCAGGCTCTGGAGGCGTTGGAACATTGCTATGCCACTGATTCGGCACTGGAGCTTTGTTACAGCATTGCAGTTGAGCAGGAGAAGAAACGACAGTATCCGGCGGCCATTCGCACCTACGAAACCATTCTTGATCAGACCGGTTCCTTCAAAGATGTCAAAGAGAGAATACGCAACCTGCAGGCAGCCAGCACCGTGCTCACTCAGCATGATGGTGGTATGGCGCTGGCCAAAACCATGGCCATGCCCCAGTCAACCGTCAAGCCGGTACTGGGACGTTATGAAATTCAGCAGGAGCTGGGACGTGGTGCCATGGGCATCGTTTATCTGGGCAAGGACCCAAAAATTGCTCGTCTGGTCGCCATCAAGACGCTGAACTATCAACAGTTTGATGAGCATGAACTGCCGGATTTACGTGAACGCTTCTTCCGCGAAGCCGAGGCGGCAGGTCGTCTGAACCATCCCAATATTGTCATGGTCTACGATGTCGGCGAAGAGGCGGACCTGGCCTATATTGCCATGGACTATGTACAGGGCAGTGCACTGGACCGTTTCTGTCGTCCGGATGAATTGTTGCCGGTGCCGAAGGTCTATGAACTTATGTCTCAGGTGGCTGACGCCCTGGATTATGCGCATCAGCGCAACGTGATTCACCGTGATATCAAACCCTCAAACCTGCTTTATAGCCCGGAATCCGGCCAAGTGAAAGTTTCGGATTTTGGTATAGCCCGTATTTCGGATGATTCCAAGACCCGTACCGGCCAGGTGTTGGGCAGCCCGCTGTATATGTCGCCGGAACAGTTGAAAGGTAAGTCCATCAAAGCGACAGCTGATCTGTATAGTCTGTCGGTGACCTTTTATCAGTTACTCACCGGCACCATGCCTTTCAAGGCGGATACCTTGCCGGAACTATCAATGCAGATTCTCAACAAAAAGCCCAAAAGCGTGCGTGAAGTTCGAGAGGACCTGCCGGCCAGCGCCGTACGGATTATCAATAAGGGGCTGCAGAAAGACCCGGCCAAACGCTACCAAAGTGCAGCGGAAATGGCGATGGTCATTCGCAAGGCAATGGTCAGTGATTTCGGGCGTGAGTTTGCCTAGGCTCTCTGGTGAACTATCCCAATTTAGCGAATTAACAGGAGGAAAAAGCTATGCCTGTATTAGCCCAGCTGGTTGACGATGTTGTGGTCAACAAATTCACTCTAGAGCCTGGTCAGCTGAAAATCGGCCGCCATCCTGACGCGGATATCCAGATCAATGATATTGCCGTCAGTGGTAGTCACGCGCTGATTGAAGTGGAAGTTAACAAATATCTGGAAGGTGTGCTGGACGTTTTTATCAGCGATCAAGGCAGCACCAACGGTACTTTTATTAATGATGAACCTGTCGAGGGCCGTAAGCGGCTAAACAACAATGACATCGTGCGCATAGCCTGGAACCAGTTCAAGTTTATCGAAAGCCTTTCCGGCACGTTGGAGAAGACGGCTTATACATTGGAGTAGCCTGCTCACTGTAGCAAACAGGATATCAGAATATCTCCAATCCATCGGTCAATACGGATATCGGGCTCAGTGCTGAGGTGCTATTTCTAAGCGCTGATCTGCTTTCTCTCAGTGGAGTCTAAAATGGAACTTACCACCCTGATACTTTATACCCTGGTTGCCTTTGGTGCGGTTATTTCACCAGGGCCGGCAGTGCTGTTGGCCATTACCTTGGGCACCCAATACGGAGTACGCAAGACTTGTTTCGCCATTCTTGGGAATGTCGCTGGCATAGCGGTGATATCTTTGGTGTCAGCGGTTGGTTTAGGGGCATTACTGGCTGCATCCAGTCTGGCGTTTCTAGTCATGAAAGTAATTGGTGCCATTTACCTGGTCTATCTGGGAGTTAAGTTCTGGCGAAGTCAGGGCAGCCTGTTGGTGCAAGCTGCCAATGGGACTATCCCTGTGAAAGCAGTAAAAGGACGTCAGCTTTTTAGTAAGGCTTTTCTGATTGCTGTCACCAATCCTAAGCCTATTTTGTTTTTTACGGCTCTGTTTCCGCAGTTCATTAATACTCAGTCGGCTGTATTGCCCCAGTTGATTCTACTGACCGGGATATTCATGTCGCTGTCTTTTTGTATATTGGTGGGCTACGCCCTGGTGGGTAGCAAGGCGCAACGCTGGTTGTTTGAACCTATACGGATGCGCTGGTTCCAGCGGATATCCGGCGGACTGTTTGTGGCTATGGGGTTGTTACTGGCCACTCAGTCAAGGGCGCAGCCAGCCTGAGGCGCCTCTGTTTAACTCTGGTAACACGCCCGTACCAATTAACTCTGATAACACGCCAGTACTAGGGCCCAGAATTCGGAAAAATCGTTGACCACCACATCGGGTTTGTGGGGGTAACGTGTATTGCCGGGAAAGATTTTTTCCAACCAGGTCAGATCCCATTGGGCACCGTTAAAGAATACGCTGGTAACTCCCGCCATTTTGGAGGCGATAGTATCGGTGGTACTGTCACCGACATACCAGACGGCTGAATTAACAGCGTGCTCCAGGCGCTGGCAGGCGAGATAGATCTGGTCTGGGTGAGGTTTACGCTGGGGCGTATCGTCACCGCAAATATCAGTATCAAACAAATGACTCCAGCCACTACCTTCCACGGCTGCGAGCTCGTGCACAAAGAACTCACGGTCCCTATTAGTAATCACGCCGACCTGCAGATTTAGTTTCCGCAAACCTTCCAGCATTTGTCGCACCTGAGGTTCGAAGGGCAGCACCGTTCCGTAGTGACTGCGGTAGTGACGGTTGAAAGCCTTATGGGCGATTTTCTTTGCCAACTGATCATCGCCGAAAAGTACTTCAAATATATCCGTGCGGGAGATCTTGCGGTCCGCCTTCACTTTGGGATGCAGTTGCTGATAGTGGCGTACATGTTCCACCAACCTAGCGTCCTCCGGTGATTTACTTTGCTCGGGCTGGATCAGGCGATCAATAAGGCCCAGAGGTTCCAGCTCAGGCAGCATGTCGTCAACGGCGTGGTACATGGCATCCAGGGTATCCACCAGGGTGGCATGCCAGTCGAACAGGACCAGCGTCGGTGGGGTAAGTCGGAATGCATTGGGATGCCAGTTGGGTTCGATCCTGGGTGGTGGCGGTTCCCGTGGCGGCCAGGCCGGGGGACGATGATCTTTAAGACGTATTAAGAATGTTGCCTGTCCGGACTCCTGCATTTCCTGGAGGGCATTGAGCAACTGTTCAAAACTGTCGACCACCAGTGCAGGAGCCTCAGGATTCTGTTCCTTATTGGCAATAATGCGGTCAATCCAACGTTCCTCCCAATGGGCACCGTTGTAAAACACTGGAGTAATGCCCGCGTTGTAGGCGGTCAGCATATCAGTATGACTGTCGCCCACATACCAGACAGATGCTGAACAGGGTTCGTTCAGGTTAAGCAACGTCTGGTGAATCACATCCGGCGCAGGCTTATATTCGGTGACGTCATCGGCGCAAACCGTTGTGTCAAACAGTGCTTTCCAGCGTCCCTGTTCCACCAGGTCCAGTTCGTGGTCCAGGAATTCCCGGCTACGATTGGTGGCAATGGCGAGTTTTATACCCAGCCGGCGAAGGGTGCCTAAGTACTCGTAAAGTCCTCCCTGAAAGGGTTTTACTTCCCCATAGTGCTTGCGGTAGCAGCGGTTATAGGCCTGATGGGCAATTCGTTTGGCTTCGGTGTTGGAAGCGAAAATGGCATTGAATATTTCAGTGCGTGAGACCCGACGCTCAGCCAGAATTTTTGGATGCAGTTTGCGGAAGATGCGGATATACCTGACCAGCTTGATGTCATCTGCGGATCTGCATTGGTCCTCGGGCACTAAATGGCGGATCAGATCCAACTCTTCCAACTGTGGCAACATTTCTTCCATCGTTCTGTACATGGCGTCCAGTGTATCCACCAAAGTACCGTGCCAGTCGAACAGCATCACTCGCGGTGGGGCAAGTCTTGATGATTCAATGCGTTGTTGTGGCATAAGGACCTGAACAGAGACAGAAAAATGATTCTGGATATTTATTGAACTTAGCAGTCAGGCAGCAGGCTGCAAGTTATGAGTACTGCGTAGTACGCGGATTGGGCAATCAAGAGCCTGATCTGCAGCGTGAACAGATTTCAGTTGCAGAACTATCGGGCTTGATTCAGGTGTGTCGCTGTTTTGCGACCTTTAGATGCTTGATTTATAAGAGAATATTGCTGTGCTTGCGAATTGTTGTCGCCATTCGGCGACATATTAGGGGCCTTATCTGCCGGATATTTGGTCCTTCTAATTAGAATATTTCGTAAGCTATTGATATATATATTAAATTAATTGTTGGCATTGTAATTGATATATACCTGTTGGAAGGGAGGCCGATGTGGTGTCCGCTGGCGACCTGATGTTCACATGGAGTTGAACAGGATTTCACAAGGAAGTGGAATCGCATCCGTAGGAATCCGGGCAGTGTCATACCAACTTCTGATGGTAGCAGGCCAGACGGTAGACCGAAGGCATCCTTTGTCCATCGCCATTGAAATAGGAAAGATATCGGCTGGGCCGTATCGTTTTCTGAAACAAACACAATGAGGAAAGTTCTATGAAGAACAGTTTAGTAAAGGAAATTGCAGCACTATCATTGGCCGCTCTGGTTGCGGGCAGCGCATTTGCGGATGAAACCCAAGATGCGGAAATGTTGAAATCAGAAGCTGAATTCGTATCTCTTGATGCTGATAAGAGCGGCGCTTTGTCTCAGGACGAAGCCGCAGCTGATCAAGCTTTGGCTGAAGCTTTTGCCACTACTGACGTTGACCAGGACGGTCAGATCAGCAAGCAAGAGTTCATTCTGTATAGCGGTGACGCTACCGCTGCAGGGAACTGATTTACACAGTTCCTGGTGGGTTCCGCTCCAGTGGAACCCACTAATTTAGCGTCTTAGAAAGACTTGTCTTTCTAGCCCTGTTGATGTCGTTAATTAAACTCTTCCTTTGGGTTGCCGGCCTCTTTGCTTAGTATTCCAGTTCGGTGGACTATTGATTCTTGAAGATGGCCGGATCTATTTCATATTTTCCCAGTAATTTGTAGAAATCGGTGCGGTTTCGCTGTGCCAGTTTGGCTGCCTGGCTGACGCTACCGTTGGTGATCGCCAGTACCTTCTGCAAATATCCCGCTTCAAACTGTGCCCGTGCATCATTGAAAGAAGGAAACTCCGGAGCCCGGTTAGCCAGTGCCTGTTTAATCAGTGCTGCACCGATAATTGGTGTCGTGGTCAGTGCCATGGTTTGTTCTACCACGTTTACCAGTTGCCTGATGTTGCCTGGCCAATGTGCCTCACAGAGCAGTGCCAAAGCTTCAGGCGCCATACCCTTGACGAATCCGTCCCGAACCTGCTTGCGGTTGGCGAGCAAATGCTGCACCAGCGCGGGAATATCCTCACTGCGTTCGTCCAGAGACGGCAGATTGAAGTTGACCACATTCAGTCGGTAGTAAAGGTCTTCCCGGAATTCCTGGGCTTTCATGGCTTCTTCCAGATCCCGATGGGTCGCGGATATCACCCTGACGTCCACGGCGACTGACTCCAACGACCCCAGAGCCCGCACCTGCCGCTCCTGCAGTGCGCGCAGTAGTTTCACCTGCAAAGCCAGTGGCATGTCTCCGATTTCATCCAGAAACAGCGTACCTCCTTCGGCAGAACGAAATAGCCCCGCATGGTTCTTAACCGCCCCTGTAAATGCCCCTTTAATGTGACCAAACAGTTCTGATTCCAGAAGCTGTTCCGGCAGGGCGCCACAGTTAATGGCCACAAAAGGCTTGTCCGCGCGGGGGCTGGCTTTGTGAATGGCTCTGGCAAGGACTTCTTTACCGGTACCACTGGCACCGGTAATGAGGATATTCACATCCGATTGCGCCGCCATTTTAGCCTGCTCCAGCAACTGCTCCATGGCTTTGCTGTTCGTAATAATATGCTCGCGCCAGCTATCGGGAAGGTGGTGATGGGAATGGGTCATGGCACGTTCAATCGTGCCGATAAGGTGTTCTTTTTCAATTGGCTTGGTCAGGAAGCCGAAGACACCTTGCTGGGTCGCTGACACCGCCTCAGGGATAGTACCGTGGGCGCTCATAATAATGACGGGTAAACCGGGATAACGATGCTGGACTTCAGAAAATAGGGCCATGCCGTCCATTTCGTCCATGCGTAAATCTGATATCAGCAGGTGAACAGGTTCTCCCTGCAGTTGTTTCAGGGCGGTCTGGCCGGAGGTTGCCGTGGAGACCTGGTAACCCGCCGACTCCAGCCGGATCGTGAGCAGTCGCAGCAAACTGGTGTCATCATCGACGAGTAGGATATGGGAGTGACTTGGACTCATGGGTCGCTAGTATCCTTGGATTTTTTGACTGGAGAGTTTTGTGCTGCAGGTGCTTTCATACCGCTATTCCCGCAGGCTTGATACAGCCTAAGGCTCTGTTTGGGTGGCTTTCTTCTCGGTCAGATTCTGCTCGATATTGGTTAAGGCATCGATTTGCTCTTTAAGCTGGGCCACTTCAGCCTGCAACGATTCCTGGTTTTTTTCCAGCGAAGCGATTTTGGCATTCAATCTGGAAACTTTCTGGTAATACTGCAACCTCCGTTCCAATTCTTCAGATAACCATAGCCGGTATTGTTCTATTTCTGAATTGACGGTCTGTTTGCTCAGCATCTGCAGGATTTCTCTGGCTTTGAGCCAGTGTTTATAGCTTTCATCCGGCACCCCCAACAGGGTGGCCTGTTCCATCGCCAGAGTTTGTTGATCCGCGGCACTGACGGCGTCTTTGGTCAAAGCATCAATAGTGACCAGTCTTGCCTGGCGTTCATCAGAGGTAAATTCAGAAGCCATGCCATATTTATCCATCCAGGAAACCAATGGCAATACGACAGGGGGGGGGGCTGCTTCAGCTTTAACCGGCACTTCCCTCACTGGTTGCTCCGGTGTAAGTACAGAAAAACGAGGTTTTTCCATCAACATCAATTCTTGTATTTTGGCGCAACCACTTATTCCGGTTACGACGACAAGCACTATGGCTAGGTATTTCATATCACTGGGCCAAATGTTCCTTGAGTAAACTCGCTCAGATCCGAACGCTCCTGCAAAACCTCAACCGGCAGGCGGATACTGAAGCAGATATTATTGGGCTGATTGGCAGATAAAATAAGCTCACCGCCCTGGGCATGGATACACTCACGCGCCACAGATAAACCTATCCCTGAACCTTTGACGGCACCCGAGCGCCGCATGGAGCCCTGATAGAAAGGCTCAAAAATATGTTGTACTTCTGCCGGCGCGATGGGGGTGCCTATGTTACGCACCTGTATTTCCAGGCCGGTGTCATTAGGATTCCAGAGAATCCATATCTTGCCATTTTTGGTCCCATACGCAATGGCATTAGACACCAAATTATCCAGGGTCGTGGCAATCCTTTCCCGGTCTGCGGCCAGTGTCACAGGTGGGCCGCCCAAGCAAAGCTTTTGGCCACTTTGCGATAGCCGCAGCCAATGCTGCTGTAATACTTCAGCAGCCAGCTCATTCAGATCAAACTGACTTGGCCGGTTAGGGCTGCTGAGAGAGCCATGTTTGTGGTTCGCCTGCGCATCATAATTCAAACGATTGAATTGCAACAGGTTTTCGATTAGTTTTTGTAGCTGTTTACCATTTTCATCCACCAGTCTGACAACTTCCCTTTGCGGGGCTGACAGGGGGCCAACCAGCTCGTCCTGTAGCAGCGAGGTGCCTTCTCTGATACTGGATAATGGTGTTTTCAGTTCGTGGGAAACATGGCGTAAAAACTGTTGTTTCTGTTCCTCAACCTGAGCCAGGCGATCCTGCAGCGTATTCAGTTCCTCTGCCAGTTTAACCAGCTCCACCGGGCCATATAGCCTGATAGGGCGGGGTTGTCCATTGCCGAGACGCCTTATGGCCAATTGCAGGCGGCCGATCGGACGTACAATCAAGACAGTAAACAGCGCAATCAACAGCAATGTCACCGGTACCAGAAACAGCGCGGATTGGAATACACCCTGACGGACCTCTGCTGCTTTGTGGCCCAGTGCTCCAAGTCGGGACTCCGAATAATTTCGGGTGAGTTGCAGCAACTGATCCAACCCGGTTTGCATGGCACTGATTTCACTCAGACTGTTAATCAACTCAACGCTCTTGGGTGGTGCGACTTCGAGTGTCTCAGCCAATTGCTCCTCAGCCTGATTGATATCGGCCAGTAATGCCTGTGCTTCATTCGCTGCCAGGACACGCCCAATGGTCTCTAGAGGCGTCAGCAGAGCGTTGGCTGTTGTCGCATAAAGATCCAGCAGTGATTTATCTTCGAGAACAATGTACTGGCGGGCAATACGTTCCATATCGATAAGTGCGGCACGGGCGCTGCGACCACTTTCTGCCAGCATTACCGATTCCTGTGTCACCTGGCGGCTGTCCAGGGTCAGTGTCTGCAGGGAAATGGCAGTGGAATACAGCAACCAGGCCAGGGGTGCAACCACTACCATCAGGGCCAGTACGACCAGTTGCCAAACCGCCTGGGGTTGTAGAATTTTGAGAAAGTAACTCATGCCCGGGCCGTGTTGACTCCCTGTTAATCCCTCTCTTTGACGTTTTTTGCCGAGATAGAGGTTATTCGCCTTCGAATTCGCAGATGGAAAAGACTTTAAAGCCATCCTGACCTAGCCGCGAAGATCCGCCCAGATCGGGCAGATCAATGACGGCGGCACACTCAATAATAATGCCACCCAGTTGCTTGATCAGGCTGGCAGCGGCAAGCAGTGTTCCGCCGGTAGCAATAAGATCATCCACCAACAGGACCTTATCTCCTGGCTTGATCGCATCCTGATGCAATTCCACTTCCGCCTCGCCGTATTCCAGTTGATAAGAGGCTGACACTGTAGCGAAAGGCAGCTTGCCTTTCTTCCGTATAGGCACAAAGCTGGCGTTAAGCTCGTAGGCCAGAGGTGCCCCGAGAATGAATCCTCTGGCATCGACACTGGCGATAACGTCAATTTCCTCTCCGTGGTATCGATGCACAAAGGCATCGATAAGTTTACGGAATACTGTCCGATCCTGCAGTGCCGGGGTAATGTCTCTGAACATGACGCCTGGCTGTGGCCAGTTGGGGACCGTACGGATGGCGTTTTTAACTAATTGATTGAAATAGGGTTGTTGCATAAATCTGGCTCGGAAGGTCTATCAAATTGATGCCGTTGTATGGAACTGCAAATCATGGGCAAGTTTACTCTCCCTTTCTAACCAGTGCCATGTTTGCAACCTGCCGGGAGGGCGAACGTCAACAGACCCTAAGCGCTTCCATTAACTTCTAACACCTGGCAAAACTAACTTCCTGTAACAACCTCAGGGGGCCGGTTGCGCGCAGGCTCACCAGCTGCTCTGGATTCCTGGCCAGTAGGGTGCCTGCAAATCCCAATGAATTCACCGACATTCCCTCAAAATGCTCGCGTTGCCTGGGTACCATAAGAGACCAGCGCTGGGTCATTAACAGATTATAGGCGCCGGGTTGTGACTGGTGGCCGGTGTTAAGTTTCAGCATCTTCAGGCTTTGCAGGTAATCCTCAAATCGAGTGTGGGCGGAAAACTCAGTCCAGCTTCGGAACCGATGCTGAAAATTAAAGGCGGGGACTTGCGTTCCGTCGCCGGGCAATGCTTCCAGGTATTGATTCAGCGGTATAGGGTTGGTTTGATCTGGCTCCCTGTGTTCTGTGTCTGATGGTCCTGGTAGTGGAATGGCCTGCAAGTGTTTGTGACGCTGGCTGGCTCCGGCGAGTTTGCCGCCATTGAAGAATATCAGCGAGGGCAGGGCCTTTAAAACCGCTTCTGCTGCTTGAAAGTCTTCCAGAGTCAGGGCTTCGGTCTGCTCCTGAAACTCTGCTGTTACCACAAGAAAGTGGTTGGGAATCACATTAAATTTGTTAAGCAGACAGACATAAGCCTGATCAAGATGACCTACATAGAGGTCCTGATCGAAAGGTAAAAATGGATTACTGGCAATTCTGGGGGCGGAACCATCTTCGCTGAGCGTCGCTGCAGCCTTCCGCTGTTTACTTCCAGCCAGGACCCTAAAGGTAAAGGTGAGGTCTGCATCATGACACATCTCGACCTGGGTGTTGATGGGCTGTAGAGCTCCCACTTCGAGCCCATGCTCAGTGGCCCGGTTCAGGGCCTGGTGAAAATTTTCTGGCGTTAAAATAAGCATATTTGGTGAAATTCAGGAGGGCTGCGGTTAGCAGCCCCTGCCAGGAGAGTTGTTGCCAACTGGCTAATCAATGAGTGATGGGGTCTTGGGATCAGGCGGCACCCAGCGCTGCGTGAGGGGATTTGCATAGTTCCGAGCCATCGGACCAGTGATAGGTCATCTGGATAATGCGGGCGTCGGAACTGGCCCGATGACGACGCAGGCCCAGCATTTGTTCCACCCGTTTGAGGGTTGGGTGCCAGACGGATTTTTGTGATTCGGACATCAGCGCGCTGAGTGGTTCGACCTTGAACTCCATACGTTTATCTGCTTCCTCGAAAAGCAGGGACAGCCAGGCATAATCCTGCCCCCAGGCGTCCGAATAAACAGTTTCGTTACTCAGGTGGTGGTTGAGCATATTGGCGACATCGGCCACTTCTCTGCCACGAACTTCCAGCAGCTCGTGGGTCAGGCCGTGGATTTTTGCGGCCTCGGCATCCCAGCTGGTCCAACTGGGTTGAGGTTTGATCAGACTACAGAAAGAAGTTCCGTCACTGCCGATAAATCCGACCTCGATCGGGTAACTGCCCTGACCAAATCCTGAGGCTTCCACGTCAATGATAATAGGTAAGTTTTGCTTACTGGTTTTAGCTGTCATGACAACACCATTAGTGCTTGATTTAATTGTTTTTTTTATTGTGTAAACAGTCTCTGATAATGCCTGGAGGCTGTCACTACGGTGCATCAAGGATGTGGCAAAATGATGAATCCTGCAACCCCCTTTATAAGCCTTTGAATTTGGTAGTAGTTAATGCCCTTCCATAAACGGCAGGGAGGCCGTTTATGAATGAAGACCGATTAGTATGTGAGTTCTCCCGCCAGAGCAATGGTCATGGTGTGTCTGATCTCTTCAGCGCTTAGATCCTGGGCGCAGAGATGATGCAATTTGGTAAAGGCCGCCTCTACGGTTATGTCGGCAGCAGAGGTCAATCCGGTCTGTGCCAGCTCTGAACCGGCTGCGTAGCTGTCACTTTTAACGCTGCCCGTAGTGCATTGGGTCAGGTTCACCAGAACCACGCCGCGCTGATGAGCAGACTCCAGCGCCTTCAATAAGGTCTTATCCATGCTGGGGCCATTGCCTACCCCATAGGTTCGCAGAATCAGGGCCCGGCAGGGTGGTTGGGTAAGCAGTTCCACCACTGCGGCTTCAAGGCCGGGATACAATGACAGTACTCGCACTTGATTGGTGGCGTAATCCGGCAATTGAAAACGGGTGGCTGGCGGCATGGGCAAGATGGCAGTTGAATTCAGTTCGATATAGATCCCCACTTCCGCCAGTTCTGGATAGTTGGGGCTGGCGAAGGCTTCAAAGCCGGTGGCTTTGAGTTTGCTGCTGCGATTGCCCCTTAGCAGGTGGTCATTGAAGTAGAGGCAAACTTCCGGGATCTCGAAACTACTGGCTAGTTCAATGGCGGTTACCAAATTGCTTTGAGCGTCATTGCGCAATTCACTCAAGGGAATCTGTGAGCCGGTTACGATGACGGGCTTGGTCAGCCCCTGCAGCAGAAAAGACAGCGCAGATGCCGTGTAGGCCATGGTATCGGTGCCATGCAGGACGACAAAGCCATCATAGTCGTCATAGCGGCTGGCTATATCACTGGCCATACGCTGCCAGTCGGTGGGGCGAATGTTGCTGCTGTCGATAGGGTCTGGATATTCGTAAAGGTCATACTGAGGCATGTCCACCGAAATCCGCGGTGGAATCTTGAGATCGATTAATCGCTGCAAACCGCCGACGGGAACATAACCCATGGGCGAACGCACCATGCCTATGGTACCGCCGGTATAAAGAATCAGGATGCGTTTATGCATGGTGTCAGTCCTCAACTTTCATGAATCGCTTGACCACTCGGGCAAAGAGTTCGGGTTTTTCTGCGTGTAACCAGTGGCCAGTATTGGGAATGACTTTGACCTCTGCGTTGGGAAACAGGCTGGCTGTGTGCTCCCGGTATTGGGGAATGATGTAGTCCGAGACTCCGCCTTTGATGAATAACAATGGGCCGGTGAAAGGACGAATGCTGGTCTGGCCAGCCATGATATGGGAATACTGATCCCGGATGGCCCCCAGGTTCATTCGCCACTGAAACCCACCTGAACCCTGTTTGACCAGGTTTTTTAACAGGAACTGACGGATGGCCACTTCCGGTACATGTGGCTTCAATAATTCATCCGCCTGTTGGCGCGATGGCAGGGTGGCCGGATCTATCCGGCTAAGTCCCTGAAAAATGCTGTCGTGGTGATGGCTATACTGAACCGGCGCAATATCTGCCACAACTACCTGATGAACTCGTTCGGGAAAACTCAGCGCCAGCTGCATGGCGGTTTTGCCCCCCATGGAATGTCCCAGAACATGAGCACTATCCAGGCCGGCACTATCCAGGTACCCGCATACGTCTTCCGCCATACAGGGATAATTCATCTGTGGATGGTGGGGAGAGCGGCCATGATTACGTAAATCCAGCATATGCAGTTCGAAATGTTCGTTCAGCAGTCGTGCAATACCGCCAAGATTTTCCATCGACCCGAATAGCCCATGCAGCAGCACCATTGGCGGGCCGCTGCCCTGTACGCGATGATTAAGTTTTAACATGCAGAGTCCGTCGAATCCAAGTGGGGAGCAACATTAGCGGGATCAAGCTGCCAGCACCAATAGGCAAATTCCCCTAATGCGGTCGAATGTAACAGATACAGGCAGGATTGCTGAACAGACAGGCGCTGTATTTCCTTAAACAACCGCGCCAGCGATGTGCCCTCGGGCGTCAGCATGCTATGAGCCTTAACATAGCCCCACATATGCCAGATGGCATTACGCAACCCACCCCATTCTGGTGCCTGACGTTTGCAGAGAATAATTGTTTTCAGAAGTTCCTCAGCAGATAGCGACTTGCTGGCCAGCGCCGGTCCAAGTTGCCGGTATAGTGCCGGGCTGCGTGCCATTACGGAATATTTGTGCTGCGCCCAGAGCTGGTGAGGTTTAGCGGTGACCGGAATCCTGCTTTCCCCTGTTGTGTCATGGCTCAACAATGATTCCAGGAGATTGTCAGTCACAGAATCGGTGGTCGTGACTGGAGCTATTGCTGGAATAGAGACATAATCTCTGACTTTGGTGGTGTCTCGCAGGTTGAGCTCTGCTGTGAGCAGATTCAGGCGTAGCAGATATACTTGCTGAACAGGTCCGTCAATTGTCTCAGATCCAAGATGCCGGGAAATAGCTTGCCAATGTGTTTCCAGGGCTGCATGGTTCAGGTAGCCGGGATCTATATCGGTCAGGGTTAGCGTCTTGGTCAATGGAATAGCCTTGCACCAGTGCTCATGGATAACATGAGCTACTTAACAGTTTTGAAGGTTGGCGCGAATTTTCAGTGGATGGATCACGCCTTGCACACTATAAGAATAAGGCATCGATAATTATAAGTCTGGTTTACGGGCACTGTTGGCCTGCTTTATCTGTTAGCAAATCCCATATTTTTTACAGAATAGTTATGCTGGAAGGCGCAAAATACCAAACGGGCTTGAGTTGTCCGACCATCTGGCACAGCACCAATATTAGAACATGGATTACAGGGGGAACTGGTGAGTACTTCAAGTGCAATATCTTCTGAGCGTCGTCGTGTGCGTCGATTACCCGCGGTGGAACTGCAGGCCAATTTACGTATGAAAAAGGGATTGTTTGGTGAGGCCTGGACAGAAGTGCGGGCGACGGACTTCAGCCACATCGGCGTCAGTATTGACCTGGATGGTCGTCTCGAAGCCGGGCAAATTGTCACCCTGTCTTTCCATTTGAAAATGGAAATAGGAGAGATCTCGCTGGATAAGGTGCAGGGCACGGTACGCCACGTGAAACCCATGGGCGGGCAGTGTCGTTGTGGAGTCGAGTTTTCCGGCATTAAAAAGGGGTCAGATCTGGAAGCCCAGCTTACCCGCCTGGAAAGCTTGCTGTCACGTAGTCAGAGCGTTGGTCAGCGCATTCAAAATCAAAACGTCGGAGGACATTGAGCGGAGTCTTCATGGTACTCCGCATTTGTCTCTTTGCCGTAAATTATCCTGAATTGCCATAAGGCTGCGGCCTGTTTACCCTAGAAACTGGCGTGCCAGGCTCTTGGCAATGGCAGCATTGCGTTCCTAACATGCTCGACAGTTCAATAATAAGAGGAATGGGTCATGGATCAGGCAACACAGGTTGCAGCGGGCGTGCATTTTCGCAATTGTACACTTTGCGAGGCGATGTGCGGTATCCGCATAGAAACCCGTGGAGAGGAAATACTCAGTATCAAAGGCGATGCCGAGGACCCATTCAGCAAAGGCTATATCTGTCCCAAGGCTGTTGCCCTGCAGGACCTTCAGGATGATCCTGACCGGCTGCGCATGCCTATCCGTCGCACTTCCGATGGTTGGGAAGAAATTAGCTGGCAGGAAGCATTGGACTACACAGCCCAGCGCCTGATCCAGATACGTGAGGAACACGGTAAGAATGCCGTTGGCATCTACGCGGGTAACCCCAATGTCCATGACCACGGCAATATGTTGTTCATGGTTCCTTTCATGCGAGCGCTGGCCACCCGTAAACGTTTCTCGGCAACCTCCCTGGATCAGTTGCCGCATATGCTGGCCAACTTACAGATGTTCGGGCATCAGGGGCTGTTTCCGGTACCTGATATTGACCGCACGGACCTGTTTATCTGTATCGGAGGTAATCCTGCCGCGTCCAATGGCAGCCTGATGACTGCCGCCGGTGCGGATAAGCGTCTTAAGGCCATTCAGGCCAGAGGCGGGCGGGTCATTACGATTGATCCCCGGCGCACGGAAACATCGCGGTTGGCCGATGAACATATCTTTATCAGGCCGGGAACTGATGTGTTGATGCTGCTCGCTATGGTCCACACTTTATTCGACGAGAATCTGGTGCACCTTGGCCACCTGCAGGACCACATCGATGACCTGGAGCTCTTGCGTCTGGCCAGCGATGCTTATGCCCCTGAGTTTGTGGCAGAAATCACCGGCGTCAGTGCAGAGCGGATGCGGGATCTGGCCCGGGATCTGGCCAACACCCGTCAGGCACTTATGTACGGCCGCATGGGCACCAGCGTACAGCAGTTTGGTGCACTTTGTACCTGGCTGATCTACTGCTTGAATATTGTCACCGGCCATATGGACCGTCGCGGTGGCTTGATGTTTACCTTGCCGGCGCTGGATATGGTGACATTTGGGGCTATGGCCGGTCAGACCGGGCATTTTGGCAAATACAAAAGCAGTGTTCGCGGACTGCCGGAATTCGGTGGTGAGTTACCTTCGGCCGCACTGGCTGAGGAAATGCTGACTGATGGTTCAGAGAAGCTTCGTGCCATGGTCGTGATTGCCGGAAATCCAGTACTTTCAGCACCCAATGGCGGCAAGTTGGATGAAGCGTTCGAGCAGCTGGATTTTATGGTCAGCCTGGACATGTATGTCACCGAAACCTCCCGCCATGCCGATATTATTCTGCCCCCTACCGGACCTCTGGAACGCAGCCATATCGATATTATTTTTACGACCCTGGCGGTGCGCAACACGGTGAAATACTCTCCGGCGTTATTTGAGCCTGACGCGGGCGCCTACCATGACTGGGAGATTTTGCTGGAACTGACCCGGCGTCTCAGTAGCCGGGATCTCAAATCCTCCGTGCAGGCGGAGATCCAGCATCAACTCCTATCCCGGCTGGGGCCCGACGGGCTGGCGGATATTTATCTGCAGATGGGCCCATACGGGCGCGAACTGCCTGCCTCGGGTCGTTGGGGCAAGCATGTCGCAAAGGCTCTCGATATGTTGAATATCAAGCACCCACTCCGCCAGCTATGGCAGGCAGGTGCAATGAATGAAAAATACCAGGATCTGCCCAAGGGCCTGAGCCTGGCCAAACTGGCGGAACATCCCCATGGACTTGACCTCGGACCCTTGCGCCCGGTACTGCTGCAACGCCTCTACACACGCACCAAGCGCATCCAGCTGGCTCCGAGGGTATATCTCCAGGATATTCCACGTGTGCGTGAGTTACTGAAACCTACGGCGGAGCAGGAACTTCTGTTAATCGGCAGACGTCATGTGCGCTCCAACAATTCTTGGCTGCACAACAGCCATCGCCTGGTAAAAGGAAAGAACCGCTGTACGCTCATGGTCCACTCCAGGGATGCCAGTCGGCTGGGACTGCAAAACGGCCAGGAAGCAGAGGTGAAATCCCGGGTAGGCAAAGTGATGATCGAAGTGGAAGTGACCGATGACATTATGCCGGGTGTGGTGAGCATCCCTCATGGCTGGGGACATAAGCGCCCTGGTGTTAACTGGCAGACCGCTGTAGCGCATGCGGGAGTGAGTCTGAATGATTTAACCGACGAGCAGTTTATCGATCAGTTATCCGGCAATGCCGCCCTGAATGGTGTGCCTGTATCGGTCAAGCCTGCCGTGCGCAAGCGCGCTGTCAGGTCGTCCAGCCGTAAGCCCCGGGCCAAGACTGTAGCCTAAATAATCCAAAGCTTGAGCAAGGGAATGACCATGGGCATGGATGCCATTGCCAGCAATGTCTGGCCGCTGATCATCGCTGCCATTAATGGTGCATCACCGCCCAACTGCCTGGCCAGAATATAGGACGCTGTGGCGGTCGGCAGGCTGCCGAGGATGGCAAAGACATAAAGCGTAAATTCCGGTAACTCCACCACGTAACCTGCGCTGACAAATATCAGTGGAAACAATGTCAGTTTGAAAATACTGGCACTAAACATGCTGCTGCCGTGGTTACTCAGGGCGCGCAGGTTCAAGGCAGCACCAACGCAAAGCAGCCCCAGCGGTAGGGCCATGTTGCCAACCAGGTCCAATACCTGATCCACCGTATCCGGAAAGCGGATTCCCAGCATGTTAAAGCTGAGTCCTGCCAGGCTGCCGATGATCAGCGGATTGGTCACTATTGCCTTTGCAATACCCTTCCAGCCGGGTTGGGCCTGTTCCACATGAGTGGCAAAAGTGGCGATGCAGAGCACGTTGATCAGCGGGATCATCATCGACATGGCCAGTGCTGCAACTGCCAGGCCCTGATCTCCCAACAGTGATTGTGCAGCGGCCAGTCCCACATAACTATTGAAACGGATACCGCCCTGGTAGATCGATGTGAAAGTCGCACCTGACCAGTGACGCCAACGCTGCAAGGCCCATAGCAATACAGTAGCTCCGACAAAAGCCAATAAAATCGCATATAGCAGCTTATCCAGTTGTAGTCCTTCCCGGTTAGCGTAGGTCAGCTTGGCCACCAGCATGGCGGGAAACAGGAAGTAATACAGAAACTTCTCGGCGGGCGGCCAGAAGCTGTCACCGGGAAATTGTAAACGCCGCATAACATTGCCAATGGCAATCAGGATAAAGACCGGGAGAAGGGCCAGGGTAATTTGCATGAAACCTACTTCAAGTACAGGATCATAGGATGGCTCGCAGGACACTGATACTGGGCGATCCGGATGACAGCGGCAATACGGATTAGTCCGCATGTGCCAGGGACAAAGATGGCAATTTCGGAATGAATTCTAGTCGATTCCCAGGATTTTATGCAGCTGCACACTGAGCTTCCATTTTGGGTGCTGCATACAATATTGCAAAGCGGCCTGGGTATTGGAAAGCTTGGTGCTGTCATCGCCTGTGCGAATCAGGGGATCCGCCATAGGTGAAAGGTAATAGTGAACCGCACGGATTTTCTCAAACTGTTCCGGCATCGCCTCAGTCTGTGGATACACCAGTTTGAGCTCGTCACAATATTCTATTACCACTGGGGCGGTGCCTTTTGGGCTGACGCAGAGCCAATCGATGCCCTCTGGCGCCGGCAGCGTGCCATTGGTCTCGACCGCGACCTCAAAGTCGAGGTCCTGAAGTGCCTTTATTAACAGTTCATCCAGCTGTAACAGGGGCTCTCCTCCGGTACAGACTACAAACTTACGGCCTTGATCCTGCGGCCAGAAACTGTCGATATGTGCCGCCAGTGCCTGTGGGCTGGAGAAACTACCGCCGTTCTGGCCGTCAGTGCCGACAAAATCCGTATCGCAGAAGTTGCATACCGCAGTTGCCCTGTCTTTCTCCCGGCCATTCCAGAGATTGCACTTGCTGAAACGACAGAATACAGCCGCCCGCCCCTGTTGAGCGCCTTCTCCCTGGAGGGTGTAAAACGCTTCTTTGATGCGGTACATCGGTTTGCCTGACTGCATAATCCCGGGGCCTGAATTAGTGATCTTCGTAGGGAAGCGGGTCGGTGACGCCATTCAGCTCGAAGGCTTCCAGCCGTTCGACACAGGAGCCGCACTTGCCGCAGGCCTTTTCGCGTCCGTTATAGCAGGTCCAGGTGTCAGCATAATCCAGCTTCAGGGCCAGGCCTGCCCGCAGAATATCAATTTTGGTCATACTAAGATAAGGCGCACGTACCGCCACCGGTTCATAGTTGGCCAGCAAAGACACTTCATGCATCTTTTCCACAAAGGGAGGGCGGCAATCAGGATATATGGCATGATCGCCGCCATGGGCACCGTAGTAAACCGCTTCTGCCTTTAAAGACACCGCATAACCTATCGCCAGCGACAGCAGAATCATGTTGCGGTTAGGCACCACCGTAGACTTCATCGTCTCTTCGGCGTAATGGCCTTCCGCCACGGCAATATTATCCGTCAGCGAAGAGCCGCCCAGCAGACTGTTGATGCTGGTGATATCCACTGATTTATGAGGAACTCTCAGTTTGGCACAGACCTTTGCGGCACATTGCAGTTCCTTGCTATGGCGTTGGCCATAGTCAAATGAAAGGGCAAATACCTCTTTACCTTCGGCGACCAATTGGTTGAGCAGCGTAAAGGAATCCATACCGCCACTGAAAATGGTGACCACCCTGCCGCTGATGGTGGAATCGGTGGTGGCATTGTTGTCTGGTGCACTCATGATGTCTGCTTCGCTGTTGCCGTGTTTTGATCTATTTCCGGAATAATGTTTGGGCCGGTAAAAATGGGCGCAGATTATAGCGATGTCTGCACAAAATTTCGCCCTTTATCCCACTTTATAAAAGCATCATGGAGGACTAAATTATAATTCAAAACGATTAAATTTCGATCAAAAATACGACAGCCTGTACTTTTTCTGCTATATCCAAAGGAGAGAGTTAATTCTCGACAAAGCCCATTGGATTTAAGTGGCCACACTCATGACTCAGATGTCGTTGGTTTAAAAGCAGACCAAAACATAGCGAGTTGTGGGTAGTAATGAAGTTCGAGATCGACGCGAGCCTTATTTCGGCTGCTTGGTATGATCTGGCGGAGAGCCAGTCATTGACTAGCGCTGGAATGACAAACCTGCGGCAGCCTGTGAAGTTCTCCGGGGGGAATGTCCAGAAGGAGGTTTTGAAATGAGTGCTTCAAGTCTTGCTTCGGTTACTGCTTTCGCTATTGTACTTTTCGCTGTTTCTGTTTTATTGCTTTGGTGCCAAAAACGCTTTTCCCAGCCTGCCATGCGGCTTATCAGACACCAACAACCGGTTAGTGTGCGGCGCAAACCAAGGCATTTGGTTTATGGCATCAGTATGCTTGTGCTTGGTGCCGGTCTGACAGGTACTTCGCAACCCAGTCAGGCTTATAGTGCCTGGTCTCCGCCTGATTCTGTTATCACCCCTTCCAGGGCGGCGCGTATTGTCACGGCAGCAAATGTGGCAGAGGAAATACTCTCCGCCCCAAATCATCCGGATTTCCTCAAGCTACGCAATTTTCTCACCCGACAATTGATAGATTCCGAACAGTTTGACCAGTTTCCACAGCCTGTGTTGATTGACCTTTCCAAACATCTGGAGAAGGAGACCATTAAATACCTGATTGATGAACGTCCCGGCATATTGTCTGTCATTTATTACAGTCGGCAGGAGGGGCGTAAAACCATGTTGGTCTATTGGCCGGAACTGGCGGGTGAGCAAGTGATATATACACCGCTGTCTGGGTTTTCCATGCTTCCAGCCCACGTTCCCTTGACCGCGGCGCAATAGGTAGAGCTTTGAAAATTAGTGAAATAGGGTGGGTGGTCTATATTGTATAAGGGAAATCACTTAGAGGTAATGTGCGGTGAAGCCAGACATTTGGAAGAGCAGAAGGTATTATCTCCGCCCTAAAAAAAAATAAGACAAGTGGTACCAGTGGACGAACAACAAAGACAGTTATCAGTCAGTCGAAGCGATGGCTTGAGTCAGGCTCAGAGCCCCTGTTTTATTGATTTTGAAGCGTCCAGCCTGGATCTTATCTGCAGCTATCCTATCGAAGTTGGTGTATGCCTTCCCGATGGCAATATCTATAGCTGGTTATTGAAGCCGGCCCCTTTATGGCGTGACTGGTCCGGCGACGCGGAAAAAATTCACGGAATTTCACGGGACCAGTTGCAACAGGACGGCTTCGATATCATCGAAGTCGCCCATGCGCTCAATGAAATGATCCCCAAGGTGACCTATTGTGATGCCCTGGCCTTCGACTCTTTCTGGTTACATCGCCTGTTCAAGGCTGCCAAGCTGGACTGCAAATTCCGGCTGGAATCCATTTCCCAGATTCTGACTCCTCAACAAATGTACCATTGGGCTGATATACGCCGCACCGTCATTGAAGAGCTCAATGTGGAAACCCATCGCGCTGCCAATGATACCCAGATCCTTTATCGTACCTGGCAAAAAATTATCGGGCGCTCCAAAGCCTGATCAGACCTGCTCTCCTATCCCGACTGTAGTGGAATACCGAAAGTATATTTTTTTGATCAGCTCTGCCAGATGGTTGCCTGATCTATTCCCCCCATAGCATGGATAACCTGTTCACGTAACCATCGGTGTGCAGGTTCCTGATCCATTGAATGGTGCCAGTAGAGATAGAGTTCCAGTGGTGCCAGAGTCATGGGAAAAGGTTTGATCACCAGGCCAAGCTGGCGGCTGAGTATATTGGCAAATCGTTCCGGCGCGCAGAACAACAGATCACTCTGGGCTACAACCAATGCTGCAGCAAAAAAATGGGGCGTTCGCAATCCTATTTTGCGCTGCAGACCGTGACGGGACAGTTGCACATCTTCGTATCCAGGACCGTGCTCCCTGGCTGAAACCAGAACATGAGGCCAGTGCAACATTTCTGCGAGGGTCCAGTCTTTCTCCAATGCGGGGTGTTCAGCGCGCAACAGGCACACCAGGCGATCTTCTGAGACCTTCTGATGCACGATACTTTCGTCATGGTTCAGCAGAATTTCCGCTGCCAGATCCACGCGTCCACTGGCCAGATCATGGATCAGTTGTTCGCGGGGGACCCGTACACAGCTGAAAGTGACATCCGGCGCATGGCGGCGGCAACGACGAATCAGTTCAGGCATCATCAGTACTTCAAACATATCCCTGATATTCAGCCGGAATTGAGTGTTCAGGCGGCTGGGAGAAAACTCCACACTTTGCTGCAGACCCCGTTGTAACTGATTTAGCGATTGTCTCACCGTACCGATCAGCTGGTCGGCGTAGGGTGTGGGTCGCATACCGCGGGCAGAGCGGATAAATAATTCATCCGACAACACTTCCCGCAAGCGTCCCAGGGCATGGCTGACAGCGGGCTGGGTCAGGTGCAGAACTTCTGCCGCCCGGGTAATGCTGCCTTCACTGTAAATGGCGTCAAATACTACGAACAGATTCAGGTCTATCCGGCTAATATGCATAAAATTGATAACTACCTATTTGCATTATTCATTAGTTTAATTATATGGCCTCATTTATCTTGAAGCCAATGAGATCCCGCAGCCATTGTTACCAAGTCGGGAAGTCATGGGCGAATGACACGAAACGATTAATTAGAAAATGGGCGAAAAGGTGATTTATGGATTTTGAACATTCCGAGCGTGCGCAGTCGTATATCAAACGGGTCCGGGAATTTGTCCGTGAGCGTATCCTGCCTGCCGAAGCGGCCTACTATGCCCATCTCGCCGAGCCAGGCCAGAAGTGGACCCAACCTCCGGTGATGGAAGAGCTTAAGGCAGAAGCCAAGAAGGAAGGTCTGTGGAACCTGTTCCTGCCGGAAGAAGAATATGGTCCGGGTCTGACGACCCTTGAGTACGCGCCATTGGCGGAAGAGATGGGCCACTCCTTTATCGCCCCCGAAGTTTTCAACTGTAGCGCACCGGATACCGGCAATATGGAAGTGCTGGCGCGTTACGGTTCCAAGGCGCAACAGGAACGTTGGCTATTTCCCCTGCTGGAAGGTGAAATTCGCTCAGCCTTCGCCATGACTGAACCTGATGTAGCCTCATCGGACGCCACAAATATGCAGGGCACCATCGTTGCAGATGGTGATGACGTCATCGTTAACGGCAAGAAATGGTGGACGTCCAATGCCGGCCACCCCAATACCCAGTTTTTTATCTTTATGGGTCTGACTGATGCCAGCCAAAGCCGTCATCAGCAGCATTCCATGGTTATCGTGCCCAGGGATGCCGAAGGTGTGGATATCAAGCGAATGCTTCCTGTATTCGGTCAAATGGATGAGCCATACGGCCATGGCGAAGTGCACTTCAATAACGTGCATGTTCCCAAGGAAAACATTGTTGCCGGTTTGGGGCGTGGCTTTGAAATAGCGCAGGGACGCTTAGGGCCAGGACGGATTCATCACTGCATGCGCGCTCTTGGTGCTGCCGAACGTGCCCTGAAACTTATGTGTGAACGTGCCACCCAACGGATTGCTTTTGGCAAGCCCATTGCCAAATTGGGTGGAAATCCTGACATTATCGCCAATGCTCGTATCGATATTGAAATGGCGCGTCTGCTGACTTTGCAGGCAGCCTACAAGATGGACAAGCACGGCATCTTTGCCGCCATGAGTGATATTTCTCAGATCAAGGTAGTGGCCCCTACGGTCTGTCAACGGATTGTCGATCAGGCCATTCAGATGCATGGCGGTGGTGGCGTTTCAGATGACTTCCCGCTGACATCTTTGTTTGGTTATGCCAGGGTCCTGCGTCTGGCTGACGGCCCTGATGAAGTGCACCGTGGGATGATTGCCAAGTTTGAACTGAAAAAATATAACAAGTAATTCAAACCTCATCCTCTACACCGCCAGCGCAGCGGTGTAGAGCTTAGCACAGGTAAAGCGTATGCAACGATTTCCGGAAAGACGTGTTGCCATTACCGGCGCCGCCAGCGGTCTTGGACTGTCGCTGGCGCGTTTGTTTTTGAGCCGTGGCTGGCGGGTGGCCTTTGCCGATATCCAGGACGAAGCCGGTGAGAGTATCGTTAGTGCATTGAAGCTTCCCAAAGATAGAGCCTTTTACCAGCATGTCGATGTTACCAAAGTCCGCGATATTCAGGCCTGGAAAAAGCGGATCATGGAAACCTGGGGTGGGTTGGATCTGCTGATCAATAATGCCGGTGTTGCCACCCACGGTGCCGTCGATGTGGCTCCAATCGAAGACTGGGAATGGGTGTTGAACATCAATTTGCTCGGTGTTGTTCGAGGTTGTCGCACTTTCCTGCCTTTGTTCAAGAAGCAAAAATCCGGGCATGTGATCAACATTGCATCCATGGCGGGCCTGATCCACTCCCCGGAAATGGGCTCCTACAATGCGGCTAAGGCAGGAGTGGTGGCGCTATCGGAAACCATGGTCGGTGAAGTCTCCGGATATGGCGTAGGCGTGAGTGTGGTTTGTCCTGGTTTTTTCCCAACAGGATTGGGCAAGTCAGCTCGCATGGGCTCCCCACAAATGAAGAGGGCATTGGAACGCTTGTTTGCCTCTTCCAAGCTCTCGGCTGACGATGTCGCCGAACGGATCTATAAAGGTGTTGAGCAACGTGACTTCTATGTATTGCCGCACCTTAACTACCGTCCTATCTGGTGGTTGAAGCGCTATCTTCCAGCAGGTTACCTGGCCAGTTTGAAAGCCATCGGCAACAAGATGCAGGCCAAGCGTAAAGCCTGGGAAGCGGAGTCACTGGCCGATGCTGTGGATAAAGATTCAGAACAGGGTAAGTCGCAGGTCGCATGATGTGGGCTGTGCTTACTTTGAATAACAGAGGATAAAGCATGAGTGTTGTTGATACCGCTGGTGCCGTCAGAAATGGTGAAGAACTGGATGTTACGGCGATTGATGGCTTTTTGAAAAACCGTGTTAGAGGATTGGAAGGTAACCTTGACGTCACTCAATTTCCCGGTGGTGCTTCCAACCTGACCTACCTGCTGACATATGGCAATCGCGAATTCGTACTAAGACGTCCGCCGTTTGGCCATAAAGCCAAGTCCGCCCATGATATGGGGCGTGAGTTCAAGGTGATGCAGGGGCTGCAGGACGTCTATCCCTATGTCCCTAAAATGGTGGCATTTTGTGATGACGAAGCAGTTCTGGGAAGCGAGTTTTATGTCATGGATCGCTTGCGCGGGATTATCCTGCGGGCTGAAAAACCTGATTCACTGGAGCTGACGCCTGCTGACTGCACTGCCCTATGCAAGAGTCTGGTGGATCGTCTGGTGGATCTGCACCAGATTGACTGGGAGCAGACTTCGCTGAAGGAATTGGCAAGGCCCGGCGACTATGTGGAACGGCAGATCAGTGGTTGGTGTGATCGCTTCGCCAAGTCTCATACCAATGATGCCCCGCAATATACGGAAGTGATGTCCTGGCTCAAGGCACATCAACCCAAGCAGATTCGTCGTTGCCTGGTGCACAACGACTACCGCTTCGACAATCTGGTGCTGGATCCTGCCAATCCGATGAACATTATCGGCGTGCTGGATTGGGAGATGGCGACTATCGGCGACCCTTTAATGGATCTTGGTAACAGCCTGGCTTATTGGATTCAGCAGGATGATCCGCAGCAGTTGAATATGCTGCGCCGCCAGCCGACCCATTTGCCGGGTATGATGACCCGTCAGCAGGTGATCGAGTATTACCTGGAAAAATCGGGACTTGAAATCGACAGTTTCGATTTCTACGAAGTTTACGGTGTTTTCCGCCTGGTCGTCATCATCCAGCAGATTTACTACCGCTATTACCATGGTCAGACCCAGGACAAGCGCTTTGCCGGTTTCATACACGTGGTGAAGTTTCTTGATGGATATCTGCAGGACAAAATTGCCGCTTCCAGCCTTAGCTGAAGACGGCGGGAGAAAACTATGGGAGCTGTATATCTCATCAGACATGGGCAGGCCAGTTTCGGCAGTGCTCACTATGACCGTCTGTCTGACACTGGCCGCATCCAGGCCGCTCAATGTGGCCGCTACCTTGGTGCCAAGGGCTTGAAGATTGATTACTGGTTTTCCGGCAATCTGGAACGGCAGCGCGATACGGCCAGGCTGGCACTTGATGCCATGGGACTGGAACAGGTGCAGGTCGAAGAGGATCCGGATTTCAATGAATTCGACCACCAGGCGGTAATGGCTAATATCTTGCCCAAACTTTCTCATGACCCCGAAATTGCCGCGTTTATTGATGGCCGGGGTGATCGCAAACGGCAGTTCCAAAAGGTGTTTGAAAGGGTGGTGGACGTCTGGATTGAACAAGACCACTGGGAAGGCATGGAGTCCTGGGCGGATGTGGTCATTCGAGCCGCCGCTGCGACAGAGCGAGCCATAGCCGCAGCGGGGCCCGGTAAGAATATCGCCATCGTCACCTCCGGCGGCGTGATCAGTGGGGTTATCGCTGCGGTACTGCAGCTTTCAGCACCGGCTGCCCTGAGCCTTAACTGGTCAATTGCAAACACTTCGATCAGCAAATTGTTTTATACCAGAGAGCGTCGCTCTGTAGGCTATTTTAATCATTACGCCTATTTGCAGCAGGAAGCTGACCGGACGCTAGTGACCTATCGGTAATGATCTATCAGTAACAAACACTCAGTAACGACAAATCATTAGTGACCGATTAGTAATAGCGAGATTTGCTAATGTAAAAGTTAAGCGGCTGACCTGCGCTGAGTACTATTAATAAACACTCTTGGCAGGCCGTCCGGTCTGCCAGGACGAGATGAGATTGATAACAAGAGGGTATGACGAACGTGGATAAGAACTTATTTGATTTGACTGGGCAAATTGCCCTGGTGACCGGCGCCAGTCGAGGAATTGGTGAGTCTATAGCACGCACCTTGGCAGCCTACGGTGCTCATGTGATTGTTTCCAGCCGCAAGCAGGACGATTGCGAAACAGTTGCGCAATCGATCCGTGATGAGGGCGGCAAAGCTGAAGCCGTGGCCTGTCATATCGGTGAGATGGACCAGATTGCGGCACTCTTCAGTAAAATTCGTGAAGCTCATGGGCGTCTGGATATACTGGTCAACAATGCTGCAACCAATCCTTATTTCGGTCACGTCCTGGATACTGATCTTGGGGTATTCCAGAAAACCGTGGACGTCAATATCCGTGGTTATTTCTTTATGTCAGTGGAAGCGGGCAAGATAATGCGCGAGCAGAAGAGTGGCAAGATCGTTAACGTCGCCTCGGTCAATGGTATGATTCCCGGCCACTTCCAGGGGATATATTCAATTACCAAGGCTGCGGTTGTCAGTCTCACCAAAACCTTTGCCAAAGAATGTGCACCACTGGGAATCCGGGTGAATGCCTTGCTGCCGGGTGGAACCGATACCAAGTTTGCCTCTGCTCTGACCAAGAATGATGCCATTCTTACCAAGCTGCTGGATCATGTCCCTATGAGACGGATTGCCGATCCCTCGGAAATGGCCGGAGCGGTCTTGTATCTGGTCAGCGACGCCGCGAGCTATACCACGGGAATCAGCCTGCCGGTGGACGGTGGGTATCTGATTTCCTGATTGTCTCCGCATTTCTGTAAAGACAGATCATAGAAGACAAAAATGAAAAAGGGGCAGAAGCCCCTTTTTGCCTTTCGCCGCCGCCCCCTGTGGTGGTACCAGCACGAGAATTTACATGGCAGGTGGTTTGGTTTCCTGAAATGACGGCCTTTGTCTGAGTGTTTCCATATAAGCCGCAAGTGCAGGGACCCCTTTTTGCCAGTCGAGGTCCGGCAGGCGAAAATTCAGCCACTCCAGAGCCACGCCTACAGCGATATCTGCCAGGCTGAAATTATCCGCATACAACCATTCCTTGTCGGCAACCAGCTTCTCCATTGCGGCGATGCCACGTTCAATTTTGGTTTGCTGGCGAGAGATCCAATCTGGATTCTGGTTTTCCGTCGAGCGTTTCTGTTCCAGAAACATAGCAATACCCGCCTCAACTACTCCATCAGCCAGAGCTTCGATCTGACGAACTTCTACGGCTGGCAGTCGGCCTATGGGTACCAGAGTATGCTTGGTATGCAGGGCTTCAATGAACTCGGCAATAACCGGCGAATCAAACCAGGTATGGCCCTGCTCGTCGATTAATATTGGAACTTTACCCAGAGGATTATATTGCGGAGCTTTCGAATTCTGATCCCAGGGTACATCTTCCAGTAGGGAAAACGGAATACCCTTCTCAAGTAGTAGCACCCTTATCTTGCGCACAAAGGGACTGGTGTAGGAGCCGATCAGTTTCATAGCAAGTTCCTCGTTGTTCCCGGCCATGTTGCCGCCAGATTACGGCAGAATAACGCTGAGGTATAACTATGACACTAAGCTGCCAGTGAATAAAGAGTGATCAGATTACCGGTAGCTATACCTGATCAGCGGTCAATCAGCTTGAGAATCTGATGTACTCAGTCTGCTGAATACTGGTACCTATCAATTTAGGACTGAGTCTGCTATTTAGGACTGAGCCTGCGTTGTGAATGCAGAGAATGAGGATACGGATTACCTGAAATGGTATGTGCTCATTCATATGACATTTTTTGCCTCTGCATTTGCCATGGGATATCTGGACTCGCGTGCGGGCCTTTTTGTCTTTAATGCCTGTGGTAGAGCTTGTACCTGCTGGATTAGTGCAGCTTCAACCGAGGGCGAATGATACGATTGATCCGAGCTGAAAACATGATCAGCAGTGTCTTGATATAGCCGTGCAGGGCTATCTGGTGCAGACGATACAGGGAGATATAGACCAGCCGGGCAAGCTTGCCTTCGATCATCATCGACTTGCCGGCCAAATTGCCCATCAGGCTGCCAACGGTGGAATAACGACTCAGCGAAACCAGAGAACCGTGGTCCTTATAGACATAATCTTTCAATGGTTTCTGTTTCAGTAGATTCTGCAGGTTCATCACCACATGGCTGGCCATCTGGTGGGCCGACTGTGCCCTTGGCGGCACTCTGGAACCATCTGGTTGTGGGCAACTGGCGCAGTCACCGATCACAAAAATACGGTCGTCGGTTGCCGCCTGCAAAGTAGGTTTAACTTCAATCTGGTTGTTACGGGTGGTCGTCAGGCCATCGATCTTGCCCAAAAAGTCAGGTCCTTTGACTCCCGCAGCCCAAACTCTGATGTCCGCTTCAATCAATTCGCTATCAGCCGTTTCGAAACCTTCTGCCGTAACTCTGGTGACCTTGGTGTTGGTGCGGATACTGATATGTAATTTGCCCAGCTCTTCAACCACGGAGCCGGAAATTCTGTCCGGTAATGCGGGCAACACTCTGGGGCCGGCCTCGATAATTGTGACCTGGAGATTATCGGAGCCCAACTGCAATCCATAGGCACGTAACAGGGCAGTGGTGTTGTGCAGTTCAGCCGCCAGCTCAACTCCCGTGGCACCGGCGCCAACGATCCCGATTTTAAGCACAACCGGCTTGCCCTCACTGGCATCATTACTTAAACGCAAATAGGTGTCGAGCAACTGACGGTGGAAGCGATCGGCTTGCTTGCGGCTGTCGAGGAAGGCACAGAATTCTGCTGCGCCAGGGGTGCCGAAATCATTGGTCTGGCTACCGACTGCCAAGACCAGGTAGTCATAAGCCAATTCTCGTTCAGGCTGAATTTGTCGTCCGCCGGCATCCTGGGTAGGAGCCAGGGTGATATTTCGGGATGCCTGATCCAGGCCGCTCATGCTGCCCAGGTGAAAATTGAAATGGTGGTAGTACGCATGGGATCTGTAGCCGACCTCATCAATACCAGAGTCCAGAGATCCAGTAGCAACCTCATGTAGCAGGGGCTTCCATAGGTGTGTGGGATTTTGGTCAACAAGATGGATCTCGGCAATCTTCTTTTTGCCCAGTTTATTTCCAAGGCGGGTGGCCAGTTCCAGTCCTCCGGCGCCACCGCCAACAACGACGATTTTCGGTATGCTCATAGGGGCTCCTTTGCGAAGCCAAGATTATAGGGAATAGCCGGGAAAAATGCGCCCCGACTTTGTGCCAAATTTTAGACTGGAATGGGGTTGAAATATCCTTCAATAATGGATGCCAAAGGGTGTACTGGCTGGCAGGACCTACTTCATTTGCGATCAATTCGAGGCGGCAAAAAAGTCATCGCGATCGACAAACATATCACGAAACTTTTCCAACCAGCGGCCGACAGGACCGGTCAGTCGTACCGGTGCTTCGCAATAGGACAGGCAGATGCAATCTCTGTTCTCCAGAGCGCGCGGGCGGTGAGTATGAGAGTTATCCCGCAGCACGAAATCGCCTTCTTCATAGACACCCATCTCGTCGGAAAACCCGCCTTGCAGGACGACGCTGATCTCACGGCCATAATGCCCATGTACAGGGGCCACCCCGCCTGCCGTTATTTTTTGTAGTGTCAGGCGCCAGTGACCTATCTTGGGCACTTCCAGAACATGTTCGTAAAGTTTGAACCATTGCTTGTGCCATGGAATATTGGCCAGTCCTTGGGGTAACCACTTCTGTAGTAAATGGGTATCGTCACAGGCCGTCTCGGCAACGTGCAACTGATGGGTAAGGTCAATGCGCTCCAAGACTTTGTCAAATAGGCCATCGGCTAACGGCTCTGGAGTCAGTTCATAGATCAGCGAGCCGCCCACGGCGCTAAGTTGGTGGATCTGGTCGCGGCAATGGGGGCAATGCTTCAGATGCATTGCCACGCAAAGTGCCATATGACATCTGATGTTTCCAGCGGCAAACTCAACCAGTATGTCGTCACTGGGATGATGCTGAACCATACTCAACCTTCCTGCAAAATAACCTGTAGCTTTTGAAGTGCCAGTCGTACCCGGCTTTTAACTGTTCCCAGGGGCAGTTCGAGTTCATCTGCCACCCGCTGGTGAGACTTGTCTTCCAGATAGACCTTGGCAATAACATCCCGCTGTTCTAAGGGGAGACTGTTAAGGGAATTCCGCAGCTGCTTGCTGATGACTGCCAGTTGGTAGGATTGTGAGGGTCCGCCCTCACCCGGGAGGCTTAACATGAATTCATTTTCCACATGTACCTCGTTGGAAGAACGATTGAGCTTCCGTAACATATCAATACGAGCGTTACGAGTAATAGCAAACAGCCAGGTAGAGGCGCTGGCCTTACTGGTGTCGAATTGTCTGGCTCGGCGCCAGATATTTACCATGACTTCCTGTACCAGCTCTTCAGCATATTCAAGCATGCCCTGCTTAATGGCATAGGCTTTAATTTTAGGGCCAAACTCTTTGAACAGGTTGCGGAACGCAGTTTTGTCCTGATACCGGGCAATTGATTCAATCAGGGGGGCAAGCTGATCGGGTTTATTCGGCCCATCCGCAGGCGAAGAGGCTTTGTTTGAGTCCATATTTTGCCTCAGTGGTAGGAATATGAGATTGCTTGCTTTTGCCATAGCCTACTGTGCCCGCTGCTGCTCCACAATCATTGAAAACCTATACGCTCGCTGCAGGCGTTTGGATGAAGGCTTGAACTAAAAGCCTTTCAAGTTCTCCAGCGTTGCCAGCAGTGCCGGTTTCAGGAACGGGCTCCAGGCCAGACCCAGTACCCGGGTGATTTTAGCCAGGCCCTCTATTTCCGACAAAGGGATGGCCTTGATAAGGTAGTTATCGAGATCATCGGGGGCAGGGGCAATTGCTGCACCGACACCGGCCTCTACCAGCATAAGCGCCCATTCTTCGGTGTCTGTTTGTGCTGTTATGTGTGGTGCCAGCTGGTGACCGCTAATGAATTCTTCCCATAGCTGGGATCTTTCGCAAAAGGTCCTTTCCACAATAGCCAGGTGTTTGAGGTCCTGTACATTGACACTGGATTTACCGGCAAGAGGGTGGCCCAGAGGGAGAAGCAGACAATACTCGTCCTCCCATAATGGCTGAAAGTGGAAATTGTCCGGTACTTCATCTGACCGGATGAGCTTGATTCTGGCGTCGTGGCTGGATTGAGTCAGCTCCAGTTGATGACTCTGGCGCAGGGACGACAATTGCTTAAGCAGAATTCTCATCCGCGGCAGGCTGAGTACCACTTCCAGCTGCAGTTTGATCACCGGCAGTGGCGTTTGCTGGCGGAAATAGCGGACGATTCCATCACTTTCCGCCAGTAATCGCTGCGCCTTAAGATAAAGTTCCCGTCCAGCTGCCGTGGGTGCAACCCCCTTCTTACCGCGCTCAAGCAATATGATACCCAGCTCTTCTTCCAGCTTTCCGATGGCCAGCGAAATTGACGGTTGGGCAACGTAGCAGTGTTCTGCCGCAGCCGTGATACTGCCGGTCTCCACAGCAGCGAGGTAATAGCGCAATGAGCGTAGATCCATATATTCTTATCTCACTGTTTAATTTGCCTGGCTCACCAGATCAGCCTCGCTGAAGTCAGGAAAGTGTGGCAGGGTGGCAGCCACGTGCTCATCGTGGGCCGGCACAATGGTGATCTCCGGGTGGTCTGCCGCCAGTTGATGAACCATTCCAATACGTTTTTTGGCCAGGTCTTCATCCTGCTCCAGATCCACCACAAGTTTGATCAGATCCGGTCTTGGCTGGTTGGTAGTGACACCCTCCAGCGTCCAGGTAGTGTCACCAATAAATAAATAGGGCATACCACTGTAAGTTCGCAGATAAAGACCTACCTGGCCTGTAGTATGTCCAGCCAGATCGACCAGCACCACTGAACCATCGCCAAACACATCCAGGCTGTGCTCGAAGCCCAAAAAAGGTACCGAGGTGAGTTTGATCAGCCGCCAGTTAAGTTCCGGTGACGATAACTGTGATTGTAAAAAAGAGGGTTTTTCACCATGCCGGGCCGCTTCCAGCTCGCCCTGCTGAACCCAGATGGGAATACCGGGGAAATCTACCAGTCCACTGGCGTGATCCCAGTGTAGATGAGAAGGAATAATGGCGGTGATTCGTTCCAGAGAATACTGGTGCCGGGATAGCTGATTAACCACCGGATCGGGTTCGGTATACGCAAACAGCTGGCTGGATAGCCAGGAATTTTCCGCAAATTGTTGATCGACCTGGGTGCCCAGGCCGGTATCAAACAACAGGGTTCCCTTGGCATGTTCTATCAAGAGTGCTCCATGGGTCAGGTGTCGCCTGATCCACCAGCTTCCACCCGCCACGACCATAGCCTCCTGGGCACCTTGGGACTGGCTGGTTTCCAGGTAACTGAAACGTACACCAGTAGTATCTGCCGCAACAGCAACCGGTAGTTGCCAAAACAGTAGTAGGGCAGCTGACCATGCCTTGAAAGGATGTTTTTTCATGGGATTAATTCCATAGGTTAGGTTGGATGGTCAGGTTAGCGCTGTTCTAATCATAGTTTAAATATAGTATTTAGTGACTAAGTAGATAATAAAACTATAGATTAAGGGGTGGGTCACTATTGGATGTTATCAGGATAAATCGGCGAACTTAGGTCAGTGCCTGTAGGTCTGTATTCAAATGCTATTGCAGATCTATGAGAAGGGCTTCAATACGGCGTGCATTTGCACCAAGGTCACTTTTCCCCACTCTTGAAGCTGAACGGACATCGACCCGTGTACCTTGCCCTTCTGGGGTGAAGCGCACCGCGATGTCGTCTTCAAACTTGAACAGACTGCTGGTGGCGACAGCTTCCACTTGCTGGGTATTATCCGGCTCGGAAACCACTTTCCAACCCTGCGCCGTCATATAGGCCCTGACTTTGACAGCCAGTTCTGATGGCGTTTGATTAATGACTATGCTGTGAATGCCCGGATAAGCCTCATGCTGCAGTGTGGCAGTTTCAGGTGCATAGTTCGTTGAGTGGTCGTTGCTGTCACGCAGACTTAGTGCTGCAATGAGTGGCGGAGGCTGCAGCGTATCAGTGCTGATGTCATGAATCATGGGGTAATGGCTGGCCCCAATGATCTTGACCAGCAACACGGAAAAGGGAACAGGTCCAAGGACAAGGACGAGCCAGCTACTGTACTTCCTGCGCTGTGCGGCTGATTGTCCATTCGTCAATTGTTTGAGGGATAGTATCGCCGCCAGCAAACCTGCCAGGGCGGCGATCAGAAGCAGAATAAAACCCACCCGGAAGTGTAACCAGGACTCACGGATAACCACAATCGAGAGTCCGATGATGACGTAACTCCCGATGGCCATGTAAGCGTGCGTAAGGCTTTTCTCGGTGGGTTTATTCACAGGCGGTTGTCACCTGTCAGGCTTAGTGCTGATGACCACCCGCGCCATGAACATGCCCGTGTTCCAGTTCTTCCGAGGTAGCGTCACGAATTTCCATGACTTCAACGTCAAAATGCAGGGTCTGGCCAGCCAGTGGATGATTGGCATCAATAGTGGCTGTGTCTTCGGAAACGTCCATGACGACAATAACCCGTGGTCCGGATTCCGTTTGTGCATGAAACTGCATTCCGGCTTCAACTTTTTCCACTCCCTGGAAGGCTTCCAATGGCACTTCCTGGACCAGCTCGGGGGAATGTTCACCGTAGGCTTCAGTGGGTTCAACAGATACTTTGGTCTTGTCGCCGGTGGAAAGTGGCTTCAGCGCATTTTCCAGACCGGGAATAATGTTCTGTGCGCCTTCCAGATAGTTCAACGGATCACCGTCAACGGAACTATCCAGGACGTCGCCCTGATCATTGGTCAATGTGTAATGGATACTGATAACCCGGGCTTGGGAATCGGACATGGACGTCACCTTATGTTATTGGCTTGCGGCCTCGAATCCTGAGGATGGAGAGGCATAAGTGTATTTCCAGAGTAATCGGACCAGGTTCAAAGTGCCGCAAAGCGGGGTTATCAATGAGGGAACGATTAGTCACAGGGCACCAGTCTAGAGAGGTTGGAGAAGTATCTCAAGCGTAGGCAGGGATGCTGTTGCTTCAAGGCCTCGAACAGGCAATAAAAAAGAGGCAGCTGGGGAAGCTGCCTCTGAAATACCCTCGGATATCGAAGGTGGATTGCGCTGTTACCTGATGTCCGGTTAATCGGCCCTGGAAATCATGTCAGCAGGCTAGTTATAGCCCTGAAGCTTATCGATCAACTCCGGCAGGAACAGGGAAAATTGCGGTATATAGGTGATCAGGATGAGGAAGCCCAGCAGAAGCAGCATCCAGGGCAACACAGCTTTAATAACCCAGCCGATGGAGCGATTGGTGATGCCTGCGGTGACAAAAAGATTGAGCCCTACAGGAGGTGTCAGCATCCCAATTTCCATATTCACCACCATGATGATACCGAGGTGGATCGGATCGATACCCAACTGGGTGGCAATAGGGAATAAAATGGGGGCCATGATCAGCAGTATCGCGGAAGGTTCCATAAAGTTCCCTGCAGCCAATAGCAACAAGTTAACCACAATCAGGAAGCCCCATGCCGGTAGACCCCAGTGCACGATAGTTTCCGCGATGGCGTGAGGAATTCGTTCTGTGGTCAGCACATGGGCAAATAGCATGGCGTTGGCGATGATGAACAACAACATCAGGCTGACTTTGGCAGCATCCAGCACCACATGGGACACTTCTTTGTTGACGAAGGATTTTGGAATCGCCACCAGCATTTGATGGGTATTGCGAATGCCGGCACTGCCGAAGCTTTCACCTTCTTTACGCCAGGGGATTCCCTTCATGGGTCCGATGTCACGATAACCGATCACCGCTACCAGGAAGGCATAGACAGCGGCCACAGCAGCGGCTTCTGTAGGACTGGCTATACCACCATAAATGGAACCCAGTACGATGATGATGAGCATCATGCCGCCCATGGCAATCATGCCGCTTTTGATCAACGGCTTGAAACCGGGAAAGGGATGTGACGGCAGGTTTTTGATACGTGCGACAATGTAAATTGCCACCATCAGAATACCTCCCATCATGACTCCCGGAATCAGTCCGGCCATGAACATTCTGGCGGCTGAGACCTCGGTGGCAGCGGCATAAACCAGCATGACGATGGACGGCGGAATCAGGATGCCCAGAGTCCCTGCATTGGCGATGACGCCGGCAGCAAAGCTTTGCGGATAACCTGCCCTGACCATACCAGCAATAACAATAGTCCCGATGGCAGCGACAGTTGCTGGTGAAGATCCGGAGACTGCCGCGAACAGCATGCAGGCCAATACCGAAGCCATGGCCAGGCCGCCGCGGATATGGCCGACTGCGTTAACGGCAAAGTCAATTAGTCGTCGGGCTACGCCGCCTGTGGACAGGAAGGCAGAGGACAGAATAAAGAAAGGTATAGCCAGCAAGGTGTAATGGCTGGAAGTAGCCTCAAACAGTTTCAGGGCAATGGATGCCAAGGAGTCACTGGAGAAAAACATGATAGTGACCACGCTGGAAAGCCCCAAGGCGATGGCGATGGGCATCCCTATCAACATGCAGAGGAGCAGCAGGGTAAAGAGTACTGCAGTGGTCATGAACGATCTCCTGTGGTGGTATTCTTATTCTCGGGCGTACTGTTCTCAGATGAAGTGTCTACAGGAGAATTTTGTTTGAGTTCGTCAGCCAGGTGCATGCTTTCCTTGGCTTCATCGACAAATTCGAAGCCCTTGGATTCGCCCCGAATAATGTTCCACAGCAGCTCCAGAAAGCGGATAACCAGTAACACAAAGCCGATCAGCAAAATGCTTTGGGCCATCCATTTTTCTACCGGGATATCATTGAGCTCGATACCAATTTTGTGCATCTTGCTGAGGTAGATCCAACTACCGTAAATAAATATTCCGCAGTAGGTCAGGCAACAAAGTACGGCAATAAACCCTACCGCTCGGCGTGGCACATCCGGCAGTAGTTTGACGAAGGCATCTACGCCTATGTGGGCATTTACCTTGACGCCGTATGAGGCACCAAACAACACCATCCAGGCGCTGAGATAGAGTGTGGCTTCTTCTGCCCAGAGCAGGCCGGTGTTAAAACCAAAGCGTAATAGCGTCTCAACGAAGACGAGTAACGTCATCGTTACAAGGAGCACGCAGAGGATGGATTCTTCCAGTCGATTGATGACACGACCCAGCATAGTAAGACCTTTATTCTTGTGGTAGGCGGAACTTATCCAGGTTATTTAAAGATAGCAGGGCCTTTGCGGCCCTGCTTCTCAGATGGCGATAGCCAGCGGAGAGCCGGCTTTGCAACGCTTATTGATTGGCAGCTTCAGCAGCTTTGATCAGGTCTGGACCAATGTCTTTTTCAAATTCTTTCCAGACTGGTTTCATGACGCTGACCCAAGCTTTGCGTTGCTCAGGAGTCAGGCTGGTGACGGTACTGCGTTTGGAGTTGATGATCGCCTGTTTGTCGCTCTCACCTTTTTTGCTGGCAATTTTGTTACCGTGGGCAATAGCCTCATCAAGACTATCCTTTAATACCTTCCGGGTATTGTCATCAAGATCCATCCAGAATTCCTTGGAAGTGACCACCAGGTAGTCCAGCAGACCATGGTTTGATTCAGTTATATGCTCCTGAACTTCGAAGAATTTTTTCGAATAGATGTTGGACCAGGTGTTTTCCTGTCCATCAATCGCTTTCGTCTGCAACAGAGTGAATACCTCGGAGAAAGGCTTTTTCACCGGTACGGCTTTTACCGCTTCAAACTGTGCGGCCAGTACATCTGAAGTCTGAATGCGGAATTTTTTCCCGGAGATATCAGAGGGATTGGCAATAGGACTGTTGGCAGACAGTTGTTTCATGCCATTGTGCAGATAACCCAGACCCACAAGGCCTTTTTTCTCAAGTGAGCCTAATAGCTCTTGACCGGCAGGGCCGTTCTGGAAACGTTCTACCGCTGCCATATCCTTGAACAGGAAGGGCAGGTCAAAAATCTGTAGCTTTTTGGTGTAGTTATCAAATTTGGACAATGAAGGCGCGGCAAGTTGTACATCTCCCAGAAGCATGGCCTCCAGCACATTGTCATCGCCGAATAATTGTGAGTTTGGGAACACTTTTACTTCGACTTTGCCCGGCAGGCGGGCTTCAACCAGCTCTTTGAACTTGATAGCCATCTGGCCTTTGGGTGTGTTTTCCGCCACCACATGAGAAAACTTGATGGTGATAGGAGCCGCCAGCACTGAAAAAGAGAGACAGGTACCCACCGCTGCCATAATGAGATGTTTAAAACGCATATTAGATATCCTCATTTCATTGTTTTTGTAAATGTAGGCTTGGAATCAAAGAAGACGCTGAGACCAAGAGACCTGCAGGTTTTATTGCAACCTGTGGGCCAATTCCATGAGTTATGAATTAGTTAAATAAAAACATATAGTTATAGTATTTTTTGGCTTATTGTTTGAATTTGAGTGGGTGGATTTCCACCCATTTGAAGGGTTGAGATCGGCGGATATCCGCACGCTTCAATAGCTCTCGTTTGTTGAGTTAGGCCACGGCAACTAAACTGAATGCTTTATACTCAGCAGGTTCATGGAAGTGCTTTCTTGTCTCTTTAGATTTCCCATCCGTTATCGAATCATTATCGTCACACGAATTGTCTTACTGTTGGTATTATCCGGATGCAGTAAGACACCCGAATTAACCCGCGTCCCCCCGCATGGCACCATTCTGGCTTTCGGGGACAGTCTGACGTATGGCACTGGGGTCAAGGCCAATCAAAGTTATCCAGCTGTGCTGGAGGAACTCAGTGGGCGTAGGGTAGTACGCAGTGGTGTGCCTGGAGAAACCACTGCTGAAGGTGTGTTGCGTTTGCCCGCTGTGTTGGACGAGGTGCAACCACTACTGGTGATTCTGGAGTTGGGTGGCAATGATATTTTGCACCGCGGCAACAAACAGGCCGCAAAAGACAATCTGGCCAAAATGGTTCAACTCATTCGCGACAATGACATTGAGGTTATGTTGGTAGGTGTGCCGGAGTTTGGAATAATTCCGGGTACGGCAGAGTTCTATCTTGAGCTTGAAGAGGAGCTGATGTTGGCGGCAGAGAATGACATAGTAGCGGCGTTGGAAAGGGATGCTGCCATGAAATCTGATTCTGTGCACTTTAATGCTCAGGGGTATCGGAAAATGGCAGAGGCCATATATCAACGCCTGCTTGAGCTGGGGGCTTTGTAACCGTTATTGCCAGTACTGAATATAAGCAATTCATAGGCAGACATCTGTTTGATGCCTGCCTGTCAGCAGCTTATTTAAGCGAAGTCAGCGGAACGTTGACTGCAGTGACTGATGTTGTTTCTACCTCTACTTCGCCCTTTCCCTCAAACAGGCGGTACAACACGGGAACCACAAACAGGGTCAGTAGGGTGGACACGGCGAGCCCGCCGATAATTACCCAACCCAGAGGCGCCCACATGGACGAACCGGTGAGGGTTAACGGTAGCAGGCCACCGATGGTGGTCAGGGAAGTCAGAATGATCGGCAGCAGTCGGGTTTGGCCTGATTCGACCATCGCTGTTGCCACATCAGCGCCTTTCTCTCGCAATTGATTGGCATAGTCCACCAAAATAATAGAGTTGTTCACCACAATGCCGACCAATGAGGTGAGACCGATAAAGGCTGTAAAAGAGAAGGTGTTGCCGGTGATATAGAGCGCCAGAATGGCACCTACCAAGGCGAATGGTAGCGCTGCGAACACCACCAAAGGCTGACGGAAGGAGCGGAACTGCATCACCAGCACGGCAAAGATACCTACAACGGCAATCAGCAATGCTTTGGCCATACCACCGAATGATTCCTTGCGGTTTTCCTGTTCACCGCCGACGGCATAGGCAATGCCTTCCGGCCAGGGGTAGTTATCAAGCCTCTCGACAATGGCATTGGTTACCAGTTCAGTCTGATATCCCGGGAGGACATCCGCCGTCACCCGCGCCATGCGTTCCAGGTTATAGTGCTGAACCATAGGGATAGCGGTTTCCATTTCCACGTTTGCCAGTTGTTTCAGTGGAATCAGGTCGTTGCGCTGGTTAGCCACCACCATACGCTCAAACTGATCCAGTGCCGGTTCATCACCTTCCCGGGTAGTGACCATAATGGGGTAATCCTCACCCTGTTCATCCCGAAGTGTCCCAACATTCAGGCCGATGAGACCACCACGAATGGTACGGTCAATGGTATCCAGGCTGACTTGGTAAAGCGCTGCCTTGTCCCGCTGAATAGCTACGCGCAGATCTACCTTATGGCGGCTGATCGGGGTGTCAACGTTTACAGTCCCTGCGGTATTTTCAATGATATCAACCACATCCTGGGCCACCTTGCGCAAGGCCTCGATATTGTCTCCCACGATTCGCATCGTGATTGGTGCCTTCAATGGTGGCCCCTGATTGAATTCTTTGAAGTGTACGCTGGCGTCGGCAAAAGTGGCGTACTGTTGGCGTTGCTCGGTCACCCAGGCCTCAATCATTGAGTAAGGCTGTTCATCAAGTTGTACCAGAAGCTGGGCAAAGTTCGGTTGCTGCTTGCTGTCCATGGTGTTGTAGTAGACCCGGGGATTACTCTTGCCCACATTGGTGGCGACGGTTTTAACCCCATCCTTCTGCAGCAGGTCCTGCTCGACCTGGTGGGCGATGGTCTGGGTAAACCCGAAAGTGCTGCCATCCGGCGTTTCAATATCAACCAGAATCATGGACTTCTCAGCTTTGGGAAACAGGCTGACCCCGACTTTTGGAAACAGACTGAGGGTGCCAGCGAATACTGCTAGCGCGATCAGAAGTACAATAAACGGATGACGCAGAGACCATCCCAGAGCGCGCCGGTAAGGACCATCTGCCATCGTGTTGGTCCAGCGCAATATGGTCCCTGGCTGTTGTGCGGAAGCGCCGTGTTTCAGAAATCGGCTGGCCAGCAATGGCGTGATGCTGAGTGCAATCAATAGTGATGCTATCAGGGTCAATGTGACGGTGACCGGCATGGAGCGAATAAAAGTTCCCGAGCCACTCTGCATCATCAAAATCGGTACAAACGCCAACACCGTGGTAAATGTGCCGCTGACTACAGCCCAGCCCACCTGCTGCGTACCCCTGATGGCGGCTTGCTCACGTGACATTCCCTGGCGTAGATAACGGGCCACATTTTCAGTGACTACAATGGCATTATCCACCAACAGTCCGAGGGCAATGACCAAGCCGACAATCGACATTTGCTGCAGGCCAAAACCTGTAAGGTCAACCCAGCCCAGACCTATTGCGATGGAAAACGGAATAGCGAGCACGATCACCAGCGATGCTCTTATGCCCAGAACCAGTAATACCACTGCACCGACGAGTATCAAGCCTTGCCAGAGATTGCTGAAGAAACCGTTAATCCGACTTTCCACACTGACACTCTGGTCATGCACAATTGCCAGTTTCAACTCACCCGGCAGGCGCTTTTCAAAGTCCACCAGGGCTTCTTTCAAGCCTTTGGTGATATCAAAAATATTGCTGCCTTTACGTTGTACAACAGCCAGGAATACTGATGGTGTGCCCTGAAAACGCGCCCGGTAGGTGGGGGTTGCTTCACTAAGATGGATATCAGCCAGGTCTTCTACATACACCACATGATCTCCGACGGCTCGGACAACGGTACGTTTGAGTGTTTCAATATCCTTATAGTCACCACTGCTGCGCACACTGAATCGGCGGTCTTCAGTATTGACATAACCACCAGGTAAATTAGAGGCTGCCTTGCCAACAGCATTCGCCAGCTCATCCAGTGAGATGCCTTGCTGCTGCAGGCGTACCCAGTCACCCTTAACCTGAATCTCAAGCTCCTGAGCGGCTTTGATATCCACTCGCTTAACGCCACTCACACGTTCCAGACGGGTTTCCAGCAGTTCGGCGTAGTTCTTGAATTCTTCTGAAGTGGCGGTAGGCGAGGACATTGCCACTTGCATGATTACCACGTCGGAGGGAGAGAGCTTTTGGGTGTTGAGCTTGGCTAAACCTTCCGGAAGGTCGCCACGAATCCCCTGGATTGCGGAAACAACGTCTTCGAATTTGTCCTCAGGATCGCTACCATAGAGAAACTCCACTCTGATCAGAGCCAGGCCGTCCTGAATTTCGGTCTGGATGTTCTTCAGGTCCTCCAGCTCATTGATGGCATCTTCGATAGGATCCACCACCAGACGTTCCATATCGACAGGATTAGTGCCCGGATACAGTACGGTAGTAAGCGTTGTAGGAAAGTCGAATTGCGGGTCTTCAGACCTCGGCATGGAGATAAAGGAAACCACACCCAGACCGACCAGTAGTAGGGCTGCCACCCAGGAAAAGGCATGATTTCGAATGGCTAGCTCTGGCAGACGCATCCTGGAATTCCTCTTGAAGTGAAAGGTGGAGAAGTAAAAGGGTCGCGCGGGATTGGCGGCGACAACAACATCTTTCAGCTGTCAGCACTTTTGCTTAGCAGCTGAATTGGCCTGGGCACTGTACAGACGGAAAAATCCGCAGACAGAAAAAAAACGATGCGCAGGCTCTCAAGCCATGCGCACCAAGGCCACACCCATGGCTAATTAATTGCAGCTATGTCATTGACGGGCAACACCTTACGGCCTTCAATCACGCTGGTGGCGCCGCGGGTGACAATGGTTTGTCCGGGAGTCAGGCCGCCGACAATCGCAACATGTGAAGTGGAAAAATTCTTAATTGTGACCGTTGTCATATGAGCCCGGTTTTGGGTATCCAGGGTAAAAACTTCCGCAGATGAGCCCGAGGCGGAAATAATCGCGCTTAAAGGAACAAGTACGTACTCTTCAACGTTGGACGGCATGACTGTGACCCGGCTTACCATGCCGGACAGTAAATTCTCGTCGATAGGGTTGACGCGGACTTCAACTTCAAAGGTGCCGGTGGCCATGTTGGCTTTTGCGGCTGTTTCATAGACAAAGCCTTCAAACACTCGGTCCGGGTAGGCATCGACCATGATCTCGGCCAGATCGCCTTCTGCAATGCGGATGATATCCCTGTCGCTCAGGCCTACCCGAATCACCCAGCCGGCATTGTCACTGGCAAATACGAGGGCAGGTACTTGCGCGTTGACCTGTTCGTTTTCTTCAATCAGTTTCCTAAGGACCCGCCCGTCTTCAGGTGCCCTAATGGTCGCATGCTTAAGGTTAAAGCGGACGATTCTCAAGTTGGCATTAGCCACTTCCACGCCGGTTTGGGCGCTTTGCAACTGATCCAGGGATACCACTTTGCTTTTGTATAGTTTTTCGACCCTTTGCAAAGTGCGTTGTGCATCCAGATAAAGAGATTCGGACTGGGCAACCTGTGCCAGGATTTCCTCTTTATCCAGTTCGGCTAGGATATCTCCTTTGCTAACTGCCTGCCCTTCACGTATATGCAGCCTGGCAACAATCCCGGGAGTCTTGAAAGCTAAAGTTTGTTCTGACGGATTAACCAACATACCGCTGGTTAGTATCGGACGCTGAATACGCTCGGCTTTAACAGTCTCCGTATGAACAGGAACTTCCTGTGAATGGGCAATCAATACTGGGGCAAAAAAAAGTGCCCAGATAGCTAATAACTTCCAACGGATGTCGAGATTTTTAAGAGCATGCATTTGGGCGGCTCCGGAAACAATGTAAGTAATAGGTGTAAACATTGTATTCAGTGAATATATGCGGTGTCAACATTCATCTGAATCTAATCTTGCTAGCTGTTTTTTCTTAAAATGATAAAAAGTACTGCCAGGTAATACTCTTGGTAATCAAAAAAGCGATTATATCTATTTGGGTTTTGTTTTTTGGTTCGAGAGGTGATTCTCTTCACAGCCTTGAAGGTAAGGCAGATCATAGCAATGAGGTTAAAAATGATGTCGATTAGCGAAATTCAAAGCAATTCCAAAGGATGGCTGTTTTACGTCAAGACGTCTTTTGCCATCGCTTTGGGGGCAGTAGCTGCAGGTATTTTTCTTATGCCTGCCGATCTTCTGGTGAAAGGGTATTTTGGTATCAGCACACTGTTCCTGGTCAGTTCAACCATCACCCTGTCGAAGACCATGCGTGATGAACATGAGGCCCAGCGGCTATTAAGCAAAATCTCTGATGCCAAAACCAATCAGATACTGCGTGAATTTGTGGACTGATCCGGTTTCGGGCTTGAACCAAAACGTGCTGGATGGTGCCAGTTATTGATAGTCAATAGATAGGTTAATCAGAAAAGGTAATCCCATGTTAGTGATGCAAAAAATAACCACCGCATTCCGCGGTGCAGCGAGAGAAAGTGCCGAAAAAATGGTCGATGCCAATGCCATCCGAATCTTTGAGCAGGAAATCTACGACTGTGAAAATTCCATGCACCAGGCAAAACATGACCTAGCCCGGGTTATTGCCGAGCGGATGCGCTTGCAGCGAGTCCATGATCAACGCTGCGAGGCCGTCTCACTACGGGAGTCTCAGACGTTGGAAGCTCTGGATAAGAAGGAAGAGGATCTGGCTCGTGAGCTCGCTGCATGGATTGCAGAGCAGGAAAAGGCAGGCAATGATGAGAAGACTGCATTAAAGAGGCTGGCGGAACATGAAGATAAACTGCGGTCTACCCTTAAGGCAGCGGTCAAACATATACAACACTACAGACGCGAACTACGCTTGGTGCAGGCTACACAGAGTTCGCAACAGGCTACACGGGCACTTGCCAGCAAAGCTAATACTCTGGGAGCGAGAATTGTGGATATGCAGGAATCTCTCGAAAGAATTCAGGCCAGGCAGCAGGAGTTTGATGATATGCAGGAAGCATTGATGAAGATAGGTGATGATCCTGGCCACCAGCAGCTGGATTCCAAATTAAAACAGGCGGGCATTACCACAGACCATGCCGCTGATTCTGTATTGGAGCGAATCAGGCAGCAGCATGCTAGGAATACTGGAGCTTCATAAAAAGATGATTGGTATGAGTTGGGATCAATGCTGATCTAGTTATAAAAAAGCACGCCTTGGAGGCGTGCTTTTGGTTACCAGTTACACCTTTTGGTTACCAGTTACATATAGGAAGGTGAAATCTTCACCGGACCGGCTATGACTAATTGTCGTTGCCGACTTCCATCCGTTTGCGTTGCGCTGCAGTCAGTCCATCAGTTCTGAACTCTTCCTGCCTGCTCATCGCGGGAGTTTCGTCCATGCTGCCGGCTGCAGTGGCTTCACCTTTCTCGATGTAGTATTCCGCAAGCTCGGCGCCATGCAATAAGTAGGTCTCTGATTCGTTATGCTGATTGGCTATGCTGTTGGTGCCATCTGCCAAAACAGCTGTACTTCCAAGTGTGAATAAAGCAGAACCGGCTACCAGCACTAGATGTTTTATGTTCATTATTTCCTCCTCGCTTCGTGATGTTTCACGAGCTTGTTGTGGCCAACATAATCTCGGTTGAGACAGTTGCTTTGTCTCGATGTGAGACTTCTCCTTGAGACTATAATTACGGACATTGGTTGCACTTGGGTTGGTTAATATTTGTTCATGTAAATGTAATGAATTAATGCCCCGTTCAGCTGTCTTAAGCAGATTGCTTTACATGAAAATCCTGACAAATATCAGGTGGTTCCTGCCGTCATTACCTGATCGCCAGGCGATAAGCTATGTTTGCTGAAGTAACTTTGCTAAAGTCTGCAGGTCCAGCAGGAGAGCCAGATCTGACATGACAACCCCCTATTCCCACCCCCTTTATCAGCCCAAGGAAAAGTTTGCCAAAGTTAACGGCATCAAAATATGTTATGAGGAAATTGGTGATCCTGAAGGAGAGCCATTGCTAATGATTATGGGCCTGGGCACGCAAATGACCGCCTGGCCGCCAGAACTGCTGGAGCCTATTATGGAAAGCGGATACCGCGTCATCCGCTTCGATAACCGTGATATTGGCCGCTCTGAGGAAATGGAGTTTCACCAGAAAGTTCCGGCGCCGGTTGCCTATATCCGTACCAAGCTGGGTATGAAGATTGAAGCCCCATACAGCCTTCATGACATGGCTGATGATGCTGTTGCCCTGCTGAAGCGACTGAAAATCAGCAGTACTCACCTCTTGGGTATCTCCATGGGAGGCATGATTGCCCAACTGCTGGCAAGTCGTGATGATATTGAAATCTTGAGCCTCAACCTGTTGATGACTTCCAACAACCATCCCAAGTTACCTTCGCCGGACCTTAATACCCTTTGGCGTATAAACGGCGGTGGTGTACGTGGACATGACCAGGAGGCGGCTCTGAAACGTGGATTGGCGTTTTGGGAAACAGTTCAAAGCCCGGGTTTCGCAACACCTAAGGACCGGGTACTACAGCGGATTGCCCGTGATTATCAACGTAGCTATCGTCCCCTGGGGGTGGTGCGGCAAATGCGCGCAATCATGGCGACAGGCAGTATCGAAGATTATTCAACGCAGATTACCGCACCTACCCTGATCCTGCACGGTAGTGCCGATCCATTGGTTAAACCCAAGGCTGCACACTGGCTGAAAGACAATATTTCTCACGCCCGGTTGGATATCATTCCGGGCTGGGGGCATGATTTACCGCTACCACTATTGCCCAGGCTTGCCCACAAAATTATTGAACATATGAAATCTGCCAAGGAGACTGCTGCAGCCTGACCAGTGAATCCCCATTGAAGCTAGCCTAGGAGCCAGTCGGACTTAAGACAGCCTCCTAGTTTTTAGCTTCTTGCTGTTGCATCAGAAAACTGATGAGTCTTTGGGTCAGGTTGTTGGGCGCAATATTGTCCGGCCAAAGGACATATACCGGCAGGGACTCGGGAGGCCAGGTGGGTAAGACTTCAACCAGCAGCTTCTTCCTAAGAGCCTCCTGCACCATAAAGCTGGGAGGAGTTGACAGCCCCATTCCCGAGCAACATAGCTGATAAACCGCCTCCATGCTGTCGGTCGTTATTCTGGGTATGAAGCTGATTTCTTGTGGAGCGTTGCTACGATGATTAAACACTTTGGAGTTGGCACGCACGGATAACCCAATCCAGTCCCAGTCACGTAGATCCTCCGGCTGCTTCGGCAGTTTTTTCTTCTCATATTTTCGTTTTTCGAGATAGCTGGCAGATGCCACCAGTGTCCGGGACATATCAAACAACTTCCGCGATTTCAGCCTACTGTCAGGTAATGGGCCAATTCTGATGGCGAGATCAATACCGTCACGTATCAAATCCTGGGGATGATCACTGTAGCTGAGATGTAGCGACACCCTTGCATGACATTGAGCGAATTCAGCAATGTGTTGGGTGACACTATGATTTGCCAGCATATTGGGCAATGTCAGCCACAGTTTCCCACTAGGGTTGTCCTGGGTTTCCATCAGGTGTTGCAAACCCTGCTCTGCTGCCAGGAGCATTTCCTGTGCGGCCTTAGCCAGACGCTCTCCACTATCTGTTAGAGAAATTCGGCGAGTCGACCGGTAGAGGAGGGCCACATTTAACCGGCTTTCTAATTGGGAGATATGGTGGCTCACCACTGAAGGGGATAATCCGAGCTCCTTGGCTGCTGCCCGGAAGGAGCCTTTTTCCACCGTCTTGGCAAATACCGCCATTGCGCGCAATTCATCAATCATGGCTTTCTCCGGTAGCTTTGCTAACTGGTTTAATGGTTCAAATTATCGAACAGTGAAATTAATTTATCGCATATTATCACCGATATTGCTTGGCGTTATAGTGCGGGTAAATGGCTAGCTTCCGTATGAACAGCGAGGGTAAATTGATGTCGATCCATCCTGCAAACAACTCGTCAATAGATTACAAATGGACATTGATCATCGATCAATCGTTGCCTATTGGTCTGGTGGCAAATACAGCGGCAGTTCTGGCGCTGACCCTGGGTAAACTGCTGCCAGAGGTGATTGGGGAGGATATGACCGATGCAGATAATTTTCAGCATCTCGGAATTACCCGGCTGGCCATGCCGATATTGAAAGGGGATGGACAACTATTAAGTGATCTGAGGTCCGCCGTCAGAGCGTATGAAGAAGAGCTGATGGTCGTTGACCTGACCAGTGACACCTTGAATACGAGAAGCAATGAAGAATATGCCGCGCGCTTGAAAAATACCCAATCCAATCAAATTGAATATCTCGGTCTTGCGCTTTGTGGCCGGAAAAAACTGGTGAATAAGTTCACCGGGCACCTCGGGTTATTGAGATAGATAGAAATAATTTAAGACAGATGAATCATTCTTTAAGAAACACAGTGGAGAACTAAACTGTGTCGATCAGCTTTGTTGTTGCATCAGTTTTAATTACCTTGTTGCCTGGTCCATCAATGTTGGTGGTCATGATGAATGCCTTGCAGAAAGGGGGTTTTGCTGCTGTCGTCACGGCCTTGGGGGTTGTTGTCGCCGATGCCCTTTTGCTGATACTGACACTTAGTGGTATCGGCGCCTTGTTGTATACCTCTTCCCTGGCGTTCAGCCTGGTTAAATGGTTGGGCATAGTCTACCTCATCTATCTTGGCTTACGGCAACTGTTGTCCTCATCTAAATCAAACCGTCCCGTTATTGCTACGAATAATGAGACAGATCGGTATTCCTTATTCAGAAGTTTTATGCAGGGCCTGGTGACTACCATGCTCAACCCTAAAATCATTGGTTTCTTTATCGCATTTTTTCCCCAGTTTCTGGATTCCACAAAGACGGTGGTGCCGCAGTTGTTGGTGATGGGGCCGGTATTTCTGTTGATCGTGCTGGTGATTCTTCTGTTTTATGTGGTTCTCGCAAGTTCGGCCAAGTCTCTGCTGGATTCAGAGAGAGGACAGAGGCTGCTACAAAAACTGTCCGCAGGATTACTTGTCGGTTGCGGAATTGTGGCCATGTCCATGGAACGATAAAACTTTCATGAGTATGCTCATGATTATTAAAACCATTTTCTATAGAAGAGATTGGTTTAAATAAAAGATTGCTTTATCAATAACGGAAACTATCATAGGCGCCCAGTGGACTACTGTTGTACCGATGATATTCGGGTCAGTTTTCAGCAGAATCCACAAATCTTTTACTCACCCCATTATAGGAGGCATTTGAAAGTGGTTTTAGCACAACAAGTTAATTACTTCGACTAGACGCCTTTCAAGTGTTTCGGCTTGAAAGGCAAAGCAAGAGCCTTTCAAGCCAGGAATTCAAAGAGAAAACCCTGGCTGAGCAATCCGCCAGGGTTTTTTCGTTTCTAACCAGCGAAAAATTCTCCTCGATAAGAGCTCCTCGATAAAGGCTCCTTAGGGTTCGTGTTAGGCGAATCGATGTTATGAATTGGTCTGAACAGCGACCGGGGCATCGTTTGCCCTGAATAAGGTGGCAAAGTCTGCGGAATAGCGGATCAGACAAACATTAGGAACAGGAAAATGCCTGTCATTATTGAACTTAATAAATCTCGGGATGGGGGAGCTCATCCGGTCAAAATCTATACGGCGGATGTGGATCACAAAGCGCTGACTCAGCTGAAGAACCTGTCGCAGTTGCCAATCATCCACTCGCATATTGCGGCGATGCCGGATGTGCATGCGGGAATTGGGGCGACGGTTGGTTCGGTCATTCCTACCCGTGCAGCCATCATTCCCGCAGCAGTAGGGGTTGATATCGGCTGTGGTATGAATGCTGTCAGGCTCTCTATCAAGAGCAGTCAGTTGCCGGATACCCTAAAGCCGATCCGACAAGCGATCGAACGTGCGGTTCCCGTGGGCAATGCGTCGCACAAGGTGGTGTCGGCACGACATGCCGCCAGTAAACCGTTATCTGATGGCATTGACGGCCTATTGGACAAGCACGACAAGCTGAACAAAATGCTACGCCGACCACGGGAAACCTGGCTGCGACAGCTGGGAACTCTAGGCAGTGGCAACCACTTCATCGAGCTATGTGTTGATCAAAGCAAGGATGTCTGGATCATGCTGCACTCCGGCAGCCGGGGGATTGGAAATGCTATCGGACGCTTTTTTATTGAACTGGCCCGGAAGGATATGGCACGGCATCAATTGCAGGTGCCGGACAGGGATCTTTCCTACTTCCAGGAAGGCAGTGAGAATTTTGACGACTACGTTGAAGCGGTGAACTGGGCGCAGGAGTATGCACGGGTAAACCGGCAGGAGATGTTGAATCTGGTATTGCGGGCCATTAAGCCCCTGTTGCCCGACTACACGTTGACTTCAGAAGCTATTAACTGCCACCACAATTATGTGCAGCGGGAACATCATTTCGGCGCAGATGTGTATGTTACCCGAAAAGGGGCGATCAGTGCTCAGGAAGGCCAGCTCGGGATTATTCCCGGTAGCATGGGGGCTAAATCCTACATTGTCCGGGGGAAAGGTAATCCAGAGTCGTTTTGCTCCTGCTCACATGGTGCCGGGCGCAGAATGAGTCGCTCAGCGGCAACGCAGAAATTCACCCGACTGGATCTGGAAGAGCAGACTCGCGGTGTGGAATGCCGTAAAGACAAAGGTGTGCTGGATGAGATTCCAGCTGCCTATAAAGACATCGATCAGGTCATGCAACACCAGCGTGATTTAGTCGAAGTGGTTCACGAGCTCAAGCAAGTGTTGTGTGTGAAAGGTTAGCGCCTTCATACACCCAAATACGGAGATAAGAAAATGCGTGAAATAGCAAAATCTGGTGCTGACCGGAAAAGTCATTCGATAAGAGACGGCACTGCTTTGAATATTAAAGAATTGAGACAACATTATGGAATTAGCCGTGATCAAAGAGGTCATGGGGTGTTTGCCGAAAGAACGTACGCTGTTCTGGTACTTTAAAGATCGCTACGCCCCTTACCTGTTACAAAAAGAGCTGGAGGACAAAGGGCCTCGTACCATCAGCGAACTGAAACGAAGTCGTTTTTCCAGACTGGTGCAGAAACCGGTGTGCAAACCGGTGGTCAGCCAGGTTGGAGGCAGACCAGTCTGTGCGGCTGAATTTGCGGTACTTTGGCCGGAGTCACCCCAGCCTTATGTACTGACATTGGGAAAATGGGGAGGCGTGGATAATTTCCGTTGGAATCAAACTTCGGTGCCTGGCTGGAACCTGGTACTGCAGATGAATTTCAGCAATGAACATGACCACGAATACCGTTGTTTGTTGGGTAAGGACTTCGACCACTTTAAGTTTTACAGTCATCCGGTGCACCGTGGTAAACGCAACACCATGGCCTGGGCCAGGATCGACCTGAACTTCAATGAAGGTGTGGCACTGATTGAAGAGATTCAGACTGATTGGCTACGTGAAGCAAAAGACGCATTTAAGGATGCTCTCGTTGCACGAAAAGCCAGTAAACGGACGTTCAGTTTGTGGCGGGATGAACTGGAAGTAAGTGCCATGTGTCGATACTACGAGTCAGTGTTGAGTCGTCATACCGACTTTTGGGCCGAGGCCATGCTCACCGCTGCGATTGGTTTCATTCGTGACGAATTAGGTTTCTCAACCATTTTCTACCACGATTATGAAACCGGCAAAGCCTTGAAGCATATCGGTCGCCGGGGACCACCAAGGTCCCTGTATACCGATCTGCCAAGAAAGTTCTGTTTCCAGGAAACAGACTCAGGACCACAGTATGTGATCACTCACAAAGAGGTACGCAGACTGTGGAAAAAACTGAAACACAAAAAGTGGTTTGTACTTAATCTATAGGAGAAATAATCATGGCTAAGAAGCCGGCGAAAAAACGCAACCCCCACGCATGTAATCCCATCATGCGTAAGGGCGGTGTACATCAGAAATCAATAGGAGCCAAACGCGCCGAAGAAAAACGGCAGTGGCGAAATCACTCCCGGGAAATATCCCGGGAGGGTTATTTGAAAATTGCGGCCTGAACATTGTTTGTTTATAACTTCTTCTTTCATCCCTCATTTTCAGAATCTTGATTTCAACTTTTCTGGCTGACGCTTCCCATTGCCAGTTGTCCCTGATTAAAAATCCCATTAGCCTTGTTTCAAGCCCGAATAGACGTAGACATCAAACTACATCTGTGTCTGTGAAAAATTATAATCCGCGTAAAGCTATTATAATCCGCTTAATCTGACCGCTAGGTGCCAGGAATGAACACTAATCTCTCAGGCCCTTACAGGGGGAAATGCCTGTGTGGGGGCGTGCAATATGAAGTCACGCATTTAGGCGCAAAAATGGGGCACTGCCACTGCACCATGTGCCGTAAATTTCACGGTGCCGCTTTTGCCACATACGGTGAAGCCAGAGCAGAAGACTTTCGCTGGCTTAGCGGTGAGGATCTGCTGGAAAGCTATCGCGCCGACAACGGTACGGTACGTCGCTTTTGTCGCTGCTGTGGTTCGAGCATGACATTTGCCGCGTCCAATGACGATGGCGCTGTGGTGGAGTTTTCCCTGGGGACATTGGATACTGATATCCCCCATCGGCCTGATGCCCATATTTTTGTTGACTACAAAGCCAACTGGAATGAAATCGTTGATGGACTGCCGCAGTTTGCAGAAGGGCGGCAAAGTCATCGCCTTAAATAGACTGACCTGTAAAATTGCCACCGGCCTCCTGATAACCCATATAAACGAAAATGGAATTAACCAAGCATGATAAAACTCTACGGATTTGATCAAGGTCAGGGTGTACAGGACCCCAGCCCCTTTGTGCTGAAGGTGCACACTTTTTTGCGCTTGGCTGAGCTGGAGTATGAAACCGTCAACCACTTTTCCAATTTACAGAAAGCCCCCAAAGGCAAACTACCTTTTATCGAAGTGGATGGGCAACGTATCGCTGATTCCTGTTTTATCGTTGACTACCTGACGGATCAATATCACCTCCATCTGGATCACTGGTTAAGTGAGGATCAAAAGGCCGCTGCCTATTTTGTCCGCAAGACGATTGAAGAGCATTTCTACTGGTGTCTTTTATACAGCCGTTGGGTTGACGACCAGGGCTGGAAACAGATAAAGCAGTCTTTTTTTGGCAAGTTGCCCCTGCCGTTACGCCTGGTAGTGCCTGACATAGCGCGCAAGGGGGTTATCAAAGCCGCCAAAGCCCAGGGAATGGGCCGCCACAATCGTGCAGAAGTATTGAGTATCACGGAGGCGACGTTACAGAAGTTATCCGCGTTTTTGGGGGCTAAAACCTACTTCATGGGTGAACAACATTCGTCGTTGGATGCCACAGCCTTTGGTTCCCTGGCACAGTTAATTCTCATGCCAATGGACAGCGACTTTAGCAACCTCGCCAGGCAATACAGTAATCTCGTCGCCTATTGCGAACGTATGCAGCGTGCGTGGTTTTAAGCAGTGACTAAGGTGTTCAACTTGAATAGCCACCTAGGTGACTTAAAGTTGCTGGCCGTTTTGGCGCTGTCGTTGCTGTCTGCCTGTAGCAGTATTTATAAACCCCAAAATGTGGCCCTTAAGGAGACGCGTCAAGGTTATCATTTGGGGCGCTTCGGTGATCAACATGCCTTCGGCGAAACCTTGCTGATTTTGTCATTTTCAGGAGGCGGAACCCGGGCGGCAGCGTTAAGTTACGGTGTCTTGAAAGAATTGAGGGATACATATCTACCCGCGGAACATACTCGCCACCGTCTGCTGGATGAGGTGGACCTGATCTCGGGGGTATCCGGTGGCAGTTTTACTGCAGCCTATTATGGCCTTCATGGTGACGATACCTTTAATCTCTATGAAAAAGTATTTCTACGGCAAAAAATTCAAAGCACACTGATCCGTCAATTGCTGACGCCCACCTACTGGTGGCGGTCTTTGTTCAGTGGTTTTGACCGTACGGAAATGGCGATCGAGTACTACGATACCTTTGTTTTTAACAAGGCCACTTTCAACGATATGCTGTTGGAGAACCACCCCTTTATTTTGATAAACGCGACTGATTTATCCAGTGGTAACCGCTTTTCATTTACCCAGGATGTGTTTGATCTATTTTGCTCCGACATGGGTAAACTGTCTGTGGCAAGAGCGGTTACCGCCTCCTCAGCAGTGCCTGTCGCCTTTCCACCTGTAGTGATGGAAAACTATGCCGGCACTTGTGATTCCCGGCACTCTGCAATTGCGCAATACCAGTCCAATGACGGGGAGGAAGACCCCAGATTTCAAGACCAGCGGCAGTCATACCTGCGTTATACGGAGCGCCAGGAGCGACCGTTTATACATCTGGTCGATGGCGGTATCAGTGATAATCTTGGCCTGCGTGCGGCCAAGGAAAATATGGACTATATCGTGCAGCGACCCAATTTCGTGGATGACTTGGATGCGGTGAAACGAGTCGTGCTGATCATGGTCAATGCAGAAGTGCGGCCTTCTTCCCCTATGGATCAGTCACCGGAAAAACCGGGTATTGTAGAAACCGTCGATGCGGTGACTAATAGTCAGATCAGAAACTATAATCTGGAAACCAAGTTGTTAGTCAGTCGCTATGGCACCGAGATTGAAGCTAAAACGGGTAAAAAGTTTTACTTCATTGACCTGAATTTCCAGTCCTTTCACAAAGATACATTCAAGCGGTTTTTTAACAATCTTCCCACTAGCCTTGAATTAAAGGACTCCGATGTCGATTCCCTCATCAGTGGTGGGCGGGCATTGCTCAGGACCTCTCCCGAGTTTAGGGCATTGCTTGCAGATATGCGCGGCCTGGCCTCGGAGGAGGAGTTAACGTTGGAAGCAGAGATTTCTCCAATATTGGAGGGAATGGCAGAAGAATAATCAATTGACACTGTTGATGACAGTCTTCGCCTGCGAGGTTTGCAGCCCCGAACGCGCGCGGCACGTTTGGGGCTTCAGACTTAAGCTTCCGCCAGCTTGCTGGGGGCTGGAGGTTCTGCCTTATCGATAAACATTTTCTTCGCCAATGGCAGGCTTGCTTTTACATCAATGGCAATTGTCGTCAGCAGGCCGGCAATCATGGCACCGACCACGCCACAGCTAAGAACATCCTGCCCGGTAAGGTAGAGGCCCTTGATGGGCGTCTTCGGTCTTAGCCAATCCTGATTAAAGCGTTCAGGTGTATGCTCCAGACCATAAATCTCGCCATGGCCGTAGCGGCAGAAAAAGTCCGTAGACAGAGGTGTGGACAACTCGAAGTAGTCGATCTTGCCTTTCACCTGGGGGAGTTTTTCATAGACATAGGCCAATATACGTTCGCTCAGTTCATCTTTCAGTCGATCATAATCATCGCCACGTTTACCCCACATGGTGTCTTTCCAGGGCGCAAACTGTTCCCAGGTACATGGTGCGACTACTTCAATAGTGGATGTGCCGGGATAGCGATTCGAATAACTCGGGTCCTTGGCCGACGGAAACGAAATATAGACCACGGGATATTCCTGATTCGTATCTTCGACAAAATTTTCGACACTGGCGTCGTGGTCCGCCGAGGGATAAATCCAGAAATTGGTCTTGGGTAATCCAAGCTCTTGCGCGGTACCTTTCAGGCCGATGTACATTCCCAGGTGAGGCATGGAACGTTCAATTTTCGAACGCTGCTGTGGGTAGCCGGCCTTACGTGCGATGGCTTCGGGCACCAGTTTTTCATAGGTGTTCAATACACCGGCATTACTGATCACCAGTGGTGCCTTAATTTTGTGGCCGTCTGCCAGGCGGACACCCACGGCGCGATCCTTTTCAAAGAGTATTTCTTTGACATCGGCATAAGTCAGCACGTCACCACCGGCGCTTTGAATAACGGGAATAATCGTTTCCGCCATCCGGCTGGCACCCCCTACAGGATAGTAGCCGCCATGCATGTAGTGTTTGGCGATCAGAGCATGAATAAGAAAACTGGAGTGTTTTGGTGTCAGCCCGCAGTCGCCCCATTGACCGGTAAGTACGGCGATCAGTTTCTGGTTGGAGGTCAGGGATGATAATACTTCATACGTGGTCTTGTTGAAGTAGGAAGGCATGGCCGGTTTTGCCGCCAGCCCGAGAATTTTGTTGGCAGGCCAGGGCAGGATTTTATTCAACGTGTAAAACTGCATGCCGGCAGCAACTTTGCTGAGCATGGAAACATATTTGCGGATGGCTTGCTCTTCTTCGGGAAAATAACCGCACAGACTACCTATAAAGCCCTCTTTACCCTGCTTGAGGTCAAACTGCTCACCATCGATAAAAAAGCGATCATATACCTCGTCCATGGGGGCCCATTTGAGTTCACCATCAGTAATGTAATCGAACAGTTTGCGGCCCAGCGTATTGGGTGTCCCCATATCGCCGATATAGTGCACGCCTACGTCCCATTCGTAGCCGTTGCGGGCATAGCTGTGGGTAAATCCACCTGCCGTGTAGTGCTGCTCCAGTACCAGGACTTTTTTGCCCTGTTTGGCCATGCAGGCTGCAGCGGTCAGACCACCAATGCCGGAACCTATAACCACCGCATCATATGGACCTTCCAGGCGGCTGGCACGGTAGCGCTTGCCTATACGGATAGGGCTGGGTTTGAGTGACTTCTTGGTGGGTTTGTTATTAGATTCTGCGGTGGTCATCAGAATGTCCTCATGGCTGACGTCTGTCGATGTTGAGGGAAAAGGATATATGCAAAAAATTGCATAATCAAATCTTCTGTACAATTATTAAACTTGAATCAATAAATATTAGACACTGATCTACTAAGCCATTGGCCAGTCACTGACATCTATAGATTGACAGGTATATGGCAGCATGTTCTGCAAGGCTTAAAATCAGTGGGATCTGAGCGGACGCCGGCTCAACTTTGCCCCAAGAACATGCTATGGTCGCCACCCATATGAAACCTCTGATACAGGGCTCTTATGTCACTGAAACATGCAATCCTGGCCATGCTGGACCTTGAGAAAGGCACCGGCTATGACATTGTTAAACGCTTCAATGAGAGTATCGGCCATTTTTGGTCTTCCTCTCACCAGCAGGTTTATAAGGAACTGCACAAGCTCCACGAAGATGGGCTGGTTGAATTTGACGCGGTCCAGCAACAAGGGAAACCGGATAAAAAAGTCTATTCCCTGACGGCTAGCGGTTTGAATGATTTAAAAGAGTGGGTAGCCAAACCCGCCAGGCAATTCAAAATCAAGGAGCCTCTGCTGATCAAACTTTTTGCCGGGCGCCGTGGCTCCAAAGCAGATCTGATACAGGAGCTGGACCGGCACGAGATCTTGCACCGACAGACCGCTGAACAGTACCAGCGGCTGGAAAATCAGATGCTGCAGTTAGCTCCCGCGCAACGTAAGAAATATCTACTGCCTTATATGACCCTTCGGCTGGGCGTTCATTTTGAAAACGCCTGGAAAAACTGGCTGGCCGAAGTACGGGAAGTGCTGGATAAAGAGCTCGACTGAGCATTGTTGATCCCTGCATACAAAACGAACACCTTTTGTCAGATAACCGACAAAGTTCCGCAGAAGCCTTATCTATACTGGTGCACTTTCAGTATTGGAGCAAGGGGACAAGACAATGAAATCACTCGTGGATCACCTGTCACAATACGCGGAATACCACCGCGATCGCCGTAATATTGCGACGCATTTTGTCGGCATTCCCATGATTGTCTTTGCTGTGGCTACATTGTTGTCCCGTCCGGTATTTGAACTTTTCGGTTTGACTCTGAGCGGTGCGGTTCTGACAGCGATATTGGCCGGCATTTTCTACTTGCGCCTGCACCTGATGCTGGGTTTGCTGATGTCTGCTTTGATGGCGCTGTCTGTCTGGGGTGGTGCTCGGCTGGCAGCACAAGCCACCACTGTATGGCTGGTGGCAGGGATCGGATTGTTCGTGCTGGGTTGGATCATCCAGTTTATCGGCCACTATTACGAAGGTAGAAAACCGGCGTTTGTCGACGACCTTGTTGGGTTAATCGTCGGGCCGTTATTTGTGGTAGTGGAAGTACTGTTTAGCGTGGGTATTTGTAAAGATCTTGAGCATAGCATTGAAGCCCGGGTCGGCCCCACGCGAATTAACACTCAGGGTAAAACCTCGCCCCAGGCCTGATTCTCCAGGAAACCTCTCCACTTATACGGGGCTAAGGCTGGCCCCGCCCCCTGCAATCGTTATACTGACAAACAGAATAACAATAGCGGGGAGAATCCACTTTCATGACAGCTCGTCAGCGCCCAGAAGACTATAGAGAAATACTCAACACCGGCCCCTGGTTTAAGTTGCTGCCGGACGCGTTGCAGAGCAGTATCCTCGGGCTGTCGGTGATACGGACGCTCGCCAATGGCGAAACCCTGTTTGAACGCGGCGATCAGCCGGGTGGTATATATGCGGTAGTGCAGGGGACTCTGCGGGTAACAGGTATTCGGGAAGACGGTAAAGAAGCAATCTTAACCTTTGTTGAACCACCTAACTGGTTTGGAGAAATCGCGCTTTTTGACGGCCAGTTGCGTACTCATACCGCTATTGCAGAAGGGACGGTAACGGTGGTTAATGCACCGCAGAAAAGGCTTTTGGAATTACTGGATAGTCAGCCTCAATACTGGCGCGACTTTGGTCTGCTGTTATGCAGCAAATTACGATTTGCCTTTATGGCCTTGGAAGACAATGCGCTTTTCCCCGCCTCTCAGCGTCTCATCCGGCGCCTGATTATGATGTCTGATGGTTCCGGTGAATGGACGGGCCGGGCGCGTCGGATGATTAAGCTGCAGCAAGAACAACTGGGCATGATGCTGGGTATTTCCCGACAGACAACTAACCAAATTCTCAAGGATTTAGAAACCCGTGGCATTATTGCCAGGGCCTATGGCGGCATTGAGATTTTGGACCCGGACAAGCTCCGCGAGCTGGGATCGCTGGAGTCTTCTGCCTAATGGATGAATGCAAACCCTCGCTGAGCCGCGCGACTATATCAGCGCGACTTAGAAATATGATTGCACATTTCCCGCAAAATGATGCGTCTTGAAATCACGCCAAGCACCCGGTTCCTGGGGTCAACTACAGGATAGATTTTGGGTTTTTGCTGTTCCATCAGGCTCGCAAGATCCAGTAGATTATCGTCTTCCTTGGCAGCCAGCACGTCTTTACGCATGACATCGGATACAGTGGCAACCCGATCAGCGTAATACATCACCTGACTGACGGTCTTCAGGCAATCCTGTTCCGACAGCCAGCCAATCAGAGAGCCGTTGCCATCAACAACCGGACCTCCAATAAGCTCGTTCTTGACCAGTGCCAGAGCCGCTTCGACCACTGGCAGATCGGGGGTCAGGGTAACAAACTGCCGACTCATAAAATCGCTGACTTTCAAATGGTCCATCTGGGGACTCCTCTGTAATGCTCTCTATTTTGCAAACATCCGTTTAGGTATCGCAGATATCAGATAAGACAATGCAAAAAACAGGTCAGTTTTCATGAATGGCAGGAAGATAATTAAAAATACATATAAAACAATACATTAAGATTGTAAGAGAACGAGGGTGGCATTCCTTGTGAACAATTTTCAGGCAAAAACTTAAAGTTCGTGTGATTTATTGGTGCGGTCGAATTTGCGTTTAAAAATTTTATGAACCAAAAAAGCACATGAATTGAAATACAAAACGCACCAATAAGGTGCGTAAGTGCTACTTCGTACTGTTATCAAAACCTTTCATTGATTCAGCAGGCGCATTGCCGATTCAGGGTAACGGCTACCTTTTATCATTTCTGGAGGTAGCTCCCGGGTGATTCGCTCCAGTTCTTCATTAGAAAGCTTGATCCCAACCGCTCCTGCATTTTCTTCCAGTCGGGTAATGCTACGCGTTCCCGGAATAGGGACTATATCCGGCTGTTGATGTAGCAACCAGGCCAGCGCCAGTTGTGCCGGCGTGCAACCTTTGGATTCAGCAATTCTGGTGATGCGTTCCACCAATTCCAGATTGTCGGCAAAATGTTCTTCGGAAAAGCGTGGATTGGTTAAACGCCAATCGTCTTCGCTGAAGGCACTGCGGTTTTTGTAGCTACCGGTAAGAAACCCTCTGCCCAGTGGGCTATAGGGCACCAGGCCGATCCCCAGTTGGCGGCATTTGGGTAGAATCTCGTCTTCAAGGTCCCGGGTCCAGAGGGAATACTCACTCTGCAACGCAGAGATAGGGTGTACCTTGTGCGCACGCTCCAGGGTTTTGGCACTGGCTTCAGATAAGCCCAGGTAGCGAACCTTGCCTTCTTTCACCAACTCCGCCATGGCTCCGACCGTCTCTTCCACCGGCACCTGCGGGTCCATACGGTGCTGGTAGTAAAGGTCGATATAATCTACACCCATGCGCTGCAAACTGTCCTCACAACTTTGCCGGACATATTCAGGGCGGCCATTAACACCCCGGGGGGGGCCCTGATTATCGCGCACGATGCCGAATTTGGTCGCGATGACGACCTCGTGCCGGCGGCCTGATTCGCGCAATACCCTTCCCAGTAGCAGCTCATTGGTGTGGGGCCCATACATGTCTGAGGTGTCCCAGAAGTTGATTCCGATATCCAATGCCCTCAACAGAGTCTGGCTGGATTTGGCATCGTCATGTTCGCCATAGAAATCCGACATACCCATGCATCCCAGCCCGATGGTAGAAACTTCCAGCCCCGATTTTCCCAGTGTTCTCTTTTGCATACTGTGTGCTTGCATAATTAGTTCCTCAGGTAAGGTTTGTTGTCATTGCCAATTCAGTATGTGGGCATAGTGCGCAACAGAATTAATCCAGAACTACGGGAATGTTGCCTATTCCTCCGAAGGTCAGTTCAGTTGCTGGGCACCCTGTGTGCTAAACCGGCATAATGCCCATTACTGATAATGCGGGAGGGAAACCTGATGGAAATGTTGAACCTGGATCGACCACCACGATCCATACTGGCAGGGTTGATGACAGAGTTGATGCCTGAGGATGGAATTATTGAAAGCGGTATTCCCGGCCTGCAGCTGGCGCGGAAGTCGTCACCCAGCAAACGCGGTCCAGTGGTATATCAGCCCAGCCTTTACATTGTGGCCCAGGGCAGTAAGCAGGCTTATATCGGCGATCAGGTGTTTACTTATGATGCTTGGAATTATCTTGTTTTGGCTGTGCCGTTACCGATTGAGGGATGCGTCATGCGGGCAACGCCGGAAGAGCCTTATCTCGCCATTCGTGTCGGCCTGGATCTGGGTGCCATCAATGAGTTGCTGCTGGCGCTGGGGGAACCTTTAACTTCGGAGATGGACAAACCTGCCAAGGGTATATACGTCTCCCAGATGGATGCTGAACTGAGTGATGGGGTGTTCCGCCTGCTGAGGTCGCTGGCAGACAGTCAGAAGGCCAAGGTACTGGGGCCCATGATTATGAAGGAAATGCTCTTTAACGTGCTGCGCGGAGAGCAAGGTCATATCCTGCGTTCCTTTGCCCGTCAGGATCGCCACAACCACCAGATCGCCAGGGTGCTTCATTTCATCCAGAAAAATTATCAACAAACTCTGGAAATTCATGACCTCACTGAAGTCGCGAATATGAGCGCATCCTCTCTGCATACTCATTTCAAGACGGTCACCGATGTGTCACCTCTGCAATACATCAAACAGATTCGTCTACATGAAGCCCGTCGCATGATTCAACAGGAATCGCACAATGTCAGCGACGCCGCTTATAAAGTCGGTTATAGCAGCCCATCGCAATTCAGCCGCGAATACCGGCGGATGTTCGGTGAAGCCCCCAGCCGGGATGTGAATTTGTAAGGTTCTACTTTTGGGCTATATCTATAGGATATTCTACCCATAGCCAAGTATTGGTCTTGACCACCAATACCTGGCTAAAATGGTTTGCAGTAAGCTGTCTGGATATAAACAACCTCAAAAATTACGATAATTACACAGGTAACGGCAGATGCATCACGGTGGACATATAGTCGCGGAAACCCTCAAGGAATTCGGGGTGGCACATCTGTTCACTCTTTGTGGTGGTCATATTTCTCCCATTCTGGCCGGTTGCAGAGAGCGTGGCATTCAGGTCTGGGACACCCGACACGAAGCCTCAGCAGTGTTTGCTGCTGATGCCATGTCGCGGCTTTCCGGTATTCCCGGAGTTGCCGCAGTCACAGCAGGACCTGGTGTTACCAATGCCGTTACCGCCCTTAAGAATGCCCAATTGGCGCAGTCGCCGCTGATCCTGCTCGGAGGCGCCAGCGCCACAGTGTTGCGGGGCCGTGGATCGCTGCAGGATATCGACCAAATCAGCCTGGTGAATTCTTTGGTCAAAGCTTCTTTTTCGATTCAGAAAGTACGGGATATCGCGCCTACTTTGCGCCACGCGATGACTGAAGCCCGTGCTGGTGTGCCTGGGCCGGTGTTTGTGGAGCTACCGCTCGATATCCTTTATCCGGAATCCCTGGTAAAGGAATGGTATGGCGCGAAGGGCAGTGAGCAGGGCCAGGGCGGGGTTGCCCGCAAGGTCCTGCAGACCTATCTTGAGTATCACACCAGACAAATGTTCAAAGCGGAAGAATCGCGATTTACGCCGCTGGCCGACGTTCGCCAGATGTCATTGCAGTTGACTGATGCAGCCGGTGACATGCTTGACCAACTTAATGCCGGGGCGCTGGCAAAAATGGCCGTCCGCAAACTTACTAAAGCTTCAGCGCCGGTCATGTTAATTGGTAGTCAGGCGGTTCGCGACCCAGAGCGGATTGGGGCATTGGTCAATGCCATTGAGTCGTTAGGAATACCAGTCTATTTGTCGGGTATGGCGCGCGGCCTGCTGGGCCGAAACCATCCTCTGCAATGCCGACACCAGCGGCGGCAAGCCCTGCGTCAGGCTGATTATGTGGTGCTGGCTGGCGTTCCCTGTGATTTCCGGCTCGACTACGGCAGCCATATTAACCGCAAAGCAACGCTGGTTTCGGCCAACCTGAGCCGTGTGGACTTGTTTAAGAACCGGGTACCTAACCTGCCCGTGTGGGGTGATCCGGCGGAGTTTATCTGTCAATTTGCTGCTCGTTTTAACTGTGACTCAGATAGCCCCCGACTATCCATCGACGCCTGGCGTGGAACCCTCGCCAGCGCCGAAGGGCAGCGTAATGAGGAAATTGCTGTCCAGGCAAAAAAACAGGCGGGCCACATCAACCCGCTGGAATTATTTCATACTCTGGACTCCCTGCTGGAAGATAACGCAGTGATTGTGGCGGATGGCGGAGATTTCGTCGCTACTGCTGCTTATACGCTGCAACCCCGTAGCCCTCTAAGCTGGCTAGACCCGGGTGTATTCGGCACTCTCGGCGTGGGTGGCGGATTCGCCTTGGGAGCAAGTGCATGTCGGCCGGAATCAGAGATCTGGATTATTTACGGTGATGGCTCCTCAGCTTATTCGTTGGCTGAGTTTGATACATTTGTTCGCCATGGCCGCGGTGTAATCGCCATTGTTGGCAATGATGGCTGTTGGAATCAGATCGCCCGGGATCAGATCAAGGTCCTGAAGGATGATGTTGGCGTGATGCTACGCCAAACCGATTATCATGAGGTCGCCCGTGGATACGGTGGCGAAGCTTTCCTCCTGGATAATCCTAAAGATATCCCTGCTGTTTTGAGCAAAGCAAAGAGACTCGCCCGGTCCGGCAAGCCTGTATTGATCAATGTCATTCTTGATAAGTCGGATTTTCGGGAAGGCTCACTGTCTGTGTGAGCGACGGGTTTAGACTCAAATTGCGTTGCCGGTGGCCTACATAGGGATAAGTATCGAGGCTTCCTAATCTCGTGTTAATTTAACAACTTTCAGCGCCTGTGCTATCTTGCGCGCCTCTATCGATAATAAGGTCGGCTTAGTTTCGATGCTGAATTTCCTTCCTGCACCTTTGCTGGGTGTCATCGCTTCCGTGCTTTTAGCCATCAACACTGTCTTCTGGTGTCTGTTGCTCTACATCCCCGCCATTCTCAAACTTATTATCCCCATCGCCGGTTGGCGTCGCTTTTGTACCCGAATCATTATCCTGATCGCTGAAGCCTGGATCGGCTGTAACTCCGGCTGGATGAAACTAACCCAGAAAACCGATTGGCGCCTCTCGGGTGATGAAGGATTGGCCTATAAAGGTTGGTATCTGGTGGTGAGCAATCATCAAAGCTGGGTTGATATTTTTGCTTTGCAGCATACGTTGAACCGGCGGATCCCCTTTCTGAAGTTTTTCCTTAAGAAGGAACTGATCTGGGTGCCGGTGATTGGTCTGGCTTGGTGGGGGCTCGACTTTCCCTTCATGAAAAGGCATTCCCCGGAACAGATTGCCCGTAATCCAGCGTTAAAAACCCAAGACCTGGAAACTACCCGAAAAGCCTGTGCCAAGTTCAGCACCACGCCTGTCAGTGTCATGAACTTTATTGAAGGCACTCGGTTTACTGAAAGCAAGCGGGATCGCCAGCAATCACCCTATCAATATCTGCTAAAACCCAAACTGGGTGGAACAGCGTTTGTCCTGAGTGCCATGGGCGAGTTCATTCCCACCATGCTGGACATTACCATCAGCTACCCCGGCGGCCGTCCTAGCTTCTGGGATTTTATGTGCGGCAAAGTACCTGCCGTTGAACTTCAGATTGAACAGGTCGCTATCCCAGATGAGCTGAAGAATCAGCCGACTGACGATCCCACCTTCAAAGCGGCATTCAAGGAATGGATGGAATCCCGCTGGCGGCGTAAGGATGCTATGTTGGGAGCTAATCATTGAATCAGCCCCACGTCTCTTTCAATGAATTTTTTCCGTCCCAGCCACCTTGCGTTCCAGTTCATATTCTCTCTTAGTTGGTCGCCAGTCCAGAGTATCTGGCTAAGCATGACCTTCCGCACACTGTGGAAGACTTGAAGCATCACGATTGCATTGTCTTCGATGCGGTCACTCCCGGCGAAAGCCGCTGCCACTGCGGCTCTCGAAGGAATCGGTATTGCCGGCGTCCTGTCCTGCCAGGTTGAAGCCCTGGTCGCCTCCGGTGCCTTGACCTATTGACCACAAAACCGCTCTCACTATTGCACTTTCCTGACGGTATGTTATCTACTGGCTGCTACGAGTAGGTTGCTACGAATAGGTTAATGCGAAGTTGGACAGTGCGGATATATCTATAGCGCGACTAAATGTAGTTTGTGCATCGAATCCCTTAACGCCTCTGATGAAGGGCTGTCCAGCCTTCTGTCGCTACTATCAGTGTAACTGTCACGTTTATGCCGTTTTACCACTGACAAGTTCGCCAAAATATTGTTGATACGTACCTAAGGAGACCGCTATGTCCGGAAAGAGTTACCACGCGAAAGCTGTTGCAGCCGAAATCCAAAAGAAAATGTCTTCCAATGACGGGGAAGCCGTCTGGGGGTTTGTCGAAGGATACTCAGCCTACGTGGACGGCATTCTGGCCATTGGCGAAGTCTCCGAAATTCCTGTTGCCGGTGTGGCGGTGAATATCGCCAAAATTTTACAGACCGCCAAAGACAAAGAGCCCTTGCTGGATAACCCTTATTTTGTCGGCAACGGCCATGGCGAAAACGATAACTCAGTTAAGACGACAAAGTACCTTAAACACCGTAAATACAAAAATCTAGGAGCCAGTACGGCCAGTGTTGCCGGGGCAGTAGGCAGCGCCTGGACCGCCGTTGATGTGGCAGGTATTGGTTTGCACGGTAACGCCGTGGGTTCTACTGCAGCACACTTGAAGGTTCTTGCGGATATGGCTAGACGGTCCCGCAAAACCGGTACCGTGGCGCAGTGGCTTGATCTTGTTATCAGAATGAAAGCGCTCAAAATGACGACACGCACCTCCAGTCTGGTCGGGGCAGCCATTCCCATCCCCGCAGTCGGCATTACTTCCGGCGTCATCTCCGCAGCCGTGGCTACCGGCGCAAAGCTGACCTTGACCAAAGCCTGTACCGCCACCGCTGTAGAGCTTCACTGGCGTGCCAAGCAGGAACAATTTATGTCCAGCGTTGTGCTGGGCGGGAGCACCGGCGGGTCCATTGGTCCGGCTTCGCGGATTGTCTGGGAACTATTTACCAAACGCGGTATGACCCGACTATTGGGCAAATATGATATCGGAGGAATCATTAGCGAACCCGCGGGTTGGATGGCCATTAAGGATAAGCTGCTATTGATATAGGAATTACAGAGCTGCTATTGAAGGTGATTACTCCTGGGCATTTCCAACCTATTCACTTGACGATCAAAGCGGGAACCAATGGTTGCCGCTGTATTGTCCGGATTCCACAAATTCTTCTTGCCTTGTGGTACTACTTTAACGAGTAGAGCAACTGGGATAAGAATTGAGATCTACCGCAATATAAAGCCTGTTATGAGTATTGGGAAAGCTACCTTAGATAGTTTCATTTGTCCTTAAACAACTCACCAATCTCAACTGAGGCCGCATACTGCTTGCTTGACTTGTTATGTGTATATGATTGATGCTGTATACACATTTTAAGATTGTACATAGCGAGTCCAGATATGCGAACCAATATTGAGATAGATGACAAACTAATGAATGACGTTTTGAAAGCCACAGGCCTTAAGACCAAGAAGGATGTTGTTGAGCTTGGGCTTAAAACATTGATTAGACTAAATAAACAGGCAAATATAAAGAAGCTTCGTGGCAAATTGCAATGGTCAGGGGATCTTGATGACATGAGAATCAACTCATGATCATAGTTGATTCGAGTGTATGGATTGATTATTTCTCTGGCGCGGACACACCCCAGGCCGAAAAACTCGGCAACACCCTTGGAATAAAACCGGTAGCTATTGGTGATTTAATTTTGACTGAAGTTCTGCAAGGCTTTAGACATGACAAAGACTACAAGGCTGCCCGTAAAGTCTTTGAAGACGTGACAACTTTCGATATGCTCGGTACGCAAATGGCGATAAAGAGTGCCAACAACTTTAGAGCACTACGAAAAAAGGGCCTTACTGCGCGCAAGACTGCGAATGTAATTATCGCAACATTTTGCATTGATCAGAAACTCCCACTTCTTTTTTCAGATAAAGACTTTAAACCCTTCGTAAAATATCTTGGCTTAGTCGAAGTCTGAGGCCGCCAACACGCGTAGCTTTGTAGTGAAGCCGAAGGCGCAACGAAAGGGCTGTCACCAAACCTCAATCAAACTACGCTCTCATATCCCACGTCAACCAAGCCATACTTCCCTCAGGCAACTAGGACAAAAACATCAGCCAGCGGAAATATCACCCATGATCCACAGCATTACCACCCGACTCTATGCCGACACTCCCACGGAGACGCTATACCATTACACCTTACCAATTCTGACTAGACTAACTTTACTGGTAATCCCAATAACCTATTTACATCGGAGGCGTGACCTACATAATCCTCACTATGTTTTTCTCTCATCACATGGACTAAGTGAATGATCCCCTTTATTTATCCAAACCAGTCTCGCGTTGATCGACTTCTAATAGACTTCGCTCAAAAAGAAAAACCTACTATAGCTGACTTTAAAAAGCTGGAGATTCTTGGACCGCTTTACGACAAGTTGGATCAGTATCGTATGGAAGCGAAGGATATGACCAGGCTACAGCTGAGAGCAGAGTCCCATAAGTCAGATAGATTAGAGCGAAATATGGCCCGAGGAGGCGACCCTCGCCCTTCTAACCGCTGTGACTGTCACGCCATTGTGTCGGGCGGTCATGCCCGAGCTCTCGCTATTAGAGGGGTGCTTGCATGGATGCAGATGCGGATTGACGATCCCCATAATGGATGTTGGCTGCCTAGGGATTGGGAGGATCGTCAGCATATGCCCAACCACCTTCGTAACGCGGTGCCGCATAGAAGAATTCACAAGAAGGAATACTATGAGTTTTTAACTCGCTTAATTAACCCGACACTCATTCGCACTCCTGAACAACTAGTCCAAACTCTGCGGATGGTGCGAGTGATGCTTCAAAGTGGTAATGTTCCACCAGGCGTAATGCCAACTACAGGACGACGTTAATGCTCTATACGCTGATTCCAGATCTTAAAAAATACTTAGAGCCTGTTATTGATGCAGAGCAGGTCGATGAACTTGTTGGAGACGATTACGATTTACGGATCGACTTCAATGGGGCCCCTCGTTCTTATAAGGGAATAATCAACGAGCCATTAAATGTTAGCTTTCCCACTGGCATGTCTGAACAGAAGGGATGCGTAATTCCGGATATCGCTGTATTTCAGGGGCGGTTATTCCTGAGTAAAACAGCTTGCGACATTTTAAAACCTGTCCTTGAAAAAGATGGTGAGTTCCTGCCCGCGGTTTACGAGAAAGGAGAGGGGTTCATCTATACACCGCTTAATGTGGCCGAAGATGTCGACGGTCTTGATACTGCTTTGAGTAAGAAAAACGATTGGGGTTATTTTAGTCATTTAGCCTTTCATGAGGAGAAGGTGGCTAACTGGTCTGTATTCAGGATCAGGGGGGATTCGTTTATGTCGCTATTTTGCCAGGAGCCAGTAAAAGCGCTTATCGAGAACGCCCAGCTAACTGGTGTCTACATCACTCCAGATCTGTCAAACATCTTTCCGCAGGAGCAGGGGAACGTTTCAGGGCTAAACTAAGAGATTGGCGGCAGATACACAAACTAAGTTACAGTCTCGATTAGGTTCAAACTACTTCAGATTATTAATCACCAAGAAACCAAAGCCAGTTAGAAAAACTCCAGCAGTAAAAGCAATATATGACAATCCACATAGCCTTATAGCAGCATACTTTTGCCAAATACCATCGTTCATAGGTTCTCTCTCATTAATCTGGCGCATAAATTCATTCTGACTTAGATACCCAAAATATGTTGCAAATGCTCCCAGCGACACACCTATCGCGAAAGCAAAGAGACCAAATACCACGAAATTGCATTTATTTGATTGTCCATTTCCAACAAAGGTCATTAGTGCAACAGCACCCCCCCCATTAATCAAAATAGCATTTTTTAATGCCAATTCCGCCATGCTGATAACTGACTTGAAGTGCTCAGTGGCGCGAAGTTGCTTCAACTCTTTAATTTTTTCATTAAAGTCTTGCTTCATATCCTTTACCCTCTAAAAATTAACTCGGCATTAGGAGAACTCGATAGCTGCGCAATCTAGAGCAAGTCGCTAGATGCAATCGCTACGTATGCCGTTCTCATAGTGAAAGTGTTCCTGGGACGCTGTAGAAAAACTTCCTATAAAGTCAGGGTCGGATTTTTTCTTATTCAATAATTCAGGCTTCAAGTTGTGCATATTGTTAGTTACTGCCCAGTCGAAAACACCTTCGTCTAATGGCGTCTTTGTTAGTAGCCCAGTCAATTTGTGCTTATTGATCCACTTCTCTGCTTTTTCGAGGGTAGTGAATGCTCCCCCAACAAATCTGCCTCCGCTTCCGTTAAAAAGCCAGACCGTATCCATCTCTTTTCCCTTCATGTCATACCGCAGTTTAATCTACCAATTCATATGTCTAATTCCAGCATTTTTTGCCCTGTCTTCCTTTCCTTCAAAAGTCTTTATTAATCTAGCCATTCTTCCCTCAGACAACTAGGATAAAAACATCAGTCAGCGGGAAATCTTCCATGATCAACAGCATCACCACTAGGCTCTATTCCGATACTCCGACGGAGACGCTATACCATTACACCTCCTATAACGGGTTGATGGGGATTGTGGAGAGTGGGGTGATCTGGGCGGGGGATATTCGCTATATGAATGATGCGGCGGAGTTGCGGCATACGGCGGATTTGATTCGGCAGGAAACCACGCGGCGGATTCAGGCAGGGCATACCAATCCGGTGCTGCTGAATGAGTTTTTTGACTGGGTGTCTTATCGGATTACCAACGGGCATATGCTGTTCGGGGCGTCATTCCGGGCCAACGGCAATCTGTTGAGTCAGTGGCGGGGATACAGCACTCATGGCAAGGGTGTGAGTATCGGGTTCTCCTCTGAGCAAGTTCTCCGGGCCGCGCAGCAGCAGAATTTTCAGGTAGGACGTTGTCTTTATGATCCTGACGCGCAGCGGCGTTTGATTGCGGAAGTAATCGATGCAGTGGAAGCGCTAGCAGCAACGAATAAGGATAATGGCGCCAGCTACCAGGATCTGTTTACCTCTATTGAAGTGGACCTGTTGCGAATTGCGGCAATTCTGAAGCACCCTTCGTTTCAGGAAGAAGATGAGTGGCGGATTGTGTCACCCGTCGTGACTGATTACCTGCATTCTCCGGTCAAGTTTCGTCAGGGCGCATATATGCTGGTGCCCTACCTGGAGTTCAGGCTTTACCCGCTGGCGGAATCACGTCTGCCGGTGGAGCATATCTTTCTCGGTCCGACACCTAATATGGAATTGGCCATGAACTCCATGTCGCTTTATCTTTCCAAGCAGAGTATCAAGCCACGCAGAGGGCTTAGCTACTGTCAGATTCCATACCGGCAGCGTTAAGTGGCCATGGGGAGGCAGCCGAGTATGAGGTCATGAGAGAGGTTTTATGAAAGTGAAATCAGCGTTTGTTTGAGTTGCTGTTCCACTGCTTCCCAATCCATCAGATTCTGAGTGATGATTTCAAGTCTTGAGCTGTCTCCATCTGGAAGACTATAAGTATTGAATACACCCTCATCCATATTAACGGCTGCCCAGCCTTCCTGAGTTTGCAGCACGGCTTTGATACGGGCATTACCCATCTGGTGTACCAGCGTCAGAACCGCCATTAGATCCACTTTCGCGTTCGCCGGAAACAGCCAGCCACAGGCATGGTAACCATTGGCGGATTTTGTTTTGCGCAGCCATTGATCAGGTGGGTGATTGGCAGCCATCAGCCCGGCCAGATCGATGGTCGGCAATGAGGGGCTTTGTTGTTCCTGGTGCAGCAAATTCTGATGAGCATCATCGGCAGGTGCAGATGCTTCAAGATTCAACCAGTCGAATGACACCTGACCCTGGCTGACCTGCTTCAGTAAGCGCGGAGAATTGGGTCGGTCAGGCAGGCTTTGCGCCCAGTCTTCAAAACGCGCCAGTTCGGTGGTTTCGCAGAGATCGGTTTTGTTGGCGATCAACACATCGGCTACCCGTGCCTGGGTGTTGAACATATTGTTTTCCAGGTATCGGGGCTGGTTTAATTTGCGCGGATCAACCAACGTCAGGGTGGCTTGCAGTTGCAATACGGAGTGATAGAAGTCTCCCTTCAGTATAGATATGACTTCGTCCGGGTGGCCCAGACCTGAAGGTTCAATGAGTAAGCGGTCCGGGCGTTGCTTGAGCAATTTGTTGAGGCCGATTTGCATAGGCAAGCCGTTCACGCAGCACATGCAGCCTCCGGGAATTTCTTTGACGGCCACTCCTTCCTGGGCAAGCAGGGCACCGTCGATGCCAATATCGCCGAACTCATTCACCAGCACCGCCCAGCGTTCATTCGCCGGTTTATTAGCAAGCAAATGGCGGATGGCGGTGGTTTTCCCCACCCCCAGAAAGCCGGTAATGATATTGACGGGAATCAGGTTTTGAAACATGTGCGATACTTCGTGAAGACCCTAGGCTCTATTGTCCTGTTCATGTAATTGCGACATATGAGTCGCGCTGCGAATTTCCGCTACGAAATCATAGTAGTCGTCAGGGAAATAGGAGCGGGTAAATTCCACCGGAACACCATCAATTTCACGTTCGGCGGGTAGTGCATCGCCGGCTTTCAGCAGGTCCATTTCGACAGCGTTGCGAACTTTGCGCTGCAACTGCAGATAAAGCGGAGAGGACTGTTGATTGAAGTCATCAGGCGAGCCGAAGATGTGATGAATATAATTGTCAGGCGTATTCATGGTCTGTGACTGAAGGTCTCCCGGGAGCTTTCAAACAAGTAATTAAAAATAGCATGCAAGCATACCTAAAATGCCAGGGGTCTGTCTGGCTATTCATTATTGTTGGCCACCATTTCTTATCGGTATTTAATGACTTCAGTGGCGTTGTGTGCTCATGGCCATAGCAGCCTGTTCTTCATTAGTTGTCTGGGCAGCATTGTTCTCACCAGCAGAGCGGACTTTGGCCAATGCTTTGCCCGGCGCCGTGAACACGTGCGCGCTTTCATACGCGAAGGAGGCCCAAAGGGGGCTGAGCACTGCCTGCATCAGATGAAATTAAAAGCCGACTCAGTATTAGGGCTGGCCACCGGAAGCACGCCTATTGCGATGTATGAACGGCTGATTGTACATTGCACACGGGGCGATATCAGCTTTAATGAGGTGCAGACCTTTAACCTTGACGAGTATATTGGTATCTCTGCCGGTCATCCCCAAAACTACCGCCGGTTTATGCAGGAGCATCTGTTTGATCACATCGACATACCCACTGAGAACACGCATATTCCCTCTGGAGTGGCAGATCCGGTGGAAGAGTCCACTCGCTATGAGACTAAAATAGTGGCTGCAGGTGAAGGTAAAGCCGATGCGGTCAAAGCGTTGATCTAAGGGCCGGTGACCGCCATGCAACCTGCGTCAGTGCTACAGTTACATCAGAAGACTCTGGTGATTGTCGACCGGGCGGCAGCCGGGAAATTGGAACTGATTGAATATTATGACTGGGTGCAGCAGAAAACCCTGCGCCCGCAAGGAGTTTTTTGGTGAGTTCACAAAAGCTGTATCTGGGCATCGATGGCGGAGGAACCTCCTGCCGTGCCAGGCTCTGCGATACCCAGGGCAAGGTGTTGGGTGAAGGTGCCGCCGGTAGCGCCAATCCGCGTCTCGGTTTGGAATATGCCTACGGCAATATACTCGCTGCCACCCAGGCCGCTTTGGCCGCAGCAGGCCTGCCGGATTCAGTGCTGGCGAATACCTACGCCGGGTTCGGGCTGGCAGGGACGGCCCAGCAAAAGGAGCGGGATCTGGTGTTGAATCATCCTCATCCGTTTGCCGGTCTTGCCCTGTTGACCGACGCCCATACCGCCTGTCTGGGTGCCTTTGCCGGTAATGACGGCGCTATTCTGATAATGGGAACGGGCTCCTGCGGTGTGGCATATGTGAATCAAGAGTTTCAGGTGATCGGAGGTTGGGGTTTCCCTGTCTCTGATACCGGTAGTGGCGCCTCTTTGGGATTGATGACACTGCGGCATAGTTTACTGGCTTTTGAGGGGATGGCTGAAGCATCGCCGTTAACACAGGCGGTAATGCTGCACTTCAAGCAACAGCAGGAAAGTGTGGTGGCCTGGATGGATGCGGCAAAACCCCGGGATTATGCGGCCTTCGTACCTCAGGTATTTGAGTTTGCTACCCGTGAAGATGCCGTGGCCAATCAGCTTTTATGGCAACTCGGTGAAGATGCGGCGGTCATGATCCGGCGTTTAAAGACGCTGGGTGCACCTGCCGTGAGTTTAATGGGAGGGTTGAGTGACGCCATTCGGCCATGGCTGCCGCACGACATAAAAGCCTGCCTGCAAGCACCCCAGGGCGATGCTCTGGACGGTGCGATCCGATTGATTCAATTACAACAGGGGGCGGCCTGATGGCTTTTGCTTTAACCGATGGCCGCTTGTTTGACGGTGATGAAATACTCAGCGGACAGGCGTTAGTGATAGAAAACGGCTTGATTCAAGCGGTACTGCCACAGAAACAAGTGGCAGCCGAAATACCCCGGCAGTCGTTGGATGGCCAGCTTTTGGTGCCGGGCTTTATCGACGTGCAGCTTAACGGTGGTGGAGGTGCGCTTTTCAATGATGAGCCTTCTGTGTCCAGCTTGCGAATAATGGGGGAAGCCCACCGACAGTTCGGTACTACCGGTTTTCTACCGACGCTGATTACCGATACCAGGGATAAGATGGAAGCTGCCATTGCCGCCGTCAGGCAGGCCCGTCAGGAAAAAGTACCGGGAATACTGGGCATCCATCTGGAAGGCCCCTATCTCAACATCTCTCGCAAAGGTGTGCACCGCAAAGAGGTGATTAGGTCGCCGGAGCAGGATGCCATCGATTTATTGTCATCCCTTGGTGAAGACGGCGTCACCCTGGTCACCCTTGCCCCTGAGCGGGTGCCGGCAGGATTTATTGCGGAACTCTGCAAGCGCGGTGTGAAAGTGGCTTTGGGCCATACCGATGCTTCTTATGAGCAGGTGCAGCGGGCTCTGGCAGAAGGTGCCAGCTGTTTTACCCACCTCTATAACGCGATGTCGCCCCTGAACCATCGTGATCCGGGGGTAGTGGGTGCGGCACTTGAGGATGCTGATAGCTGGTGTGGGTTGATCGCCGACGGCCACCATGTGCATCCCGCCAGCTTGCGTATTGCGATTCGCGCCAAGGCGAAAGGTAAGATTATGCTGGTAACGGACGCCATGCATACGGTCGGTCATGCCGGGAATGATTTTGAACTCATGGGGCAGAAGCTGGTGCGCAAAGACGGCATGCTGGCCACTGAAGATGGCGTGCTGGCAGGTTCGGATCTGGATATGGCCTCAGCCGTTCGCTATACCACTCAAAACGTGGGGTTGGCGTTGGAAGAATCCCTGCGGATGGCGTCCCGTTATCCGGCAGAATTTCTAGGCATTGATCAGCATTATGGCCGTCTCGCGGCGGGATATAGTGCTGATATGGTGTTGCTTAACGACGACCTTGTCGTGACACAAAGCTGGATCGGCACTTAACCGGTGACTCGTGGGCAACAGGCAGATATCTGGTGACAAATAGTATTCTTCGGGATTGTCGGTCACGGGGGCTCGCTATTCTGCCAACACTGGGATTTAATAAACAAAGAACTGCCTTGGGCAGTCTACAATCATAAGGAAATGCCAGGTTAATTTTGCCGCTATGTCCACTGCACTTGAAGCCATCGCCACCAATCTCTGGACGCTGACCACGCCCCAGAATTTTCTGCTCTTCCACGTCGGTGCCAAAATGACGGTGATCAAACTTGCCAACGGCAGTTTGCTCCTGCATTCACCTGTGCCCATAGGTCCGCAGGCTAAAGCTGAGTTGGGTGAACTGGGTCCGGTTTCCCACATTGTCTGCCCCAATCTTTACCACCATTTGCACGCTGGTAAAGCAGTAAAGCTTTACCCGCAAGCCAAGCTGCATGGCCCGGCCAAACTGCGTAAAAAGCGCAAGGACCTGACCTTTGATTTTGATTTGAGTGACACCCCGCATGCAGACTGGGTGGAGGACATAGACGTTCACTGCATCAAGGGCAGCCTGCTATATGAAACCGTCTTTTTTCACAAGCCTTCCGCCACGCTGATCAGCTGCGATCTGGTGGAGAACTTTCAGACTTCAGGCCATTGGCCGACGCTGTTGTGGCTCAAAAGCGGAGGAATCCACGGCAAGGTCGGCTGGCATCATCTCTTGAAGCCGCTGTACTGGGATCGCAAAGCCGCCCGTGAAAGTATCAAGACGATACTCGAATGGCCGTTTGACCGCGCAATCATTTCCCATGGTCGGATACTGGAAGACAATGCCCATGAGACCATCCGGAAAGCGTTTGGGTGGTTGTTGAAGTAGCTGAACTTTATGGTATAGAACAACAAGTGCATTCACCGCACTAAGTGTCTGTCTAAAATTGTGTAACGCGGTGAAATTTGGCGGAGCAGAGGTCGACTGGCGTGATATTCAACAGGATTCAGGGGGCAAGGCACGGATTTGGGGATGATTTCGAGCGGCAGGTGTGGATTTTCGATGGGTGATATACCGGCGGAATAGGGGGAAAAGGCTGTTAATGTGTCCTATACTTAACACACGTAAGATCGACATTTCTTTTGTCCACAATATCGGCACTGAACATGGTAATGCCATTCCCTCAGCTATCATTGCATTGGCGCATAGTATGCGCCTGAAATTAGTAGCAGAAGGCATCGAAACAGCGCCTCAAAAACAGTTTTTACAATCGCAAGGCTGCGATTATGCACAGGGTTTTTATTACAGTCGGTCAGAGTCAGGAGAAGATTTTCTGGCACTGTGTGACAATGCGTCGCCGCGTTCATGATAAAATGAATAGCATTGTTGCTTTATCAAAAAGTATCAGCGTTACAGTGATAGCCTTGTGGAGTATCGCTGTCAGCAGTTATGTTTTTGGCAATCATATGCCTGAGACAGACATACCGCAGGCGCCCGCCGCCCCATTCACCAGCCTGAGCAACAATACCGTAAATCACATCTTTTTAATCTCAATTTATAACTAAGGTAAAAGAGATTAAAATGAACACGTTAACAACTGCGAAAAAAAGTATTCTTTTAACCCTAATCTTTCTAATCCTCTTTGGCATTTCATCACTCCCCAGCCATGCTCAGGGTGGTAGTGAATCGTCACCGATGAACCTGCCGATCACCAACCAACCGGCTAAATTTGAACACTTCACGATTAACGACGGTCTGCCTGCTAATCAAATCTACGATATCCTACAAAGTACGCAGAGATTTATCTGGTTCGCCACGCGGGAGGGCCTAAGCAAGTTTGATGGCTCGGAATTCACCAATTACACTCACGATCCCAACAATCCCAATAGCTTGGCTTCAAATTTCGTATGGACCATGCGGGAAGACTCGGATGGGATACTGTGGTTGAGCCTGTGGGGCGGCGGTCTGGATCGGTTTGACCCCATCACCGAAACCTTCACCCATTACCGCGCCGAAGAAGGCAATCCCAACAGCCTCAGCACCGATTTTGTCCTTGAGTCTTTCCAGGACTCCCGGGGGAATATCTGGGTGGCCGGCGACAAGTATCTCGACAAACTGGACCGACAAACCAACACCTACACTCATTATCGGCCCGACCCAGACAATCCCAACAGCTTGAGCGCCCCTGTCAATAAGATCCTCGAGGACGCCAACGGCATATTATGGCTGGGCACCTACAACGGATTGAATAGATTTGATCCGGTTACCGAAACCTTTACCCAATATCTCCACCAGAAAGACAACCCCAATAGTTTGATTGGCAAGTACGTATGGTCCCTCTTTATTGATAGCGAAGGAATTATCTGGGTAGGCACTGATGAAGGCTTGGACCGCTTCGACCCAACTTCCGAAACCTTCACCCATTATCAACACAGGGAAGGCGATTCGACCAGTCTCAGTAGTGATACCGTATCCTTCCTGGGGTCGGATAATCATGGGGGGTTATGGGTTGGTACCATTGGGGGCGGTTTAAACAAGTTCGATCCGAACAGTGGTCAATTCACGAACTTCAAGTACGATCGGGCCGATCCCAAAAGCCTGTCAAACAATACCCTGTGGATGGTGATCGAAGACGAGGCCGGGGCCTACTGGATCGCCACCGAATCCGGGCTCAATTACTATGATCCGCAGGGCCACCGTTTCAACCTATATCGCAATGAACCAGCCGATCCCAACTCGTTGAGCAGTGATTTTGTAATGTCCTTCTACGAAGACGAACAGGGCATCTTATGGATTGGTACCATGGGGGGCGGGTTGAACAGGTTCGATCGCGGGCAGGGTAGGTTTACCCATTATCAGAACGACCCTACCAACCCCGCCAGCCTGGCACAGAATGATGTCAACCGGATTGTGCCCGGCCGCAACGGTATCCTCTGGATGGCAACGAACGACGGCCTCGAACGTTTTGACCCTGCTTCCGAGACCTTTGTCCACTATCGTCACGACCCCACAAACCCCAACAGTCTACTCAACAATAATATTCAAGGCTTAATCCGGGATGCGGCGGGCAAGTTGTGGGTGGCCAGTTACAGCCTAGGCATTAGTCACTTCGATCCGGACAGCGAAACCTTCACTCACTATAGCCACGATGAAAATGATCCCAACAGCCTGGCCAGCAATTGGGCTTATGATTTTCTGCAAGCCTCCGATGGAGCCATTTGGGTCGCTTCTCAGGGTGGATTAAGCCGTCTGGACCCGCAAACGAATCGTTTCACCAACTTCAGCGTCGACGAAAATCATCTAAGTGACCTGAATATCGATGACATCTATGAAGACAGTCGGGGGGTAATCTGGGTCGGCACGCACAATGGGCTGAATAAATTTGATGAAACAACCCAGACCTTTACCAACTACTACATCAAAAACGGTTTACCCAACAACCATATCATCGCTCTTATCGAAGACAACCAAGGGTACCTGTGGATTTCCACTTATTTTGGTATCTCCCGGTTCGATCCACAAGCAGAAACCTTTCGCAACTACGATATCCGGGACGGACTGCAAGGCAACCAATTCAGCCAAGCGGCGTACAAGCGCGAAAGTGGCGAGATATTTCTTGGCGGCACCAATGGATTCAATACGTTTTACCCCGAAAATCTGGTTGACAGCACGTATATCCCCAGGGTGATGCTGACCGAATTTCAACTCATCAATCAGCCGGTAGAAATTGGTGGAGATTCGCCCCTGCAAAAACATATCAACGTGACCGATCACCTCGTCTTACCTTACGATTACACCGTCCTCACTCTTAAATTTGCCGCCCTCAACTATCGTGCTCCCCAAAAGAATCAATACGTCTATATGCTGGAAGGTTTTGATCAAGATTGGGTGCAGACCGACAGCACCAATCGATTGGCTACCTACACCAACCTTGACCCCGGTGAGTATATCTTTCGGGTGAAAGCTTCTAATAATGACGGGGTGTGGAACGAGGAAGGAACGAAGCTGACCATTACCATCACCCCACCCTTGTGGCAAACGTGGTGGTTTAGAAGCCTGGCTGGGCTGGCCGTTGTGGGCTTGCTCGTTGCCGGATACAGCTACCGTATCAGACACCTGCACCAACGAACCGCAGATCTTGAACTACAAGTTTGCCAACGCACCCGGGAGTTGCTGGAAGCCAAGAAAAAAGCCGAGGTTGCTAATCAGGCCAAAAGCACCTTTCTGGCGAATATGAGCCATGAA
>JBNKWQ010000008.1:0-106758 GCA_050299855.1 Hahella sp.
CTACTTTCCTAAACCAATAAAAAAGCCACGGCCCCTGTGCATTTAACACAGAGACCGCGGCTATTGATATGTTTGATGCTTTGCCGACCCGATCGGTCGTTAACTGCTAATTGCTTTTTTGTTCCCTTGCACATTCCTGCAGGACTTTCCTTATCTACTAATACTTCAATTTAAAATTTGACAAGCCACAAATATAATGACTATCTATCGCGAAAATCAACACAAAATAAGACAATTTATCACTGTAATTTTTTTGACTTGTAAGCTTGCATAAATAATCGGTTCATTTTTTCGTTAGAGTCTTCACCATCATCGACATTCTCGGCATGGTAAGCACTTTCTTGCTGAGCAGTGATCTCACTAAGCCTTGTAAGAATTGAGGACATAACCTGGTTCAATGGAGGGTTTGTAATATTCCTTTCAATTCCCAAGTTCACCAGCTTTTCACCTTCAGTAGCATTCCCTCCCGCAAATAAGAGAATCCCTGTTTTAAACAATACAAGTGGGGAGTTCTCCTCAAGAACATCAAGAGCCATCCAAACAGCTTCAGCTGTTTTGAAATCACCCATGACAAATTTGACCAGACCTGACTGGAAGTGAGCATCCCATAAACCAGGATCAATCGTTACTGCTTCCTGCATAGTAAGGTAAGCCCTTTCGAACATTCCTATTTCCGCATATTCAGCACCAAGCAGATAGAGACCTCTTGCACTTTTTTCTATCCTTACTGATCTTTTGAAATAAATAAGCGCCTTTTCGTGGTCATTGTTCTCACTAGCTCTTATTCCCAAATAAAAGAGCTCTTCTGCATCTAAATTATCTATATCCACAACGACTTCCACTTTTAAATAAAACTTCCAACTAAAGAATGGGCTACCAAACTCCACCCATCAATCAGCACAAACATCAGAATTTTAATCGGGAGCGATAGTGTTAATGGTGGCACCATTATCATTCCCATTGACATTAAAACACTGGCTACAACCAAATCCACAAGAAGAAATGGAAGAAAAATAACAAATCCAATTTGAAAAGCAGTCTGCAGTTCGGAAAGCATGAACGCAGTCACTAAAGTTACATTCGATATTTCTTCAAAACTCGACGGCTGCGGGCTTTTCTGCAAATCCAAAACCATGGCCAAATCCTTTTCACGGACTTGCCGGATCATAAATTCCCTTAAAGGTTTAACGGCTGCAGTAACCGCTTCTGATACAGGTAATTCACCGGAAAGATAGGGGTTTAAGGCTGTTGACTCAACCTGCTTTACAACAGGCATCATGGTAAAAAGCGTTAAAAAAAGTGCCAAAGCGATTAGTACTGTATTCGGCGGGGTCTGCTGCATACCAAAGGCAAACCTCAGCATAGAAAGCACGATAATAATTCTTGTAAACGCCGTTAAGGCGATTAATAGAGCAGGCACCAAACTAAGAACCGTCAGCACGGCGAAAATTTGCAGAACAGTAGACACCTGCGAAGGTTCAGCTTCCTCTAGATTAGGAAAACTTAGATCAATACCGATAGTGGAAGTATCGGCTGCAAATACGAGCGTAGGAACCAGCAACAACCCAAGAAATAGCAATACTGATTTAAACATTAGCCTCACTCTTTCCGTCTTGCGTCAGTGACCCACCATTCAGAGCGCTTAATGAAGAAAGGGCAATGTGATTTTGATTGTCTACCACTAAATACCTTTGGCTATTAATGTCTATTACATATGCATAGGTTTTTGCACTCAATCTGCAATTACTGATGTATTTAATATCGCCGGCAGAGGAAGGAAGATGGCCACGCTTTACCAAATGCTGTCGACTCATCCATAGCAAAACCAGGACCCCTAATGCTAGAACGATCAAAATAAAGTAGATATTAACGGGCTTAACAGAAGTTTCATTCCTGTCTTTATCTTTGTACGGCAACTCTTCTATTTTAAGGGTTTCCAATGGAACGTTAGGATTAATTTCGGAAGCAACTGGCTGAATCTCAGTTACCACGTCCTTTAAATTGACAGAACCTGAGTTGACGGATTCAGCATATACATTTAAAGGTAAGGAAACTGAGAATGCTAATATGAAAGAAAACAGTTTTTCCCAAACTACCCTCATTGATGGTAGATCTCAGTTACCTGAATGCCGAAAACATCATCAACGGCAACAAGAGCTCCCCTTGCAACCACCTTCCCATCAAGTGTTAGGTCTATAGGCTCGTCAACAATCTTATCCATTTTTACAACGGACCCTTCTGTAAGATTTGACAACTCGTCCACAGTTAAAGTTGCCTTACCTAGCTCAACAGACAGACTAACCTTTACGTTTTTAACCAAATCAAGAGGGTTCATGCTAATTTTCTTACCACCAACATCCTCTACAAGCTCTTCTAAAATCACTTTGTCAATTTTATCCATAGTGGCAGCACTTTCATCTTCATTAGAGTGCAAAGAGTTTGAGCCGATTTTTTTTTCTGACATACCAACTAACCTTTCAAACCGGCCAGTTTAGCGGCCTTGAATTTACCTGAGGTACCTAAAGACGCTTTGAAAAGCGTTTTTCCATTACTTACAGCTAGAGCAGCATTGTCTACACGGTGATCCAATCGAATTATATCCCCTACTTGAATTCCGAGTAGTTCTTCGAGGGTTAATTCGATTGGTACCAACTCAATATCTAAAGATGCAGATAACTTTCTACATGCTTCTTGCGATGAGGCTATGCTTTTAGAAACGCTTTTAATAAGGGGCAATTGAAGCCTTTCTGCTATACATTTAACAATGCTGGAAGGAAAACATAAATATAAACTGTATTCACTCGCATGAACACGAACGCTAAGCCAACCGGACCCACGAGACTGAGCATTAAAAATACTTTCGTTATATGTAGGATCAATATCGCATAGTGCTTCGCACAAATCTTGAGCCGCCCGACTCAATAAATATTGACACAAATCACTATTAACATCCGGCTGGAAAAAGCTTTGACCTGAAAGTCCCTTCAAAATTGAATGTACGTTATCCCAAGCTAAGGTAATTCCATTATTACTAACAAAGAATTCTTCTCTACTACGATTTTGAAATTTATCCTTAAGATCGATTCCTTCATCACCCTGATATATGTCGATCTGAGTGACTTTCACCGAACCCAACCAATTTAAATACCAATGTTCAAGTTGATCAGACAAATAAAGTTTTACGCTGTCTATGACATCCCTTTTATAGAAAATATAGGGCCGGACCTTCATCATTGCCCTCTAACATTATTGTATAGTGTTTCAATAAGCTCACTAGTCACATTCATTATCTGTGAACTGGCTTGATAACCTCGCTGGATAATAATAATCTCGGCAAATTCACGGGATAATTCAACATTAGAAAGTTCAATGCTACCCCCCTGGATAGAACCTAAACCTTGCTCTCCTGCTATTCCCACATACTTACCTGCTGTTTTATCTGCAGTAAATAATGTCTCGCCTAAGCTACTTAAGCCATTAATATTAATAAAGTTTGCTAAGGCCACTGATGGGCCATCAGCAGACTCCCCATTTGAGTAACTAAACACAATCTTTCCTGACTCATCAAAATTATAGGCACTAAGTCTTCCGGCAGGCCGACCATTTACCTCACCAACTTCTACACTATTTATACCACTCAGAGAAGTTAGCCCGTCCAGTGAAACATGAAATTCAGCTATAGCTTCCGAACCGCGATCAGCAATTGCAATCCGTGGCCCCTCTACTAAATTGCCATTTGAATATTCAATCTGGGCAAATCCTTCTTCATCAAAAACCAAAGACTCAATCGTACCGGAATCCACGCCATTGGCGGTTAAGCTAACCTCAGACTCGTTTCCGGAGATCTGAGTTAAACTTTCAGAGTCTGACTCATAAAATGACAATTCGACACTAAGGGTACTATCGTTACTATCGGGAAAACTTACTGTAATCGCTCTGCTTTCAGCAGCAAGCGTATCATCATCTTGATAGTTGAGAGTTAATGGGCCTGCAATTAATGACCCTAAATCATCTCTTAACACAACCTCCCAAACTTGATCACTTTGCTTGGTGAATTCTGAAACCACCGTGAGATGTGATCCATCCGTCTGAATGATTTCAAATGTAATCTCTGGCTCACCGCTAGCAGGCACAACACTTCCGTTAACCAGATCTGAATCAAGATTTCCAGAAATAACCACTTTGTTGGTAGGCTGTGCTGGGTTAGTTGTCAATCCTTGGAGACTGAAATCTATCAGTGTTCCCTCAGTTCCAATGCCTGCGACTCGTTCTGAAGTAGACGAATCAATTAGATAACCGTCACCATCAAAACCGAATTCACCAGTAGAAATAAATTGAGTATGTCCACCGTCGACATCTCTGACTATGAACTGAACATCGGCATCAAGCGCAAACTCCATACCTCCTCCTGAAACAGGATCTCCTTCGCTAAACGAATATCCTCCCGGAGCGGAAAACACCTCTTTGGTTTGCTCAGCAGATTGTAAACTGTAGGGACGGTAGGTCGTAGAAAACTCTTTATATTCAGACCGAATATTTCCGTCTGCACCGAAATAAATATCTTCTTTTTTGCCAACAGGATTTCCAAGTTGGTCAACTAACTGTGCCGTCCATTGGTTACCTAATTGTTTTTCAAAATTAACTTCTAATTTTCTCGCCACACCCAGGCTGTCGACCACATCAATCTCTAGTGGCGAATCTGCACCTGCATTTACAATTTCTCCTACAAGAGTACCGGAATTCAGATTACCGGCGATCGAGACACTAGTAGTTATTTCAGGATCTGAAAAAAGATAATCATTTAGAGAAATATCAATTAGTTTGTCGCCATCATTCGTACCAGCCACCCTAAATCCGGTAACTGGATCGACAAATATTCCGTCTGAATCAAACTCAAACCTACCGGCCCGAGTATAATACTCGCCTTCATTAGTTCGCAGAATAAAAAAACCCTGCCCGTCAATTGCCAAATCTGTGTCATTCCCTGTATCCGATAGGTCCCCATTTTGAAAGCGAATTTGGGATCCTTCGATTTTGGCTCCGTCACCACGTGACGTATTACCTTCTGAAAAATTGGCTAACTCAGAGAACCTTACATCTTTGCCCTTATAGCCTGGGGTATTCAAATTTGAAACATTATTGCTTGAATTTTCCAAGGCTTTGGAAAACGCCAGCAGACCAGACAAGCTCGAATAGATTGAGCCCATACTCATAACGATTTACTCCCTGACAACGGTGACTTGAGAAGGACTTATTCCAGTAATCGGTGTATCGCCTTCTGTCACTAAAGTGAGCTGCGGTTCACCATTATCAAATGTAATTGTAGTCACTCTGCCAATGGCAAAGCCCTCCGCATTATCTATCTGGACAGTTTTTCCAATTAGTCCAACTGATTGTGAAATTGACTGCACATCCACAAGTCCCTCGATATTTTCATTTGTCCTTGTTGCCGTTTCCAATGACGAAAACTGAGCTAGCTGGGCTATAAATTCTCGATTATCCACAGGCTCGAGTGGATCTTGAAAAGTCAATTGAGTAAGAAAGATTTGTAAAAAGTCCTCAATTCCTACGGCATTTTGCTGTAAGGACGCTGAATCAGAAGTCACACGCCCAATCGATTCTACTGCCATCTTTCGTTGTTTCCTTTCTATCAGTTAACTCAATATTATTTTTGATTAATTTGATTTTCGAAGTCTATTAAAGGGCGGCCGTTAAACATAACATTTTCAACTTCGTAGTCAGTTCCGTTTAAATATTCAACCAGCAATTCTAAAATTTCCCGAGCTTTTTCTACATGACTTAATTTGAAGTCTCTAATCCAGAGAGTAATTTTATTACCTTGCCGCGTTATATGGGTATTTGTTAAAAGATACGGATTTCCAACTGAACTAAATTTATCCAACAACGGTCCTTGCGGCTTCAAGCTTTCTCTAGTCTCACTATCTTTCGTTACAGTCCCCGACAAGTTCTTATCTGAAGTTTGTTGGCTAGTACCAATTATAAAATCTTGTAAATATTGCTTCTTACTCTCTAAATTTCCTTCAGCTTTATAAACAACAGACTGATTATATATGAAGTTTAAATGCTCCAACTCTGCGATAACATTTTGTTTGTTAGAATAGTGTTCGCAATCGGTATTTTCTTTAAAGTGTTCAAAATTAAAATTCGATGAGTCTATTTCCTCAGGAATAATTGGAGCACTGCCCTTCGAATGCTCTATAGTGACATCGTGCTGCAACTCAAATTGGGACAACCATTTTTGCTTAATCAACTGTTTATTAGGCTGACCTAACTCTCCAGTATAACTACCGATTAAACCTTCAATATGTTTTCCTATTTCCATGCTGAACTATTTTCCTAGCGATAAACATCCAAAATATCTAAAAATTTTATCCAACGGAATAAAGGCTTAACTTTGATGAATTCAAATCACTAATTTCAAGCTCTTGTTTTTTATCCATACAGGATCTTTCTCGGAGTAGCTCTTGGCTTTTTTTTCTATCCAGCTCATTCCGCTTTTTTCGTAAATTAGCCAACTGCGCCATATTCTTTTCGCGATCTTGCAGCAACGATAGACTTTCTTCAAATAGTAAATCGTATCTACTATACAACCCATCCAAGTATACTTGAAGGGCCAATAAATCATCGATACTTACATGGGCACCAGGCCCTTTGAAATTCCGAACATAATCCCGGGTTTTATCAATTTCACTACGGACAAAAGATAAATTTTCTTCTACGTTTTTACATTGAGCGTCTAACGCCATTATAGCTTCTAATAAGCTATTCAAAGCTAACGCAGTTTGCGTTTTGCTAAAGGTTAGAGCTTTAATGCGACGTGAATTTTCCATACCCACTTAGTTTAAAATCCGCCTTAAAGACACCTTGATATCTGCTCCTATCTTACGACCAACAGAATCATTAACTATAAACTCAATTAATGCTTTATGGACATTAATGGCACAATCTATATCGATATCACCACCTTTTTTATAGGCACCAAGTTCAATTAAGTCTTTTGATTCTTTATATACGCTTTCATATTTAATTATATTTTGTATCAATTCCCGATGCTCGTTATCGGTAACTTTATTAAATAGTCGACTTAAACTACCCAGCACATCAATGGCCGGATAAACACCTTGATTTGCAAGTTGTCGAGTTAGAACTATATGCCCATCTAATAGAGACCTAACTGTATCGGATACGGGCTCATTAAAATCATCCCCCTCTACTAGAACTGTATAAATTGCAGTAATTGCCCCCCCCTCTTTAAAATTACCAGCTCTCTCAGTTAACTTCGGCAACATTGAAAAGGTAGATGGTGTATAGCCCCTGGAAGTTGGAGGCTCGCCTATCGCCAGTCCAATTTCTCTCTGGGCTGTCGCTAACCGAGTGATTGAATCCATGAAAAGCATTACCTCCTTCCCAAGGCCGCTAAAATATTCAGCAACAACAGTGGCTACAAATGCCGCATGCAACCTCACTAGAGCTGGTTCATCTGCAGTAGCGGCAATCACAATACTCTTCTTAAATCCACTTGCCCCTAAATTATCTTCAATAAATTCAATGACCTCTCTGCCACGCTCACCAATAAGTGCGATAACATTAACGTCAGCATCGCATTTATTAGCTATGCGCCCAAGCAGCGTACTCTTTCCTACACCACTGCCGGCGAAGATTCCCATACGCTGCCCCTTTGCCATCGTACAAAATGAATCTATTACATCAATTCCCGTTGATAGTTTTTCTTCAGTTGGAACTCTTTTCAGAGGGTTTGAGGGGGCTTTATATAGCGGTAGAACTTTGTCAGTTACTATGGATGTGCCATCTAATGGCTTTCCAAACGCATTAACTACTTTTCCGAGGAGCTCTTCAGAGACCGATACGCTTGCGGGCATGCCCGAAGCAACAACTTCACTCCCAACATGGATGCCGGACACTGGTCCTAACGGCATTAATAGTACTCTACCCTGACGAAAACCAACTACTTCAGCCATTACAGATGTAAGATCATTGGGCGACAAAACTTCGCAAATCTCACCCAGGAATGCATCAGGGCCAGAGCATTCAAGTACTGCACCATAAAACTGCTCCACATAACCAACACGTCGAACTGTTTCACATTGAGTAACTAGAGAAACAATATCTGCAGTTTGCATTCTACGAATTGTTCCCTTCAGTAGTACTCTCTAGAGTCTTCCTTAATATTCTCAGCTGCGACTCCAATCTTCCATCCCAGGTACCCAAAGTGGACTCAACACGACAACCACCTACACCTATTCGGTTATCTGGTAATAGCTGAATTCTATCTTCTGAATTAAAATCTTCAGTTATTGTGCCGAGGAGTTCAAAATCGCGCTGACAAACAAATACCTTCAATTTTGATTCGTCTCTAATCGAATTACATACTTCAGCTACTATTGCAGCCACACCCTCTTTTGTTAAAAGCTTTTCGCCCATTATCTTACATGCCACTGCAAAGCCTACATCCGTAGCCTGACTCCGAATTTCACTAAATACCGTCTCGATTCCAGAATTAAATTTAATGTAGACTGAATTAAACTGCTCTATTAGCTTTTCAACTTCGCTCCTAGCTTCTTCCTCTCCCTCCTTATAACCACGAATTTTTGCTTCTTCAACAGTCTTCTCTTCGATTTGAATCAACCTTTCCTCTACTTCTCGATTAGCTTGCAGTAACCGTTCATTATCTAAAGAAAGAGCATCTATTTTTTTTAACAAGTCATTAACAAGTTGCTGGGACTGGTTCTGATAACTGTTCTCCACCATCAAAGATGGCACGTCTCTATTTTCATTCACCGATTCTTGAAAATCGGTTCCATCCTCATCTTTTAAGGTTGTAGATTCTGGAGATCTTGCTGATAACGACTTTTTATAGGCAAGCCTTCTCGCGCCGGCAACTGATGAAGAACGAATTATTTTTTCCACTTCTAATTGTCCTTAACTTTGATTCTTATAAGACAAGTAGTCTAATATCACACGGCTAACCTTATCCGTAGATACAATTTTTTCCATATTATCTTCGGATAAAAGATTTTTCATTTTTCGACCAATATGCGGACCTACTATTTGACGATTTTTCTTGGAAAGAGTTTTGTAGATTAATATTCTATCGAAGTCGTTAGTTGAGGTGATAATATTCCCTAGAAACTCTTTACTCAGTAAATCTTGTATAGAATCCTCATTAATAGCAGACTCTTCTATTGCTTCAAGAATTTGAGGGAAATTTCTTAATATTTCTTTCCTACCGTTACCAAATTTGCGTGTATCTTCAAGGGCTTTACCTAATCTTTCTTTATCGAAATCTTCAAATTGGCCCAACAACCAATTTAAATCAGACTTATGAAGGCTGGCTAATCGTAAACCAATAAGTTTTTTACTATTTTTTCTTTCCATAATTTTATCAGTCCGTAGCAGCCAACCATTTACGAACATCATCGAGTAATAATTCCCTTTCGTCATTGGACATACGTGCCGGTCTTTTATTAAAAATCACGATAAGAAGAACCATAAGAAGTATGGAAGTTATGGCTAGTATAAGAATTCCATATCTTAGAATTCTAGGAGACCCCCAAGAATTGTATGAATTACTTAGGGAAGACACTTTTTCAACAACAGTAGAGTCAATTTTCGTGCCCAATCCTAAGGATGCGTATTCATCTGGTCCTTTTGCATCAAATGAAATAGCAGTACGAGCGGATGAACCTAATGGAGCTACTACTATTGAATCTCCCCTATTCGAGTTCAATCCGACAGCAGAAGACAGAAGTGACTCGACCAAGTTCAACTGTTCAATAGGTGTTCCTACTGGAACCACAACACTAATACTAATCCTTTCAACAGATCCGCCTTCATCCAATAGAGACTCAACTTCTTTACCATACAGGAACTGCTCTTCTACATTTTCGGAATCAAGCGAGTTATTTTGCTTCTTTTTGTCTGGACTACTGTCGCCATAATGTTTGGTCGAGTTTCGACTTACAACCCCCCCCTTGCCCGACTCCATAAATGGGAGCAGAGTTTCTCTGACACGTTCAATTTTTTGATAGCCCAATGCTACATCAATCCTGACCACATACTTGCCTGAACCAAAAATAGGCGTCAGTAGTTCTTCGGCCTTGAACTGTAAATAGTCCTCTAAGGAACGTTTTCCTTTGAGTTGTTGATCAACAAGTCTTTGATTTTCAGTTACTTCAGCCGCGAGTGAAACACCGCGATGATTTAATACGGTTACCATATCAGGTGAAAGCCCCCTGACTGACGATGACACTAGGTTTTGAATACCTTGAATTTGTTCACTAGATAAAGCTTCATCATCTTCTAAAACCAATGTAACTGATGCCTTAGTTTTATCATCATTATTTCTAAATAAAGATGATTCAGGTAGTACTAAATGGACTCGTGCATACTTAACTTCTTCAAGTGCCATTATCGTTCTTGTCAACTCACCTTGCAGAGCCCGTTGATAGTTGATTTTTTGCGAAAATTCGGTCATACCAAAATCAGCTTCATCAAATAATTCAAAGCCTGTAGCACCACTAAGATTCAGGTTATTTGCAGCCAGCTTTAGTTTGACCTCAGGCAAAATATGCTCCTCAACCATGACCACTTCGCCACCAGAATCTAGCTCGTAGTCAATCTTGAGCTCATTAAGTTTTTCAGTTACTTTCGAAGCCTGCTCCATAGATAAATTGTCAAAAACTGGAACGTAATTCCTTTGAGTTAACAACATATAGAGCGCTCCGCTAATCAAAATGATAAACGATACAGCAAGAACAAATAGCGCCCTTCGTTTAACACTCCATTCGCCCCAAATACCACTCATGATTACCTCTAGACTACTATGTACTTTCTATTTCACTGAGAGACTGATTAATACAATACCTACCGCTATCCGCTAGATAGACATACGCATTATTTCTTGGTAACCCTCAAGGAGTTTGTTTCTAACTTCAATGGCCAGTGACATCGAGAGTTGGGCTTTGTCTAAAGCTATCATGACCTGATGTATATTCTCAGCCTCCCCAGACACTAAAGACTGCGCAGCTTGTTCTGCTTTTGAAATATCATTGGAGACTTGGCCGATTTCACCACCTAACCAGTCTGCGAAAGAAACTTGGTTTGCTTTAATTGAGGTTGATTGAAGCTGAGATTCTTCTGCTACCGATAAAATCGATGCTACACTTTCCAGAGACATTAGTTGTTACCTATTTCAAGAGCTTTCAGAGCGATAGATTTTGCAGCATTGAGGACACTTACGTTGGCCTCATAAGCCCGGCTAGCTAGCATTAGTGAGGTCATTTCATCCACAGGATTTATTGAAGGCATTTGTATGTAACCATCACTATTAGCCTGAGGATGAGTTGGATCATATTTCAGCCGAGGAGAAGACGCTCTTTCAAGCATTTGGACAGACTCCACCCCTTTAAATGAACTTGGGTTCGCTCCAGGCGAAGTATTTCCAACCGCAACAAGAGGCTGAAAGCCTTTCTCGCCCACACGACTAGAAGTTTGTGCATTTGCCATATTCATGGCAATCGCTTGCAATCTGAAATTTTGGAAATCCAATCCAGATTGGCCTATTTCAAAAATCTGCATCATATCCATCAGGTACGCCCACCACTAATAGCAGATTTCATAAGAGTTCCTAACTTTGCTTTTGCTGCCAGAAGACTTTGATAGTTAATTACAGCCTTGTTTAGCTCTACTATCTGTTGGTCCAACTCTACCTGAGCAGGCATTTCACTTGTTGAAACATAGCTATCTAGGTCCAAATCTTGGATTGCCTTCTTTTTGTCTAAATCAGTTAAATGACTATCATTAATATTTTTTAAGTGGTGCATCAACGAACCAAAATCAACTGATACAGGCTTGTAATCCTTGGCCCCTGAATTAGCTACATTTTGGGCAACAACTACCTGACGCAAATACGCTATATCTAAGGATCGATTCAATAGGCTCGATGTGACCGAAGATAGAAATTCCATAAATAGTTAGCCTCTCCTATTGAATAATAAGTTGTGCATGCAACGCTCCAGTAGTCTTGATCAACTGCAGTATAGTAATCACATCACGTGTGCTGGTTTTAATTTTTCTGAGAGCGCCAACAAGATCCGCAATTGATGCGCCTGACCCAAGACTTACCGCACTAGCAACACCCTCATCCACCTCTATAGATGTATCAGGCACTACTTCTGTTCTAACATTGGGCCCTGCGCCCCTTAGTAAATATGGCTGCGATACCAAATAGTCAGTAGAGATAACCACTTTTATATTACCGTGGGAAATGGTGATATCATCAAGCGCAACTTCTCCACCTGCCACAACTGTTCCGGTACGCTCATTCACAACCACTTTTGCAACCCGGTCTGGTTCAACAACCGAGTTTTCAATTTCCGTTAAGAAACCGACTAAATCAAAATCATCAGAAGGAATCTCTACTGCTATTTTGCTAGCATGAATTGCCTTAGCTTTTTTTGCTCCAAGCTGTTGATTTATAGCCTCAGCTATTCTATTTGCAGTAGTGAAATCAGGTTGTTTGAGCACCACATGAATACGACCATCCTCGCCAATTAAATCAGATGACACTCCTCTTTCAACAGTTGCTCCATCTGGAATTATCCCAACTGTAGGGTGGTTCTTTTGAACAACGTTTCCATTTAGGTCGTAGCTAAAACCACCAACAGAAACCTGCCCCTGAGCAACAGCATAAATTTTACTATTTGCAGCTTTCAAAGGGGCGAACAGGAGTGTCCCACCAACCAAACTTCGTGCATCACCAAGAGATGAAACATTGACATCAATTAAATCACCAGGATTTGAAAAAGCCGGAAGTCTGGCTGTTAAAGTCACTGCTGCCACATTACGACTACTGAGGTCTTCAGCCTCAATAATAATTCCAAATTCTTTAAGCGTATTGGATATACTTTGAAGTGTTGCCTTACTACGTCGAGAATCACCAGTTCCTGCCAACCCAACGACAAGACCATAACCAAATAGAGAATTTTCCCTTACACCTTCAATCCGAGCGAGTTCCTTAATCCGAACCGATGTAGCTGAAGCTAGTTGCGTGCTAAAAGTTAAAACCAAAACTGCTAAGTAGCAAACAAAGACTCTGAAACAACTCATATCAAGCCAACTTTGGTTAGAAACCAATAGATGTATCCTCTATCGTCAGTATCACCTACTAATCCAACTCCATCATACTCAATTGTGGCTTCAGATATCCTAGTGGATAACACTGTATTCCGGGAAGAAATATCCTGCTCTCTAATCCAACCAGACAATTTGATGGACTGAACTTCTCCGTTTATAGTTATATTCTGTTCGCCGGATATATTGAACCGACCATTTTCATCTATATTTAGAATATCAACCGAAATGCTCGCTTGAAGCTCCCCCTCCCTTTGCGTACTACCGGTAGAATTCCTACCAAAGCCTAGTTCCAGGCTCCCACTTTCTGAGCGATCTGTCTTGGACAAAGACCCTGAAGCCTCAAGGGCCTGATTTACCCGTGCATCACTACTAGCTCCCGCCTTAGCGGACTCTATGATAAGCACTGTAATATTGTCACCAACATGAAATGCTCGTCTATCTGAGGTTAATGAATGAAAAGAGTCTTCATCAAACAAACTTTCACCATTTGCGGTACCAATACTTATTACTATCAATATCGATAGCCAAATAAATCTTCTCACCGGATCCCCTTTATAAATACGCGCCCGTTGGGCAAAACTATTCCTTTCATAAACTCACCACTACTAACGGATTTCAGTTTTATCTGGTTACCTACCTGTCCTTCCTCCACAGCAATAGCACTTGAAGCTAAATATACCTTTCCTGAAATGGTTTCTATTGTAACCATATCGCCTTGCTTCACAATTGGGATTGGTCGTAAATGATCTTTCGTAATAACATTTCCAGCCAACAGTACTTTCTTAGTTTCTTTATTAAACAGTTCTTTTTCATTTTCGAGTGGCGCACTTGAAAGATTGGCTACGTTAACATTTTCCAACCTGAAGTAAATGTCAGAATCCTTTCTACCAAGATCCACCCTACTATTGGCGACCAATACATCCTTATTAGCTTTAATCCGTAACCAAATTGGAACGCTTTTTAATACTTGACCTAAACTCTTAATATCAACCCAAATGCAGATATGATCAAACGGATATTCAATTGTAATTGGCCGTACCCGAAATTCATTGGCAGCGGTACGTAATAACACATCTCCCTGCTTCTTTGACAGAGGCTCAATGTCAAAAGATGCAAAACCAACTTTTTCCAAAGACTTTTCTAATTCAGACTTAGCAACATTAAACAATAACTCATAACTAACAACTGCTGTGTAGGTATATAATCTAACAGTGTCAGCTCCCGATACCCTAATGTTAAAGTTAGGATGACTACGGTTCCATTTCTCAAGCTGATCAGAAATTTCTACTTTAGAAATCCATCCCCTTGATAACATATTTTCCGTTATATCGATAAATATAGTGGTAGCAGGAGAGTCCTTATTGAATAAAGCTAGCCCTCCCAACTTCTGAACTGGTACCACAATATCTGTAGACGGCTGTTCAATTCTAATTGAGGCATACCCACTTAAGACCAATTGATAATCAGCTGACACATTAGATACAGCGGTCAAACAAACAATCAAAAGTAAAGAACGCATCTATCTATTTAACCTGCGAGATCATTTGTAATTCGCATAATCTCATCTGCTGCCCTTACTACATGAGAGCATGCTTGGTACCCCCTCTGAGCCGTTACCAGCTCAACTAACTCTTTAACCAGGTCAACATTGGAACTTTCCAAATAACCCTGCTGAATAACTCCAACCCCATTCTCTCCGGCACCGGAATACATAGCTGACCCAGACTCGTCATTAGAAAGATACAAGCCTTGACCAAACGGTTCTAACCCTTGAGAATTGACAAATCTAACCAGCTGTATTTCTCCAAGTTCTAGTTCGCCATCGTCAACCTGTACTTTCACTATTCCGTTTTCATTGATCTGCAAAGTCTTTGCATCAGGAGGAATTTGTATTAAATCAGAAAACCTGTGTCCAGATATAGAACCCAGGTATCCGTCTTCGTCAATTCTCAGTGCACCGTTTCTTGTATACGCTACTTCACCGTTTTCAAGCAAAACCTCTAAAAACCCATCTCCTCGTATAGCTATATCCAATGGATTTTCAGTGGCCTTTAAATCTCCTGAAGCAAATTCGTGTCGAACTCTTGTTACTTCTGTTCCATTACCTAAAGAGTATTGCCTTGACACACCTTTAAGGTTAACCCGACTACTTGCTACCAGGTCACTAAAATCCGCACGGCCCTTTTTAAAACCAATAGTATTTAGGTTGGCCATGTTATTAGAAATAGTATCTATTTGTACTTGACCTGCCCTCAAACCTGTTTCAGCGACATATAGTGCGTCAATCATCTAGCCCCCTAAAACTTACCTAGCGTTAGAATTGAAGTATTTATCGCCGAATCATAGGCCTTCAATACATTATGTGACATTTGGTAGTGTTGACCAAGCTCAATCAAACCAACCATTTCCTTCATCATTTCCACATTAGATGCTTCATAAAATGACTGTAAAATAGTGACCTCCTCTGAAGTAACCGTTTCAATATCATCAGTAATTGTGTATAGCCCTGCACCAATCGATTGGAGGGCATTTTTGTTAGAAACCGTAACAATCTTAATACGATCAATAACTTGTTCTTCACTAATTATCGTGCCATCTTTTTTTACTTCAAATTTTTCGGAATTTAATCTTATCGGTCCGGCTTCACCTATTAATTTCCCTCCATTCTGGAGCTTCAAATAGCCATCGTTAGATACATAAAGCCTTCCAGCTCTAGTGTAATAATTAGTATTTCCTATTGTCCCTATAAAGAACCCTTCACCTTCAATGGCTAAATCCAAGTTACTACCTGTAGGCTTCATTGAACCTTGTGAGAACTCTACCGATGTTATAGCTCGTCTTGCCTCACCAACGTCTTCGTTCATTAAGTTTGAAAAGGATTGAAATACAAGATATTGACTCTTAAAACCTGGCGTATTTATATTTGACAGATTATGCCCAATACTTTGAAGCCTTAACAAATCTGCATTAAGAGCATGCTGAATCGCACCCACTAATTCACTCATTTGTCATTCCTATTTCCTATTCCAATTGCCCCAGAACCTATTCCTCCCCTTTCTATTTCAATCACTCCATAAGACTTTATATTAAGTCCACTAGGAATTTCAGAAAGTGATAAAACCCTTAAATTTGGTAATAAACGAGCGGAAAGCTTCTTTAGTTGGGGGCGAAGAGAGGGGGATGAAATCATAACGGGCTCAATGCCATCCCTCATCATATTTTCAACAAACCTAGCCAAACTGCTCAACACCTGCTCAGTCAGCTTTGGATCAATAAACAAACTACCTCCTTGCTCGGAGTTCTTTAATCCATTTTGAAAAATTTGTTCAATGCTTGGATCCAAACTCAATACATGAAGGAATTTATCTTCAGCAATTAAGTCCTGGCAGATTACAGACCCCAATTTCTGTCTTAATCTTTCAGTTAAAAGTGAAAGATCCTTGACGCTCTTCCCTGCATCTACAAGGGATTCTGCGATTAGCTCTATATTTCTAATAGATACTTTTTCGCTTAACAAATTTTGCAATACACGTTGCAAATCACTCAGGGTCAAAGTAGCTGGTAAAAGATCATCATAAAGTGTAGGTTGAGCTACTTTTACCCTGGACATCAGTTTTTCTGTTTCTGACCTTGAAAGTAGTTCCGGGGCTTTGTTTCTCATCGTTTCACTAAAATGGGTCAACAATACCGTTTCTGGGTCCACAAGAGTACATCCCAGAGACTTCGCTTGCACAAGTTCAGCTTCGCTTATCCAAACTGCAGGTAGTCCATAGGTTGGGTCTAACAGCTTTATACCCTTTAGATTGGTCCCAATATCCTTAGCGCTAATAGCTAAAGTTTTATCAACATATATTTCCCCACTAGCAACACGTATGCCTTGAATACAAACTTTATAAGAACAGTTGCTTATACTTGTTTCATGCAGAATCTTTACATTTGGTAGAACTAAACCCAATTCAAAAGCAAGCTGTATCCTAAACTTGGCAATTGCCTCTATTAAACTCGTATTATCTTTCTCGAAGTAGGCTACAAGATCCGTACCAAGAAATATTTCTATAGGCTCAACTTTTAATTGAGTATACAGGGAAACATTTTCTTCCTCGTCATTTGCCTCAATTTCAAACTCTACCCCTTGCCCTCTCTTGAATGCGTATAATGCCATTGCACCAAAAATAGAAGCCATAACTATAACTGGAATAAAGGGAATAGCTGGTAGAAATAACAGCAAAAATAGCCCGATTACTACTATTACTAATGTTTTAGGATATTGAGTAATTTGATTCGAAATTTCGCTCCCTAGATGAGCATCTGTTGCAGCTCTAGTTATTATAATTCCGGTTGCAGTTGATATCACTAACGCCGGAATCTGAGTAACTATTCCATCGCCTACTGTTAATAAGGTATAAGTATGCAGTGCCTCTCCCCAGCTAAGACCTAACTGTGCAATACCAATAGTCAGCCCCCCAACAATATCGATCAATATAATTAATATACCTGCAACGGCATCACCTTTAACGAACTTACTAGCACCATCCATAGCCCCATAAAAACTTGCTTCTTTTTCAACATTTCTCCGTCTTTCACGAGCCTCAGTTTCATTAACTAACCCCATGTTCATGTCGGCATCGATACTCATTTGTTTACCTGGCATGCTGTCAAGAGTAAAACGAGCGGCGACTTCCGCTACTCGCTGCGCGCCACTAGTAACGACTACATACTGAACTACTATTAAGATTAGAAATACCACAAGACCAATTACATAGTTGCCACCTACTACATATGTTCCGACGGCACCTATTACGCTACCAGCATCACCTTCTGACAGGATTAAACGTGTAGCAGCTATATTAAGAGATAATCTAAATAAAGTTGCTATTAAGAGAAGGGAAGGAAAAGTAGAAAACCCCAATGGTTTATCGACAAAAAATGTTAGTAGCAATAACATCAAGCCAAAACTAAAGTTGGCAATTAATAAGAAATCCAGTAGTCCTGAAGGAATTGGTGTAAACAGGACCAAAAGAATCCCTACCATTCCTAAAACTAAACCAATTTCACTTTTCGTACCAAAAAGAGTTGAAAATGTTGCACTACTATTCATCAAGAATAACTACCGCTCTTTGAGGCCGCTTGGAATTCAGTATTTTTAATACGATGAGCTTTTCTTATCGCCCTTGCCACCCCAATATAAGAGACTTCTGGAATAGCGTTACCTATATTTACCTTTCGATAAAGAAACCGCGCCAAAGGAGGATCTGCAACCACAACCACTCCCAATTGCCTAGCTTGAGCTTTTAAATGGAGGGCCATTGCATCAATTCCTTTACCGACTATCTTGGGTGCAACCATATTACCTGCATCATATTTAATCACTACAGCAAAATGATCCGGATTAGTTATAACCACATCCGCATCTGACAAACTACTTACTGATTTGGCCCGCTTTCGAAGTTCTCGCTCCAGTTCACGTCTTTTAGCTCGTACCATTGGGTCACCCTCTCGACGCTTCATTTCATCCTTAACTTCTTTTTTTGTCATACGCATATTTTTTAGAAATTCTTTTCTAACAAATAAAAAATCAATAATTGCGATTAGTGAAAGTGCAATTGCAAGCTTAAAAATCAACTCAGCAATTTTGCTAGATACGAAAGGAATTGCACTAGTTGGAGTCGTCTGCAGTAAACCAAAGAATTCCGGCAACAGATCCCCTACACACCAATATACGATGAAGCCGAGCATTATTAATTTGAATAGATTTTTCCCCAATTCAAAAAGTATTTTTACAGAAAAAAGTCGTTTAAATCCCTCTATAGGATTTATCCTCTTTATATCCGGCTTTATGGGATGAAATGTAAATACAGGTCCGATCTGTAATAGGACGGCGAGCACTCCAGCAACTATTGTTGTTACAAATAAAGGACTTAGAATCCCAATTACTTCCTTACCTACCCACTGACTCCAGCTTAAGATATTTTGTACATTGATAGGAATGGAACCAGAAGCATCAAATAACCGATAGCAAACTCTTAGAAATCTAGAGGCCAAATCTGGAGCCAGCGACCACAACAAGACAACCCCGCCCAGCAAAACAACGACATGGGTAATTTCCATACTTTTATATACTCCCCCCTTCTTTTTTGCTTCACTAAGCTTATAAGATGAGGGGGGTTCTGTTTTTTCTGATTTATCTGGCTGCGGTTCTGCCACTATTTAACCCTAACCGGCCAAAATCAAATTATGCCAGTAACGAAAAACACCAACGAATACTTCTTCGTAGACAGGCTGTAAATACTTTAGGGAAATCGCAGTGAGTCCTATTCCAAGCGCAACTTTTAAAGGCAAAATCAAAAAATATACATTCATTTGAGGCATTGTCTTCCCCATAACTGCGAATCCGGAATCCACAATAAACAGCGTGACAATTACAGGAGCAGCTATTGTCATTCCTAATAAAAAAGCAATACTAAATTGACTAATAATCAACTCAAAATCAAGATCACCTATCTCCCTTCCAAGAGGAATCTTTTCCACACTAAAAATAACTCCCCTAATCAACATGTGGTGACCATCGATCGCAAAAAAAATAAACATTGCGAAAAATAACAGAACTGTCCCGATTAAAGGTTCCGACGTATTCGTAGCAGGATTCAATAGCCCTGCAGCACCAAACCCCGATTGAAAATCAATTAATCTACCAGCGACCTGAAAGGTAGAAAATGCTGTGTGCAACCCAATAGCCAAAACAAAACCTAATACAAACTCACTCATCAAGCTTTGTAACATCTCCATAAGTGTTTCAGGTAATTGAGCTCGCAGTAAGGGATCAATATTTATTATTAAGAAGGTTAAAGTAACTAACAGCAAAAAACGGAATCGCCCAGGTATTCTTCCAAACAGGTCAAGAATTGAAACGTAGAACAATACTGACATCCGAACGCTCAATAGTGCGATAGACCACACCCAACCACCATCAATCTGAAACACTTTTTTTCGACTCAAAAATAGGCAGGAATATTAGAAATCACCGTAGTTGCGAACGTAGTCAAAATAGTAAGCATCCAGGGTCCCAAAATGAATATAATGGCAACCACCGCGCCAATTTTGGGTACAAACGTTAGCGTCATTTCCTGAATCTGAGTTACTACTTGCAATATGCTAATAACCAAACCAACCACTAAAGCCACCAATAGAATAGGGGCAGCGATAGTGACTGCTGACCAGAGCATATCTTCCGTCAATCGCATTGCTTGATCTATAGTCAAAACTTACCCCTTACTTCAATATTACCCTTGGTAAAATATCCATGAGCGTTCTACCATTTTCATCAAGTGGTGAATTTAACAATACACTAATTATCTCTTTCGACTTATGCTCGCTACCATCTAAACTGTCACACAAAGCCTGAGCGAAATAGCCGGAAAACCCACTCTTGTCTAGACGAATTGCCTTTTTTGCAGTCAGGCGTGCGCTTGATTGATTTCCTGATAGAGCCTCAATTACAGCTAAAGTACCATAAGTCTCACCAAAGCGATCATCAAGCTTTAAAGCCTCTAGGCAACTATCCTTGGCACCCTCCATATCTTCAAGCAGCACCCTGCACCATGCCAGGGCATTCCAAGAGCCAATGTGTTTTGGCATTAATAACAATCCCTTTACAAAACTTTCTTCAGCAAGAACTAGTTTGTTGTTCGCCATGTTAACAAGAGCCCTCGCGATCCAGATCCTACCTGAATCAGGTTTCGATTTAAGCCCTCTCTCTACAAAGTTATAAGCACCTTCAAAGTCAGAATTTTCCATCTGACAGTACGCTAATACACCTAAAGCATCTCCATCTTCAGGAAATACTTCAAGAGCACGAACTGCAGCACTACGAGCTGACTCAAAGTCGCCAGAGTCTAGTTTGCACATAGCTAAGATTGAATAGCTGTCAACCATCGAACCATCAAGTTCCTGAGCCCGACTAGCCCAACGCTCTACTTCTTCTAGCTTTCCAAGTGAGTACTGGATTCGAGCCATTAATATAATGAACCTAAAATTATCATTCAGTTCTGTTTCACATTGACTCAGCAATTCAGATGCTTTATTGGCCTGTCCTCTCAAAAGAGAACAATAAGCCAGCAAATAATAAATCTCACTGTCACTTACTCCCTGTGAGAGAATTTCTACTAACGACTCTTCTGCTCTTTCTATATCTCCTTTTGAAAGATATAAAAGTGAGAACTCATAAAGCACAGAAGGACTAGATGGTGAGATTTTTTGAGCTAACTTTAGATGTTTATCGACCTCATCTAAGTTGCCCAAAAGGCTAAATTCACGAACAAGCTGCAAAAGGAGAGGAAGATTATGAGGATCACACTCTAGAAACCCCTTCAATCGACCGATTTTATCCTTAGCCTCGGAAGTATTCATATTGATTCTATTTAATTCACAATTTGGGAGTCACGAACAGTACTCACATGCTTAGTTTTATCATCCATATTCTGAAGTAACTCCTTACCGCGTTTGAAATATAGATTATCAGCTGGCGCAGATTTTAATAATATGTCTATCAACCTATGAGCTTCTGTTTCCTGACCGCTTTCCCAAGAAACTAGTGAACAGTAAAACAAGGCGGGGGGGTATGTTGGTGAATGCTCGAGTACTTCCCTCCATGTTTCCATAGCTCTATCAAAAATGCCTTGCTCAAAATACAGCATCCCATATTGGAATTTTTCCAAAAGCGCTTCGGGCTCTTTAACCAAAAAGCTCTCATAATGATACGAGGCACGGGCATAAAGGCCTAGCTGGGCATACAATTTGGCAAGTAGTGAATCGCACTCACTTGGCGAATCAGGCAGTTTGTCTGCTTGCTTTAACTTCATTAAGGCTGCATCTATTCGATTTTTTTCAATATCTAGCCTTGCTAGCGCTAACAGTTCATCGCTCTCGAAAAGGGACAACTCAAACATACAGACATTCCATTCATTAGTTACTACAAGGTGAATAAGCCTCCAATCACCGCGCGAATAGTAACAACATATTACGTTAAAATGAAGCCGAAATTGTTCGCCTATCCAAGCAGATATTTAACCTCTTCCAGAATTAAAACTTCCGGGCATAGATATAGGCAGTGTAATGAATGGGATAAATGAACTTCAACATTTGACTTCAGAACTCCAACAAATGCTTAAAATACTCAACTTTGCGGTGCTAGCCAGTTTCCACACTAGTATGGAGCCACTGTTTTGGAGAGTATTAAAAGATTTTAAAGCATTATCGGGTCATATGTTTTTGAAAGGCAGAATATAGGAGGGGTGCAACAAAAAGAAAAGTGGCGGTGAGCCAGGGATTCGAACCCCGGGTGGGCTATTAACCCACGGCGGTTTTCAAGACCGCTGCTTTCAACCACTCAGCCAGCTCACCGTCAAGTGCCTGTGTGACACGAGTCGTGCATAATACTCAAAAATTAATAACTGTCAACGATTGCGTCAAATCAGATGGAAAATCATTGATACTTACGAGTCAAAACTCACTATTTATCGCTTCTGCCCCTAGATTACCTCGAATTAAGAGATACTCTCACCTAAGCTATTGAAATAAGTTCCCACATCCCTATATTAGTCATATCAATTTATTAAAAAGTGGCTATTCTCACTACTAGTGTCCAACTATCGGGTGATGAGTTGTCACGCGAGTATAAATACGAGCTATTTACCGCATTTATTGTATCTGGGAGGATCAAATGCAAAACAGACCACTACGTAACGCCAATATGTCAGCCGTTGCGGGCCGGATGGGCGGTTATGCCCCAGCCGTGGATTCCGCTACTGCGGCCAATGTACTGAAAAACACTTACTGGCTCCTTGCCCTGACCCTGGCATTTTCAGCCTTTACAGCTTTTCTTTCGATGGGCATGCAGTTTAATCCGATCATGCACTTCGGCGCATTGATTGGTGCGATGGTCATCTCATTTGTCATTCAAAAAGTAGCTAACAGTGGTTGGGGACTGGTACTGGCCTTCGCATTTACCGGGCTATTAGGCCTCACCATTGGTCCTGTGGTCGGTTTTTACGTTAACGCCGGCGCAGCTCATACAGTAACAACAGCCCTTGGCCTGACTGCATTTGCATTTTTTGGTCTATCCGGTTTTGCCTTAATGTCCAAAAAAGACTTCAGTTTCCTCTCCAGCTTCCTGGCAGTTGGTTTCTGGGTCATTGTGGGCGCATTTGTTATCAGCCTGTTTGTACAAACATCTGCTTTTGCGCTGGCTATTTCTGCTGCTATCGTCCTCTTTGCATCCGCTGCGATTCTTTATGAAACCAGCTCTATCGTGCATGGCGGCCAGACCAACTATATCCTGGCAGCAGTTTCACTTTACGCCTCTATCTACAACCTATTTATGAGTTTGCTACACTTGCTGATGGCGTTCGCCGGCGACGAGTAATCTCGAATTTGTACATAAAGCCCGGCCTCCGCCGGGCTTTTTTGTTTGCCGAATACAGGTAGGAATCGTTGAAATACAGCATTGTAGTCTATGGCTCGCCGCACTCCTCACAGGGGCCTTATTCTGCCGTCAAGTTTATCGAGGCTCTGTTCGATAAAGGGCATGAGGTTTACCGGGTATTCTTCTATCACAATGGACCACTAAACGGCTCTGATTTGGTTGTATCACCCCAGGATGACAGTTATTTGCCCAATCAATGGCATCAGCTTAAGGCGAACTACCAGATCGATTTTGTGGTTTGTATCGGCGCAGGACTTAAGCGCGGCATCATTAACTCGCAAGAAGCTACCCGCTACGAGAAATCTGGTGAATCTCTTGCTCCTGGCTTTGATCTCTCCGGCCTGGGTCAGCTTGTAGATGCAGCGATTAATTCGGACCGGGTTGTGAGCTTCGGCAGCCATTAAAGAGCGGATAATGAATAGCAAGCGATTGGTCTTTGTTTTTTCCCACGGCCCCTTTGGATCATCACTAGCAGCTGAAGGCTTGGATGCTGTGCTGGCAGCCTCGGTATTCGATCAGGCAGTAACGACCATATTTCAGCTGGATGGCGTGTATCTGCTTTTAGCAGAGGGCAGTACCGAAAGTATTGGCATGAAGGATTTCCGCAAAGGCTTTAAGGCTCTGGAAATGTATGGGGTAGAAAAAATTCTGGTAGACCAAAAAAGCCTCTTTGACCGAGGACTCTCGGCAGCAGATCTCATTGACTCAGTCGATATTGTTAATGCCCCTGACATTTCTCAAAAGCTGGCATCATCTGACGCTATATTCACCTTCTAATTATTTTAAACTGAGTAAAATGATTATAAGTTTCGATACATCAATTTTGGAAAGCGTTTAATGTTGCTGCACATTGTTTCAATAGGGCTAAACCAACGCCAAACCATGCAGCAGTGCCTCGATCTGGTAACGCCTGACGACGCGATTTTGTTTATCGAAGACGGCGTATACTGGGCAACCGGGGCACCGGAAGCTAAAGCGCTACTGCAATCGGCCTCCTGTAACTCTAAGATTTATGTGCTCAATGAAGATGTGGCCGCTCGCGGAATTCAGTCACACATAGCCGCAGACATTACCTGCGTTGACTATGTCGGCTTCGTTACACTGACAGAAGAATTTGAACGCTCGGCAAGTTGGTACTAGCCCCTCACCTATTCTTAATTACACCTGACATATCTATATGACAGCACCTCAATTCGACAAAGAAGGCTTTCTTAAAAACCTGGAAGACTGGACACCGGAGATTGCCGAGCGTATAGCATCAAATGAAGGCATTGAGCTGACCGAAGAGCATTTCCAGGTTATTACTGTTGCCAGGAGCTTTTACCAGGAATTCGGCCTGTCTCCGGTCAACAGAGTGTTGGTCAAATCCGTCCGGGGAGCGCTGGGGTCAGACAAGGGAACCAGTATGTATCTTCTATCACTATTTAAACAAGGCCCGGCCAAATTGGTGTGTAAAATTGCAGGACTGCCAAAACCCAATAATTGTCTTTAACCAGGTGCAGTTCTTCAGGCATAGTTCCTGCGGCTCAGTTATAAATCTATCGCAACTTTTAACCAAATAAACGAGCAAATTTAAAACGATGCGACCACCGGCAGAAAAGTTCCCCAAAGAAAGGAACGAACACCCTTTCGCACCTTATGTCAGAATCCTAGGCAAGGGTAAAAAAGGCTCTCGATCATTAACGCGCGACGAAGCTCGTGATGCCATGTCCATGATCCTTGATCAACAATGCATGGATTTGCAGCTAGGCGCTTTCTTAATGCTGCTGCGAGTGAAAGAGGAGTCCCCTGAAGAACTTGCAGGCTTTGTCGAAGCAGCCCAAAGTAGATTTAACGCCCCCACAATTGAGGTAGATGTTGACTGGAGTTCATACGCCGGTAAAAAGAGGCATCAACCCTGGTTCATTCTTTCTGCACTACTACTGTCCATGCAGGGCACAAGAATATTTTTGCATGGCTCTGAGGGTCACACACAAGGTCGTCTTTACACCCGTGCCGTCATGAAAGAACTTGGCTTGGGGGTAGCCAATAACTGGTCCGAGGTTGCTCAACATTTGGAAAGGACCGGATTTGTCTACTTCCCATTGGAAGCCTTTTCCCCTCGCCTGCATGACATTATCCAAATGAGATCAGTTCTGGGCCTTCGATCTCCGGTTCATTCTATGGCCAGGTTGCTGAATCCACTGTCGGCCCCTTTAGTCTTACAGGGTATCTTTCATCCTCCATACAGTGCAATTCACCAACAATCCGGTCAACTTCTTGGATACCCCAAAACTGTCGTAATCAAAGGTGAAGGTGGCGAATTTGAGAGAAATCCCGATGCCGGCTGCCTAGCCAGGTTTATCAGTCAGGGGAATAGCGGCGAAGAGGAATGGCCAGCTCTTTTTCCCCGCAGGCATGTAAAACCCGATTCGCTGGACATAGAGGTCATGAAGGAGTTATGGCGCGGAAAACTGGATGACGAATATGCGGAAGCTGCCATAGTATCCACAGCAGCACTGGTATTGCGTCACATTGAGGGTTGCTCACAGATTGATGCCCTGGAGAAGGCACAACTTCTATGGTTGGAGCGTGACAGAGACAGGCTTTAAAAACTCTAAGACCTTTTCGGGATGTAGTGATTCTAATTTGGATATGTAGACTCCGCTCAAAATAGTGGAGCCAGCTTATTGGCACAATTGATTAGAATGACTTAAAACGGTTAATCAACTCATTAGCTGTAGTATGCATTCTCTGTATTGGAATGGTCTGTTGCGTCCCTCACTCCTTTGAGTTCCGGAATCTTGCTCATCAGTGTTTTTTCGACACCATCTTTCAGCGTCATATCGACGGCAGAACATCCCTGGCAACCACCACCGAATTTAAGGACTGCCACACCTTCATCAACCACATCAACCAGTGACACCTCCCCACCGTGAGCAGCCAGGCCAGGATTAATTTCTGTATACAGCAAATAATTGATACGGTCTGGAAGAGGTGAATCCTCTGACACCTTAGGCATTTTAGCGTTAGGGGCTTTGATGGTTAGCTGACCTCCCATCTTCTCTTTATTGAAGTCAACTACTGCGTCTTCAAGGTAAGGAACACTGTGCTGATCCAGATAGACCGGAAAGTGCTCAAGATCCATTCTGGCATCAGCTTCAATCACCTCTTCCGGCTTACAATAGGCCAGACAGGTTTCAGCATATTTGGTGCCTGGTTGTGTTACGAACATCCGCACACCCATGCCTTCGGTATTTTGCTTTTCAAGCAGTTGTGCCAGATATTCCTGAGCAGATTCAGTCACAGTTACCATTCGATCTCACTTTACTTATATTGTGCGTAAACGCCGGTTCGGCACCTTAAGATATTGGACGCATTGTAGAGTAAAAATGCCTGCGGATAAAGGTAGACTAAAATACTGGGTTATAGTGTACATTTACACTCAAGTCGGTTACTACAGGCGCCAGCCATCGCTTACAAGCGCGACTGCTACCACAAAAAACTCTTTAGAATGCAGCACTGTACAAGGAATTCTGCTAATATTTCGGCCCTTTTCTGTAACCGTTGACGTCTGAAACAGGTTAAAAAATGACATTAAGCGCAGCACGCCGCCAGCATATTCAATCTTTGTATTCCGCATTGAAAGAAAGAATCCTGATTCTTGACGGCGCAATGGGAACCATGATTCAGCAATACAAGCTGGAAGAAAACGATTACAGGGGGGAGCGCTTTAAAGATTTCGATCGTGATATCAAAGGCAACAACGATCTCCTCTGTATGACTCAACCCCATATTATCCGTGATATCCATAAAGCCTATATGGATGCCGGTGCTGACATCATCGAAACCAACAGTTTCAATGCCACTTGGGTTTCCCAGGCAGAGTATGGCCTTGAAGATATTGTTTACGAGCTCAACGTAGCTGCCGCCAAAGTGGCCAGAGAAGCCGCTGATGCAAAGACCCTGGAAACCCCGGAGCGCCCTCGCTTTGTGGCAGGTGTCCTGGGCCCGACTTCACGTACTGCTTCGATCTCACCAGATGTTAATAATCCAGGTTATCGCAATGTCGACTTTCAGACGCTCGTCGACAATTATTATGAAGCCACCCGCGGACTGCTTGATGGCGATGTAGACATCATCCTCATCGAGACCATCTTCGATACTCTGAATGCCAAGGCCTGTATCTATGGTGTCCAGCAGTTTTTTGAAGATCATGATATCGACATGCCCATCATGATCTCCGGGACTATAACAGATGCCTCTGGGCGTACACTATCCGGCCAGACTACAGAAGCCTTCTGGAATTCGATATCACACTGCAAGCCCATGTCCGTGGGCCTTAACTGTGCCTTGGGAGCAGATGCTTTAAGGCCTTATGTTGAGGAACTGTCAGATAAAGCCACATGCTACGTCAGCGCCCATCCCAACGCCGGACTACCTAATGAGTTTGGCGAATACGACCAGACTCCGGCAGAAATGGCGACTATTGTAGAAGGCTTTGCTAAAGACGGTTTCGTCAATATCGTCGGCGGTTGTTGTGGTAGTTCTCCTGCACATATTAAGGCTATTAGTAGTGTGGTGGCGAAATACCCGGCCCGGCAGATTCCAGACATCACTCCCCGGCTCCGATTATCCGGACTGGAGCCTTTTACACTAAACGATGAAATCCGCTTTGTTAACGTCGGCGAACGAACCAACGTTACGGGCTCCCGTCGCTTCTTACGTCTTATAAAGGAAGAGGCCTTCGAAGAAGCATTGGATGTTGCCCGGGATCAGGTTGAAAACGGCGCTCAAATCATCGATATCAATATGGATGAAGGGATGCTGGAGTCCAAGGAAGCGATGATCACCTTCCTGAATTTGATCGGTTCAGAACCAGATATTTCTCGGGTCCCCATTATGGTGGATTCCTCAAAGTGGGAGGTTATTGAAGCAGGCTTACGATGTATTCAGGGTAAAGCCGTGGTTAACTCTATCAGCTTGAAGGAAGGTGAAGCTGATTTTATCGCCAAAGCAAAAAGCTGCATCCGTTATGGCGCTGCTGTGGTGGTCATGGCGTTTGATGAAGACGGTCAGGCAGACACACTCGAACGCAAAACTGAAATCTGTAAGCGTAGCTATGACGTTCTGCTCAGTATCGGTTTCCCACCACAGGACATCATATTCGACCCCAACATATTTGCCATCGCCACGGGTATAGACGAACACAACAACTACGCCGTTGACTTTATCAATGCCTGCCGCTGGATCCGCGCCAACCTGCCTTATGCCAATATATCCGGTGGTGTCAGCAATGTTTCCTTCTCTTTCAGGGGTAACGATACCGTACGCGAAGCTATCCACTCAGTCTTCCTGTATCACGCCATCAATGCCGGCATGAACATGGGCATCGTGAATCCCGCCCAATTAGTCATTTACGATGAGATCCCTGCGGAACTGAAAGAGTTGGTTGAAGATGTCGTTCTCAATAAAAACCCTGAAGCTACCGAAAAACTTCTGGAAACGGCGGAAAGATATCGTTCAACCGGCGAAAAGAAAGTTACTGAAGATCTGGAATGGCGTTCCTGGCCGGTTATCAAGCGCCTGGAACACTCACTGGTTAAAGGTATCAACACTTTTATTGTTGAAGATACCGAAGAAGCCCGCCAACAGGTTAATAGGCCGATCGAAGTTATTGAAGGCCCCTTAATGGCCGGCATGAATGTTGTGGGCGATCTCTTTGGCGCCGGCAAGATGTTTTTACCCCAAGTTGTCAAAAGTGCCAGGGTCATGAAACAGGCCGTTGCCTACCTGATCCCCTATATTGAAGCTGAAAAAGGCGAAGGTACCAAAGCCAAAGGAAAAATCCTGATGGCAACGGTTAAGGGCGATGTGCACGACATCGGCAAAAATATTGTTGGCGTAGTTTTGCAATGCAATAACTTTGAAGTGATTGATATGGGTGTAATGGTGCCCTGCGAAAAAATACTGCAGACGGCTAAAGAGCACGGTGTCGATATCATCGGTCTTAGCGGTTTAATAACGCCTTCCCTTGACGAAATGGTTCATGTTGCCAAAGAAATGCAACGCCTGGATTTCACTGTCCCATTGATGATTGGTGGAGCGACCACGTCAAAAGCACATACCGCTGTAAAGATTGAGCCCCAATATAAAAATGATCTGACCGTTTATGTGACTGATGCCTCCCGTAGCGTTGCTGTTGCCACCAAGCTGATTAGCGACACCCAGAAAGAAGAGTATGTCGCGGCTATCCGGGATGAGTATGACCAAGTACGTGAACGCCGCAAAAATAGAGAACCTGCGGCACGAGCTATGACTCTTGCAGCTTCGCGGGATAATGCATTCAATCCAGACTGGGCTGGGTATTCTCCCGTAAAACCTACGTTTACCGGCACGATGGTTTTCAATGATTACCCTCTTGAAGAATTAGTCGATTACATCGACTGGACACCTTTTTTCATTTCATGGGATCTGGCGGGCAAGTACCCAAAAATCCTAAATGACAAGGTCGTTGGTGAAGCCGCTACCCAGCTCTACAACGATGCTCAAGCAATGCTCAAACGCCTTGTTGAGGAAAGGCTCATCAAAGCGCGGGCGGTTATCGGCTTTTGGCCCGCACAGAGGACAGGTCCGGAAGACACGACTTTATTTGCTGATAACGATTGCAGTGAAAGCCTTGCCGTCCTGAACCACCTGCGACAACAGAACGACCGTGGCCCTGGCAACCCTAATATCAGTCTGGCAGACTATGTCGCGCCACAGGAGACCGGCTTAGTAGACTACGTTGGCGGCTTTGTCGTCACTGCAGGCATAGGTGCAGAGGAGTTAGCTAAATCATTCGAAGCCAAACAGGACGACTACAGCAGCATCATGGTGAAAGCCTTGGCTGATCGCCTGGCGGAAGCTTTTGCTGAAAGAATGCATGAGCGTGTACGAAAAGAATTCTGGGGTTACGCCTCCAATGAAAGCCTGAACAATGAGTCTCTCATTAAGGAAAAATATAAGGGCATACGCCCTGCTCCGGGCTATCCGGCCTGCCCTGACCACACAGAGAAAACAAAGCTTTTTGATTTACTAAAAGCCGAAGCGGCTACTGATGTAGAACTCACCGAACACTTTGCCATGTATCCGGCAGCCTCTGTCAGTGGCTGGTATTTTGCTCATCCGGAATCAAAGTATTTCGCGGTTGGCAAAATCCAGAAGGATCAGGTCGAGGACTACGCAGAACGCAAAGGCTGGTCCTTGGAACAGGCTGAACGCTGGCTGTCTCCAAATCTTGGCTACGATAACTAATACGATACCAAATCGTTAGAAATATTAATTATCAGGTGTTCGACAACGAAGAATAAAAGCGCCACTTTTTATACGGGACAACGGAATATGAGTGACCACTCGAATAAAGACAGGACCAATAAACCGAGTTTTTGGCAGCTGGTGATCAGCATTCTGGGAGCGGCCTTTGGAGTGCAAAGCAGCAAGGCACAAGAACGTGATTTCAAGCAGCGCAGCCCTAAAGCTTATATTGTCGGAGGTATTATTTTTGGCGTGCTTTTTGTGCTGACTATCGTTGTTGTGGTTAATATTGTCTTAAGTAACGTACAACATTGAATTATGTTTCTTGTATAGAAAACGCTCCCTTTCTGCCTGCAAATTCTACAGTGCAGACAGGGAGCTGTTGATACATGGTTGTATTTATAAATTAGTTAATCAATGGTTTGCCACCCAGAATATCATCATGGCGGCAATGCTGACGACGAGAATGACTGCTGCGATAGCATCCACTTTACTATCTGAATCTGTGGTCATGCTGTGATTATTATTTTCTTGCATCTAAGGCTCCTGTTTGATCGTCGGAAAAGACTTTCAGTGGATTTTTTATAACAGCCAGCAAAAAGGTGCAAGAAGATATTGATTTTTAAAGACAAACTTTCATGCCATGCAACTTTTTAAGAATCCATGCTTCTAAATATATATTTAAATAGCCGTTTTAATTATAAGCGGTTCCTGTAAAATTACGCCCCAAAATTAGGGTTTAACCTTATCTGAAGTCACTATGCTAGGTAATCTCAATGTATAAATATGACGATTACGATCACCAGATCATTCGAGACCGAGTCAATCAGTTTCAGGATCAAACGAATCGATATTTTGCCGGCGAGCTAAGCGAAGAAGAGTTTCTTCCCTTACGGTTACAAAACGGTCTTTATGTGCAGCGCCTGGCACCCATGCTCAGAATTTGTATCCCGTATGGCATGCTTTCCTCCAGGCAATTACGCAAACTGTCTGCCATTACCCGGGACTACGACAAGGGTTACGCCCACTTCACTACCCGGCAGAATCTGCAGCTGAATTGGCCCACCATCGAAGATTCGCCAAAAATCCTGGCGGAACTTGCTGATGTTGAAATGCACGCGGTGCAAACCAGCGGTAACTGCATTAGGAACACCACAACCGACCAGTATGCCGGTGTAACCAACGAGGAAATTCTGGACCCTCGCCCCTACTGCGAAATTATCCGTCAGTGGTCGACGTTCCACCCCGAGTTTGCCTTCCTGCCTCGGAAATTCAAGATTGCGGTAAACTCATGTCCCGATACGGACCGTGCAGCCATTCATGTACACGATATTGGACTGCAGATAATCAAGAATGATGCCGGGGATATCGGTTATAGAGTACTTGTAGGCGGCGGCTTGGGGCGTACCCCCATGATTGGATCCGTCATCCGCGAATTCCTGCCAGAGCATGACCTGCTGACTTACCTTGAAGCCATTTTGCGGGTTTATAACCGCTACGGTCGCCGGGACAACAAGTATAAGGCCCGGATTAAGATCCTGGTCAAAGCCATGACACCGGAAGGCTTTGCCACTAAAGTGGAAGCAGAATGGGAGCACCTTAAAGATGGTTCCAACAAGCTCACCCAGGCAGAGATAGATCGAGTCAAGGGACACTTTCTTGAACCGGACTACAAAGTCCTTGACGACACCCCTGCGTTGTTGAAAGACAAACTGGCGGAAAACAGCTACTTCAATAATTGGCACAGCCGCAACGTTGCCAGACACAAAAAACCAGGGTACGCCATCGTCAATCTGACGCTGAAAACCTTGGGAATTCCGCCTGGAAACGCTACCGACCGTCAACTTGAGCAACTGGCTGAACTAGCTGACGCCTACAGCTTTGGTGAGCTGCGCGTGACCCATGAACAGAATGTGGTGTTGGCAGACGTCGAGCAAAGCCGTCTCTTTGAATTATGGGAATTAATTAAGTCCCAGGGCTTTGCTACCCCTAACCTCGGCACTTTAACTGACATCATATGCTGCCCCGGTGGGGACTATTGCTCGCTGGCAAATGCCAAGTCCATCCCCGTGGCGGAAGCATTACAAGCCAAGTTCGACGACCTGGATTACGTCTACGACCTTGGCGATATCGATCTCAACATTTCCGGCTGCATGAACGCGTGCGGACACCACCATGTGGGCAATATCGGTGTATTAGGCGTCGATAAAAAAGGTGAGGAATGGTACCAGATCTCTTTAGGCGGAGCTTCCGGACAGGATGCGACCATCGGCCAAATATTGGGGCCATCTTTTGCCAGAGATCAAATGCCGGAAGTCATTGAGAAAATCCTCCAGGTATTCGTAGATAAGCGCATTGAGGAAGAACACTTCATTGACACCTTTAGACGTATTGGACTAACCCCGTTCAAGGAGCGCGTATATGCCTGACCTAATTCTTAATGGCTCGGTAATTGAAGACACCTGGCAGTATCTGCTGAAATCCGATGCACCAGCTGAACAGCAAGTTCCCGACGGCCAGGTACTCGTTCCCCTAACGACATGGCAAGCGCAAAAAGATCAACTGTCCTCCCGCAAAGATCTTGGAGTCTGGCTTGATAGTGATGAAGGGCCAGAAGAAATTGCCGAAGACATCGCCGGGTTTTCGTTGATAGCAGTGAACTTCCCCAAATTTGCAGATGGCCGGGGCTACTCAACTGCCAGACTCCTCCGTGAACGCTATCAGTATCAGGGTGAACTTCGCGCCATGGGAGATGTACTACTGGATCAACTGTTCTACATGAAACGTTGCGGTTTCAATAGCTTTGCCCTACGGCCGGATCGCTCATCAGATAAGGCTCTGGCTGGACTTAACGCATTCTCCGAGGTCTATCAGGCAAGTGTTGATCAACCGCTACCTCTTTTTCGCAGACGCGGCTGACAGATTAAGCGGCCGGAACTCGCACCAAGTTGCTTTTCCGGTCGCTTATTTACACTGAGATAGACAGTTTCCCCTGCCCAGTCTTACCCCTTCTTCGCTTTGCCTTCCGAAAGTTAGTATCCATATTCAACAAAGTACACATTTGTCGGAAATTCTTATTTACAACCAGTCACTTGGCTTTGACACCAGGTTAGGCTACAGATAGTCTAAATAGACATTTAGCGCCGGTATTCGCATGGATATTAATATTGTTTATTCCTTCTTCCTGATCTTTTCTGGTGCAGCAGTACTGGCATCATTAGCCTTGTTAACCCGGCAACCATTAATACTGGCCTATATAGTTTTGGGAGCCATGGTTGGACCTTATGGCTTTTCACTAATTGATAATTTCAAGCTACTGTCTGATATTGCCGAGATCGGGATAATCTTTCTGTTGTTTCTGTTGGGCCTGGATATGCAGCCCGCCGCATTACTACATGTCTTGAGAAAGGCAACCATCGTTGCCGTTATCAGTTCTTTGCTATTTGCCACTATTGGTTATGCCGTAGCACTGTCCAGTGGTTTTACCCAAAAAGAAGCTCTCGTCGTCGCCATTGCAGTCACATTCTCCAGCACAATAATCGGCATCAAATTGTTACCGACCACGGTGCTGCATCACCGTCATGTTGGCGAACTGGTCGTTGGTTTGCTACTGGTACAGGATCTCGTTGCCATTATTTCGCTTCTGGTTCTGGCAGCAGAGGAAGATGGGCTTTCAGTGACTGATATGGGTCTTACTTTTCTGGCGCTCCCATTACTCATAGGCGGAGCATTCCTGATTGTAAAATACGGCCTGTTAAAACTATTCGCGAAGTTTGACCGATTCCATGAATACGTGTTTCTGCTGGCTATTGGATGGTGTCTCGGCGTTGCGGAGGCCTCGAAAGCGATGGGGTTGTCTTTGGAAATCGGAGCGTTTATTGCCGGCGTGGCTATCGCTACCAGCCCAATCGCACAGTACATTGCTGAAAGTCTAAAACCCTTACGAGACTTTTTCCTGGTACTGTTTTTCTTCTCGCTGGGCGCAAGCCTCAACATCCCATTACTTCCGGAAATTCTGATACCCGCCATTGTACTGTCCTTGATATTGCTGGCAGCCAAGCCGGCTATATTTTCTTTCTTACTGCGAATGGTAAGGGAAGACCCGAAAGATTCCTGGGAAATTGGCTTCAGGCTAGGCCAGATCAGCGAATTCTCGCTGCTGATTGCCTTTCTGGCACTGGCTCAGGGAATGATAGGTGAAGCGGCATCAATGCTAATCCAGACCACGGCAATCATAATGTTTATGCTGTCGTCTTACATTGTGGTACTGAACTTTCAAAGTCCTATTGCTATTTCCGACAAATTAAGAAGAGACTAGTCACCACCTGAGCGAGCTGCCTCTTCAAGGCATCTTTAACTCTGATGCTTCAAAACAACACGGCCAAGCATCTTGCCCATCTGGATTCTCTCTATCGCTGTGGGAAGCTCTTCAAGACTAATATCCTGTGACAGGTGATTGAGGTTTTTAAGCGACCATTCGCCGTCAAATTTTTTCCAGATGCTTTCTTTACGGTCACGCGATATTTCAACGGAATCGATGCCGAATACCGAAATACCACGAAGAATAAAAGGAAAGATGGAAGTGGTGAATTCCGTGCCTGCCACCATTCCGCAAGTGGTCGCTGCGCCGCTATGGATCAGCGCCTTAACCGCTTTGGAAAACAGCGGACCACCGACTGTATCAACCACTCCCGCCCAGGTTTCCTTATATAGAGCTTTATGCTCATCCATATCTTCAACATGGGAGCGGTCCAAAATCTTCCGCGCCCCAAGACTAACCAGCATATCACTGTGGTCAACCTTGCGAGTCAGGGCCACCGCCTGATATCCCAGCTTAGTTAGCAGTGCAATGGCAATGGATCCTACGCCACCAGTTGCGCCGGTGACCAGCACTTCGCCATCTTCTGGCTTGATAATCGTTGATATACGATCCACAGAGAGACCTGCCGTAAGTCCTGCTGTTCCCAGCACCATGAAATAGCGAAGATCATGGTGAGGCGGCTTTTTTATCACCCAATTTGCCGGCACGCGGATATATTCACCAAAACCACCGGGAGTATTCATTCCCAGGTCAAAACCGGTAACGATGACTTCATCGTCTGGACTAAAATCAGGTGAGCAACTATCGATAACAACGCCGGCAGCATCGATACCTGGAGTATGAGGAAAATCGCGAGTAACTCCCTTATGGCCGCGTGCGGACAGGGCATCTTTGTAATTCAGCGAGGAATATAAAACCTTGATAAGGACATCATGCTGCGGTAGTGAATCAATGGGCATTTCCGTGATTTCGTTAACGAAAAAATCCTGATCCTTTTCAAGTACGCGTAGCGCTCTGAAACTCGAAACACCCATTGTTTACTCCAACTCGCCAGATTCAGGGAACCCCCTGCATTGACCTCTATCTATTGACTGCCATTGGAAAGTTTAGCCAGTTTTAGTGCCAGCGTCTCGGAGACTTTCGCTGCGGCGACACCGAATTTTTCAGCAAGGCTTTTCTTTTCAATGTAATGAACCTGATAGACATCAGCCTTTTCACATAGTGTGGAAAGGTAATCGTCACTGGTCATGATTTCATCTATCAGCGCCTTATCAAGTGCACGTTTGCCGTACCAGATTTCACCCTTGGATACCTCTTCGATATCAACCTGGGGGCGATGTTCGCCGACAAACTCTTTAAACAAGACATGAGTATCCTCAAGATCCTGAAGAAATTTTTCACGCCCTTTATCTGTGTTCTCACCAAAAATCGTCAACGTCCGCTTATATTCACCTGCCGTCAGCACTTCAAAATCGACATCGTGTTTTTTCAGCAGACGATGAAAGTTTGGCAGTTGAGCAACGACTCCAATAGACCCAATAATGGAGAATGGTGCCGCGACAATTTTATTGGCCAGGCAGGCCATTAAATAGCCACCACTGGCGGCCACTTTGTCGACACACACTGTTAGATTTAGCCCTTTCTGACGAATCCTTTCAAGTTGAGAAGCAGCCAAACCATAACTATGAACCATTCCTCCAGGGCTCTCTAGCCGTATAACTACTTCATCCTTTTCACCGGCGATGGTTAGGATCGCGGTGATTTCTTCTCGCAGCCGGGAGACTTCTGAAGCTTTAATATCGCCATCAAAGTCCACAACATAAACTCGTGATTTATCCTCAGGACTGGCCCCCTGCTTTTCTTTTGCAGCCTTCTTCTCTTTTTTGGCCGCCTCTTTCTCCTGCTTCTTCCGTTCTTTATCGTGCGCCTTAATCATCTCTTTACTAAATACACTGTGCTCAAGAGACTGTTTCATTTTTTTCAGGCGATCATTCAGATGAGTAACTTCCAAATCCCCATCGTGATGTTTTCTCTGCTTTTGACCAAGTGCTATCAAAGATCCGACAACAAAAAGAATAGCAACAACCAGCGTTACTGCTTTGGCCAGAAACAACCCGTATTCTGATAAAAACTCCAAGTGAAATACTCCCGAATTCAAACTGTATTAGGCTTTGCTTTGAGGCCTTTATTCCATGCCCACCGCAATCAGGATCACATTGTACAGACAATTACACCGAACTTAAGCCTCCGATCTAAGCAATGCAGGCAAGCACTTATATTGGTGGCTAAATTGCTAAATTCAACGCATTTTGTAGCATCTAGTAAAAATTCAAACAAGCGTTCGATTATATGTTGACACTGAAGACTAAAGCCCCTACATTCAAGCCTCGATGCTGTTAGAGGTGTTTCTGGCGTCAGCGCTCGGAAACTTCCAATCTCTCGCGAGATCCCGTTTCAGCAACAGGGACTTCCAATCCGATATTGGCAGACCCGAAAAAATAACTGAGTCCTATCAATATAAAAGGGAACGCACTATGCCTGTTGCACAAATTTTTCAAAAGCTGAAAGACAACTTCAATGCTGGCGCAGCATCCGGTCTAGACCTGGTTTTTCAGTTTTCTGTAGAAGATGCTGACAATTATCACCTGGTAGTCACGGACGGAAACTGCGATCTGGTTGCAGGTGATCATGACGACCCATCAGTAACACTGATTATGAATACTGAAACCTTGCAGGGCATCGTAAGCGGTGAAACTGACGGGATGCAGGCATTTATGGCTGGCCAGCTGCGTGCAGAAGGCGACATGATGCTGGCAATGAAACTTGGTGAGCTGTTCAGCATCGGCTGAACATTTCAGCTTCAGATAAAAAAGCGCCTGACGGCGCTTTTTTATTTCCAGTTCTGTACGGCTTCGACAGCGGGGCTATTAAGCGGTTTGGCAATCAGCCCATCTACTCCCACGGCAATGGAAAACTCAGCGCCATCCTGCATGGGTAGGAATGTGGCACTACCATAATGTGCTTTGATCCAGGGAATTTGGTCGTTGTGCAACAGCCATTGCCAGAAATCCAGACCTACATCGGTATGCTGAATTTCATGAACAGAGCGCTCTGAAGCCTGTTCCTGTTCAATTGAATAATAGCGCCCGCTTACACGCTCAAAGCGATAACCAGGACGCATGCCGATGGCTGAGAGTGGCCCATACCAGGTAATCAAACGGGCATCGAGTTGCCATAAATCGCCCGCTATCTTGAATTCCTGGGCGGTGGATTCAGGAATGTCCAGCGACAGCATATACTGCTGGTCACCTAGTCTTTTCAGTTTGATCTTGGCGACCGGGACATCAACCTGGTAGTTTTTGAATTGAATCAGATCTACAGCCACCAGCGCCATAACGATGGCAGCAGCAAGAACGCAGAATGCCAAACTGGCCTTCAACCAGGACATAAACCAGGATTGACGAAATACAACCCACAAGGCGCCTAACCCGATAAGCCCTGCTAACAGAATTAAAACACCACTGGCGATGGAGTAAATCATAACTTCCGTTCCCCGGCATTAGCGGGTGTTCAGTTAGATATTTGATGCCATCAGACAGGCCTGACCCAGCGGCCAAATTCAACAGCTATATTGCGTAATTTGGAGCATCATTAAAAATGACTTCGTAAAAATATAGCGGCCGATTGCCAAAATTGTTAATAGCCCAGGGAAGTCACACTTTCCTCAGCAAGAGTAATAAGCTCTGCATTACCCTCACTGTTTCTTCCCAGACTGTCTACATAATATTCAAGCGAAGTAAGAGCATCAGCTAAAGTTTCAAGTAAATAGTCCTCAGGTTTGGACTCACTTTTTAATAGTTTCTCCTCGATACATCGAGCCGTGGACTGCAACACCTTGGCTGCCCGTGTCTGCTCTATCATAATCAGTGCGCCCAGCACTCCATCAAGCACACCCTGAACATTAGCCAGGTGCAACTTATCTCCGCTGGACTCCAGATAAGCAGTGATGGCCCGCTTCGCCAATGAAAGCCCGGCCTGTGACTCACCTACAACGACGATGTGTGCTTCTGCGAGATAAGGGCTGGTCTGTACATCCGTCTGTTGCTCGGCAATTTTGTCGGTCTCTATCGTAAGACCGTCATCTTCCAATTGCGAAATGGCCTGTTCAATATTTAGCACAGAATCGGCAATCAGCATCAGCTCATTGTCATTAGGCTGTTTTCTGGAGCGGCTCCATGCTTGTAACTTACCCTGCAACCCTTTGGCCAGCTCACTCAGCTTACGCAGGTCAAGCATGGTTAATGTGTCTGCAAGTTTGCCAAGACTTTCAGTTATTTGCTGTAATCCCGTATCGTCGGTATCAATGCCGCGCTCGATAATGTCGAGCTTGTCTTTGATGTGATTTATCTCTTCATGCAGCGCCTTGGCCAGCGAGCTCAATACATCACTTCCAGGCCCCATCAACAAGCTTCGATGGGCCACCAGCTTCGCATCATCAAAATCGGAAGGTTGTACTTGGAAACCCGCCAGCACCTCCCGTACGTTGTTAGAGAGATCGCCACTTACGGCGATGATATAAATAAGCTCTTTTGCAACGGTCTCAGAAATACTTTTAGCGGTTGCCACCTTGCCGAGCTTAACCATTTCGCGAGTGTATTTTTCAAGCTTCATAAAAATACGCTGACGCGATATGCCTAGCTCCATATTTTGCTTTAGCATCAGATCAGTAGCCAAAGCCGTAAGGCTCCATAGTTCCGAAATAGAAGACCCTTTACAAAGCTTATGAAAGCCTTCTGCAGCTCGATTAAGCAATCTAAAGCCAATTTCCCTCTCGGAAACCTTGATAATATTCAGTAATCCCACCTGAAACATATGACGCAGACGGCGACTACGGTATTCAAATACTTCTGCCGCGATAGAGGTATCCGATAAGGGTTTGGGGGTCACACGCTGAAATTCAACGTCGAAAAAGTAGCTGTCAGGCAGCGCCTTTGCCTGTCTTGCACTTCGCAGATTATTGATAATCCCTAACAAAAGCTCTGGGTGATCCTCACGACGGCGATCGAAATACTCAACATACCGGCGCAAAACGAACAGCGCCTGACTCAGGGAAGCCAAAAGACTGTTCTTGTCTTCACTTGCACCTACAGGGACCTCATTAGCTATCGCCACCGATTCCTGACATAGAATAGTGCCGCCCTGAAGCTCAATTAATGTGAAGATACCGCGTAACTGATTTAGAAAATCAATACAGTTCTGTAAATCCTCACCACTCTCCCGATTTTCCTGAAATCGCTCCAGACTCAGCTCTGCTTGCTCAATCGTGTTGCTGATTTCCTTTTCGACTAGATTAAATGATGTTGATTTTTTCGCGGCTAGTGTCGCGTCAGCCATATACCCTGCCCTTAAAAACCCTGCGGAGCTGGTGATAATAGATAATTTTTGGGCGCAAGAATCCTAAAAACCGCCTTGTAATTACTAACTTATAACACAAAATTCAAGTTAAACAAGAAATTGCCTGTTTCATTTATTTGCTACATTGTGACGATATTTTGGTAAACTCCCGGCGCATTAATGCAGTCCCCCAAAGCGTCTTTCGAATTTTTCTTTCGTAATAGGACATCAGTAAGCGATTAACCTAAAGAAATCTGACTATGCATTACTCAGCAATTTCTTCGAGTTAGCCGTTACAGGCTAGGTCTGATTCAAATTAATAGTAAGGATTCATCCGCTATGGTAACTACTCTGTCACAAGCGTTTTATAACAACTTCTTAGGGCATGCCCCGGTATGGTATAAGAAGGCTATCGTTGCATTCCTTGTAATCAATCCTCTTATATTTCTTGTTAGTCCCTATCTTTCCGGGTGGGTGTTGATTGCAGAGTTTATCTTCACACTGGCTTTGGCTCTTAAGTGCTATCCGCTTCAACCAGGCGGCCTGTTAGCGCTCGAGGCGGTTATTATCGGTATGGTCGGCCCGGAAACGGTCTACCATGAGGTGTCAGGCAACCTGGAAGTAATTCTGCTCCTGGTTTTTATGGTGGCCGGTATCTACTTCATGAAAGATCTGTTGCTGTTCATGTTCACAAAAATCCTCCTAAACGTCAGATCCAAAGCCGCACTTTCCATTCTATTCAGCCTCCTATCGGCAATTTTATCTGCATTTTTGGATGCCTTAACTGTGACAGCAGTTATTATCAGCGTGGCTGTAGGTTTTTACTCGGTCTACCACAAAGTTGCCTCTGGGAAAAACTTCGGTCATGACCATGACCATGGGGATGACCAGTCCGTCCAACAGCATTTAAAAGAGGATCTGGACCAGTTCCGTTCCTTTTTGCGAAGTCTCTTAATGCATGGCGCGGTTGGCACGGCACTTGGCGGTGTTTGCACTCAGGTGGGTGAACCGCAGAATCTTTTGATTGCCGACAAGATGGGATGGGACTTTGTTGAATTCTTCATCACTATGGCGCCAATCACCATACCTGTTTTGTTCGCAGGTTTGCTTACCTGTTATCTACTCGAAAAAACAAGCAAGTTTGATTACGGCGCTAAATTGCCTGATTCAGTTCGACAAATTCTGTCCGACTTCGATCTAGAAGAAAGCAAAAAGATGCTTTTGCAGCACAAAGCCAAACTGATCGTACAGGGATGTGTCGCGGCCATACTGATTTTCTCACTGGCATTTCATTTGGCAGCAGTAGGTCTGATTGGACTGATGGTTATTATTCTTCAAACCTCAGCTAACGGCATCGTTGAAGAACACCAGATTGGCAAAGCCTTTGAAGAAGCACTACCTTTTACCGCATTATTGGTCGTGTTTTTTGCCATTGTCGGAGTCATACATGAACAGCATCTTTTCACCGGCATAATAAACTCAGTTCTGGCGATGGAAAACTCAGTCCAACCGTCCATGTTTTTTATCGCCAACGGCGCACTCTCCATGATCAGTGATAACGTCTTTGTTGCCACTGTTTACATCGATGAAGTAAAAAGCGCCTTTGAAGCCGGTAAAATTACCCGGGAACATTACGAAACGCTGGCTATCGCCATTAATACCGGCACCAACTTGCCGAGCGTTGCCACCCCTAACGGCCAGGCAGCATTCTTGTTTCTTCTCACGTCTGCTATTGCTCCCTTAATCAGGCTTTCCTACGGAAAAATGGTAATAATGGCCCTACCCTATACTCTTGTCATGGGCGGCGTCGGGCTTCTGATGGTAAACCTTACCCTCTAAAAAGATCAGACTGCATTCTGGAAACAAAAAAGGCGCTTAAAGCGCCTTTTTTGTCTTCTGATTCCATTCAGACGTCACCAGAGCGCCAGAGACAAGTGCCTGCCGATTTCTCAATTGTATCGAGTCGCTCATTATGGGCTTGCAATTCCCCTTCGCTGGCTTTGATGACCTTGAGCCTCGGCCTGTCAGTGGTTAGACGCCGAATACCAATAGAGGCTTCGCTACCCCCTTCATCATCTCCATGCAGCATCAGGCTCGTCTGCCCCCCCGTCATAAACAGATAGACATCAGCCAATATCTCAGAGTCGAGCAAAGCTCCGTGTAGGTCTCGGTGGCTGTTATCTATGCCGTAACGCTTGCAGAGAGCATCAAGATTATTTTTTTGCCCCGGATGTTTTCTCCTGGCCATCAGCAAGGTATCTATGACCCCACAGTAATCGGTGGTTTTACCGATATGACTATTGAGCATGGCAAACTCATGGTCGATAAAACCGATATCAAACGCAGCATTATGAATAATCAATTCAGCACCGCGAATAAAGTTCAGGAAGTCATCCGCTATTTCATGAAACCGGGGTTTATCGGCCAGAAAGTCATTTGAAATTCCATGTACTTCAAAAGCTTCTGTGTCCACCTCTCGATCTGGCTGAATATAAACATGATAATGATTACCGGTGAGTTTTCGGTCGACAATTTCAACACAACCTATCTCAATGATTCGGTGTCCCTGGGAAGGTTCCAGACCAGTGGTTTCAGTATCGAGGACAATTTGGCGCATATATTCTGTGAACCTGACTAGAGAAATGAAATATTTGAAGCTGGATGCCCTTAAAAGGCCAGATGCAGTTAAAGATTGGGGGCCGGCTCTAAAACACCTCGGTTGGCAAGTTCATCGGCTAATTCATTAAGCGGATGACCAGCGTGTCCTTTGACCCAATGCCAGTTAATCGAGTGTCTTTGTGTGGCCTGATCCAGCATCTTCCATAAATCACTATTCTTTACCGGGCTGCCGGATGCCGTCCGCCACTGTTTCCTCTTCCAGTTTGGCATCCACTCTGTAATACCTTTGCGAACATACTGGGAATCGGTATACAGCTCAACTTTGCATGACTCTTTGAGTGCGGACAATCCTTTTATCGCCGCCATCAGCTCCATACGGTTATTCGTCGTTGGCGACTCTCCCCCCCATAGCTCTTTTTGGGATTTACCGTATATCAGCACAACTCCCCAACCCCCGGGCCCTGGATTACCTTTACAGGCCCCGTCAGTATAAATTTCAATCTTTTTCATTTTTTCTATAAGGCGTAAATTGATGAACGACTGTCGCTCCTGCGACAGATCTACGTTTCCACCGGTGTTTCAAGGGAATCACTCCGCCAACTCTTTTTTGCGCCCGGATAATGTAAAAGGCGCCTACCGGCAGATTAAACTTTTCACCAAGCCGGTTCATAAAATCCAAACGACTCAGCCACCTCAGGCTGGAAACGGGGGGAGCATAAAAGCAATGCCTGACCTGATGCAACTGAAAATCCAGCAAAGTTAACCAATCCTCCAAACGAGCTGGCGAGACAAAGCGGCCATTCCATGGGGCGCGGCGACTACGAAAAAGGTATTTTCTAAGGCCCCAGGTACTGAAGGGATTGAAACCGATGATGACTATATTGCCGCTAGACCTTAGCACACGACAAACTTCTCTTAGAGTCTGGTGCGGCTCCGGGGAAACATCCAGAGTATGATGTAGAACAGCAAGATCAATACTGTCAGACACCAACGGCAGCTCATGGGAGTGACAAACCAGGACTCGGTCCGGACTATGAATGTCGTTTTCAGGAACTGCCACTATCCTGTGCCCCAATAAACTGTTTTCCGCTACGCCCATATTCTGGTCCAGCAGCAACTCCAACTGGTGATAACCGAAATAACGGGATATCGCTCTCTCCACGAGATACCTCTGAGTAGCCAACATGGTACGACCCACAGGGGATGCAAACCATTCTTTAAACTCTAGCCCGATGGTATCTGAAATCGGTGAAGTAGCCTTATTTTGCTTTTTCATGTTTTTCTTTGCTGCCGGTTATTCGGAATAAAAGACGCAATTCACGTTGATTAACAGTCTTCGAAAGAACCAAAATAGATTAAAGCATCCAAATAGTATCACTTAGCCATTGCGGGTATAACCCATGACCAAGATAATTCCCATCCCTGCTTTTCATGACAATTACCTCTGGTTATATCAGCATCAACAAGAAGCCTGGGTAGTGGATCCCGGTGATGCCGCCCCGATAGAAAAAGCGCTCATCGAATTAAATCTTACGCTGACAGGAATTTTGCTTACCCATCATCACATGGATCACACAGGCGGGGTGAGATCGCTTACTTCTCAACGTCAAATACCGGTTTATGGTAATGCTGAGGCAGATATACAAGGCATCACCCATCCGTTACACGAAGGAGACACCCTCGCTCTCCCTGGTTTATCACTACAGGTAATAAAAGTGCCCGGTCATACTTTGGATCATATTGCCTACTTTGGAGAAGCCGAAGGTATCGGCCCGGTATTATTTTGTGGCGACACTCTATTTTCAGCCGGCTGCGGACGTCTTTTTGAAGGTACTCCGGCAATGATGCTGAAGTCCCTGAGCAAGTTAAAACAACTTCCCGGTGCCACCAAAGTGTATTGTGCCCACGAATACACACTCTCCAATCTTGCCTTTGCCAAGGTGGTGATGCCTAAATCCGTCGCTGTACAGAACAGGATCAATGAATGCGCATCACTAAGGCAAGCAGGGAGACCGACAGTGCCAGCCTTGCTCGAAGGAGAAAAAGCCTATAATCCTTTTCTTCGCACAGATGATCCCCAGGTTATCGAAAAAGCTACCGCTCAATTAGGGCGAATACCAAACAATGAAGCTGAGGTCATGGAGGCCATCAGGCGCTGGAAGGATAACTTTTAATTTTTTTAACTTGCTGACACTAGGAACGCTTCATACAATTCCGTTCGATTTTACGCCGTCGGTCATCACGTCATATGGCCCCTTTGTTGACTTAACATTACCGATTAAGCCTCACTATGTATTATATTGCGCGCCTACTGGCCGCTTTCCAGATAATGATTCTGGTTGCCTGCAGTCAACTGCAAACTCTTGATTCTGATATTCAGCCTGATCGACAACCATCCTCTCCAGGTTATGGGGATAATGCACTTTCCGGAATTGATTCCGCAGGCACTGAGAACGAAATTACAGCAGTTTCAGAATTGGAAACAGCAAATGATAATGAAGAGCTGGCAGACCTGACCCGTGCCGAAGCTGAATCAGATTTTGAATTCCTCCAGGATGCAGAAGTAACCATTTCCGGATTGCTAGAAAGTGGTTATGTCGACGCAGTATTAATGGATTCCGAACCATCGGCACCTACCACATCAGATCTATGGGACCGAGTCCGAAAGGGTTTCAAGCTGCAACAAATCACCAATAACCACCGTGTAGAAGTGCAGCGTCAATGGTATGCCAGACATCAGGCATATCTTGACAGAACCTTCCAGCGCAGCTCCCTGTATCTCTACCATATTGTTGCCGAAGCTGAACGCCGAGGCATTCCTACGGAACTGGCTTTGCTACCAGTGGTGGAAAGTGCATTTGATCCCTTTGCCTATTCACATGGCCGAGCGGCAGGAATTTGGCAGTTTATTCCCGGCACAGGCAAACACTATGGTTTGAGGCAAACCTGGTGGTATGACGGCCGTAGAGATGTAGTTGCGTCTACAGAAGCTGCATTTAATTATCTGGAGGACATGGCCAAGTTTTTTAAGGGAGACTGGCTATTAGCCCTGGCCTCATACAACTCAGGCGCCGGGACTGTGCAAAGGGCTATCAGAAAAAACAAGGCAAAGGGCAAGCCCACTGACTACTGGCATCTTGATCTACCTCGGGAAACAGAAGCATATGTCCCCAAACTTATTGCAATTTCCCAACTGGTAGCTAAACCACAGGATAATGGTGTCACTCTCTACCCCATAAAAGACACCCCCTACTTCGGCATTGTACAACTGGATTCTCAAATCGACCTTGCCCAAGCAGCCAGGCTGGCAAATATTGACGTTGATGAACTTTATATCCTCAACCCTGGATATAACCAGTGGGCTACCGATCCATTGGGCCCTCATCGACTTGCGCTACCTGTCAGCCAGGTTAAAGCTTTTACCGCGGCTTATAACGAGCTGCCACCGGGGCAGAGAGTTAACTGGACTCGCTATAAAATTAAGTCCGGTGACAGCCTCATATCCATTGCCAAGAAATTCAAAACCACCCCTCAAGTACTCAAAGATGTTAACAGAATCCGCGGCAGTCTCATTCGGCAAGGACAACAGCTACTCATCCCCAGTAGCCACGAAGGTGAGGATTACTATGCTCTGAGTGCAGACAACCGTCTCGAAGACAAACAGTCAAAGATCAGTGGCAGTCCCGGTACTACCCGAGTGGAATATGTTGTGAAGTCCGGAGACACCCTCTGGGACCTGTCCCGGGCCTACAGTGTAAATGTTCGCCATCTCGCAAAGTGGAATGGTATGGCACCTGGAGACGTATTATCGCCCGGAAAAAAACTGGTGATCTGGACAAAATCCAATATAACGCAAAGTGCCGCACCCTCTCCTTTGACGGCTACAATGAACAACCGGGAAATTATCCGTAAGGTAGGCTATAGAGTTCGCAAAGGTGACTCGCTATACCTGATCGCGAATAAGTTCAACGTTTCCGTAAATGATCTGGTCAAATGGAATACATTAAGAAAAAACAGCATATTAAGACCAGGCCAACGTCTGGATATCTATGTCGATGTCACTGAAATCAACTAGATTATCAATGCCTCACCTTCATCTTAAACACGCCCTTAGATGCTCTCTTAAATATCGTAGCTACTTTTTAGTGGCTAACAGTCCCAAACATAATGAAGCCTGCTGGAGAAAGTGTTTAAAACCGGTAAAGTAGGCGTCATTAAGTGGGCGTCCGGAGTTCCTCATATCCGCATAAAGAAATCCTACTTCACGATTTTCCGCCAGAATAGGGCCGAGCAGGAAATCACCTACACCAATTACCTGACTGATACTGTCATTCAGGAGTCTGTTCAGTGAATTGAAATCTGCGTGCCCTACCCAAGCTGCCTCGCGCTTGTTCATTACCATAGCAAACAGGTTTTGTTGAGAGCGTTCATAATCGAACTTAAAACTCTCCCGCCATTGACTGCTACCAGCGCCCATGACGTACTTAGCTGTTACCTGCGAACGCGATTGGTTAAAAATCGCCAGAGCGCAACGCTCCAGCCCCACCCCTTCATGCAACCCCTGCATAACCAGCTCAAACAACCGCCCTGTCTCCATCTTGCCTGCCATCAACTGCATAATAGCCTGCAAACATTGCAGTTGCGCCTGAGGATTAGGTTGTAGCAACGATGCTGAATTTAATGTCTGGTCAGCTAAGCGCTTGGTATCACTAATCATCTGGGTCAGTTTTGAATCACCATAAACCCGCGAAAGCTGTGTCGCCTCGTCTGTACTTTGCCTGATACGCCGCTTCACTATGGGCTCCGGCTGATTGGCAAATACCGCCAATTTCTTAATGACCGCTTTCATTTGTGGAGAGTCCCAGCCATTTTCCATTGCGACGGCAATTTCATCGCCCAACCGCACAGCTTCAGACATTTTGCTCAGTTCTTCCGTATCTGACAGCGCTTCCTTCAAGGTATCTCCGAGGTGCCATTGATCGGCCAGCTCAATGGTCATACGTTCGAAAGTCACCCCCAGAACACCTTCCAGCTCTCTCGACGTCGCCCCATCCAGAAACTGTTGATAAACCTTATCCACGTTTGCATGGGGAAAACTCCAAATCATTAACTCTCCCAGGTGCAACAACAATGCGCCTACGAAAACTTCTTCCTTTACATCTGCGCGGGCTTTATCGCAAAGATTACGAGCCTGTATGGCCGCATGAAAAGACCTCGCCATTTGACGAATCAGGCATTCCCTAGGATGATCCTTGAGCAGCACCTCAATAACGATTGCGGAAACACAAATGGCCCTTACCGAGGTGAATCCGACATTCATTATGGCTCGGCTAACCGTGGTAATAGGTGATTTTGATGGGTTATAGAAAACGGTGTTGGCCGCTCTCAGTATTTTGGACGTAAGCGAGGGGTCTTTCAGTATTTGATCTGAAAGCTGTTGCACGGAAGACTCTTCGGACTCAGTGAGCTTATTTAGCTCCTGTATTACCGCTCCCATCGATACAGCATCCATTTGGCTTAATTCAGCAAGCCACTCATCAAGGCCAAAGGGGGCTTTCTTTCTAGTCAACAGTTAGGATCCTCGAAGTCTGGCCTGATCCCTGGCAAAACATGTGATGCTCATCTCAGTGAGTTCAATTGTGTCATGATTCAAGTGTAGACCGGCACAGAGGTTTACTAAAGCTGATGTCTTTGGCAAAACGTAAAATCACTTTAAGGCCAGAGATGATTTCTCTTCATTTATCTTTCTGAAATTGCTAGGTTTATTAGTCGACGGGTTAAAATTACCGCCTGACTGAATTAATTAGAAGTGTTTGGATTTGTATCTAACCGGATAATTTCGAAAACTACCGGAGGTTCCCAACTATATAGCTTAGACGCTGCAGCAGACCATCTAATGATGGGCTGCAAGCACTAAGAACTTATAGTGCCTTACTAACCTTTTATTAAGGGTAAGAACCTTGCGTACAATCCTGCCATGCAGCAGTATTGTATTGCGTTGTAGTATTAAGTGCATTGTCTCGCTGCTTAGGGCTCCTGCCACTTAAAACCTTAACGGTAAAATGCATAACAATCTTTAATTTCAAATATTTATAATAACTTCAAGGTTTTAGAATGTTTCGTACATCATTATCTCTTTGGTTGCTTTTAAGCCTCTCCATGTCAGTCGCCGCAGAGTCAATTACCACTACGTCATTCGCGCTTAGGGGAGAACCCAAATATCAAGAAGGCTTCAGCCATTTCGATTACGTAAACCCAGATGCACCTAAGGGTGGAACAATACGCTTACATGCAATTGGAACATTCGATAACTTTAATCGGTATGCATCCAGGGGAGATGCCTCCGCTGGCTCTGATCAGCTTTATGATTCACTACTCATAAGTTCAAATGATGAAATTCAATCCTACTACCCTCTAATTGCAGAAAAGATTGAATACGCGACTGACTATTCCTATATCACCTTTTTCATCAACCCAAAGGCAACATTTCAGGACGGCATATCTATAACAGCCAACGATGTAAAATTCACCTTTGAGAAGTTTTCAAATGAAGGGGTTGTTCAGTTCAAAAAATATTACTCATTTGTGAAGAGTATCGATGTACTTGACAGGCTGCAGATAAAATTCACCCTTGAGGGAGCCAATCGCGAGCAATTGATGTCTCTATTTGGCCTGAAGATTCTTCCCGAACATTATTGGGCAAGTAGAAACTTCAAGGAGCCCTTGAAGGAGGTACCGATTGGAAGTAGTGGCATTACGATTAGCGACTTTAAGTATGGTCAATATGTCATTTTAGAATCACTTGATGATTACTGGGCTAAAGACCTCCCCAGCAAAAAAGGGCAAAACAACATCAAATACACACGGTATGACTATTACAGGGACGCAATTGTTGCATTCGAAGCATTCAAATCAGGTGAATTTGATTTTTGGCAGGAATCTGAAGCCAAGAACTGGGCAACTGCTTATGACTTTCCTGCCATAAATGCCAAGAAAGTGGTTCGAGAGCAACTTGACCATAGTATCCCTCAACAAACCGACGGATTTGTTTTCAATACCAAGCGGCCACAATTTTCTGATCCCAAAGTCAGACGCGCTTTAGCTTATATGCTCGACTTTGAATGGATGAACAAATCTCTGTTCTATGGCCAATACACAAGAACAACCAGTTACTTTACCAACACTGAATTTTCAGCCACAGGCCTTCCTACTGAAGAAGAGCTAAAAATCTTAAAGCCCTTTAAAGAGCAACTGCCTAAAGAACTTTTTAAAGAAGAATTCCGACTCCCGGAGACAAAGGGAGATGGAAATATTCGTAACAATATGCGAATGGCCCTAAAGTTATTGAAAGAAGCAGGCTGGGCACTCAAAGATCAAAAATTAATCAACAATACTAGCGGTGAGCAGCTTACATTCGAAATACTGAGCTATAGCCCATTAACTGAACGGTATGCCGCACCGTTTAAAAGCAACCTGGCAAAAATTGGCGTGGAAGCAACACTACGCCAGGTAGATCCAACTCAGTTTATCAATCGTTTACGGAATCATGACTTTGATATGCTGTCATTTCGATATACAGCAAATGCCTATCCATCCTCAGACCTGAAAGTCGTCTGGCGGTCGAACTTTGTCGATTCGACGTGGAATATTGCTAACGTCACAGACCCTGTAGTCGATGCCCTTATAGATGGGATCGACCAGAATCAGGAAAATCCAAACCTATTGCTGGCCTATGGCAGAGCTTTGGATCGAGTTCTATTATGGAATTATTACATCATCCCCCAATGGCATTTAAGTGCTTTTAGAATTGCCTATTGGGACAAATTCAGCCGCCCTGATACCCGCCCCCAATATGCTTTGGGGCTTGATACCTGGTGGTACGATTCAACAAAGGCAGCCGGCGTGGAAAAGTAATATATGACGGCTTACATTTTTCGACGCCTACTGCTTATGATCCCGACTTTATGGATCATAATCACCATCAATTTTTTTATTATTCAGACTGCACCTGGCGGCCCTGTAGAGCAGGCGATGGCAGAAATGGTCGGACTTAAGTCCGAAGTTCTGGATAGGATAACCAACGCAAATCAGGAAGAGGTCCAGACGCAACAGAGTGATAACTCCAGTTATCGCGGCGCAAGAGGGCTTGATCCAGAAGTCATCGCAGAAATAGAACACCGCTTCGGCTTTGATAGACCCCTGTCTGAACGGTATTGGACCATGTTGACTGACTATTTGACTTTCAACTTTGGGGACAGTTTATTCAAAAGTGGGAGCGTAATTGATTTAATCATTGAGAGAATGCCGGTATCTATATCGTTAGGCCTGTGGTCAACCTTATTAATTTATCTGATATCCATTCCGCTCGGGATATCCAAGGCACTTAGAAATGGCCACAAATTTGATCGCTGGACAAGCACGGTGCTGTCGGTAGCATATGCTATCCCTGGTTTTTTGTTTGCGATTCTTTTGGTCATTCTCTTTGCCGGGGGGACCTACCTGGATATTTTCCCACTAAGGGGAATCGTTTCAAATGATTGGTCAGAACTCTCTTGGATTGACAAGGTGGCCGACTATGCCTGGCATATGACCCTGCCGGTGACTGCAAACGTCATTGGAGGATTTGCCACCTTGGCCCTACTTACAAAAAACTCATTTTTAGATGAAATAGGCAAACAATACGTTATTACAGCTAAAGCCAAAGGATTATCAAACCATGACGTTCTATACAAACACGTATTTAGAAATGCCATGCTGATAATCATCTCAGGATTTCCTGCTGCATTTATCTCTATTTTCTTTACCGGCTCACTTCTTATTGAGGTCATTTTTTCCCTGGAAGGAATTGGTCTTTTGGGCTTTGAGGCCATAACACAGAGAGACTATCCTGTTGTATTCAGTACATTATACATATTCACTCTGCTCGGCCTGGTTATGGCACTCATTACTGACCTAACTTACACATGGATCGATCCACGGATCGATTTTGAGAAGCGTTGATAGACTCCACATGAAGCTTTCCAATAAAAACCAAAGACGCTGGCAACAATTTAAATCCCATCGAATGGGCTATTTTTCATTAATTTTGTTCAGCATATTATTTAGCGTCTGCTTGTTTGCTGACTTTGTCGCAAACGATAAACCCCTTATTGTCAAATACGAGGACAGCTATTATTTTCCAGTATTTAAAAGTTATTCCGAAATAGAATTCGGCGGTGAATTTGAAATTGAAGCAGACTATCGCGATACCTACATCGCCGATCTCATCAATGAAAAAGGCTGGATATTATGGCCCCCGATCCCCTATAGCTACAAAACCATCATTTATGATTTACCGACTCCTGCTCCCAGTTCTCCGACCCAACAAAATTTATTAGGCACGGATGATCAGGGCCGGGATGTACTTGCAAGAGTCATTTATGGCTTTCGAATCTCGGTCTTATTCGGGTTTAGTTTAACGATCATTTCTGCATTTATCGGCGTTATCGCCGGGGCTGTCCAAGGATATTATGGCGGCTGGGTAGATCTAGTATTCCAGAGACTCATTGAAATCTGGTCGAGTATGCCAATGTTGTTCATGCTGATAATTCTAGCCAGCATTATTCAACCTAACTTCTGGATATTGCTAGGATTTACTTTACTGTTCGCCTGGATGGGTTATGTAGGATATGTGCGCGCAGAGTTTCTCAGGGGGAGGAATTTTGAATATGTACTCGCAGCAAAGGCAATGGGAATGAGTGATTCAAGGCTGATGTTGAAACACATTCTTCCCAATGCTCTCGTAGCGACTATGACCTTTATGCCGTTCACTCTTTCCGGTTCAGTGGTTACTTTAACTTCACTTGATTTTCTTGGCTTTGGGTTACCACCAGGCTCTCCTTCACTAGGCGAACTCCTTGCACAAGGTAAAGCAAATCTCCAGGCCCCATGGCTTGGTATCACAGCATTTACCGTACTAGCGCTTCTTATGGGATTACTAATTTTTATCGGCGAAGCAATTCGTGACGCCTTTGATCCCCGTAACCAATATTAATCTGAAGCTAAGTATTTATGCCAAAATTATTGGAAATAAAAAACCTCACACTAGGATTCAAACAACAGCATGGAATATCCGAAGTTGTAAAAGACGTATCCTTTGTCATAGAAGAAGGCCAGACCTTAGCACTAGTAGGCGAAAGCGGCTCAGGAAAGTCAGTCACTTCCCTATCAATTCTAAAATTGCTCAGTTCCCCCCCTCTAACCTTTGTGTCCGGTGAAATAAATTGGCTTGGAGAGAATCTTATTCATGCTTCAGAAAAAAGGATGAGGCAAATAAGAGGCCATGAGGTCAGTGTTATATTTCAGGAACCACTCACAGCCCTGAACCCGTTGCACAAAATTTACCGCCAAATCTCTGAAATAATTGAATTGCACCAGGGATTGAACAATCAACAATGTTTAGATTTGGCTTTGGAATGGCTGGCTAAAGTCGGTATACGCAACCCTGAAAAGAAATTAGATGCTTACCCTCACCAGCTTTCCGGCGGTGAAAGGCAGCGCGTAATGATAGCCATGGCGTTAATCAACAATCCCAAGCTTCTGATTGCGGATGAACCAACCACGGCTCTTGATGTTACCGTACAGTCACAGATACTTGAGCTCATAAAGAGCTTACAAAAAGATATCGGCATGTCTGTTCTCTTTATCACTCACGACCTGCATATCGTCAAAAAGCTTGCCGATAAGGTCGCCGTTATGGAAAAAGGCGTTCTTGTTGAACAGGGAAGTACGCAACAGGTTTTCAATAATCCAGAGCACCCCTACACCCAAAAACTAATAGCCGCCGAACCTCACGGCACGCCGAATGAAGTCGGAACATTTGAATCCCCTATTATTAAAGTCAACAATCTTAAATGCTGGTTTCCCATCAAAAAAGGTTTCTTCAAGAAGACTGTCGATCACATAAAAGCCGTAGATGATATTTCACTGCAAATTTTCCCAGGAGAAGCTCTGGGAATTGTTGGTGAAAGTGGCTCTGGCAAATCAACACTAGGTAGAAGCTTAATCCGTTTGGAGGGCAGCCAGGGAGAAATCTGGTTTAATCAATACAGAATAGACAAATTAGGCCCTAAAGAGCTAAAGCCGTTAAGGAAAGATATTCAGATTATCTTTCAAGACCCTTTTGGTTCACTGAGCCCAAGAATGACGATCGCCGAAATAGTCGGGGAAGGATTGGAAATTCATGGTATTGACTCACCACAAGAACGAGAACAAAAGATCATTGATGCGTTAAATGAAGTTGAACTGGACCCAGACTATCGCTTTCGCTACCCCAATGAGTTCTCCGGAGGGCAAAGGCAAAGAATTGCTATTGCCCGGGCTTTGGTATTGAGACCTAAACTACTTATTCTGGACGAGCCAACATCATCTCTGGACCGTACAATTCAGCAACAAGTAATTGAACTGTTATTAAGGCTTCAAAAAGAATACAAACTAAGCTACCTGTTCATCAGCCATGATCTTCGGGTAGTCAAAGCTCTTTGTCATAAAGTTGTTGTGATGAAAGAAGGCAAAATACTCGAAGCCGGCGATTGCGAAAGCTTATACGAGAACCCCCAACACCCGTATACAAAAGAGCTATTGGAGACTGCCTATTACTAATATGGGCAATCATGGTTGGCAAATAAATTAGACTGCTTTGATTTGTCATACTAACGACTCATTGTCACTCGCCATTGATACACTTATAACTACAGCTTGAAAAGGCAGAAGCAGTCTAAAAGAATGGAACTAATTTGCCTAAGATTGCTCACTACTAAATAAGGTAATAGATATGGGACTATTGTCAGGAAAAAAAGCACTCATCGTGGGTGTCGCCAGCAAACTTTCAATTGCTAAAGGCATTGCCGATGCTTTCCACAGGGAAGGCGCCGAAATTGCCCTGACCTATCAAAACGATAAACTCAAGAGCCGAGTCGAAGGCTTTGCCGCTGAATATGATTCCAAGCTTACCTTTCCCTGTGATGTGGCGAGCGATGAAGAAATTACCACGCTATTTACCGAGCTAGGCAAACATTGGGATGGTATCGACATACTGGTACATTCCGTAGGCTTTGCGCCGGGTAGCGAATTGGACGGTAACTACGTTGACGCCACTACCCGGGAAGGGTTCCGTATCGCACACGACATCAGCTCTTATAGTTTTGTGGCTCTGGCCAAAGGTGCACGTGAACTGATGAAAGGGCGAAACGGCTCCCTACTCACCTTGACCTACCTTGGAGCCGAACGCGCTATCCCCAATTACAACGTCATGGGGCTCGCCAAGGCCAGCCTGGAATCCAACACCCGTTATATGGCCAGCAGTCTCGGCCCTGAGGGTACGCGTGTTAATGCCATTTCTGCAGGTCCTATCCGTACACTGGCTGCTTCTGGCATTAAGGATTTCCGTAAAATGTTGTCTGAAAACGCCAAACAGACACCACTACGTCGTAACGTGACAATTGAGGAAGTTGGCAACGCAGCCATGTTCCTCTGCTCCGACCTGGCCAGTGGTGTTAGCGGCGAGATCCTATATGTCGATGGCGGATTTAATACCACCGCCATGGCCTGGGAATAGGCATTTCACACCACTACTCAAGAGCTGGACATGCCTCTGGTTAATACTAATGAGGTTGTCAGCTGATAGAAAACCTGCGGGGAGTCTCACTCTGCAGGTTTTTTTTGCATCATAGTTCCACATTTCTTAGCCCGATGACTTATTCTAGGGTCTATATCACCCTGGCTTAGTGACGGTAAAGCATCGAGCCGGACCATATCAGGTCACTGAAATTAGGCACCACGTCACTGTATTTACGAGCTTTTCCCGTTAATGTAACAAATTGTATAGATTTCTCCGGATAGCCTGATAACCCCATGAATCAATCCGTTCGCTATTGTTTCTTCATACTGCTATTCCTCCTCCTAGGCGGGTGCAGCTCCATGAAACCGGCCATGAAAGCCAGCCCTACTCTGGCAAATGCCCTGGGTATGGCAGATATTCCTCTAAAAGACCTGAAAAAGCTCTACACAGATCAGGAGTCTGAATTTATTGAGGTTAATGGACTGGAGATCCACTATCGGGATGTGGGGGAAGGACCAGCCATAGTCCTGCTTCATGGAGTAATGTCATCACTGCAGACCTGGGATGGCTGGACCGAGGAACTACGAAAGAATTTCCGCGTTATCAGCCTTGACATGCCTGGCTTTGGGCTGACTGGTGGTCCGGAAAACCTGGATGAGTACAACGAGGACTATGTATTTAATACTTTCGCCAAGTTTCTGGACAATATTGAACTTACCCGCTTTTCCCTGGCGGGGAATTCCTTTGGTGGCTACATTGCTGCTCGCTATGCTGCACAATATCCAGAACGGGTAGAGAAACTGATTCTAATTGACCCATTTGGTTACCCTCAGGAAGCACCATGGATCTATAAAGTGGCAACTTGGCCTGTCGTCAGTACTTTAGCAAAAATGGTCCAACCACCTTTTTTGATCACTAAAAATGTTATAGAAATCTACGGTGACAGATCCAGGCTCGGTCAGGACAATCTATACCGGTATGTACATATGGCTCAACGGCCCGGAGCCAAAAAAGTATATATCAAAACCATGCAGATGCAGGCGGAAGCTATAAAGGAAGAACACCCGTTACCTTTTGCCAGTATTGATGCCGAGACCTTACTGATGTGGGGAGAGCTGGACAAATGGACACCTATTGAACTCGCAGAACGATGGAAGTCAGATGTCAGACGCCTGGAATATATAAGCTATCCTGGTGTTGGTCACGTTCCGATGGAAGAAATACCCTTCCAGACAGTGCAGGACGCAATTGAGTTTCTGGCTGACGTGCAGCAGGCGCCGGTTCAGTCGTCCCCTTCCATGGACGAGCTGGAATTGATTCTGCAAGGTGATGATCTTTCCTCTGATTTTGCACCGATGGAAGGACTTTAAAAGTCACTCGCCAACTTACAATTAAACCTCAGTCCTCTTGACTTGAGTGACTGAGGCCAGAATCTTTCAAGACCAATACAAACCTGTTAACTGCGAACATGTTCCTCGCCATCATCCGACAACATTACTGATACTGCCAGTTTCCATTCCACAATGGATGTTCCATCCGACTCAAGCAACGCCAAACCAACCAAATAGCCAACAGAACCAGGCAGGCGTTTTTGCCAGCGTACTTCCGCCACCAGCTCGTAACGGTCACCTGTGTTTTCCCGGATGATACAGATTTGAATGATAGCGCCTACCCGAAGAGGCTCATGAACTCTGACCTGGATTCCGTTTGCCGAAATATCCACCGTCTCAGAGGCCCTGACCGACGGTCTTAAATCGTCGTTTTCCATGGCGCCTGGTGTCTTGATTTCCACAAAAATCACTTCATTGTGTGGTAACCGAGGCTCCGTTCTTAGATTGTCATCTTGAGAGCTATTACTATGCATGGCTTACCTCTTTGCAATTCCGATTCGTCCGACTGCCCGGCCTAACCGTTCTTCCAGTTCAGCATCAGCACCTAGGAACTTAAATTCACTTTTTAATATCAGCTGAACCGCTTCGTCGCGCATAAGTTCGGCCATCTTCATCCCAAATTCATCTACAAACACTAGCCTTCCAGTCGCATTAAAGCGTACACCAAGTTTGGCGCGCACAGTTTTTCCGTTATTCTCAAAAGACACCCACCCGCCAATTTTCAAACCGTCAATGGCCTCTTTGGCTTGAGACTCAGCTTCCAAAGCGGCACGTTCTTCCGCTTCAATCGCCTGCTGGCGCATTCTTTGTTCCAGCGCCAATCTTTCTTCTTCCTGGCGACGCTGAGCCTCCTCACGCGCTTTTACGATGGCTTCAGCTTCTGCTTCTGCTTTCGCTTTGGCTGCTGCCCTGATACTACGCTCTTCATCCAATTTCTTTTGCAACGCCACTCGATGAGATAAATCAGTTTCCACCAGCTCACGGGCCACATTCTGAAATATCCCCTGCATACTGCCTGAAGCTGTAAAAGGTGACACCTGATCCTGCTGTAGCTCCCGGTAGAATTCACCAGCGGGCTCCAGAGCCACCTTACGGCCACTAAAGTCACTCCACAAAATGGCCTTTTGCCGTGGCAGGACAGCAACCAACTGACACAACCGGCCATTGCGACGAAACCAGTTTCCACACTGTTCTGCCAGGCGGCTTTCCAATTCTGGGTCTTGCTGTTCTTCATTCAGCTCCGTGACCATCGGCAAGTAGTCATTTCGCGGAACATCCTGTTCCTTCACAATCTTCAGAATGATGTCTTGTAAAGCACTCAGGACTGATTCCTTCTGATCAGGTTTTTGATCCAGGCTCGGTAACTGATGTTGCACTTCATCAATTAATTGGCCGGCATAGTCGTACATCCGCTGTTTCTGGCTGGGACTGTGCTGACCTCTATAAGTGAAAACTATCCTGTCGGTAAGTTTAAATATCCGCTGGAACTCCTTGCTTTCATCCCCCTTGGAAAGAATTACCAACCGCATGGAATCCAACCAATCCCCCTGGAGAAACTGAATCACTTCAGGTGGCAACTGCTTACCCTGGGCAAACTTGTTGATAGAGGAAACCGCTAAATGTTGGGCATACCAGACATTGTCCAACCCCATCTCAGTCTGAATCAGACGTTGTTCAAGCATGTGCCGACGTTTCTTTTCCTTTTCCCAGGATTCAAACAGAGCCCGTCTGGCTAAATCTTGTTCCTCTCGGATAAGACAATGATCCGCGTCCAGGAGGCGGGTGAGCGCATTTAGAGATTTCATCACAAAAGTAGGTGGCTGCCCCTTTTCTTCTTCCCAGCCCATAAAGAGCTTTTCCACCAGCGCCATGATTTCATTTACAGGATGTCCTGTATCCAGCACAAATTCAGGCTGATCAAGTAATAAGGCTGCAAGTATATAACGCCGCCTCATCACCGACTTTTTAACGAAAGGGTCTAGCGGACTCTGGGACTGCCAACATTCTGTTGCCCGATTCATAAAAACCAGACAATTAATGATTGAGCGGTCCAACCCACCCATATCCTGATTTAATTGCTTAATTACATCTCTGAGCTGGTGCTTTTTCTCCCGACTGATATCCGCCAGCTTGCTGGCGACAATATGGCGCTCATCATCACTCTCAATGACTTTGCTGCCGGCAATGCGAAAGATATTTTCAGTTTCGGGTAGATTGGCTCTGATCAATGCGGCAGCCAATTGTTCGACGCTGATGTCAGTGGCGACCGACGCGTCTTGGTCCTTGATAGAAGTCACTAAAGCCTATGTCCTGAAGTTTGTAAATTAAGAAGTTTAGATGCCTCTTCAGTATAGATGAAGTCGCCACCAAGGCTTGAAGGAAATTGAATCTAATCTATATATCCCGGATATAAGCCAACCTCCTATATAGAAGGAAATGGTATCACCAAAAAACTGTAATATTGCTATGCTGTCCGTGGGTCCGTTGCAATAATAAGGAGGACTCTATGTACGATCTAACGCTTGACCGCCGCAAATTTGAACGCCGGGGGAAAGTGGCTCGCAAAGTTGATGTCGTGCCACTGTCCATACCCACTCGGAATCGAAGAAGCACAGATAGGAGACAGGATCAGCGACCGCTTTCGGCGTTTCCCTATCTGCCATTTTGTGAGCTATAGGTAATCATATAGTCGATATGTCGGTGGTTTGTTGATTAACAACTCTTAATTCCTGGGTTCCCGAACCAAACCAAATCGAGCCTAAGATGCCCGGCCCTGGCCGGGCATCTCTATGAGTCGGGAGACCTACCGTTATTACAATTAGAATGTTTTAAAGCCAGGTTATGGCGAGCTATTGATAGTGTGGTGAAAGCCAATGATAGTGTGACGCAAGCCATTGAACCAGATTGCAATTACCCATTGAATAGAGCAGTATAACGGCCCTATTGAGCCAGATAGCCCGTCTTGAACGATAAGAATTACGGAAAGAATATGTCCCAGAACCAGATCGAAAACGTCAACGTCTTCAGCCAGGATATCCTTATTACACCTGAGCGTTTGAAAGAAGACATCCCACTTTCAGCAGCAGCAGCAGAAACCGTCGTACAAGGCCGCCAGACCATTTGCGACATCCTTGATCAAAAAGATCATCGACTGTTTGTCGTCATTGGTCCCTGCTCTATACACGATGTGGAAGCTGCGAAAGACTACGCACGCCGACTTAAGATCCTGGCCGACGAACTTCAGGACACACTGTATCTGGTTATGCGGGTCTATTTTGAAAAGCCGCGTACTACTATCGGCTGGAAAGGGTTGATCAACGACCCTACTATCGATGATTCCTTTGACATGGAGAAAGGCTTGCATATCGGTCGCCAGTTATTGGTCGATCTCGCAGAAATGGGTCTGCCGACAGCAACAGAAGCCCTTGATCCTATTTCTCCACAATATTTACAGGACACCATAGCCTGGTCTGCCATCGGCGCGAGAACCACTGAATCCCAGACTCACCGCGAAATGAGCAGCGGCCTGTCCATGCCTATCGGCTTCAAAAACGGTACAGACGGTAGCCTGACCGTAGCAGTAAATGCAATGAAATCAGTTGCCTCTCCACACTCATTCCTAGGGATAAATCGCCAGGGGCAAGTTGCGATTATTCGCACCAAAGGCAATCAATACGGACATGTGGTACTGCGCGGAGGTGGCGGCAAGCCAAACTACGATTCTGTTAGCGTCAGACACTGCGAGCAAGCCCTGGAAAAAGCCCAACTGCGGGAAGCCATTATGGTTGACTGCAGCCACGCCAACTCAGACAAAGATCCGGCCAACCAACCCTTAGTCATGAAAGACGTGGCTCACCAGATTTTGGAAGGCAACAAATCCATCTGTGGACTGATGGTTGAAAGCAATATCAACTGGGGTAATCAACCAATCCCCTCAGATTTGTCTGAGCTCCAATATGGTGTATCCATTACAGATGCCTGTATTGATTGGGATACTACAGAGCAGGCACTACGCGATATTTACGCCAAGCTGAAAGACGTTCTCCCTAACCGAATCTCCGGTTAACTGAATTGAACCTTCCGTGATAAAAAAGCACCCAAGGGGTGCTTTTTTATCTGCTCTTTATCAGCAAGCATCATTGCCATTTGGTTCTATTTTCCGGTCCGAACCATCTACTTCATCCAATTGAGTTTCTCCCGCAATTGAACCACATCACCAATAATAATAATGGTCGGTCCGTGAACTTCTGAAGATGCCACTTTTTCTGCGATATTCTCCAAAGTGCCTGTCAGCACATGCTGGTCCGGCAAAGTGCCACGGGATACCAGCGCCACAGGCATATTCTTGCGCATGCCATGAGCCATCAGTTGGCTGACAATTCGTGGCAGCCCAACCAACCCCATATAGAAAACCAATGTCTGGTGCTCATGAACAAACTCATGCCAGGCCAGGTCGTTGCTATCGTCTTTGAGATGACCTGTAACAAAGCGCACGGACTGGGAATAATCGCGATGGGTAAGAGGAATCCCAGAATAGGACGCGCAGCCTGCCGCTGCAGTAATGCCCGGTACTACCTGAAATGGGACTCCCGCTTCAGCAAGCTGATCTATTTCTTCTCCACCGCGCCCAAAAATGAACGGATCGCCACCTTTTAACCGCAATACCCGATTGCCCTGCTGTGCTAAGGTTACCAGCAGCTGATTAATCTCGCCCTGAGGCACCGTATGATTGGAGCGGGCTTTGCCCACATTGATTCGCTTGGCGTCTCTTCTGACCAGATCTAGAATTTGAGGTGATACAAGGCGGTCGAAAAGAACCACATCAGCCTGGCGCATCAGACGCAGCGCCCGAAAGGTCAACAGATCTGGATCTCCCGGGCCTGCACCAACAAGATAAACCTCGCCTTGAGCCGAGAGTGATTCACTGGCATCCAGTGCGGCTTTCAACATTTCTTCGGCTTTAGCTTCACGGCCGGCATAAACGAGATCAGCAACAGCACCTTCAAGCGTGGTTTCCCAAAAACGACGGCGTTGATTGATATGCTTGAGTTTGGCTTTTACTTCATCACGAAACCTGGCCGCCAGCGAGGCCAAACGCCCCACACCATGAGGTATCGTTGCCTCTAACCGATTGCGAAGCAGACGGGTTAATACGGGTGCTCCCCCGCTACTACTTACAGAAACCAGAATGGGGTGTCGGTCAATAATGGAAGGGAATATAAAATTGCTTAACTCAGGGTGCTCCACGACATTTACCGGCAGCACTTTGTCCTTGCATTGTTTGGCAATTAACTCATTTTGCGAAACATCACCTGTAGCAGCGACAACCAGAGCGACTTTATTCAGAAACTCGTCTTTGTAGGAATCCCCAAGCCGGTTCACCTGGCTGCCAAGCTCCTGACTAGCTGGCGAATCCTGAGCCGCAACCAATGAAACCTGAGCCCCTGCTTTGATTAATAACTCGGCTTTTCTTGCTGCCTGATCGGTACCACCAACAACCAGGCAGGTTTGATTTCTGATATCCAGAGCAACAGGAAGAAAGTCCCATTGCCCTGCAGTATTTTTTTCTGGCTTATCACCAGTCAGCTGATCACTCACTTGGCTTCAGTGCTCCCCGAGACTGTATTAGGAACGGGGTGTCAAAACCTCGATACCACCCATGTAAGGCTTTAGGACCTGAGGAACTCGTATACTGCCGTCTGCCTGCTGATAATTCTCCATAACAGCCAACAGTGTACGCCCGACAGCCAAGCCGGATCCATTCAGGGTGTGTACTAGCTCCGGTTTTCCAGTAGCCGGATTACGCCATCTCGCCTGCATACGACGCGCCTGGAAATCGCGACAGTTGCTACATGAGGAAATTTCGCGATATTTAGCCTGGCCGGGTAGCCACACCTCTAAGTCATAGGTTTTCGCGGCAGAGAAGCCGAGATCTCCTCCACAAAGGGCAACGACACGGTAAGGTAACTCCAACTTCTGGAGAATTTTCTCGGCATTGGCGGTTAACTCTTCCAGCTCAGCGGCAGACGAACTAGGGTCAACGATATGAACCAACTCGACCTTTTCAAACTGATGCTGGCGAATCATTCCCCGAACGTCGCGACCGTAGCTACCGGCTTCACTACGGAAACATGGAGTATGGCTGACAAACTTTAAGGGCAGATCTTTAGCTTCCTGAATAGAATCTCGAACCAGATTGGTAACAGGAACTTCAGCGGTAGGAATCAAAAAGAAGTCATGGTCGCCGGGAACCTTAAACAGATCTTCTTCGAATTTGGGTAATTGACCGGTGCCTTGCAATGCTTCGGCATGCACCAGATAAGGCACCATAACCTCTTGATAACCGTTTTCCTGGGTGTGTGTGTCCAACATAAACTGAGCCAGAGCTCGGTGCAGGCGGGCCAAGCCGCTGTGCATGGTGACAAAACGTGAGCCACTGATCTTGGCAGCCTGATTGAAATCCAGCAGCCCTAAACTCTCGCCCAGATCAACATGATCCCTGGCCTCAAAGTCGAAGGTCCTGGCTTCACCCCATACCCGCACTTCTACATTTTCTTCTTCGCTGTTGCCTTCCGGCACATCACCATCAGGTATATTTGGAATACCCATCAAGATTGCATCAAGAGCAGTCTGGATTTCAGTGAGCTGATCCTTAGCCTGGCCAAGGCCGTCGCCGATGGCTGCCATCTCGTCCAGCAAGGGTTGAATATCCTCACCGGAAGCCTTGAGCTTACCAATATTTTTAGACTTGCTATTACGTTCGCTCTGCAGTTCTTCCGTACGCATCTGAACGGATTTGCGCTGTTCTTCCAGCGCCTGAAAAGCCTCAATATCCAGGTTGTATTTTTTTGTCTTGAGTTGTTTGGCAATGGCTTCGAGATCAGTACGAAGAAGTTTAGGGTCGAGCATGAAGAATTCCGGTTGAATTAGTAAGTTTGAAGATCAGCTGGTAATTATTGGCTTTGCTTGCCCTAACCAGACGGTTAGATCAGCGCACGGGTGAGCGTTATCGCCAGCCCGGCCGCAAAGACACATAGTATAACGCTCATCAGAATATAGACAAAAGCAGAGATCAATTGACCGTGTTCAAAGAAGCTGAAGACCTCAAGAGAAAATGTGGAAAAAGTGGTAAAGGCACCTAAAAAACCTACCATGATTAGGGATCTTAGTTCGGCATGACCTTGCAGTCTCTCAAGGACATAAACATAGGCGACACCCAACAGGAAAGATCCCAGCAGGTTAACCGCCAACGTACCCCAGGGAAAACGACTACCGAAGGTGTTGGTTACCAGAGCTACAACAAGGTAACGCCCTATGGCACCCGCTGCACCACCGGCCCCGACAATTAGTAGGTGTGAAAGATTAACCATGGATTACCTGGATCGTCCCGTTGAATCAGTTTTGCTGGTATGTTCCGCCTGTTCGTTTTGTGCCTTCAAATCCAATGCTTTTAGACGTTCCAGTTTTTCGGCAATTTTTATTTCGAGCCCTCTGGGAACAGGCTCGTACAGGGTAACAGGCGTCAGTTGCTCTGGAAAATAATTTTCACCAGCGGCATAGGCGTCAGGCTCATCATGGGCATAACGGTAGGCTTTACCGTAGCCCAGCTCCTTCATTAATTTGGTTGGAGCATTTCTTATATGTACCGGCACGGGATAATCAGGAGTTTCCTTTACCAGTTCCCTCACGGCATTGTATGCCTTGTAGACCGCATTACTTTTGGGAGCTGCTGCGAGATAGGTAATCGCCTGAGCCACCGCCAATTCACCTTCGGGACTGCCGAGCCGTTCTTGCACATCCCAGGCTGCCATCGCCAAATGCAAGGCTCGCGGGTCAGCGTTGCCTACCTCTTCACTGGCCATGCGAACGACTCTACGCGCAATATAAAGTGGGTCGCAGCCGCCATCCAACATCCGTGCAAACCAATAGAGTGCCCCATCTGGACTGGAGCCACGAACGGATTTATGCAACGCCGAAATCTGATCGTAAAAAACATCACCGCCCTTGTCGAAACGTTTCAATGACATCTGGGTAACTTCTGCCAACATAGTCTCGGTCAAACTACCTTCCCCGTTTGGGGTGTCGGCCAGATCAGTCATTGTTTCAATTAGGTTAAGAGCCTGGCGAGCATCGCCATCAGCCACTAATGCAATTTTTTCCAATAATTCATCATCAACCAACCACCGTACCTTCCCAAGACCACGATCCGCATCGTTGAGCGCTGTCTTCAATAAATTAACCAGCGCTTCGGGTTGAATCGACTTCAGTAAATAAACCCGAGCCCGGGATAATAAAGCGTTATTAAGTTCAAATGAGGGGTTTTCGGTGGTTGCGCCGACAAAGATAAAATCGCCATCTTCCACATATGGCAGAAAAGCATCCTGCTGCGCCTTATTGAAGCGATGCACTTCGTCCACGAAGACGATAGATCGTTTGCCTGCCTGCCGGTTTTTCTGGGCCAGTTCACCGGTTTGGCGTATATCTTTCACGCCATGCAGAACGGCAGATAGCGTCATATATTCCGCCCCGGTAGTGGAGGCAATAAGTCGCGCCAGGGTCGTTTTACCGACTCCTGGCGGCCCCCACAGTATCATGGAGTGAAGGCTGTCTTTCTCCAGCGCCGTTCGTAATGGCCTGCCGGCCCCCAGCAGATGTTCCTGACCGATGTATTCATTCAGGGTTCTAGGCCGAAGTCTGGCAGCAAGCGGCGCCATGGTTCCAGCTTGTTTATCATCCTCAAACAGGTTGAGACTCACAGCCTACTCCCGAATAACATCGATTCCGGGCGGTATTTCAAAATGGAAAGTCTTGGCTTCCATTTCTTTATTAACTTCCACATCTCTGAAGTAAAGTGTTGTCACCTGGCCAAGGGAATCTTTTAATTCCATGGTAGTTAACAAACCATGTGTAAAGGCCAGCTGTAGTGTATCGAAAAGAGAGTCAACACCTTTGGGTTTGAGTACAAATATATGACTATCCGGATTACCAGTGTCTCTTGTAGCCACTTCATATTCCCGATCAATCGTACTTACTTCACCGCTCAGCAATAAGGCAGGCGTATTCGATAATTGCTGAGATAATGTCTGAATGGTGACTTGCTCCAGATCCGGGTCAAATAACCAAACTTTCTCACCATCGGTCACAATCGTTTGTTCCAACGGCGGCTGTGTATGCCAAAAAAACAAACCCGGGCGCTTGGCTTTCAGCTCACCGGTAACCTGCTGTAGAGTTTGGCCGGAAGCGGATACCAGAGTTTGCTCAAAGTCTGCCGACAGTGTTTCCACCGGCTTCAATAACCTGGTTAATTCTTCAGCTCCCGTATCTGCCAGTACCGACCGACAACAGGCGCTTGAGCCAAGCAACAATAAAGTGGTCAACAATCCAACTAATTTCATGTAGTTAATCCCTGGGAGGTGGAGGAGCCAGCACTTCTCTGGCACCGTTATGTCCGGCTGAGGTAACAACACCTGCGGCTTCCATTGCCTCTACAAGGTTGGCTGCACGGTTGTAACCAATTTTCAGGCGGCGTTGAACGGCTGAGATAGACGCACGGCGGCTTTCAGTCACAAAAGCAACTGCCTGGTCGAATAGTTCATCTTGCTCAGTACCGTTAGTATTTTCACCACCGCCACCATCCATGCTAGCAACATACTCGCTGTCAGTAGCACCACTTAGAATCTCTTCCAGATAATCTGGCTCGCCCCGTTTCTTCCAGTCACTGACCACAGCATGCACTTCTTCATCAGCCACAAAGGCACCATGAACCCGTATAGGAATACTGGTTCCCGGTGGCATATAAAGCATGTCCCCGTGCCCGAGAAGCTGCTCTGCCCCACCTTGGTCAAGAATAGTCCTGGAATCAATCTTGGAAGACACCTGGAACGCAATTCGAGTAGGTACGTTTGCCTTAATCAGACCCGTAATAACATCCACAGATGGTCGTTGAGTCGCCAGAATCAGATGTATCCCTGCCGCACGCGCTTTCTGCGCGATACGGGCAATAAGCTCTTCCACCTTTTTACCGACAATCATCATCATGTCGGCAAACTCATCAACGACCACTACAATAAACGGCAGAGTATGTAAATCAGGCGCTTCATCATCCAACGGATGATCCGCAGGCTTCCACAAAGGATCCTTGATGGGCTCGCCAGCGTCCTCCGCATCTTTCACCTTTTTGTTATAGCCGGTAATATTTCTGACACCCAACGAAGCCATAAGGCGATACCGCCGCTCCATTTCCCCAACACACCAGCGCAGAGCGTTGGCGGCTTCTTTCATATCTGTAACCACTGGAGTTAGCAAATGGGGAATGCCGTCGTAAATGGAAAGTTCCAGCATTTTAGGGTCAATCATGATCAGTCGCAGTTCTTCAGGCGTAGCCTTGAACAACATACTGAGCAACATGGCATTAACACCTACGGATTTACCTGATCCGGTCGTACCCGCTACTAGCAGGTGTGGCATCTTGCCCAAATTCTCGACCACCGGGTTACCGGCAATATCATTCCCTAAGGCCAGTGACAGCGGCGAATGGGAATTGTCATATTCGCTGGAAGAAATCACCTCGCGTAACCGAACCATTTCCCGATTTTCGTTAGGAATTTCAATACCCACGACCGATTTACCGGGAATAACTTCAACCACCCGAACACTGATAACCGCAAGCGAACGAGCAAGGTCCTTAGCCAGGTTACTAATCCTACTGACCTTTACCCCTGCTGCGGGCTGAATTTCAAATCGTGTAATTACCGGCCCAGGATTAACTTCTACCACTTCAGCAATAACGCCGAAATCTGCCAGTTTGGTTTCCAGCAATCCTGACAGGTTCTCCAGCATTTCTTTGGAAAATCCACCCTTTTTATGCGGGTCAGGCGCGTCTAACAAGGTAAAGGGAGGGAGAGGGCCCTCTGTAAAACTAAACAGAGAGGGCTGGGAGTCTTTCTTTGCGCGCTTGCTTTCACCACTATTTTTCTTCTGAAAAGGTGAAATCTTAATTTTCTTTCCTTCCTCAGCGGAAACAGGAGCAGGGCCGGTAGCCATATCATTCAGTACAGGCACCTGATCTAAATCATCATTTTCAGTTTTTTTGAAACTAAGCAGCTTCTTTCTTGGCTTTCCTTCTTTGGGCTGCATTTTCTGCAATACAGGGGCCGAATTAAACCCTATCTTCGGCTCTTTACGGTCTTGAGCCTCCCTCTCTTCGCGAGCTTTGTTTCGGGCTGCGGCCTTGGCTTTCAAGGCATCCGCAGAACGGTCTGTCAGAGTTTGAAAAGCTTTGCCGATCCGACTGCAGACGATCAGAGTTTTACCACCGATCCAATCCATTATTTTGAGCCATGAAAGTCCAGTAGCCAGACTAAAGCCGATCAGCAACATCGCCACACAAATGAGAGTCGTTCCAACCGTATTGAAGACTGATAGAGACCACCGTGAAACTTCACTACCCAGTATCCCCCCAGCATTCGGCGCCGAGCCGGCCACCGAATACATCGCCAGCAGGGCACAGCTGGAAGTCATCAAAATGAGCAACCCAAAAACTCTTAAACCAGTAATAGGCCAGTTTATAGGGCGTTTCTTATGTCGCTGTCGAAATAGCTGCACTGTCTTGGCGGCGAACAAGAGTGGGAAGAGATAAGCCACATGGCCAAAAAAGTAGCGTAGAACGTCAGCTATCCAGGCTCCCACTGCACCGGCATAGTTGGCAACCTGAGAATGACGCCCGGTATTGGTCCAGCCCGGATCACTGGGGTCATATGAAAATAAAGCGATAACCAAATATGCAGCCAAAGTCAGACACAGGATTAACGCCCCTTCCCTGATCCCCTGCTCGACATAGCGTTTGGTTCTGGTTTGATCTAATTGCTCTGCAGCCATACTGTATTAATTGGCCCGAAGGTTTACCTTTACGAATGGATTATTGGTCATCCGGAGTATTATAAAATGGCCCGGAATGAAGAGCGGACCGCTGCTGAATCAACCCTAGTGTACACAAGGCATCCAGTCAGTTGAACCAACAGCAGCAAAGACAGGCAAGGATTTACAATTAAAATTAAGTAACAAGTCTAATGCTTTGTTTTAAATGGTAATTATAGCATCACAAAGTTATACCGGATGCACCTGAAAGTAAGTCACGCTTAATATCCTCAAGGTCTTCCAGGCCCACACATATTCTAATCAGGCTTTCCGATATACCCGCTCGCATCTTCTCATCATCAGACAAGCGACCATGAGTGGTAGTGGCCGGATGTGTCATTGTGGTCTTGGTATCGCCAAGGTTAGCTGTGATGGAAATCCACTTAGTGTTATCAATCAGTTGCCAAGCCTGCTCACGGCCGCCCTTGACTTTAAATGACACTACACCACCAAAACCTTTTTGCTGTTTTGATGCCAGCTCATAAGCAGGATGCTCAGGCAAACCGCAATAATAGACCTGCTCAACCCAGGATTGAGTCTGCAGCCACTTGGCAAGCTCAAGGGCTTGTTCACAATGCGCCTTCATTCTGATAGGCAGGGTTTCCAGCCCTTTCAGGAATACCCAGGCGTTAAACGGGCTCATGGTAAAACCACCCGAGCGCATAAACACAAACACCTCTTCCACCAAAGCATTGGGACCGGCCACAGCACCACCAACACATCGCCCCTGGCCATCCAGGAACTTGGTAGCGGAATGAATTATGAGGTCTGCTCCTAATGACAGAGGTTTTTGCAAAACAGGCGTACAAAAGCAGTTATCCACTATCAATAGCGCATCGTTTGCATGGGCAAGATCAGCCAGTGCCTGGATATCAGCGACTTCATTAAGCGGATTAGAGGGTGTTTCCAGAAACAGGAAACGGGTATTGGGTTGCAGCGCTGAACGCCAGCTCTCCATATCTGTCAGGCTGACAAATGTGGTTTCCACACCAAATTTCTTCATGTATTTATCGAATACCACATGGGTGGTCCCGAAGACATTGCGCGAGCAAACAACATGATCGCCGGCTTTTAGAAGCGCCATACTAGTGGCAAGTATGGCTGCCATGCCGGATGAGGTACCGATGCAGCGTTCAGCCCCTTCCAGAGCCGCCAGCCGCTCTTCAAACATGTGGACAGTAGGATTGGTGAAGCGGCTGTATATATTTCCAGCCTCCTCACCACTGAACCTGGCAGCAGCTTCGGCAGCTGATTTGAAGACAAAACTGGAGGTTGGATAAAGTACTTCGCTGTGCTCTTGCTGGTGGGTTCTCATCTGCCCGGCACGAACCGCCATAGTGGCGTCATTCCACTCAACGTCTGCTGCGATCATTAGTTCCCGGGTTTCAGTATCTCTAGCCATGCTGGCACCAACCTCTGACAATAGAACAGCCTTTGCTGCCCCTACAAATTAAAAATTATTCGTCGTTATGTAAATCCAATGGAACTTGGTTCGACATCAACTCGGTATCACGCTGGGACTTGTTGCTGTCATTACGCAACGCCTCTAAACGCTGTAAATATATATCGGTTATATCGCCGGTCACATATTTACCATCAAACACTGAGCAGTCGAACTGGGTAATATTGGGATTCCCCTCTCTGGCACAGTCGATCAGGTCCTGCAGATCCTGATAGATCAACCAATCTGCCCCAATCATTTTCTGCACATCTTCAACCGTGCGGCCATGGGCGATGAGCTCATTGGCAGCAGGCATATCAATTCCATATACATTAGGAAATCTGACCGCAGGTGCGGCAGAAGCAAAATACACCTTTTTGGCACCGGCATCTCTGGCCATCTGCACAATTTCCTTACAGGTGGTGCCTCGAACAATGGAATCATCCACCAACATGACATTCTTGCCACGGAACTCCAGCTCAATGGGGTTCAACTTCTGCCTTACCGACTTCTTACGCTCACTCTGGCCCGGCATGATAAAGGTACGGCCGATATAACGATTCTTCATGAACCCTTCACGATACTTGATGCCCAGGCTCAAGGCCATTTGCATCGCCGAAGTACGGCTGGTATCAGGAATAGGCATAACCACATCGATATCGTGATCTGGACGTTCACGGCTGATCTTGTCAGCCAGATGATCTCCCATACGCAAACGGGCTTTGTATACGGAAATTCCGTCGATTATGGAATCCGGACGGGCAAAGTAAACCAGCTCAAAAATACAGGGATTCAGCGATGGTTTCTCAGCACACTGGTGAGTATGCAGGGTACCGTCGGTTTCAATATAAATAGCCTCACCAGGCTGTATGTCCCGAACCAGTTCGAAGCCGAGTGAGCTGAGGGCCACACTTTCAGAAGCGATCATGTACTCGGTGCCTTTTTCAGACACACGTTTTCCATAGCAGGCCGGGCGAATACCATTGGGGTCTCGAAACGCCACAATACCGTAGCCGGTAATCAGACTGATGGCCGCATAAGCCCCTTTGACCCTTTTATGTACGGCGCTGACGGCAGCAAAAACGTCATCTTTGGTAGGAACCAACTTGCCCTGCTTGTGCAGTTCGTGGGCAAACACGTTCAGCAGAACTTCAGAATCGGAATTAGTGTTGATATGCCTGAGATCTGTCCGGTAGATTTCGTTAGCCACTTCTTCGGTATTCGTCAGATTACCATTGTGTGCCAGCGTAATTCCGTAGGGTGAATTTACATAAAAAGGCTGCGCTTCAGCAGAACTCGAGCTACCTGCAGTTGGATAACGTACATGTCCTATGCCGACGTTACCTGCCAGACGCATCATATGGCGCGTGCGAAAGACATCCCGCACCAGTCCGTTATCTTTGCGCAGGAAGAATCGCTCATCCTGAAAGGTTACAATTCCCGCCGCATCCTGTCCTCGATGCTGAAGCACTGTAAGCGCATCGTAGAGCTCCTGATTAACATTAGACTTTGCAACGATACCAACAATACCGCACATATTTGTTCACCTCACCCTTCTGCCAGAGCGCACTAAGCAGACGTTTTAAGCATGGACTTGATCGGGTCACCGAATATGGCTCGGGACCAGGCTTCAAGCTTTTCGAAATGTGGAATCAGGGAAGAATCAGACCACCAGGCATCCTGGGTAACTGGTGTCAGTCGCAACAAGGCAACCACTACCACGACCAGAATTACACCTCGCACCAGTCCGAATACAGTCCCCAAGACCCGATCCGTACCGGAAAGACCGGTAGTTTTGACCAGGGCAGAAATAAGATGATTGAGTAAGGCCCCGATTATCAGGGTTGCAACAAATAAAATGGCAAAAGCGACCAGTAATCTGATTGATGGAGCCGAAATAAGACTTTCCAGCAAAGTCGCCAAATTGACGTAAAACATACGGGCGATAATAAATGCCAGTGCCCAACTGACCAGAGACAAGGCTTCTTTGACAAATCCTCGAACCACACTGACAGCGGTAGATAGAGTAACAATGCCGAGGATGACCCAATCAGCCCAATTCAAAATGCTCATGCAGCCCGCTAACACCTTCCCATCGATAAGAGGGCGCACATTCTATCAAAAAGCAGTGCCCAGCAAAACAAATCCAATGACTATTTAGGGCGAATCCTGGCGCCCGCCCAGCTCAAGCCCTGATGCTATTGCGCAGGCTTATAACGAACTACCAGCGAAGACACCTTAAACCGTTGATCCATCGCAGTTTTCAGCGAATCTGCCTGCTCCCTTTTCAGGGTTGGGCCTGCAAACACCCGGACCAGGGTAGCCCCTCCGGACTGTATCTCCTGGACATAGGCAGGAGTGTTGTCCTTGCCAAGCTCATCCCGAATTTTAAGCGCGCTATCCTTGTTCTTGAACGTCCCTATCTGGACAGCCCAGGCCACGGGTGCTCCCTGCGCATCCAAGGCTAAATCCCTGGCTTCTGAGGCAGATTCAACTATGACTTCAGGTTCTGCCGCCCTTGTAGCAGACGCCGTTGCCGGGGAGTCATTCACTGGAGATTGCGGGATTGCTTTCTGCGCCACTGTGGCTTCAGGTGTATCGCTAGCCTCCTGCCCTCCTCCAACATGTTGGTCCTGGCTATTAGCCTGAGAACCTGGCTCAACAACCTGTTCTTCACTACTCGCTTCCGGCATTGCTGTAACGGGAATATCCGGATTGCTTTCGTTACGCAACTTCGGAGGCTTGGGCTCTTCTATAGTGAACTTTGGAATAGAAGGTTCCGGGGGAATGCTAATGACGTGCGAAGTCTGTTTTTGGTGAGATTTCTCAAATACCATTGGAATAAATATGATTGCCAGCGATACCAGTACAATTGCGCCCACAATTCTCTGCTTGAAACCATCCATCTAGTGATCACAACCCTTTGGGAATAAGTTAATGCTCTGGAAGGACCCGGCGCTGAGGCGATCTACCGGCGACAGGTAAGTCTATCCAGCAAATTCTTTTAGATTGTCAGGCCTAATCCATGTCAGTGGGATATCATACCTGTTTGAAGAATTGCTGCCACCGTCAAGAAAGATCCAAATACGACCACTCTACCTTCGGTGCCAACGGCTTGTCTTGCATTCCGCATAGCATCAGCGGCATTTGCACAAATTTCCACCTGCTGCCCCTTGCTAATGAGATGTTGCTCCAACTGACCGATGTCAAAGGCGCGCTCATCCTCAAGCTGAAAAATGAACCATTGCCTGAATTTTGATTCCATAGCATCAACCACACCGTCGACATCTTTATCTTTCAATGCCGAAAAGATCGCAACCTGAGCATCTGCCACCGGGTGAATATTCAACCAGTTTTCAAGATAGCGGGCAGCATGGGGATTGTGTGCCACATCCAGCACAACTTCTGGTGATTGCCCCATTCGCTGACAGCGCCCCTGCAGGTGCAACGTCGGAAACCCCTTACCCGCAAGGACCATTTCCACCGGTATACCTAGCAATACAGCCGCCTGAACAGCTGTCGCCAAATTGCTGTAAGGAATATCGGGAAGCTGCGTTAGTTCTATCGCCAGCGGATGTTCATGAGCGTCCTTACCAGACCAGGTCAAGGTGCCTGAGGGTTCAGAGGTGACATTCAAGCCCGCAGAAGTACCCTCGCTCTGCTCCAGATTAAAATCTCGTTGCCACTGATAAATGGGGCAACCGAGCTTGTCTGCGTAATCGAATACAGACAACGGCATATCCGTATCACCCAGTAACAGCGGACATCCAGGACGCATAATTCCGGCTTTCTCTCGCCCAATGACCTCCCGGTTATTACCGAGCCAGTCCTGGTGGTCAATATCAATAGTGGTGATAATCGCAATATCAGGATCAACAATATTGACTGCGTCCAGTCGTCCACCCAAACCTACTTCAAGTATCCAGAGATCCAGACCTGCCTCTTTGAAAGCTGCGAAGGCAACCAGCGTTGTATACTCAAAGTAGGTCAGGGCTTCGCCCTCTCGCTGAGTTTCAACCTGCTCAAAGGCCTGAACGATACGCTCATCGGTCAGATCTTCGCCCATAATCCTAATCCGCTCATTGAACTCCAGGAGATGCGGGGATGTATAGGCACCAACCTTAAGCCCGGCAGCCAAGGCCAGGGATTCCAGAGTCGCAACTGTTGATCCTTTACCGTTGGTACCAGCGACGGTTGTTATCCTTGGATGATCTTTGCTCTTTTGATGCTTAGAAATTTTTGACATGTGACTGGCCAGTAATCGCTCAGAAACCCTGGCGACACGGTCCAGCCCCATATTGATAACCTGATCATGAAGACGGGTAGCGTGCTCCAGCCATTCGTCAAGAGTTTTCCCCGCCATAGTTCGAAATTCCGTTATTCGTTGGGAAGGACTGAACTCTGCCCTTTGGCCGCCTGTTGTGCCACCGCCTCATCAAATTCTGGCTCTGGCTCTTCCTCGGGGGCAGGTAAATTTAATAGCTTGGTAATAATTGCCGCCAGACGGTTACGCATCTGGCCACGAGCCATAATCATGTCGATGGCACCGTGTTCCAACAGAAACTCACTGCGCTGAAACCCTTCAGGCAACTTTTCACGTACCGTCTGTTCGATAACTCGAGGACCGGCAAAGCCTATCAGGGCATTGGGTTCCGCAACGTTAAGATCACCCAACATTGCAAGACTCGCCGACACACCACCAAACACAGGATCAGTCATGACAGAAATGTATGGCAGTCCATTCATTTTCATAACTTCCAGAGCTGCGGAAGTTTTTGCCATCTGCATTAGCGAAATCAGCGCCTCCTGCATACGGGCACCACCACTGGCTGAAAAGCAGACCAATGCACAACGCTGCTCAAGGCAAGTATTAACGGCCCGTAAAAATTTTTCGCCGACCACCGCACCCATGGAGCCGCCGAGGAACTTAAACTCAAAAGCAGCCACCACCACGGGAACAGATTTAACGGTACCTTTAAAAACCACCAGGGCATCTTTCTCACCGGTGGATTTCTGATTGCTTATCAGCCGGTCCTTATAACGCTTGGTATCCCTGAATTTTAAACGGTCATTAGGTTCCAGATCGGCAGAGATTTCAGCCCGACTTTCTGGATCTAAGAACAGGTCGATCCGGCGTCTGGCGGTAACCCGCATGTGGTGCTGGCACTTCGGGCATACATCGAGATTCTTTTCCAGTTCGGGGCGGTAAAGTACTGCACTGCACTTGGGGCATTTTTTCCACAGCCCCTCAGGAACATTGCTCTTATGCTTCGACTGAGCTCCACCCATTCCGGGTATGATCTTTTCTAGCCAGCTACTCATAGTTACCTACTTATTGACTGATTATTCCATTCAGCTTGTGATCGAACCCGGTTTACTGATCCATCGCCTTGCGCATGGAACCTATTAATTCGGCAATTTTCCCATGCATGACTTCAGTATTACCGGCATTTTCTGCAATTGTATTAACCAGAGCGCTGCCGACAATTACACCATCGGCTATTTTTGCCACTGCCGCAGCAGATTCGGCATCTTTTATACCGAATCCAACCCCTACCGGCATTTTGGTCAGCCCCCTGATTCGGTTTAATTGCTGTGTAACGTCATCAATATTCAAGGCGCTTGATCCGGTTACCCCCTTCAGGGAAACATAGTAAATATAGCCTGAACCATGGGAAACCGCTGACTCAATACGCTCATTAGTCGTTGTCGGGGCTAACAGGAAAATGGCATCCAGCCCCGCAGACTTCATTGCAGGAATTACATCATCCGCTTCCTCGGGGGGTAAATCCACCATCAGGACACCGTCGACACCGGCGTCCCGAGCGCGGCTGATAAAGACATCCATCCCCATGGCTTCCACCGGGTTCAAGTATCCCATCAGAACGATGGGAGTCTGCTGATTGGATTCCCGGAACTCAGCCACAATATCCAGAACATTTTTTAACGAGGTATTGTGTGCCAGAGCCCGTTCACAGGCCAGCTGTATAACGGGACCATCGGCCATCGGGTCTGAAAAGGGCACCCCCAACTCGATAATATCTGCTCCGCAATCTACCAGCGTATTCATGATCGACAGCGTTTGCTCAGGATGCGGATCACCGGCAGTGACATATGGAATCAAAGCAGATTTTCCGGCCGATTTCAGTGCGGAAAGACAAGATGTAATGCGACTCATAAGCTACCTAGGTATAAAGGCTGCACCGCAACCTGTGAGTTAATTCTACTTGGTGTTTTTCATAAGAGCTTTTGATCAGACTAACTGAATACCGTCCAATCCTGCGACGGTGTGAATATCCTTGTCACCTCGTCCCGACAAATTGATCACAATTACCTGATCAGGCTCCATTTCCTTGGCCAACTTCATTCCGTAGGCAATGGCATGACTGGATTCCAGTGCCGGCATGATTCCTTCCACCCTGGTCAAAGTATGGAAGGCTTCGAGGGCCTCATCATCGGTGGCCGAGACATAGTTCGCCCGGCCAATATCTTTGAGCCAGGCATGTTCAGGTCCTACACCTGGGTAATCCAATCCTGCGGAAATGGAATGAGTGGACAGTATCTGACCATTTTCATCTTCCATTAGATAAGTCCGGTTGCCATGAAGCACTCCTGGGCGCCCCGCACACAGCGGAGCTGCATGTTGGCCGCTCTCAATCCCATGGCCGCCGGCTTCAACACCAAACATCTTCACCGATTCATCTTCAATAAACGGATAAAACAGCCCCATCGCATTGGACCCACCACCAACACAAGCAACCAGCGCGTCCGGTAAACGTCCCTCTTTTTCGAAGCATTGCAGACGCGCTTCACGACCGATTATAGACTGAAAATCGCGTACAAGTTTCGGATAGGGATGGGGTCCTGCGACCGTACCGATAATATAAAAAGTATCATCGACATTGGTAACCCAGTCTCTGAGGGCCTCATTCATGGCGTCCTTTAACGTGCGGGTACCACTGGTCACCGGTTTAACCGTAGCGCCAAGCAGTTTCATACGATAGACATTCAGCGCCTGACGCTGAACATCCTCAGCGCCCATATAAACGACGCACTCCAGCCCCAGGCGTGCAGCTACAGTTGCGGATGCCACGCCATGCTGCCCGGCTCCGGTTTCGGCGATAATACGAGGCTTACCAAGATATTTCGCCAGCAATGCCTGACCGATAGTATTATTAACTTTATGGGCGCCGGTATGGTTGAGGTCTTCCCGTTTGAGATATATTTTTGCCCCGCCGACCTTTTTGGTCAGGTGCTCTGCCAGGTAGAGTGGAGATGGACGACCGACGTAATCGGACATATCCCGATCAAACTCTTCCTGAAAGCGAGGGTCAATCCTCAACTTTTCATAATGCTCTTCCAATTCCAGCAATGAGGACATCAGAGTTTCGGAAACAAACCGCCCTCCATAAGGACCAAAATGCCCTCGCTTATCAGGTATACTGGCAAGTGTTTCCGCATCAAGACGCATGTTCACGATAGACCTCACTTAAAAAAGCTTTCATTAAATTAGCGTCCTTGATTCCTTTGGACGCTTCTACCCCACCACTGACATCTACAGCATAGGGTTTCACTTGTTGTATAGCCGATCTCACATTTGAGGAATCTAGTCCACCGGCGAGAATCAGGGGCTTGACTCTTTTCTCGGTCACCAGCGACCAGTCAAAGGTTTTTCCGGTCCCGCCCTTCAGCACCGGATCATGAGCATCAAGCAATAATGCCGATGCATGAGAATAAACCTCACTGAGCAGAACCAGATCCACTTCTTCAACCACACCCAATGCTTTGTAAAAAGGCCGTCCGAAGGAGCGGCAGAAAGCATCCGTCTCCTCACCATGAAATTGCAGCACATTGAGATCAACTTTACCGAGTATGGAACGTACCTCTTCCTCGCTATGGTTAACAAAAAGTCCAACGGTGGTCACAAAAGGAGGTAGTTCACGAATAATTTCGGCGGCTGTTTCCGGCAGCACATAACGCGGGCTGGGTTTATAGAAAACAAACCCCAAGGCATCCACTCCCAGAGCTGAAGCGGTTAAAGCATCCTCCAGGCGGGTTATTCCACATATTTTGCAGCGAGTACGCAATCTGATGAGCCTCAGTTTTGAGCAAGGGCTTCGAATTATAGCTAGATCAAACCGGAGTAGGAAATGCGAATAGCTAGATTAATGAAGTATTCAACACCAAAGCCCCGTGATATCTACCCCTCAAGGAAAAAAGGGCCTTTGGGAATGTCAGGAATACCAAAGCGTTGCGGATAGTTCACCTTAACCAGATAAAGACCATTTGATGGGGCGGTAACACCGGCTCGAGAACGCTTTTTCGCCCCAAGTACCTCAGCCACCCACTCCGGCTTCTGCCTACCGGTACCGACCTGCAATAGTGTACCCACTATATTTCTCACCATGTGATGCAGAAAGGCGTTGGCTTCAATTTCAATAATCAACAATGGACCACGCCTGACGACGCTGATATCCATAACATTACGAAAAGGCGTATGCGACTGGCAATCTGATCCGCGAAACGAACTAAAGTCATTTTCACCCAGCAGATTTTGAGCCGCAACGTGCATCTTTTTCTCATCGAGATGAGGATAGATCCAAGTGATGCTTCCGTGAGCCCAGGCTGGTTTAACCGGATGGTTATAAATCACATAGCGATATATTCGGGAGGTGGCTGAATACCTGGCATGGAACTCACTATTTACAGCGCCGGCCCATTGCACAGCAATGTCATCGGGAAGAAAGTGGTTAGTTCCCATTACCCATGAGTGCGGACTGCGGCTCGGTGCCTCTTCGAAATGGACGACTTGCTGAGTAGCATTCACACCAGCATCCGTACGACCGGCGCAAACCACTTCAATTTCTTTGTCCGATACTTTTGAGAGGGCTCGCTCAAGCAACGCCTGAATGGAAGCAACCCCTGATTTTTGTGCTTGCCAACCATGATATCTCGCCCCCTCATAGCCCAAAACCATAGCCATTTTCGGGCTCCCTTCAATAGGCTTATTAGAAAGCGGATAAATTGAATTAACGGTAGGAATCGGGGGATCGGATTTTGACATGTACGGCCCTCAGCTAGAGGGCCGCATTATTAAGGATGACGGAAATTAATCAAGCCCTTTAAGCAGTTCGGAAGCTTCATCTTTCTGCTCACTGCTTCCTTCTTCAACAACCTCTTCCAGAATATCTCTGGCACCCTCCTTATCACCCATGTCGATATAGGCTCTGGCCAGGTCTAGTTTGGTAGCTGACTCATCTGTGTCTGACAGGAAGTCGAAGTCTTCTTCCATCTCAGTGACAAACTCATCTGTCGTACCACTTGTTGAAGCTGGAGCTGACACAACTTCTTCGTCTACACCTAATTCAGCTTCCGCTTCATCAGGTTCTGCAGCTAATTCATCAAGATTGGTTTCAAGATCCCCCAGATCAGTGTCGAGCTCAAGGTTGTCGTCTTCCAATGTATCAACTTCCTGTACAAATTCTTCCGCTAGATCCTCGGCCAATTCATTAACCTCTTCTTCCGTTTCTGACTCCGCCAGATCGCCTGCAACCTCACTTATTTCCAGATCCAGGTCTGCATCTTCCAACGTATCCAAAGAGAAATCATCTGCGCTTAACTCAGACTCCTCTTCGGTGTCCATAGCTAAAGACGGCTTCTCATCCAGACTGAAATCGATATCTGAATCTTCAAGATCAAGGTTTAGCTCTTCTTCTGTTTCGGCTGCCTGCACCGGCGTATCAGCTGTTGGCGTCGCTGGTGCATCTATATCCAATAACTCATCGCTGAAATCCGAATCCAGATCCAGTTCGGCAGATTCCTCTTTAGCTGTTTCACCCAGGTCAAAATCTTCACTGAAGGCCAGCGTTTCTTCCTCGCCCACACCTTCTGCGTCGACGGGCTTTTCTTCCAACACGCCGCCTGGCTCATCATCCAACTCAGCAGAAAAATCATCCTCCATTTCAACATCCAGTTCCTCTTCAGACTCCAGAGTTGAATCGAGATCAAAATCCAATGAGACCAAATCTTCATCACTAGTTGTTGCCGGCTCACCACTGCCCTGAATGATCGTCTCCTCTCCAAGGCCCTCATCGAGGTCGATGTCACTTAAATCGAACTCAATATCCAGATTGTCTTCACTGGCAACCGTGGATTCTTCATCCAGGTCAAAATTTTCTTCCTGTACGAACTCAGCCTGAGCTTCGCTCTTAATTACCGTATCTTCCACTTCCTCAGCGTCATTGATATCAACATCAAGTTCAAAATCTTCGCTAATGTCCGACTCTGCAATGTCGTCATCTGAAGCAAAGGTATCTCCACCCATCAGCTGACTTTCCAGATCGTCGAGCGATACTTCCGGCTCGTCACTCAGATCCCCAAATCGCTCTTTCACCTCACTTGCTCGCTCAAGAATGTCAGCATCGCCGCTAGCTTCCAGGGCCGCTAAAACGGAAGCAAACTTGGCTCCGTCTTTAGCCTCACCTGCTACCTCGAGAAGTTTTAGGCGATATGCATGATTTTCCGGCTCATCCTCAAGCGCAGCTTCCAATACCTGGGCGGCTTGATCATATTTCTGATAGGCAATGTACACATCCGCTTCAGCTACGGGATCAGACCCTACCCCCTCAGCACCAGGAATCGCAGAATCTTCCTGGTCTTCTGCATCATCAAAGGTGATGATGGTATCGTTATCATCCATAACCTCAGCGTCTTCGTGGTAAGCCTCTTCCTTACGAGTTTTAGAGCGGGACAACAGCCACAATATCAACAGGAGGATAACGCCCCCGGCTCCCAACGCAATCTGGTAAACCACGTTGTTCTTGATCATATCGACGATAGATTCGTCCTGAACTACTGGTTCGACAGGTTTCGGCTCAACTACAGGCTTTTCTTCAACAACGTCAGGCTGAACTGGTTCAGCCGGAGCACTCTCTACTGCCTGTGTTTCAGCAGTAGGCTCGCCCATAGCTGACCCCGGCATGGTTTCTTCAGTAACCGGCTCGGCTTCCTCTGAAGCCATTTCAGTAGGCGCTTGCTCTGAAGTCATCTCAGAAGGCATTTCTCCCGGAGCTTCCTGAGTTACCTCCTGCATAGAGGCTTCACCCTGTATAGAAGCTTCACCCTGCATAGCAGCCAGCTGATCGTCCTTAAGGGAGATCAAGCGCTGCAAGGTATCCAACTGGCCTTCCAAATCTTCCAGGCGACTCTTCAACTCTTCGTTTTCACGGGCTGTCTTGTCCAGACGCTCTTTGGTAACTAAAAGCTCCTGGCTTGTTGCTGTGCCTGTGCCGCCTCCACCAGTAGTACTACCTGACGCAGCAGCATCGGTGGAGCCTTCATCAGTATTGGCAACGATGACTCGGAGTTCATCACGGCTGGTTCCGGCGGTTGCAGTAGATATTTCAGTGGTCGGAGAGGTCGCATCCAAGCCACGGGAACGCGCACTGGATTGCTCAGCAAAAGATCGGTTTTGCACACTAACGGCAGCTATCGCCTCCCGGGTAGTACGACTTTCGCTTTGTTCTTTGGAGGGCAATCGTAAAATCTGCCCTGCTTTTAAACGATTTATGTTGCCATCAAAGAAAGCATCCGGATTAAGATCCTGAATCGCCAACATCTGCTGTTGCGGAGAGATCCCCTTATCCAGGCGTGTCTTCATCGCGATCGACCATAAAGTGTCATCGCCGCCGGTAGGTCCGTAGCTGTCACCCCGAGTTGAAGGCTGACTAGTCGTTGCCGCTGGGGCAGAAGTAGCTCTAGGCTGCGACTGCTGCGCAGGTGCTTGTTGAACCGATGCAGGCTGCTGAGTTTGTGCTGGAGCTTGGGATAGCTGGACCGGCTGAGCAGACTCAGAACTAAAAGTAGGCGGGTCGATCAAAAGCGCGTACTCACGCAACAGCCGTCCGGTAGGCCAGGTCACTTCAACAAGGAAGTTTATAAATGGCTCTCTTACAGCTTTTGAGCTAGTGACCTTAATTACAGTCTTGCCGTCACCCTTTTCTTCCACACTGAACCTAAGATCAGACAAGAAGAACACCCTGTCTACACCAGCGCGAAGGAATTCTTCTCTAGACGCCAGATTAGTGAGTATCTCGTTTTGTTCCAAGTCCCGGACGTTGACCAACTCAATTTCAGCGCTCAGTGGTTGATTGAGGGCGCTTTCAACATTCGCCTCCCCTAAACCGAGCGCTTTGGCGACCCCGGCACTTAGCGCTGATACTGTAAATGCTGCAATCGCGAGCTTGCGAACCATAGCGTCTTTCCTTCCCAAATTTTTCTAGCCATCTTTCGCCGCGAGGATTCAGAAGATGGCTGACGGCGTAAAATATCGTTTAAAAACTTCAGTTAATTACGATTACTTAGAATAAGCTTTGAATAATGCTACTAAGTATTAATGACGTCCTGTATTTTTACAAGAAAATACCCGTCCAAAAGCACGCAAAGTGTGCGCTTGATTTAGATCTTGGATTTGACCTGCAAACTAGCAGGCAACGTCAACCGCGGAAGCAATGCTCTAAACATTTTACACATGCTCAGTTCTGAATTGCGGTAATTACCCACCGACAACCAGTCACATTGTTTAACTGAAAGCTCTATGCCCAGTTGTTAACTTTAGACCAGAGTTTATAAGACACAAACTCTGACACTATGGAATATCTGTATGCAAATTGTAACGCAATAAAAAAGACTCCATCATCTGATGGAGTCTTTTTTATTGAAAATTTAGTTTTCTAGAACCTGCGACCTGAACAAAGCTTTATCTTTGCCACGCAAATAAAGCTCGCTTTTCATTCGATCAAGGAAACTTAAAGACGTCCCTGCAGAATCCCCAGAGCACGCCGGAGAGGCTCAGCAGCGCCCCAAAGCAACTGGTCGCCAACAGTGAACGCGCCCAGATATTCTGGCCCCATGCTCAACTTACGGAGTCGACCCACGGGCACTTCAAGGTTACCGTTGACCCGATTAGGCGTTAGTTCGCGCATCGAAATATCGCGGTCATTGGGAATCAAACGAACCCAGTCGTTAGCTGTGGCAATAATCTGCTCGACTTCGTGCATTGGTACATCTTTAGTGAGCTTAATGGTCATTGCCTGGCTGTGACAACGCATGGCGCCAATTCTCACACAGAGCCCATCGATGGGAACCGGGCTATCCTGACGACCCAGAATCTTATTGGCCTCAGCCTGGGCTTTCCATTCTTCCTTACTCTGGCCGGACGGCAAAGCCTTGTCGATCCAGGGTATCAGGCTGCCCGCCAGAGGAACACCAAACTGATCTGTAGGAAAATCGTCAGAACGCATTATTTCCGCCACTTTTCGATCAATTTCTATGATAGAGCTTGAAGGATTGGCCAAAGGATCAACCACACCAGCATGAATAGCCCCCATCTGAGAAATCAGTTCGCGCATATTCTGAGCGCCGGCACCTGATGCAGCCTGATAAGTCATGGGACTCACCCATTCCACCATATTTTCCCGAAAGAGACCGCCCAGTGCCATCAACATCAGACTGACAGTACAGTTCCCACCGATAAAATCTTTCTGCCCATCAGCAATGGCTTTTTCCATCACATCCCGGTTTACTGGATCCAGCACAATCACGGACTGCTTTTCCATCCGTAGTGCTGAGGCCGCGTCTATCCAATAGCCCTGCCAGCCTGACTCTCTGAGTTTGGGATACACAGCGTTGGTATAATTTCCACCCTGGCAGGTAATAATCACCTCAGCCTCAGCCAGTTCGGCAATATCGTTGGCGTCTTTCAAAGCCGGAGCCGCCTTACCTACATCAGGTGCGGGCTGCCCCAACTGAGATGTCGTGAAGAAAATAGGCTCAATGTGCGCAAAATCACCTTCCTCAATCATACGCTGCATTAATACAGAGCCAACCATGCCCCGCCAGCCGACAAAACCTACCTTCTTCATTACAAACCTCAATAAATTTGATTACCTGGTAATATCATCTTGAGCCCCTTCCAGACGTGCGGTCAGGACTCCTTAGTTACTTCAATCTTGATTCTCTCAACACATATATAAACGCAGATATGCGTTGGCGAATTTGCAACCTATAGGAATTGGAGCAACGGCTATCAAGCGCTAAGCGCATTAATAACAGCCGCCCCCATTTCACTGGTGGAAACAACTTTCGCTGCCGCAGAATCGGCAATATCCCCTGTTCGCAAACCCTGATCCAACACCTTGCTGACCGCCGCTTCAATGGCGGCAGCACTGGCTTCTGAACCAATGGAGTAGCGTAGCATCATGGCCACTGAAAGAATAGTTGCCAACGGGTTCGCCTTACCCTGCCCGGCTATATCCGGGGCTGATCCGTGACAGGGTTCGTACATACCAAACCCTGAAGAATTCAATGACGCAGACGGCAGCATACCAATGGACCCCGTCAACATGGCCGCCTCATCGGACAGGATGTCACCAAACATATTGCCAGTTACAATGACGTCAAACTGCTTGGGTGCTTTAACCAGCTGCATTGCGGCGTTGTCCACATACATATGGCTCAGCTCTACATTCGGGTATTCCTTCGCCAGATCTTCCATAATTTCCCGCCACAACACAGTGACTTCAAGAACGTTGGCCTTATCTACGGAACAAACCTTCTTATTGCGCTTCTGAGCGGACTCAAAGGCCACCCGGCCAATACGGCGAATTTCACTTTCGCGATAAACATAAGTATTAAAGCCCTGGCGTTCACCATTCGGATATTCTTCGGAAGCTTCTAAAGTTCTGACACCCCGTGGCTGCCCAAAATAAATCCCGCCGGTAAGTTCACGCACGATCAAAATATCCAGGCCGGCCACAATTTCCGGCTTAAGACTGGAAGCACCGGCAAGTTGCGGATAGAGAATGGCAGGACGCAAATTAGCAAACAGTTCCAGATTGCTTCTCAGGCCCAACAGCCCCTTTTCCGGGCGGATAGCCATATCCAGAGAATCCCACTTGGGACCGCCAACAGCACCAAGAAGAATTGCCTCGGATTCTCTTGCCACCGACAGTGTTTCCTCTGTCAAAGGTTTACCGTGAACATCGATAGATGCGCCGCCTACCAAGCCTTCAACCAGGTTCAGGCCAAGCTCATATTGCACATTAACCAGTTCAAGGACTTTTCGTGCTTCAGTAACAATTTCCGGGCCGATTCCATCGCCAGGTAAAATCAAAATCTGTTTGGACATTCTGACTCTCTAGTTTTTTTAAACGTAAAATTAAACAGGATACCTGTTAGCACACCACTTAAGGATGATCAGTTAACACCAAGAAACATCCAGGGGGCTTCGGCACGGCGCTTATCTTCATAGGCCTTAATGGCATCAGCATCTTCCAGCGTTACACCAATTTCGTCCAGACCATTCAGCAGGCAATGCTGGCGAAAATCATCCACCTCAAAGGCATATTCAGTACCATCTGCTTTGATGACCATCTTGCGCTCAAGATCGACTGTTAACTGATAGCCTTCAGAATTAAAAGTATCCTCAAACAATTCTTCAATATTTTCTTCTTTTAATACAATGGGTAATATTCCATTCTTAAAGCAGTTATTAAAGAATATATCGGCAAAACTTGGTGCTATAACCACACGAAATCCGTAGTCGTCCAGCGCCCAGGGGGCATGCTCCCTACTGGACCCACAGCCAAAATTCCGACGTGCAAGAAGGATACTTGCCCCTTGATAACGACTCTGGTTTAACACGAAATCCGGATTCAAGGGACGCTGACTGCAATCCTGGTCAGGCGAACCTTCATCCAGATAACGCAGCTCATCAAACAGGTTCGGCCCAAAGCCGGACCGCTTGATAGATTTCAGAAACTGCTTCGGAATAATCATGTCAGTATCAACATTGGCTCGATCCATGGGTGCAACCAACCCAGTCATTTTCTCAAATTTTCTCATTATGCGCCCTCCTGCATTAATTCCCGCACATCAACAAAATGACCAAATACGGCGGCCGCGGCAGCCATCGCAGGGCTTACCAGATGAGTACGCCCGCCAAACCCTTGGCGCCCTTCGAAGTTCCGGTTGGAGGTGGAGGCACAATGTTCGCCCTGCCCCAGTTTATCCGCATTCATCGCCAGACACATTGAACACCCCGGCTCACGCCATTCAAGCCCGGCTTCCTTGAAAATCTTATCCAGCCCTTCCTTCTCCGCCTGCTCTTTCACCAAGCCAGACCCTGGCACTACCAAAGCCTGCTTCACTGTACTGGCAACCTTGCGGCCTTTGACAATGGCGGCAGCTTCTCGTAAGTCTTCAATCCGGGAATTAGTGCATGAACCAATAAACACCCGATCCAATTGGATATCTTTGATCGACATATCCGGCGTCAATCCCATATATTTCAGTGCCCGCTGGATACCATCGGCTTCCATAGCATCTTTTGCCAGATCAGGATTCGGTACCTGATGATTAACACTGGCGACCATTTCCGGAGAAGTTCCCCAGGTCACCTGAGGGGCAATATCCGCACCGCTCAGCTCGACCACTTTGTCGAACTGGGCATCGGTATCACTCTTCAGCGTTTGCCAGGCTTCTACTGCACGTTCCCAAAGCTCACCAGCCGGTGAGTAAGGACGGCCTTTCACATATTCAATTGTTTTTTCGTCGACCGCGACTAAACCAGCCCGAGCTCCTGCTTCAATGGCCATATTGCATATGGTCATTCGGCCTTCCATCGACAAAGATTCAATGGCTTCACCGGCAAATTCCATCGCATAGCCGGTACCACCCGCGGTGCCGATTTCGCCGATAACTGCCAAAACAATATCCTTGGCATAGACTCCCGGTTGCAACTTGCCGTTTACCTTAATCAGCAGATTTTTCATTTTCTTTTGCACCAGACACTGAGTCGCCAATACATGCTCAACTTCTGATGTGCCTATGCCATGGGCCAGTGCGGCGAAAGCACCATGGGTACTGGTATGAGAATCGCCGCAAACGATAGTCATTCCAGGTAAGGTCGCCCCCTGCTCAGGCCCGATCACGTGGACAATCCCCTGCCGCTTATCCAGCATTTTGAATTCCACGATGCCGAATTCATCACAGTTTTCATCGAGTGTTTGCACCTGGATCCTGGACACAGGGTCCTCGATACCGGAAACACCGGATGAACGCTCGGTAGTTGGAACGTTATGGTCAGGTGTTGCCAGATTGGCATCAACGCGCCATGGTTGGCGTTTAGCCAATCGCAACCCTTCAAATGCCTGAGGCGAGGTCACTTCGTGGAGAAGTTGCCGATCGATATAAATCAAAGCACTACCGTCATCGCGCTGCTTGACCAAATGCGCATCCCAAAGTTTGTCGTACAGGGTTTTGCCTGCCATTACGTTTACCTCATCAGTGTTTCATATCATCAGCGCTTCGCTATCCAGGCAAACCAATGAACCCAACAGGATTAACATAGCGCCTTAAGCTGACTTTCATTTATGAGACTTATTGTATTTTCCCTATTACAATAAAACCAATTCATTCTTTTCATGTTTTCTATAACAATTGGGAATACCATGGATCTTATTGACCTTAAGACTTTTATCAAGGTTGCCGAAACCGGCTCTTTTTCTATTGCCGCTGATGAGTTGCACGTTACGCAACCCGCAGTATCAAAGAGATTGGCAAACCTTGAACGTACATTTTCCACGGCATTGATTGAACGCCTGCCGCGCAAAGCGCGCCTGACTGAAGCAGGAAAACTTCTTAAAATTCGAGCGGAGCATATTATCCGTGAAGTGGAAAATACTCAGGCTATTATCCACAACCTGCGCCAAAGTGTCAGCGGCACACTGTGTATCGCCACCAGCCACCATATAGGCTTGCACCGCCTGCCGGAACAAATTAGAACCTTTGTAAAGGGTTACCCTGAAGTCGACTTTGATCTGCGTTTTCTGGCATCCGAAGATGCAGAACACGCTGTCTTGTCTGCAGAGGTGGAACTTGCCTTGATAACCTTGCCTGAAGTCCAGCAACCACTGATTGAATATCTACAGATCTGGAATGATGAGCTGCTCTTTGTCGTATCGCCAGACCACTCACTAGCGAGCCTTGAGTCCCCCACACTACTGGATTTACATGGCTATAGAGCCCTTTTGCCGGAGGCACACACAATTACATTCCAAAAAATCGCAGCCCTGTTTCAGACGGAAAACCTGCAAATATCCCCCTCAATACCGACCAACTATCTGGAAACAATCAAAATGATGGTATCGGTTGGGCTGGGATGGGGCATGCTTCCGAGATCCATGCTGGACAACAGCATGAAGGTACTGCCGATTTCAGAAAAACTAAACCGAAATCTGGGCGTAATTTATGACAAGCGCAGAACCCTGAGCCGTGCAGCTGAGGCCTTTCTGGGTCAACTCAAAGAAGAAGCATGATGATCTACAAGTCAGAAATAAAGACCCCAGGCAAAGATCAGCGCCATATGGTGTCTAATCTTGCCCAATAAACTTTGATGAGTAGAGCAGCCAGACCAGCCACACCAGCAGCCATAGTGAAGGCCACCGGTATACTGAATGATTCAGCCAGGTAGCCACTGGCAAAGGCTCCGATAGACCCGCCCGCACCAAAGCTTAGTGCACTATACATTGCCTGCGCCTGACTGGAAAACTCGCGCCTGAACCCCCTATGGACTATTTCAATAGAGGCTGCATGCATACCGCCAAAGCTTGCCGCATGCAGTAACTGCAGCATAACCAACAACAGCAAACTGGAGGCAAAATACGCAATTCCGAGCCAACGAAACGCCGTTAATAACAAACATACAAACATGATCGTCCGCAGCGAATAGCGCTCCAGAAATTGGTGCATTTTGATAAACAGCAACACTTCAGCCAAAACCCCCAGGCTCCATAACAAACCAATGGTCGTCATGTCATATCCCAGGGACTTTAAATAGATGCTCAGAAAGGTGTAGTAGGGACCAAACGACAGTTGAATCAGAAAGGCACTGGCAAAAAACACCAGCAACTCCAGGCTAAAAGCTGACGAAACAAAGGCCCGAAAAGACCCATGCCCTTGTTTACCGGGGTCAGAATGAACCAGCCAGGATGTCAAAAAGATTCCGCTGAGAAAAAACAGCAGCCAGAAAGGGAGCCATTCGATGGAAAAAAAATCGAAGAAAAGCCCCAAAACACATACGGCAGCGATGAATCCGACTGAGCCCCAGAGCCTGATACGACTGTAAAGCCCCCTTCCCTCACCAAGATTATACAGGGTAATCACTTCCCACTGGGGCAGCACGGCATTCCAGAAGCAACTGAATAGCACCAGAAAAAGTGCGTGCAGCCAAAATCCTTTAACTAACAGGAAACCCAGAAAAAAGACTGCTGCGGTAAAACTGCCCAGCCTGACTAACGCCAGTTGCTTTCCCGTTTTATCAGCAACCCATCCCCAGAAATTGGGTGCCAGCAACTTGGTTAGCATGATGATGGACATTAACTGCCCAACCTCTACAGCCCCGTAGCCGGTATAGTCCAGATACACCGGTAAGAAGGGGGCTATGCCTCCAAGAAGAGAGAAGTAGAAAAAATAGAATGTGGACAGCTTCCATGGCTTGTCACGGGCTTCAATCTTCAGACAAGCCTCTTCTTACGGCTTCAATATCTGGAGTAGATACCTGAACATCGGCATTTTGAGCCCGATGGCGTAACAGGTGATCCATTAAAACGATCGCCATCATCGCCTCCGCGATTGGCGTTGCGCGTATTCCCACGCAGGGGTCATGACGCCCTTTAGTCACGACTTCAACCGGGTTCCCATGCACATCAATAGACTTGCCGGGCAAATGCAAGCTGGATGTAGGTTTGAGCGCTAAGCGAGCAACTATGGCCTGACCACTGGAAATCCCCCCCAATATGCCGCCGGCATTGTTGGATAAAAAGCCCTGTGGCGTCATTTCGTCTCGGTGCTGAGTACCTTTTTGTTCGATACTGTCAAACCCTGCCCCGATTTCCACACCTTTGACGGCATTAACGCTCATCAGCGCATGGGCCAGATCAGCATCCAGGCGGTCAAAAATTGGCTCTCCCAGGCCCGGAGGTACACCTTCTGCAACAACGGTAATTTTAGCGCCTATGGAATCTCCTTCTTTACGTAAGGCATCCATATACGCGCTCATTTCCTCTATTTTATCGGCGTCCGGACAGAAGAATGGGTTTTCATTTACAATGGACCAGTCAACTTTTTCAATCTTGATAGGACCTAACTGCGACAGATACCCGCGAACCTGGATGCCTCGGCTCCGCAGATATTTTTTTGCGATGGCTCCAGCGGCGACACGCATAGCGGTTTCGCGGGCAGAACTTCTGCCACCACCTCTATAATCACGGATACCGTACTTATGCCAGTAGGTGTAGTCAGCGTGAGCAGGACGGAACTGGTCTTTGATATTGCCGTAGTCTTTGGATTTCTGATCGGTGTTTTCAATCAACAGACCAATAGGTGTTCCTGTGGTCTTGCCTTCGAAGACACCCGAAAGTATGCGCACTTCATCGGGCTCTTTACGCTGTGTTGTATGTCTAGAGGTGCCGGGCTTACGCCTGTCCAGATCCTGTTGTAGATCCGCTTCACTTAGTTCGATACCTGGCGGACATCCATCAACGATACAGCCCAATGCCAAACCATGGCTTTCACCGAAAGATGTGACAGTAAACAATTTACCAAAGGTGTTTCCAGACATAGAGTTACGACACTTTTCTAAAGTTAAAATTTAAATTAATTAAAGCGCGGGCAAATCTGCCGCTGCGCGAAATTCTGCCTGATGATCCAATAACTGGGAATAACTGAGAACAAATACACCGTGACCACCATGCTCAAATTCAGGACATACGAACATCACACCAGGAAACTGTTCGAACAGGGCATCAATGCTGTTGCCGACTTCACATACCAGGAAACCTCCCTCGTTGAGGTATTCTCCTGCTCGCGCCAATATCTGACGTGTGGCTTCAAGACCATCCTGACCGGATTCCAACCCCAATCTCGGCTCGTGCAAAAACTCAGCCGGTAAGGAATCCATATCCGGTTGATCCACATAAGGAGGATTGGTGAGGATAATGTCAAAGGTACCCTCAATGTTGTTAAATAGATCAGATTCAACAGCGGTTACCTGCTCGTTAGCATGATGCAAAGCAATATTGCTTTCCGCAACTCTCAAAGCCGCCTGAGAAATATCGCTCAGGATGATTTCCGAGTCAGGAAATACCATTCCGGCGGCAATACCAATACAACCACTGCCGCAACACAGATCCAGAATTCGACGCGGTGCCAGATCTTCAAGCCAAGGCTGTAACTCGTTTTCCAGAAGCTCTGCTAGTGGAGAGCGTGGAATAAGTACATCTTTGGTGACTTTAAAAGGCAGCCCCATAAACCAGGCCTCCCCCAGGATGTATGCAACCGGCACCCTCTCATCTACCCGCAATCTGAGCGCCTCAGCCAAGTTGTTTTTTTCAAACTCAGTCAACTTACCGACCAGCAAGGTAGGATCCGTCTCCCAAGGCAAATGAAGTACACCTAACACCAAATGCACCGCCTCATCCCATGCATTGTTAGTACCATGCCCATAAAAAAGCTCGGCCTCGCGAAAACGCGAATAAGCATATCTCAGGAAATCCTGAACTGTTGCAAGTGGGGCAAGGGTTTTGGCGTCAAACACGGAAGGGCTCCAGCGAAAAGGCGCTATTATACTGATTTAGAGGAGCTGGTTGTATCTTTCCCATTCTCAAAGTCATCGAGAATTTTTGCGGTAATTTCCCTGCCAATCTGGATCAACTCAGGAGCCTTGTGATAATCAAAACTCAGACACACGTTTTTGGGGATGTTAATCAACACATCTGGTGGATAGCCTGCCAGTTTGTACTGAGTCAATGAACTTTGCATGGCCTCAAAAGCCATATTCATGGCGTCAAACTTGCCCAAAGTCAGCGTCCGCTCTTTTTTTAAGGCTGACTGTCCGCCTTTGTTTCCTGAATTAGTATCAAAGGCGTCCCCCGTCAGCTTGGGCGAGCTCTTATTTTCTTCCGCTGCGGAGTTTTCAGACTTATCGCCAATATCCAGCACTGAGGACATTTTCTCTTTGGCATCTTTATCAAACATTTGAGCAGCTTTTTGCCAAATCTGCCCCATCCATTCTTCCAGGCTACGGTCAGTTTTCACTTCTGTGGTGTCATAAAAACGCTCGTCGACTCTTGGGTCATAATGGCTGAGATTTACCGCCACAATGAGGTCGGCATGGGTGGAAATCGTGGGAATGATTGGTAATGGATTCAGTAGACCTCCATCCACCAACACACGCCCCCTTACCACCTCAGGCGTCAGTATGCTCGGGATGGCGACTGAAGCCCGAATTGCCTGGCGCAATAATCCCTCTTGGAACCAGATTTCCTTATGGTGTAGAAGATCCGTAGCCACAGCAGTGTAATCAATCGGAAGATCCTCTATCAGGGTATCACCAATAAGGTCGCGTACTACTGAAAAAACCTTTTCACCACGAATTGCACCCGGAGAGGAAAAAGACACATCCAACAACCTGAGAATATCAAACCGATCAAGCCCTGTTGCCCAGTCCTTAAACTCCCTGAGCTTGCCTGCAGCATATATTCCGCCAACCAAAGCCCCCATTGAGCAGCCTGAGATAGCGACAATCTTGTAGCCACGCTCTTCCAAAACTTCAATAGCGCCTACGTGTGCATAACCACGGGCACCGCCACTTCCTAAAACCAATGCAACGGTTTTTTGCTGAGTGTTCGCTTCCGAACTTTTATCTGTGTTCACAGTGTTGGACTCGTGGGAAAAATTTCCTTATTCGCCATCAATGGCATAGATTCTTACGAAGCCCTGATGCTCGGCAAAAAATGACCGCGGAGCAAATGGGCCTACCGAGATCACTTCAATCTGACCTTCCGCAATAGCACGCCTGGCCAGATACAGCTGCATCGTTCGCCCCTGCTCCTTTGCATTTTCTAGATTCTTGGCGGCACGGATGTCAGACTGGCGGCTATAGGAAACAATAATCAGCTTTGGCGTTTCATATTCACTTTTCACACTTTCCAACCATGGATTCAGCTTTTCTTCCAACATTCTGGTTTCAAGCATTTCATCCCCGGCTATCTGCAAATAGGGATCACCAGACACTTCGTCGTCAAGAAATGGCTCAGCCAGTTTAACCGTTTCAATATGGGCATATACTCGCTGGTTTCCACGCCTTATCGTATATATAACAGCAACATACGAAGCGCCCTCTTTGGTAAAGCTTGCGACTGTATAATGCTGATAGCGATCATGGCCATAAAGAATACGTTCATTAAAAACTTCGTTGGCCCAATCGTTACTACGACCGCAATCTCTACCCTCACAATTGAAAATAGTAATCGCCTTAAGGCTGGATAGCTGACCCCGGAAGTATTCCATGACCTCCTGCGGGGTATGCACTTTAGGTACTTCATAGGTTATTTTGGCAACCCGCCCACTAATAATCTCTTCCTGCTCAGAGCGGGCAACAGCTCCAATACTCGACATCCGGCCCGTCACCAGGCGATATTCAGGCAAGTCACTTTCTTGTGATTCAACCACCTGAGATAAAGGAAAGGGCTTTAATACTGGCTGTTCAGCATGGGCTAAATGAGCTTGGCAAAAAAGTCCCAACAGCATCATTAATCTGGTAAGCCGGCGCAATACCTCAATGCCACTTACTTTCGAGCTACCTACTTTCGAGCCACCTACTTTCGAGAGAATTAGTTTTGTGGAGATTAAAGCACTGACATTTTGTCTTATTCGCATTTTTTACCTTATCCATTTATGGGTTGCGTCCGTCAACTGATTCCCATGCTCCGACCCCATTGACTTGCAGTAAGGGTTTATCTACTTCGAAACAATGACTTCTAACATTTGAGCTACGCTTCCCAATTGACCGTGACTCAGGACTGAGCAAAAGTAACTATCTCACGTGCTAGTTCTGCAACATTGCCATCCATGTGTAGATGATGTCCACCCTCAAACATGACAGCTTTAGCCTGGGGCAGGCAGTTTAACCGGGTATTTTTATCCGGATCCAATGAGATAAGGCCTTTTGAGGCAGCTATGACCAGCACTGGAATTTTGATTGCACCCAGATAGCCTTCAACTTGAGGCTCTGTGAGGCGCACGAAGGACGGCCAACGCAATCTTGAGTCCGTTTTCCAGATCCAGCCTTGTTTGTCCGATACCAGGTTTCTCTCAACAAGGACTTCAGAAGCCATCTGGCTCAACCCGCCGAAGGCACGTTGACGGTCTTCCACGGCCTTATCCAATGTATAATATGCACGTTTCTGTGAAGACGGCTTTAGCGCTCTTTGCAAAGCTTTGGCCAGATTCTCCGCTGTCCTTTCCGGTGCGTCGGCAAAAGGCCCTAGCGCCTCAATTAACACCAGCCCGGAAAGTGTTTCTCCTGCAGCCGCCGCGTATAGTGAGGACACAACTGAACCCAACGAGTGCCCCATAAGCAATGGGCGATGCCACTCCAGAACCCGTAAAGCCTGCCCCAGCTCTTTGATATAATCGACCAGGTGGTAGCTATAGCCGTCAGGCCGATGTTGTGAGTTTCCATGCCCCGGTAGATCTAAAGCGATCAGATCTATGCCTGCCTCGGCCAACAGCGGACCAATGAAGTGAAAAGACGCTGCATTATCCAACCAACCGTGAATGGCTAGCATTTTGGTCGGGTTTCCTTCCCCCCAACGGAGCCCGCCTAACTTGATATCAGGCAACTGCAGCTCAACTTCCTGCGCCTTAGTAGAGGCCGTCATCTCTTAATGTCCCCAAAATAATACCCACCTCTTCGATAACAAACAGTACTTACAGTTTAATAGCAGCTAATGAATTGCCGGTTTATAACCGTCTGTATCCAACTACATTAAAGATATCATTCAGCATGATTAATCTTGAAAAGCTCTTGAAAATTATCAGTTGTTACATCGCAGACTTCTTTGTAGCTGATCCCTTTAAGATCTGCGACACATTGCGCGACTTCTACCACCCATTGGGGCTGATTACTCTTACCGCGAAAAGGGACCGGCGCTAGATAAGGACTATCTGTTTCCACTAAAATATGTTGCAAAGGAATCTTTCGAACCACGTCCCTGAGAGTCTCGGCATTACGAAAAGTTATGATGCCGGAAAATGAGATATAGAATCCCATATCCACCGCGGCTTCAGCCATCTCCAAAGACTCGGTAAAGCAATGCAGCACTCCTGTAAGTCCCTTAGGGGCGTATTGCCGGATTAACGCCAATGTGTCTGCACGGGCTTCCCTGGTATGCACGATGACAGGCTTCGATAGCTCGCAGGCCACTTGCAATTGCTTCTCAAATAGCTGCTTTTGATTCTCTGCAGTTTCAGGATTGTAGTAATAGTCCAGGCCGCATTCACCTATAGCAACCACCTTGGGACTTGATAGAGCCATTTTGATGAGCTGGTCTTTATCCAGGCAAGTTGAATCCAAATCGGCTAATGGATGAATGCCGGCAGAGCACCAAACGTCGTGATAAGACTCAGCGATGTTTTGAACATCGCTGAAGTTTTCAAGATCGATATCAACACATAGGAAACCAGTAACGCCTCGCTCTCGGGCCTGGTTTAGTGCATTAGCCAAGTCCCCATTGGCTCCGCTTAAATCGATTCGATCTAAGTGGCAATGGGAGTCAATTAGAGACATGTTTCTTCCAGATTCAGAAATGAAAAAAATTTAGTAAGCTTCTATCATTCTCCCGAAACTCGCAAGGTCGAGATAAAGCTTCAGTCAGGTAGGAAATTACACTGGTAACAGACTTGAACTACATAGTGTGAGTCGGCCTGTCAGAGTTAAGAGCACCTGCGAGGTACGTCTCAATTTTGTTTCTGGCAGTTTCATCTTCCCCATTGAACTGTACTCCGATACCAGCAGCACGGTTTCCCTGGGCTCCCTTTGGTGTGACCCAAACCACTTTTCCGGCTACTGGAATCTTTTCCGGCTCATCCATCAAGTTCAATAAAAGAAAAACCTCATCGCCCAATTGATAGGTTTTAGCTGTCGGAATGAACAAGCCACCATTCATAACAAAAGGCATATAAGCAGCGTAAAGAACTGCTTTGTCTTTAATCGTCAGCGTAAGAATACCGCTGCGAGCTCCAAATTTGGGAGACATACGTCCGACTTCCTTTAGGTCACTTTAACTTGCCGGCATCTAATTGGCCGGAACAAATTCCGGACAGTAAAACACCGTCTTTTCATTCATTTAGAACACTTAGTGTAGTGTAATATCACGACGATGAAAGTCTAGCCTTACTGTCTCTATTAATAAATTGAATCAAGATTCGTAAGGCATCAGCTTGTTTAGTGCCAACCCTTGAGCCAACACCCGCTATCATGCAGAACAACCGTAGTTATGATTCAAACTCGCCAACCTGCTGGTAGCGCTAGCCAACTACATTTTTGTTATGTTATAACCTTTCAGTAAGTTATACTTCAACTTCAACCGCTTCCTTTTTAAAGTTCATAGCAGGTGCCATGCAAGTACTTCGTCACTGTTTTCTATCAATTTGCCTTATATTTTCCAGCCAGTTATCAGCTGAGGAAATTATTCCCGGCAGCCCATTTAAAATTCTGACATCAATTCATCCTGTGGAAATTCTACTCCAAGAAGCATTTGGAGACGCGGTAAAAGTCGAGGCATTATTGCCTCCCCAGGTAAGTCCGCATCACTATGCTTTAAAGCCAAGCGATATCAAACGCCTTAATGATGCCGACCTATTTGTTTGGATAGGCCCACAGCTTGAGACATTTTTAATTGGCCCACTTAAGACACGCCCACCCCAGGCAACACTCAACCTTATAGAATATTTTGAGCACAACCTTCCCGAAAAACTAATTCATCTGGCCGAGGGAGATTCTCACGTTCACACGGGGCATCATCTTGATAAAGAGCCTCAAAGAAAAAAAGAGCCGGATACTGAATCAGACTCAGGACATATGGTAGATAGCCACTTTTGGTTGGGCCGTGACATTTCAGTGGCAATAGTCGAAAAAATGGCTGCCATATTGATTGAAGCAGGAGCAGATAAAAGTCGTACTTTAGAATCCGCTCGCCTCTTCAAAATTAAATTAGACGAAACTACCAATGAGCTGGTTAACCAAAGCAAAAATATTAACCTGATCACCTACCACAATGCATTCGCCTACTTGGCCAGAGACATTAACGTCAACATAACGGATGTGGTTGCCCCTCAAACTGAAGTGAGCCCTGGAGCCGGGCACCTTATATCTATCAGCCAAAAAGCCAAAGATCAGAATGCCTGCATCATTGTGGAGCCACAGTTCACCCAAGGACTTGTCGATAAGGTATTTCGCCAGAAAGGAACCCGAGTAGTAGAGATTGATCCACTAGCCAGTCGACATAACACCTATACTGAATTTTATCAGGATATCTTGGAAAAGATTTTGAGCTGCAGAGCCCTTTAGGTCTCTGCAGTCAAGTTGGGAAAGAATGGTCAGGAGCGCCCGTAGGTGTCCTCAAAACGGACGATATCATCCTCTCCCAAATAGCTTCCGGTTTGCACTTCTATCAGCTCCACCGGAATAACGCCTGGATTTTCCAACCGGTGAATCACCCCTAGAGGGATGTAGGTAGATTCGTCTTCAGACAGAATCATCTCCTCCTCACCACGGGTAACCTTTGCAGTTCCCGATACGATAACCCAATGCTCCGCACGATGATGATGCTTCTGTAGGGAAAGCCGACCACCCGGCTTAACGGTAATTCTCTTGACCTGAAAGCGTTCTGACTTGGCAATGCCTTCATAAGTACCCCACGGGCGATGAACCCGCTTATGAAACCGATATTCCTCTCTGTCCTGGGCCTTGATTTGACTCACTAATTTTTTTACATCCTGAACCCGATCCTTGTCCGCTACCATCACCACATCATCTGTTTCTACAATTACGTGATTTTTTAAACCAATGGCAGCAATCAGACGCCCTTCTGAATGGATATAGGAGCCTTCAACATCTTCAGTGATCACATCACCCACTGTAACGTTTCCTGAAGCATCTTTATCCTGAATTTCCCAGAGCGTTGACCAGGAACCTACGTCGCTCCAGCCTGCGTCGAGTGGAATAACGACGGCATCCTGAGTTTTCTCCATAACAGCATAATCAATAGACTCGGACGGACATGCTTCGAACGCTTCTTTATCAACGCGCAGAAAATCCAAATCCGCCTGCCGACCTTCATAAGCCTTATGGCATGCATCATAAATATCCGGGCGGAATTTTTTCAGTTCTTCAAGATAGCGATCAGCCCGGAACATAAACATCCCGCTATTCCAGTAATATTGCCCGGAATCAAGGTATTTTTGTGCGGTCTCCAAATCAGGTTTTTCGACAAACTCTTCGACTGGTGCATATTCGCCGTTTTCGACATTGGATTTGATATAGCCGTATCCGGTATGGGGGCTATCAGGGACGATGCCGAACGTAACCAGCCTTCCTTGTCTAGCCAAAGCCAAACCTGTTTTGACACTTTCAGCGAAAGTCGCAGGGGATTTGACTACATGATCCGCGGGTAAAACAAGAAGCAGCCCTTCTGGATCAACTTCCAGTACTTGAAACGCAGCAAGTGCTATAGCAGGAGCTGTGTTTTGGCCTACCGGCTCTAAAATGATTGGGAGGCGAGAAATGTTTTCCTGTTGTTCGAGCATCTGAGCCACTAGAAACCGGTGCTCATCGTTCGATACCACAGAAAACCTGACGTCTTTCTGGTATTTCGAGACCCTGGCAATTGTCTCTTCCAGTAAACTTTGCCCGCCGGTCAGGTTTAAAAACTGCTTAGGATAGGCTTCACGAGACAACGGCCATAACCGTGATCCGACACCACCGCACAGAATTACAGTATTGAGGAACATTCCTGACTCTCTTGTATTCAGTCGCTCATTAACGCTTTATGGCAATAGGTCGGACATTCTCTACAATTTCAAGATTGCGTTGGTTTTCCAACCAGACCAAATCTTCAACACCCTCCCTCGGAGTGTAATCAGTTTCGGCTTTTATCAGGATTTCCCTGACAGCATCGCAATCATAATTATGGCAAGCCACATCCAACTCCTTAAGCAAACCATCCACAACCGGCCAAGACAAAAGCTTTTCATGCGCCTTCATAATTCGTGGATGAGAAGTTCGTTCAGGATTATTACCTATCAACACTTCTTCATAAAGTTTTTCTCCAGGACGTAATCCTGTATACACGATTTCAATATCCCCCATGGGGTTGGTTTCGCTTTTCACATCCCGCCCCATTAGGTGAATCATTTTCCTGGCCAATTGGTCGATTCTAACGGGCTCCCCCATATCCAGTACAAATACCTCGCCACCTTCCCCGAGGGAGCTTGCTTGTAATACCAGTTGGGCCGCCTCTGGAATAGTCATGAAGAAGCGAATGATGTCGGGGTCTGTAACAGTAACTGGACCACCACTGGAAATCTGCTCTCTGAAAAGCGGAACAACCGAACCGGAAGAACCCAAGACATTTCCAAACCTAACCATGCAAAAACGAGTGGCACTCTGTCTTTTCGCCAATCCCTGCAAAACCAGCTCTGCCATTCTCTTGCTGGCCCCCATAATATTCGTAGGCCTTACAGCCTTGTCTGTGGAGATCAAAACGAATGTATCAACCCGGGCCTTAATCGCAGCCTCGGCAGCACTCCATGTACCGAACACATTATTCCTAACCCCTTCGACAATATTATTTTCTACTATAGGTACATGCTTGTATGCGGCTGCGTGGTATACGGTGTTTACGCCAAAGGCACGCATGATGAGTTCTAGCCTGTGTTCCTTTTGGACGGAACCAAAAATCGCCTTTATCGGAATCTTGAGCTGCCTTTTTTCAAGCAACACTTCCAGTTCCTGGTGCACGGAATAAAGCGCGTATTCCGAGAGTTCGAATAAAACCAGCATTTTCGGCTTGTGATCAATAACTTGCCTACATAGCTCTGAACCTATAGACCCACCAGCGCCGGTCACCATGACCACTTTATTGAATATACAGCTATCCAGGAGCTCGGAGTCGGCACTTACAGCATCTCTGCCCAAGAGGTCCTCCAATTCGATATCCCTTATTTCAGAGATCTTGGCAACACCTCTGACTATATCTGTCATCGAAGGAATGGTCTGGACCTTAATGGGAAGCTCCTCCAAGTACCGTAAAATAGTATTACGTTTTACCCGAGAGGCATTCCCTAATGCCAACAGCACTCGGTTCACACCATATTTACTGGAAAGACGAGGCAACTGGGAGGGAGCGTAGACCCGCAAACCATTCAGAATCATCCCCTGCCGTAGTGGATTATCATCGACAAAAGCAATTGGGAGATATTCCCTTCCCTGGTACAAAACTGATGATAGCTGAAGCCCAGAACTACCGGCCCCATAGATGACCACCTTTTCCTTGGATTTTAGGTACCTATGTTGGACAAAAGACCTCACCAATAATCTTGCTCCCCCAGAGGAAATCAAGGATAAGCACCAGAAAATAAATGGAACCGACCGAGGAATCCTGGCCTGAAAAACAAAACCACACGCCCCCAGAATCAGGGAGGAAATGGTAACGCCTGACACTACTGCAATTAGGGCATGGTTACTCATAAACCTAATTACTGCCCGATATAACCCGAGCTTAGTGAATATTAATACGCTGCATACAACCGTAACTAAAAGACTCCCAAGAATCTTGGGGTCACCAGTAACATAAAACTGGTCATATCTAAGGCTTAAAGCCGCCCATAACGAGACACTTAGAAATATCATGTCACAGAAAACAGCGATAAGCTGTCTATATAACCGTTTTACATTTAAAATATAATTAAGCATATATAGATGAAAGCTCCCTATACTTATTAAGTCAAAGTCGTCTCAGCTACTCAATAAATCAATTAAGTTGCGGAATCATATCCCTAACCAGCCGCCTTTGCACATAAAACAAGGAGCAAAAAGCGACTGTTCATTATCACTAAGGCTAGAAAATTGAACTTCGGGAGTGTGCCTAGTACATCACTTCTGCCAATAGTTCACAGGTCTTGTCCATTTCAGCCGCGGTTAGCATTGGATGAACCAGGAACATCAAACTGGTCTCCCCCAATGCTTTCACAACAGGCAAACGCTCTGCAGGGCGCCAACCAGTGTTATCGAAGGCCTTTTCCAAATACACCTCTGAGCATGAACCCGAGAAACAAGGAATCCCTCGAGCAGTAATCTCATGAAGAATTCGGTTCCGATCCCACCCCGATTTCAAAACGGCCGGCTCTACAAATACATAACACTTGTATGCGGCATGGGTGACTTCTGCCGGCACCATCGGGACACGTAATCCCGCAAGTTCACGTGCAACCGACCAAATACGACCGGCATTTGCTAAACGCTTTTCATGCCAAGCATGTATACGCTGTAACTGAATCCGGCCAATAACCACTTGGACTTCTACCATTCGCCAGTTAGTGTCGAAGCTCTCGTGCAACAAGCAAAAACCAGGAGCATGTTGACGCTCATATACTGCCTGCCAAGATTTGCCATGATCCTTAATCGACCACATACGTGACCAAAGGGCATGATCATTTGTCGTGACCATGCCGCCCTCACCACAGGTGGTCATGATCTTATCCTGGCAGAAGGACCAAGCTGCAACGTGGCCAAGGGAGCCCACAGGCAGCCCCCTACCTCAATCACCAATAAATCGTGCTCACGGGCCAATTAATTCAAGCCGTCCATATCACACGGCCAGCCCGCAAGGTGAACGGCAATAATCGCCCCGGGGGGGGCGGGTGGTACCAGTGGAGCGACGGTGTCTGCAGTGATGTTCTGGGAGTCCCTATCCACATCCGCAAAAACAGGCTTCGCTCCGGCATTTACGATACATGATGCAGAAGCCAGAAAGGTCCGGGAAGTTACAATGATTCCATCACCCGGGCCAATCCCTAACCCTTTTAACGCTAGATCCAGCGCAACCGTTCCGTTGGCAACAGCCACTGCATATTGTCTTTCACAAACTCCAAGACGTAGCCAATATACTGATCCACCACCTCGGCGACCGAGAGCCTTCTGGAGCAACATATGAGATCGTAATAAACTGCCCCTTACCCTTGTCTTTTTTATCATCAGGCAAAGTAAAGGCAAGCCCATCATTTAAAAATGCCGCAAATGCCTGCTCATCCGATTTGCCATTTAGATAGTATCCAAATAAGTCCTTTCGGGCATAAAAGAATGCGCGCTGCATTGCCAATCTATCGAGGGAAGAAAATATTTCCTGAAATGCCTCTTCGGAGCTTAATTTGTAGACCTTTGTGTTGTTTAACTCCATCAAGTATGCCGATGAAACAGGTTTCAACTTAGCTTGAGCCTTATAATATGGAGTAGCCAGCAAGGCATACAGCAATGCAAGTCATCACAGATGCAATCAGCACAATCAACCATCGCTCTGACCACAACCCCGTTATAACGCCCTTCAGATCTATTTCATAGTTGTGCTGCTCTACGGGGTACGGCCAATGACATATTGGATAACTGGCGCTGAGGCACTGAAATTTTTGTTATCTGACATTACCCTTCTCTAACAATGAGTATCTTGAAGAATCCAACCGCTCAATCCAGTAAACCCGGCACCGCCAGTCACCAATCGTTACTTGATCCCCTCAGCCCTGTATTTTCCTCAAAATGGCCAGACCCATAGTATGGAGCGGCCATAAACCGCGGCACTCTAACTCAGAATCGCCAGCATTGCAGTCCCTTTGAATAGAAATGAGGAGAAGAAAGCATCACCGCTCTATATCAACGAACCAATCGCATGAAAACTAAGCAAGGCCAGCGTTATTCACCAAGGATAATTAGCAAGTGAATATGATTTTTTACAGCGTTCTGGGACAGTATTTTATTCACTGGGTAAAAACCAGACTCAACACTCAATCCCGCAACAAAATCACACTCCCCCATCTCACACCAACGCCAAACCCAGACAAGACTCTGAGCATCTTTTTCGTTTGCAAGAATCATAGGGACAGAGGAGGACACGGTAATTAGCAACCCTTTTTTGTAGCCGTTATATTCCATAAATCTACGCATGATTGAACACCGACTATGCAACTCGAGCAAACACATCTTTTACTGACGCTTTCATTGATAGCCAAAATATTATTGCTACCAATCGCTATCTTTCCCTCAATACAAAAATTATTTAAATTTTAGTCAATCTTCAAGTCTAGATAGTGCCACCCAAAACCCTTCCCTCTGATTTTTATGCCCTGCCATATTTCAGGAATCCAACTTCTACTTTTTGTTTGGCTTGAGGTGATGAGATCTATTAGACCTCATCAAGAAGTTGCTTAACTGGGTTGTCACAAATCAGTTGACCACGTCACTATGCTTTCCAAGTGGGAGGGATATTCAATCCCGCATCAACACCACACTCCCCCAACTCACACCAACACCGAACCCAGACAATATTACGCTCTGAGCATCTTTTTCATTAGCAAGAATCATAGGGATAGAGGAAGACACGGTATTACCGTAGGAGGTCGCTTCGAAGGGAACTTTGGCGGGATCAAGCTCCATGCGCTTGATGATCATGTTGACAATAAATTTACTGCCTTGATGAAGGATGATCTTATCAATATCACCCAGTTGGAAGTTGTTTGCAGCGAGGGTTTCGCGGATGTTGTCCGGGACGACGTTGGCACAGAAATCCAGGACTGCCCGGCCGGCCATTTCGAATTTTCGATCAGAGCCACGGACACGAATGGCTTCATTGCGGGAGCCATCTGTACCAAAAATACTCTTGCCGATCTGCCATACAGGCTGATCGCTCATTAAAGTGACGGTTGCGGCATCACCGAACAATAGAGACGTGTTCTTATCATCCATATCGATAACTTTAGAATAGGGATCAGCAGTGATCAGCAATCCCTTCTTGTAGCCATTGGATTCCATAAAGCTACGAATGATTGATAACCCGTAAACATAGCCTGAACAGCCCAAAGAGACATCAAAGCAGGCACAACTGCTGGGCAAATCCAACTTTCCATGAACAATGGCGGAGGTATGAGGCAAGCCATAATCGTCGGGATTTTGAGTGCAGACAACCAGACATTCAATTTCAGATAAAATCTCGCCTTTTTCGATTAATAGCTGATTTACAGCTTTAACACAAAGATCTGACGTCTGGTCTCCGTGATCTTTGACAGCGAGAGAAACCATGCCAATTTTGTCGGAAATAAAAGTCTCATTGATATCGAACTTCTCTAACCTGGAGAGATTTTCAATCCGGGTAGTGGGTACGTAGGTGCTGATATGTTCAATGCCGATCATTTTGCTTCCGAGTATTAAGGCGCTCATTGAGAGCACTTATTTGAATATAGCTCACCCGTATAAAGTAAGGCCTTGCTATACAAATGAAAATTCGACCTTAATCTACTAGGAAGACACCCATTACTTTGACGAATCTGAAATTATTGCCTTTGCAATGAGACTTCCAAGTCCAAAACTTTCACTATCTAGTCGTCCCTGAATTCTGCCAGAGGGTCGGAGGAAGTATCTTTCATCTGATGCGCCCGGGCAGCACAATGGATCAGGACATCAACACCTAGGAGCACATCGCTCCACTCTTCATCAAATCCAGCAACCTGAATAATAGAAGCATTATTTTGTAGCTGATTTACCAATGATAGATCGCTATTTGCAGGCAGCCTTGAGGTTCCAACAACCTCTTCGAAATGACGTTGAGACTTAATAAGAAGAGCCCGCAACAAATCCGGTACAACCGGTAATAAGCACTTTCATTGACTATTCATGATCCAGGAATGACAACTTCGCAGCCAGGCAGCATTGCCCTAAGCTTGTTTTGAAGAGTAATTTTAGCCTCATCATCACCATGTACGATCCTAATTGCACTGGGCTTTTCACTAATACCTGCAACAAACTTCAACAAATCGGTCTGATCCGCATGAGCAGAGTAGCCACTTAGCCGATAAACTCCACATTTAATGGTATAGCGTCTGTCATCAATATTGACCCAACCGCCCTTCGGGCCATATTCAAGAATGTTACGCCCAATGGTTCCCTTTGCCTGATAACCGACAAAAAGTATGTCGGCAGCGGGGCTATCCAAGAACGATTTCAGGTAACTAAGTATTCGACCGCCATTACACATGCCACTTCCGGCAATGATGATTCTTGGCTTTACCTCATTCCTGCATCGATTTAAAAAAGCCTTATGAGCCTCATGATCATCAATGGTGACAAGCTGTTCGAAGTCTAGTGGATGCCTACCCGCATGTCGGCGATCCTGCGCTTCCTTATCCCAAAATTCAGCCAACCTGCGATAATGTTGAGTGAATTTAGCTGCCAACGGGGAATCTACAACAATCTCCCAATCTGGTGGCTGGCCAGACTTTTTCTGTTGCTCCCCGTGCAATATATCTTCAATTTCGTATAGAAGTTCCTGGGTACGACCAATGCTAAATGCAGGGATCAAAACGACGCCTTTATCTTCCAGGCATTTATTTAGCACTTGCTTTAAGCGATAAGCCCGATCTTTGCGCCCCTCATGGACAGTATCACCGTAAGTGCTTTCAATGACTAATCGATCACATGTTACGGGCGGAACAGCCTCGGGCAACAAAGGCGCATTAGAGGCACCTAAATCGCCACTAAATACAATGGTTTCGTGTCGATCTTTTGAATCATCAATCCGAAAAGTTATGTAAGCAGAACCCAATATGTGGCCGGCAGGGTCGAACCGACAACATACACTGCCCAATGGTGACTGGTACAACTCTACCCACTGTTTATATTCGACAGGTTTTATTATGGATTTTAGATAGCTCAGTACTTTGAAGATTAACTCTTTGTCTTTGGTAAAACCAATCTTAAGGGCATCTTCAAGAATCTCCGGCAACAAAACTGCGGAAGGCTCACTGCAATATATAGGCCCTTTAAATCCAGCGGCTAATAAATAGTCGTCCCTGAAGAACCCCACTTTTCAGGCCACAGCGAGTTGCTCTGAATGAATCTGCTCTTCATTAAACAGGTAAAGTCGAAGCAACAGCATCATTTTTTCGGTGGATGACGGCCATAACCTCAAGACCCAAAGAAGC
>JBNKWQ010000009.1:0-15588 GCA_050299855.1 Hahella sp.
GAAATGGTTATGCCTGGTGACAACGTGAAGATGACTGTTAGCTTGATTGCACCGATTGCGATGGAAGAAGGTTTGCGCTTCGCCATTCGTGAGGGTGGCCGTACTGTTGGTGCGGGCGTTGTGGCTAAAATCATCGAGTAACCTTTCTGTTTAAGGTAGGCCAGTAGCTCAATTGGCAGAGCGGCGGTCTCCAAAACCGCAGGTTGGGGGTTCGATTCCCTCCTGGCCTGCCACCTTATTAGGTTTGGTTATATTATGTCCTCTAATGTAGAGAAAGCTTCTGGCGCGGTCGACAAGCTGAAATGGCTTGTTGTATTCGCGCTTGTTGTCGCTGGAGTGGTTGGTAATTCTTTTTATGCCGATCAGTCACTGCTTTATCGTGTTCTTGGCCTGGTCGTGTTGGGCGCAGTGGCGGCTTTTGTGGCGGTGCAGACTGTCAAGGGGCAGTCGTTTTTGGTTTTGTTGAAAGAAGCACGGCTGGAAATTCGGAAGGTTGTGTGGCCAACCAGGCCTGAACTAACTCAGACCACGCTGATAGTAGTTGCCTTTGTTTTGTTTGTGGCACTTCTCTTGTGGGTGATTGATTCATTGATCAGTTGGTTGGTTTCTGGCTTTATTGGTTAGGAGAAGCCTTTTGTCTAAAAAATGGTATGTCGTCCAGGCGTATTCAGGGTACGAGAAGCATGTGATGAGATCCTTGAAGGAGCGTATCGCTCTAAAGGAGATGGAGTCACAATTTGGTGAGATTCTTGTTCCAACTGAAGAAGTCGTGGAGATGAAAGAGGGTAAGAAGCGCAAAAGTGAGCGCAAATTTTACCCTGGTTATGTGCTTGTTCAGATGGATATGAACGATGATACCTGGCACTTGGTAAAGTCCACTACTCGTGTGTTGGGTTTTATCGGAGGTACGCCTGATCGTCCTGCTCCTATCAGTGATCGTGAAGCCGAGGCTATTTTGCGTCGTGTTGAAAGTGGTGCTGATAAGCCTAAGCCAAAAACACTGTTTGAAGCTGGCGAAGTGGTTCGTGTGGTTGATGGGCCATTTGCTGATTTTAACGGTGTTGTTGAAGAAGTTGATTACGAGAAGAGTCGCGTTAAAGTTGCGGTTCTGATTTTTGGGCGTTCAACGCCTGTTGATTTGGAATTCAGTCAGGTAGAGAAAGATTAGCTGACTGGAAACAAAGCTCGCAGCGCCTAATGTGCTGCGGGCTTTTTGTGTCTGCACGGGGAGCACTATGTGCGTTACTACCCACTAGGAGGAAAAAATGGCTAAGAAAGTACAAGCCTACATTAAGTTACAGGTAAAGGCCGGTCAGGCTAATCCAAGTCCCCCAGTTGGTCCTGCATTGGGTCAACATGGTGTCAATATCATGGAGTTTTGTAAAGCCTTCAACGCTCAGACTCAAAGTCTAGAGCCAGGATTGCCAACTCCAGTAGTGATCACAGTTTATAGTGATCGCAGCTTCACCTTTATAACAAAAACTCCGCCTGCATCCGTATTGCTTAAGAAGGCAGCTGGTATTAAGAGCGGTTCTGGTCGTCCTAACACTGAAAAAGTGGGTAAGGTTAACCGTGCTCAACTGGAAGAGATTGCCAGTGTAAAAATGCCTGATCTGTCAGCAGGTTCTATGGACGCAGCAGTAAGCACCATCGCTGGCACAGCCAGAAGCATGGGCTTGAACGTGGAGGAATAAGGCGTGGCAAAATTAACTAAACGTCAAAAAACGATTCGCGAAAAAATTGAAGCTGGCAAGGCTTATTCTGTTGAAGATGCTGTTGGCATTCTTACCGATCTGGCGAAAGCAGTGAAGTTCAAAGAGTCTTTGGATGTATCTGTAAATCTTGGGGTTGATGCTCGTAAATCTGATCAGGTGGTTCGTGGTTCTACTGTGTTGCCGAATGGTACTGGTAAAGCCGTGCGAGTTGCTGTCTTTACTCAAGGTGCCAATGCAGAAAAGGCTCAAGCAGCCGGTGCAGACATTGTAGGTATGGATGATCTGGCTGAAGAAGTTAAAAAAGGCAACCTTAACTTCGATGTGGTTATTGCCTCCCCTGATGCAATGCGTGTAGTTGGTCAACTGGGGCAGATACTTGGGCCTCGTGGGCTTATGCCGAATCCAAAGGTTGGTACTGTCACTCCGGACGTTGAGACAGCGGTTAAAAACGCTAAGGCTGGTCAGGTTCGTTATCGTACCGACAAGAATGGCATTATCCACTCTCCTCTGGGCAACGTTGAGTTTTCTGCAGACCATATCAAACAGAATCTTGAAGCGCTGCTGGCAGATCTTAAGAAGGCTAAGCCTGCATCTGCGAAAGGTGTCTATCTCAAAAAAATCACCCTGTCCTCTACTATGGGGCCAGGTCTGTTGATTGATCAATCAACAATCTCTGCCTAAGAGAGGTGGGGATGAAAAGTTTTGGTAGTCTTTCGGCGGAAGCCGTGGGCTGTCAAAGACCGCAGGTCCGGATACTGGTCTGAATTCATCCGAGTTCGACCAGTTAAAGGTTAAACGTCCTGCGCAGACGGCAAAAGCAGTTTTGCGATAAGCCGTAAGCGTCTCTTCGGAGATAAATGCGACTAACCGGGAAACCGGTTTAATTTAGGAGAAATCCGGTGGCAATTAGACTTGAAGACAAAAAAGCTATTGTCGCTGAGGTCAATGAGACTGCCAGTAACGCCTTGTCATTGGTGATTGCTGACTATCGTGGCGTAACTTCAAATGGAATGAGCGACCTGCGTGCAAAAGCGCGCAGTGAGAACGTTTCTTTGCGAGTTGTTCGTAACACTCTGGCAAAACGTGCTGTAGAAGGCACTGAGTACGAGTGTGCCCGCGATGCGTTGGTAGGCCCGACAATTCTTGCGTTTTCTATGGAAGATCCTGGAGCAGCAGCTCGTCTGCTGAAGGATTACGCCAAAGCTAATGACAAGTTTGAAATCAAGGCGCTAGCTGTAGGCGGAGACTTGCTCGGCGCAGATCAGATCGATCGACTCGCTAAACTCCCGACAAGGGATCAGGCGTTGGCGATGCTGATGAGCGTCATGCTGGCCCCAATTACCAAGCTTGCACGTACTTTCAACGAAGTTCCTACGAAAGTTACTCGTGCAGTAGCGGCAGTCCGCGATCAAAAGCAAAACGCGGCATAACGGTAGCAATTTTTTAAGCTTTTAGGAGAAATAACATGGCTCTGTCTAAAGACGATATCCTTAATGCAATTGCAGAAATGAGTGTAATGGACGTTGTTGCACTTGTTGAAGCGATGGAAGAGAAGTTTGGTGTTTCCGCAGCAGCAGCTGTTGCAGCAGCACCAGCTGCTGCTGGCGAAGCTGCCGCAGTAGAAGAGAAGACTGAATTTGACCTGGTTCTGAACTCAGCTGGTGACAAGAAAGTTAACGTCATCAAGGTTGTTCGTACCATCACTGGTCTGGGTCTGAAAGAAGCTAAAGAGCTGGTTGACGGTGCGCCTTCAACTATCAAAGAAGCTCTGGGTAAAGACGATGCAGAAAAAGCGAAGAAAGAACTTGAAGAAGCCGGTGCTACGGTTGAACTTAAGTAATCTTTTGATTGCTTCGATCTGCTAAAGCAGGAATCGGCTGGCGTTTTAGGACGTCAGCCGTTTTCCGTTGTGTAAGTTATATTTTTTTTCAAAATTTCGCACAATTTGTGAACAGTTCGCAGGTTAGCGAAATCCTTCGAGCGCACCAGAGTCAGTTTGCATAAAGCTGGGGAATATCGATGACATACTCCTATACCGAAAAAAGACGAATTCGCAAAGATTTCGGAAAACTTCCAGCCGTAATGGATGTTCCGTATCTGCTGTCCATTCAGCTAGACTCCTACCATGATTTTCTGCAACAGAGTGTATCCCACGAGGATCGCCAAGACGTCGGCTTGCATGCTGCGTTTAAATCGGTATTTCCAATTGTCAGCTTTTCCGGTAATGCTGCACTAGAGTACGTCAGCTACCGCCTGGGTCAGCCAGTATTTGACGTTGCTGAGTGTCAGTTAAGAGGTGTGACTTACGCCGCTCCGTTGCGAGTGAAAGTCCGCTTGATTATCTATGATAGAGAGTCGTCCACCAAAGCGATTAAAGATATCAAAGAGCAAGAAGTATATATGGGTGAAGTGCCGTTGATGACAGAAAACGGTACCTTCGTGATTAATGGCACAGAGCGGGTTATTGTTTCCCAGTTGCACCGTTCGCCTGGCGTATTCTTTGATCACGATAAAGGCAAAACCCATTCCTCCGGGAAGCTTTTGTATTCTGCTCGTATTATTCCTTACCGTGGATCATGGCTGGATTTTGAGTTTGATCCTAAAGATGCGGTTTTCGTTCGTATCGACCGCCGCCGTAAATTACCAGCATCTATCCTGTTAAGGGCATTAGGCTACAGCGCAGAACAGATGTTGGAAATGTTCTTTGAAAACAGTCATTTCGAAATCGAAGGCGAAGATTGTTATCTGGATCTGGTTCCTAGTCGTCTGCGTGGTGATATCGCTACTTTTGAAATCAAAGATGACGAAGGTAACCTGATCGTTGAAGAGGCGCGAAGGATAACCGCACGCCATATCCGTCAAATGGAAAAGGTTGGCATGAAGCGCCTGCGGGTTCCTAAGGAATATATGAAGGGCAAGGTAATCGCCCGTAATGTAGTTGATCCTAAAACCGGCGAGATCATTATCGAGTGTAATTCCGAAATAACTGATGAAGTTTTGGAAAAACTCGAGAAAGCGAGTGTCACTAAGGTAGAGACACTTTATACAAATGATCTGGATTGTGGACCCTTTATATCCGATACGCTACGTATTGATTCAACCCGGAGCCAATTGGAGGCGCTGGTTGAAATCTATCGGATGATGAGACCTGGTGAACCACCAACCAAAGAGTCTGCGGAGAACCTTTTCAATAATCTGTTTTTCTCTGAAGAACGTTACGATCTTTCTGCGGTTGGACGCATGAAGTTTAATCGTCGCCTAGGTCGTGAAGAAGGTGAGGGGCAAGGCGTATTAAGTCATGACGACATCATTGATGTTCTAAAAACGCTTATTGGCATTCGTAACGGCCAGGGGACGGTTGATGATATTGATCATCTGGGTAACCGCCGTGTCCGTTCTGTCGGCGAGATGGCTGAGAACCAATTCCGAGTTGGTTTGGTGCGGGTAGAGCGTGCAGTTAAAGAGCGCTTGAGCATGGCGGAATCTGAAGGCCTGATGCCGCAGGACCTGATCAACGCCAAGCCAGTCGCTGCAGCAGTGAAAGAGTTCTTTGGATCCAGTCAGCTGTCCCAGTTTATGGATCAGAACAACCCCTTGTCGGAAGTTACTCACAAGCGTCGTGTATCCGCTCTTGGACCTGGTGGTTTGACTCGTGAGCGAGCAGGGTTTGAAGTCCGGGATGTGCATCCGACTCATTATGGGCGTGTTTGCCCAATCGAAACGCCTGAAGGTCCAAACATTGGTTTGATCAATTCTCTTGCGACCTATGCCCGTACCAATTCATACGGCTTCCTGGAAAGCCCATACCGTAAGGTTGTAGATGGATTGGTGACGGACGAGATCGAATACCTGTCTGCAATAGAAGAAAGCGAATACGTAATCGCTCAGGCGAGCGCAACCGTCGATGAAGGTAATCATCTGATGGAAGAGCTGGTAACGGTTCGCCACAAGAACGAATTTACCGTTATGCCGCCAGAAAAAGTGAACTTCATGGATGTTTCGCCGCGTCAGGTTGTATCTGTGGCAGCATCTTTGATTCCTTTCCTGGAGCACGATGATGCTAACCGGGCCTTGATGGGGTCAAACATGCAGCGTCAGGCTGTTCCGACCTTGCGTGCAGAGAAGCCGCTGGTCGGTACGGGTATGGAGCGTTATGTTGCCCAGGATTCTGGAGTCTGTGTGGTCGCTAGACGCGGCGGTGTAATTGTCAGTGTTGATGCTGCCCGGATTGTAGTTAAAGTTAGTGATGATGAGACAGAGGCTGGCGACGCGGGTGTGGATATCTACAACCTGACCAAATACACGCGCTCCAACCAGAATACCTGTATCAATCAGCGCTCCCTGGTAAAAGAAGGTGAAACTATTGCGCGTGGCGATATCCTGGCAGATGGTCCTTCCGTAGATATGGGTGAGTTAGCTTTGGGGCAAAACATGCGTATCGCATTTATGCCTTGGAATGGTTACAACTTTGAGGATTCCATCCTGGTTTCTGAGCGTGTCGTTCAGGAAGACCGTTTTACGACCATTCATATCCAGGAACTGACCTGTGTTGCCCGCGATACCAAGTTGGGGCCGGAAGAAGTCACTGCTGATATTCCGAATGTAGGTGAAAGTGCTCTGTCCAAACTGGACGACTCGGGAATTATTTACATAGGAGCGGAAGTTGAGCCAGGCGATATTTTGGTAGGGAAGGTTACACCCAAAGGTGAAACGCAGCTGACTCCAGAAGAGAAATTGCTGCGTGCCATCTTCGGTGAGAAAGCATCTGATGTGAAAGATACTTCCTTGCGTGTTTCAACGGGCATGCGTGGCACCGTAATAGATGTACAGGTATTTACACGTGATGGTGTTGAGAAGGATCAGCGTGCTAAGGAAATTGAGCAAGCTGAACTGAACAAATACCGTAAAGACCTTAATGATGAATACCGCATTGTAGAAGGTGCAACATTTGAACGTCTACGCAGTGCACTAAGTGGTCAGAAGGTGATCAGCGGGCCTGGTCTGAAGAAGGGTGATGAGCTCTCTGAAGTCCATATGAATGCCTTTGAGAAAGAAGAATGGTTCAAGCTGAAAATGTCAGACGAGATTCTGAATGAATTGCTGGAAAAGGCGGAAGCCCAGCTTCAGGAGCGTCGTAAGAGTATCGAGGATCGTTACGAAGACAAGAAGCGTAAGCTGCAATCAGGAGATGATTTGGCGCCTGGCGTATTGAAAATTGTTAAGGTGTACGTGGCAGTTAAGCGCCGTATCCAGCCTGGTGACAAGATGGCGGGTCGTCATGGTAACAAGGGTGTTATCTCTGCGATCAAGCCAATTGAGGATATGCCATATGATGAAAGTGGCAACCCTGTAGACATCGTGTTAAACCCACTGGGTGTACCTTCGCGTATGAACGTAGGTCAGGTATTGGAAACTCACTTGGGTGCGGCAGCTAAAGGCCTCGGTCATAAAATCAATCGGATGATTGAAGCGCAGAAAAAAGCCAATGATATTCGTAAGTTCCTGCATGAAGTGTATAACGGTGTAGGTGGTCGCACGGAAGATCTGGATTCTCTGAATGATGCAGAAATTCTGGAGTTGGCAGGAAACCTCTGTGGCGGAGTGCCAATGGCGACAGCGGTATTTGACGGTGCTAAAGAAAGCGAAATCAAAGAAATGCTGCGCTTGGCTGACATGGATGATAGTGGTCAGATTGATCTCTATGACGGCCGTACCGGAGATCGTTTTGAACGTCAGGTAACTGTTGGTTACATGTATATGCTGAAGTTGAACCACTTGGTCGACGACAAAATGCATGCGCGTTCCACAGGATCATACAGTCTGGTTACTCAACAACCGTTGGGTGGTAAGGCTCAGTTCGGTGGACAGCGGTTCGGTGAGATGGAAGTGTGGGCGCTGGAAGCTTATGGTGCCGCATATACATTGCAGGAGATGCTCACGGTGAAGTCGGATGATGTTAACGGTCGTACCAAGATGTATAAAAATATCGTGGACGGCGATCACCGCATGGAACCTGGTATGCCGGAATCTTTCAACGTGTTGGTAAAAGAGATTCGTTCTCTAGGTATCGACATTGAACTTGAAACCAACTGAGTTGGTTTCAAGGTTCCGTTAAGTTCCAAATGATACCGAGCCGCAGGCTGTAATACTGCGAAACTGATTTAAGATGGGCGGTGCCACCGCCCTTATGACGCATCAGAGGCCTTAGCCAATGAAAGATTTGCTGAATCTATTAAAAAATCAAAACTACGCCCACGAATTTGATTCCATTCGTATCGCGCTGGCATCGCCCGATATGATTCGTTCCTGGTCTTTTGGTGAAGTTAAAAAGCCTGAGACGATTAACTACCGTACATTTAAGCCGGAAAGAGATGGCCTTTTCTGCGCTAAAATCTTTGGGCCGATCAAGGACTATGAATGCCTTTGCGGCAAGTATAAGCGTCTGAAGCATCGCGGTGTTATCTGCGAGAAGTGTGGCGTTGAAGTTGCTCCGGCGAATGTGCGCCGTGAGCGTATGGGGCATATTGAGCTTGCCTCTCCTGTTGCCCACATCTGGTTTCTGAAGTCGCTGCCTTCCCGTATTGGCTTGTTGCTGGATATGACCCTGCGTGATATCGAGCGGGTTCTTTATTTTGAATCATTTATTGTTATTGACCCCGGCATGACCACCCTTGAAAAAGGTCAACTGCTGTCAGACGAACAATACTATGAAGCTCTGGAAGAGTTTGGTGATGAGTTTGATGCCAGAATGGGGGCGGAAGCTGTCCAGGCTCTACTGGCAGATCTTGAGCTCAATGACGAGATCAATCGTCTTCGCGAAGAGATTCCAAATACCAATTCAGAAACCAAAATCAAGAAGCTTTCCAAGCGTTTGAAGCTGATGGAAGCATTTGCAGATTCGGGTAATAACCCAGACTGGATGGTGCTGACTGTACTGCCGGTATTGCCGCCCGATTTGCGTCCATTGGTTCCTCTGGATGGTGGTCGATTTGCTACCAGTGACCTGAATGATTTGTACCGCCGGGTCATTAACCGGAATAACCGTCTCAAACGTCTGCTGGAATTGAACGCACCAGATATTATTGTGCGCAATGAAAAGCGAATGTTGCAGGAGTCGGTTGATGCCTTGCTGGATAATGGACGTCGCGGCCGTGCGATCACCGGTTCCAACAAACGCCCTCTAAAATCTTTGGCAGATATGATCAAAGGTAAGCAGGGTCGTTTCCGTCAGAATTTGCTTGGTAAGCGTGTCGACTACTCAGGTCGTTCAGTAATTGTAGTTGGTCCTACGTTGCGCTTGCATCAGTGTGGTCTGCCCAAGAAGATGGCGCTTGAATTGTTCAAGCCTTTCATTTTCTCCAAGCTTGAGCATCGTGGTCTGGCTACAACGATCAAAGCCGCCAAGAAGATGGTGGAGCGTGAAGAGGCGGTCGTTTGGGATATTCTCGACGAAGTTATTCGTGAGCACCCAGTCATGTTGAACCGCGCGCCGACCCTGCACCGTTTGGGTATCCAGGCGTTTGAGCCTGTATTGATTGAAGGTAAAGCTATCCAGCTTCACCCGCTGGTATGTACCGCATACAACGCTGACTTCGATGGTGACCAGATGGCTGTGCACGTGCCTCTAACGCTGGAAGCTCAGCTGGAAGCCCGTGCGCTCATGATGGCAACCAACAACATTCTATCGCCGGCTAACGGTGATCCGATCATTGTGCCTTCTCAAGATGTCGTACTGGGTCTGTATTACATGACTCGTGAGCGGATCAATGCACCTGGTGAAGGTATGGCTTTCACTGACGTGAAAGAAGTGCAGCGTGCTTTTGGAGCGAAGAAGGTGCACCTGCAGGCTAAAATCAGGGTCCGCATGGATACGGTTGAGCGTGACGAAGATGGTAACCTGCATGAAAAATCAGGGGTGGTTGAAACCACTGCCGGTCGTGCTTTGCTGAGTGAGATCATGCCTCAAGGTCTGCCCTTTGCCTTGATTAATCAGGCAATGACCAAAAAAGCTATTTCTAGATTGATCAACGCCTGCTATCGCCAGGTTGGTCTGAAAGAAACAGTCATTTTTGCTGATCAGATCATGTATACCGGTTTCCACTATGCAACTCTTTCTGGCGCATCTATAGGCGTAAACGATTTCGTTATTCCTGACGAAAAAGTAAAAATTATTGATGCTGCAGATAATGAAGTTAAAGAGATTGAATCCCAGTTTGCTTCCGGTCTGCTGACTCAGGGCGAGAAGTACAACAAGGTTATCGATATTTGGTCCCGTGCGAATGATAAGGTATCCAAGGCGATGATGGATCGTCTCGGTACTGAAAAAGTCATCAACCGGGAAGGTAAAGAAGTCGATCAGGAATCATTCAACTCAGTTTATATCATGGCTGATTCCGGTGCTCGGGGTTCTGCAGCACAGATTCGTCAGCTAGCTGGTATGCGTGGTCTGATGGCGAAGCCGGATGGCTCCATCATTGAAACGCCAATTACGGCGAACTTCCGTGAAGGTCTGAACGTACTCCAGTACTTTATTTCCACTCACGGTGCTCGTAAAGGTCTGGCAGATACGGCTTTAAAAACAGCCAACTCCGGGTACCTGACGCGTCGTCTGGTGGATGTTGCTCAGGATTTAGTGATCACTGAGAACGATTGTGGAGCTACAGAAGGTTTATTGGTAACGCCTCATATTGAAGGGGGTGATGTTGTTGTTCCTCTGGGCGACCGAGTATTAGGTCGTGTAACAGCGGCTGATGTTTTTTCTGCATCTGATAGTGAAACCGTTGTTGTTGAGGCAGGCACTCTGCTTGACGAAGCAACCGTAGAGAAGCTTGAAAAAGCAGGTGTGGATGAGATTCTTGTGCGTTCACCAATTACCTGTAAGACAAAGTACGGCGTGTGTTCCAGCTGTTACGGGCGCGATCTTGCACGCGGACACCTGGTAAATGTCGGCGAGGCAGTGGGAGTAATTGCTGCCCAGTCAATCGGTGAGCCAGGTACCCAGTTGACCATGCGGACTTTCCACATTGGTGGTGCGGCTTCACGGGCATCAGCAGTGGACAATATTCAGGTTAAACACGGTGGTACTGTGCGTCTGCATAACCTTAAGTCCATTGAGCGTAAAGATGGTCACTTGGTTGCAGTTTCCCGTTCTTCCGCTTTAGCAATTGCTGATGCGGCAGGCCGTGAGCGCGAGTGGTACAAATTGCCATATGGTGCCGAGCTGTCTGTTAAGCACGGGCAGGATGTTAAAGCTGGAGAGGTGGTTGCCAAGTGGGATCCACACACTCACCCGATTATCACTGAGGTTGGCGGTAAAGTTAACTTTGTTGGTATGGAAGAGGGGATCACGATCAAAACTCAGACTGATGAGTTGACGGGTCTGTCCAATATCGAAATTATCGACCCCAAAGATCGTCCAGCTGCCGGTAAAGATATCCGTCCTATGGTTCAGTTGCTCGATGCCAATGGCAAAGAGATGAACTTCCCGGGTACAGATACCCCGGTTCAGTATTTTATGCCAGCTAGCTCCTTGCTGAGTGTGAAAAGCGGTGGTATGGCGGAAGTAGGTGATGTAATCGCCCGTATCCCGCAAGAGTCCTCGAAAACTCGGGATATTACCGGTGGTCTGCCAAGGGTTGCCGACTTGTTTGAAGCTCGTAAACCTAAAGAGCCATCAATCCTGGCGGAAATCAGTGGGATTGTCTCCTTCGGTAAAGAGACTAAAGGCAAGAAGCGTTTGGTCATAACGCCTACAGGCAACGCCGATCCATATGAGATCCTGATTCCAAAGTGGCGTCAATTAAACGTGTTTGAGGGTGAGCAGGTTGCCAAGGGGGAAGTAATCTCTGATGGACCTTCTAACCCGCACGACATATTGCGTCTTTTGGGGGTAGGTGAACTGGCTAAGTACATCATCAACGAAATTCAGGATGTGTATCGTCTACAAGGCGTTGTTATCAACGACAAGCATATTGAAGTTATCGTGCGTCAGATGATTCGTAAGGTGGATGTTATTTCTTCTGGCGACACAACTCTGATCAAGGGTGACCAAGTTGAGTTGGTGAAAATGCTTGAAGAAAATGAAGTTGCCGAAACTGAAGAAAAAATGCCAGCTAAAGGTGAACGTGTTCTTTTGGGTATTACCAAGGCTTCGTTGGCAACAGAAAGCTTTATTTCTGCTGCATCATTCCAGGAGACAACGCGGGTTCTTACCGAGGCTGCTGTCACCGGGAAGCAAGATCATTTGCGCGGCCTGAAAGAAAATGTGGTTGTGGGACGTCTGATACCGGCAGGTACTGGTTCCGCCTATCACTCGGAGCGTCGTCGTAAGCGTCTTCAGAAAGAAGGTGGCGTTAGCGCGGCGGATGTTGTTCAGGCGTTGAGTGCTGAACTTAACAAGTAAGGCTGACAACATCGATTGATAATCGTGTCTCCTGGTAAGGGGTGGTGCTTTTTTAAGCACTCGCTCCTTGACTACTTACAGGCGCGACATTACACTTGCTGCCCTTATTTACTAGGGCAGTTTTATTTTGTATTACGGAGTAAGCTTGAATGGCAACGATTAACCAGCTGGTACGTAAGCCGCGAAGCCGTAAGGTCGCTAAAAGTGACGTTCCTGCGCTTCAGGCATGTCCTCAGCGTCGCGGAGTATGTACTCGCGTTTATACCACCACTCCTAAGAAGCCAAACTCGGCTTTGCGGAAAGTCTGTCGTGTGCGTTTAACCAACGGTTTTGAAGTTTCTTCATATATCGGTGGTGAAGGCCATAACCTGCAAGAGCACAGCGTTGTATTAATTCGTGGTGGTCGTGTGAAGGATTTGCCGGGTGTGCGTTACCACACTGTTCGTGGAACTTTGGATACGGCTGGTGTTAACGACCGTAAACAGAGCCGCTCGAAGTACGGTACCAAACGTCCAAAGTCTTAATGCAACAATCTACAGCTAAAATAGTCTAACTGTTTTGGATAAGAGTAAGGCTGGGCAGGTTTAATAGTTCCTGTGTCCCGGATTTACCTGAATAACCTTTTGTTTTGAGGGCTTATCATGCCAAGAAGAAGAGTCGCTGCGAAGCGCGAAATCCTGCCGGATCCAAAATTTGCCAGCTTGAAGCTTGCCAAATTTATCAATCATGTAATGGAAAGCGGTAAGAAATCAGTTGCCGAAAAAATTGTCTACGGTGCGCTGGACATCGTTACCTCTAAAGGTGGAAAAGATCCTTTGGAGACATTCGAGCTTGCCCTGGAAAACATCCAGCCGCTAGTAGAAGTTAAGTCTCGCCGCGTTGGTGGTGCAACCTATCAGGTGCCTGTAGAGGTGCGTCCGTCTCGTCAGCAAGCGCTGTCTATGCGTTGGTTGGTGGAGTATTCCCGTAAGCGCGGTGAAAAATCTATGGCAGCCCGCCTGGCTGCTGAGATGCTCGAAGCTGCCGACGGTAGAGGTGCAGCCGTTAAGAAGCGTGAAGATGTTCACCGTATGGCTGAAGCAAACAAAGCGTTCTCTCACTACCGTTTCTAATTTGGAGTATTAAACCGTGGCACGTAAAACCCCCTTGGCACGATACCGTAACATCGGTATCTGTGCTCACGTTGATGCCGGTAAAACCACCACTACTGAGCGTGTGCTTTTCTACACAGGTTTGTCGCACAAGATCGGTGAGGTGCATGATGGTGCTGCAACGATGGACTGGATGGAGCAGGAGCAAGAGCGTGGTATTACCATCACCTCGGCTGCAACAACCTGTTTCTGGGCTGGTATGCAGCAACAGTTTGATCAGCACCGCGTCAACATTATTGATACTCCTGGGCACGTGGATTTTACCATTGAAGTAGAGCGTTCCTTGCGTGTCCTTGATGGTGCTGTTGTTGTTCTCTGTGGTTCCTCTGGCGTGCAGCCGCAGACTGAAACTGTATGGCGTCAGGCTAACAAGTATGAAGTTCCTCGCATGGTTTTCGTAAACAAAATGGACCGTGCGGGGGCCAGTTTTGAGCGTGTCGTTTCTCAGTTGAAAGATCGTTTGGGCGCTAATGCTGTTCCTTTGCAGATGACTATCGGTTCTGAGGAAGAGTTCAAGGGCGTGGTGGATCTGGTCAAGATGAAGGCCATCATCTGGAATGAAGCTGATCAAGGGATGACGTTTGAGTATCAGGACATCCCGGCTGAAATTCAGGATCAATGCGAAAAGATGCGCGAATTCATGGTTGAAGCGGCTGCTGAAGCTAATGAAGATCTAATGGAGAAGTATCTTGACGGCGGCGAGCTGACTGAAGAAGAAATTAAAGCTGGTATTCGTGCCCGCACAATTGCAAATGAAATTGTGCCTGTTCTTGGTGGTTCTGCATTCAAGAATAAGGGTGTTCAGGCAATGTTGGACGCTGTAGTGGAATATCTGCCTTCTCCGACAGAAGTGAAGGCTATTGAGGGTATTCTGGATGATGGTGAAACTGTCGCGGTGCGTAAGTCATCTGATGATGAGCCCTTTTCCGCGTTGGCGTTCAAAATCGCTACTGACCCGTTTGTTGGTACTCTGACATTCTTCCGCGTTTATTCAGGTATTCTTGAGTCCGGTAATACTGTCTATAACCCGGTAAAAGGGAAAAAAGAGCGTATCGGTCGTATGGTTCAGATGCACTCCAATTCTCGCGAAGAAATCAAGGAAGTGCGTGCGGGCGATATCGCTGCAGGTATCGGTCTGAAAGATGTGACTACCGGTGATACTCTTTGTGATCTTGATCATCAGATCACGCTTGAGCGCATGGAGTTCCCTGAGCCGGTAATCTCTGTTGCTGTTGAGCCTAAGTCCAAGGCAGATCAAGAGAAGATGGGTATTGCGCTTGGTAAGTTGGCGCAGGAGGATCCATCTTTCCGTGTTAAGACCGATGAAGAGACCGGGCAAACCATCATTTCTGGTATGGGTGAGTTGCACCTCGACATTATCGTGGATCGTATGCGTCGCGAGTTCAAGGTTGAGGCAAACATTGGTAAGCCGCAAGTAGCCTACCGTGAAGCTATTCGCAATACCTGTGATATCGAAGGTAAGTTCGTCCGTCAATCCGGTGGTCGCGGTCAGTATGGTCACGTCTGGATTAAATTTGAGCCTCGTGAAGATGGTGAAGAGGGTCTTGAGTTTGTGAACGAGATCGTTGGTGGTGTGGTTCCGAAAGAATACATCCCGGCGGTTCAGAAGGGTATTGCAGAGCAGATGCAAAACGGTATCCTTGCTGGCTATCCACTGCTGGGGCTTAAGGCTACCGTTTATGACGGTTCCTATCATGATGTTGACTCGAATGAGATGGCGTTTAAGATCGCTGCCAGCATGGCTACCAAGGCATTGGCCGGTAGGGGTGGTGCGGTATTGCTTGAGCCTGTTATGAAGGTTGAAGTGATAACTCCCGAAGAGAATATGGGTGATGTTGTGGGTGACCTTAACCGTCGTCGTGGCCTGATACAGGGTATGAACGAAGGGGTTATGGGTAAGGTGGTTGACGCTGAAGTTCCGCTGGCCGAAATGTTTGGTTATGCGACTGATTTGCGTTCAGCGACTCAAGGGCGTGCAACCTATACCATGGAGTTCTCGCGTTACGCTGAAGCGCCAAACAATATTGCCGAAGCTGTTATCAGTGCTCGTGGCAAGTAAGGCTAATTTTTAATAGATAAACTTTTTTCTTAGCAAATTTAAGATTAAAAGAACTGAGAGGATCTAACTGTGGCAAAAGAAAAATTTGAACGCAGCAAGCCGCACATAAACGTAGGAACTATCGGTCACGTTGACCATGGTAAGACTACTCTGACTGCGGCCCTGACTCGCGTATGTTCCGAAATTTGGGGTGGTGCAGCTGTCGCGTTTGACGGTATTGACAAGGCGCCGGAAGAGAAG
>JBNKWQ010000010.1:0-125563 GCA_050299855.1 Hahella sp.
AGGTGACCCGGACCGGCCGTTAGTGATCGGTAGTGTCTATAATGCCGAAGTGATGCCTCCGTATGATCTGCCTGCCAATAAAGCGCACAGCGGTGTTAAGAGCCGGTCGACCAAAGAGGGCGGTAAAGAGAACTACAACGAGATCATGTTCATTGATGAAAAAGGCAGTGAACTGGTTCGGGTGCATGCTGAGAAAGACCGCAACATTACTGTTGAGAATGATGATACCGAGAGTGTCGGTAACGACCAGAGTATCACTATCGGTAAGAACCAGACTGAGGATGTTGGCGAAAATCGCACCACCTCGATCGGCAAAGATGATTCCGAAACAGTCGGTAACAACCAGAGCATTACCGTCGGCAAGGATCAGACGATCAATATCGACAAGAACAAGGTCGAAAATATCGGCGGTAAATCCAGCCTGGCAGTCGAGAAAGAAGCCGAAATCAGCATCGGCAAAGACCTGACGGAATCCGTCGGTGGCAAGTACACCGAGTCCGTCACCAAGGAATACGCCCTGGATGCCAAGAAGATCCAGTTAACCGCTGCCGATGAAATCAGCATCAAGGTTGGCAAAGCCAGTATCACCATGAAGAAAAACGGTGATATCACCATCAGCGGCGGCAAAATCAACGTGAAGGGCTCCGGCGTTGTCACCGTGAAGGGCAGCCAGATTAAAGAGAACTAATCCCAGTAAAGGTAAATCGGTCAGGTAAGTCGTTATGGCAACCGTTGCAGAAAGCAAAAAAAGTTACGATCGCTTCAAGACGAAGTGGGAGAAACTGGAAAAGAAAGCCAAGGAAGAGGGTGAAGAGTCTGAACACCTCAGCGACATGGCTGCCAACCCCGGCGTCTATGGTCGGGGTGGCTCCTATGCAAAGAACGGCTATCACTACATCAAGCAGAAGTCTGATCGCAAAAAGGTGTATGACTCAACCGGTGCCAAGCTGAAAAAAGCACTCGAAAGCCGTTTTAAATCGGCGCAGGGGACGACGGTCGGGTCTGCTGAACATATTAGCCGCTATAAATTTGTCTACAGCAAAACGACGTCAGCAGGGAAGCAGTTCAACTTCCATAACCAGAATATGCCTTATCAGAGTCAGGCACACCACATTGTGCCCGATAAAGTGTTTTCGACCAACGAAGGCCGGTTTACGGAAGATGATATGGTATTGCTACGCAAAGTGCCCTATAACCTGAATCATGGTGAAAACATCATCTTTCTGCCAAAGCATGAAAGTAACTGTGTTATTCACAATCTGCCCAAGCACAATGGTTCGCATCCTAAGTACAATGATTTGGTGGCGACTGATGCCACCAAAGTGAAATCTAAGCTAGGAAAAAAGAAGGCTGAGGATTGTAAGCCAACGGAGCTACCTGTTATTGATGTGCTCAAGGATCTTATTTCGTATGAGAAAAAGTACTGGGATTGGTTAGTGAAGAAAGGCGCAGGAAATATTAACGTTCACGCTTTGCCTCCAAAAAAGAAAAAAACATTTTCATAACGTATTTTAAAGGGGAAATATGGACTACTTTCCATGGGAACACGATGAAGACGAGGATCTGGCTGTCATCGGTCGGATTCCAGCATCAATTAATGATAATTTCTGGAAGCTTCATGAAGGAATCAGTTGTCAGGATTGGTTTCCTGAAGAAGTTCTATTTGAGGTTGACTCAAATAGAGGAATCAAATTAGCAGACTCTATCCCCAACTCTCTTAATCTGTACATTGTTTCGGAAAAACTGTGCGAAATACTCGCGGCTGCAGATTCATCCTTCGAATTTTTGGAAGTGGGAATTCTCAATGCGAAGGGAAAGAACGTAGGCAAAAAATACTATATCGCGAATCTCGTAGGCTCGCTGATGTGTATGGATTCCGATCAGTCCGATTTTGAGCAGTCCAATCTGGATAAAAAACAAGTGTCATGGTTTAGGCGCTTGGTACTTGATGAGTCAAAGATTCCAGATACTAAACAGATATTTAGACTCGGCGAGATGACTGAGTTGCTTTTGGTATCTGAAGAGCTGGCTATTAAAATCATAAGAGAAGGGAAGTGTTCAGGGGTAAGCCTGACTTACATTGAGGATTTCGGTGAGGAATTCAGGTAGATAATGGAATTCCTGGCGTGACAAAGCGACATTCAGGGCGAGCGAGGCCAGTGATACAAAAATGCCCGACAGATATTGAAGGACATTGGCAAAGTGTCGGATATTTCTAAGGAATATTATTGTTGGGTGAATGATCGTACGGCTGATTCCTATGCTGGGCTTGATGGGCTGCCGAATGAGCTTGAAGAACACTACTGGAAGTTAACTGATGGCGTATCTTCAAAGGACTGGTTTCCTGAATCTGTTATTTTCGATTTAGACCCAAATGAAGGCATAAAAATCGCTGATTCAATACCCAATACAAAGTTGTTGAAAGTTGTATCGGAGAAACTTAAGAATATTCTGGTTGAGTATAGCGATGACTTCGAGTTCTATCCGGTTGCTATTAGAAATGCTAGAGGCAAGTTAGTGAAAAAGAGTTTTTTTCTCGCTAATTTGCTTAAATCCATACCGGCTGTTGATAGAGTTCACTCGAAAGTAACAGTTTCGCATTTGAATCCATCGCAGTTTTCAGATGTTGAAACGTTTTCTCTTAATCCGGATGCTCTAGCCGTACCGCTTCCAATTTTCAGATTAGCTGAATATCCGCATTTACATATTGTAAGCAAAGATCTAGCCGTGGCGATTAAAAAGGAGCACGGTTGTAATGGGATTAGATTTATCCCGGTAAGTTCATATAATTCGCTCAAAATTATTTAGCTATTTATATGAAGATCTTCTCTATTTTTATCTGTCGTGAAGACTTGTGCCTTTCGGTAAAAAGCTGAAAATATTAATCAGATTGCCAGGCCAAAACAGAAGGGACTTGGTAAATAATAATCAGCTTTAGGAGTACAGGATGCAATTTTTCCCTTGGGAAAGCGAGGATGACGAAGATTTAGAGGTCGTTAATAAAACCCCTGCATCGTTACTGGGAACTAAGTGGAAGCTGACAGAAGGTATTTCATGCAAAGACTGGATGACAGAAGATGTGGTCTTTGAACTCGATCCGAATCGGGGCATAAAACTTTCCGATTCAATCCCGAATACGCTGAATATCCATATTGTTTCTGAAAAGCTGAAGGACATTCTGGATGCTTCGGGAGAGAACATCGAGTTTTTCCCTGTCACAATTCTGAATCCAAAAGGAAAGAAGATTTCAAAGCCCTATTTCATTGCCAATGTGGTAGGCAGTGTAAAGTGTATGGACCTGAAGAGTTCCGAATATAGGGAATCTGCGATGGATAAAGGGCAAATGACCCGGGTTTCCCGGCTGGTTCTTGATGAGGAAAAGATTCCTGAAGGGAAGCAGATTTTTCGTCTAGGTGAGATGACTGAACTATTGATAGTGGCAGAACCGCTTGCGCTTAAAATTGCGGTTGATAACAAGTGCACGGGCGTCAATATGACTTATCTGGAAGACTACGGTGAAGAGTTCAGATAAATAATGGAGTATCTTGCGTGGCAAAACGATATTCAGGATGAGTACTGCTATATAAACAAGTGCCCATCAGACATTTCGGATGATAAATGGATGTTGACCGAAGGGGCATCATGTAAAGACTGGTTTCCTGATGACCTGGTTTTTGATCTGGACCCTGATTCCGGGATTAAAATTCCTGATTCGATTCCGAATTCGTTAAATATCCACATAGTTTCTGAGAAACTGAAAAGTATTCTAGAAAGCGAATCGCAGGAGTATGAGTTTTTCCCAATCACCATCAAGAACGCTAAAGGTAAGAAGGTTGCAAAGACATATTATGTGGCGAACTTACTAACCAAGATATCTTGTACAGATCTAAAACAGTCAAAATATGTAGAGTCCTGTTTGGATAAGGGCCAGTTTGCGTCTATTTCCAAGTTGGTCCTGGACGAAAAGAAAATCCCAGAGGGAACACCTCTTTTCAGGTTGGGGGAAATGACTGAGCTGGTTTTGGTTTCAAAGGAGCTGGCGATCAAAATTAAGCGGGAGAATGGGTGTACAGGAGCACTATTCGTCTTTTTGACCAGCTACTCCGGGTAGCATACTTTAGGACCTGTTGAAGGGGCAGATGTCCAGAATTACTGAGCTGGTTCTGGATGAAAGTAAAATACCTGAGGGTAAAATGATATTTCGATTGGGTGAGATGACTGAACTATTGATTGCTACCGAGGACCTGGCCATCGACATTAAAAGAACTCACGGCTGCAACGGAATCTTCTTTGTCGCTATTGAAGAATATGGAATTGAGTTTAGATAGATCCGGGTGCCTTGTGGGCATATTGTTACAGTGAAAGAGGATATCCCTTGGGAAGCTCAACAGTAGAAATCGACGTTTTAACTGAAAATCTTGAATACCGGTTGGATCAGTACCGCAAGATCCTGGCGACCGGTAAGAAGGATGAAGCTTATTTTCGCGCCTTGTCGGACTCGGTGGTGAGGCTGCGCTGGCTGGGCATCAGCCAATTGCTGGGGCAAACCAACGTAAGCGGCTTTTTCAAACGTCATGTGGAAGCGGCGAGATTGCGTAAGAAGCTGTTGGAAGAAACCAAAGCCCTTCCGGAGTTTTCCCGGTTTGGACTGGTCAGTGATTATCTGCCGATGTTAGGCGCTTACATTGCAGGGGAAGAGGACTTGGCTCTGCAGATTGCCATGATAAGTGATCGCGCTTTCGATGAAGATTACGAGTACGAAGAAGACTACACCTACGGCAGGTTCTTTGCCCAATGGCTCAGGTACGGGGCCAATCTGGGAAGTTTTATTAACTCTATCATGATCTCTCTTGAGACACTGGAAGAGACTGGTAGTGCCAGATTTTCCCTGATCCAGGCATTGAAAGACAAAAATACGGACGATTTCAACGAGGCTATGCAGCAACTCATCAGTGAGTTTGAAGATTACTATGCCGGCATTGAGGGGACTTTGTCGCTGGACAAGGAGAAGTTCACTGTTGAACGTGCAGTCAGTGTCGAAGTATTGGCCTGGTTGAAAATGGCATCCGTTGTTGGCCTCAATGTTCGCAAGGATTACAAATATACCCCTCAGATTCTGGTGATGGCGCTGTAAAATGACTGACACACCCTCTTTGAAGTTTACCGCTAAAGGCATGGTTAGTTCGTTGGGAGATGTTCGTAATGGTTGTGCAGCTGCCAGGGCGGGGCTGAGCAGACCAGTGGAACTGTCCTTGGCTGTCACTCTTGCAGACGAAATCATGCCTGTATCGCTTACCGGTTATCCCTGCCATCAAGTTCAGGGGTTTCAGGAATATGGAAGGCTTAGTTTTCTGGCATACCTTGCCGTGGCGGATCTAGTGACACAATTTCCCCAGTCTGCCGTTGGCGAATCATCAATTATCGTTAATATTCCTGCTTCTTGTGAGCGAACTTCTCTTGATCGCCAGTGTGCAAACACAGGAAAATCCGGTAGGCAATTATTTAGTGATTGTTTCGGCAATCTATTGGCAGCAAATCCGCTGAATCTTTCCGGTAGATCAATTTATATTATCGAGGAAGGTGAAGCCGGGATTGCTAAGTCACTGGTGTCCGCGCAACAAATTCTGACTCAGGGTAAATCCCGATCTTGCCTGGTGATCAGTGTTGACAGCTATCTGGATGAAGTTACTCTTGAAGATTTTGTACTATCCGGCCGCATCCGAACGCCTGATGTTTCGCAGGGATTTTTACCTGGCGAAGGCGCCGTCGCACTATTACTTGAGACATCAAAGTCTCAGGCTGAACCTTTGGCATACGTTTCGTCCATTGTGCATGATGTTGAAAATTATAAATTTCCTTTGCCCTTCGAGCTGTTTGTGGAAGAGGAGTCGCTTGTAGAAAGTGCTAATGAAGATGATGCTGATTCCCAGGAGACTGAAGAAACTGTCGAGCTGGATACTCCGGGGCGAGTGTACGCCAGTGTTATCGAATCCGCTGTCGCCCCCTTGTCACCGGAAGGCCGGTGGCTAATGATTAATGACTTAAATGGTGAAGTACTTAAAGCGAATGAGTGGGGACAAATGATTACCCGCATTTCAAGTGACCAGGGTTTTGTGCGCGGGCTTGAATGGGATACCCCAGCGCTTTATTTTGGCCATACGGGTTGCACCTCTATGGGATTGGCTATTTGTATGGCGCTACATGGCGCTACCAGAGGGTATCTGAAAAATTATAAGGCTCTCATTTGTGGTGGTTCTGATCGAGGGTTAAGAGCTGCGATTACTCTGCAGCTATAAAATGGCGCGAGCTTGAGGGTCACCCGTTAGCCGCTAATATCAGCACCTATCGTGGACGTGATTGGTACAACCTTTACTATGGTGATTTTGCGTCCTCTGATGAGGCTCAATCGGTGTTGGAGAGCTTGCCGGGGAGTCCGCAGTCCAATCAACCTTGGGTGCGCCGGGTGGCTTCAATTCAGGCGTCTGGGCCGGTAATCGAGAAACGCTCTGCTGCGTAAAATCCGCGCAGCAGAGCCTCTGGTTGGCTGAAAAAAACAAACTGAAGAGATTAATTACCCATGTAGTTGAATTCCAGCAGGGTTATTTCTTCGTGCTCGCTAATGCTGCCTGTAACTATCTGACTGTTGTTACCGTAGTATATTCGTGCAGTATAGGTTGTCGGTTCTCCGCGAAAGTGATACACGAAAGCTCTATAAGCGCCTAGGGGAGCGCCGTTTTCCCAGAAAATGTTCTCAATGGGGTCTTCTATCCCAGGGTCAACATTATCGACATCAAGTTGACCTATATTTGTTTCGCAGATTGCGGTTTTATTGTTGTAGTAAATCTCGTTGCCGCATGGATCAATGACATGGATATCAAGATCATTATCGTCTGACGGCCACTCCAGATTAATTCTGACAACGCCGGAACCTCCGGTGAGATCGCCTTGGGGGGGGACATCTAACACTGTACCCTGGTCATAAATCAGGGCTGTTCCTTGAGTGGAATAGGTCAAACCTTCAACGGTATAACCTACATTCAAACTAAAGGTCTCATAGTTCTCGCCATCGTCGTCAGTAAGAATTGGAACGCGGACTTCTTTAAGGGTCTCCCCAGGCGCGAAAGTGAGAGTGCCGAAGGTGGCTTCGTAATCGATGCCGTCAATGGACGAGCCATTAAAGGTCGAGTAGTCGGCAACAAATTCTGTCGACTGCGCTGGTGTCAGGCGTACTAGAAAGGTTGCAAACTCGGCACTTTCTTCAACCACCACGCTGACGACTGTGACCAAGCGTGATTGCGGTTCAACGCGTACGGCAATCGTATCGTAATTGGTATTTCCAGAGGCATCCTGCACGGTTAAGCGAAACTGTAGCTGTTCAGTGTTTTGGATATCGGGCGCCATAAAGGCAGGATTTAGTGAGGTCGGGTCGGCGATAGTCACTGGGGTACCTTTTAATTGGTTCCAGTAAATCGCCACAATGTCATCCATTGAGGATTCGGCCTGGCCGTTAAGGAAAAGGAGCACATTCGGGTCAGTGACCTGATCGCGTCCGGCGTTAACGGTGATGTACTCACCACCGGTCACAGGTGCAACCGCCAATAGCTGTACACTGTTGTCGCCTTCATCGTCACTGCCGGCATCATTGCCTGTATCATTGCCGGATACTGAGTCATAACGGTCTGCATCCAGGGAGCTGCTGGACTGCCCACAACCCGAAACAACGAGTGCCAGTAACAGGATGATAGTGGCATGCAGGATGGTTAATGATCTTTGGAACATGGTTGCGATCCTCCTTGATGTGTTTGATGAATTACATTTCATAACGCAGACCTGCCAGTACTTGATAGGCTGAAAGATCGCCGTAGGCACCTGTCATTCGGGTTTCCACAAAAGTGGAAAGACCACCTGAAAAGACAGCAATGGCTCCAATTCCGGCCTGATAGTAAAGTTGGTCTTCCTGGTCGGCTTCAATCTCGAAGGTGTTGGTCGGATCAGTGTCAAAAGCAAAGCGGCCTTCAACCTTGGATTGATCGGCAAATGCCTCGCTTAACAGGCTAATTTCTGCGGTAGGAATAAACACACCCCAGTTATAGCTGAGGCTATATTGTGCCTGCATGCCCAAGCTCAGGGTTAACTGATCCAGATTCTGCTCGCCCAATTCAACTTCCCAGCCCTCAGCCTCGTTTTCCGTATAACCGTCGATACTGCTATGCAGGTAGGCTGCCTGTAGATAGGGATAGAGAGTTAATGCATCCCGTGACCAGAGGTACTGGACTGAAGTACTTAGGAACATTTGTTCGCCACTGGTACTCCCAAGAGCAGTGAGATCAAGTGTTTCTGTCGGTTCGTTGTAGCGAATGTTGCGACGGGTATCATAATCGCTGGTGCCATACGCCAGTTGGCCGGTAATGTTGAAGTTACCCGTTTGGTAGGTCATATAACCAATAAGGTTCAGGATTTTGCTGTCTACTTCGCCGCCGTCTTCACTGTATTCCAGGTCATTCTGTGTCCAGCCGACAGCACCGCCTGCGATTAGGTCTGGTGTGAATTTATAGTCTGCACCGATGACCACGCCATTGGCGTCGTAATCGAATCCGCTTTCCAGATTTGTCGTGTCCTTCTCAACGCCTTCATGAAGTACGGAAGCAAAGATGCCCAGCCGTGACCAGATACTTTCCTCGTCACCGGCAGACCCGCCCTGGAGCTTGTCCGTCATGGCGATACCATTAATGGAAAAGCGGTTGATTCCGCGGATTAACTGGTTAGTACGCTGGCCAACCGCGCTACTGTGATTGCCGGTAGCGTCTGCATTGTTCTGCATCAGTGCGACGGTTTCTTCCGGCGCAATTTTATTCACAATACTGTCAATGTCGTCAGGGTTGGTGGCGCTTAGGTCCAGCAGGGCATCACAACGTTCAGCAGTTTTTCTAATACCGCCACTGAGTTCGCTGTCAGGCGTGTTGGCCAGTCTCAGGCAGAGATCATCCAGTGCACTGGCGACACTTTTATCGTTTGGACCGGCTGCGAAAGGCGTCACCTGAGTTTCAGCAACATTAATTGTAACGGTCGCGGAAGTGGCGCTGGGAGTGGCTCCGGAATCCTGCAGACTGTAGGTGAATGAGTCGCCGCCAATATAGTCCGGGTCCGGCGAATATCGTATCGACCCATCGGCATTAACCGTTATGACGCCATGGGAAGGGGAGGTCGTACCGCTGACGGCGAAACTGTCTCCATCGGGGTCGTAGTCATTTCTCAAGACATCAATGGTCAGGTCTTTGTTGACCGGAACAGTGCGCGTGTCATCGACGGCAACAGGAGCTGCTGCCGTGGCAAGAGATGATAACGCCATCAACCCCATGGAGATAAGCCAGTGAGGTGCGCGCTTTTTAATGTACAGCATTGTGGATAATCCTTGGTTTTTGGTTGTCGATCTTTTTGAAGAGTCTTTGTCTATCGAATCTGGAAGCTTTCGGTTTCTTGGTAATCCATGCTCCTGTTAGAAAAAGGAGGGGACGGCCAAGGTTTTATACGTTTGCCAAGGTGGTCAATATTCAACGCAGGCGATCAATCTCGCTATATCACCAGGTGAAGGTTAGCAACAGGCTATATGGGAAGATGGGGAGTAAAGACTGGCTCTAGTGGCCGGTTTGTTTAACTGATCGTCCCTAATCATCCAGATATTGCGCAAAATATAAACGTATGAACCAGCTCTCTTTTAAGAGTGGGCTAGTGTATCTAAATGGTAATTTTTTGACATAGTCCAAACGGACGAAATGTCCCGTTTTAAGTCTGATTTTTGATATTCCTCATGAAGAAATCATGAACGGTTTCTATTGGGCGCCATCATGGGGAGTGATTTGTATCCGGGAGTTTATCTAACTCAGGCCAGATAGGTGTCTAGTCAGGTTTTTCTCCGCCTCATCCAAGACTGTCTTGATTGACCACAACAGATGTCTGTAGGGATAAACGTTTCCAACTGAACGATTGTGAAAAGTGATTCCTGAAATATATCCGCACCTGGTGTAGACAATGGACCAAAATCAGGTGAGGGATTTTGCGTTGATCGCTGCTATTTGGCGGTGTACCTGGTCATCGACAGAAAAATCTTTGCCCGGGTGTTTGAATTGAATGGCCAGTCGATCGGCTATGCCGATTCTGAGTTGGCTCGGCATGCGAGGGAACTTTAATGCCTGCACCAATGCGTTTTGGGACAAAGGCTGACCAAGTATGTAGCGTTGCTGTATATCAAATGCCCCTCGGTGCTCTCGCAGCCAGGAACGCCAGGCCTCAGGGTCTGCACTCAGGAGTTCCATATTCTCGCCAAAGTCTTTACCCGCTGGATGCTGTGGCGCATTACCCTCTTTGAAAGCCTCAATTTCCTGGGGGAAAAGCTCGTCCTCAGTGAAAGTTTCGGCCACAAACACTTCGCCAAACAAGTGCGCTCCCAGAATGAGCTGGCAGGCTTGCGCCGCTGCGGGGGCCAGCTCTTCGTTATACATGGCCATTACCAGGGGTTTGACGGCACTAAGATCGCAAGAAAGGCCCAAGGCGACAAGTTGATCAGCACTAGCTTGTTCCGGATTGATGGATTCAATTAGTTTTCCGATAGCTTCGATATTGCCGCTCAACGCAATAGGTAGGCAGAAGCAGGGCAAATCGTTAAACAGTAGTGGGAGTACTTCCTGGCTACCTAGCTTAAGCAAAGCAATTGCCGCCTCTCGCTTCACCATGCCGTCCTGGTGCTGAAGATATTTCGTTAACAGGTTGGCCAGCTCGCTTTGTCCTGAATCACCCAACAGTCGGATGGCTGTAGCGAGAAACCAATTGGGGCTGTGGGACAGTAAATTACGTGCGGCTTCCGGGCCAATAACACCGGCACGGCAAGCGGTTGTCGCGACTATGGGTAACAGGTTGCTATGGCGGCTATTCAACAGTTTGGTTAAGCCAGAGCGCCACTTTGCAGGATACCCGTGTTGCAGAGCATCGCTGACAGCCTTCAACTTTGGAGGCAGGTCAGGATCTTCTTCCGGCTCCGCCGGAGTCGCTTCCCCTTTCTCAGGAACCCCCACCAGAGCCTCCCAGACCTGGGCAATCAAGGGTTGAAGCTCACGTCGGCAGAAGGTTACGGTGATGGCATAGAGCATTCCGGGCTCCGCATCTTCAAGTGTCTCAAGCATCATGGCTTCAGCCGCTTTGTCAGCAATGACCAGAGCGTCTATATGCGCCTCCAGTCTGGCTTCTAATTCTGCACAATCCTGCCAGGATCCTTCAGGGTCATCTCGCCATGGGTTTAAACTTTCATACAGGTAGGTAGCCTCTTCAAGGTGTTCCAGGTAAAGCTCTTGATAAAACTGGGTCTGTGAAACCGGCATCGCATCAGCTCGCTTTCTTACGGGTTGGCAGCATTTCCACCCCCGGTACTTTCAGGTTAATTTCGGCTAAATCCATATGCCCTCGGGGAGTAGCTACCAGTGCCCGCCAATACAGATATACCTGGTGTTCATCGGTATTAATAATGACCGTATCCAACTGTGTGGATTTAACCAATGTATCACTGCGGTGGAACTTGATCTGAAATGCCGGGTTGGGTACAGCAGGCAGTTTGAATGCCAGCCTGCCTCTATCGGAAGCGTTTACAATGATAACGTCTTCATCCCCCTGCAAGTAGTCTGGTGATTGCAAACCATCAGACGCAGCAGTAAAAAACTGGCGGTGAAAATCAAGGGGTAACAATGGCTTACGCTGCTGATCCCAGGCATCGTCATAGGTGCCTGCGTACTGGCTACGCGGATGCCAGTGGGGGGAAACAAAGCCGAAGCCCTGAGGGTTCGGCCGGTCGTGCCAGTGCTTTATCAGATTGTTCGGGTCTTCAATATTAGGCAGCTGCAGATCTTTCGGCAAAGAGAGTTTGGAATCAATATAGCCTTTACCTACAGGATTGCGAACATCCAGGCTCGGGTGAGCTGGATCTTCCACTCTGCCGTCTCGACCGCCATAGGCGTTTTCATAACACAGAGGAATTTTCTCAAATGGTTGTGGGGTACTGGGCACACCGTTCAGAGCTGTATCCCAGACACGATCACCAAATACTTGCGCTGTTTTTTGTAGACTCCCGAGACGGATGCCAACTTTTGCCTGACGGTGTTGAGGTGATTCGGGGTAGGCATGGCCAATCAATACGACATCAGAGGTGAGTTTGGTCAGCGTACATTCAGGCTCATATTTAAGGCTTGAGAACTCGGGGTCGCCGTAATACTCGCCGGCTAATAATAGTGGTGCCTGCTCTTCTGCCAGCTTAAGTTGGTTGGTTTCGACAATATCGTAAGTGGCTTTTAGCAGTACAGTGTAGACAGGCCGAAAGTTCTCATCGTTCTGCGGCAGCACTTCAGCAATAAACGGGGTGCGGTTATCAATCTCGGGATGGGGCATGTAGGTGCTGACCGACTCCTGGGCTAAAGATAGTGGTAACTCAGTTTTTTAGTAACGGTTGATGGTTAATTCTTGTTGCTCTAAACACAAAACCGGTTACAGGCTCTTGCTGCAAATAATGCAGTTAATCGATTCCATGCTGGGGATCGAAATAATGGGCGCCTGAAGTACCGGGAACGGAGGGGTGTTCTTATCGTTATGCAGCATAATATCAAAAGCTCTGCTCACGTTCTTGCCTTCAAACTTAACATCAAATGAAAACAATACAAACTCTGCCTTGCCTTTGGTCTTAGAACTGGCAACACCGCCACCGGCTGTACCTGCTTCGTCGCCGGTACTCATCTTAAAATTGGAATCCTTCACGCAAACCGGATTGCCGTCACATTTTACCTTCTTGGTACCTTTGTCGGTATCTGACGACATGGCGATATTCGGATAGGGAATAGGAACGGGGCCACCTGGCGTCGGTGTTTTACATACATCGGGAAATGCAATGGTCACGCCGCCGCTGTCTTTGTGGACCACTGACATTTGGTTAACGCCTACTGTAACACCCATGTTGAATGGCTCTCCCTAGTTAATGCCGATACGAGCGCCTTTGAGCTTATTGCTCTCCAGTGCGCGATTTAAAATATTACGTCCCTTGATGACCACTTTTCCGTCTGCCCGCAAAAGGATGCTGCTTTTACCGCAGACCAGGTAGATTTCCTCTTTTGCGTCAAAGCAGACTCGCTTACCGTCAACAACTGCGGCATCAGGAACACCGTTTGACAGGGTGACGGTCTGATTGGCGTTGGGGACCAGCTTGTCGCTGATAAGGCCTATGATTACAGGGCAGGTGGCAAGGTTGTCTTCAAAAATCAGTAATAAACGTTGGCCTGGAATAGCCTGGCTCGGGGGCAGGGTGATGGTGGTTTTAGCACGTAGGGGGCCAGAGCCATTGCCTTTATAGTCGACCAGGGCGTAACCCTCGGCGTCGACTTCCACCAGTTTACCAACCACCGGGGTTGGTGCGGCCTCTGTGTTTGCCTGAAATAGCTCGTTGATTTTGCCCATGTTGAATTCTCACCAGTATTTTTACCGGACAAAATTGACTGCCGGTTGAAAATGACTACCAAGCCGGATTGTATTGCCTGGTCGGATAAAATTTAGGTTTCACAGAGTATAGCGACAAATTTGCGTTGAAACCTTCATTCGCCAATTTATCTGACCTTAATCTGTAGTGTAGATAGTGGTTGTATCGATAACAGCGTCTCATTTTAGAAGAGCAGAACATAGGCTGAACTGTGTTAATATTGCTGTTGTGATTTGGACAATCAGGCTGGATGATTGTCAGATAAGACTGAAAGAATTTCGTATATTAGAACAACTGACTACCTTATATAAAAACAACAAGTAATGGCAGGTCATGACATGAACGTCGATAGTCAATTCATCCTTTTGGCCATGGGACCGGTTTTTATCGTGCTGATTGCGTTGGAAGCCTGGTATTTAAAGTCGCGTGCGAAAACTTATCCTACGGCCAGATATTCATGGAGTGATGTTCTGTCTAACGCTTCCCTCGCGTTAATGCACCAGGCATCGGATGCCCTGACTGCTATTGCAGTAATTTTGCTCTACAGCACAGTGTTTGAATACCGCCTGTTTGAGATACCCAGTACCTGGTGGAGTTTTCTGCTGCTGTTTGTATTGCATGATTTTCTCTATTACTGGTTCCATCGTGCACACCACCGAATCCGCTGGTGCTGGGCCGCACATGTTGTTCATCATTCCTCTGAACGCCTGAATCTCTCAACTGCCTTTCGTCAGAGCCTGATGTATCCGGTTTCGGGCATGTGGGCATTTTGGATACCGCTGGTTATTCTTGGGTTTTCGCCGGAACAGACCATCACTATGGTGATGCTCAGCCTGGCTTATCAGTTTTTCATACACACCCAGGTAGTCAGACGCCTGGGGTGGTTGGAAGGCATTTTAAACACGCCTTCTCATCACCGGGTACATCATGCCCGCAACCATGAGTATATTGATAAAAATTATGGCGGGACTCTGATTATATGGGATCGATTATTCGACACTCTGGTGGAAGAAAGGGACAATCTGCCTTGTGAGTACGGCATTGTCCGCCAGATCCATTCCCATAACCCATTGCGCCTCAGCTTTCATGAGTGGCAGGATATGTTTCAGGATGCTCTGCAACCGAACATTCCATTCAAGGACAGATTGTTCTATCTGTTCGGACCGCCGGAATGGAAGGAGGCTAAACAAAAGCTGTCTGATACTGAATCTGTCACTCTGCATCCGGATGCCCTGGTGAAGTAATCTGGTGCTACCAGAATATGAGCCTCAGAGGTGAACATCAGTTGGAATAGGGGGATTTCCATGAAACTTGAAGGTTCTTGTCATTGTCAGAAAGTCAGGTTTTCCCTTGAAAGCCGACATCCTTATCCTTTCAATATCTGTTATTGCTCAATCTGCCGCAAAACAGCGGGGGGCGGTGGTTATGCCATCAACCTTGGGGGTGACAGTGATAGCCTGAAAGTGGAAGGAGAGGAATACATTTCCATTTACCAGGTAGAATTGCCGGGATCTGCTGGTGTAGCGCATCAGCAAAGTCCAGCGCGCCGGCATTTTTGCAGCCGTTGTGGGTGTGCGCTCTGGCTTTGGGATCCCCGCTGGCCGGAATTGGTTCATCCTTTTGCTTCCGCCATTGATAGCGATTTACCGGTAGCACCCGAGCGTACTCACCTAATGCTCAATTATAAGGCTTCCTGGGTGGAGCCAAATCTGGGAAGCCGGGACCTGCAGTTCGGAGAGTATCCTGAGGAATCTATTGCTGAGTGGCATCAGCGCCTGAATCTTGAGTCATGACCGAGGCTCTGCGTAGAGGGAACAAGCTGTTTGCTGCTGGAATCTTGAGTCCTGCATTACTTGGTTCCGATACGCCGGCTGTGGCCGTTTGGATGTCGGAAATCGGTTCGCTATTTGTTTGAGGTTCAGATTGAGATTGGGTTATAGGCGAATTCTGACGGTAACGTCCCACGGTCCAGCTAAGAACTACAAATCCAAGTAGTGACCAGATCAGCTCCCAGGAATTAAATACCCAGGCTCCCAGAATGACCACAATGCAGTCGGCGGCAAACAGGGTTTGACCTGCATGCAGGTCATAGCGATGTTCCGCCCACACAGCGACAACATTAACGCCGCCCAGCGCAGCACCATGGCGTGTGATCCATGTCAGACCGACGCCAATCAAGCCTCCTGCAATAATGCCCGCCAGCCACTGCGGAATAATAGTAACGGACATGACCGCCAGCATGCCGTCGGTCAGAACAGCGACAAATGCTATCGCCAGCAATGACTTGAAGGTAAATTGTCGCCCGAGAACCCACCAGGACAAAATAAAAAAAGGACAGTTAAGCAGGAAGAAAAGTGAGCCGAAACTCAATGGTATCCAATGAGTCAGGATAATAGACCAGCCAGCTACGCCACTTACCAGAAGATGGGCACTATTTAGAAAGAAAAGTCCGAGTGCTACAAGACCACAACCTTCAACAATGGCGAGGATCTTTCTCCAACTTGAAAACATGATGACTCCGGTTCCCGAGGATCGCTCATAACCAGCTGGCGGAAAACCTGGGATCACCGGATTTACCCCGCCAACAACATCAGGTCAACAGACCTTATGGAACGCTTAAAGCAACTATGTTGCCAACATTGGAGCTGGTGTCGGAAGGAGAGTCTTTTATCAGGCTCCCATTATGCCCAGGCCACACACACGCAGCGTTTGGCCGGTAATTCCGCAAGTGCCGGGGCTGGCAAAAAAAGCGACTGCTTCAGCCACATCACGGGGTAGGCCGCCCTGTGAAAGTGCATTCAGGCGTCTTCCTGCTTCGCGGGTGAGCACGGGTATTGCGTCAGTCATTTTTGTTTCGATAAACCCAGGGGCGACAGCATTTATGGTAATACCTTGCGCAGCTAAATGCTCAGACTGGGCAGCAACGTAACCGATTAATGCAGATTTTGTGGCGGCATAGTTCGACTGGCCAAAATTACCGGCAATACCACTGATGGATGACAGGCATATAATCCGACCCTCTTGATTCAAGAGCTGTTGCTGGAGCAGGCACTGGTCGATATTAAATATAGCCTTCAGGTTGACGGCCATCACTGCTTCCCAGAAATGTTCCGGCATTTTGGTCAGCGACTTATCCCGTGTAATACCGGCGTTGTGTACAACAATATCGACCTTGTCTCCATGGTTCTCCAGGAAACCGGCCAATACTTTTGGAGCATTATTCTGGGTAATATCCAGTGTGATGGCGACACCACCGCAATTCTCTGCCACTTGATTTAAGGCATCCTCTGCCGCTGGAATATCCAGGCAGATGACTTTAGCCCCTTCCTGGGCCAGGCGTAAGGCTGTTTCAGCGCCTATACCACCCGCACAGCCGGTAACCAGTGCAGTTTTTTGTGCCAACGTAGTGCTGAGGGGGAGTTTGTCAGGTTCCGCAGCCAGAGTGTTTATATGCAGTGGTTGACCGCTGATATAGGCAGAATGATGACTACAGAAAAATCGCACCGGCATCTCCAATCGATTTTCTGAACCTTTATCCAGATAAAGAAGATTGGCCGTGGCGCCTTTGCGTCCAATTTCTTTGCCGACAGAACGCATAAACCCTTCCACGCCCCGGGCGACCGCTGCGGCTACCGGATCTTTCATTTGCTCGGGAGCATTGGCGATAAATAGCAGGCGTGCACTGTAGTTCAGCTTGACCAGTGCAGGCTGCAGCTCATCCAGAAGGTAGCGAAGGTGCTCTGCTTTCACGAATCCGGTGGCATCCAGCACGATGACGTCTATAGTGGGCACTTTGTCTGCCTGCAGATCCTGACCGGTAGAAATTTGAGCACCTGCATTATCCAGGGCTTTTTTTAGAAATCTCTGTGCTATGGTCCGTACCGGGGTGAGGAGCAATACACGCCGATTCTGTAATGGCTTGGGTTCGAAACCATTTTCCTCGCGGCATAAATTTATCGGGGAGGGCAGGCCCAGGGATTTAATCAGTTTGGACGTACCCGGGGTATTGGCCAGGGTCAGAAGAAGATCAGTCATGAAGGTGCACCATGTATACGCGTGTCAGGTTAAGACCGCTTCTTAATTTTTTTTGGAATATCTGTTGTTAAAGTTGACTCGTAAAGGTTTCAGAGAAATCGTGAGTGACTGGGTTGATAAGTAGGGATTGGCCTTAACACATAGCGTCAGTGGCCAGAGCAGGGGGAGTATTTCCCCCTAAAACTACTGGCAACAAATCACTATCAACAGCTACCCACTAAAGGCAGCTACTTAAGTTTGTTAATTGTTTTCTGAATGTTTTCCAATCGGTCTGAATTTGAGGGGTGCGAACTCAGGAAGCTGCTTTCTCCGCCACCAGCTTTTTTCTGTAATGTTTCAATGGCACGTTTCATTGCATAAGGATCACGCCCAATTTTTTTCAAGGATTTAACAGCATAGGTGTCCGCTTCCAATTCATCGCTTTGGGAAAAACGTGCATTGACCGCGGCATAAGCAAGCTGTCCCAGTTGGGACTGGGTCAAATCACCGATAGTACCGCCCAATGATCCCACTGCTTGAAATGTCGTGTCTGTCAGCAGGCGCTCGCGCATCTGGTTATAGCTATGGCGTAGTGCCACGTGGCCGATTTCGTGTTGCATTACCGCCAACACCTGGTCATCAGGCATAACGTCCATCAGGCCTGAATAAACGCGAACGGTACCATCTGCCATCGCAAAGGCATTGATCTGATCAGACATGTAGACCTTGTAGTTGAGTTTGGTGCCGTTGATCTCACTTTGGCCTTTGGCCATGTTGGCCAGCCGTTTTGCATAGGTGCTGTTTGCCGGAGCAACCTTGTTCTGTTTATCCATTTCAGAAGCTGCAGCAGCGGAGGCCTGAATTACCTGGCTTTCATCCAGCGTGGTGGCCTGGTAAACCCCTTGCCCTACAGTCAGGGCGGACTGGGTATATTGGTCCATATTTTCACAACCACTGAGGATGACGGTGGCAATTAATGGGATAGAAACCTTACGCAGCATATTGCATTCCTTACCTGCTATTGATGATCGATTTGCCCAAGTATATCCAAGCTTGGCTATTTTGTGTGTATTGAATTTCCCCGGCACCTATCGGCAATTGCCGTTGTTAATCCGCAACAATGAGTGCGCCGATACCCGCGATAAAGGCTTCCAGCGAATTCAGATGTTCCTCCGGCAAGGCTGTATACAGCATTACTGATTGGGCATATTGGACGTCAGTAATTTGGCCCTGATGTTGTTCCAGCCAGTGTCTGAGCAACTGTTCATGTTTGAAGTCGCAAGATAGCGCCAGTGGGGTCAGCGAAGGCTGTTCAATGGTTTGCAGTTGCTCCATGGTTTGTTGTGAAGCCGCCGAGTACGCCCTCACCAGACCGCCGGCCCCCAGTTTGATACCACCAAAATATCGGGTAACGACCAGCATGATATCGCCCACGCCTTTGTGCTGCAGCACGTTGAGTATGGGTTTGCCGGCAGTGCCACCGGGTTCTCCGTCATCGGACATGGCAACGCTGTGAGGGGAGTTTGGACTACCCAGAAGATAGGCCCAGCAGTGATGTCGTGCATCAGGGTAATCCTGTTTCACTTGCTCCAGAAAAGCTAAGGCAGCCTCGCGGTTCTGGGCATAACCAGCGCGCGCCAGAAATTTGCTTTTCTTGATCTCGAAAAGCGTTTCCAGGGTATGTTCAGGGATAGGGTAGCTCATATGGCGCGCATTATAGCTGAGAGCCGTCAGTAGAAATACAGCCGACGCAAAGGAGATATTCCCACCGCTATTAATTGGTGAGATAATGCTGCGCGTTTGTTGTGGGGCGTCCATGCCCTGTTCTAAGCAACAACGGGTATTTCAAACTTTATTAATTCTATTACTGCAGCTCACTTCGTGAGTCCGCCAGGGCGTATTGTGCCGGGTCGATTGATTATGCCGGGTCGATTTATGTAGTGCTGTCAGCTCGATGATCCTGTCGCCAACCCAGAAGCGCTGATTGTTGTGCACATGGTGTAGAGCAAGGAGTGTATGAGTCTCTGTTTGTCTTGTGGCGCCTGTTGTGCGTCATTTCGTGTATCGTTTTATTGGGCGGAAGCCGATCCTTTTACAGGTGGTTCAGTTCCGGCAGAGCTAACGGAAAAGATCTCTCCGGCTTTGGTGGCTATGAAGGGAACCAATCAGAAAAACACCCGCTGTGTATCGCTGGAGGGTGATATTGACGGACCGATACGCTGTGGTATCTATGAGCAGCGTCCCAGTACCTGCCGTGAATTTGAGGAGGGTAGAGAGGCCTTCCTTAGAGCCCGCCGTAAACATGGGCTTGATGCCGATCTTATCCCTGTTGTTGCAGCTTGATCTTGGGTGTATGCACTAATGTGAATAAATTTTGAACTGTGTCACAAAAAGGACTAATTTATAAGCTGTCTGCAAACAACAATAGGGTGGGAACGAATATGATCACGCCTAATGCGGTCATTATGATAGTCAGTGCGGCACTGGTATTAAGTGGCATTACTCTGTTTTTTGGCGGTCTTGTCTCCAACAACAGTGGAGAAGCCAAAACCAACGGGGTGTATGTCAGCTTCAGTCCCCAAACTCTCCTGCTGCTGGCGCTTGGTGTCGGCCTTTATCTAATACCTAAAGCATCATACCTTCCTTTTAGTGATTTGAATCAATTGCCGGCAACTGCAGCAGGCATACAAACTTCGCAGTCTTATTCAGGGTCCACGATACCACCAGCAGACCCAATGGAAGTTTGGTTGATGGGTGCATCAGGTGCATTCCGCCTGGAATTATTTTCTCTGGGGGAGCGGCAATATAATCTGGTGGGTAGCATGGACCTGTATCCGTTGGAAGAACACCGTTACCAGTTGTTTCTCGATGTACATCCTCAGGGCTCTTCTGCTATTGACGATTCCCTGATTGGCAATGGGGAGCTTTTTCTGGATCAGGGGCAATGGTATCTGATTTTCCAACAGGGGAGTCCGGCAATCGAAGTGACTGATACAGCCATTCCAGTGCTGATGCGCAGAGATGGCGACTTTCTTGTCATGCAGTACCAGGACAGCAGTGGCAGAACCTTCCGCCAAACCTGGCGTCAGATCTAGCTTTTAAGTCTTTTATCCCCCTTAAACCCGGTCGGACATAGAACGCCGGGGGGCGGGAATATTTGTCATTTGTAACTGACCTTTCTATCCTACGCACCGGGCGGGTAATTCCTGCGCCCTCCAGAATCTGAGCTACCCTGAATAAGTCCCTTTTTTAACTGAAGCGAGTGCAATTTGAGTCTTTCTGATTTTATCCCTGGCCAACGCTGGATCAGCAATACCGAACCCGAGTTGGGGTTGGGCATCATAGTGAATTATGAAAACCGCCGTGTCACCATCAGCTTTCCCGCTGCGGCTGAGGAGCGTGTGTATGCTGCCAGTAGCGCGCCTCTGAGCCGTGTGCGCTATCACGTCGGTGACAAGGTGTTCGATCACGATGATTTACCCTACCGCGTGACTGCAGTTGAGGAACTGAAGGGATTCATTATTTATGTCTGTGAAGACATGCTGGGTGAAACTGTAAACCTGCCGGAACTTGAATTGAATAGTGCTGTGCATTTCTCCAGCCCGAAGGACCGGATATTGGCAGGCCAGGTTGATAAGCACTCCCGCTATAAATTACGTTACCAGACGCTGAAAAACTGGGGGAACTGGCAACAATCTCCAGTACGAGGCCTATTGGGCGCGCGGGTGCAATTGCTGCCCCATCAGCTATATATAGCCAGCGAAGTAGGGCAACGGCATGCACCAAGGGTATTGCTGGCCGATGAGGTTGGCCTAGGGAAAACTATCGAGGCAGGCCTGATTATCCATCAGCAGTTGATGACGGGCCGCGCCAGCCGGGTGTTGATTGTGGTGCCGGAAAGCCTGGTGCATCAATGGTTGGTGGAAATGCTGCGACGCTTTAACCTTAGCTTCACTATTTTAGATGAAGAGCGATGCCAGGCACTGGAAGAGTCAAATGATGGGCAGAATCCCTTTGAATCGGCCCAATGTGTTATATGCAGCCTGTCACTGCTGGAACATAGTGAAAGGCGATTTACTCAGGCCGAGCAGGCTTCCTGGGATCTTTTAGTGGTAGACGAAGCCCATCACCTGGAGTGGAGTGTTGATGCCGCCAGCGTGGCTTACCAGAATATCGAGGCTATCGCACGTAAAAGTGCCGGCTTGTTACTGCTGACAGCCACTCCAGAACAATTAGGTGTGGCCAGCCACTTCGCCCGTTTAAGGCTGCTGGACCCGGACCGTTATCCGGACCTGGAAAAATTCCAGAACGAAGAAGATAGCTATGCCCCCATAAATCACCTGATCCAGCAGTTGTTGGAAAGTAATGGCGCCCAGCAGCTTGTTGAGTCTGTCGATCTGCAGCAGCAGCTTAGCGCCAGAATTGGAGAGGCTGCTGTTGCTTCCCTGTTGGAGGAACTCAAGGATGTCGAGCAGGAATCAGCAGAGAGTGTCTTATTTAAAGCCGTAAAATCTCTATTGGATCAGCACGGCACTGGCAGGGTTTTGTTCCGTAATACACGCCATGCGGTACAAGGCTTTCCCAATCGTCAGCTTGTCAGTTGGCCGCTGGAAGCCCCAGAAGAATATAGCCCTCAGGATAGTGATGACGTACTGGCTTTGTTGCAGCCTGAGCGGGTGCTGGGGCCTGACTGGATCGCCATGGACCCCCGTATTCCCTGGCTGCTGGAATGGCTGAAGTCTCACCGTCAGGAGAAAACGCTGATCATCTGTGCGCAGGCAGACACGGCGATGGATCTTGAGGTGCATCTGAATCTTCGTGGTGGTGTACGATCCGCCGTCTTCCATGAAGGCATGAATCTGGTTGAGCGCGACAGAGCCGGTGCATACTTTGCTGATCTGGTAGAAGGTGCCCAAGTGCTTGTCTGTTCTGAAATTGGTAGTGAGGGACGTAATTTTCAGTTTGCCAAGAATCTGGTGTTTTTTGACCTGCCATTGAATCCCGACCTTTTGGAGCAGCGTATTGGCCGCCTGGACCGCATCGGTCAACAGCATGATATCGAAATTCATGTACCTTTCTACGAAGACAGTGCCCAGGAAGTGCTTGTGCGTTGGTACCATGAAGGTATGCATGCCTTTGAAAGACCCTTTGCCGCCGGACAGAAGGTATATAAGGAATTTGCTGACGAGTTGCATGCTTGTCTGTTCAACCCGGAACACGATCATCTGGAGACTCTTGTGGCCCATACCCGGACTTTCAGTGACGACATGGTTAATGCGTTACAGGAAGGACGTGACCCACTGCTGGAACTTAACTCCTGCCATCCGGACACCGCAGCCAGGGTAATTGCCGAAATAGAGGAACATGAAGTCGACAATCAACTGCAGCCATACCTGGAACGGGTTTTCGATCTGTTTGGCGTAGACCATGAACCTCATAGTGAAGAGGCTGTGGTGCTGAGGCCTGGTGATCATATGCACAGTGCTCATTTTCCGGGATTACCTGAAGATGGTATGACCGCTACATTTGACCGCCCGACGGCACTCGCCAGGGACGATATCCATTATCTTACCTGGGAGCATCCGATGACGGTTGGGGTGATGGAAATGGTGCTGGAGAGCGAATATGGTAATACCAGCGTCTGTGCTCTCAAATTGCCTCCAATTCAGCCCGGTACTCTGATGCTGGAAGCAATATATCGCTTGCGTTGCCCGGCACCAAAAGCGTTGCAGGTTGAACGCTATGTCGGTCAGGTGATGGAGCGCGCGCTCATTGATAGTCAAGGGAATGATCTGGGGCATGTATTACAGGTGGAGCATCTAGACCAGCTTGGGGAAAAAGTACCCCGCCGCAACGCCCAGGATCTTGTGCGGCATGCCCGCGAGCAAATAGAAGTCATGCTCGATAAGACTCAAGCCAAAGTACTGCCGAAACAGGACGCCTTGATCAAAGCTGCAATTAACGAGATGAAGACTCGTAGCCAAAGTGAAATTTCACGACTGCAGGCACTGGCAAAGGTAAACCCAAACATTCGTGTTGAAGAAATTCAATATCTTGAAGAGCAGGCTGAATTACTGGAGAAAACGCTGCAGAAATCTCAGTTGCACCTGGAAGCGGTGAGAGTGGCAGTCGCAACCTGAGTATCAGCTGGGGTGGGAAGAGAGTTCTCTTCCCACCATTCACCGACCTGACTAAATTGTTAGTCGGAATGCCTTACCACGGAGTTAGTCAAATCGTTACTCAGCAGCTTCGGCTGTTGCAGCCGCTGCTTCTGCCGCATCCGCATCTGCATTGAACAGGTAAGTGAATCCACCTTCCTCAGTCGTACCAATATGAATATGCTCGACCTGCTCAGCGTTGGCGAGCCTGCTCAGACACTCTGTTGACAGTTCCGGCAAAACCGTGCGGTTGAGAATATGCTCAATATTCCGAGCACCTGTATCTACTTCCTGAGAACGGGCCACAATACTGATCAATACATCCTCGTCGTAGGTGAACTTGGCACCATAGTGCTCCTGCACCCGTTTTTTGATGCGGTTCATGTTGATCTGACAAATTTTAATCAGGTTATCGTCGTCAAGTGGGAAGTAGGTGATGACGTTGGCACGGCCCAGAAATGCCGGCTTGAAATGCTTCAGAAGCTCAGGGCGCATGCTGTCGAGTAGCACTTCGTGATCCGGTTTCTCCTCAGACTGGGAGCAAATGGCACGGATTGCTTCTTCACCGGCGTTGGACGTCATGATGATAACGGTGTTTTTGAAGTCAATATCACGGCCTTCACCATCCTTGATGGTGCCCTTGTCAAACAGGTTATAGAACACGTCCTGGACTCCGGGGTGAGCCTTTTCCATCTCATCCAGAAGAATAACAGAGTAGGGTTTGCGCCTGGCAGCTTCTGTCAGTACACCGCCTTCACCATAACCGACGTATCCGGGAGGAGAGCCCAGAAGCATGGACACTTTATGCTCTTCTTTAAACTCGGACATGTTGATAACCGTCAGGTTTTGCTCGCCACCGAAAAGAATATCAGCCAGGGCCAGGGCGGTTTCCGTTTTGCCGACACCGGATGAGCCGACCATCATGAATACGCCGATAGGCTTGCGAGGGTCGGTTAAGCCGGCACGGGATGTACGAATGGCCTGGGCGATGGCTTCCAAGGCGTGGGACTGACCGATGACACGTTGTTCCAGCTGGGATTTCAGGTTCAGAATTCCGTTGATTTCATCACCAACCATTTTGCCGACAGGAATGCCGGTCCAGTTGGCCACCACGTCTGCGACCGCCTGGCCGTCTACGTGAGGCAGCATGAGCGGCTGTTCGCCCTGGGCTGTAACAAGTAGTTCCGCGAGAGACTTGAATTCAGTCTGCAGTTCAATAACCGTTTCTTCCGGTAGGGCATCTTCTGACTCTGGATTATCGCGTTTGGCCTGGTAATCCAGTTCCAGCTTGTTGCGGACCTCTAGAATTTTGGCGATAACGTCTTTTTCAGCCTCCCACTGAGTTTCCTGTAGACCGAGGGCTTCTTCCAATGCCAGACGTTCTGCCCGTAGTTCTTCCAACGCCTCCTGGTAAGCGCCGGTAGATACATTTTCCTGCGAGATCAGCTCCAGGTTAGTATCAATCTGCTGAATACGGCGGCGGGTATCCTCTATAAGTGACGGGGTCGCGCTTTGGCTCAGAGAAACACGTGCACAGGCGGTGTCGAGCAGGCTTACGGCCTTGTCAGGCAATTGGCGGGCAGGGATATAGCGGGCTGAAAGTTTTACTGCCTGCATAATGGCGTCATCTGAAATGCGGACATTGTGGTGAAGTGCCAGGGTTTTTGAAATGCCCCGTAACATGTCGATGGCCACCGACTCAGAAGGCTCTTCCACTTTTACCACCTGGAAGCGGCGGGTCAGGGCAGGGTCACGCTCAAAATATTTCTTGTATTCCGCCCAGGTAGTGGCAGCTATGGTTCTCAGTTCGCCACGGGCAAGTGCCGGCTTTAACAGGTTGGCTGCATCCCCTTGACCTTCTTTACCGCCTGCACCAATCAGGGTGTGGGCTTCGTCGATAAAGGTAATAATGGGTACAGGCGAGGCCTTTACTTCCTCAATGACTGACTTCAGGCGTTCCTCAAACTCACCTTTCATGCTGGCACCGGCCTGTAACAAGCCCAGGTCCAGTACATGAATGGCAACGCCTTTTAGCGGATCAGGAACGTCTTCCTGAGCAATACGCAGTGCTAAGCCTTCCACGACTGCCGTCTTACCAACCCCGGCTTCTCCTGTGAGAATCGGGTTGTTCTGACGACGGCGGGTCAGGATATCGATACATTGGCGAATTTCGGCATCACGTCCAAGTACCGGATCAATTTCATTGTTACGGGCGCGTTCGGTAAGGTTGATGGTGTATTTCTGCAGGGCACCACCTGCAGCCGCAGGTGCTGCTGCCTGAGTTCCTGCAGCGGCACCACCGGCTTTGAAATAAGCTCGGCTCTCAGATGACTGGCCGGTAACGGCTTTTACCACTGGCTGGACTTTTTCAAGGGCCACATCTTTGAGGCTCTTCACCGAATGCATGAGCTGGCTACGCATGGTTTCATGAGCCATGATCGCTGCAAACAGGTGGGCTGAGCTGATAAAGTTAACGCCCATTTCCACGGATGCGATAAGCCAGCCGACTTTTAAAGCGTCTACCAGCGCGGGTGAAAACGGCACCATGTCGCGAGGGTTGTCGCGGTGGAAATGACCGACTGCCTGGGCCAGATCTTTGCTGACCCGGCCAATATCAACGCCGAGCTGCTCAAAAGCTCGGTCAAGGTCACTGTCACTTTGTTCCAGTATTTTCAACAGGACATGTTCTACTTCCAGTGCACTGTGGCGTTCCTGTTGTGCCAGACGCAGGCCATCTTCCAGGGCCTTGCGCACGACCGTGGTGGTCGGGCTGATCAGTTGACGGAGATTTAGTTCGATCATAGCGGAGCCTTTTTCTTTTCCTGATGCTATTCAGTGTGGCGCTGATGAGTCCTGACGTATCCCATCAACCGGTCATTTAATCGTGTTTTGTGAGTTATATCAGGGGAATAGCGTTTTTCCCCTTCGGTAACCTTCATTATTAACCCTGTTCCTTGTCTGAGTATACCGACCAGCAGGCCGTTATAAACTGCCCATTCCCAGCAATACCGCCTGGTCCGCTGGTTCCTTGCTCTCCAGAGTGCGTTGCATGGCATGGCGAGAGACGGCCACATCAATATAGGCATCATCAGGATCTTCTCCCTGCAGCCTGGTGTTCCATCCCAACAAAGGCGGCGTAGCCTTAAATGCTAAGCGACTGGTAGGTAATTTGCGCTGTTTGACCTGAAGTGCTAAGTCAAAGTCTAGTGCAACCCCGGACATAGTTCGAATCAGTGAATACATGGATCCCAGCATTTCAGTGCCGGAAAGTAGATCCAGAAAATTATCGTAATCAATATCTTCGAACTGCACGGTAAAACGGTTTTGTATCGCCCAGGTTTTCTCACCCAGGATAGCCTGCTCTCCCAGCCTGTGATTGTTTGCTCCCAGTCGGTAGTCGCCAATTTTCGTGCGGACATCTTCCGGCATGCGCTGCCACTGTCCACGAAAGGGCAGAATATTTACCTTCAGGCCAAAATGGTGATGTATTGCCTGTTCCAGCGAGGCAGGAGAGCACACTCTGCGACTCATGAGACCGGCAGTATTCAGCTCGGCACCATCTAAATGGAAAAACTGCGCTTTTTTTTTCGAGGCGATGCCCAGTAAGCCTTTCAATAGCTCAGCATGGCGGTCACGATTATATTTTGGATCCAGCCTCTGGTTGGCCTCAAAGGCCATCGGAATGCGATATTTTTTCCAGGAACGGTAATACAGCGAAAGTGTTCTGTGGTCCAGTAGGTCAAAAAAATGCTTCATGGAAGCATCTTTATGCCGCAGTCGCTGAAGAATCAGTTCCCGGTAGTGGAAAGGCAAAACACCGCGGGAACCTGTCAGTCCCCAAAAATTAACATTTACATCCCATTGCTGGCGGTTAGTCAGGCCCTGATCGGTTCCACGACTGACTTTTTCCACCGGCTTGGCAGCAAACGCCATTGTGGGGTTGACCGAGAAGCGCAGGGGCTCACTTTTGGGTGGATAATAACTTCCCAGCGGCGCCAGTTCTCCTGGTTCACCATCGCGATAATGTTCCAGCAGTCTGACCAGCTGGAAGAAATCGTAGCGCCAGGGCGAGCGCATGATCCGTTTTATCAGGGCACTCGGCCCCGTTACAGCAGGGGCTGGTTTCCGATCCGGGGTGGCCATTTCTTCAGAATATCCTGTCGTCCTTTCACTCTAGCCACCAGACGTGTAAAGGTGTTGATAGAGCAATAAAGGGCAAAAAAGCGTTCCAGTATTGAGGCAAACAGGAATGTGCTGTTGCCCGACATTAATGTTTCGTCAAATGTGACTTCTATTTCGACTCCGCGGCAAATGGTCGTCTTGCCGCCCAGTGTCACCGGTGCTGTCATCGGATTGGTCTGTACTTTTACCAGTGCAGCTATGAGTGCACGTGATGCAGCGCTGTCCTGGAAGTCATAAAGTGATAGCAGTTCTTTCAGGACTTCGATGGCATTAGGGCTGTCCAGGGAGAGATAATTCAGTGCCAGATGGGAAACCAGACGCCAGCGCGCACCATCCCTCAGGGGCGGACGAATAGTTGGTGTCAGATGGGTCAAGGTATGAATACCTTCCAGGGCAACCCCCAAATCGAGGCATTTGAACTGCGGTTGCCCACCTCCAAACGGTAATTTTTCTGGCGTATTGCGGTTAAAACACATCAGATTCAGTGACAGAGTCTCGTCATGTAGATCGGCCGGGGAGAAGTTCAGGTCAACCAGGCTGATTTCCACTTCGCTACCGGGTTCATTGCCGAGCTCACCACCAATTTTCGGATAACGCTGGGCATGCCAGAAATTCTGGGTTTCCCGGTTAATGTCAAAGTGGGTCAGGCCATAGAAGGGGCGATAATCCTTCTTCTGACCATCACCGCTGAGCCCCTGAACTTTTTCAATGGAGTAAGTTTCAAAGTTATCTGGAAAACGAGCATCCGGAATCACCGCATAACTGTATTGGTCATGTTCCAGACTGATAGGTTCAGCGCGATGTTGAAACAGGTTGATAATTGGAGTGCAGCTTAGCGCAAAGTTTTCGGCACTTAAGTTGCGTTCGAGTTCGGTGTGGGAACGGTCAAGGTAAAAGTAGAACTCCAGGTTGGAGCCATACCCTTCCGGCAAATACTCTTGCAATCCTGCAATATCCAGAAACAGGAACTTTTCCGGAAAAACCATGTATTCAGTCAGCAGACGATAGCCTGGAAAAGACTGTGTCGGGCAAGGGATCAGGCTTTCATCCTCAGTAAATCCTACCGGTTGAATGCACTGGGGACCCAGTAACACTGGGGCGGGGTCATCCGGACCCTTTGCCATGACAACCTGCACACAATGGTTCAACAGCAGTTCGTACAGTGCATAGGCATAATGGGATTGCCCGCGCAGGAAGAAACGGAGCTTATCGACGCCGAGTTCGGACCAGTCAACATCCGCAGTAAAGCCTTCAAGCCTGACATGAATGACTGACGTGGCTCTTTCCACCCGCTTTGAGCCGGGAGTTACGAATGGTCTTTCTTTGAGTGCGGCTTTGGTAATGGCGACCGGCAAGATATCAAGATCGTAACCCGTCATAAAGCTGCAGACCCGACCCTGAAAAGGTTCGCTTTCCAATCGGGCATGGCGTTTAAGTTTTAGGGGTGCATCCAAGTCCTTGGTTGGCTTGAATTGCACCACCGTCATCGACGGAATAGGACGCAAATAATGAGGGTAAAGCTGATTGAGTAGAGCATCAGATAGCTCGGAGAAGTCGTCATCCAGACGATACTGGATACGTGCATTCAGGTAAGCTACGCCTTCTAGCAGACGGCTGACGTGAGGGTCTTCCACCACGTCGCCCGACATACGCAGGCGTCCGGCAATTTTAGGATGGACACGGCCAAACTCTGCCCCGGACTGACGCAGAAAGGCAAGTTCCTTTTCGTAAAAGGGAAGCAGGTCGTCACTCATCAGCGAGCCTCCTGCACATTAACGATGGCGGAGATTGGCTCAAGGGAGGAATCAAAAGATATCTCTTCAGGCGCCGGCTCTGCATAAAGTATGGCTTCAATGCGGAAATTAAGGCTGGTGTCTTCGTTACGGTGTTCATCCAGGGTAATGACCCTGACGGACTTGAATCTGGGTTCAAACATCGAAATATGCTGTTCTATTGTTCGGCAAAACTCGGCTTTGCCCTCAGGGCTCATAAAGTTAATGGTGTGCAGATCTGGCAGGCCGTAATTGATCAGAGATATATCCAGTTCATGAAAGTTTTCCGGTGCTGAGATGGGACGGAATCGAGTATTCAGCAGATCCTCCAGATCGCGGCGAACAGATTCTCTGAGTTCGCTTAAAACCTGGTGGCGATTTTTTTCCGTTTCTGAGGTTAAATCCGGTCGTTCATCTATTAAACGGTCCAGGATCGAAGGTCTCAGTTTTTGACTTTGTGTCAGTTTGGCCATGCTAAATCTCTAGATTGCTGCCCGGTATCATCATTTGGGGGCTGTTACTTCTGTAGTCAGATGCAGCTCGGACACCAATCGATCAGCCTGATAATGCGGCCGAAGATAAATGGCTGTCCAAAAGGAGCCTGGTTTGTCAGGGATTTCTTTTACGGTTACTCGTGCTTCCCGCAGCGGATGTCTTGCCTGGAGATACCAGTCAGAATCTTCCTGTGAAGTCACATATTGGGATAGCCAGTTCTGCAACTGACGCTCACACTCCTCGGCGCGCTTGACTGAACCAATCATATCCCGCGTCATCACCTTAATGTAATGAGCAAAGCGGGAACCACAAAGTACATGTTGCAACAGTGCTGAAAGCCGTGCGTTGTTGGCGGCACTTTTGTCACTATACTGCTTCGCCTTATGGATGGTAGGAGTGCTGTAAAATACGCCAAGGGGCGCGTCATAACATTGGCACAGGGCGATAAATCCCTGCTCACTTAAAGCACGTTCACGTTCATCGGAAAATACACATTCTACGACAGGTTTAAAGGCAATCGACCTGGCATCAGTGGTGAAGCTGTCAACTATCATGGCATCCACCGCTCCACCCGCCTGATGGTCACGCAGCAGGCCTCGGATATGTGAAAACCAACCGACTTCCGCAAATTCACGAACCAAAACCTTGGCCAGGGCGAAGTTGGCGTAGCCCCACAGATAATTTTGCTCCTTGGCGAGGGCTTCTCTTTCAGAAAATAGTAAACCCCCATGCGGAGCGATAGTCAGTTCATAAGGCTTACGCATCAGTACTCGTGGCAGTGTAATCCCCAAAAACTTTGTATCCGGATGTTCCCGTAAGCGGTTCCATTCAATATAGTCGGATTCGCTAAACAATTGCTTCAGGTTGACTGGGTAGCTCAGGCGGTCAAAATTATCCATTTCGAATAGTTCAGGTGCCGCATTCACCAATATCGGAGAGAAGGCGGCAGAAGCAATTTCAGCTAGATGCTCAAGCGTAGGGATATCGTTGAACCTGTGGCCCTCGAATGGCTTGTGCGCCACTTCAAAGTCCGCAAGTACCACGCCATAGGGCTCTCCGCCGGGCTTGTCATACTCTTCGCTGTAAATCTTTTGAAATAGCTGGCTCTGATCGAATTCAATGGCGCGGTTGACGTCTTTGGTGATTTCAGCCCAGGTAATGTCCAGGACCCGAATCTTGACCATCTTGCGGCCATATGAAAATACCACCAGGTCAAACAGGCTGCGCCAGGCACGCTCCAGGTTCTGGTACTTGCGGTGATGCAGTACAGCGTTTAACTGCCGGATAATCAATTGGTCAATCTGTGCCACAGCCCTCTGCAGCCACAGAGCAAGCAGGTCATGATCGGTGGGAACCTGGGTTCCCTCTCCGGAATAGCGCTGTAAAAATGCTTCTGGCAACTGTATTAGGGTAAGAACTTTGCGGATGCGCTTCAGTTCTGAGTCTGAGAAATGGGATTTCAGTGTTTGGGCTGGCAGTGGCTTGGTGGACTCAGCGGTTACCTGCATAAAATCAGCATTTCCAGCTTTAATGATGGGAGAGTGTTAATGACAGGTGCCGGCTGCGTACCGCCGACACCTTAATGGGTCGAAGATATTACCCAGATTTAGGAATTTCAGCGACCAGACGCAAAGAAGAGGTGAGTTCTTCCATTTGCAGCCAAGGTCTCAGGTGTGCAACGGCACTGTATGAGCCTGGTGCTTCAGGATTTTCTTTTACTTCTACTTTGGCTTCAGCCAGTGGGAACTTCGCTTTCATTTCCGGGCTGGCATCTGGATTACTGTTGGTGTAGGTGTTAATCCAGTTGTTTAACCAGCGTTCTGCATCCTTGGCTTCCATAAAGGAGCCGATCTTATCGCGAGCCATCACTTTGAGGTAATGGGCAATACGAGAAGTCGCCATAATATATGGCAGGCGGGCAGAGATCGCAGCATTGGCCGTCGCGTCAGCTTTGTCATATTTCTTAGGTTTCTGGGCAGTTTGCGAACCGAAGAATACCGCGTAATCGGTGTTCTTGTAGTGCAGTAAAGGCAGGAAGCCTTGTTTCGACAGTTCAAATTCACGACGCTCGGTAATTCCTACCTCCGTCGGACACTTCTGATCTACATCGCCGTCATCACTGACAAACAGATGTGAAGGCAGTCCGGTGACTTTACCACCATTTTCCGCACCACGAATGGCAACACACCAACCATGCTGGGCAAATGCCGCTGTAAGGGTTGTGCCCATCACATAGGCCGCATTCATCCAGGTGAACTGATCATGCTCGACTTTCGCGGATTTGCCTGTTCTGGCGTCAATAGGAAGTTCTTCATAGTTGAATTCTTCCACGCTCTTTCCGTTCGTGCCGTAGGGCATGCGGGAAAGGACTCTCGGCATTACCAGATTCACAAAGCGCGAATCTTCAGAATCGCGGAAGCTACGCCATGGAATGTATTCCTGGGTTTCGAAGATTTTTTCCAGATCACGGGGGGTAGATAGCTCAGTGAAGTCGTCAAAGCCGAACATCTGTGCGCCAGCTGCAGAGATAAATGGGCAAAAGCCCGCAGCGGATACACCCGCCATGTTCTGCAGAAGTTCCACATCTTCAGGATGGTTGGAAAACTCATAGTCGCCGATCAGGCAGCCATAGGGTTCACCACCTGCAGTACCGAATTCAGCTTCGTATACTTTCTTAAAGATCTGGCTTTGATCAAATTCAACGGCTTTGTCCAGGTCCTTGTAAAGTTCACGCTTGCCAAGATTCAGCATACGGATCTTCAGAGAAGAGCTGGTTTCGGAGTTCATGACAAGGTGGTGCATACCACGCCAGGAGCCTTCCAGCTTCTGGAACTTATCATCATGCATGACTGCTGCCAGCTGCTTGGACATAAGGGCATCAATCTGGTCGATTGCTTTGTTAATAGTTACCGTCAAGTTGCGGTCCCACTTGACCATGCCAGCACCGGCCTGTTTGGCCAGGTTGGCAATCAGATCTTGAGCCTGTTCCGGAGCAGTCTGTTTAGTGGCGGTAATCGCCATATCCAACAAACTGCCGGATTCCTCTTCCCCGGCTGCTCCTTGGCTTTCTAATTCTGCGTCGCTCATCAGGCATCACCTCCATCATCTTGTGTTGGGCTACGGTCTTCTACTTCCTTGCTTAATTCTGCCATTTTGGCTGTATCTGACAAGACCTTTTCGAGCAGTCCTTCCAGTTCTTCAGAGCGGTCTGCTTTACTTAACAGGTCCCGTAAACGATTACGGGCTTCCAATAGCTCTTTCAGGGCAGGAATCTGTTTTACAAGGTTTTGTGGTTCGAAATCTTCGATAGAATTGAAGGCAAGATTTACCCCTACTTGTTTGTCGGGGTCTTCAGAGGTCTCGTCCTTAACCTTGAGGTCCAGCGTAGGTGCGACTTTTTCCATGATTTCGTTGAAATTGTCACGGTCGATATTGACGAATTTACGGTCTTTCAGAGATTTCTTCGCTGCTTGGTTGTCACCGGAGTAATCTCCCATGACGCCTACCACAAAAGGCAGTTCTTTCTTGGCTTCAGCACCACCTGTTTCGACATCGTAGGTGATATGAACACGTGGTTTACGCACGCGATTAAGTTTGTCTTGTAGGCTGTCAGACATTTCTGCGTCCCCTTTTTTTGATATTCACTGGATATCATGCACCTATAGCGATGACTTTACGACTTGAAAAGACCGCCATTTTTGGCATAAGTACCCGGTATAGCGTTAAAAGTTTTCAGTTTCCCTCACGGCAATGAAAAAAATAGATGCCGATCGTTCAGTGTGGTCATGGCGTTAGCCTCAGAAACCGCTATGTAAATCTGCTCCAGAGTCCCATCCTGGTTCCTGTGTCGGTTCTTGCGAAGCTGCAGGGGAGGGGGCCGGGGCGGACGCTCTAGCAGTCTGTGCCAGTTGGCCTACAGGCACAGCATCGTCTCCGATCTGAATTCCGGTCATTAGAGCATAGTGCATCCTGGCGCCTTCGTCAGGTATTAACTCTTTTAGCAGGTCTTGCAAGGACAATCTTGCCCAACCAGCAGTTCTTTCAATAGCTCCGCACAATGGTGAGTGTGGTTCTGTCATACGGAAAAAGTTAGCCACGGATAGTAGTTGGTTGATGGCATCTTCTCTAGAGCGCAATGGACCTGTAGCCATGTTAGCTCCTCCCATTGCCGGACCTCTGGCGGCACCTCCAGCAGAGGGGATATCCTGCTCCTGGCTTTCCCCATTTTCCTGGGACTGGAGTTTGCTGCCGAGTAGTTGCCTATAAATATCCCGGACTTCCTCCAATGCATTGCGTATACCACTGACAGGCAGTGATACATCTCCGGCTTCAGCTTCCACGCACTTCTGGTCGACCAGTGAACCAACTTCAGCCCAGGTGGCCATAGTAGCTTCAATGTCGTCGAGGTAGTTTTGTGCCGCTACCGGATCAATGAGGTGCAGTTGTTGCTGTATTGCCTCATCGGTTATACCCAGCTCATTAATTTTGTTGGCCCTTTCATCGAGATCATTCAGTTGCATGGCATCTTGCAGACGCGAGTAGGAAGTCAGGCTCAATGACAGGTCTGTATCCCCGAATAAAGGGGCATTTTTAATCGGCAGTATGAGTGTTCCGTTTCCCTCCTCACCATTGAGTGATATGAGCGGATATACTCGGGTTTCCATGCCGTCTTCGTCAGGTTTTGGGTGGATATCGTCCCAGAAGTTCTCGACCAATGCTTTGATTATAATGAAGCCGTCCCTAAGGCCGGCAAATCCGTTTAGTTTTAACAGAGCCTCGGTAAACCAGGCCGCCACTTCGAGATCTTTGGACTTGCGTTTGAGTATAGATGGGCCCAGGCGGCGGATTTCGCGCCACTGCTCTTGTAATTCAGCTTCCACATTGGCATCAAAACGGGCCGCTTTTGCCAGGGAAACTATTTTGCGTCTTGCCGCCTTAAGGGTGGCAAAATCTGCGTCGCCATTATCTCTAAGATCCGGGCCTGTGGGACCTTCATCCTCAATGGGGGCCAGAAATGGCTCAAGCTCAATAATGGTTTCAGATGCCATGTTATTGGGGCCTCCTGGGCCTTTCAATGACGAGAGTTAAATATATCGGTAGGCTGCGTGAGGGTTCTGTCGTATCCAGACAAATAACGCTAACTTACTAAAATGTAAAAAATTTATACCCATAGTTATAATCATGCAACCCGTAATCCTGATATCGTTAGATAATGAATATAATCGGCAGCCAGGTTTCTCACACGGAAGCCATGGTTGGGGAAGTATAAATTCCATACATCTTGGGTAGAAAATGCTAAATTCGCTAAAAATCAATGGGTAATGAATCGATTCGTAGAAAGCATAGCAGATTCCACTAGCATCTCTACTAATTACGGGAAATCTTGAACCTTGTTACAGGAATACTTGAATTGTGTGCTTGCATAAAGATGGTTAAAAGTAGATGCGAATTAGCTGGGTGTTAATATTGTGCGGATTAATCTCCGGATGCAGCGGTATTGCAATATTAGAAGGGGCTGCCGGTGAAAGGGTTGTCCACCTGCAGTCACAGTTCTTCGAACATAAAGTACTGGTGAAACCTCAGCAGATACTTGAGCCTGATAAACAAGTGCTTTCCAGTGAGGTGATAGTTGTAGTCGTCGAAGGAGATGGAATGCCCTGGAAAGAATCTGGTGTTTTGGCTTTAGATCCCACCCCTTCAGACCCACTGATGCTTGACTGGTATCGACAGTGGACTGGTAGTGCTATTTACCTGGGGCGACCTTGTTACTATGGAGCCAAAGAACTTCAGCCACCTAAACCGCAGGTAGAAATTCACACCGTTTATAGACTAAGCAGTTGTAACCCGTACTGGTTTAGCATGGGGCGATACAGCCAGCCTGTCGTGCAAAGTATGGTGGAGGTTTTATCCGAAATTCTGCCAGCAGAAACCAGGGTGGTGATTTTGGGACACAGTGGAGGGGGCGCGCTTGCCATGTTGATGGCAGCAAAGCTTGATCAAGTAGTTGCTGTCGTTACTCTTGCAGCCAACCTGGATGTCCAGAAGTGGGTGGAATTTCATGACTATACGCCACTCTACGGTTCACTTGATCCCGCGAGAGAAAATGTGTTACCTCCACGAATCAGGCAATTGCATATGGCCAGTGCTGCTGATGACGTGATATTGCCTGCCTGGATCAAGGCCGAAGCTCGGCGACAGGAAGGAGAGTATGTTGAGTGGCAGACTAGTGCAAACCGGACTGAAGTTGGCGATGTGCAGGGAGCTCATGGTCTTTGGCGTGATAAATGGGCCGCCATTAACATGGAAATTCTGCGCTTGACGTCGAAATAACCGGATAAAAATTTTTTTGATCAACAGACCCGAGGGTAAGTGGATTGGCTGGTGGTTTTAAAGTGGCAAAATATTGGCGTCCGTATACGGGATTTTCAGCCTAAATAGCGCTTTATCAGTAACTGGTTTGCATTTTTAGCAGGCTGTCAGCTCGTTATACAGCCAAATTTTTGTTTCCGACTAAACTTAAGGGAACGGACTGGGACTAAAATCAGGGTGTTCCTGATTTCATATACAAATGGTGGATGACCATGCAGTTTCTGAAATTTTTGATAGCGCCTAACCGCCTTAGTTCAAGAGAACCAATGGCAACTATGCGTACATTTCTACAGCCACAATTCAAAAAGTCAGCAATTTTGGCCGGGATTTTGGGGCTGACCGCCTGTTCAGGCCCTGCTGTTAATGATTCAGCCGGTGGCGAAGAAGAAAATGCCGATAACCTGATGGTGGTTGATTGTCTTTTACCCGGCCAAGTCAGGCAGTTGGGTTCAAGTGCCAGATTCCTTACGGCACGCAGGCCTATTAAGACTACAGCCTCAGACTGCGCTATTCGTGGCGGCGAATATACGGCGTTTGACCGTGCAGACTATGCCACGGCATTGAAAGTCTGGTTGGATCAGGCCAAGACCGGTGACCCTGAAGCCCAGACCTATGTGGGTGAAATATACGAGAAAGGGTTGGGGCTATCCCCGGACTATGAAGTCGCTGCTATCTGGTACCGCCGTGCCGCTGATCAGGGCTTTACCCGCGCACAGATCAACCTTGGGAATCTTTACGAGAAGGGGTTGGGGGTTGCTAAGAACCCTGTGGAGGCACTGAATTGGTATCGTAAAGCATCTGGTCTCAATACAGATAAGCTGCAATATGCTTCCACTATCATCGCTAACGAAACGCTCCAGACAGAGTTGACTAGTTTGCAAGGAGAGGTTTCTACGCTACGCGAAACTCAAAAGCAAACCGAAGCTGAATTGCAGCGTACTAAAGAGCAGGCTGCCGCGAAGCAGCAGGCAACTGAAGTGGCAATGATTACGGCTGACTCGCTGGTACCGCCACCCTCAATACAGATTTTGGATCCCCCGATCTCTCTGACCCGCAGTGGTCCTACAGCATTGCTGCGTAGCGCACTCAGCACTAAAGAAGTCATCGGGAAGGTTGATAGCTCTATCGGTGTTAGAAGCTTTTCCGTCAATGGCTTACCGGTGGAGCTGGATGAATACAATCTGTTCTTTGTGTCGGTACCTGTCACGGGCTCACGTACTAATGTGAAGCTTCAGGCACAGGATGTGGAAGATCAGCAGGTAGGTTTTGAATTCACCATGTTTCTGGATCAAGCTGCCGCTGCAGCCAAGTCTGAGCATTTTAGTTTCGATGCCGGAACCAAATCACCCCAGTTTGACGGTGTCAGTTTTGGCCGGTATTACGCGTTGGTAATTGGTAACCAGGACTACAAACACTATGTTGATCTGGAAACTCCTGCCAATGACGCACGCCAGATTGCTGAAATTCTGAGTAAACGCTATGGCTTTACTACGCAATTAGTGCTTAACGCCAATCGTTACGAAATTCTTTCTGCTCTCAATGAAATGCGCGAAAAACTAACAGATAAAGATAATCTTCTCATCTACTATGCCGGCCATGGTGAACTCGATGCCGAGAACGATCGGGGTTATTGGCTACCGGTAGATGCTGAGCCCGGCAATACTGCCAACTGGTTATCTAATGTCTCAATATCAGACCAGTTAAATACCTTGCGCGCAAAACATGTCATGGTGGTTGCTGATTCCTGTTATGCAGGAACTTTGTCTACGGCTTCAGTTGCCAGGCAAGGGGCTATCAGTAGTGATGAAGTCCAGAAAGAATGGATTGAAGTCATGCTGGAGGTTAAAGCCAGGACGGTGATGACTTCCGGTGGCATTCGCCCTGTGCTGGACAGTGGCGGCGGTGAACATTCGGTATTTGCCAAGTCATTTATCGATGCTTTGAATGGCAACAAGTCACTTTTGGATGGTAATAGATTGTTCCTTTCCGTGTTGGGTGATGTGCGGAAGCGTTCTAAAGACTTGGGCCTTGAACAGATTCCCGATTATGGTGCTATCAAGTACGCAGGTCATGAGGCAGGCGAATTTTTCTTCGTACCGGCTTCCTGAGCGCCAAAATCAGAAACAGCCGGATCATACCGGATCTATAGATCAGGGCGAGATAAGGATTGGCTGTCTCCTGAGAAAAATATCACCGCTACACCTGTATTAATAAGCTCTTCTGCCTCTGGGTAGAAGAGCTTATTCCATATTGGCCTCCCTTATAAGCCTAACCATACTTCTGTTCTAAGTCAGACTATTCTCTTGCCTGATCTTATTCGCCTTTTTGTGGGTTCTCAGCCCGACCTCTACGCAAAATTCCTGGCAACTCCTGAGAAATGCGGTAAGGTTGATATACTATTACTGGACATTGTTTGCAGGTGATGTTTAACCAACAAGCCTATGCGGACAAGCCATGTTGGAATTCAAAAGCAAGGTTAAATAAAGGATAGCTGCAGGGCATGTCAGATACCCAGATATATGAACCGGATACTTCGGGAACGCGCACTTTTGGAAAGTATCAGGTTATAAAAGAACTTGGCCGTGGTGCTATGGGAGTGGTTTATCAATGTTTCGATCCGGACTTTGAGCGTACTGTAGCGATTAAGATCTTGTCTCCTGAGCTGCTCAGCCTTGACAGTACCGGAGAATATCGGCAGCGATTCAAGAACGAAATGAAAGCGGCAGGACGCTTATCTCACCCGAATGTCATTAATGTATACGACGCTGGTGAGCAGGAAGGCGTGCCCTATTTCGTCATGGAGTATGTCGATGGAATAGAACTCAAACAGGCGCTTGACGATGGTGAGCGGTTCGAGCTGCAAAAGACATTGCGCTTGATGAGAGATATCCTGAACGGGCTGGGATACATCCACAAAAACGGGATTACTCACCGGGACCTTAAACCTGCCAATATATTTATCACTCGGGATGGCTCCGCAAAGATTACTGACTTCGGTATTGCCAAGCTGGAAAGTTCCGAACTGACCAGGGTGGGTACTATTATCGGATCGCCGCGGTTCATGTCCCCGGAACAGTGTCAGGGGCTGCATGTTGACACGCGAAGCGATTTGTTCTCTGCAGGTATTATTTTTTACCAGTTGTTAACCAATGAGCACTGCTTTGATGCCAATAGTCCTACGGCGATCATGCAGAAGATTATCCACAGTTCACCCGAAGCCCCTTCGGTATTAATCCCAACGCTGGCCAAACCGTACGATGATGTCGTATTCAAAGCTCTGGAAAAAACACAGGAAAAACGCTTTCAGACTGCTGAAGAATTTATCGAAGCCCTTGAAGCTGCAGTTGCCGGTAAAAAAATTACCCCGAGTTCTCCTGTGCCCAAAATCCTCGGGGCTGCAGCCGGCATTCTTATGGGGGCGTTTGCGGCAATCTATTTTCTACCCCAGTTTATCAGCGATAAACCTGCGAGCGAAGTTCAGGGTACAGCATCTGCTAAAGCAACATCCGGTGCTGATGGAGATCCGGTGCAAACCGAAAAACTGCCTGGCGGGGAAGGGGGTGATAGCTTGTCAGGAGATTTGAAATCGGTGGATAGCACAGGTAATAGCACGGACAAGGTAACAAATGTTGATCAAAGCGAGCAGGGAAAAGTTGCTCCGGAAAAAATCGCCTCACAAACTCTTACGGTCCCTGATGCAGCCGGCCAAGCGGATAACCTTTCACCAGGATTGGCTGCAAAGGTTGATAAATTGCTCAAGGTAGCGAAGGTTCATCAACTACAAGGGCGCTTGGTCACACCTTCGGGATCCAGCGCCTATGACGCCTATCGGATTGTGCTGGACATTGATCCAGGCAATGCCAGGGCGATAGCAGGTCTTGAATCGCTTGAGCAGACACTGGTGAAAAAAATCAGAGAGCTTAATGAGAATGGTAACGAAGATCTGGCCCATAGCCAGGCATTGGCCGGCGCGAAATTGTTCCCTCAAAATAATGATCTAACTCGGTTGGCTGAGTCAAAATGAAAGACAAGATTGTGGTGATTACGGGAGCGGCATCGGGCATTGGCGCGGCATTGGCGGAAGAATGTGCCAGCCGTGGCGCAGTAGTGGCACTATCGGATATTCAGCCGGATAAGGCAGAAATCTGGTTAAAACAAGTCGGTGCCAAGGGGTTGGTAGATAAGCTTGATGTGAGTAACCGCGAGGACGTAACTACCCATGTCGCCAGAGTAGAAAAAGAGCTGGGTCCTGTCGATGTCATGATTAACAACGCGGGTGTTGCGTTGTCTGCTACTGTTGCTGAAATGTCGATAGAAGATTTCCGCTGGGTTATGGATATTAACTTTTGGGGAGTGGTTTATGGCACTCAGGCGGTCTTACCTGGAATGCTTGAACGCAATCGCGGCACCATTGTTAATATATCGAGTCTTTTTGGTTTGATCGGAGTACCAACACAATCGGCATACAATGCCAGTAAGTTCGCCGTGAGGGGCTTCACAGAAGCGCTCAGGGCAGAGCTGTCAGATTCCGCCGTCAAGGCTCTCTGTGTTCATCCTGGGGGAATTAAAACCAATATTGCCAGAAATTCGAGATTTGCCTCTGGGATAGATGGCGGGACCGAAAAAAGTAAAGCAGTACAGGATTTTGACCGCATTGCAAAGGTGGCGCCTGCAAAAGCGGCTAAGCTGATTGTAAATGCGGTGGCTAAAGGTAAATCGAGATTATTGATTGGCAATGATGCCAAGATCCTGGATATTCTTCAAAGAAGTTTTCCAACCGGGTACAGCTCTGCCTTAACCACCCTCATTGCCAAGGCAAAGCACTGATACAGGCATAAAAAAACCAGGAGCAACTTCCTGGTTTTTTGCTATGGCCACTGCAGGCGTAGGATTACTGTGACAATTACCGTTTTGCTTCACGCCGTACAGCAGATGTCGAGAAATCATTCAGGCGGAAACCGGGTTTGAAGTTATAGGGATCCGGTTCCTGATTATCCAGTCCTTCCACCAGGTAACGATCACTTTTCAGATCATACACCACTTCTAATGCAGTCCAGACCAGTGGTTGATCATAGTAATTCATTGCATGGCCTTCCTGCACACGCCACAGGTCGCCATTGCCGTCATATTCTTCAGTAACAAGGACCTGCCAGGAGTCTTCATCGATGTAGAGGACGCGCTTGGAGTAAATGTGCTGGATGCCGACTCGCAGTTTACCCTCAACGACCCATACACGGTGAAGTTCGTAGCGCGACAAATCCTGGTTTATATGAGAAGCATCAATTATATCGTCGTAGCGGATTGACTTGTCGTTTAAGCGGTATGCATTGTAAGGGACATACATTTCTTTCTTGCCCACAATTTTCCACTCATACTGATCTGGAGCCCCGTTGAACATATCATATTGGTCTGTGGCTCTGAGCCCATCGGTATTTGGAAGGTCGGAGTCATAGGCCAGACTCGGAGATCTGCGTAAACGCCGTTGACCGGCAAAGTACTGCCAGGCTTTTCTGGGGGAACTCACTTGATCAATCGACTCATGCACAAGGCTGATATTACCTGCTTGCTTTGGAGGGGACAGTGTCAGGACCTTGAGATAGAAAAATTTATTTTCAAACTTGCGCGCATCGAGTTCCTCCTGAGCATAAATAAAAATAATGTCCCGCTCGGTCATGATCGGCGTATAGGAGCCGCCAGAGGTCACTGCTGCATAGCCAGATTTAGATGAAACGGCGTCTCCCCGGAACCGAAGGACATGATTCCAAAGAATTTCTTCAGCAGATTGTGGAATAGGAAAAGGGCTGGAGACAGATCCGTTTTTAACGCCAGCGCCTAGTTTCAGCAATTCAGCATTTAAAGCGTTTTGCTTAAGTGCATCATAAACTTGCTGGGTATAGGACGCGCTACGGCGACTTGGATACACATGTATTTTATAGCTCGCGGGGTGCGACTTTAACAGCGTCTGATGGCCAGTTGTTAGTTTGTCTTTGACTTTATTAAAATTCTCAGCAGTGATGGTAAATTCAATTGGATCGCCGGCAAATGGATCTATATAGTTCCCCCCAGGTTGGTATCCTGCCGGTGGGGCAGTAATCCCGCCTGTCCATGCGGGAATAGTGCCTTCAATATTACCCCCGCGTTCTGCTCCAACAGGCGTGAGCTCAGAATCTAGTTTCAATACATCCTGCCGACTCACCTTAGCTTGAACTGAAGAAATACCAGCTCCTAACGCAAGTGCTAGTCCAATTCCGCTAAATCGGAGTTTAATTTTAGCCATCATAATAGTGGTATACGCTCGTATTGCTTGATTTCTAATAATTGGCCGAGATTTTATCTATTAGAGATACCTTAGTAGAAACAACGATTTATGCAAATTTGTAACGGATTGAAATAAGTATTACTCATTTCATAGTAAAAAGCTTTAAGAAGAAATAGCTCTGGAGATCCGATATGATGGGGTTCAGTATATGAAGTGCGTGATAGCAATTATTAGCTGTACGTGACGGTTCTTATTAGTAGTGTGTATTCAATTAATATAGCCACAGTGAGGATGTCGGGTTGAATTGGTCTTCGTATGTAAATGAGAGCCTGTATTTTGCTCAGTTACAGCTTGGTTTGATGCATAGTGCTAAGGCTGTCCCTCATAAGATCGCTGCAGAGCGTGCTGCGGTATTTTTTTTGCGGCAGGCATTTACAGGTTTTCTGAATGAACTGGCGCATAAAAGGCGCGTTAAAGAACAGGTGAAAGATCTTGTTGAGCTTGAGCAAAAACTGGCCGTTGAATCAGCAGAAATACGCCAGTTAAAGCGTGCCGGGGAAAGTCATGGCTGGTTGGCGGAGCTGGAAGCTCTCGCATTATCTCACTCCAGGCCAAGAGCTGAGATTAGTGAAGCGCCTGATAATATAATTGCAGTTAGTGGCGGGAATAAGGCCGCGACTGATGCTATCAGCCAGATTTTGAATGCGATGAAGCGCTGTTTTAGTGATCTGAGAGAATCCAGTACAGAATGTTAGGAGTGCTTTGCCATGGTCCAGTTCGTTGTTGCGCACTGGTTGCAACCAGATGAGAAAAGCAGAGAATTAGGGCAAACTTAAGCGCTTACACTTGGAATTTAATATTCGAAGCAGGTGGAATAGTGCTTGAATTGAGTTCTTTCGTCGCAATATATGAGAATGTAGTTATAAATTTTGTTTAGGCGTTTTACCTGTATTCTATGAGCAGGTGTCTAATCCAGAAACGGATGGAGTAAAACATGTCTTCCGGTAGTTATTTTGAAATTGTTCAACTTGCAAATGGCGATTTTGCATTGCAGTCCGCAGGCGGTGGGCGTGAGCATCTTGTGAAAATCAGTTTTGGAGCTGATGCTAAGTCCTTTCTTGCTGACAAGGATGTCGAGGTGGCCAATGCCATGATTACAGCGGCAATAAAAGCTGTTGGGGCTATGAGGGAAGAGGCCAGAGTTAAATCCACAATGGAATCCCCTTCTAAAACTGTACATTAGGTTTAGGAATTGGAGAACTTTCCCTGCAGGAAAGTGGCGGCTGGTCTATAGATATGCAGGGAAGTTTTTTGATTAAGCGAGTTAACAGAGTTAACCCGCGTATAGTAAATATAATTCCCTAATGCGGGTAATTAACGCCGAATTATTCCAACCCCAAGCCCTTCAATTTCAAACGGGTCGGAATTTGCGTCCACTTCAATTGGCGAAAATTCGTCATTTTCCGGAAGGAGCAATATTTTATTTTTGACTTTCTGAAGTCGTTTAACAGTGACTTCCTCACCAATTCTCGCTACGACAATTTGCCCGTTTCTTACATCAGTAGTCTTGTGGACCGCCAATAAATCCCCATCCAATATACCTGCATCTTTCATGCTTAGGCCTTTTACCCGGAGAAAGTAGTCCGCTGATGGTGAAAAGAACGTGTTTGGGACCTGGCAATAGTCCTCAATATTTTCCTGGGCAAGAATGGGATAGCCCGCGGCAACCTGACCAACAATGGGAATGCCGTCTGACATGGAATCAGGAAGTCTGATCCCTCTTGAAGCCCCAGGGACCATCTCGATAGCACCTTTCTTAGCCAAGGCTTTCAGGTGTTCTTCTGCAGCATTAGCCGAACGAAAACCAAGGCGGCTGGCAATTTCCGCACGGGTTGGTGGGTAGCCGGTTTCGTCAATGTGCTCTTTGATCAGATTGAGTACTTCTTCCTGGCGTTTGGTCAGTTTTATCACGATAGCTCCAAGAGTGTGCAGAGTTGATTTACTGCATGTATATCCATGGCTGTTAATGTATACAGTATGGTGCGGTAGTTGTAAAGGGCTGGCGGGCTTGGCTTCATGTTAAGAGTCCCGATGAACAGTCTCCATTTATTTACAGCAAAGAAATTTGTTGTTGTACTTGTCCTGGCTCGAGACAATAAACATCCGGATCTTTCCCTGGCCGACGCTGTCAATTGCGGTTTGGATTGCCTATATTTGTAAATACCTCGAAGAGTCGCACGTAAGTAGCGATTCTGTATAAAAATCATAATGGAATCATCCTTAACAAGAGACTTATTCATGCGGTCTGCTTTTTTTGCTACAAGTTTATTCACTTTGTCAGTTTTTTCCGCTCCTGCGTTTGCCATTGACCTACTGGCTGAAATTGGAATCGAAGGACGATATTTTCAGGAAGAGGGTGATATGGGGCAGAACCGGGATAATGGTTCGGCCTGGATAAAACCGGAATTCTATTACGAATGGAACGACGGTTATGATCGCTTTTCCCTGGTAGGCTATTACCGTCACGATGAAAACGATGATGAACGTACCCATGGAGATTTGAGAGAAGCCAATTGGCTGCATATTGGCGAATACTGGGAAACTCGAGTAGGCGTTGGGAAGGTTTACTGGGGCGTTACGGAGTCCCAGCATCTGGTCGATATTATTAACCAGACGGATTTGGTCGAAAGCCCTGATGGCGAAGAAAAGTTGGGGCAACCAATGTTTCAGTTCTCAACAGCGCAAGATCAGGTGGTTCTGGATTTTTACATCCTTCCATACTTCCGGGAACGCTTGTTTCCAGGTCCTGAAGGCCGATTGGGACTACCGTTTGAGCTTGATCTTGATACCACGAACTATGATTCAGGCCAGGAAGAAGAGCATATAGATCTTGCTGTCAGGTATGCAATTATTGGCGATGACTTCGAAGTTTCACTGTCGCATTTTGCGGGTACCAGCCGCGAGCCGATTCTGGTTTTCAATAGAAATGTGAGCAATCCCAAACTCATCCCTTATTATCCCCTGATCGAGCAGACTGGTTTGGTCATGCAGTTGATTCAGGAAGGTTGGTTATTCAAATTTGAAGGTATCGTCAGATCCGGTTTTGGTGATCGTTATTCGGCAGTCACAACCGGATTTGAGTATACGCAAGGAGGATTGCTCGGCTCAGATATCGATCTTGGCTGGTTGCTGGAAGGCCTTTGGGATGAACGTGGGGACGAAGCCACCAGCTTTCTGGAACGGGATGTGTTTTTGGGTTGGCGCTGGGCATTTAACGATATTAATTCCACTGAGCTGCTACTCGGTGCAATCCTGGATACAGAATCAGGTGAGCAGATATATTCTATTGAAGCCAGCCGGAGATTATTTGATGTCTTTACGGTGAATCTGGAAGTAAGAGCGTATGAAGGCGGTGACCATTTGCCAACAGATACACTGGAGAGAGTTCAAGCAGTGACAAATCCCGACGCTAATAACAAAACGGCAGGTTTGCAGACTGAAGATTATGTGCAGTTGGAAATGGTGTACTATTTCTAGCTTTATTGCGCAATACAACCTACCAAATATCGGTGTCAAACAGGCCACTTTAAAAGGGAGCTCTTCATTGGAGAGCTCCCTTTTATAGGGATTAACTTCTTATTCCATCCTATTAGTCATTCAGCGTGTCCAGTACAGCAGGATCGCACACTATGACCTCCTCCAAAGCCGAAGGGGTTTTGGGTTCATCGGGAACTTCCTCTATAGAGCAGTTATCACTAATGGTAAATGAGAAGACTTCGTCCAATTCTTTTACTACATTTAAAGTGCCTGAAAAAGCCCTGGTTGAACCGCAAGCAGTAACACTTACAGACCAATTCGTAACAGGCTCCCCGTCTGCAGCGCCTGCAAAATACTCAACCTGAACTGAATATTCCCCATTTGCTATGTTATCAGTAAAGTAAATATTTTCCGGACCGTAGCCGGTGACATTGTCAAAATCCAGAAAGCCATCACCAGTCGAAGAGTTTTGATCATTCCAATATATTTTGTGATCGTCGGGTTCTATCATCCACAAATCAATATCTGTCTGCGTATTCCAAAATAGAGTGGCGGTAATCCCCCCTGTGCCGACATTCTCAGCAGTTATTGTTCTCGCGGTATCTGGAAGTAGCCAGTTTGCATCATCATCTATACCATCAAAAGCAGTAGTCACATCAGGAGCCTCTTCGTCGCTATCTACAATAAAAGCGGCCACTGTAATATTAGATATAATTTGGGCTTGAATTAGATCAGGCTCTGGATCAGTGCCCTCAATAGGAAATGGCCCCCTTAAAGTAATTGTAAGCGGAAGATCACTGGATATACGGCTTGCCATCTCCAGTGAAATTGGTATAGCGAAATACTCATCAACGCCATCTAATTGGATAAACACGGCGCCGATTCGTTTACCTTCGGCTAAATCCCCTGATACGAATAGCTCTTGAATTGATTTGTCAGTAACGACGATATTGGCAATTGTTAATCCAGTACCTGTGATAGGCGAGGGTATGGTACCTGTTATCCGCTCTCCATAATCAAAGGAAATTGCCGCTGAGAGGTCTTCTGCATCCAAAATAGGATCATTACTAAACACAGGCTGAGGTGAGTTATCTTCAACCTCCGGAACTACTTCACAGGATCCTTCAAGATCATAGCCGGTAAGCGAGGTAATATCGCTTTCACATCCTGAAAGTGCCATTGCTATTAAGGCTATAGGTATCAACTTACGTTTAAATTGAGGATGGTTATTTCGTTTCATGTCTTCACCTTGATAAATTTTCAGAAATCAGCACGAAGTCCCAGGGAGTAAGTCGATATGCTTTCGCTTTCTATATCGTTGTAGAACTGGTAATTGAATGACACAGAAATTGGCCGAAAAATGGGGTAGGACAATCCAAGAGCGTAGGTGAAGCTACTGGCATCAATGGAGTCTGTAGTTGTATTAGTGCTGTTTGGTGTAACAGTAGCCTGATAGTAGCCATATCTGGCATGAATTCTACCGTTATCAAAGATTAATAACGGACCCGAAAAAACCACGGCAGCCTGATATACATCTTCCACCTCGATAGAACTACTGGCTCCAGGAAGGTTGACGTCAAACTCGCCCAGATAACCATAGCCTGCTTCAACACCAAATGCTTCCACGAAATAGTAGCCGGCATATGCCTTGTAGGCTTCGCTGTCATCAAGTTGATTTAGTTCTATATCTGAATATCCCCCTTCTGCACCGATGTATAAACCAATCGGTTCTGGTATTTCATCTTCTGCCATCGCTCCAATGGGCAGACAAGCCAGACTGGCGTAAGTCAGCAGGCGATTAAATATATTCATCTCGGTTTTACTCTCCATTGAGGGTCTTTATCTTTTGTTAAAAATGGAATGACACAAATAAAGATGCTGCTAATATGGGTGCTTTGAAAGCAGGTACTGAATCATAGGATTTTTTAATTTACGGCATAAGTCTAGATCATAAATTGCATTACATCCTGTTAATACCACATAAAATCAGCTATCTGCGGACAGAAGTTTGAACAAGTTCTATGTCTCTTAACTGCTGAGCCGGATATATCACAACATGACTCTAATGAATCCCAAAGGCTCTAAGTCCGGCAGGTCAGAGAAGGTGAGCGGTGCTAACCGCAGAGTGACTCAGAGAGTATCAAATCCAGTTCTCTGGTCGGCACTATTTGGGGCGGTAGCAATCAGATTTACTTCTTCTACTCGGGCGTTTTCGGGGCCCTGGTGTAGGTAGTCGATTAATTTCTCTATAGCATCCCCGGATCCACAGGCTAGCACTTCAACTTTGCCGTCTGGAAGGTTTTTGGCATAGCCTCGAATTCCGAGTGAATCTGCTACCTGTTTGGTTGATTGTCGAAACCAGACGCCTTGGACTATACCTGACACCAGTACGTGGATGTATTTTGTATCAGCCATAGTCTTTCCTCTCAAAGACCTATCTCTATTAATCTAGAGCATAGGACGAAACTGGTATTTAATCCTAAAACAGGGATATACCCTATTCTGGCTTTGCGCTAATCTTGCGTCTAGGCCCCGAAATTTTGAATACAGAATTTTTGAACACAGTATGGAAAGTCAAAATGGATAATCCCATTCTGATCGCTTCATGTGGAGATACTTTTCCCAGTATCAGGTCGAGGTATGGCAACTTTGATCTCTGGTTTTTGGATGCATTTGAGGAAGTGGGCGCTAGGGCAATTGTCTGGAATGTCCATAGGGAATTAGCGGCACCTGAAATTGATTTCAGCGGAATTCTAATTACCGGTTCCCCGGCGATGGTGACTGATAGGGCCAAGTGGTCCGAATCTCTGGGTTCTTGGCTTAAGATTCAGGAAGGAAAGGATATTCCTGTTCTCGGGGTGTGCTATGGGCATCAGCTTTTGGCTGATGTATGGGGAGGAAGGGTTGACTATCAGCCGGATGGACGCGAAATAGGTAGTCTGTTGGTATCTCTTTCTGAAGATGCAAAACATGATCAGCTTTTTGGCTCTTTGCCAAAGAGTTTTTACGTGCACCTGACTCACGCACAATCTGTCATTTTCCCACCCCCTGGGGCAGTGATACTAGCGAAAAGCAGTCGAGTTGGGTGTCAGGCCTTCAAGCTGGGAAAAACTGTTTGGGGAGTGCAGTTTCATCCGGAGTTTTCCAAAGAAGTAATGGCTTGTTATCTGGACGAGTATAAGTCCCAGATTCCTCCTGGATTTCGTTTACAACTGCAAAATCACCTCCACGACTGCACAGAAGCCAGGTCCATTCTCCATGAATTCGCCAGAATATGTCTGCACAGGCAGTCTTGATTAACAGGCAATCTTGATTAAAAAAGTACCTGCAACGCTACCACCAATACTTACCAAATAGCTGCGGATTAGCCCAATGGTCCGAATTGTTCCAGGTTCTGCGGGGATTGTAGCTATCAATATCGTAGCCGTAGCAGCAAAGATTTCTAGCGTCCTGTTTGAACTCCATCAACCGCTTAAATCCTAATCCAATAAGAAATGAAAACTCCCATTGGGTGCATTTGCTGTGGTCGATAAAAAGTAGAACATGAGGGATCAGGTGATTTCGGATATCGGCAAGCAGCTTTCGTCCTTCTTCGACAGGCAGCTTTTCCAGGTAGTCGCTGATCACAACGGCCTGAGGCAGGTCTTCGTCTAATGACAGATATGCATGGCTCAGAAGATGAGTTACCCGGCATCGCTCACGATTCTGTCTTTCATTCAATACCGGCGGTAACTGTTGCCCCAGGGTGATCAGCTTACTAATGGAATAGGAGTTCAGCCAATCCTGAAGAAATAAAATAGGTGAGGGTGCTTGCATATAAATAGACCAAAAAAAAGCGCTGATCCTTCAGCGCATTATTCTTACTGATTCGTTGTAAGACTATAAGAGCAGGATAAAGACGAAATGAAAAGGACCTGAATAGCTTCAGATCAATTAAAGTTTAGTTCATGCACTCTGGTACGTTAGACACATTATCCATTAAACTCAGTTCTTTATTCACGTCTGGCAATATCAGCTAGAAATCATCTGCAGTAATGGATGTAACCCCTTCAATTCAGGAGTGATTATGAAAGCGGCAGTTTTATTACAAAGAGCTATATTCGGACTGGTTTTATTCATGTCCGGCTGGGTACAAGCGCAAGATGCTTTGACGGAAGAGCTGGTGGATCGCTGGATCTCATCACAGAAGGCAATGTCTGACTGGGGCGACCAACATGCTGACAAGATGGATGAATTGCAGCATGACGGAATACCGAATTCGGTAGCAGAGTTCTTGCAGCCGTTGCGGACTACGGACCTTTATGATGAAGCGGAAAATATACTCGAAGGGTATGGATTTGACTCCCCTGAAGATTGGGCCGAGGTGTCGCTACGTATTATGCATGCGATGGGAGCCGTGCAGATGGAGGGCCAAGCTATGAACTATGACATACAGGCGCAGATAGAACAGATGCAAAATGATCCCAACATTCCAGCGGAACAGAAGGAAATGATGCTGAAAATGATGCAACAGGGGATGCAAATGATGGAAATGGCTAAAAATGCTCCGAAAGCGGATGTTGACGCGATTCGTCCTCAGCTTGACAAAATAATGGAGTTTTTTGAGGGGGAAGATGGCCAATAGCTGCAAGGCTACCAGACGGTAGCCTTGTTTAATTTTCTGGCCGCCGTCAACACCAGATAGCGCCGAATCTGATTCACCTGTTTGTAATACTTTAAGGTTGGAGCCGGGAAATACTCCATCCGTCCTCTGATGGCAGATATTCAAAGCGGTCATGCAAACGATTCGCCCGGCCTTGCCAGAATTCAAATCTTTCCGGTTTCACCCGATAGCCGCCCCAAAATGAAGGCAGTGGAACTTCGCCCTTTTTGAAGCGATTTTTCATTTGTTCGAAGGCTTGCTCCAATAAAGCTCTTGAACTTACTTTGTGACTTTGTTGTGACGCCCAGGCTGCCAGCTGCGACTCATGTGGTCGGGATAGGAAATAGCGCGTAGTTTCTGCAACGGATAGCTTGATGGCCCTGCCGTTGATGCTGACCTGACGTTCAAGGGGCAGCCAGGCAAAGTGGAGGCTGACCTGGGGATTATCCTCAATATCCCGTGCTTTTTGGCTTCCCAGATTGGTATAGAAAACCAATCCCTGATCATCTATGTGCTTCAGCAGCACTGTTCGTTGGCTGGGCGACCCCAGGGCATTGACCGTGGCAACGGTCATAGCCGTAGGGTCTGCGCTCAGTTCGGCTGATATGGCAATATTCAACCAGGACTTAAACTGGATAATCGGGTCGTTATCCAAATCCGCTAAATCCAACCCACCTTGCAGGTATTCGCGTCTGATATCTTCTAGTTTCATAGGGGCTGCTCGGCCTTCTTAATCACGGTATACGTATATTAAATGTGACGGAGAATATATCAGGAGTAGTGAAACTGTCGAGCTGGAGTCTTTCCAGAAAGAATTATTGAGAGAGTCGCAGAGGATATAGAGATGAGCTTGCTGATTTTCAAAGAGGGTGACTGAACCGCCCTCTTTGAATGCCGTATTTAAAGCAACTCTAGCCTAATATTAGACTGCCGGCGGCCAGAGCCGCCGTGGTAAGAGTAGCGCCGGCCACGGTTTTCCGTGCAACTAACTTTTTCTCCAGCCTTTGTGCTAAAAACAACCCTATCACCTGCAAGCTCAAAGCGCTTACCATCATACCTGTCATATACCATGCGCTGCTGAAATCAACCGGCTGTTCCGCAACATGGGCCCAACCGTGGCTTGCTGAGAAGGCCAGTAATGCCGGAACGGTATACACTAGCCTGGTCTTGGTAATTGAACGGTTAAGAAGAGTGAAGGTAATGGCAAGCAAAGAAGCGACAATAATGGCTTCTACAAAGGGAATATTGACACCTGCAAATGCGAGCATGCCACCCAATATCATGCCTGAGCCGAAGCAGGTCAGGGTGAGCCGACGGGCATTTAATTTCACTGCAACGAATCCCAGCGCGATCATGGCAACCAGATGATCCAGGCCCATAATAGGGTGAGAGAGACCACTAATAAAACCCATAACAGTTTCATGTCCTGGGTGGGCCATGGCACCTGTAGAAATGCTCAGTAACACTGCGGGCAAGCCTACCTGCAAACCTGATTTGATAGTTTTATTCATGCTAAGTGCTCCTTGATAAATGGTGTTTAGGCTGCTTTTTCTTCCAGCATCCCACGATCAATGATGAATTCGATAATCGATTCCAGGCCCTGCTCCGTTTTCATATTGCTAAAAACAAAAGGTCGTTCACCACGCATTTTTCGTGCATCCCTGTCCATGGCTTCCAATGACGCGCCAACGATAGGTGCCAGATCAGTTTTGTTGATGACCAGTAAGTCCGACTTGGTGATACCCGGTCCTCCTTTGCGTGGAATTTTGTCGCCGGCTGAAACATCGATGACATAAAGTGTCAGGTCGGAAAGTTCCGGGCTAAAGGTTGCGCTCAGGTTATCCCCACCACTTTCGACCAGTATCAGGTCAAGCCCGGGATGGCGTTCCATCAGTGTGTCTATGGCGGCCAGATTCATTGAGGCGTCTTCCCTGATGGCTGTGTGAGGACAGCCCCCGGTTTCAACGCCCATAATCCGGTCTTCCGTCAGGGCTTCGTGGTGTATCAGAAACTGTGCATCTTCCTTTGTGTATATGTCATTGGTTACCACGGCCAGATTAAATCTTTCTCTAAGCTTCAGGCAGAGTGCCGAGACAAGCGCCGTTTTGCCTGAACCTACTGGGCCGCCAATACCGACCCTCAGGGTTTGTTTACTCATCTTTTGGGTAGCTCCTATCATTTTTATTCGGTATAAACCGGCAAGTCGGTTCAGGACCTGAACAGCCGGGAATATTGGGTTTCATGTTTCGCGCATGCCATTACCCAGCCTGGCAGGGAATAGCCCATAGCGTCATCCACTAGGGCTAAGCCTCGGGTAACGCTACTGTTTATTTTAGGCATTAGGGCACCCAGGATCTTCTGTGCCTGTGTCTGTCCAAGAGGCAGGGTTTTCCCCGCGACTGTTATTTGGTTTTCTGCCCAGCTCCAGCAGTAACCGGCCGCTGTATTTTGTAAATCTATACCCCAGGAAAATCCTGCCAATGCCCAGGTGAAAATCAGGGAAGGAGTAAAATCCCAGCTGGATTCTTGCAGTGACGCACTCCACCAAACAGGAAAGCCAATGTCATGTTGCTGTAAAACCTTCATCATAGCTGCTGCCACCTGTCGGTCTTCATCCAACAGTTCCTGGGTTTCCCGGCTGGCAAGGCTCCAGGCATTCCAGTGCCTGAGCATTTCACAGTCTTGTGATTCCAGTGCCTGATACAACCGGGCCATAACCGGAACATCTGTATGGCTGAGGTTGAGGCACAGGACCTGGCCAATCCAGTCTGCAATTTTTTCAGGAGAATTGACGCCTCCTTCTTCAATCGCCCATTCCAGACCCTGCGAATAGGCAAACGCGCCTACCGGCAAGGCCGGACTGATTAGGTTGAAAAGCCTGAGGTTGGCAAGCTGGTTCATAGGCTAATAATCTCGGCTGGAGAACATAAAGATTCGCTAAGCATCATTAACCTCGTGATGATGTCCATGATCGTGATCGTCGTGAGCATGGGAATGCCCGTGAGGGCCGGAATGGGCTCCGTAGGCGCCGTTTTCCGGTTGAAAAGGGGCTGTCTCTGTACTGATTTCCATACCGAAATGAACACAAAGATCCTGCAAAACGTGGTCAGGCTGGAAACGTACCCAAAAATCACCGATCTGCAACGGGACATGACGGTTGCCGAGATGATAAGCCACCTGGGCAAACTGCAGCGGGCTTTGCGCGTAGGCCGTCACCACTTCTTCTTTTGCCGCGGCGATGCTAATGATTATGCCTGTCTCTGTACGCAGAAACTCTCCATCCAGCAGGCATTTGCCCCGTTCCAGAAACAGCCCCACACTGGTGCCTGACAGGGTTCGGGCCTTAAGTCGACCGCGCTTACGTTCATCGTAGGTAAGCTCTATCACTTCGTCTGCTGCGATGGCTGATCCTTCCGGAAGACGTTCTATCGCCTTAAGCATATTGATGTCTCACTATTTATGTTGCCACCTGAACCCTGCTATCAATCAAGCAGTATGCAGAGTGGTTAAACCGTTACTGTTAAAAACGACTGTTGCCGCTAAAGATCGCATCCGGCGGCGCCAAAACAAAACCTGACCTTGCTAAAACAAAACCTGATCTTGCTAAAACGAAATCTGGTCTTGCTAAAACAAAATCTGGTCTTGCTAAAACAAAAAGTAGCGCTGTGCCATAGGCAATACTTTTGCAGGCTCACAAACCAGCAACTCACCATCGGCCCGTACCTCATAGGTTTGTGAGTCCACTTCCATATTGGGCATCAAGTCATTTAGCCGCATGTCTTTCTTGGTGATGTTACGGGTATTGCTGCAAGCCATCACCATGGACTTCAGACCCAGTTGGCTTTTGATATCGTTGTCCAGCGCTGCCTGACTGACAAAGGTAATACGGGTCTCCGGCAAAGCTCCGCCAAAAGCGCCAAACATGGGGCGATAGTGGACAGGCTGTGGTGTTGGAATGGATGCGTTGGGATCGCCCATGGGCGCCGCTGCAATCATGCCGCCTTTTACAATGACAGCGGGTTTAGCGCCGAAAAACGCCGGTTTCCACAGAACGATATCAGCGAGCTTACCTGCTTCAAGAGAGCCTACCTGGTCGGCAATGCCGTGAGTAATGGCTGGGTTAATGGTGTACTTGGCCACATAACGTTTGGCGCGAATGTTATCGCTACGATCTCCGTCTGATCCCAGTGCGCCGCGCTGAACCTTCATTTTGTGCGCGGTTTGCCATGTGCGGATAACGACTTCACCGACCCGACCCATTGCCTGGGAATCCGAAGCGATCATGCTGAAAGCGCCGAGGTCATGCAGTATGTCTTCTGCCGCGATTGTCTCCTTACGAATCCGGGAGTCGGCAAAGGCGACATCTTCAGGAATATCAGGATCCAGATGATGACATACCATTAGCATGTCGAGATGTTCGTCGACGGTGTTGATGGTGTAGGGTCGGGTGGGGTTGGTGGATGAGGGAAGTACGTTGTTCTCACCACAGGCTTTGATGATATCCGGTGCATGCCCACCTCCAGCGCCTTCCGTGTGATAAGTATGGATGGTGCGGCCTTTAAATGCTGCCAGGGTGTCTTCTACAAAACCTGATTCATTCAGGGTATCCGTGTGAATGGCGACCTGAACATCATACTTCTCTGCAACATTAAGGCAATTGTCTATGGCGGCAGGTGTCGTACCCCAGTCTTCATGCAGTTTCAGGCCCATAGCTCCGGCTATCACCTGTTCTTCGAGGGCATCCGGCAAGCTGGCGTTGCCCTTACCGAGAAAGCCGAGGTTCATCGGGAAGGCATCGGCCGACTGCAGCATTTTTCCGAGATGCCAGGGGCCAGGTGTGCAGGTTGTTGCGTTGGTGCCGGTGGCAGGACCGGTCCCGCCACCCAGCATGGTGGTGACACCGGACATCAGCGCTTCTTCTATTTGTTGCGGGCAGATAAAGTGGATATGAGCATCAATACCGCCAGCGGTGGCAATCATTCCTTCGCCTGCAATAACCTCAGTTCCTGGGCCGACAATAATGTCAATGTTGTCCTGTATGTCAGGGTTCCCGGCCTTACCAATAGCGGCAATGCGGCCGGCTTTGATACCGATATCGGCTTTTACAATTCCCCAATAGTCCAGAATCAGCGCATTAGTAATGACGGTGTCGACTGCCGTTTTGCTCGTCGCCTGGGATTGCCCCATACCGTCGCGAATAACTTTGCCGCCACCAAATTTAACTTCGTGGCCATACTGGGCGAAGTCTTTTTCCACCTCTATCCAAAGTTCAGTATCGCCTAGCCTGACCCGGTCACCGACCGTTGGCCCGAACATATCCGCGTAGGCAGCCCGTGAAATTTTCGCCATTACCTTTCTCCTGCTAAGTTATCCTGCACGCTAGTTCTTAGTCTTCCACTTACGGTCAGGTTAGAGTTCGCCCATGATGTCGCCACGGAAGCCATAAATGGTTTTATTGCCGGCCATTTCGACGAGTTCGACAGTTCTGGTCTGACCTGGTTCGAAACGGACAGCTGTACCGGCGGCGATATTCAGCCGGTAACCACGGGATTTTTCCCGGTCAAAGGCAAGTGCGGGGTTGGTTTCATAAAAATGATAGTGAGAACCTACCTGCACGGGGCGATCACCGGAATTTGTGACTTCTACAGTGGTTGTCGGAAGCCCTTTATTCAGTTCTATCTCTCCCGCCAGGGTTTCAATTTCGCCCGGAATCATGAATAACTCCTTTCAAATTTTTCAGTTGGCAATGACATCGTGTATGGCAGATCAAAGTGCCGCCCGCAGGTGATTAATGTCCTTTGCATTTCTATCGAACATTAGGGAATTGGGTTATGTACGGTGACCAGCTTGGTGCCGTCCGGAAAAGTGGCTTCCACCTGCACCTCCGGAATCATTTCTGCGATGCCTTCCATAACGTCGTCCCGACTCAAAATAGTGCGCCCATAATCCATCAGATCTGCCACGGTTCTGCCTTCTCTGGCGCCTTCGATTATTTCCATACTTAACAGGGCTACGGCTTCGGGGTAATTCAATTTGATGCCTTTTTGTTTGCGGCGTTCAGCCAACAGGGCAGCGGTAAACAGTAGTAACTTATCCTTCTCTCTCGGCGTAAGCTCCATTAATGGTTCCTCATCGTCTACAACGTTCCGTTTGGTAATCAAGGCCTGATTAAGCGCCTCTATTAGTTTATAAGCCTGTTGAAGTATGAAACAGGTCAGTTCAGCCAGTTGGTCATGTGGACCAGATCCTTGGCGGGCAGGCATCAACATGCAAAATCCGTGGCCGCAAAAATTTCCAGGCATTGCAGAACAATACCTTCATAGGTTCTGATTGGGCTGCCAATGCTCTGAGAATAATCATTCGGTCTCTGCGGGTGACAGACCAATCCAGGTCTCTCGCCCAGGACGAAGAGGGCGCTGGTATCTGCTGGAGGTGTTCGCGCAACCCCTCCAAAAGCGACTGTGCCTGATCGGTATAGCCAATTAGCATTGATCCGTAAACCGAGTAGCCATTCAGACCCCAGGCAGAAGTGAAGCAGGGGCCGGCGTCGCTAAGTTCCACACGTTCTTGAAAATAGGGCAGGGCATCACAGAGAACCTTTAAGTACTGTTCAAATCGGCCACGGATAAAGGGAATAGCGCTGGCCGGCCGTCCCATGACGGTGATGTCCCAGATAGCAAAGCGGCTGTCCGGAGTTGTTTGCAGTTCCAGAATCTGTTCGCCGTTTGCACCATCGTAGATGATGTTTTCCTGTGGCAACCACTCCAGGTGACCGTTATTGGTGCAGTCCAGATGAATGACTTGTTCTTGGGTGTGTCCATGCTGGTCGGTACGGTAAATCTTCCCCGCAGAAGGGGTGGTGATCAGTAGCTTTGCACCATCCAATGAACTGATATTGACCTTGAGCTTGTCCCCACAAACAAGGCCGCCAGGAGGATGCAATAAATAAAGGTGAGGCAGGTCCTGAGCTTCAGGAAAAAACGGACGTTGGATACGTAAAGGGCCTTCATGCCGTGCCCGCGCGATTATAGTTCGCGGACCCTGGCGTTTGGCTTCGATATCCAAAGATGCCTGCCACTGACGATTAGCTAGCAATACCTTAACCTGAGGTCCATGTATTCCCTGGTGACTATTGCCAGCGGCGCCATCGTTAATGGAACAGGCATTGGAGGCTTCGAATTTCATAGTAAAAAGATCATCTGAGAGTGTGTCATTATTAGTGCTATTCGACATATCTAAATATAAGAAATATAGCAATATTTACCAGACAGCCTGTCTTTGTCCTGTCAACAAATGTCCTGTCAACCAAATCCAGCCTGCAAGATCACCATGAAATCCGGGTTCTTTAATTTATTCCATTTAATGCCTGAAAGTAACGGATCAGTCAAAAAGTAACGGGCCAATCAAAGAGCGGATTAGCCTCAGTTAATCCTACTGGATTTTCTCCTGTGGGAACTTGTTGCGAATCACGTGCCATTTTGTGGCATAGCTGCCGATCAGACGGGTCGATATCTCTGAAAGCCCTGATATGGTTGACTTTGAGTCGTTATGTGACTTGCACTGATTTGGGTCCGGGTTGTTAAGCCTTGGTAACCATAATCAGCTTTCTTGATAAAAAGATCGATAAAGGTGCATCTGAAAAAATGGCGTGCACATAACTGGTGCGTTTAGCGGCCTATGGTTCAGGCATGAGCTAGGTATAAACCCGTAAAAAATTTGTAACATACTGAATATAAGGGCTTAAAAATTGAATGGAACAACCTGTGCTGATTTTGTGGCGGGAGAAACTCACTCAAAATAACCATCACCGGAGTTCTAAAAATGAAAAAAATGTCTAAAAGCATTGGGATTGGCTTCAGCGCTTTGGCCCTGTCTGTTAGTGCATCCCTGGTACAAGCTGCCGACACAATCAAGGTTGGGGTGCTTCACAGTCTTAGCGGTACGATGGCCATCAGTGAAACCACACTGAAGGATACTGTGCTCATGCTGGTAGAAGAGCAAAATAAGAAAGGTGGCCTTTTAGGTAAGAAGTTAGAGGCTGTAGTGGTTGATCCGGCTTCCAACTGGCCGTTGTTTGCGGAAAAGGCACGTGAGCTGTTGGAAAAAAACAAGGTTGATGTGGTTTTCGGTTGCTGGACATCCGTATCACGTAAGTCTGTACTACCGGTATTTGAAGAGCTGGACGGATTGCTTTTCTACCCCGTTCAGTATGAAGGTGAAGAGTCTTCCAAGAACGTTTTTTACACCGGTGCTGCTCCCAACCAACAGGCAATTCCTGCCGTTGATTACCTGATGAATGATATAGGTGTTAAACGTTGGGTACTGGCCGGTACTGATTATGTATACCCACGGACTACCAACAAAATTCTGGAAGCCTATCTGAAAGCTAAAGGTGTAGCTGAAAAAGATATCATGATCAACTACACGCCATTCGGGCATTCTGATTGGCAGAGTATCGTTGCTGATATCAAAAAATTTGGGACCGCCGGTGCTAAAACCGCTGTAGTTTCCACAATTAATGGTGATGCCAACGTACCTTTCTACAAAGAATTGGCTAACCAGGGCATCTCCGCGGAAGATATTCCTGTTGTAGCCTTCTCGGTGGGTGAAGAAGAGTTATCCGGTCTCGACACCAAACCACTGGTGGGCCATTTGGCCGCGTGGAACTACTTCATGAGTGTCGACGCTGAAGCCAACACTGATTTTATTGATTCCTGGAAAACATTCATCAAAGACAAGAAACGTGTCACCAACGATCCAATGGAAGCACACTACATCGGTTTCAATATGTGGGCAGAAGCGGTTAAGAAAGCTGGTACTACCGACCCGGATGCCGTTGCTGACGCGATCATTGGTGTTTCTGTGCCAAATCTTTCTGGCGGCTACGCGACCATGATGCCAAACCACCACATCACCAAACCTGTCTTGATCGGAGAGATCCAGGAAGACGGCCAGTTTGAAACTGTGTGGCAGACTGCTGGTGCAGTTATGGGCGATGCCTGGTCTGATTTCCTGGACGGTAGCAAAGACATTACCGCTGACTGGACCGCACCATTGGCCTGCGGCAACTACAACGTCAAAACTGGTAAATGCTCAGGTCAGAACTATTAATTTTTTTCTGACATAAATTACCACTGGAAGCCTCAGGGATGAGGTTTTGTTCTGAATACTCTCAAACATTCATGCCACTAAAAAAAGAGAAATATTATGCGCTTGTCGTCGGTATGGCTTAGCCGAATACTGCAAGTCAGTGCCATTCTCGCAGTTATTGCACTGCAAAGTTTTGCTGGAATTGCGAACGCCAATGTTAAAGACGAAATCCTGCTGGAAAAACTTGCCGAATTAAAAGCTGCAAACTTCACAAAGAAGCAGGAAATCGTCAATGATCTAGGCAATTTTGACGATGATCGAGTGATCTTTTTATTAAACGGTATGCTCGAAGGTGATCTCTACTACAGAAAGAATCAGAATAATCTGTTCGTTGTATTGACCTCTGCTGATGGTGTTTATACCGCAACAAATGCAGTTTCCGGCGAAGCTACGGCCGATGTAAAAAAGCGCGACTATAAGAAGGTCAGCGTTAATAATTCTATAAGGGGGCTGCTCAAGGAAACTCTCGCCAGCCTTCAACTACGGTCGTCTAACCTGGATACCCGCCTTGAAGCGGCTAGGGCGATGATGAAGTCTGACGATGAATCCAATCTAAAGCCTTTACGCTCCGCCCTGGAGCGGGAAGAAAGCGCCACGGTCCGTCATCTTCTGTCTGTGTCTGAAGCTATGTTAGTCGCCCGCTATGGTGCGCCTGAAGAGCGAATTGCTGCGATTGCACAACTTAGAGGTGAACTCTATCCAGAAGTCAGATCCCTTTTAAGTGGCTTTGTGATCAATCGCGATGGTGAGTATCTGGAGCCCGATGAGAAGGTCCGGGATGCAGCTGAGGAGGCACTGGATTCCATTGAAGACCTCCTTGCATTTAATCAGGGCATTGAGAATGTCTATTTCGGCATCAGTCTTGGGGCGGTTCTGTTGCTGGCTGCGGTTGGGCTGTCCATAACCTTCGGAGTCATGGGCGTTATCAATATGGCTCATGGTGAGATGATCATGCTGGGGGCTTATACAACTTTCGTTATTCAGCAATTGATGCCCAACCATATAGATATTTCGCTTATGGTAGCGGTGCCTGCGGCGTTCCTGGTTTCGGGTTGTGTGGGCGTGATAATAGAACGAGGTGTTATCCGTCATCTCTATGGTCGCCCGCTGGAAACGCTACTGGCCACTTTCGGCATCAGCCTTATCCTTCAGCAGGCTGTGCGTACAATATTTAGTCCTCTTAACCAGTCAGTCTCCACTCCCAGCTGGATGTCCGGTTCCCTGGAAATTAACGGCGCTTTAAGCCTTACCTATAATCGTCTCTATATCATCATTTTCAGCATGATGGTGCTTTTCGCGCTGGCGCTGTTGTTACGCAAAACACTGTTTGGCCTGCAGATGAGAGCCGTGACCCAAAACCGGCGTATGGCCAGTTCCATGGGGATTCGTACCGGATGGCTGGATGCCCTGACTTTCGGCCTGGGTTCAGGAATTGCCGGGATCGCAGGTGTCGCCTTGAGTCAGCTAACTAATGTTGGCCCTAACCTGGGGCAGGCATACATTATTGACTCATTTATGGTGGTGGTCTTCGGCGGAGTGGGCAATTTGGTAGGTACTTTTGTCGGGGCGATGTCCCTGGGTATTGCGAACAAGCTGATGGAGCCATTTGCCGGAGCCGTGCTCGCTAAAATTCTTGTGCTGGTATTTATCATCCTGTTTATCCAGAAATACCCAAGAGGCCTGTTTGCACTCAAAGGCCGGGCGGCTGAGGAGTAATGGTTATGAAACTAGGTCCCCTGACTCAATCCATCATGAATGACCGCGTTGGTCGTTATCTGCTCACTACGCTGCTGATCATCGGTATCCTTGTGCCTCTGCTTAACCTGACGTTTCCTGAAGGTTCGGCACTGCATGTTTCCACTTATACCTTAACCTTGCTGGGCAAGTACCTGTGCTATGCGCTACTGGCGCTGGCAGTGGATCTCATCTGGGGATACTGCGGTATCCTCAGCCTTGGTCACGGTGCATTCTTTGCCCTTGGTGGGTATGCAATGGGCATGTATCTCATGCGTCAGATTGGCGAGCGCGGTGTATATGGCAACCCGGTATTGCCGGATTTCATGGTATTTCTGAACTGGCAGGAACTGCCCTGGTACTGGTTTGGTTTCGATCATTTTTTCTTTGCTATGGTTATGGTAGGGCTGGTGCCTGGAATTCTGGCATTTGTTTTTGGCTGGCTGGCTTTCCGTTCCCGTGTTACCGGCGTGTATCTCTCGATCATCACCCAGGCGCTGACTTATGCGCTGATGTTGGCGTTTTTCCGCAATGATATGGGCTTTGGCGGCAACAACGGCCTCACTGATTTCAAGGACATTCTTGGCTTTAACCTGCAGGCCGATTCCACCCGCGCAGTATTGTTTGTATGTTCCGTACTGGCCCTGATGCTGGCATACGTTCTTTGTCGTTATATTGTTCAGTCAAAACTTGGGCGAGTTTTGGTGTCGGTGCGTGATGCTGAAGCCAGAACCCGCTTTCTTGGCTACCGGGTCGATAAGTTCAAGCTATTTGTTTTTGTCATATCTGCCGTGCTTTCCGGAATTGCCGGCGCCCTCTATGTACCTCAGGTGGGAATTATCAATCCTGGTGAGTTTTCTCCTATTAACTCCATTGAAATTATCATTTGGGTTGCAGTCGGAGGGCGCGGCACCCTTTACGGAGCTATTATCGGTGCGGTTTTGGTGAACTATGCCAAGTCCTATTTTACGGCCGCTGTTCCGGAGTTATGGTTATTCTTCCTGGGGGCCTTGTTTGTGGTCTCGACACTTTATCTGCCTAAGGGCGTGGTCGGCCTGGTGGAAACTCTTCTTGCAAAGAGACTGTCTTCTACCTCTACAGTGGGCAGCGAAAGCCGCGAAGATCCTGATCTGCATGTCGGTCATGGAGGATCAGGTCCGGGCTCTGATCCAGACCCCGCTTCAGACAATGCCAAGCCATTACCAACTTCGGCTAAGCACACAAGTGATGTTGAGCTCTCAACCAACTAGGATTCAGGATAAGGCGATCTTATATGCAACCCAAACACATACCCAATGCCTCAATTCTTTATCTCAACGGGGTTTCTGTAAGTTTCGACGGATTCAAAGCGTTGAACAGCCTTTCTCTGGATCTACGCCCAGGCGAGCTTCGCGCCATCATTGGACCGAATGGCGCTGGTAAAACGACTATGATGGACGTTATCACCGGTAAAACACGTCCGGATGAGGGCGAGATAATATTCAATAGTTCCATGGATCTAACTCAATACGACGAAGCGGCAATTGCCAACTTGGGTATCGGCCGCAAATTCCAGAAGCCGACTGTTATCGAGTCTTTAACCGTTTTTGAAAATCTGGAACTGGCACTTGCTGGAGGCCGCTCGGTGTTGGCTTCCCTGTTTCATAAACTCCAGGGCAAACAGCGGGAGCGGATAGACGAAATCCTGCAATTGGTAGATCTCACCGGTCGTTCTGGTGAAGAAGCAGGTGCTTTATCGCATGGTCAAAAGCAGTGGCTGGAGATCGGAATGCTGTTGATTCAGGAGCCTGAGCTTCTGCTGATCGATGAACCCGCTGCGGGAATGACGGATATTGAGACGGAAAAAACCGCTGAACTGTTCAAGGAAGTTTCCAAAAAGCACTCTCTGGTCGTGGTGGAGCATGACATGGATTTTGTGCGCGCACTGGAGTGTAAGGTAACCGTGTTGCATGAAGGCCGGGTGCTGGCTGAGGGATCATTGGATCAGGTGCAGAAAAACGAACAAGTCATCGAAGTATATTTGGGGCGCTGAGATGTTACGGGTAGAAAATGTAGATCTATATTACGGTGCCAGCCAGGCTCTTTATGACGTTAGTCTTGACGCTGCGCCGGGGCAAGTCACCTGTATTCTTGGGCGAAATGGGGTGGGTAAGACGTCGCTGCTTAGGGCTCTTTCCGGTCATCAGGGCATTAAATCCGGAGTCATAACCTGGGATGGACAGGCCATTACAAAAATGAGCCCGCATGATCGGGCCCGGTTGGGGATAGCCTATGTGCCTCAGGGACGGGAAATCTTTTCCCAGCTGTCTGTATACGAAAACCTGAAAACGGGCTTTGCTGCGATCCCTCGTAGTCAACGCACTATACCCGAAGAAATATTTACCTTGTTTCCGGTACTGAAAGATATGCTGAAACGCCGGGGAGGGGACTTGTCCGGCGGACAACAGCAGCAGCTGGCCATAGCCCGGGCTTTGGTTACACGGCCAAAATTGTTGATGCTTGATGAGCCTACAGAAGGAATTCAACCTTCCATTATTAAGGACATCCAGAATGTTATAGCCAAATTGCGTGATCGTGGCGAGATGGCGATTGTTCTGGTTGAGCAGTACCTGGATTTTGCCTACGAATTAGCAGATTCCTACTTGGTGATGGACCGTGGCAGCGTAGTTCTAAGCGGAACCGGGGAGTCCATGGATAAAGAAGAAGTTCGTGGTCATATGACCGTATAGCTTTTATGCGGCTGTGTAGAGAAAAAGGCACTGAGGTGCCTTTTTTATTGGGGTCTTTTAGTCATTTATGAAATTGCTCTTGGGTCTGTTAACCCTCACCGGTAGCAATGGGACGAGCAGGGTTGGTGATCCACTCACTCCAGGAACCCGGATATAACAATGGCATGGGGTATCCGGCCAACTGCATGGCAAAGAGGTTGTGGCAGGCAGTGACACCCGAACCACAGTAGTGAACAATTTTTTGATCTGTTAACAGGTTATTCCCACCGGTCGCCGTCTCGGTATCCGAAATGTCCGAACTTTCCAAACTAGCTGAACTACCCAATGATCTGCTCAGCGAGTTCTGAAACTGGTTCAGCAGTGTTTCACTGGATTTGAACCTGCCGGTATCAGACAAGTTGATTTGGAAGGGGTGACAAAGGGCCTTGGGGATATGACCCGCGACTGGGTCGATGGGCTCAACCTCTCCCAGGAATCTGGGTAGTGCACGTGCATCTACCAGCACCAGACCCGAATCGTTATATCTACCGTTATTTTCACAGGCTTGCATAATATCGTCAGCCGTTACCACCATCTCAGGGTTCGGTGAGACCGAGTATTGGCTTTGAACAGGATTCGGAATGTCCTTCGATACGGCTAACCCGGCCTGTGCCCAGGCATTCCAGCCGCCATTGAGTATGTGGACATTATGGTGGCCCACCCATTTCAATAACCACCAAAGGCGCGCCGCGTAAACACCACCTGCATCGTCATAGGCAATAACCTGATGACGGGGCGTAAGCCCCCAGGACTCTAACCGAGTCTGGAAAACGGTAACTTCCGGTAAGGGATGTCTTCCGGTTTTGCCCGGAATAACCGCTGCGGACAGATCCTTATTCAGATCCGCATAAATAGCACCTGGAATATGGCTTTCTAAATACAGTTGCCTGCCTTTTTCAACCTGATCCAGGTAGAAACGGCAGTCGAGAATCAGGATGTCTGGCTGATTGAGCAGAGAGATGAGTTTGTCGGTTCCGATAAGCATGTCGTGCTCTTTCCAAAAGTTGAAGTGGTCGTATGAAATCTTTACTAATCAAGGGGGTATGTCACGTTTCATGGTGCTTTATTGATGGTATTCACAGCCTTTTAAACCATTGCAGGTTATTCTGCTGGCCCAATTGGACAGGATAGCGCAATGACCCAGGATCCCATAGTTTGATATACGCGTCGTTATCAAAGCTCGGCAAACCGTGGCCAGAAATCTGAAGCCGACGCAGCTTAAGCCATTAGATTTGCCCAAGGCGTGCAAGCAAGAACCGGGCACTATTCCATATACCCTGCCGAATTTCGGCATTTCGAAGCGGTAAGCCAGATTAGCTATTGATCAACTGGCTAACCTGGTTTTTAGGCATATCCTATCCTAGCAATAGTGCGTCATCCGCCAGTGCCTCTCCCCTTTTGCGTTCAAACAGGTCGAGCAGGTCAGCAACGCTGGTTGAGGCCCGTTCAGGACCATCAATGTCAAAGATGATCTGGCCTTCATGCAACATCAGGGTGCGATGACCGTAGGAAAGGGCTTGTTGCATGCTATGCGTAACCATCATGACAGTAAGCTGGTCTGCTTCTACAATTTCAGCGGTTAATTTCAGCACGTAATTTGCTGTCTTGGGATCCAGAGCCGCAGTGTGTTCGTCCAGGAGCAGAATCTCAATCGGTCGCAGCGTGGCCATCAACAAACTTAGTGCCTGGCGCTGTCCTCCAGACAATAATCCAATTTTATCCTGCAGGCGATTCTCAAGGCCAAGTCCTAAACTGGCAACCAGTTCCTTCAATTGTGCTACCTTGCCGGCCTTCAGCGCAGGCCGCAAGCCTCTCCGCAGGCCCCTGGATAAGCCAAGAGCAAGATTTTCTTCCAGGGTGAGCGTTTCGCAAGTGCCCATTTTAGGGTCCTGGAACACCCGGGCAACGGACACAGCACGCTTGTGGGTTGGCCAGCGGGTAACATCATCTTTGCCGATGATTATTTTTCCCGACTCCGGTGTAATCTCGCCGGCAATGGCGTTGAGCAATGTGCTTTTACCCGCGCCGTTGCTACCAATAACTGTCACAAACTGTCCCTGGGGAATTTCCATGTTAATGCCGCGCAGGGCATGGACTTCAAGGGGGGTTGCTCGACCGAAGCAGACATGTAGGTCCTGAACCTGAATCATTTCGCGCCTCCCACTTTGCGGAAAATGGAGCGTTTGGCACCTGGCAATACAATGGCGATGGCCACCAGTGCCGCAGTGATCAGATTAAGATCCTGTGCCTGTAAACCAAGAAAATCTGCATTCAGTGCCGCTGCAATTGCCAGCCGGTAGAGAATTGATCCAAGAATACAGCCTAGCAATGCCCAGATAATGGTTTTAGGCGGTAGTACTGCTTCCCCACCTATAACTGATGCCAGACCCACTACTATGACTCCCACGCCCATGGTCACATCAGCCGCACCTTGCGACTGAGCAAACATGGAACCTGCCAGAGCGACCAATCCATTGGAAAGCGCCATACCAAGCATAATCATGGCACCGGTATTGATGCCCTGTGCCCGCGCCATATTTTTATTGGCTCCAGCGGCCCGCATGGCAAGACCGGTTTCAGAGTTTAGAAACAAGTACATAAGGGTTACCACTACCAGCACTACGACTGAAAAAGCCAGTGGTGTGGAGTAGTAGTAAGCCAGCCCCAGGTTTTCAAATGGTGTGAGAGTGGTCTGTTCGCCAAGAAGTGCAATATTCGGCTTGCCCATGATGCGGAGGTTTATCGAATAAAGGGCAATCATGGTCAGTATGGATGCAAGAAGATGAAGAATTTTCAGCTTTACGTTCATCCAGGCCGTTAACCAGCCAGCAGCGCAACCTGCCAGAACGGCAGCAAATGTTGCTAACCAGGAATTAACACCACTAACAATCATGGTGGCCGAAACTGCGGCACCAAGTGGAAAACTTCCGTCGACCGTGAGGTCTGGAAAATCCAATACCCGGAAGGAAATAAATACACCAAATGCGACCAAGGCAAAGATTAGCCCGGTTTCAATGGCACCCAGAAAGGCAATTTGGCTCAAAACTTCCTCCAAATGCAGGCTTGGAAATCAGTGCAGGAAAGATGGCAGGATAATAGAGAGTACTGAACCCTAGAGATTATCCTGGGGACTAGTCAGGAACGGAGGCTGCCCTCCGTCCCGATTCAATATCAGCTCTTTACGATCTCTTTGGCTTCGGCTAACAGCTCATCAGAGAAGTTAACTCCCATGCGCTTGGCTGCCTCCGGATTCAGGTGTAGTTCCAGCTTTTCTACCTGTCCGACCGGAATATCTGCCGGTGCTTTTCCAGACAGAATTTCGGCGACCATGGCCCCGGTTTGGCGGCCTACATCATAGTAATTGAATCCGTAAGCGGCGATAGCCCCTCGCTTGACAGTATCTGTATCAGCCGCGATAACCGGAATCTTATTTTGTTCGCCGACTTTGATGACCGCTTCCGCGGCGGAGATAACGGTGTTATCTGTCAGCAGGTAGATGGCGTCGACTTTACCGATAAGGGATTTTGTGGCGTTCAGAATTTCAGAACTTTTAGTGGCCGCAGCTTCATGCAGGGTTACACCCTCAGGAAGTTCTGATTTTAAGCGTTCAACCAGTGACACTGAATTGGCTTCACCAGGGTTGTAAATGGTGCCGATACGCTTGGTATTAGGAAGAATTTTTTGGATTAATTCCATATGCTTGGCCAGAGGCAGCATATCTGTCGTGCCGGTCACCATGCCGCCCGGGTGTGCCAGTGAGCTCACCAGTTTAGCACCAACGGGATCGGTTACGGCGGAAAATACAATAGGTGTATTGCGCGCGGCAGCCGCTGCGGTAATGGCCGAAGGTGTGGCTATGGCAACGATGACGTCCGGTTCAGCGCCGGCAAACTTCTTGGCGATCTGGCTGGCGGTAGTGGGATTACCCTGTGCACTCTCATACATCCACTTCAGATTCTTACCGACGGTATAGCCACTCTCCGCCAGTTGATCCTGGACTCCCTGGCGGCATGCGTCAAGAGCAGGGTGCTCGACGATCTGAGTGATGGCTACGAACTTGTCTTCTGCCTGAACAGCATGTCCAACCAAGCTCAACGCCAGTAAGCTGGCGGTAAAAACGCGTTTAATCATTTGTCTTCCTCATATTTTAATTATTTGCCCACGTTCAGGGCTGTTTTGCTTGGAGGCAGGTTACCCGGAAATAGCTTATCCGTAATTCTGATTCAGTGGTGCCACGCTATCCGGAGTTGGTTGTTGAGTCTGTAGGGTCTGTAACTTTGGTGATGCAATGTCCGGCATTTAAATACAGCTGTCTTCTGGCAAAGCCCTGCAGTCCTATAAACAATGTGTAGCCGAAACCTATCAAAAACAGGAGCGCTATGATGAGCAGAGAAACATTTTTGGTCAAGTTGGCATCAATACCGAACTGGATTATGGTGACAAACGCTGAAAGCTGCTCAATAAATAAGTAAGCGGTAACGACGCCACCAACGACGCTGGTCAGAACCTGGCTGAAGATAATCATGGCTGCTGGTATCTTGGCTTGGTGCTGGCAGTTGCTGCAAATAAAAGTTTCGCTTAATTCGGTTTCATGCTCATCCAGAACTACTGGTCTCAGAACGCCTTGTCTGCATTTGGGGCAGCAGTATTTAGACATTGAAAAGCCCCCGGCCTGTCGTTGTTATAAGTATTATTCTTCCAGCATTATAACCATGCTGGAGGCAATATCTATTTTTACAGCCAAAAGTCCCGTAAGACTTGGCAGAGCAATGAATTAGGGCTATTTTGTCAGCTCTGATTTGCGAAGTACGCACTGACGATTGCGGCCTAAAAAGATAAAATCTTCACACCGAAACATATAAAAATCATAACTCCAAATAAGAAGGTAAGGACAGACGATGGAACAACACACCGAAATACCTACCCCCTTACAACGACTTTATCATTGGGAAAAAACCCGCCCCAGTGATATCTATATGACACAACCTATGGGCAACGGTGTCTGTGAAGAGTACACCTGGGCTCGCACAGGGCAGGAAGTGCGCCGTATGGCAAACTACCTGAAGTCTTTGGACCTGCCTGAAAAATCGAAAATCGGCATTTTATCGAAGAACTGCGCACACTGGATCATGTCTGATCTTGCCATCTGGATGGCGGGGCACATATCTATTCCGCTTTATCCAACCCTGCATGCCGATAGTGTGAGACAGATTCTTGATCATAGTGAAACCAAAGTGCTGTTTGTCGGCAAACTGGATGACTGGGACGATATGAAGGAAGGTGTATCTGCTGACCTGCATTGTATTTCCTATCCGTTAAGCCCCCCGACTGACTGCATCACCTGGAACGATATTGTCGATAAGACTGCGCCAATGGCTGAGAGCCCGGATCGTAAACTTGAAGAGCTGGCCACCATCATTTACACCTCTGGATCAACCGGCATGCCAAAGGGAGTAATGACCTCCTTTGAAGCTATGGTTGTGGGTGCGGATGGTGCAGTAAAGGAACTTGATATCAGCAGGGACGACAGAATGCTGTCTTATCTGCCGCTGTCACATGTGTTTGAACGCTTTTGTGTTGAACTTACATCCTTGCAGGTGGGTTTCCGGGTGTATTTTGCGGATGCCCTTGATACTTTCGTACAGGATCTTCAGCGTGCGCGTCCCACAGTATTTATTTCAGTTCCACGTCTCTGGAGCAAGTTCCAGTCTGGTGTTATAGCAAAGATGCCGGAGAAGAAACTGAAAAGAATGCTCAAGATTCCATTACTCAACCGAATTGTGAAAAAGAAAGTCTTAACGGCTCTCGGATTGCAGCACACACGGATTGCTGGGAGTGGGTCTGCACCTCTTTCCCAGGACATTCTGAATTGGTATCGCAATCTCGGGTTAGAGCTGCTTGAAGGCTATGGGATGTCGGAGAACTTTGCCTATTCCCATATGACCAAACCTGGGCGTACTCGTGTAGGTTATGTCGGAGAACCAATGCCGGGTGTCGAGCAACGGATCAGCGCAGACGGCGAAGTGCAGATAAAAAACCCTGCCAATATGATGGGTTATTACAAGGATGAAGAAAAAACCCGTGAAGCATTTACTGATGACGGTTGGTTAAGAACTGGAGACCGAGGTGAAATAGACGAAATGGGTCGATTGAAATTGACCGGTCGAACCAAGGAGCTCTTCAAAACCAGCAAAGGTAAATATGTCGCACCGGCACCTATCGAAAACAAAGTGGTTTCACTGTCTGATGTGGAAATGTGCTGCGTTGCAGGTGCGGACTATCCGCAGCCCTGTTGTCTTGTAGTGCTGTCTGAAGATTCCTATTCCAAGCGCAACAATTCCGATTTCCGCAAGAATTTTGAGGCTGAACTGTTGGCGAAGATGCAGGATGTGAATGCTTCCGTTGATCCTCATGAGAAACTTCAGTTTATGGTGGTAGTGAAGGATCAATGGACCATTGAAAATGACTTCCTGACGCCAACCATGAAAATGAAACGTAACGTTATAGAAGATGAATACAATCAGCTCATGGAAGGCTGGTATGCAGCCAGACAAAAGGTTATCTGGCAATAAGGGCCAAATCAGGACCACAAATAAGCTGTGCTAACTAGTGCGGCTTATTTCATTCTGCGGACAAGAGATGGCGCTTATATTCAAAACTATTTCGCTGAGATACTTATTATAAGGCGAGAGTCCATTAAGACCCTGGATAAAATTAAGGTTATTCACTGCCGATATTGCTCGCCCGATTGAGAAGTAGCACCGGCAGTAGTCCGGCAACAACGATCATCAGTGCGGCAAGTGCACTTTGCTCAAGTAGTTCATCAGATGCAAACTGGTACACAAAGGTCGCAAGCGTTTCAAAGTTAAAGGGCCGCAGAATCAGGGTGGCCGGTAATTCCTTCATGCAATCGACGAAAACAATGATAGCCGCTGCCAGCAGGCTTCGTTTCAGCAATGGCAAGTGGATTTTGCGCAAGCTGGACCAGGGGCCATGTCCGAGAGTACGGGCAGCCTGATCCATAGCTGGTGTGATGCGCGCGAGTCCGCTTTCGGCAGACCCCAAGGACACCGTCATGAATCGAGCAGAGTAGGCGTAGATTATGGCGAATATGGTTCCGCTCAGCAGTAAACCGGTGCCAAAATCGAACCAGCGTTTAAGCAATCCATCCAGCCAGTTATCAAAATTACCCAGCGGAATTATGACGCCAATGGCCAGCACTGCACCAGGCATTGCATAGCCTACGGAGGCGAGTCTGGTCATGGACTTATTGAAATTTGAAGGGGCTATTCTCTGGGCATAGGCCAATACCGTCCCAACTATGATAAGGACTAAAGCCGCTAAAGAAGAGAGTTTCAGCGAATTTATTGCATATTGGGCAAAGTTTGCTGTCCAGCTTTGTTCAAAATAAAGTACCGCATAGTATAGAAGCAGGCCTGCCGGAATAAGAAAACCTGCCGTCACCAACACAAGACAAAATGCCGTTGCCACTATGGCATGTTTGCCCTTCAGTTGAGTTGGTGCAATTGGGCGTAATTTAGCACTGCTATGGTATGTCTTTGCCCGTTTACGGCTTTTACGTTCAAGAAAAAGCAGAAATAGGGCGGCGATGACCATGAGCGAAGCAATTTGTGCGGCGCCTCCAAGATTGCCCAGATTTAGCCAGGTGTCATAAAGTCCGGCAGTAAGTGTTTGAACTGCAAAATAGCTTACCGTCCCATAATCGTTCAGGGTTTCCATCAGGGCCAGAGCCAGCCCTACCGCCAGGGCGGGTCTGATTGTCGGTAGAATCACTTTCCTTAAAGTTCTGAAGGTGCCTGCCCCTAGTGAGCGGCTCGCCAAAATCAAGCTTTCTGACTGTTCCTGCAAGGCTGCACGGCAAGTGAGGTAAACATAGGGATAGAGGACCAACGAAAACATGATAATGGCGCCGCCAATACTACGTATTTCCGGGAACCAGTAGTCTCGTGGTGAGGTCCAGCCGAAGATTGCCCTTATTGAAACCTGCAAGGTGCCGGAGTATTCCAGCAGATCTGTATAGACATAGGCAATGACGTATGCAGGTACGGCGAATGGCAATAGCAGGGCCCAGGAAAATAGCTTTCTCCCAGGAAACTGATAGTGAGCAACCAACCAGGCACTGGTCAAACCAAATACGGTAGTCAGAATGCCAACCCCTAACATCAGTGCTGCCGTTGTTGTCAGGTAACGGGGTAATACCGTGTCGACGAGGTGTGGCCAGATGTTTTCTTCAGGGAAGAATGAAAGGTAGAAAACGGACAATAGCGGTATTAGAACCAATACCGCTATTGTCACTGTAAGCCCGCGCCACAATCGGGTGTTATCCCTTTGGCCGGTATCTAGCTCAAGATATATCGGACTCCTTATGGCTTCCATAGAGCTGCTACTCTCAGTATTCGCTGTCACACCTTAGCCGTCAAAATCGACTTTATCGACCAGCTTCACCGCTTTCGTACGCAGTCTTGCAATCTCATCAAGCGGCAGCTCATCAGCCTTGAATTTTCCCCAGGATGATACCAGTCCGGAAGCCTGAACATCAGGTTTGACTGGATATTCAAAATTCTGCTCAGAGTACATGCGCTGGGCCAGATCGTCGGACAGGAATTCCATCAATTTAATGGCATTGGCCTTGTTGGGGGCTGCTTTTGTCAGGGCGATACCGCTGATATTCACATGTGCACCACGGTTATCCTGGTTAGGGAACAAAATGTTCGCAGAGCGGGCCCATTCAATCTGGTTTGCATCTGTTAGCATGACGCCGTAGTAGTAGCTGTTGCCTAAGGCTATATCGCAAATGCCTTCTTTGATAGCTTTAACCTGGGCGCGGTCATTGCCTTGGGGTTTTTGGGCAAGATTCGCCTTCACGCCCCGCAGCCATTCTTCTGTTTTGGCTTCACCGTGATGGGCGAGCATTGAAGCGATCAAGGCAATATTGTACTGATGCTTGCCGGAACGGGTGCAGATGCGACCCTTCCATTCGGGATTACTAAGGTCTTCATAAGAAATATTTCGGATATCCGTGCGTTCCTTGGACGCATAAATATTTCTGACACGTAGTGTCAGGCCGAACCAGAGATTATCTTCCGAGCGGTACTGACGGGGAATGTCGGCAGCCAGCTTTTCACTTTTAACCGGCTGTAACACATCAGCATCTACCAGTTCCTGCAGGCGACCTATGTCCACAGTCAAAACCAGATCAGCGGGGCTGTTGGCACCCTCGGTTTTCAGGCGTTCCGCGACACCCTTATTTGCAAAAACCACATTAGTCTTGATACCTGTCTGAGTAGTAAATGCATCCAGCATGGGCTGGATCAGAAAAGGCTGTCGATTAGAATATATGTTGACTTCTTCTGCGGCGAAAACAGGTTGCGTTAGCAAAAAGCTGGTGGTTAAAGCGACGATTTGGCGAAGAACACTGCGCGGAGACACACTCATCATTTGGATTGGTTCCTTGGTTTGGAAAATTGGATCGGGATGGTATTGTAATTATGAATGATAATAATTCTCAATATATCGCGGGCAAAGTCAAGGGATGATTCGTGAGTTTGTCTGTTTTTCGCTAGACTACAGGGCTAACACACGCATATGAAAACAATCAGTTAGCTACAAGGAAAGCCAATGTTGAAACAGGTCAGTTTACAGGGTCTGATGCTATCTTTTTTGATCCTGGTCAGTGGTTGTTCAACCACCTATTCTCATTTTGGTCGGTTTTATGCAGAAAACTCCGCAGGAGAAGCACGGGAGTTTTTGCTTGAGTGGGATTCAACTTCTGGCGCCTTTTCAAGTAAGAGTGAGGGGACGGATGTTCAATTGACGTCCCAGTGTAGTGATCGGGTCATCGTGTTTACGAGATCCACAGAAGGCCACGAGGTAGCCTGTTCTGATCCGGGGGGAAGTGAAGCGGTATTCTGTGGTAGGGCAGGAGCGGATTTGTCGATGGATGGGAAGGAGATCAGGGAGGCCGGTAGGTTATGTGGTTACATTAGAGGTACGGGCGGGGAATTAGCCGTTGGTCAGTTCGGTAAAACCGTTGCGGTAACTTTGCAGTGTTTTCCATTGGCCACCACACAAGGGGAGGGTGATGACCAGCATAACATCGATTATCTGAAAGCTTCTACTGTCCCTTATATAGTGACTGTCAAGAAGGTCATTAAAGGAAGTTATGAAGATCGTCCGCCTGTTTTAACCAGCAGGGTGTGCGGAGGATAAGGTGGTTATGTGAAAAGGAGGTCCTGAAAAAAAGTAGTTCTGTGACACCTATCCCACCATGTATGTCTATTTGTCGGCATTTGTACAATGGGTAAAGAAAGTCTGTCTTTTTGTTACTAAAAGATTTCAAACTGTAGTGGTGCCTTGAAGCAGGTTGTGGAGAATGCAAGTTAGTAAAAATCTTGTATCCAGCCTGAGATTAGAGGTTCAGCCAATGGCGGCGCAAAGCATAAAGGTGTCAGTATCGGAGTTATCCATCGGGATGTATGTCTCTGATCTGGATCGCCCCTGGTGCCAGACTCCGTTTCCTCTTCAGGGCTTCTATATTCGTAGCAGTGATGATGTGCGCTCCCTGCAGTCGTACTGCAAGCATGTTTATATTGACCGTCCGCTTGCCCGTTCCGAGTTTGATAAACTCGAAGCGGCTCCAAGCCAAATGCAAAAAAAGCTGGAGGCACTTCTCAATAGTCAGGCTTCACATAGTGATGAGCAGCGGGTGTCACTGCCTCCTATCGTTATACGTAATCCAGTTAGTTACCAAACCAAGGTGTCACTGAAAAAGGGAATTCGGCAGGCCCGTAGGCTTGTTAAAGACATTGATGCCAAACTGTCGCAAATGCTGTCCGATATCCATCATGGTATTCCTGTGGACATTGCTGCAACAGAAGATCTTGCCGCCAGTATGACGGAAAGCGTTATCCAGAACCCCGATGCTTTGCTTTGGTTGTCCCGAGTCCAGAAAAAGGATCAACACACCTATTCTCATGCCGTCTCTGCCAGCATCTGGGGGTTGGTGCTGGGACGCCATTTGGGATTGGAGTCGAGAGTGCTCAAGTCACTCGCTACCGGGCTGCTGCTAAGCCAGATCGGCAAAGCGAAGTTGCCTATCAAGTTGTTGCAGAGTGGGCATTATCTGGCGGCTGATGAATTTAAAGTATATAAGACTTACGTTAACGAAGGTGTCGATATACTCAAGTCGGACCCGGCAATTTCTCCCCAGGTGGTGACCATTGTTGAGTATCATCGCGAGCGGCACAATGGATCAGGCTATCCTAAGGGTGTTGGTGGAGACAAGATTCCTTTGCTGGCTAAGATCGCTGGGATTGTCGACTATTACCAGGAGATGATTGAGCCGCGTTCCGGCATCGAACCCATGAAGCCCTCACAGGCAGTCGCCAATCTGTACCATCTACGTAATATTGAGTTTCAGGGAGATCTGATCGAACGTTTTATCGATGCTATAGGCGTATACCCTACCGGTACCATGGTTGAACTGAGCAATCATCAGGTAGGAGTGGTGGTAGCCAACCACCCTCAGCGTAAGCTTTGGCCAACGGTTATGGTATTGATGGATGAGCACGCAAGAGAACTAAAGCAAGGTAAGCTGGTCAATCTGTATGACTACAATGAAAAACGCAGTCATCCGGATGAGTACGTACAGGTATCCAGAAGTTTACCCCATGGCATTCACGACATAGACCCTGTGCAGCAGGTGCTGCCGGAAATGATGGGGCGTTGGCGTTTCAAAAGTCTCATCGCATAGAGGCGAATACAAAGGTTAGGAAAATAATACACAGGTTAGGAAAATAAAGGTTAGGAATAAAAACCGGGGCAATAGACCCCGGTTTTTATTTTCATGCAGTCGTTATCTCAAGAGAATGGTCAGCTTACTGTAGCCGTATCCGCAATGTTTTCTTAAACCAGCGATAATCACCGGCCAGCTTGATGTTGGCAACTACTGAAGTTTCCTGTCCGGCTTCGCCTGCGGCATAGACTCCAAAGTTCTTGCTATTTGCTGACGCATACTGCACGCCAGCAACCGTTCTGGGGGTATCTGGAAAATTGCCTTCACTATCTGGCAGTTCATCAGTGGTTTTTACTTCCAAATCTGTAATGTTCAATGAGATTCCGATCGCTGAAATATTGATGTTATAGACTTTCGTGTCGGATGCGTTGATTTCAAGAATGCGCGGACTCAAGAACATTTTGCTGGCGATGTCGTCGGTAATTAGCTCGGACTGATTGATACCGAAGGCCTGGGCCTGATCAGAGCTGGGCATTACCACAACGCTGTTGTTCCGGCACTGGGATTTATTAAGTTCCAGGCAGATGTCATTAATCAGTTTGATTTCCGGGTCGTCCGGAAAGTCAGGATCACCAAAGTCGCCGACATCCTGGTCGAAATCAATTGGGCTGGCAAAAGTATAGTTTTCGATGGCTTCTCTTGCTTCTTTAGGGATGACGATATCTGCCTCGTTATCCGGTTGGTTCGAGGGAGGATAATTCATGCCGTAAAGCAGGCGGGTCATATTGACAATATGCCGGACCTCGGCAGCATCCTCTACAAGTGGGCTATGGTCAGTGAGACCACGCAGGTCATCACCTTGGTCAATTATTTCCACAAGATCTGGATCAAAGTCGATGATAGTGAGGTAGGGTTTTGCAGGGATATCTTCGGCAAAAACGATATCTCCCAAATAAAAGCTGATAGTTTCACCCTCTTCATATTTGAAGCGCCCATATTTGTCGGTGACACCGGACTTGCTGGCAGTTCGATAGGAAACACCTGCAATGCCGTCAAAGGTCAAATGACCAGTTTTGGCACCGCTGTCTCCGTCGCCGCTGTCTCCGCCCCCGCCACAGGCAGTGACCATTAGTGCTAACGTGATAGCAAACATTTTTTTCATGAAGAAGAACATTCCTTTACGTAAAAATGCAATTTTGTACTTGTAATCCAAGGGATTATATAGCGTCGCATCAGGTTAAAAAGGAAACTCATCCCAGTTTTTAAATGAAACGGGGATAGGGAGATTAGCTGTTCATTAAATGGGCTTAAGGGATTGAATTTCAGGGCCGGTGCCACAACCTAATTGGGGCTGATATCAGAATTAACGGAAAAACATGTCTACTGCACTTGCGATAAAAGACTTACGAAAAGTCTATGGTAATGGTTTCGAAGCCTTGAAAGGGATAGATCTACAGGTTGAGGAGGGGGACTTTTTCGCTCTGCTGGGTCCTAATGGGGCAGGCAAGTCAACCACGCTTGGTATTGTCTCATCACTGGTCAACAAGACTTCGGGCAAGGTTACCGTTTTTGGCCATGACATAGACAGCGATCTGGTGAAAGCCAAGCTAAACCTGGGTGTGGTGCCGCAGGAATTTAATTTCAACCAGTTTGAAAAAGTATTCGATATTTTGGTGACTCAGGCCGGTTATTACGGAATTCCCGCCAGGCCTGCGCGCGAAAATGCGGAAAAATACCTGCGCGAACTGGGTCTTTGGGACAAACACGACCAACCTGCCAGAATGCTGTCCGGCGGTATGAAACGTCGGTTAATGATCGCTCGGGCCCTGGTACATGACCCTAAGTTGATTATTCTGGATGAGCCGACGGCAGGTGTTGATATTGAGCTGCGCCGTTCCATGTGGACCTTCCTGACCAATGTCAATCAGGAAGGTAAAACGATCATACTTACCACCCATTATTTGGAAGAGGCAGAGGCACTATGCCGCAATATTGCCATTATCGATAAAGGTGAAATTCTCGAAAATGCCAATAAGCGGGATCTATTACGTAAGCTGCATAAGGAAACCTTTGTTTTAGATATTGCGGGTAAATGTAGCCAGCCACCGGTATTAGACGGGTATCAGTGCCGTTTGGCTGCTGATGGGCAACTTGAGATAGATGTGGAAAATGACCGCCACCTGAATGATGCCTTCAGGCAATTGGATGCCCTTGGAGTTCAGGTTGGCAGTATGAGGACCAAGACCAATCGGTTGGAAGAATTGTTTATTCGTCTGGTGTCAGAAGATAAGGCACAAAAAGAATCCCGACTGATCCAGGAGGCGACCGATGTTTAGTTCAACCTGGGTGGCATTTCAAACCATTATTATTAAAGAGGTGCGCCGTTTTATGCGCATCTGGCCCCAGACGATTCTGCCCCCTGCAATCACCATGACCCTGTACTTCGTGATATTTGGAAATCTGATTGGTCCACGAATTGGCCAGATGGGCGGTTATTCCTATATGGATTTCATCGTGCCGGGGCTGATCATGATGTCAGTGATCACCAATGCCTACGCTAATGTAGTCTCGTCTTTTTTTGGGATGAAGTTTCAACATAGTATTGAAGAGTTATTGGTGGCTCCGGTGCCCAACTATGTCATTCTCCTTGGATACGTTGGTGGAGGGGTGGCACGCGGCCTGGCCGTGGGCGTTATTGTCACGCTGGTGTCTCTTTGGTTTACCGATTTGCAGATTCACCATGTCGGAGTAGTGGTCTCAGTCGTATTTTTGACAGCCATTCTGTTCTCCCTCGGCGGATTTATAAACGCAGTCTATGCCAACAAGTTTGATGATATTTCCATTGTCCCTACGTTTATACTGACGCCATTGACCTATCTCGGTGGTGTGTTTTACTCCATCAGTCTTCTGCCGTCGTTTTGGCAGGACGTTTCTCTTATAAATCCGATTTTGTATATGGTTAACGCATTCCGCTATGGTTTGCTGGGCGTTAGTGATATAGATATCAGCGTTGCTTACGGCATGATCATGCTGTTTATCGTGATTCTGTTCAGTTTTAGTCTTTCCTTGTTGAATCGCGGAGTTGGCATTCGCAACTAGCCGGTCATATTCAATGAACCGACAAGTAGTTTTAAAGGGTGAGAAGGGCAGTAAAGTCGCTCAGGCTTTAAAATGTGTCAGATTTTAAAGGTAAGGATTTGTGGATTTAAAAGGTTCTACTAAGTTAGGGCAATCTACGGAATATCCGGATCACTACGATCCGGCCCAGCTAACACCAATTGCCCGTAATCATAACCGACAAAAGCTCGGTATTGGTCATGAACTTCCATTTATGGGAGAGGACTTATGGAATGCTTATGAGTTGTCCTGGCTGGACCCCAAAGGTAAACCTCAGGTTGCTATTGGAGTCATCAGAATTGCCTGTGACAGTCCGAATATTGTCGAATCAAAGTCTTTCAAGCTTTACCTGAATTCATTCAATCAAACGACATTTGCGTCAATGAGCGATGTCGCTCAGACCATGGAAAAGGATCTTGCGGCAGCAGTACAGGGTAGAGTAAAGGTTGAGGTTCTTTCCCTGTCAGCCTGGCAGGATGAACCTTCGGATTGGGCGCAGGCGATATGTCTGGACGATTTGGATGTTGAGTGTAAAACCTATACCCCGGACCCGGCTCTGCTCGGGTTGTCAGATTCTCCGGAGGCGGTGACTGAGACCTTGTCATCTCATCTGCTGAAATCCAACTGTCCTGTTACTGGTCAGCCTGATTGGGCGACATTGTATATTCGGTATAGCGGTCCCCGGCTGAACCACAAAGGATTGCTCCAATTTATCGTTTCGATGCGGGGACACCAGGATTTCCATGAGCATTGTGTCGAGTCTATCTACACTGCGTTGATGGAGAAGTGTCGCCCGGAAAAACTAGCGGTTTACGCCCGTTATACCCGACGTGGAGGGCTGGATATCAACCCGCTAAGATCCAATTATTCCCTGAAAGCGGCCAACTTCAAGCTGGCCAGGCAGTAGTCAGTTTATAAGCTGTTAATTGACTTGCTATGGGGGATGTCGGTGCTGGATGCTGGCCTAACCGTGGCGGAGTTTGTCAGCGGCCGACTCCAGCGCCTTCAGGACTTTTTCTCTGGCATCAATACTGACCTTGCCTGCATCCAGATACATGGCAAATCCTTCGCTCTCATGTTCGATAAAGCTGTGATTGGCACCAATGTCCCGGCGGAAGTCGATCACTGAATATATAGGTACCGGACGAGCAAATCCTTTTACGGTAATTTCTCCTTTATCCCTCACCATGATGGTGTCCTTGATCAGGGAAAAAGTTGTATAGGACATTAATATCTCACCAGGCTCTGCCATGCTTTCCAGACGGCTGGCGAGGTTTACTTCCTTACCGATAATGGTGTAATCCATACGATTCTCAGCACCAAAATTACCCACTGTGCAAAAACCGGTGCTGATACCCATACGAATTTCCAACGGTGACCTGATGCCCTGACTGGACCACTTCTGGCGCAGGATTTTCATATGTTTGCGCATGTCAATTGCCATGGCAACACAAGCCAGGGTGTCTTCTTTGGAGCCGCGACTGGTCGGGTCTCCAAAGAATATCATGATGCTGTCTCCGACAAACTTATCAATGGTGCCGCCATACTTAAGGGCTATCTGTGACATCTCGTTGAAATAGTGGTTTAACAGTTCCGTAAGGCTTTCGGGCTCCATCTCTTCGGCCAGTTCAGTGAATCCTTTGATGTCGGAAAAGAAAACAGCCAATTTTTTACGTTGGGTTTCCAGCCTGACATCACGTTCACCGGTAAAAATCGACTGCCACACCTGGGGCGAAAGATATTTGGCCAGCTTGTGCGAGAGGGTGATGGATTGCTCGCGCTGGAACTGAATTTGTGATTTTGCGCTCACCAGTGCGCGTGCCTGGTGGTGCGTATAGAAAGCTGTCACTGATATAAAAATCGTGCATCCCAGTCCTGAAACAATGCTCACACTGATCGGGGTGGGCGGGGCAATATCCAGCCCGAAGTACAGTGATGCCAGGGTGAAACCTGCCAAAAAGGAGACGCTGCCCATTCCCCACGCCCGCATGCCGCCGACAATAATGAGGGTGAAATTCAGGATCAACAGTAGAAATAGCGTGGGGGTAAGGCTGAGCTTTATGAGTACCAGAGACACACCACACAGGAAAGTGTCAAAGAGCAGTATGCTTTGGCGGACTTTTAAGTTTTTGTCCTTGCCAAGGTAACGTACGGCAAAATATAGGACATGGGGCCATAGCATGGCTGCCGGCACCATCCAGATCAGGTATTCATTAAAATGTTGCTCAAGAATGCCCGACACAATAATGGCAGCGACGGCAAGATAAGCCAGAACCCTGCCGTTATAATCCGGCATCGGTGGGATTGTGGCTTGTGAGCCGGGTCTGATGGAGCGTGCTACCTGTGTGGTCGCCATGGGCTGATTCATTTTGTTGCCAACTCCTTGGATCTGGGGAGCGACAGTAAGTTGTGCATATATCTCATTTTTATGGCACTTCTACTTCATGCTCAATGCGCCGATGCGTATGATTAACCTAATAGTTCAGGTTTCACTGTCGCACAATTTCGTTGGCGTTGGGCTTTTTCATCATTTACCGAAGCGCCACTCATACTTATTAGTATAATCGAGAAAAATCAGAGTGATGAGCAGCTAATTCTGGCCTGACTATTGGCTGGCTCAGGTTAGCAGCAAAATGGTTGTGGGCCAAGGGTCTTTGTCTATACGTCTTTGGTATGAGTCGGGTTTGCGCCGGTTAGGGGGCTGTGCTGTAGAGCCTGGAAGCGCTGAAGTCAGTTGAGGGTTTTAGAACTGCAAGCATTTCCATAAATTAAACAATTGCTGGCACCAGGGCGGATGTTTTCAGAGCAGGTCCTTTACTTTAGTCTTCGCGTTCAATATTCAGCACCGGCGTTAAAAATATACTGAAAGGAAGTTATATGAGTATTCTTGAAACTTTGGCATCCAGAAATTCAAGCCCTCTTTTAAAAGGGCCGGCACCCAGTGAATCGGATATTCGCCGGATCTATGAAGCCATGATGCGGGCACCAGATCATGCACGATTGAGACCCTGTCGAATTCAAGTCTGGCACGGAGATGGTCTGAAGCGTATGGGGCAGGTTTTTGCGGATTATCTGTTGAGAAAGGATCCGGCGGCCACAGAGGATATGATTGACCGGGCACACTCGCGTCCTTTGCGTGCCCCCATGGTGATTGCGGTTATAGCCAATGTAGTGGAGCATGCCAAAGTGCCTGCCGTAGAGCAGTTAATCAGTGCTGGATGTAGTGCCTATATTATACTGCTCGGTCTTGATGCGCTCGGCTATGGGGGAATGTGGCGTACCGGCGATATAGCCTACGATTCGCAAGCTTGTCATGATCTGGGGCTGACGGAAAATGAACACCTAGTGGGTTTTATCTATACCGGCACTCCCCAGGACAGAACTCCGAAGCCTGTGGATATTCCAGCATTTGAGCAAAGAGTGAGTTTTATCTCCTCCTGACCGCTCCCGGTCATATCTCCCCCTCCGTTTTAGATGTATCCGGTATACGGCAACAGGGCGGTAGCGAATTGCCGCATTTAATTCCCCATAAAATGTTAACTATCTGATAAATAATAATAAAATATTGATGGCATTGGTCTTGCTCTATGTTCACGCAGTGACACTATTGAGGTGAGTAATGGCCATTTCATTTGATCAAGCATTGGGGATAGACGAGCAGGCGCTCAAGTTGCGTACCCAAAGGGCTGAAGTGCTTGCAAACAACCTGGCAAATGCAGATACCCCGGGGTTTAAAGCTCAGGACATCAACTTTCGCGCCGTGCTGCAGCAGCAGATGGGCATGCAGGAAGGGCTTGAGGCAGTCAAGACAGACAAAGGGCATATGTCGATTTCTTCGGCAGGTGCCAATGGCGAGCTGATGTATCGAAATCCAAGCCAACCTTCGATTGATGGAAATACGGTCGAATCACAGACCGAAATTGTCGAATACACTAAAAACGCACTCGATTTTCAGGCCAGCTTTCTCATGTTGAACAACCGCCTGAAAGGCTTGGTTAGCGCGATTAAAGGAGAATAATGATGTCGATTAATAACATTTTTGACATTGCCGGTTCAGCGCTATCCGCACAGTCGGTACGGCTTAATACAACGGCCAGTAACCTCGCAAATGCTGAATCCGCAAGCTCCAGCATTGATGAGACTTATAGGGCACGCAAGCCGATATTTGCTGCCATTCAGCAGCAGGCATTGTCCCAGGCAATTGGCGGCAGCATTGACGATGATGCTTCAAGGGGAGTTGAGGTAAGAGGGATAGTGGAGAGTCAGGATCCTCTGCAGCGTCGTTATCAGCCTGAACACCCTATGGCCGACGAAGATGGCTATGTGTTCTATCCGAATGTGAATGTGGTTGAGGAAATGGCCGACATGATGTCGTCGTCGCGCAGCTTCCAGATCAACACAGAAGTCTTGAATAGCGCAAAAACCATGATGCAGCGATTGTTAACTCTGGGCCAGTAACTCTGGCGTCGTGAGGATCATTAGATGAGTAATGTTAGTTCAGCAACCACCAATGATGTCTTAAATCAGTACTCGCTTAAGACAGAAGAAAAGGAAAAGTCCAATGAGCTCGGTCAAACTGAGTTTCTTGAACTCATGATCGCCCAGATGAATAACCAGAGCCCTTTGGAGCCTCAGAATAATACTGAGTTTGTGGCGCAATTAGCTCAATTCAGTTCGGTTGAAGGGCTGGAGCGGCTAAATACGACCGCTGAATCCATGGCTTCCCAGTTCCGTAGTACTCAGGCACTGCAGGCGTCGGCAATGGTTGGCCGGGATGTGCTGGTGCCGGGGCAGTATGCGATTAAATCTTCGAATGGTCAGATTAACGGTGTGATTGAGTTGCCGGCGGCAACGTCCAATCTAGCGATCAGTATTTTTAACCAGTCTGGAGAGTTGGTGAGCAGGTTGGAGAAGGGTACCCAGGCTTCAGGAGACGTACCTTTTACCTGGGACGGAACTAATAGTAAGGGCGAAACATTGCCGGCCGGCAAATATGAGGTCGTGGCGGAAGCACAATACAATGGTGAAAGTGAACAACAGGTTGCCTATCTGGCCGCCAATGTGGACAGCGTGTCGATTGCCACCAATGGCAACGTGATTCTGAATCTGGCTGAGCTGGGCTCGGTCGGCATCGATGAAGTCAAACAGATTAACTGAACTTGAACTAGAGCGAGGTGTGATATGCCGTTCAATGTCGCATTAACAGGAATTCGAGCCGCAACAGTCGATCTCGAAGTCACCGGTAACAATATTGCCAACGCCAGCACCGTTGGTTTCAAAAAGTCTCGCACAGAATTTGGCGATCTATATGCCAATGGGTTTCTCAGTCAGGGTAATAACCCTGTTGGCGATGGTGTTCGAGTTCAGAATGTCCGGCAACAGTTTGCCCAAGGGAACATCTCTTTCACCGATAACGGGCTGGATATGGCCATTAACGGTGAGGGGTTCTTTGTGCTGGAAGACTCTGGCGACCGGCGCTACAGCCGGGCCGGCCAGTTTGGTGTAAACAAGGATGGTTATGTCGTCAATTCTTCCGGGATGTTCCTGCAAGGTTTTCAGGCCAATGATGCAGGAGTTCTTAGTGGTGTTATCGGCGACCTGGTGATTGATAACGATAATCAGCCGCCTTCCAGGACGACGGGTGTCACCACCCAGTTCAACCTGGATGCTTCTGAAGATGTGCTGGTGGAACGTGGTGAGACAATCGTCAGCGATGGTGCCTCTGTGGGAGTGGCAACAGCAAGTGCGACCTATGATAACGGCTACTTGCCCCAGGATGTCACCATTACACAGGCAGACGGCTCAACTTCTACAATTTCGATCCCTGCCAATAGTTCTGCGGGGGCGATTGCCGCACTGCTGAATGCCGTTGAAAATGTAGATGCGTCGGCAACCACGCAGGCGACTATCCCGGCGGCAACCTATACCAATGGTCTTGGTAATATGACGGTGACGGTTAATGGTGTGCCGTTAACCGGTTACAGCAACATTACTGATCTGGGTAATGCGATTAATGCATCACCTTCACTGGTAGGTGTTAGTGCTGTCCTGGACGCTTCGGGTGATCTTGTGATTATCGCCAGTCGCGGTGAGGATCTGCAGTTTGGATTTTCCAGTCCGGATGCGGGCGATACTTTCCAGGTGCAGGGCAGTGATGCCGGACCCAGCCTGCAAACTCTGAATGCTGGTAATTCGGATGTGGTTGTCGGCGGTGAAGTAACGTTGACACTGGATACAGGAATGACCATAGCGTCAGTCGATGGCCCCACTGGGGGGAATACCGGCCTGCCGGTGGTGGATGTATTTGCTACCACCACGGGAACGCCTTTCGTTAACAATACTTTCGATCCGACTGATGAAAACACCTACAACCACGCAACCTCCACGACAATATATGACAGTTTGGGTAATGGTCACGTCATGACCATGTACTTTGTCAAAGAGGATCTGGTGTCCGGGGCACCGGCCAATCTTTGGAGCATGCATATCCTGATAGACGATGAGGACGTGGGTGACCCTTTGGCTGCTGGTGGTTCGCCCACCCGGGCGACCTTCGGGCTGGTATTCAACGAGGACGGTACGCTTAATACCAACCTGTCTGATGACGTATTGATTTCCAACTGGGTGCCATTGGATTCCATGGGCAACCCTAATGGGGCTGAAGGTCCGGTAAACGTTGTAAATGGTGGTGTGTTGCCGATTCCGGATCCCCCTACCAGCTCCAACTTCGAAATAGACATTGCTTCCATGACCCAGTTCGGCAGTGATTTTTCTGTCGATAATCTGCAGCAGAACGGTTACACAACTGGACGACTGGTGGGGCTTGACGTGGGTGGAGATGGCTCTGTGTTCGCCCGATTTACCAATGGTGAGTCTCAGCTGCTGGGGCAGGTGGCACTGGCCAACTTTAACGATGTTGATGGATTGACGCCCGTTGGAGACACCACTTGGGTGGAAACTTTTGCTTCCGGCACACCAATAATTGGTGCACCGGGGACAGCTTCCCTGGGGGATATTCGTGCCAGCTCTCTGGAGGAATCCAATGTTGAGCTGTCCGACGAACTGGTAGGCCTGATCATCGCTCAGCGCAACTATCAGGCGAATGCCAAAACCATCGAAACGGCAAACACTGTTACCCAAACCATCATTAACCTGAGATAGGGCTAGTGATCTGAGATAAGACTAGTGATCTGAGATAATACCAGTGAAAAGTTGAAGGCTGACAGATTCTAAGTATTTGAGTATGTCTGCCTGAGAGGTAGTTATGGACAAAGCCCTATATGTAGCCATGACCGGTGCGGCACAGAACATGTTGTCGCAGCAGGGGCATGCGAACAACTTGGCAAACGTCAATACCACGGGCTTCAAAACGGACTGGATGCAAGCCCGGAGTATGCCCGTATTTGGCGACTTCTATCCCAGTCGTGCCTATGCCATGACAGAGCGGCCTGCCACCAATTTTGAGCAGGGATCTCTGATGCAAACCGGTCGTGAGCTGGATGTAGCCATTGCCGGTGAAGGTTGGATTGCCGTTCAAGCGCCGGATGGTTCAGAGGCATATACCCGCGAAGGCGAATTGCAGATTGATGTTAACGGTATACTTCGTACAGGTTCTGGTCTTCCGGTTCTTGGTAATGGTGGGCCGTTGGCTATACCACCTGCAGCTAAAGTAGAAATAGGGGGGGATGGAACTGTCTCCATTGTCGGTCTGGGTCAGGGGCCGCAAGAGCTGGCAGAAATTGACCGGATCAAGCTGGTGAACCCACCTGGCGATCAGGTGTACAAAGGCGAGGACGGGCTGATGCGTATCAAGCCTGATGCTGCTACTGCCGGTCAGCCGGTGCCTGCCGATGCCTTCGTCAATCTTCAGTCCGGTTATCTTGAATCTTCCAACGTCAATGCCGTCGAAGAAATGACGGAAATCCTTTCACTCTCCCGCCAGTTTGAGCTTCAAGTCAAGGTAATGCGGGCTGCAGATCAGAATACTGAGTCAGCGGCACGCTTATTGCAAATCTCCTGATATAGACGTATTGGCGGCAAATTTCCGCCATACGTCCAGGTTCACAATCCTTTGTGATGTTGTTGAAAAGGTGAGTACAGGAAACCTCCTGCCGGTGTAACACCGGGAATCACCTTACCTGGTTAGGAGATATTAAATGAATGGTGCTTTGTGGGTAAGTAAAACGGGTTTGGCCGCGCAGGATACTGCGTTAAAGACCATTTCCAACAACCTCGCCAACGTTAACACCAATGGTTTCAAGCGAGACCGGGCTGTATTTCAGGATCTGCTCTACCAGATCAAGACTCAGCCAGGCGGTCAATCTTCCCAGAATACTGAAATTCCCAGCGGCTTACAGCTGGGTACAGGTGTTCGCGTAGCCGGCACACAGAAGGTTTTTACCGAAGGGAATCTGGAAGTTACCGAGCAGCCGTTGGATATCGCGGTTAACGGTCGTGGTTTTTTTCAGATTTTGATGCCTGACGGTACCATCAGCTATACCCGTGATGGCCAGTTTCATCTTGATTCTGAGGGTAATGTGGTCACCGTTAACGGATACGCATTGGAGCCTGCGATTACCATTCCTGATGATGCCATTAATCTGACAGTCAGCAGCGATGGAATCGTCAGCGCTACTATTACAGGTACTTCTGAGCCTACTGAGATCGGAAATCTTAGCCTGGTTGATTTTATTAATCCGGCGGGTCTCGAAGCGATAGGCAATAATCTGTTTCTGCAAACTGGTTCCAGTGGCGACCCTCAGGAGGGTACACCGGGGCTGGACGGACTGGGTACTACTGAACAAGGCATGATTGAAACCTCCAATGTGGAAATCGTCGAGGAGATGGTCAACATGATCACTACTCAGCGAGCCTATGAAATGAATGCCAAAGTGGTCACCACCGCAGATCAGATGCTGCAGTACGTGACCCAGAATCTGTAAACGCCGGTTAGTCTGATCGGGGGATGATTTCAGTGAAAAACTTTCGACTTTTTGTGTTGGTGCCGGTGATTTTGACTTCCGCCTGCGCACCTATGACCCGGGAGCGTCCGCTACCCGGCGATCCCATGTATGCACCGGTTGCTCCCCAAACCTTGATGCCTCCGGCACCGGTTGACGGGTCTATTTTTTCCAGTAGTCCAGGGTATTCTCTCTATGGCGACCGCATGGCTCATCAGACCGGCGATATCCTCACAATCGTATTGCAGGAGCGTACCCAGTCCTCGAAAAGCGCCAAGGTCGATATGACAAAAGACTATGACGGCAGCATGTCGGAACCCACTATATTGGGAACGGCCATATCTGCGGCCAATCTAAGTTTGGAAACAGACGCAAAATTTGAGCGGGAATTCGGTGGCTCCTCAGGTGCAGATCAGAGTAATAGTCTGACCGGTAACATCAGTGTCACTGTTTCGGAGGTGTTGCCTAATGGACTGCTGCGGATTCGTGGTGAAAAATGGCTAATGCTTACCGAGAGTGATGAGTATGTGAGAGTCAGCGGTCTGGTAAGGCCACAGGATATTTCGGTGGATAACACCATCTTGTCAACCAAAATTGCCGACGCACGTTTCTCATACAGTGGCACAGGTGATCTTGCGGATGTTAATCGTCAGGGCTGGTTGTCACGGTTTTTCAACAGCGAATGGTTTCCACTATGAAGCCGGTAGAAAGCACAGTGGATAGCATGAGACGCCCTGGTTTTACCTATGAATGGTCTCATGCTGGGCAGCGCTTCTCTTTGATTGGTATTTTGAGTTTGTTCCTGCTGATGTTCGCGCTTCAGGCCAGCGCTGACCGTATCAAGGATATGGCCAGTGTGGCCGGAGTTCGTAGCAATCAGATTGTTGGCTACGGATTGGTGGTGGGGCTTGATGGCTCTGGCGACAAGGCGCCATACACTGATCAGACTTTCCGTAATATGATGAACCGTTTTGGAATTTCGATTCCGGCGGGTACCAATCTCAATCTGAAAAACGTCGCAGCGGTATCAGTGCATGCGGATTTACCGGCGTTCTCCAAGCCAGGTCAGAAAATAGATGTGACTGTATCCTCCATCGGCAATGCTAAAAGCCTGCGCGGAGGCAGCTTGCTGCTCACCAGTCTCAAGGGGGCGGACGGTAAGATTTATGCCATGGCCCAGGGAAATCTTGTGGTTGGCGGCTTTGGTGCTGACGGCGCCGATGGCTCCAGTATTACCGTCAATATTCCCAGTGTCGGACGCATCCCTAATGGGGCATCGGTGGAAAATACCGTTCCCTCCAATTTCAGCCATGGCGATAGCCTGACACTGAATCTCAATTCTCCGGATTTCACCACTGCGAAGCGTGTGCAGGACAGGATCAACGATCTGCTCGGGCCTGGTTCTGCCAGCGCACTGGATGCGACAAGCGTCAGGGTGCTAGCGCCGCGGGATCCATCCCAGAGGGTCAATTTTCTTTCCATCCTGGAAAACCTCGAAGTTGAACCAGGTCTGGAAGCAGCCAGGGTAGTTATAAACTCACGCACCGGCACTATTGTGGTGGGGCAAAATGTGAAAGTACTGCCGGCCGCTGTCACGCACGGCAATCTAACCGTCACCATTGCTGAAGATACCGGGGTCAGTCAGCCTAATCCATTCTCTCAAGGCGAGACAGTTGTGGTACCTCAGAGTCAGGTGGATGTTGAGCAGGAACCCAGCCGGATGTTCAAGTTTGGACCGGCTGCCACACTCAACGACATCGTGAGGGCCGTCAATCAGGTTGGGGCCGCTCCCGGTGATGTCATGGCAGTGTTGGAAGCTTTAAAGCAGGCCGGTGCGTTGAAAGCTGACCTTATCGTGATCTGAACATTGTAATTTGCTTATTTGGTATTGCAGCGTTATCTGAGCTGCGAGGAAAACTGAACGCATATGAAAAACGCCACCCTTGATAAAGCTCATGTCTATACCGACCTGACAGCGCTGCAGAAATTGAAGGCGCCGAGTACGGATCGTGGTGTGGCAATTGAAGGTGTGGCTAAACAGTTTGAGTCCATGATGGTCAATCTGATGCTGAAGTCCATGCGCCAGGCCAATCAGGTATTTGCCGAGGGCAATCTATTCCATGATTCCGGGTCCGATTTCTATCAGGAAATGCTGGACAATCAGATGAGTTTAACTATGACCCGGCAAAAGGGTGTGGGGCTGGCAGAGATGCTGGTTAAACAGCTTAGCCGTCGGGAGGAAGGGGCTGTGTCGCCAGGTCTATATCATGATATTGGTGACTATCCACGTAGTGGATCGCTCATGAAAAGGGCGGTCACCGAAGATAATCCGGCCTTGACCATAGCTCCTGAATTGTCAGAAGAAGAGGCTGATCTGTTACAGGGTGTGGAATTTTATGCCGAGCAAATGATCGCGCTGAGCAGCAGTTCCGGATCTGAGAAAACAGAAGTCCAGAAAACGGTTGCCCAATCTTTATCCACCACTAGTGTCATGACAGCGGAAAGTGACGGATTCTCTTCACCACAGGATTTTGTTCAGAAACTGTGGCCCGCCGCAGAGAGGGTTGCGGAAAAAATGGGGGTTGATCCCCGGTTGCTGCTTGCTCAGTCGGCGCTTGAAACCGGATGGGGACAACACATGATCAAGGATCAGGATCGTCAAAGTTTTAATCTGTTTGGTATCAAGGCAGATGAGCATTGGTCGGGTGATGTTGTGTGGGCCAATACTACGGAATACCGAGAAGGTGTCGCTATGAAAGAGCGGGCTGGATTCCGGGCCTATCAAAGCTATGAAGAAAGTTTTGCCGATTACCTGCAATTCCTTCAGGCAAATCCTCGCTATGAGTCTGCCCTGGCCGTAGCCGATGCGCCTGAACAATATACCCAGGCGTTGCAGGATGCAGGCTATGCCACTGATCCCATGTATGCGGCAAAAATTAACCGTATTGTTCAAGGGCAATGGCTGAGAGGCGTGGCGCCGAATGAAGTGGCACCGAGTGAGAAAGTAGTACCAAATGAGAAAGTAGTACCAAATAGAGAGGAGGCTCCGGCTGTACAAGGGGCAGGTTTCGTCAGCGGTCCAACTGACGGAGTTGTGGCTGGTGTGGTGGATGATCGGAGTTAAGGAGCTGAGACATGAGTAGCATTATCAATATCGGTCTAACCGGTCTCCAGGCTAACCAGACGGCCCTGGCGACAACAGGCAATAACGTCTCTAACGCCAATACTGAAGGCTATACCCGTCAACGGGCGGAATTTGAGTCCACCCCCTCCCAGTTTATCGGATCCGGATACCTGGGTTCCGGTGTGGCGGTAGCGGATATTACTCGCCTGACAAATCAGTTTCTAATTTCCCAGGTGCGAATAGACACTTCAGTATTTAACGAGATCGACAAACTTAGATCTAACGTCAGTCAGATAGATAGCTTGTTGGCTGATTCCACCACAGGGCTGGCGCCGGGGCTGAGTGACTTTTTCAAATCCTTGCAAGGCGCGTCTGATGACCCATCTTCTGTACCGGCGCGCCAGTTGATCATCTCGCAGGCTGAGGGGCTGGTGAGCCGGTTTAATGTCCTCTATGGCAGGCTTGACGCACAGGCCTCCAATGTCAATTTGGATATGCATGCCCAGGTGACACAGCTAAACAGCCTGGCCAAAGGCATTGCCGAAGTGAACAGGGCTATCGTCACCGCCAAGGGTAATGCCAGTGGTGTGCAGCCGAATGATCTGTTGGATAAACGGGACCAGATGATTCGCGAGTTGTCTGAAATAGTCTCAGTAAGTGTGCAGGAGCAATCTGACGGTCAATACAATGTGCTGATTGGTAAGGGGCAATCCCTGGTGATTGGTTCCAACGCAAACTCTTTGCAATTGGATGCGAGCCCAGATGACCCCAATCAGCTGGAAATCAATCTGATCAATTCGAACCGCGCGACAGTGGTCACCTCGCAGATTGTTGGCGGGCAGCTGGGGGGATTGATTCGTTTCCGGGACGAAATACTGGTTGAGTCGTTTAATTCTCTGGGGCGTATTGGGGTAGTGCTGGCCGATACCATCAATGAACAACACCAATTGGGGATGGATCTGGAGAATAACCTGGGAGGGTTGTTTTTTGAAGATATCAATTCTGACCTCAATCGCAGTAACCGGGTAATTCCCAATAGTGAGAACGCACAACCATCTGACCGTGAAATTTACGTCGATATTGTCGATTCCAACATGCTTACAACGAGGGACTACCGCCTCGAATTCGATGGCCCCACCGACAACGATATCCTGATCACCGACGCTAACACCGGAGAAACTATCACCCGTGGTCGTCTGCCAGGGTTGTTTCCGACGACCTTTGAGTTTGATGGTCTGGAAATCACCTTTGAATCAGGCAGCTTCCAAACCGGAGACAGCTTTCTGGTGGTTCCCACCCGCTTTGGTGCCCGGGATATTGATAATGTGGTCGCCAGGGTGGAAGAGCTGGCCCTGGCAGCGCCCATCCGTACAGAGGCGGATCTGGGGAATGTTGGTAATGCCGGTATCAGTGCGGGTGAAGTGCTGGCTGTCAGACAAGGAAATGTGGATGCCTTGTTGCCGACTTTTGCTGTGCCGGGAGAATTATCTCCTCCTCTGTTGGTTAGATTTATTACAGATACCTATTATGAGGTGTTGGATAACACCGACCCATCAAATCCTGTTCCGCTGGTCCCGCCCAAGAACAATGAAAAGTATATTGTCGGTGTTGAAAATGAACTTTTTACAGCGGATCCATTCCAGACCGGGCTCAGTGCCTTGGGAACTGGTGTGGCACAAATTCCTGCCCCAGGAGCAGGACCATTCAGCAATGGCTATCTTTCTCAGGTGGTGACTATCCAGAGTCGTGATCCTGATACCGGCATTGTCACCAATCAGGCTCCACTGAACATTGCTAATGATGCGACGGCGGAACAGATTGCATCAGAACTGAGCTCACGCAACGGCGTCACTGCCACCGCCTATACCATTGTCCAGTTGGATAACTTTGTCGGCGGAGTGGGGTCGACAGTGACGATCAACGGCGAGGTTCTAACCATTCCTGCGACCGGTACTTTCGGCTCTGATGATTTGGCGGATCTGATTAATAACGATGTAAATCTTATTTCTCAGGATGTGGTGGCCTACAGCGATGGCACCACACTCACTATTCGCGATATGACCGGTAAGGATATTACCGTTGAGGTCGGGGCGGGGGCGTCTCTGGATATCAGCACGGCAAATGCCGGACCGGTGGCTATAGCCGGTGGCCAGGGAACTTCCGTTGGCGGTTTTGTGGATGTTCGCCTGGATGAAGGCTATACCCTTAGGGCAGACAACAATAACGTTTTTGAACAGAATCCCATCGCCCGGTCCACCTACCTTGGCTACCAGGCTTCTATCAGCGGCACTCCGGCCCAGGGAGACCTCTTCACCATTGAATACAATGAAGGCGGGACTTCCGACAACCGTAACATTCTGGCCATGGCCAGCCTGGAGGTGGCCAGCACCATCGGCGACGGCAACAGCACCTATAACGAGTCCTATTCCCAGTTGGTTGAAGTTGTCGGGTCCGTAGCGAGTCAGGCGATACTTGATTCAGAGTCGGCCAAGTCCCTGTTAACCCAGTCAGAAAATCGCTGGCTTGAACAGGCCGGGGTAAACCTCGATGAGGAGGCCGGCAGGCTTATTCAATATCAGGCGGCTTATAATGCCTCGGCTCAGGTGGTTTCGGTGGCCAGGCAGTTGTTTGATACTTTATTGGCCACCTTTGGTTAACTGAAACGGGCAGCTTTTGCGTATGTACACTACATTTTAGGCAGGTAATTCGGTATGCGAATTTCAACTCAGCAATTATTCAATCGCGGTCTTGATAGTATGCAAGACGTGAATTCGCAGTTGCAGAAAACCCAATTGCAGATTTCCAGCGGACGTCGTGTCCTGACACCTTCGGATGATCCTGTCGCCTCAACGCGGATATTGCAAATCAATCAGGAACTGGAGCTTGTACAGCAATATCAGTCCAACATTAATCTGGCTGAAAACCGTCTCAGTCTCGAAGATGGGCTGCTCAGTAATGTCAGTGAAATTATCCAGCGTCTGAGAGAGCTAACCGTGCAAGCCGGCGATGGATCGCAAAACTCGGACGACAAAGAGTTTATAGCCAAAGAAATTGATCAGCGTCTGGAGCAACTGGCCGGGATCCTTAATTCCAGGGACCCCAGTGGTGAGTTCGTCTTTGGTGGATTTCAGGGCAAGAGCGAGCCTTTCCAGCAGAACGCTGCTGGTTCTTATGTATATCAAGGGGATGAGGGCCAGCGGCGGGTACAGATAGATGACACTGTGACCGTGGCTTCCAATGATAACGGCAAAGACATTTTCGTAAATGTTAAAAGTGCCGAGAATACCTTTTATACCCAGGCCAGTTCGCGTAATACGGCTGAGCCTCCTGCGATTATCACCCAGGGGCAGATGATTGATCAGGATCTTTACGATGAATTCTATCCTGAAGATATGGTGATTGTTTTCAATGCCGAAACAGATGTCGTACCGCCGCGGCCCAATTACACCATCAAGCAAAAGTCTGACGGACGGCCCATCGCCACCAACGAACTCTATACCTCGGGCCAACCCATTTCGGCGAATGGCATACAATTTAAAATTATCGGTGATCCCCAGGCAGGCGACACTTTTAATGTGCAGTCTTCCCGAAAACAGGGGTTGTTGACCACTGTTGAGCGGCTATCTGAGGGGCTTCACAGTTACCAGGATACGGCTTCGGGAAGGCAAGTGCTGACAGATCTGCTGGATACCACTTTAGCTAATTTGTCCAATGCAGAAACCGCTTTGCTGGAAAAACGATCTGAAGTCGGAGCCAGGCTGAATACGATTGAAAATACTGCCAAGTTGCAGGGGGATGTCGAAGTCTTGACCAAGGAGGTGTTGTCAGAGCTGCAAGATGTGGATTTTGCAGAAGCCGTCAGTCGGCTAAGTTTACAGAATCTGATACTGCAGGCGGCACAGCAGTCATATACACGGGTCACCAGCTTATCTTTGTTCGACAGATTATAGATGCGCCTACGTTGTAGCTGAACGTAATCTCAGGTAGAGCAGGGGGGAATCGTCGATAATTGGGCAAGGAGTGAGTAGTGGTGCCGGAGGGGAGAATCGAACTCCCACTCCCGAAGGAACACGAGTTTGAGTCGTGCGCGTCTACCAGTTCCGCCACTCCGGCCCACAATGTCTTGCCTGAAAACGAGTCCAATACAAGACAGGGCGCGATTATACTGCTTTTGAATTGACGGTCAACAATTTTGTCTTACGACCTCAATTCTTTGAATTCTTCCAGGTTGTTGAAAAACAGGTGAAAAAATAGACGGCTGGAATTAGGTATCCATTCCTGTTCGGGGGCATGACAAAGTGATGAAAAAACTCTGAACGCCGTGATATATATGGCCCTGAGGGCACTTTTCAGCTAAGCTATGCGCCCTTTTTTGCTACCACAAGCCAGCTTTAATGCGTGTAGACGATTTTAATTTCGACCTTCCTGAGTCCTTGATAGCCAAATATCCCTTGCCTGAACGCGGTGCGAGTCGTTTGTTATGTATGCATCGCGAAACTGGTGCTATCGCCCATCGTCATTTTAGTGATCTGGATGGTTATCTGAGCCCCGGAGACCTATTGGTATTTAATGATACCCGGGTAATACCCGCCCGCTTGTTTGGGCAAAAGTCCACCGGTGGGAAACTGGAAGTCCTGATCGAGCGTATGGTCTCTGCGACTGAAGCTTTGGCTCATATCCGTTCAAGCAAAGCGCCCAAACCCGGTGCCCGCATTCAGGTGGGTGAATTCGAATTGGAAGTCACCGGCAGGGATGGCGCGTTGTTCCAGATTAAGACGCTTGCCAATATTTCTCTCACAGACATCATGGAAAGCTTGGGGCATATGCCGTTGCCCCCCTATATAGATCGTGCTGATGAGCTGGCCGATCGCGAGCGCTATCAGACTGTCTATAGTCGCGAGCCTGGTGCGGTTGCAGCACCGACGGCAGGGTTGCATTTTGATCAGCCGCACATGGAAGCACTCGTTACTAAAGGGATTGAATTTTCCTTTGTTACCCTCCATGTAGGAGCTGGAACTTTCCAGCCTGTGCGTGTGAATGCTGTTGAAGAACATCAAATACATAAAGAATTTCTACAGGTATCTGACGAATGCGTAGCTAAAATTGCAGCCGCCAGAGCCCGGGGAGGAAGAGTCGTCGCTGTCGGCACTACTGCCGTTCGATCTCTGGAGACCGCTGCTTCTTCAGGAGAGCTGAAAGCTTTTAGTGGTGATACCCAGATATTTATCTACCCCGGCTACGAGTTCCAGGTAGTTGATGCCATGATCACCAACTTCCATTTGCCTAAATCCACCTTGCTTATGCTGGTATCAGCATTTGCTGGCAAGGATCACATTTTAGAAGCGTATCGGGAAGCCATTGAAAAGCAGTACAGATTTTTCAGCTATGGCGATGCTATGTTGCTATACCGGTAGCCTGATCCATTAAGGTGCCGGGTAATTTGAAATAGTAACTTCCGAGCGCCTTGACCAATGGCTGCTAAATCGGAAATTGAGAGATACTAAATTCTGAAAATCCCCTTGTGGGAGTTTCAGATAGGAGAACAAATTTTGTCGCGCAAATGTTTCATGCAATTTGAATTGTTGGGTGCCGAGGGTAAAGCCCGGAGAGGGCGCCTTACCTTTCCTCGTGGCGTGGTTGAAACTCCGGCATTTATGCCCGTAGGAACCTATGGCACGGTAAAAGGCATGACACCGCGTGATGTTCAGGATATCGGAGCCCACATCATATTGGGCAACACCTTTCATCTCTGGTTGCGTCCGGGTATCGAAATAATGCGCCGGCACGGCGACCTGCACGATTTTATGCAGTGGAAAGGGCCGATACTTACCGATTCCGGCGGTTTCCAGGTGTTCAGCCTGGGGGATTTGCGCAAAATCACTGAAGAGGGTGTGAAGTTTAAATCGCCTATCGACGGCTCCACTATCTTTATGGATCCGGAAAAGTCCATGGAAGTGCAGCGTGCATTGGGCTCAGACATCGTCATGATATTTGATGAATGTACACCATTTCCTGCAACCGAAACGGAAGCCGCAGAATCCATGCGGCTGTCTCTACGCTGGGCCAAGCGCAGTAAACAGGCTCACGGGGATAGCTCCTCGGCGTTATTCGGCATTATTCAGGGCGGTATGCACGAACAGTTGCGCTATGAATCTCTGGATGGTCTTGAACAAATAGGATTCGATGGCTACGCCATTGGCGGACTTTCCGTAGGGGAGCCCAAGGAAGAAATGATACGGGTGCTGGATTTTTTGCCTGAAAAAATGCCTGCCGATAAACCCCGCTATCTGATGGGGGTGGGGAAACCCGAGGATCTTGTGGAAGGTGTCTTGCGTGGTGTGGATATGTTCGACTGTGTGATGCCGACCAGAAATGCGCGTAATGGCCACCTTTTCACCAGTCATGGCGTGGTGAAGATACGCAATAGCCGGTTCAAAACAGACACTCGTGCATTGGATCCTGAATGTGACTGCTATACCTGTCAGAACTTCAGCCGCAGCTATTTATATCATCTTGATAAATGCGGTGAGATCCTGGGGGCGCATCTGAACACTATTCATAACCTGCGCTATTACCAAAACCTGATGTCTGGTTTGCGTCAGGCGATTGAAGAGGGTAAATTGTCGGCCTTCGTAAAACAGTTTTATCATAAGCAGGAAGCTGGTATTCCCGCTTAATTCAATAAGTTATATATAGAATCTGGAGTTTTTTCTCATGTTAAACAAGCGTGTTTTCGCTGCTCTGCTGGCCATTTTGGCCCCTAGTGTCGCATTTGCTGAAGAAGGTGTGCCGGCAGGCCCGGGCGCCCTGATGCAGGTGTTATTTTTGGGCGGTTTTGTGCTGATTTTTTACTTCTTGGTTTGGCGTCCTCAAAGTAAACGGGCTAAGGAGCACCGTGAACTGGTTGGTGGTCTTAGTAAGGGTGACGAGGTTTTGATCAACGGTGGTATGGCCGGCCGGATTGTTCGTATTAAGGATGATTTCATGGTTGTTGAAATCGCTGACAACGTTGAAGTCAAAGTTCAAAAGGTGGCGGTTACCACTGCATTGCCAAAAGGTACCCTGAAAGATATTTAATTTGAAATTTGTAGGCCCGATCTAAGACGATCGGGTCTCATTTTTAAGCTGTATCAATTCAGCGGGCAATTAAGCCTATCCGAGATTCAAAATATAAGACGGAGCCGTTACCGGCATGCTCAACAAAACTCCATTGTGGAAAACAGTGATAATCCTGGCAGCGTTAGTGCTGGGTTTCATTTATGCCCTTCCCAATCTCTATCCAGATGACTATGCCTTGCAAATCAGTGGCGCCAGAGGTTCCACCATTATTGATGATAAGGTACTTGAGCGTGCAGAAACCGCGCTGAAAGAAAAGAGTATTCCCTACAAATCTGTAGCCATTGAAGACTCTGCGCTCACGGTACGGTTCGATGATAATGATACTCAACTAAATGCCCAGCCCTGGATTCAGCGGACCCTGGGGGACAATTATGTCGTTGCCCTTAACCTGGTGCCGACGACTCCTGATTGGCTCACCGACCTAGGGGCATCCCCCATGAAACTGGGGTTGGATTTACGTGGTGGAGTGCATTTCCTGCTGGAAGTCGATCTGGAGAAGGCCCTGGAGCAAACTCTGGAGGTCTCTCTTGGTGAGATTAAGGCTGATTTGCGCACTGCCAAGTTGCGTTATAGATCTGTGGAACAGACTGGTAAGCGTGAAATACAGGTTCTTTTCCCCAGTGAGGAAGACCGTGATTCGGCGCTTAACCTTAGTCGCCGGGAGTTTACAGACTATCTGGCGGAAGGTGTTGAGCGTGATGGCATGTATGGTGTTCGCCTGACGTTGTTGGAATCCCGTGCCAAGGAAATTGAAGACTACGCGGTTCAACAAAACCTCAGTACCTTGCGTAACCGGGTGAATGAGCTTGGTGTAGCCGAGCCGTTGGTGCAGCGTCAGGGTCGTGGCCGAATTGTGGTTGAATTGCCCGGTGTGCAGGATACTGCGGCAGCCAAACGAATTCTTGGTGCCACGGCTAACCTGGAGTTTCGTTTGGAAGCCAAACCGGATGCGAGCTCTATCTCGACTGAAAGATATGAATTCCGCTCCCGTCCGGAAGCGGCTTTGCTGGAAAAAGAAATTATTATTACTGGTAGCAGTGTTGCCAGTGCAGCTCAGAATTTTGACCAAAATGGTCGCCCGCAGGTCAATATCAAGCTGGATTCAACCGGCGGTAAGAAAATGTACCGGGTGACCGTGGATGCCGTGCATCGCAAGATGGCGGTATTGTTTGTCGAGCACAAAGAGCGCACACGTTACATCGAGCAGGGTGGTGAAACCATTCAGAAAAAAGATCGCTATGTTGAAAAGAAAATTATCAGCCTTGCGACCATTCAGTCTCCCTTGGGTAATGATTTTCGCATTACCGGTTTGGATTCAGTCGCTGAAGCCAGCGAGCTGGCCATTCTGCTTCGGTCAGGAGCCCTGGCTGCGCCTATCTATTTCGTGGAAGAACGTACTGTTGGCCCCAGCCTTGGGCAGAAAAATATAGAATCCGGCACAATGTCTGTGTTGTTTGGGTTTGGTCTGGTGCTGGTGTTTATGATTCTCTACTACCGCTTTTTCGGGATTGTAGCCAATATCGCGCTAGCGGCAAACGTCTTCATCCTGATAGCTGTCATGTCGCTTCTGACAGCCACGCTGACATTGCCCGGTATTGCAGGGATTGTGTTAACGGTGGGTATGGCGGTGGATGCCAACGTGCTGATTTACGAACGGATTAGGGAGGAAATGCGTAACGGACTTACCCCGCAGGCGGCGATTCACGCTGGTTATGACCGAGCATTTGTTTCCATATTTGACGCAAACATTACTACCCTGATTGCGGCATTGATTCTGTTCGCTGTGGGTACCGGACCGGTGAAAGGGTTTGCTGTTACTCTGTCAATCGGGATTGTTACCTCAATGTTTACTGCAATTGTGGTGACTCGTCTGGTGGTTAACCTGGTATACGGTGGCCGCAAGGTGGAAAGGCTATCCATTGGTAGTGCCAAATCAACAGCAGTGGCAGGGGTATAAGAATGGCCGACGAAAAAATTTATAACTTTATGGGTATATCCAAAGGAGCCATGGGGTTGTCTTTGGCGCTGATTCTGGTTTCCTTCATAGCGATAGCCTACCGCGGTCTTGCATTGGGGTTGGACTTTACCGGAGGGACGCTGGTTGAGGTGGAATATACTCAGGCGGCCAATGTGCCTGAAATCAAGTCGCTGCTTGAAAAGGATGGCTACGAGAATTTTGTTGTTCAGAAGTTTGGTGCGGATACCAGTATTCTCGTCCGCCTGCAGCAGGGATTTAACGATACCATTGGTAATGAGGTTCTTGTCACGTTAAAGGGTAATGGCGATGAAGTCCGTCTGGTGCGTTCTGAGTTTGTAGGTGCGCAGGTTGGTGAGGAGTTGCGAGAGCAGGGTGGCTTGGGGCTATTGCTGGCCTTGGGTATGATCATGATCTATATCTCGTTTCGCTTTCAGTTCAAGTTTGCCTTTGGGGCTGTGGCCGCTTTGATTCACGATGTCATCATAACGGTCGGGTGTTTTGCCTTGTTGCAATGGGACTTCGATCTGAATGTGCTGGCCGCTGTGCTTGCGGTAATCGGTTACTCTCTTAACGATACAATCGTTGTGAGTGATCGTATTCGGGAAAACTTCCGTCGGTTGCGTAAAGAAACGCCTGTTGAAATTATCAATATTTCTTTGACGCAGACGTTATCTCGTACCATTGTCACCGGCTTGACCACATTGCTGGTGTTGGTGGCACTGTATGTCTTGGGTGGCGAGGCGCTGGAAGGTTTCTCCAAAGCGCTGATAATCGGCATTGTCGTTGGAACCTATTCTTCCATTTATGTTGCCAGCAGCTCGTTGCTGATGATGGGAATCAGTAAGGAAGATCTGATGATTCCGATTAAAGAAGGCGTGGAAGAGGGAGAAGAGCTGCCCTAGTTGAGGCGGGCTTTGCCAGGGGAAATAAAAAAGCCAGCATTGAAGCTGGCTTTTTTTGGTCTTTCTTCCTGAAATAGATTTACGTCTATTTGAAGGTTGGGTTTGAAGGCACGAAACTTAGGTGCTCCAGGTTTTTCTGCCAATAAACCTACTGGTTAGTTCTGCTTCAACAGTGCTCGCGTTTTTGGTGTGAGTGATTTCAGCAGTTTAGGATTGCAGCACACCAGGGTTTTACTTTTTTCGGTCAACGGATTGCCTGCAAAGTCGCCCGGTAATGCCCCGGCTTCTTTGGCAATCATCAATCCGGCAGCAATTTCGGCTGGATCGATATTGTTCATGACTGCGGCATCAATCTTGCCGGCAGCGGCCCATGCAAGTTGTTGTGGGATGCAGTGGCCGCTGCGGACTTCAAAGCTGGCCTTTTCCAGTTCTGCATAGGCTTCCATAATTTCAGAGCGGCGCTCGTTGCTTCCAATGTCTTCAAGGACATTTGTGGTAATCATAGCCAGCTCCAGGTCTTTGTTCTTGGAAACTCGCAGTCGCCTATCATTTAAGGACGCCCCGGCGCCACGGCTGGCGGTAAATTCATCCCCACTTTGTGGGAATATGATCAATGCGTGTTCCGGTTGGTCATTTTTTTTGCAAATCATGGAAAAGCACCAGTCCGGTAGGCCGCGCACCAGGCTAGTCGGATTGTGCAGTGGCATAATATGCCAGGTAATTGCTTTGGTATTTCCCTTTAGATCGCCTTTTTTGGCGATTTGCTGTGTAGGATAGGCGCGCTGGAGTGCGCGGGAAACGTTCTCGTAAAACGTTGAATCCACCCGAGAGATAACACGTTTAATGGCATCAGGGTCTGTGAACGAGAGTTCTTCCCGCTCAATTATCAGATTAATTTGCTCATTGGTTGAGCGAATAGCCCTAAGGGCAATATTAATCATTGGTTGCATGTGCGCATCCCTAAAATGGTGACCAAAACAAGAAGTTTAAAGAACTGGAAAAAAAGGTGCACATCATACCAGCATCTTTGTGCCTTCTCATTAGTGGATTCGTAAAAAACATTCATCGATTCGATATTTCGGGCGCTTTAAGGGCTTTGACACGACTTTGTCCGTGTAATCACTTATGTGTGGGGATCAGGTGATGCCAATTTGCTGTAGGGGCCTTTGCATAGGATATCTGCTAACATAGGCGCCCGTTTTTTAGCGTCTGAATTTTTTGGGGACTGCCGAGCAATGTTGGAACGTGTCCGTATCATACTGGTCAATACCTCTCATCCAGGCAATATTGGAGCCGTTGCCCGTGCTATGAAAAATATGTGCTTGCAGCAGTTGGTGTTGGTGCAACCCCAGCGATTTCCTGATGAGGAAGCGACAAGTAGAGCGTCCGGTGCGGATGATATTCTGCAATCTGCGTCAGTGGTGAGCAGTCTCGACGAAGCCCTGGAGGGGTGTTGTTGGGTTGTGGGTGCCAGTGCCAGAATGAGAAACCTGCCATGGCCGGTTGCTGCGCCGAGAGATATGGCTCCAATGGCACTAGAAAGAACACGACAGGGGGATGTTGCTATTCTGTTCGGTCGCGAACATAGCGGTTTAACAAATGAAGAGTTGCAACGCTGTAATCTACATGTGCATATCCCTTCCAATGAAAATTACTCTTCATTGAATATTGCTATGGCAGTGCAGGTACTATGTTACGAGTTATATGTGGCCTCGCTACTTGAAAACGATTCTGATGAGACCAATATCGACCCTGTAAGCGGCCCCGAGGCAGCGGACTGGGATGAACCGCCCGCCGGTGCTATGGAAGTTGAACGATATATTTTGCATCTGGAAGAAACGCTGACGGATATCGGATTTCATGATCCGGAGCGGCCCAGATTACTGATGGCCAGATTGCGGCGCTTGTATCAGCGTGCCAATCTGGACAAGATGGAGGTCAATATTCTGCGTGGAATATTGACCTCCACACAGAAAGCAGCGGGAACCTGGGATGCCAATCGGCAAAACAGCCCTCGCTAGATCAAAGCCGGATCTAAATACCGGTTAATTGAGACACAGAACCAGAGGCAAAAATGCTTTCCCAGATCAAAGAAGATATCCGAAGTGTATTTCACCGTGATCCCGCAGCCCGGAACGCCTTCGAAGTACTAACCTGCTATCCCGGTTTGCATGCCTTGTTGATTCACCGGTTCAGTCATTGGTTGTGGTCCAGTGGGCTAAAATGGTTGGCGCGTTTTCTTTCAACTATTAGCCGGTGGATGACAGGGGTGGAAATTCATCCTGGAGCCAAGATCGGGCGTCGTTTCTTTATCGATCACGGCATGGGGGTTGTCATTGGTGAGACGGCTGAAATCGGTGATGACGTTACTCTCTATCAAGGTGTCACCTTGGGCGGAACCAGTTGGAACAAAGGTAAGCGTCATCCCACTCTGCAAAATGGCGTGGTAGTGGGTGCTGGGGCTAAGATTCTGGGGCCATTTGAAGTGGGTGAAAATGCCAAGGTCGGGTCCAATGCCGTTGTTACCAAAGAGGTGCCGGCAAATGCCACCGTGGTGGGAATACCCGGTCGCATTATTGTGCGTAAACCCGAAGAGGAAGTGGATGGTCGTCGAAAGGCTATGGAAGAGAAAATGGGCTTCGATGCCTATGGTATGAGTGAGGAAATGCCGGATCCTATTGCCCGTTCAATTCGTTCCATTCTTGATCATATGCATGCTGTCGATGACCGTGTGGAATCCATGTGCAAGAGTCTGCATAAGCTGGATAAAGACTATCGCAATGGTGAACTTCCGCCACTTAAAACGGAAGATTTCGAATGTGTCAGTAATGAGAAGTAACTCCTGATATCGGAATATCTGAAAATACCCGGTCTGACCGGGTATTTTTTTCTGCTAACAGCCATGGGAACTCAATTCAATTTGCCTGAAGCCGGAATATTATTGATAGGGCTGAGCCTATGGTTTATTAAATGAACTAATAGTTGATCAAATTGTAGGGTTATTTCATAATGCCGCAAAAAGTAAGGGTAGATGCATGAGATTAACCACAAAAGGACGCTATGCCGTTACAGCTATGTTGGACTTGGCGCTAAATTCAGCCCATGGTCCAGTAAGTCTGGCGGACATATCCACCCGGCAGGGCATCTCGCTATCCTATCTCGAGCAATTGTTTGCCAAGTTGCGACGTAGCGAGCTTGTTACCAGTGTTCGTGGACCCGGCGGCGGCTACCTCCTGGCCAAGCACTCTGAGCAGATTGCTGTATCCGATATCATTGAATCGGTCAGCGAATCCATTGATGCAACTCGCTGCGACAATAAAGGAGATTGCCAGGGAGGGGAAATTTGCCTTACCCATCACCTTTGGAGCGACTTGAGCCTGAAAATTCACGAATTTTTGAGTGGTATAAGTCTCCGAGATCTTGTTACTAACGATAGGGTGTTGGAAATTTCACGTCGTCAGCAACAAAAGCAACCCTCGGATGCGGGCAGTGAACTAACTTTGGTTTCCACCCAATAACCAGGGCTCAATAGCAGCCTATTATTTCATTGTTGCTAGTTTAAATGGATGTCTGTTCTAGTTGGCCGGATACCTGTTCTGATCCCTAAATTTTAATGGTAAGAATTACAAAGCTTACTTGAAACTGCGATTAACATTGAGTTCTATTCATGAAACCTGTTTATCTGGACTACTTAGCCACTACTCCCGTTGACCCAGCCGTAGCTGATTCAATGATGGAGTGCCTGACAATGGACGGTAATTTTGCCAATCCAGCATCCAGATCTCATATTTATGGATGGAAGGCTGAAGAAGCGGTGGAGAATGCTCGCCGCCAAGTGGCGGATTTGTTGGGGGCCGATCCTCGTGAAATAGTCTGGACCTCGGGTGCTACTGAGGCCAATAATCTCGCCATTAAAGGTATTGCCAGTCGCCATAAGGATAAAGGGCGGCACATCATCACCTCGGCTATTGAGCACAAGGCGGTTTTGGACCCTTGTGCTCAGCTCGAAGCGCAGGGCTTTGAGGTGACCTATTTGTCACCAGGCAGAGATGGTGTGATAACGCCTGATGCGATAACCTCGGCATTGCGTGATGACACTATCCTGGTATCCGTAATGCATGCAAATAATGAACTGGGAGTAATTAATGATGTGGTCGCCATAGCTGAACGGCTGGCGGGGCATCAGGCCTACTTTCATGTGGATGCGGCACAGAGCGCTGGTAAGCTGCCATTGGATTTAGGTCAGACTAAGATCGATTTGCTGTCATGTTGCGCGCACAAAATTTATGGTCCGAAAGGCGTGGGCGCGCTGTATGTGCGACGCAATCCGTTTGTGGCAATAGATGCACAGATCCATGGTGGTGGTCATGAACGTGGCATGCGCTCCGGCACTTTGCCAACGCACCAAATTGTCGGAATGGGTAAGGCATTCGCACTGGCAAACGAGATGATGGTGCGGGAGCAGGCCGATTTACTGAAGCTGAGGGAGCAACTCTGGGAAGGGATTTGTGATTTGGGCGAGGTTAGTATCAATGGGCACCCAACTCAGCGTCTGGCAGGTGTGCTAAACGTCAGTTTTGGCTTTGTCGACGGTGAAACCCTGATGATGTCGATGCGGGATATTGCCGTATCGACTGGGTCTGCATGTACCTCTGCTTCTCTGGAACCTTCATATGTCCTGAAGGCTTTGGGGTTGCCTGACTCTCTGGCATTAAGCTCAGTACGTATCTCGATGGGCAGATTTACCTCGGCGGATGATGTGGAGGTGGCTGTCAATTGTATCCGGACGGCAGTGACCAAATTACGGGATATTTCGCCTGCCTGGAAAGCCAGAACAACTGGTTAAAGAATCTTAACAAAATTCGTTCTCTCAGGCCCAAACCATTAGTAGGGTCAGAGTGTAACTTTATCCTGAACATGCGTATAATCGCGTGTTCAGAATTTACCCATCCCATTCTTATTGGAGAAAATGTTAATGGCCGTTGAGCGTACGCTTTCTATTATTAAGCCAGATGCCGTAGCAAAAAATGTTATTGGTGAAATCTACTCTCGTTTTGAGAAAGCTGGCCTGCGCATTGTTGCTGCAAAGATGCTGCATCTGTCCCAGGAGCAGGCAGAAGGCTTTTATGCTGAACATAAAGAGCGCGGATTCTTCCCTGATCTTGTCGCGTTCATGACTTCTGGGCCAGTTGTTGTACAGGTTCTGGAAGGTGACGGTGCTATTGCCATGAATCGTCAGTTGATGGGCGCTACTAATCCTAAGGAAGCTGAAGCAGGTACTATTCGTGCTGATTTTGCGGATTCTATTGATGCGAATGCCGTGCATGGGTCTGATTCTGCAGCATCTGCAGAGCGTGAAGTGGCCTATTTTTTCAGTGAAAACGAAGTGTGCCCGCGCGGTTGATTAGCTGATTTCCTTTCGCACAAGCAAAGGAAACTGAAGTGCAGGACTCAATGTCCTGCACTTTGCGTTAAAATGGCCATAGGCCATAGAGGTAATAAATGACAACTGATCAGGCTCTCAACACGGACTCAACTACCACAGATGTGATTGCCAAGACCAACTTGCTAGGTCTGAGTCGGTCGCAACTGGAAGAGTTTTTTGTTGCTCTTGGAGAGAAAAAGTTTCGTGCGTCACAGGTGATGAAGTGGGTGCACCAGCTTGGTGTTATCGATTTCGACCAGATGACCAACATGAGCAAAGTCTTACGCGACAAGCTGAAACAGATAGCCGAAATCGTTGTTCCTGAAATTACCTATGAAGATATTTCTGCCGATGGTACTCGAAAGTGGGTTATGCAGATGGCAGGGGGCAGTAGTATTGAAACTGTTTTTATCCCCGAAAATGGTCGCGGAACACTATGTGTTTCTTCGCAGATAGGCTGTTCTTTGGACTGCAGTTTTTGTTCTACCGGAAAGCAGGGATTTAACCGTAATTTGACCAGTGCTGAGATAATCGGCCAGTTATGGATCGCGGCACGGTCTTTTGGCAGTGGCGATGTCTCCAAAGAGCGTCATGTGACCAATGTGGTTTTTATGGGGATGGGGGAGCCACTGTTAAATTTTGACAATGTAGTACCTGCCTGCGAAATCATGATGGATGATTTTGCCTACGCTATCTCAAAAAGACGATTGACTGTCAGCACGTCCGGTCTAGTTCCCATGATTGACAAACTGGGTTCGATTACTGATGTGTCTTTGGCAATTTCACTGCATGCACCTAATGATCCTCTGCGGGATATTCTGGTGCCAGTGAACAAAAAATATCCGGTGAAAGATCTACTGGCTGCCTGTCAGCGTTATCTGGACAACCTGCCCGACAAACGCCGGATAACGATTGAATATACTCTCATTGAAGGCGTGAATGATCTTCTGGAGCATGCCCGCGAACTGGTCGAGCTGCTCAAGGATCTGCCCTGCAAGATAAATCTGATCCCGTTTAACCCTTTTCCCAATAACGACTATAAGAGGCCGTCCAGAAATGCAGTAATGCGTTTCCAGAAGGTTCTCAACGAGGCGGGTTATGTTGCAACTATTCGAACCACTCGCGGAGATGATATTGATGCTGCCTGTGGTCAGTTGGTCGGTCGGGTTGAGGACCGCACACGTCGCAGCCAAAAGTATATTCCGCCTGTCGACGTAATTCCTGCGGTTAACGTATCGCATCATTAAGGATCCCCTGAAGTGGCAGGGAGGGCTGGATTGCCTTTAGATAGACCAAATAGCGGTATGTCTGAGCTGAAAATAAGCTAAGCTATTAATTCTTAAAATGAACTGGAAGCAATTAACCTATTATGGTTTTCCATTTTGTAATAAACAGCACAGTTAAAAGAGCCACCTATATTTCCTCTATCGCGCGTTGTGGAGCCGGGATTGTTACCCTGTTAATGTTGCTTTTTTCCACGGGGTGCGTAACTACAGTAGAGGGCCCCTATACTTCAAAAGCCTCCAGTAGCAAGGCCACGGAGCAGTATGTCCAACTGGGATTGGCCTATTATCAGAATCGAGACTATGACCTGGCTATCCAGAAACTTGGTAGGGCGCTGGAAATTGAGCCCGAAAATTCTACTGCTCTGGCGGCGCTTGGTTTGGTCTACCAGGCTCAGTCGGAACCCAAATATGCCGAAGATCAATTTAAAGCCGCGTTGAAATACGATCCAAATTACACCAGAGGTCGAACATACTATGGTGCGTTTCTCTTCCAGCAGGGACGCCTAGAAGAATCTTTGCGTCAATTTTCATTAGCCTCAGAAGATGTTCGTTATGAGGCTCGTCCCCAGATTTTTAGCAATCTGGGGCTCGTAAATAAAAAGTTGGGTAAAGTTAAACCAGCAATAGATGCCTATGAAAAGTCGTTGACTCTACGTCGAGATCAACCAAATGTGCAGTTATCGCTCGCAACCCTGCATTTCCAAAATGGCGACAAGAATAGGGCGGACCGATATTATCAGGCTTATCGGGAAAATGTCCGGATCGGCAACGCACGGCACACCCCTCAGAGTCTTGCGCTTGGGATTGGCATTGCACGTAGCAAGAATGACGTCAATGAAGAAGCATCATTGATGCTTTTACTTAAAAACATATACCCAGAATCCGCCGAGTATCAGAAAATTAAGGACCCCTCCTGATGTCTTCTGAAAATGCAGTTCCACAACAAAAAAATAATCGCCCTGGCAGTCGCCTGCAAAGGGCTCGTGAAGACCGTGGCTGGAGTGTTCCTCAAACCGCTGAAAAGCTGCATGTGATTCCTCGCTACGTTAGAGCAATTGAAGAGGGGGATTACAGTCAGTTGCCAGGACTTGTTTTCCTTAAGGGGTATGTTCGGTCATATGCGCGGTTGGTTAATCTTTCCGAAGATCGCTTGATAGAAGATCTTGAGCAGGAATTGCTGGTCACCAGTGATCCAATGCTGGCGCAGCCCGTAGCCTCAACGGTACCGGCTGGGTTTGATAATGAAAAGTCCGGCAGCAATATTAAGCTGTTTGTTTTGCTGATTATTATCGGTCTCGCTGTTGGAGGCGGATATTTCTTGTGGGAGGCCAATAAAGCCGGGCCTGATGCTGCTAAGGTCACCTCACCATCAGAGCCGACAGCTACCCAACCAACAGAAAAATCTTCGGCTACAGCGCCTGCTACGGAGTCCAATGACGCTGGTGCAGCAGAGATCTCAGCAGTTACAGAACCTAATATCGAAACTCAAGCAGATAAAGATGCTGCGTTCACTGAAAATGAAGCTGTGTCTCCCGAAGCTGTTCCAATTGAACCTGAACCTGCTCCTGTTGAAACTGTAGGAGCTGTTCCAGAAAAACCGGTTATTGAAACTTCGGTAGCCCCGGAAGTAGACGCGACTGAAGCGGAAGCAATCGATGCGCCTGTCGATAATAGTGGGCAAGTGGAATTGGAAGGTCTGGTGTCGGTAAAGGCAATTTTTACCAGCGACTGTTGGTTTGATTTGCGGGATCGCGATAACAACCGCACTGTGGGACTGTACAGGGCTGGTGACGTGGTTGATTTCAGTGGTTACTTCCCCCTTCGATTTGTGGTTGGCGCTGTTGATGCCGTTAGTATCAGTGTGGCCGGGAAGCCGCTTGATTTTAGCAAATACCGCGTTCGTAATAACCGGGTTGAATTGGTGTTGGAGCAATAACGTACTATGTCCATGTTTCATGAGTCTCCTATCAAGCGACGTAAGTCCAGGCAAATTATGGTCGGGGATGTTGCCGTGGGAGGAGATGCTCCCATCGCGGTGCAGTCGATGACGAATACTGAAACCTGTGACGTCGAGGCGACAGTTGCCCAGATCCGTAAAATTCAGGATGCGGGGGCTGATATAGTGAGAGTGTCTGTGCCGTCCATGGACGCCGCTGAAGCCTTTGCCAACATCCGCCAGCAGGTATCAGTACCGTTGGTGGCAGATATACATTTTGATTACAAAATAGCCCTTCGAGTGGCGGAAGTAGGGGTTGACTGCCTGCGGATAAATCCTGGCAATATTGGTAGAGAGGATCGGGTGCGTTCGGTGATCAGCGCGGCTGAAGACAAGGGTATACCCATTCGGATCGGAGTTAATGCCGGCTCTCTGGAGAAAGATCTGCAGAAGAAATATGGCGAGCCGACACCGGCGGCGCTGGTTGAATCAGCTATGCGACATATTGAGATTCTGGATCGACATAATTTTTCCAATTTCAAGGTCAGTCTGAAAGCATCTGATGTATTTATGACCGTGGCAGCTTATCGTCTCATTGCTGGTCAGATTGAGCAGCCGTTACATCTGGGAATCACCGAAGCCGGTGGTTTCAGATCAGGTGCAGTAAAGTCGGCAATCGGTCTTGGCATGCTATTGATGGACGGTATCGGTGACACGATACGGGTTTCCCTTGCAGCTGATCCGGTAGAGGAAATCAAGGTCGGGTATGACATTCTCAAGAGTCTTCACCTCAGGTCTAAAGGGATCAACTTTATCGCCTGTCCGAGTTGCTCCAGACAAAACTTTGATGTCATCAAAACCATGAATGAACTTGAGGCCCGCCTTGAGGATATTGCTACCCCTATGGACGTAGCAGTTATCGGATGCGTGGTGAATGGTCCTGGCGAAGCTAAGGAAGCAGATATCGGGCTGACGGGTGGAACGCCCAATAATCTGATATATATAGGTGGCAAGCCTGATCATAAACTTGATAACGCCGAGCTGGTCGACCGCTTTGAAGCCTTGATCCGGGAAAAAGCAGCAATTAAACAGAAAGAGTTGGACGACCTTATCGTTAAAGCCTGACCCCTCAGGCCGGTCCTCCTGTCCTAAAGCGCAATTTGAATTATTGAGGTGAACCTTGGCACGCATTCAAGCCATTCGTGGAATGAATGATGTACTTCCTGATCAGACGCCGGTTTGGCGTTATCTTGAAGACACAGCCCGCATGTTGTTTGAACAATATGGAGTGGAAGAGATCAGAATGCCGATCGTTGAACAGACTGAACTGTTCAAGCGTTCTATCGGCGAAGTGACTGATATTGTTGAAAAGGAAATGTACACCTTCAGCGATCGTAATGGCGACAGCCTTACCTTGCGTCCTGAAGGAACTGCCGGCTGCGTCCGAGCGGGTGAAGAACATGGGCTACTTTTCAATCAAATCAGAAGATTATGGTACACCGGCCCTATGTTTAGGCATGAGCGACCGCAAAAAGGCCGGTATCGCCAGTTTCACCAGATAGGCCTGGAATGCTTTGGATTTGTCGGGCCGGACATTGATGCCGAATTGATTATCCTGACCGCCCGGCTCTGGCAGAGATTGGGGCTGGCTGAACATGTTGAGTTGCAGTTGAACTCTATTGGTAGTGCTGAGGCACGTAAAACCTTTAAGGCAGCCTTGGTGGATTATTTGTCCCAATATCAGGATAAATTGGATGATGACAGTCAGCGTCGTCTTGAGACCAATCCATTGCGGATTTTGGACAGTAAAGACCCAACCACAAGAAAAATATTGCAGGATGCCCCGGTATTTTCGGCGTATCTGGATGAAGATTCCAGGCAGCACTTTGAAGGGCTTTGCAGCTACCTGGATCAGGCTGGAATTAAGTATACTGTGAACCCTCAATTGGTTCGGGGACTGGACTACTACTGCAAAACAGTGTTTGAGTGGGTGACTGCCAGTCTGGGAGCTCAGGGAACTGTATGTGCTGGCGGTCGATATGACGGCCTTGTAGAACAGCTCGGGGGGCGGAGCACACCGGCGGTTGGGTTTGCTATGGGTATTGAGCGCTTGATCCTTATGCTGGAAACGCTTGATCTTGTGCCTGCCAGCCTGCATGATCGTGCCGATTTTTATATTTGTGCTCTCGGTGATGGTTCCAGCAGTTATGCTTTCGAGGTAGCTGAACGTCTGCGGGACCTGCCACAGGACGTTCGTGTGATAACTCATTGCGGCGGAGGCGGCTTTAAAGCTCAGATGAAAAAGGCTGATAAAAGTACTGCCACCTTTGCGCTTCTACTCGGTGAAGACGAAGTAAACGGCCGTACGGTGACGTTGAAGCCATTAAGGTCTGATCAGGCGCAGAAAAATTTACCGCTGGAAGAGTTCCTGTCATCCGTTCCGCAGATGCTATGAGGTTTTGCATAAATTGATGCGGGCTTTGTTACTGACTATTAATGATTAACAACACAACGTTTAAAAACAGACGTTAAAACTTAGGAGAGGTTGAGAGTGGATTACGAACGCTCTGAAGACGAACAGGTCGCGGCATTAAAGCGCTGGTGGAACGAAAACGGTAACGCTCTGTTGATTGGAATTGGCTTGGCGTTGGCGGCAATATTTGGCTGGAAGGCTTATCAGCAGCATGAAAGAGAGCAAAAGGAACAGGCCTCTTTACTATATGACCAGCTCACTCAGGCAGTTGTTGCAGCCCAAGCTGCAGATGCCACCACAGAAGCAGCGAATGTGGAATATTTGTCCGCTGAGTTGAAAGAGAAATTTGAAGGCTCTACTTATGCCCTATATGCAGGGTTGTTTGAAGCCAAACAACTGGTTGCACAGGATAAGTTTGACGAAGCTGAGAAGGTTCTGGAAAGCATTAAGTCAACGACTGACGATGCGGCTCTGATTGCTGTTGTTAACACCCGATTGGCACGGGTTAAAGCCGCCAAACAGGATTTTGATGCCGCTGTCAGTTTGTTGGAAGCGACCAGTGACGACCCCTTCTTCGTCGCTTATCAAGAGTTGAAGGGTGACATTCTTAAGATTAAGGGAAGTCGTTCTGAAGCCAAGGCTGCTTATCAGGCGGCGCTGGAGCAAGCCAAAGTGCGCAATCAATCGACCCAGGTTCTTGAAATCAAAATCAATGATCTCGCTGACGTATAGGCAGATATGAAATTATTAGCATACGGGCGCTCGATCTGGGCGCTTTTTTTCGTTTTGGGTATGTTGGCTGGTTGTGGCGATGATGATGTGCGACCACCACCCGCTGAGCTGAAATCCTTTAAGGCAACCCTTGAGCTTGATCGTGTATGGAAAGACTCTGTTGGTGACGGCCAGGATGAACACTTTTTGCAGTTTGCACCTTTGCTGATCGGCGATTCGCTCTATGCAATTGAGTACGACGGTGAAGTTTATGCCTATGACGTGAACAACGGTGATGACCTTTGGGATATTGACCTTGATGAACCTCTGGTCGGTGGAATCGGTGGTGACAGTCAGCGACTTTATGTGACTACGCTGGATGGGGACCTGATTGCACTGAAGCGTGAAAACGGTGAAGAGTTATGGCGTCATTCTATATCTGCGGAAGTCATGGCGCCTGCCGTGGTTTTCAGGGATCTGGTTATCGTCCAGACTGTAGATGGAAAACTGGCAGGTTATAGCAGTGAAGGTGGCGAGCGGAAGTGGGAATACAGTAGTACCGAGCCTGCATTAACGCTCCGTGGTACTAGTCAGCCAGTGATATTCCAGGATGCTGTTATTACCGGCATGTCCAACGGCACTGTTGTCGCCGTCAGTGCCGTTAACGGTCAGCTATTCTGGGAGCAGAGAATTGCGACACCTAAAGGTAAAACGGAACTGGAACGTCTGATTGATGTAGACGGTACCGTCAGCCTGGCTCAGGACGCAATCTATGCAGTTGCATTTCAGGGGCAATTAAGCCGATTGAGCCTTTTTAACGGCAAGCCGGAATGGACTCTGCCGGTGTCCAGCCGTACTACACCAGGACTCGGTTTTACCAACGTCTATGTGACCACGACAGAAGGTGATGTAATTGCCTATGATCGGGATAGCCAGCGGGAAGTGTGGAAACAGTCTGATCTGTCCTACAGGGAGCTGACTGCACCTGTAGCTTGGGGCAATTATCTGGCCGTGGGAGATCTGGAGGGGTATGTACACATATTGTCTCAGGTGGATGGCAGTTTTGTTGCCAGAATTCACCCTGCTTCAGAATACATTGCTGTAGCGCCAAGAGTTTATGGCGATAAATTGATAGTAACCGGTAGTGATGGTTCCATCAGTGCCTGGGTGATTGAACAGAATCCCTGACAGCGCAGACTTTTGGCCAATCGAACTTTTAATCTGAGTATTTGACAACACATTGAGCTTTTTGCCTCGGGGCACGACCAAATGAAACCAGTAATCGCGCTTGTCGGACGTCCCAACGTCGGCAAGTCTACTTTGTTCAATCGCATGACCAGAACCAAGGATGCCATAGTGGCGGACTTGCCGGGTTTGACACGGGACCGGCAATATGGCGAAGGTCGGCTGGAGGACAAGAGCTTTATTGTCGTGGATACCGGAGGTATTAGCGGTGGCGAGCTGGGTATAGACGCCGCCATGGCTGGGCAATCCTACACGGCCATTAACGAAGCAGATGTGGTCCTCTTTGTGGTTGATGCCCAGGCTGGGGTTACTCCCACTGATTCCCAGATCGCCAGGGAGTTGAGAACCCGCGGTAAGCCCACACTGTTGGTTATTAACAAAGTTGACGGCCTTCAGCCGGAGATTGCAGCAGCTGACTTCTACAGCCTGGGCTTTAGTGAGATTGCCTTTACCGTAGCCTCTCATAACCGCGGTATTCTCAGTCTGTTAGAAAAAGTGCTTGAAGAATTCCCGGAGCAGGAAGAACCTTCCGATGAAGAAACTGGTATTCGGATCGGTGTTATAGGGCGACCCAATGTAGGTAAATCTACCTTGGTGAACCGGTTGCTGGGTGAGGACAGGGTTGTCGTATTCGACCAACCCGGCACCACCCGGGATTCAATCTACATTCCCTATGAGCGCCAGGGAGAACTCTACACCTTGATAGATACGGCGGGAGTGAGGCGTCGGAAGAACGTCAGTGAGGCTGTGGAAAAGTTTTCTATCGTCAAAACCTTGCAGGCGATTAAGGACGCACATGTCGTTATTATCGTATTGGATGCCCGCGAAGGCATTGTCGACCAGGATTTACATTTGCTTGGGTTTGCCATCGAAGCAGGCAGGGCGCTGGTAATTGCGATCAATAAATGGGATGGCATGAGCCAGGATGATAAAGACAGTGTGCGCCGGGATATCGATCGCCGTCTCGGATTTGCTGATTACGCTCAGATTGAATTTATCTCTGCTCTGCATGGCACTGGTGTTGGTTTACTCTATGATGCCGTACATGAGGGCTATCGCAGTGCCATGTCCAAGTGGTCCACCAATCACCTGACAACGCTGCTTGAAGATGCTGTGGGCAGTCATCCTCCGCCAATGGTGGCCGGTCGCCGAATTAAACTGCGCTATGCTCACCAGGGTGGGTCGAATCCGCCGCTGGTCATTGTGCATGGTAACCAGACAGATTCTTTGCCAAATAGTTACAGGCGCTTTCTGGAAAACACCTTCCGTCGTGTGCTGAATATCGTCGGGACACCCATCAGATTTGAGTTCCGTAGTGGTGAAAATCCATTTGCCGGTCGAGCTAATAAGTTGACTGGCCGGCAGCTGAAAAAGAAAGAGCGCCTGATGCAGCATGTGAAAAAGCTAAAGCATAAGAAAAAGAAACAGCGGCGTTAGTTTCAGCACCATAGGAAAGTCAGCACTCAAAGTATGCTGGCTTTTTTTATTTGTCTGCTAAGCCACCCAAATGACTGGCCGAACGCTATTCGCTGGGCTAAGCCTCTCCGTGCTACTAACCCTTTGCTTCCAGAACTGCCTCGCTGCTTTGAGTGGCCTGCACCGCTGTCAGGGCGATGGTAAACACGATGTCGTCAACCAGTGCCCCCCTGGACAAGTCATTAACCGGTTTTTTAAGGCCCTGTAGCATGGGGCCTACGCTAATAACGTTGGCGCTGCGCTGTACCGCTTTATAGGTGGTGTTGCCGGTATTCAGATCCGGGAACACGAATACCGTTGCCTGACCGGCGACCTTGCTATCAGGGGCTTTCTTGCGTGCAACATCTTCAATTGCCGCAGCGTCATACTGCAGAGGGCCGTCTAAGAGTAAATCCGGACGTAGTCCTTTAGCCAGACGGGTGGCCTCTTTCACCTTGTCTACATCGCTGCCTGAACCCGAGGTGCCTGTACTATAACTGAGCATGGCCACTTTCGCTTCGATGCCGAAGAGACTGGCAGAATCGGCGCACTGCAGAGCAATGTCAGCCAGTTCTTCTGCATTCGGGTCCGGGTTAATGGCGCAGTCTCCATATACCACCACCTGTTCTGGCAGGCACATGAAAAATACGGATGAAACTATGCGGCAATCGGATCGGGCTTTAATCAATTGCAGGGCTGGGCGAACCGTATTAGCTGTGGTATGAACCGCACCGGAAACCAGACCATCCACTTCTCCAAGCGCCAGCATCATGGTGCCAAGTACGACATTGTCTTCTAACTGGGCTTCGGCCATTTGTGAAGTCAATCCCTTATGTTTTCGCAACTCAACCATAGGAGCCACGTACTGCAGTCGGACGTCGTCGGGGTCGACTATCGTCAGCCCGGGAGGAAGGGTAACCCCCTGTGCTCCTGCGACAGCTTTGATTTCTGCTTCACGTCCCAGCAGGATGCAATTGGCAATACCTCGTTCACAGCAAATTGCGGCAGCTTTGACGGTTCTGGGTTCATTACCTTCAGGAAGGACAATGGTCTTGCCGGCTTCCCGGGCGCTTTTGGTTAACTGATAACGAAAGGCGGCTGGTGATAATCTGGGTTTGCGCGTGACTTTGACTTTCTCTGCCAGCCATTCAATATCGATATGCCTGGCGACACTTGTTACGACCTGTTCAAATCTCTCATGGTCATCAACCGGTACTCCAGTATCAAGGTTAGCCAACTGGTTGGCGGTGGTAAAAGTATCGTCTTTGGTCGCTAAAATTGGCAGGCCGGTATCCATTGCTGGTAGGCATAGTTTCATGGTTCTGGGGTCAGGTGCCAAATCACCGGTCATCAGCAGTCCCGCCAACGGAACCCCCGTTAATGTGGCCAGGCTGCAAGCGACTACTATGTCTTCACGGTCTCCCGGAGTAACAACTAATGTGCCTGGCTTCAGGCGATTCACCATATTGGGCAAGGTTCTGGCACACACGGAAATATAGCTGACACGCCGGTAATCCCATTCTCCCTGGTTAATGACTCTGGCTCCCAGAGCTTTGGCAATATCCGAGGTCCTTGGAGCTACAAACTCCGGACGCCAGGGAATCTGGGCGATAAGGTGAAAATTGTTAGTATTAAATAAAGAGGTAAGCTGGAGGTAATCTTTTTCGGTGCCAGATGCCTGGACGACTGGAAGAATGTTGTCTGATCCCCCCTGGATTGTTCCAAGTGCGCCTACTTTATTTAGGATGCAGCCCACTACATCCGGGTCAGAAGGGTCAGCAAAGAGTCTGGCACTGAGGCTGATATAGTCCTGCAACTCTGAATCAGTGCGATTGGCCGGCGTGGCCACCAGAATGACCTCAGCATCCAGATTGCGTGCGACCTGGACATTGATTGCTGCCGAATAATCGTCGTCGTGAGTGGAAACCAGCCCCTCCACAATCACCACGTCTGCATCCTGCTCCACACTATGAAAGAGTTGAATAACCTGTTCCATTAGCAAGCTGTCATTTTTTTTGCTCATCAGGCCATGCGCATACCTGGCTGACATAGGCTCAGGTATCGTCATAGCCATCATGTCACGGGCAAATATGACGGATCTGTCGTGGGGTGAGGGTTCATTCTGATTGCTGTCTGAAGATTGGGCAAAGGGTTTGAAAAAACCAACGCGCAAGCCCGCGCTGTCCAGAGCTCTTAGAAGTCCCAGGCATACTGATGTTAAGCCGACACTGGCCGACGCCGGTGCGATAAAAAATACTTTGGCCACACTGTCTCCTTAATATATCAATGGCTTTGGAAATCGGGTTGTGCCTGTTGCCGGATAATGTTCAAAGTATCACTGGCGATCATAAGTTCTTCGTTGGTCGCGATAACCATCATCATCAGGCTCTTCTCCGAGGAAATCCGATCGTCTGACTGTTGTCCGTGCTCTTTGTTCAATTGCGGATCCAGAGTGACTTTCAAAACGCCAAGCAGATCGGCCACTTGCTGCCGGATCAGCGCGGAATTTTCTCCAATCCCGCCTGTGAAAACGATTGCATCCAGTGGATAGGCTGACACCATAAGGCTGCTAATTGCCTTTGCCAGACGATAGCAGAATACATTGATGGCAGTCTCTGCCCGCGCATTCCCTGTTTGGGCCTCATTAACCAGGGTTCGCATATCATTGCTAATGCCGGAAAGCCCCAATAGGCCACTTTTGCGGTTCAGCAGGTGGTTGAGTTCTTCGGTACTGTAGTCCAGAGGACCAGCCAAATGCAGTAGCAGGCCCGGATCAACATCGCCACTACGAGTGCCCATAACCAGCCCTTCCAGAGGGGTTAAGCCCATGGTGGTATCAACAGATTTTCCATCTTTGATCGCCGTAGCGCTACAGCCATTGCCCAGGTGAACCGTAATAAGATTGCAGTTGTCCAGGGGCTTGCCTAACCTTTCTGCCGCCTTGAGAGCGACATAGCGGTGACTGGTGCCATGAAATCCATAGCGCCTGAGCCCTTCGCGCTCATATAGCTCATAGGGGAGCGCATACAGATAGGCTCTTTCCGGTAAGCTTTGGTGGAAGGACGTATCAAACACCGCGACCTGGGGCAGATGGCCTAGAAGCTTTCTGACGGCCTGAATGCCCAGCAGATTGGCTGGGTTATGCAATGGAGCCAACTGGCTGCAGCCGGTAATTTCTGCAATTACCCGGTCTGTGATGGCCACAGAGGCTGAAAAAACTTCACCGCCGTGAACCACCCGGTGACCTACGCCGGTCAATTGTTGAATGCCATCAGGGTGATTGGCTACGATTTCCAGGACTTTATCGATGATGTCCTGGTGGTCAGCTTTAGGGCAGGAGACTGTTACTTTGGTTTTATCGCCGGTATTCCAGCAAAATTTGATTCTAGCGTCTACCATCCCAAGCTTTTCGGCCAGACCGCTAAGAATGTTGAGGCCAGAATCAGGTTCAATGATGGCGAATTTCAGCGATGAACTACCGCTGTTTAGGACAAGAATACGTTCCCTGATGGTCATATTTTTATTTGCCGGATAGTAAGGTTCCAAAAAAAAAGAAATGGTGGCTGAAAACAAGTTGGTGGCCAAAATAACTGGTAACCTGAAAAAACAGTCGCCGGAGGTTTTAAACCAGACAGGGCTATCTTGCCCTGTGGTTGAGAACGACATCAACCCGGGTGGGGGTTAACTGAAACATTGACTGCAGATAAATTGAAATTTGGGCGATGATATGTCACTAGGCTGCCTCTGTCAGGAAGCAGCGATCTTCTGATGAGACTGAATCCATTCGCGGAAATCTTTTTCCGGGACCGGGCGGCTATAGTAATAGCCCTGAGCATAGTCGCAGCCTTTCTTTCGCAGGAAGGCAAGCTGCTCGGCATCTTCAACTCCCTCGCCAATTACTTTGAGCCCAAGGCTATGTGCCATGGTGATAATAGCGTTAACCAGGGCGGCATCCTCAGCTTCTGTATTGACGTCTTTAACGAATGAACGGTCGATTTTCAGTGAATCGAACGGATAACTTTTCAGGTAGCTGAGAGCTGAGTAACCAGTTCCAAAATCATCCACCGAAAGTTTCACTCCCATTTCATCGAGCTGATGGAGAATCTCATAGGTCTCAATCGAGTCATCCAGCAATAGTCGCTCTGTAATCTCGAGTTCCAGGAATTCACCGCCCAAATCGTTCACCACCAGAGCCTGACGCACTGACTCCATAAACTTGATGTCTCTGAACTGACGGGGAGAAACATTGATTGCAATGGTCAACAGCTGGCCTGTCTCTGAGTGCCATTGTTTGGCATCCCGGCAAGCTGTATGTATAACCCATTCGCCTATCGACGTTATCAGGCCGGTCTCTTCCGCCAGTGGAATAAATTTGTCGGGAGCAACCAGGCCCAGTACTGGATTGTTCCAGCGAATCAGAGCTTCAGCTCCAATAATTCCGCCCGTCGCGGTTTCCATGATGGGCTGATAGTAAAGTTGCAGTTCATTCAGTTCCAAAGCCTTGCGGAGCTGGGTTTCGAGTTTCAGACGCTCACCTGACTGTTGGTTGAGGTCCGGAGTAAAACGATGGAACGCACTCTTACCCTTGTGTTTAGCCTGATACATGGCAGCATCTGCCTGCTGTAGAAGAGTGCTGGAGTTTTCACTGTCGGTTGGATAAATGGCAATGCCAATACTGGTGCTGATAAAAACCTCCTGATTGTTCAGGATATAAGGCACCGCAAAGGCATTAAGTATACGATCTGCCACAGTTTCAGAGTCCTCGGGAGATTCCAACGACGGCAGTATAATTAAAAATTCATCACCACCAAGACGAGCAACGGTACTATTACCACGCAGGGCTGAGGCGATTCGTCTGGAGGCTTCAATCAGCAGACTGTCTCCGGCATCATGGCCCATCGTATCGTTAATGTGCTTAAAGTTGTCCAGGTCGAGGAACATCAATCCGACCCTGGAATCCTCCCTGCGGGATTGAGCCAGCGCCAGTTTGAGACGGTCCAGGGCCAGCATTCGGTTCGGCAGCCCTGTCAGCAGATCGTAGTTGGCCTGCCTCAGCAATTGCTGTTCATAGCGTTTACGTACGCTGATATCTTCACCAAGAATCAGAAACTGCGTTGCCCTTCCGTCCTGGTCACGAATCGGGGTAATGACCACCTGTTCCCAGAATTTTTCGCCGCCATGGCGGGTGCTGTGCATCTCTCCCTGCCAGATTCCCGCACGTTCCACCTGAATCTCAATATTGTTCCAGAGTTGTTCATTCTGGCACTCATCGGGACTGATATGAGTAAGTTCCTTCGGATGCTTGCCCAGAATGGCATTTAAGCTGTGTCCGGTGAGCTGACCGAATTTCTGGTTCGCATAAATGATTTTCCAGCGATGGTCACAGATTAGTACGGAGGAGGGGCTTTGTTCTATCGCTAATGACAGCCTCTGGATTTCAGCCGCATCTTTCTTTTGCTTGTCGATATCATTCAGCAAAGTGATCCGCATTTCATTGATGGCGTCGGTCACCCTTTGCAGCTCATCCGGTGATTGGCTGGGGCGCATTTTACGGTCGAGTATCAGCTCCGTGCCCAGTTCATTGATATTGATGCTGCGGGCATAATTGGCCATTTTTGACAGATGCCGGGTCACCAGATACTGGAAAATCCACAGAATCAGGACTGAGATAAAGAATGTTTTAAAGGCCTGAGTAGTGAGAATGAGAAAAATCCGCTGACGTAGCAGCTTATATATCTCCTCCAGGCTTGCGGTAATCGTCAGCTCGCCCAGGTCGTAGACGTCATCAGAAGTGTGCTGAAGAATGATTTTGTGTTTGATTGTTGGAATATCAGGTGGGATTTCTCCCATCGCCACTTCAGAGTCAGGGTAGATCTTTAGATGCAAATGTACGATGTCAGGCAGATTCAGTATACCCTGCATCTGCACTTTCAGCAGTTTCTGGTCCAAAGACCACAGACTGCGGGCCAACGGCGATTGGTAACTGGTTTCAATCAGCTTCATTCGCTGATCCACCAGAGAAACGTCTTTGCTGTAGTCGATGTAAACCTGGAACCCGGTGGCAAATAGCGTGAAGAGGGAGCTGCATACCAGGATATAGCCCAGCATCCGGAAGGAAAGTGGGGAAGTCTCACGGAGATGCCAGAGCTTAGTGAAAGGGTTACTCATAGTCTATGGATACTCAAACTAGTTATTTCGTTATCCTACTTCGACTCATACCTTGGCATAAGATTAGCAAATTTGCTCCGTGAAAGTACTAATGAACTACCTTAACACATACGCAGGAGTAGAGTTTTAGGCCTCGTCTCCTGCTTACTTACTAAACTTAGCCCAGGATTGATATCCGTGCAATTCGGGCAAGATGAATCGGAGGTTCTGTAAGCTGAAATCCTGTCGGTGTAAAAATATGAATAAAAGTAGCTCTACAGTTTTAATTTTAAGCGGTACTGCTGTTTCATTTCTGCTGGGCTTTGAGTTACAAATATAAATGGCCAAATAGTCTTTAAAAGCTCAGAATGTTCAAAAAATAGACAGTGTGTGCCATACTTTGCCCTGGAGGTGCAGTCTATGCCGGATAACACTATAGGTGGAACGCCCACAGCGACGCTTCAACAGGTTGAATCAAACCGCCTTCGTGAGCGTGAGCAATCAGAAACAGAAGTTAATACCAATACCGCTCAGGCTCAGCCCCAACAGAATGCCCCAGCGGACGTTGAGGTCGATTTATCGCAGGAAGCGCGGGATCTTAGTCTTTCTACGGTGGAACAACTGGCTGCTCCCAATCAATCAGCAGAAACCCAGACTACGACTGTTGAAGAAGCTGCTACTCCCCCTGAGCCAGAAACCGCCACTGAAGACAATGCTCCACCAGCTCGTGAGAATGAGTCTCAGGTTACACGGCGCTTTGACCAATCAGCCAACGAAGCCTTGGGGACAGTGATCGATATTCGTTCCTAAAGCACTGAAGCCCATCAGGCGTTCCCGCAGATAATATAAACCCGATCCTGGCATCGGGTTTTCTGTTTTTGAAACACCCGGCGGGCTGCATGATAGGTCAGTCGAAGGTCAGTTTAAATAGTGTTTTGGCATTATTCATCGACGCGATAAGAATTTCTTCGGAAGTAACTCCACGGATGGCGGCAATTTGTCGAATGACTTCTTTCACGTACCAGGGCTGGTTCCGACCGTGTTTAGGCTTGGGGCGAAGAGTTCGCGGCAGCAGATAGGGGCTGTCCGTTTCAGTCAGTATACGGTCGAGGGGTATATATTTAACCGCCTCTACGAGGTCCATGCCTCGACGCTCATCACATACCCATCCTGTTATCCCAATATGTAATCCCATATCCAGATAGCGTCTGAGGGAGTCTTTATTTCCCGTAAAGCAGTGCATTACCCCGGAATTAAAGCACTCTTTGTGGGCCTGAAGGATCTCAATCTGGCGTTCGATGGCATCTCTTTCATGTAAGTACAGTGGTTTGAGGATTGTCCTATTGAGGTCAAGCTGGAACGCAAATACGGATTCCTGCACCGGTGGAGGTGAAAAGTTGCGATTAAAGTCCAGTCCCATTTCGCCGATCGCGACCACTTCGGGTTTATTAATCAGGCTTTTAAGTTCTTGTTCCCCATTTGAATCCAGGTTTTTGGCGTCATGGGGATGCACACCAGCAGTGGCATAGATATAGCCGGTATGTTGTGCTGCCTGTTGTATTGCCCTGCGGGATTCCTTCAGATTAGTGCCGATGGCGATCATGCCTGTCAAACCTTGGGATCTGCATTCCATGACGAACTCTGCAAGCGCCTGTTCCTCAGAGCCCGGGTTTTTTTTGCTGAATAGCTTTGGAGAGAGGTTTACACCAATATCGATCATGTTATAGAGGTCTTATTCTCTTAAAGAGGAAAATGTCTTAATGAGGAAAATGCTAGCAGACGGACGACTCCTTCGCCCAAATGATACTTTCCCTGTAGATAGAACTTACATCCTGCTTATCAATATTCAATTTAGCCAGCAGGTTCCAATGAATGGAATTGAATCGGCCGCGTTCATAATGTAAAGCTGTATTCAACGCCAAACCCGGCTTACCTTTATATTTGATCAGGGCATCTGCCACACGGGCGTCCAGGGGCAGCTTGGCGAGGATTTCTGTGAAAGATTGGTCAAAGAAAGCTTCCAGACAGGAAAATAAGCCGACAGTAAAATAGGTTTCCTGCGTCGCAGGCTCCAGTTTTTGAGCCAGAAGCTCACACATTCTCGCCCTAATCAGGGACAGCGTAATAAGTGCGTCCGGTTTCCCGTCAATATTAGAAAGCGCCAATAATGTTGCCCATGATTTTATTCTCGTCAAACCCAGAATCATCACGGCCATGTGGATGGAGCCCACTTTGTCAGGGCGGAGAAAAGCCGGAGAGTTGACAAGCTGCAACAGTTTTACGCTTAACAAAGGGTCGCGGCTGATAATTTTGGTGATATCGGTAACTGACATGGCTGGCTGGTTTACTTTGCTGATCAGTTCCATGATGGCCACTTTATTCTGTGGCATTTTACGCCCTGTCACAAGTTCGGGTTTGCTGAAGAAGTAGCCCTGAAAAAGATCGCAACCCAGTTCATGGCAACGGTAATAATCCTCATGGGTTTCAATTTTTTCTGCCAGCAGTGAAACCTTATGTCGCCTGAGGTTATTAATAGTGGTTTGTAACTCGGAGGAGGGGATAGCGGGTATTTCCAGTTTAACTATGTCGATAAACGGGATCAGCTCGTCAAAGATAGTGCCAGGGACATAATCGTCAAGCGCCAGGGTAAAGCCTTCCTTATGAAGGTTGTGGATGGCCTCACGCACCTCTGTCGTCAGCTCTACGGTTTCCAGTATTTCCACTACCAATTTGTCTTTGCCAAATGGTGGGGGGCTGACCAGTAGTTGCTCAGTAAAATTAACAAATGCCTTGCCGCTGGATACTACAGCTTCAATTTCACCTTCAGTAAATGCATTCAGTAAGACTTGTGAGGTCGCCAGATCTCCATCGATGGAAGACATCGGAGCTTCGGACCTAAAGAGAAGTTCATAGCCAACGATTTTTTTACTTCTATCTACAATTGGCTGCCGGGCAAAAAGTATATGATCCACGGTATCAACTACACCAGATTTCTAGCCTACCCTGATGAATTCAGGAGGTGGTTTGTTTGGCTCAGTCTATCCCATAAGTGTAGACCCGCAAGCATAAAACAGCCGAATTTAAGTCCAAATAAGAAAAAGAAAATTACTGTTTGACACTAACAAACGGCTTCAATAGAATACGCGCCTCCTCACCACGATGGTGTTATGTCCCCTTCGTCTAGAGGCCTAGGACACCGCCCTTTCACGGCGGTAACAGGGGTTCGAATCCCCTAGGGGACGCCAAATCCTGAAAGCCTGCATTGTCCTGTGCGGGCTTTTTTTATACCCGGACAAAGGGATTCGAACGAGAATCTCCTAGGGGGTTCAACCGCCAGGTTGAACGA
>JBNKWQ010000011.1:0-224813 GCA_050299855.1 Hahella sp.
CGCCCTGATAACGGGCGATGGTTGGCCAGCTATTATAGCGGCAGGGTTCTACAATTGCCCGACCTATGAAACTACGGGATACACCTATTCGATATTCAGGAAACACTCATTCGATATTCTGGATTTGCTTATCGAATAAAAACAATAAAGTATATATAAAACAATTACTTACTGCTTTGTTTGTGGCCCGTTTTTGGGGTTCTGTCACCAAATCTGTCACCATTATGGGCAATCGTGGCAGCGGGCTAGGAGATGATATAGGTTTAGTGGAGGGTTTGGAATTGAAGGGGCAGAAATGAAAACCCCGGCTCGAGGCCGGGGCGGAATCTTCTAGGTCTTTGCATAAGGTCGTAGACTGGAGTCCATTGGAGCCTTACGCCAACCTTGTGATAAAGTCTATGTCTTACTGACGGTTCCGTCAACAATTTTCCACTCTCAAAAAGTAGCAACGGATGCCAAAAAATATAAGTTATCGCCCTACGATAATTGACGAATTGATAACAAATGAACGGTTAAATAGTTATAAAAATGTCTTTTTTCATTCCGATGATATGGAGCTGGTGGGGGCCTACCTCTGGAATACCCATGTATGCGCAGCTCTGTATCCCTTATTGACGGTTGCAGAAGTCACGTTAAGAAACTCTATTGATTGTGCGTTGGTTAAAAGCCTGGGTAATTTCTGGTGGTCTAGGGGGAGGCTACATTACAGCTCCTTCGTACCAAATGACCCTAACCCGCCGTACCCAGTAACAGCTATCCGTAACAATTTTTCTAAAGCATCGACCCAGGTTCGGAACGATAAGCGGTCCCGCTACAACGCTCGGACAGTACGGCCAACACACCATGAGGTTATATCCAAAACTGAGTTTTCGACTTGGGAGTTCATACTAGATTCCGAATTCATGGGGCCGAGACTCATATGGCCTACCAATCTGGGGGCCGTTTTTAGGGGGCCGTGGCCGACCTCAAGAGCTGGCACTATGCTTAGTTCGACTAGAGATTTAGTGAAAACCGTCCGGGAATTTCGGAACAGGGTTTCCCACAATGAGCCTGTTTGGAAGCGCTACGGTGTGAGTACGGAAGCCGACGCTATTGCACACCTTCACGAGAAAATAGATAAAATCCTCGAATTAATAACGCTGGTTTCACCGGAAAAGGAAGAGTTGATCCTTAAAAACGGATTAGTGTCACGTGCCAGGCGTGTGTGTTCGATCAACGAGTTGAGAAATTGCGAGCATAAGTACGAAGTGCATAACGTGAAGTCTGTGTCGAAGCTTTGCCGAATCGCGAAAAAAGCAACTATTGAGAATTCAGGACAACAGGTTGTAGTGTATAAGCACGGGAAAACACGCTTCATCATCCAGCCCAGTTAAACCGCGGTTTTGCCTCGACAGAGGTGCCGGGCCTACTGAATCAAAGCCCTAAGATTTTCTAACTCTACCCGCACGAATTCTATGGCGGTGGTTTGCTCTGCCTGGGTAGCCGCACTGCTGAATCCCCCCAGCCAAATCAATTTTCTATCGATCTGTTTAAGGCGCGGGCCGTAACTATCGGGTAGTTCTGCGCTGAGCCATTCGAGGCTTCGAAAGCCCGACCGGACAAACTCTGACAGGTCCTCCACGCTAACCCTGCCGGGCCGCCCAACCCGATGAGGGCGTGACATATAGGCCACTGCGGCCGGATGATCCTTGTTAATACCTCCGTCGGTCAGAGCGGCACGCAAAGGGCCCTGGATAGCCTTCGAAATAGCAGCCGGAGAGACGCCCGCGAGGCGGGCAAACTCGGCCTTGGATACTGTACTGGTGCTGCTCATATTTTAACCTCCTAAAAACCTCAGACATTGCGCGAGGGGCGCGCGGCCGAATCAAAACGGCAGACCACCCCCACCCCTTCCACAGTACCTATTCACCTTGGTAGCACTGCTCTCGTATCATCTGCTGGCGCCGACGTTCCTGCTCCCACTTGCTACGAACTGTTGGGGCTCCCGGTCTGTTCGACCACTGGTGCTCGGCAGCTCTGCGCAGTAGATAGGAGTTGCTGTACTTAGCGGCCATGCTTGAGTCACTGAGAAACCGGGCGATAAAGTCGCCTTTAAACTCACCCGGCACTGGTGCGAGATCGCTCACTGCCACACACCCATAGTCCGTTCTACCGCTACCACTACGGCTTCGCTGTCCGCCTGCTTGCGTACTGTCTCAATGGCGAACAGTGAGTGGCGAACCTTGGCCGTATCGGTCATGGGGGTGCCGTCCTTGATGCACTCATAGGTGTAACGCTCCCAGGCGCTACGGCCCGGCCCTGGTAGGGCTGAGAGAATGCGCTGCCTCTCCTTCTGGGCACCTTCGGCTAGGCACTGGGCGTAGAGGTTGGGGTGGTCTTTGCGTAGCTGCTGAATGTTCATAGTGTTAGCTCCTTAAATCGACAAGTTGGTGGGTGCCGACGGTATCCACTGGGCGAGCAGCCGGTGCGGTGGTTGGTTGGGGTGCGCTGCGGGCAAGGCGTCGAGCCGTGTCGGCAAGCTCTGAGCTGGCCCCGGTAAGCCCTGGAGGCGTTACACCAGCTACGAACTGAGGAGCCGGGGCCAGTGCGTGCAGCGTCTCACGCAAGCGCCGCTCAGGAATGCTGGTGCCGTTCCCGCATACCTCTGCCACTGCGTCCCGCCAGGTGGTGCCGAAGGCGTCCGGGCGGATTGATACGGCGACAAATTCGAGTTTGCGTAATAGCTCGCCGACTTCTTGGGAGGTGAGAGCCTGGCTTACATCCGGGCCTTCCAGGCCGACCGCTTCACGGCTGAAAACCCGCTCCCGGTCCGCCAGCACGTCAACCAGTTTGTAAACCAGCGTACGGGCCTGATCGCTTAAATCGCGGTACTTGGTGGCCGCTTGGTCCGACTGTTTGGCGATCGACTCCAGGAGCCTGCTGCGGGTCTTGCACTTTGCTTCCGCCTCTTCGGCAGCCAAGCAGGCGCGCTCTTTAGCCACTTTGGTTTCGAGGAGGCCGCGTTTCGCTTCCAGGGTTACGACTTGCTGGGCCGCCTTGTCCAGGTCTTCCAGTGAGTCGTCCGCTTTCAGTGCGGCCAGTTGGTCGCAGACTTCCGCGAGTTGCTTCTCAAGTTTTTCTAGTTTGGTGCTCATGGGTGTTACTCCTCTTCGTTAAGGTAATCATCGATGGCCGCGTCCAGGTCTGGGGTAGGTTCCCCGACTCGTTCGCGAAGGGTTGCGACTTCGGCCTGCAGGGCCTTAATGTCGCTTTGCATTTGCTGTAACTCTTCTTCTGTCATGGTGTTGCTCCGTTGGTTAAAAATCTGTCCGAGTGTCCAACCTCGAAAAAGTGGTTGGACGGGCTGCAGGCTCTGTGGTTACTGGCTTTGAGAGAAAAAGTCCTACCTGTCCAACCTTTTTCACTCCCAGACTCCCTCTACCTGCACTCACCACCCCCTATACCCTCTCTCTACTCTTCTACCTCTATGTATAAATACTTGGACAGGTAGGACAGAAAGGGGGTTAAGCCCAGTAGTTACGGGCCTCCTGGCTTGTCCGTCCGAGCTGAGATCGGTTGGACAGTTCCGCCAGTTGGACAGGGAGCCACCTGCGCGCGCTGCCATGCCTCGGCAACAGCACCAGGTGTCGAGAGTCCTGCGGTCAGGCTCCCACGCTTCACGTAAACGCGGCGCCGTACGCCATCGATACTGATCTTTCCCGCGCTGCTCTCTAGGGCGGGGTGTTTAATGAATCCGAGGGTGTTTAATACTTCCACGATGCGCTGGGGGCTGAGCCGTTTACCGGAGTTCCGTAGGTAGTCCGCCGCAGCCTTGGTGCAAACCAAGTCACCCCGGAATCCAAACTCTTCGAGATCGATGGCCTCCTGGATAAGCTGCTCAGCAACACCCGCGCTCGAACGGATCGCTTCATCGGTACTGCTGGTAACAGGGGCGCGGCCCATTACATCGACGGTGATCGGCCTGGTAGCGAGGTAATGCGCGAAATGGGCGTAGCCGCCATTCTCTAACCAGCCGTAGAGGCGAGCGAAGTAGTCACCCGTCATGCCGTCTCGCTGCAAGTCGCTCTGTTCTTGTTGCGCTGCATAAAATACGGCGTAACGTCGATCGCTTTCGGTTTTAAGTACCGCGTCTTTGTGGTTGGAGAAAATTAGAAAGTTGGCTCGATTGTCGATTACCCGTTGGTCTTGGCCTTTCGCTTGCACTTCTATGCGGTTATTGGTAATCATCGGCTTGAGGGTGTCGGCGACTTCCTGCCGGCCAGAGGTTTGTAGCTCTTCGATACCAATAAGTAACTTATTCTCTATCCAGCCGTTAAAGCGGTTAGTAATGTCCGCAGCATTGGGGAGGTGTGTGTAGCGCTCGCCCAGTGCATAGGTCAAAGCCCGATAAAAAATGGTCTTGCCATTGCCTTCTACACCCTGGAGCACCGGGCACCATTGGAATTTCGTACCGACCATTTGGGCGCAGGCGGCGAGATAGGAGAGAAATAACTCCTGATCTACTCCGCTTGGTAAAAGCACTGCTACGTGGTGAAGGATTGGTGATACGTCGCCTGGTACCTGCGCTCCCATCGCTGGTACGAAGGTATTGGCTAGGCGGCGCCCGCCATCCTCGATAATCTGGCCGGGGAGCAATTCAGGTCGAAAGCACGTAGCATCTGCACGCGCGAATTCCAGTAGCTGGGATTCCGTGAATGCCTCAAAGGCTTTGCGAGTGGTCTTGCCATCCTTGGTAATTAAAGAAGCGTAGCCACCGTAGTCGACATTAAACTGCTCGGGCTTTAGTAGATCGCCGTTGGGGATAAGTACGCGGTGCCGACTACGAATGTAAACACAGCCGCGAAAATGCCGCTGTTGTTCGTTTGGCCCCATAACTGGGCTTCCTCTACGAAGCCGCGCGCCTGTTGATTCGTCAACATAGATAGGTTCGATTGTGGAGTTAGTGGCCAGGAGCTTGTCGACGTGCGCCTCCACGGTCTTATCTTTAATGCCGGCGTCGCGTAGGGCGTTTTTCAGTTCTGCAGCCAGCCGGGCCACCTGGAAGGCACTACAACCGGCGGCCTGTATCTCTTCAATAATGACGTGCGTTTGTTTGATGTCGCCGGCCGATTCCCGAACACGATCGACAAGCCCGTCGAACACCCCCATAGGTGCGGCACTAGCTCCAAAGGCGGCAGCGGTATCAAACGACGCGGGCGGCCGCCACCCCGCCTCTATGGCTTTGTAGAAGAGCGTGGCTGGCTTTATCTTGCCCTCTGCTTTGAAGCTGGGCCACTGGTCGGCCGTTGAGCCTGGACCGTCCCCGACATAATTCGAAGGGGCTCCCGCGGGCCAATACTCGCCCGCAGACCAGCTCTCGAAGAGCTGATAGCCCGTGCTGTCGTCATCCTGATAAAGAGCTTTTAGGGCAAAGCCTATGTCTCTCCAGGCTGAACGATCGCAACCGGGGTCCAGGTGCCCTAGGGCTTCTATTGTCCGTTCGGTGTCGGCTAAAAGTGGTGTTTCAGCACCGGCCGGGAAAGAGTCAGGTTTAGCTTTGTGACATAGGGCTTCGATAATAACCAGAGGAGCTTCCGGTGCGTTTTCAAGTGCGGCGTAATTTTGATATTTGGCTGTGCCGTCACTGCCACGATTTTTGATGTGCGCGAGCTGGTTGCCGCGCTTTATATCAACGCCGGAGAGCCAGCCCCCATCGCAACTTTGGCGAAGAGTGGTTGGATCGACACCTGCAGGCAACTTGTAAACAAAGTGTAGTGAGGTACCTGGCTGATTCATTTGAAACGGTAACGGTAGTGATTCGCCCAAGGCTGCTTCAAGTTCTTTTAAAGTTGGCGCGTTTGAGCCTGGCTTGTTGCCGTCATAATCAACCAATATATGGTCATCAAGCACCATCGCTATTCCGACAGCTCCTTGGTACCTCTGGGGCTGTTGGTCATATGGGTAGCTTTGCGCATTGGCGTACGGCTGAGTCTTCCCGTCGGGGTATACCGGTGTCACCCGCTTACCGATCCTTGTCAGGTTCGCGCTGACTTCTTGTTGGAAGTCGTTAACGTCCATTCGCACCCCCAGCCAAAACGCGCCCGTGCTGCATGCCAAATGCCTTACCAGTTGAACAGGCACCCCAAAGCAGGGCGAGTGCCTTGTCGCCTGTGGGAGCGTGCTTGGAGATTTCCTTTCGGGTTCCTAACATTTGAACAGCGAGGCGAACACGCGCCCCCGGTGCAAGTTGCCGTACGACAATCCAGTCGCCAGTACTAGCCCCTGGAATCTCTCCACGGCGGGCAGGTCGAAAGCGGAATTGTTTTCCGGGACGTTTTGCGAACCAAATAGAGTCGTGGCGGCTAGAGCACTCAACTACTTGCGGGCTATGGGCCAGAGCGGTAATCTTTAGTCGAGAGGTTCGATCTATGTCGCCCAGATTCTCCGCGCCGCCAAGCATTCGAGAGTCTGGGCGTTTCTTGTTGGGGATCATGTAACCCCCTTACGCGACTTTATGTTCGGCTAACCATTGCCGAATATCGCTTTCAAGATGTCCCAGGCACTTGCCCTCCACAATAATTGCGGGCGGCAATTTACCGGCCTGGCGCCAGCGCCAATAAGTGGTCCTGGATTGCAAGCCGAGGAGTGCTGCAGCTTCTGCAGGGGGGATGATTCGATCCAGCGGGTCGGAGTGATTTAGCTCCGGGGGTGTCTTCGTTTTCATATTGCACCATGTTTGTCAGTTGCCCATAACGTGATGCAAATTGTTCCAGAGGAACCTATACGGAAAGGATAGGGGGCAATCCAGAATGCCCCTGAGGTTGATTACTGATTACGGGCAGCAGACTCCACGAGTCTACAAACTTCTAATTCTTGTCTTTGGTATTCGGACCAATGGTCATCGGCGGCGGTTTTGCTGATGCCTTGTTCTTTGGCCGCTATTATGGCTGCTTGCGTTTGACTTTCGCCCGACTCTATAAGTTCGAGAATGCGGCCCACTGTAGACCAAAAAGGGGCTTTTTTTCTCTGTGAACCTTTCTTTAGCCCTGTACCAAACGCTAGAGAATTTATGGCACCTTTCTGGTCGTCTGCCTTAGCCTTTGTGGCCGCTTCGAAAAGGGCGGGAGCAATTGATAAAGCCAAGGGAAGAGGAAGAGGCTTCCCGCTAATTATTGATTCAGCCAGAAGCTCTAAAAATTCACCCGCATCTTTTACGCTCAACGATTTTCTATCAACGACTTCCCCAATTCGTCCACACTTAGATAAATCCATAGCCTTACGCCTCCCGCCTAAAACTGGTTACGTTCTCGACTGGCTCAATGATCGGCCCCACCTGGTCCGCGATTTTTTGTAGAGCCTCCCGCCGTTCGGCCAAATAGTCGTGCCGATCGTAGATACCCTCGACGCCTTTTAATTTGTGATTTAAACAGCGCTCGGCCACCGCGCCAGAAACGCCCGCAGCGGCTAGCAGGCTTCGACAGGTGCGCCGTAAATCGTGAACGGTGAAATGCTCGATGCCTGCCTCTCCCAGTTTATTTTCGGGCGGTTCTCCTGGTCGGATTTTCTGCCCAAACATTTTTGCCAGTGCATGGTTAAGTGTATCGTCACTGATATAAGCCCGGCGCTTACTAGCCCGGCGAGAGGGGAAAACATACTCCGATCGATAACCGCGCAGTTTTAGTTCTTCAAGCCATCCGATCGTGATATCGGGTAGCGGAATGGTAATTGCCACTCCGGTTTTACTTCGTCCTTCTGGTAAGTCCCAGGTGGCACCTTTTAGGTCGAACTCTTCCCAGCGAGCGGCAATTAATTCTCCTTTTCGCACCCCCAGAACGAGAAGCAAAGCGAACGCTAAGTAATTTTCCCGCGTGAAGCTGTCGGAGTTTTCCCGAAGCACCTGGAACACAGTCGTTAATTCTTTAATGCTCAATGCCCGGTCGCGGCTCTTCTCTACGCCGCCTGCATGCTGGACGGTAAAGGCATCTGCTGGATTCGACTTCATAAGGTCGAGGCGGATACCGTGCCGGAATAGTTGCTTGCAGTAACCTAGGGCGTCGTTAGCAACAGTTGGCCGGCCGCTGGCGGCGATCGCTTCGATAGCGTGGCGCACGTCCATAGGTGTGACTCGCTCCAGGGCTAGTTCGCCAAAGGGTGGTGACAGGAATCTCTCGTAAATTCGGCGGGGAATTTGGGGGTGCTTGAGGCGCTTCTCGATATCGTTCTTAAGCCAGTCCTTGGCCAGGTCGTCAACGGTTCGGATCTTCACGGAGTCCGGCCGCTTTTTCTCGGCCAGGGGGTCGATGCCTTGCCGGACTGAGGCCTGGAGCTTGGAGGTTTCGAGGGTGGCGTCTGCTAGTGATACTTCGGGATACCGCCCCAGGGTGATTTCGCGGCGCTTCCCGTTGGCGGTATATCGGGCTACCCAAAAGCCGGTGCCCTCTGCGCTTACGCGAAAGTACAGCCCTCCGCCTACGGCGTGGCGGCCCGCCTCTCCCTTACGTAAGAGCGATTTAATTTGTTTGTCGTTAAGCCTGGTAGCCATAGCGCCCCCGGTTATTGGTGACAGGCTGCTTATGGAGTCAGATCGTTTTACCCCTATATTTGCAGCACCAAAATTCGGAGTGGTGACAGATTTTCGGTGACAGGTTGCTTATAGAGTATAAAACGGTGTTTCTGTCACCAATCCTGTCACCATTATTGTGAAACTTAACGGAACAAAAGTAAATTGAATGAAACTATTTTTGGCTTGTTTTAATTATAACTAATTGATTTCATTGGATTATTGAAACTCGGTGAAACGATCTGAAATATCACTCGATGTTTTGGATTTGCTCGCGCATTTGCTCGATCAGGACTTTTAACTCCACGGCGAACTGAGTGGTTTCAGTCACCAGTGATTTGGACGACAGTGTATTGGCCTCCCGGTTCAGCTCCTGCATCAGAAAATCCAGGCGCCGGCCTATAGGCTCCTTCCTTCCCAGGACCTCTTTCACCTCATGTACATGCGCCTCCAGCCGATCGAGCTCTTCAGCCACGTCTGCCTTTTGGGACACCATGACCAGCTCCTGCTCAAGTCGGGTATCATCAACCTCAAGTTGCAATTCTTCAAAGCGCGCTCTGAGAGCTTCATTTTGACGCTCCAGAATAATGGGCATTTTTTCGCGAACCTTATCGACGATGGCGGCGATACCGTCCAGACGTTCTTCTATCATAGGTCGAATCCGACCGCCTTCACGCTCTCGGGTGGAGACCAATTGATTCAAAGCCTGAATAAACAGAGAGACCGCTTCTTCTTTTACAGGCTCGAGATCTGCCTCCTCGCTGATCAATACACCTGGCCAGTTCATTAAATCGAACGCACTGACATGGGCAGGGTTATCTACCAATCGATTGATTTGATTGACTGCCTGATTCAACTCAGCCGCCAATTCCATATTGACCTGAATGGATCCGGTCACAGTCGCATCCGGCTGATACTTAAGCTGACATTCCAGTTTGCCCCGCTGCACATGCTGCCTCAGACTTTCCCTTAAGGCGGGCTCAATATCCCGCAGTGCCTCAGGAATCCGAAACATGGGCTCCAGATAGCGGTGATTTACTGACCGCAGCTCCCAGGTCAATATCCCCCACTCCCCCCTGGCATCCTGCCGGGCATATGCTGTCATACTGCGAATCATGGTACCTGCACCCCTATCTATTCATTTTTTTATAACTTGCTTTTACAGCTTGCCAAATCAGCCCTGCCATAATAACCCCAGGACTTATGAGTTAAACATCCATTCTCAGTTCAGTTGTCAGGCCCATTGCCATCATCATCGTTGCCAGCCCAATATTGTACGCGTCCCTGATCAAATACCCGACCACTGGCCAAAGAACGATGATAGACAAAAATATTTTCCCGGGGCACATGAGTTCGGCGGCTTATTGCTTCAGCAATACTGTGTAACATAAGTTCAATTCTGGTTGAACTGAACACATCAGCAGAGATCATTTCCACCTGTATCGGATGAGTTTCATTTTCCTGCAATCCTGCTGCCCGACCTTGATGTACATAGTGGCCAGGTGACAAAAATTCCCAAGTCACGTAAATAGAGTCCACATTCAGGGCCACCGATTCTGCAAACTCTTTACTCAAACCTTCGAGCACTCTGGCAACATCCGTATCCTGTGCCAGCGGCAGTGATGTAATCCGGATAACGGGCATATGAACCTCCAAGAAATTTGATGAGGCAGGTAGGCGAATGATTTGATTGTCACGCGATCAAACTCAGTATGCAATGCTCAAGGTCAAAGTCTTGGATTAATAAATTACCATGCCTCATTGGCATGCACTTTTAATACAATCTCAAGCTCCGCAAATACCACTTTGAGCTTTCTGCAGACAGCTGACATCTTCAGATTTCTGTAGCCAATCCTCAGATCATGTTACACTGCGGCCCGAATTTCGAATCACATTGCCAGATCATCCTTTTCACCTTTGCCAATTTTGAGACCATCATATGAGACCAAGTGGACGTCGTCCTGACCAGCCCCGCGATATCAAAATCACCAAAAACTTTACCAAACATGCCGAAGGTTCTGTGCTGATAGAATTCGGTGAAACCAAAGTGATTTGTACTGCAACAGTTGAACAGGGTGTCCCTCGCTTCTTACGTGGCGAAGATCAGGGTTGGGTAACTGCCGAATACGGTATGTTGCCAAGAGCGACCGGTACGAGGAATCAACGAGAGTCCGCCCGCGGCAAACAACAAGGCCGCACAGTTGAAATCCAACGCCTGATAGGCCGTTCATTGAGAGCAGCACTGGATTTGAAAAAAATGCCTGACCTTTCCATCACGGTAGATTGTGATGTAATTCAGGCCGATGGCGGTACCCGAACTGCTGCCATCACTGGCGGCTATGTCGCCATGGCACTGGCGGTCCAGCAACAGATGGCTAAAGGCACACTCAAGCAATCGCCATTACGCCATAAAGTTGCCGCTGTATCTGTCGGTATTTTTGCCGGTACGCCAGTGTTGGACCTTGACTATGCTGAAGATTCCAAGGCCGAAACCGATATGAACGTCATCATGACCGATGCCAATGGCTTTATAGAGGTTCAGGGCACTGCTGAAGGCGCACCTTTCTCTGACACGGAGCTTAGCGACATGCTTGCATTGGCCAAACAGGGAATGCAGGAAATTTTTGCCATTCAGGAAAATGCATTGCAGAACTAATCAATCATAAGGTTGATGAGCAATTAGCATAAAAAAGGGCAGCCGTGCTGCCCTTTTTGCTGTCTGGGCCCTGCAGGCCATAGATCAAAATTCGATATCATAGTCGACAATCAAAGGCGCATGATCGGAAAAGCGGGTTTCAGTATCGATCCAGGCACGCTTGACGGCACCCCGTAGCCCGGCCGTTGCGATTTGATAATCCGTTCTCCAACCAGACTGCTTACGCCAGCCTTCTGCCTGCTCCGGCCACCAGGTATATTGGTTCTTATCCTTGTTGAGGCGCCTGAAGGCATCGATATACCCCATCTCATCAAAGACATCATCAAACCAGTCACGCTCATGGGGAAGGAACCCGGACACTTCAAGCTTATGATATCGACTGCTGGCATCGGTCACCAAATGAGCTGTCTGCATATTGCCACAGAAAAGAAACTGACGGCGTTTACGTAGTGTCTTTTTGAGGTGACTACCGAATGCTTCCAGAAAGTCATCCTTTTCCTGCTGCTTGGCCTCTTCCATTAGCGCACAGGGCACCATCACCGAAGCTACGCTGACGGCTTCAAAGTCAGCCTGCAGGAATGCACCATTCATATCAGCAGGGGCATAGGCAAAGCCCATCATGATCGCTTTGGGAATCTGGCGTGTGTATATACCGACGCCGCCGTCTTTCAACTCGGCAGCGTCCAGAAAATAAGCCTCATAGCCTTCGGGACGAAATTCTGGTTCGTCCAGCTCATAAACTCGCATGCGGTGGTCTTGAACACACACCACGTCAGCGTCCTGCTCGAGCATCCACTCGAAGAAACCTTCGGCAGCGGCACGCTTGAGCCCGTTTACGCTGATTGTTACTACCCTCATAGATGTTACCTATAAAAATTTGCGTGTATCATACCTAATTCGTATTTCCTGCAAAAGAACTCAAGGGCACAAGAGACTCTAATGCTTGCTTATCAAAAATCCTTTATCCAGTTTGCCATCGACCAAAAGGTACTGAAGTTTGGTCAATTTACTCTCAAATCAGGGCGTCAAAGCCCTTACTTTTTCAATGCTGGGTTGTTTAACACCTCCAAGGCATTAGCCAATCTTGGCAATTTCTATGCCGAGGCACTGATTAACAGCCAACTGCGGTATGACCTTATCTTCGGTCCTGCATATAAAGGCATTCCATTGGTATCATCGCTGGCAGTGGCCTTATCCAATCAATACCAGCTTGACATCCCCTACGCCTTTAATCGCAAAGAAGCCAAAACCCATGGCGAAGGCGGCTCTATTGTTGGCGCACCATTACAGGGCAAGGTCCTTATTGTGGACGATGTGATTACGGCTGGGACCGCTATCCGTGAGGTGATCGACATCATTCGCAAAGAAGGCTCCGAACCCGCCGGAGTCCTGATTGCTCTCGACCGCCAGGAGCGTGGCCAAAACGAGCTTTCAGCCATCCAGGAAATTGAGCAGCAATACCAGATACCCGTACATGCGATTATTCAGCTCGATCAGGTGTTGGAATATCTGCAATCTGATAACGAACTCGCCCAACACTATGAGCAGGTAGCCGCCTACCGCGCCCAATACGGAATTGGACAGTAAGCCCTTAATTGTTTAGAGCGCCGGCGGGCCATATATGGCCCGCCAGAGCAAACTCAACCCTACCACCATCGTTAACACTTCAAAACAACGTTTTACCAGACCGCTACCTTTAGCTATAGACCAGTGAGCCCCGATATATCCACCGGCCAAAGCTCCCAATACCAGTGACGGCAACCAATCCCACTGCGGCGGCGATTGCACTGCCACCACCAGGGCACCGGTACCATTCCAAAACATGCCAACCAGTATCAGTGTATAGGCCACGGCAGACCGGTATGCCATTCCAAACCAGACAACAAGCCAGATAGTCACAAATAGGCCGGTACCGGAAGTGATAGAGCCATTTAGAATTCCAATACAAAACAGACCCAGGCCCCCAACCAGATAATGCCACAGGCTTGTTTTAGCTGTTTGATCCATCATGCCTAATTGAGGTGAAAAAACCGAATATAATCCCAACCCCAGTGTCAGCATCCCCAAGGCACCCTGTGACCAGGTATCCGGTATCTGCAAAATAATGTTGGCACCAAGGACAACACCTGGCAGTCCAGCCAGTAACATAAATAATGAAAACTTGAGTGAGACTGTATTCCCTTTCAAATGCCTGTAGGTCGCCCCAACACCCAATGCAACACTGGCAATCTTATGTGTCGCCAACGCCGGAGCAAAGTTCAGACCGAGAAAAAGCAGTGCAGGTAATTGCAATAAACCTGCCCCGCCTCCGGCCAAGGCAGAAAGGCCGTTGGCAAGCAGGGAAATAACGAATAACATTACGTACACTATAACAAGCTGGGTCATGCTGCTTTCTATTAATCAAACCTGGCCAGATTGATCCATCCAAGTTGGCCTCTTATATAATGAAGTTAATTACCATCGCCAAAAAAATCTCCTTCGCCTGCCTGTTGCTCGGCATGTTCAGCATCGCGGATTACACCGATGCCAAAACTCTGCTGTATCGCTACCGAGACAATAACGGTGTATTAGTACTGGGAAATTCAGTGCCGCCGGAATTTGCCCACAAAGGGTATCAGATTGTTGATACATTCGGTCGTGTTGTGAGAGAAATTCCCCCTGCCTTAACGCCTGAGCAGATTGCTGAACAGGAACGCCTGGAGGAGGAACGGCAACGTCAGGAGGAACTACAGCGCCAGCAGGATGAGGCAGACCGAATCTTAATGCGGCTTTACAGTCATCCTGATGATGCCCGCCGAGCCCGTGACCGCCGCCTGCAGGAACTTGATGCACTAATGAACCTCAAGGCCAAGACGATCGAAACAAATCAAAAGAAAATTGTCGAACTTGAATCCAAAGCTGCCGATGCAGAAAGAGCCGGAAAAAAAGTCCCGGAACAAATTCTCACAGAAATCGCCCGCAACACCGAACAAAATGTCATGTTAGCCAACGAAATTGCTGATCACAAAGCAGACAGAGAGGCAATTGTGCTGGAGTTTGCAGAGCAGATTGAGCGTCTGGAATACCTGAAGAAGAACCGCAACTAGGCGCTCATTCTAATCACGCATAAAAAAGAGCGCCTGAGCGCTCTTTTTTATTGCCGGAATTAAGCGGCGACTTCAGAAGCGGCCTTGGCAGGTGCTTTCTTAGCAGCAGGCTTTTTCTTGGCCGGTGCTTTCTTCTCTTCTGGTTCCAGTTTGGCGACCAGACCTGAAGTATACTCGTTTACCATCTTGTTCCACTCATTCAGCTTGCTGTACATGGTGTCCAGCGCTTTGTCATGAATTTCGCGTACAGACTTGATGCTGAGGGTCTTGGCTTCAGTTTCAAGTTTTTCGGCATATTCGAATGGCTTGGCAGCCAGGGCGCGATGTTGATCTTCAAAGGCTTTGATACCTTTTTCAACGGCCTGCTGAACTTGTTCCTGGTATGATTTTAATTTACTCATGAGACGGTCTCCTACCATTGGGGTGATTTTAATCAAAGCCTATATGGCCCTTACCTTTACAGTCGCTTCAAGATACGGACTAAAATTAGAATATTCATACTAACCAGTATCGCCCTCTTTCTGCCGTGGAGCCTTTTACATGGAAGATCTGTTAAACGACTACAGCCCTTTGCCTCAGCTTGCTGTTGCGGCTTTGCTAGGACTGATGGTGGGTATTCAGCGTGGCTGGGTCAAAAGGGAAGCAGAACCAGGCTTCCGGGTTGCTGGTGTCAGAACCTATACGTTGATCTCACTACTGGGAGCGATCAGTACCTGGCTCGGAGGCATCACCGGCTACTGGCTACTGGGTATCAGCTATTTTTCTCTGACACTGGTTCTAATAGCCGCCTACATCAGCAGCCAGCGCACTAAACTCGACATGAGTATTACCAGCCTGATGGCAAGTCTGTTGACATTCCTTTTCGGCGTACTGGCCATGCTGGAATACTACACTGTGGCAGCAATCTGTGCTGTGGTGACAACAATTCTGCTGGACATGAAAACCGAACTTCATGGCCTGCTGAAAAAAATGCGTGACGAAGAACTTGATGCTGGTCTGAAACTTCTGGTTATGACCGTGGTCATGCTTCCAATCCTGCCCAACAAGACCTATGGTCCATGGAACGCACTTAACCCTTATGAAATATGGTGGATGGTGGTTCTGGTCAGCAGCATCTCATTTGCAGGTTACTTTGCCATCAAAATTGGCGGTGCCACCAGAGGAGTGCTCCTGACAGGACTCTTTGCCGGAATCAGTTCTTCCACGGCATTGACTCTGCATTTTTCCAGACTGGCGAGACGAAATCCGGACCTCAGCCGGTTATTGGCCGCAGGGATTCTGATTGCCTGCGGCACCATGTTTCCAAGATTGTGGATCATTCTTTATGTAGTCTACCCTGAACTAAGCTGGAAATTGCTGCCAACATTCGCAGTGATGGCAGTAGTCACTTACATTCCAGCCTTTTGGCTTTGGAGCAGACAGATCAGCGTTAATGTTGCCCAACCGCCGCTTAAGCAAAACCCCCTGGAGCTTTCCTCCGCTCTGTTCTTCGGTTTGCTACTGCTGATGATCCTGGTGTTGTCGCACGCGTTAAGGGAGGCATTCGGCGATCAGGGGGTCTATGTCCTGTCAGCTCTATCCGGACTGACAGATGTTGATGCAATCAGCCTGTCACTGGCCAGGTTATCTCGCAGTGGCGACGGGGTAGGAATCACTGTAGCGACATGGGGAGTTCTGATTGCCACTGTGTCTAATACGCTGGTAAAAGGAGGACTGGCCTGGACAGTGGGTAAGTCACCCTTAGGTATGCGAGTGACCTTTACCATGTTGGCAGTTTCAATTTCAGGCGTGCTGGCGGTGCTATTATTCCGTTAGGCCCCGCCACCTACATAGTTAACCGGGAGCCACCTACTTAGTTAACAGGGAAAGTCTTGCATCCTGGCAGCCAACAATTTCGCCTTCATTTCATCTGGGTTCTTGAAGACCTCACCTTGTTCGGCATCATTTTGATAACCACCGGCATGCAAACTAACCAAACGGGAAATCCAAAAACGCAGTGCTGCCAGACGCAAGGCATGGGACCATTGTTCCCGCTCTTCTGCAGTCAGGGTTCGAATCTCCTGATACCCTTGCAGAAATGCACGCATCTTATCTTCGTCGTAACCTCTGCCGACCACATAACACCAGTCATTACAGGCGACAGCCAGATCCACCAGCCAATAGTCATGACAGGCATGGTAAAAATCGATTATGCCGCTGATGGAACCCTGATCAAATAAGATATTGTCGACAAATAGGTCTCCATGTATCCATCCTGTGGGTGCATTACCCCAACGATGCTGGGAGTTCCTCTGATAATTTATTTCGTCTGCTAACAAATGGCGTTCCTCTTCTGCCAAATGAGCGTCCAATACAGCTTGTTTCTCTTCCAGCCAACACTGGTTGCGCACCACATCCCGGAACTCTCCCACACGCCGAGCTGCCTGATGTAAGCGCCCGATAATGACACCAACCTGCCGACATTGCTCTGCGGATGGAATATCCAATTGCTTACCTGTCACTCTTGGAACCAGTATGCAGGGTTTACCTGCCACTTTGGCAATCGAGTAGCCGGCGTGGGCATGTTTCGCCGCCGGCACAGGCATACCCTGGGCTGCGAGCTGCTGAGTCAGCGTCACAAAGACGGGCAACTCGGATTCGCTGACCATTTCAAACAGCGTCAGAACCCATCGGCTGACGCCTTCGCTGGTGCGTACATCAACGAAATAATTGGTGTTTTCAATGCCCGCAGAAATACCTTCAAATAAAACCACTTCCGGAGAATCAAAGAACTGCGCCAAAAGTGTCTGCAATTCTTCTGTACTAACCCTGGTAAATACCGCCATACCAATGCTTTAACCTTAAATCCTGTTTACTAATCAATAACCCGAGGGCCTGTTGATGTTACCACTCTAGAATCTTCCAACTGGGTACCAGCATTTTCGAAGTATCTGAACGCTCAAACCCACCACCATCGGCGGGCACGAGATAGTATGTGGGGCCTATTTTAGGCACAACCTTTATTTCCACTATCTGACCATTCACCCTATACTCGTACACAGTCTCGCTTTTTCCATAACGAATCTGAATATCAGGCTCTTCTTCGGCTTGAACCATGCCAGAACCGAGCACGGCCAACATCAACACAAGACAAACTTTACGAATCACAAACGACATTGGTAATCTTCCCCACAGCCTAGCCCCTAATCGGGACTTCCACTTCATCTTCTGACATTAGAAACCAGTACCTCTTATGAGTAAAGACACTTCGCCAGCACCCATTATTCTGGTAGACGGATCCTCCTACCTTTTTCGCGCCTATCACGGGCTCCCCAAACTGACCTCCAGCAAGTCACATCCGACTGGAGCTATCCGGGGCGTGATCAGCATGCTGCGCAAGTTACAACATGACTACCCCATGAGCAAAGTGGTTGTTATATTCGATGCCAAGGGTAAGAATTTCCGCCACGACATGTACCCGGACTATAAGGCCAATCGCCCGCCAATGCCGGAAGATCTGGCGTGCCAGATATCACCAATCCATCAAATTATCGAAGCTATGGGACTACCACTGCTGATTGTCGATGGCGTGGAAGCGGACGACGTCATCGGCACCCTGGCCCAGGAAGCTACCGAAAAAGGACTGGACACCATTATCTCCACCGGCGACAAGGACATGGCCCAGTTGGTAAGTGACCATGTGGCACTGATCAATACAATGACCGACACCTATATGGACCGCCAGGGCGTCATTGAGAAATTCGGCATCCCGCCTGAGCATATCGTGGATTATCTAGCCTTAATCGGCGATACCGTGGACAACATTCCCGGCGTTCCAAAATGCGGCCCGAAAACAGCAGTGAAATGGTTAAACGACATTGGGCCTTTATCTGACATCATGGCCCAGGCTGACAGCATAAAAGGCAAAATTGGGGAATATCTGCGCGACAGTCTGGAGCAACTCCCTCTATCAAAAGAGCTTGCCACTATTAAACTCGACGTCGATCTGCCGGAAACCCTGGAAGACATCCAGCCCACAACGACCAACACTGCTGCATTACTGAGCTTTTATCAGGAGTTTGAATTCAGGAGCTGGATCAAGGAACTGGAAGCCAAGAGCAGCTCCGTGGTCAAACCTGACGAAAATGAATCCAGTACTGAGCCAGCCAGCGACCCAGCGCCGATGGATGCCGATTATCAGGTGATCTATACAGAAGAAGCATTCAATGCCTGGCTAACCAAATTGGAAGCTGCCGCCTATTTTGCCTTCGATACTGAAACCACCAGCTTGAATTATATGGACGCTGAGATCGTCGGTGTCAGCTTTGCCGTCGAAGCTGGAACGGCCGCCTATGTCCCTGTGGCTCATGACTATATGGATGCGCCGGACCAGTTGTCCCGTGAATGGGTGCTGGCACAACTCAAGCCCCTGCTAACCAATCCCGAGGTCAGCAAAGTTGGACAGAATCTTAAGTACGATGCCCATGTGCTGAGAAATTACGATATCGAAATGCAGGGCATCGCCCACGATACCATGCTGGAGTCCTATGTGTTGAATTCTGTCGGCAACCGACACGATATGGACACACTTGCATTGAAGTACCTGGACCACGAAACCATTCATTTCGAAGATATCGCCGGCAAAGGCGCTAAGCAAATTACCTTCAACCAAATCCACCTGGATCAGGCAGGCCCCTACGCCGCGGAAGATGCTGACATCACCCTGCGCCTGCACCAGAAAATCCACCCAATGCTGGTCAGCACCGGCAAGCTTGAGCAAGTGTACCGGGATATTGAGATTCCCCTGGTACCTATTCTTACCCGCATGGAGCATTACGGCGCCTATATCGACAGTCAAAAACTGCGGGTTCATAGCCAGGAACTAGCCGAACGCATGCTGGAGCTGGAGAACCAGGCTTACGAGATGGCCGGAGAGAAATTCAACCTGGGCTCACCCAAACAGTTGCAAACCATCTTCTATGAAAAGCTGGGCTTTGACGTTATCAAAAAAACACCCAAAGGCCAGCCCTCAACAGCGGAGCCTGTATTGCAGGAACTGGCTGAGCGTTACGAACTTCCAAAAGTGCTGCTGGAATATCGTGGCCTATCGAAATTGAAGTCCACTTATACTGACCGTCTACCCGAAATGATCAATGCGCGAACCGGTCGGGTGCATACCTCTTATCATCAAGCGGTGGCAGCTACCGGCCGGCTCTCCTCTACAGATCCCAACTTACAGAATATTCCAGTTCGCAATGAACAGGGACGACGTATTCGTCAGGCATTTATTGCACCGCCGGGTTATAAATTGATCTCTGCCGATTATAGCCAGATCGAATTGCGTATTATGGCCCACTTGAGCGGAGACAAAGGTCTGCTTAAAGCTTTCTCAGAAGGGTTGGATGTTCATAAGGCTACGGCTGCTGAAGTGTTCAACGTTGCACTTGAAGAGGTTACTAACGACCAGCGTCGCAGTGCCAAAGCCATTAACTTCGGACTGATTTACGGCATGTCCGCATTTGGCCTGGCTCGCCAGATCAATGTGGAACGGGGTGTCGCCCAAGGTTATATCGACAAGTATTTCGAGCGCTACCCTGGCGTCCTGGACTACATGAACCGCATTCGCAGTGAAGCCCATGAGCTGGGTTTTGTGGAAACTATTTTCGGACGTCGCCTCTACCTGCCGGACATCAATGCCAAGCACAAAGGCTTGCAGCAGGCTGCTGAGCGTACAGCGATCAATGCGCCCATGCAGGGTACTGCCGCTGATATCATTAAGCGCGCCATGATTCGGGTTGATCAATGGCTACAGACCGAGCAACCGCCAGCGAATATGATCATGCAGGTACACGACGAACTGATCCTGGAAGTTAAAGCCGAAGCTGCAGAAGCCATCGCTGCCAAACTGACAGAGCTTATGTCCTCTGCCGCAGAGCTGGATGTGCCGTTACTGGTGGAAGCCGGAATTGGCAACAACTGGGACGAGGCTCACTAGCCTCGTGCCTGGTATCTATTAGCGATTATAGGTACCTGTTCTCTACCTATAATTTCCCCTATTACGGAGTCTAAAAAAGAGGGGACATTTGCCCCTCTTTTTAATTCAGAAGTGTTCATGTACGACTAGTAGCCTTCGTCATCACTTAAGCTCAGTGAATCGGCCACACCCTGCATTTTCTGGGTATTGGAGTCTGCACCCAGTTTTATCATCAGACGCAGATCGTTGGCAGAGTCAGCATGGGCCAGCGCGTCTTCGTAGGTTATCTCACCTGCAGCATAGGCCCGGTAGAGCGCCTGGTCGAAAGTCTGCATACCCACCTCAGACGACTTGGTCATCAACTCCTTAAGCTTGTGCACTTCGGCTTTTCGAATCAGGTCCGATGCCAGGGGCGAATTGACCAGAACTTCGATAATGGCGCGCCGCCCTTTACCGTCCGGCGTTGGTACCAATTGTTGCGCCACTATTGCTTTCAGGTTGAGCGAGAGATCCATCCATACCTGATTGTGCTGCTCTGGTGGGAAGAAGTTAATAATACGGTCCAATGCCTGGTTCGCGTTGTTGGCGTGCAGAGTAGCCAGACACAAATGCCCGGTTTCCGCGAAGGTTACCGCATGTTCCATGGTATCCTTGGATCGCACCTCACCGATCATAATGACGTCCGGCGCTTGACGCAGCGTGTTCTTCAGCGCCGTTTCAAAACTATCGGTGTCCAGCCCTACTTCTCGCTGGGTGATAATACAACCCTGATGCTGGTGAATATATTCAATGGGGTCCTCAATCGAAATGATATGCCCCTTACTGTTGCGGTTACGATGTCCGATCATGGCAGCCAGCGAAGTGGATTTACCAGTACCGGTCGCACCCACGAAAATAATCAGCCCGCGTTTGGTCATCGACAGTTTCTTGATTATTTCCGGTAACTGCAGATCATCCAGCTTGGGAATATTCGTTTCGATTCGGCGTAGCACCATACCGCAGAGGTTTCGCTGGAAAAAGGCACTGACCCGGAAACGACCAATTCCGCGAGCACTGATCGCAAAGTTACATTCATGGTTATCTTCAAAATCAGCGCGCTGTTTTTCCGTCATGATGGAGTATACGGTCTCCCGGGTTTGTTCCGGAGACAGCGGTGATTTGGTAATCGGAATCATCCTCCCGTGCACTTTAATACTCGGGGGTACTCCAGCCGTGATAAAAAGGTCCGAAGCTCCCTTTTCCACCATTATTTTCAATAACTTGTCAAAATCCATAATCTCACCTGATGACTCAGTTATGCATCACCGGGGAAACTAGCCCGGTGATCTTCATATTGCCTGTCACCCACACCTCTTTAGTTGGAACCCTGACAGATTTCTACATTCCGCAAATTTAAAGCAGAAAACTAAAAGTTTTCCGGCATTTTGGCTTTTTCCCGTGCCGCATCCCGGCCGATCACCCCCTTGGACAGCAATGTCGACAGGCACTGATCCAGCGTTTGCATGCCGATATTGGCACCAGTCTGGATAGAAGAATACATCTGTGCCACTTTATCTTCACGAATAAGGTTACGAATGGCAGGCGTACCTATCATGATTTCATGTGCAGCCACCCGGCCCCCCCCGACTTTCTTCATCAGGGTTTGGGAGACCACCGCCTGCAGGGACTCAGACAACATCGAGCGCACCATGGATTTCTCCTCAGCCGGGAACACATCCACGACCCGGTCAATGGTTTTAGCCGCAGAGGTGGTGTGCAAGGTACCGAATACCAAGTGCCCCGTTTCTGCAGCAGTCAGAGCCAGACGAATGGTTTCCAGATCCCGCATCTCACCTACCAGGATGATATCCGGATCTTCCCGCAAAGCTGAGCGCAGTGCTTCACTGAACCCCAGTGTATCCCGGTGCACCTCACGCTGGTTGACCAGACACTTCTTACTTTCGTGGACAAATTCGATAGGGTCCTCAATGGTCAAAATGTGGTCATAACGGCTGTCATTGATAAAATCGATCATCGCGGCAAGCGTGGTACTCTTACCAGAGCCAGTAGGTCCGGTGACCAATATCAAGCCACGAGGTTTCAGGGAAATATCCTTGAATACCTGGCCCATGCCCAGATCTTCCATAGTCAGCACCTTGGAAGGGATCGTCCGGAATACAGCACCGGCTCCGCGATTCTGGTTAAAGGCATTAACCCGGAAACGCGCGACCCCAGGCACTTCAAAGGAGAAGTCTGTTTCCAGAAATTCCTCGAAGTCCTTGCGCTGCTTGTCATTCATGATGTCATAAATCAGTGCGTGCACCTCTTTATGTTCCATCGGTGGCAGGTTAATACGTCTAACATCGCCATCCACCCGTATCATGGGCGGCAAACCAGCGGAAAGATGCAAGTCGGAAGCGCCCTGCTTGGCAGAAAACGCGAGCAACTCGGTAACGTCCATAATGATCCCCGTATAAACGTCTTTATTCGTCTCAATCTGCCCGGAGGTAATGAAGCTTTGTACAGAAAGCGATATGCTCCTGTAATTTGCAGGCAGGTTGGTTACAATCAGCGCGACAAGTATAGTGTACTTCTCAAAGAGAAGCGTACCGGCAAGAAATCCGGCCAGCCAACCAGGGACTACATCAGTGCGACTCGCCCTCGATCTAAGCTATTGATACACATATATGATCAGCATAGCAGACAACATAAAATCCGTAAGCCTCAGAATACAAAATGCAACAAAATCCGCCGGACGCCAACAAGGCGAAGTCTGCCTGCTGGCTGTGAGCAAAACTCATCCGGCAGAGGCTATCCGTGCAGCGCACCAGAACGGCTTGCAACACTTCGGGGAAAATTATCTGCAGGAGGCCCTTGGAAAAATAGAGACTCTGCGGAACCTGAATCTCATCTGGCATTTTATTGGCCCCCTGCAATCCAACAAGACCCGACCTGTCGCGGAGAGTTTTCAGTGGGTTCATACCCTGGATCGCCCAAAGATTGCCCGTCGTCTGGCTGAACAGCGGCCATCGGGACTGCCCCCTTTGAACGTGTGCCTGCAGGTGAACATAGATAACGAGTCGAGTAAATCAGGTGTCACGCCAACAGATGTGACTGCGCTGGCAGCTGAAGTGAACGCCTTACCAAACCTGACACTGCGGGGATTAATGTGTATCCCCGATCCGGACAGGGGTACAGAGCATCTGCGGAAATGTTTCCGACAAATGCGACTCCTGAAGGACGAGCTCCATGCCAAATACCCAAGTATTGACACGCTGTCCATGGGAATGAGCCAGGACCTGGAACTGGCCATTGCTGAGGGAGCCACTATTGTCAGGGTAGGAACAGCGATCTTCGGGGCCAGAACCTATCCCAGCAAAGTTCAGTAGATAATCCGCCTGGGTGACTAGACAACCAAATGGTGCATGATCGTTGGTAGTGCCAGCGCCAAAGCACCGGTTTCCATATTTACAATGACAACGTTGCACTTTAAGAATGCAGCCATGACGATGAGGTATTCAATGACAATGGCACACTTAACTTTTATCGGCGCCGGCAACATGGCCAAGGCTATTATGGGTGGTCTGATCGAAAATGGTTACAACCCCAAAACCATGGCCGCCTGCTCCCCCGCAGAAGACGAGTTGCAGGCACTGCAGCAGATGTATCCGGTCAACACCAGCACTGACAACACCCTCTTCATGGAACAGACCGACATTGTCTTGCTGTGCACTAAACCCCAGGTCCTGCAGCAGGTCTGCGAAGGTATGCGTGCAGCAGTGCAGGCGCGTAAACCGCTGATCGTATCCATTGCGGCAGGTGTCACGATCGAACAGATCGATTCCTGGCTGGGTGGAAATCTGGCTATTGTCCGTTGCATGCCGAATACACCGGCCCAGGTCCATATCGGCGCCAGTGGGCTTTTTGCCAACAATAAGGTCACTGATAGCCAAAAGCAGCAGGCAGCGGCACTTTTCCAGGCGGTCGGCATGGTCGCCTGGGTACCCCGGGAATCGGACATACATACTGTTACTGCATTGTCCGGAAGTGGTCCGGCCTACTGCTTCATGTTCATTGAAGCGATGGAAGCGGCTGCAGTATCCCTTGGACTTAATGCCGATGATGCCCGCGCCCTGGCCATCCAAACCATGCGTGGTGCTGCAGAACTGGCTGCTCGAAGCGAAGAAGGCCCCGGCACCCTGAAACGTCGGGTCATGTCTCCCGGGGGAACCACCGAAAGGGCTATAGCACGCTTTGAACAGGAAAATCTGCCGCAGATTGTGGCTGATGCGATTAAAGATGCCTGGATACGTTCTTATCAGCTTGCCGGGGAAGATCCTAACATTTAACCTCGGTGTAAAAGACTCTTACTATAGTTGCCGGGGCGCCTGGCAGCCGTAACGACAAACTAAAATTTCCAGATGGGCTAATGTAAATGCAGATTCTTCTTGATTTAATTCGGATCATAGGTGAGGTCTATATCACCATTGTCCTGTTACGCTTCATTTTGCAGGTATCACGCGCGGATTTTTACAACCCGATTTCCCAGTTCATCATCAAAGCCACTAATCCTTTGCTATTGCCCCTGCGCCGGATCATTCCAGGCTGGAAAGGTCTCGATTTTGCCTCACTGATTCTGGCCTTGCTGCTGCAAATCGTATTGGTATGCGTCACCAACCTCCTGCCGCTGGACCATATATTGCCTCAGTTTGGCAAGATATTGGCCATCGCTCTGATCGGGTTGATCGGTAGTGCCATTCAGTTCTACACCTTTGCCATATTCATCATCGTGATCATCAGTTGGGTTGCCCCCGGCAGCCATCACCCTGGATCCATGCTGTTGCACCAAATTACCGAACCATTGCTGAGGCCCATCAGAAATCTTATCCCTTCAACCGGAGGCCTGGATTTTTCGCCCATGATTCTGCTGTTGATCCTATTTGTGCTTGGCCGGATCGTATCAGGCAACTTCTAACCCTAAATCACAACTTTCTAAAAAATAAGGTCCAGAATGCACTGGACCTTATTCACACTTCTACAAAAACAAACTTTTACTCACATAAGCTTACAATCCCCATATAGCCCTCCCCCCCATATAACCTATTGATTTTTTGAGCTAAGTGGGGTTCTATTCCTTTTCAGCCTATGGACAGGCCTTTCTGTGCAGCCGAAATATCTGCAGTGGTCCGGGCAAAAAGTTAACTATAATTAACGTCTTAACCGTAAAAGAGAGAATCGGGATGAAAGGCGGCGGTCTCAGTCACCAAGTCGAAGCATATCAGCAGTGGAAGAAGTCGCTGATTAGGGAAATAGCGCATTACCAGAGCTGGCTTCGCACTAACCAGTTAAGTTCTGATGATCTGGAGTTAAAACTGCAGCGCAGTATACAGCTCCTCCATGAGGACACACTGACAATTGCCTTTGTTGGTGAATTCTCCCGTGGCAAGACAGAGCTCATCAACGCTCTCTTTTTCGCTGAATTCGGCCAACGGATGCTGCCCTCGCAGGCTGGCCGCACCACCATGTGCCCAACTGAACTCTTTTATGACTATGTTGGCGGCAGCTATCTGAAAGTTCTCCCCATTGAAACCCGTAGGGAAGAACGTTCACTGGCAGAATACAAACGCAGCAATGCGGAATGGACTGTATTCCCATTAGACATGAGTTCTCCCGACGCCATGCGCGGATCTCTGGATCAGGTTGCTCAAACCAAATCAGTCACCATGGAAGAAGCCCGTACATTGGGCTTTGATGCCTCCTCCCTTGAACGGGATAATTCCCGCAGCGGCATGGTCATTATTCCCGCCTGGCGTCATGCACTGATCAGCCTGGAAAATCCGTTGCTGCAGCAGGGCATGCGCATTCTCGACACCCCCGGGCTAAACGCGCTGGGTTCAGAGCCGGAACTTACCGTCAGCATGATTCCGAATGCCCATGCAGTAATTTTCATGCTGGGAGTGGATACAGGTGTGACTGCCAGTGATATGGAAATCTGGCGCGACCATATTTTCAGTGAAAATGCCGACCATCGTGCCGGTCGATTTGCCGTACTGAACAAAATCGATATCCTCTGGGAGGATATTCAGGGCGAGGAACACACTGCAAAAGCGATCGCCAAGGTAAGAGCCAAAACCGCTGAGCAACTGGGTCTTGAACCTGAGGATGTATTATTGCTTTCTGCCAAGCAAGCACTGATTGGACGCATCAAAGGTGATGAAGAGCGTGTCAGCAAAAGCCAGCTGGACCGCTTGGAAAACCTGCTTTCCAACCAGATCCTGTCCCAAAAAGAACGGCTGATTACCCAAACCATGGTCAATGATGTGCTGGGTATGCTGCAAAGCAGCCAGGCGATTCTTCAGGGCAGAATGATCAATTATGAAGAACGTCTGGAAGAGTGCGAGCAGAAAGGCGTAAGCACCGATTTTCTGCGTAATCTGACCGAAAAAACCCAGGACGATTACAATTTCTACTACAAGAAGCTTTTCACCCTTCGTTCCAGCCGCCGCCTGATGAAATCACAGGCGATGATTCTCAGTCGCCTGGTGGAGATGAATCATTTTGAAGGCCATGCCAAACAGACTCGCGAAGAACTGATTAACAGCTGGACCACTTTGGGTATGGGTCGTGCCATGGGTGGCTTTTTCCAGTCCATTGAAAACGATCTAAGCAACCTGAATCATGAGGCCCGGCTGGCCCAGAAAATGGTAGGCTCGATTTATGAACGCTACTCAAATGATCCGAAATCAAGACATCTAAGGCCGGTAGCCTTCAACATCAGCCGCCAAATTCGCGAGTTGAACAATCTCAAGACCCAGGCAGAACGCTTCCGGCGTAATCCCCGCACCCTGATGACCGAGCAAACCCTAGTGGTAAAACGCTTCTTCACCACCCTGGTCAATGAAGCCCGCCGCATCTACGGTGAAATCGAGCAGGAAACTGAGCGCTGGCCGCAGGAAGCATTACTTCCCATTCTGCAGCACACAATTGAACAAAAGCAGGTGCTGGAACACCAGATTAACCGACTAAAGGAACTGGCCGCCAATGCGAAAGATACTCGCTCACAAACCCGTAAACTGCAGGGCCTGATGGAAGAAATCGGCGAACAGATACATGAAGCTGAAAATATCCAGCGCAAACTGCGCCGTCCTCCACCGCAAATGCTGCGGCAGAAAGTCGTCAACTTACCGGGAATGCTAGGCTGACCCGACTTGAATCAATATCACAATAAAAAAGCGCCACTCGTCAGAAGTTCATTTAAAGACTTGGTCCGGCTTCCTTGCCGGCAAACGCATCCCTGCGCCTGAAGATATCCACAGAGAAGGCTAGAAAGTGTAATTAAAGCGGGTACGGAACTGATTCAACTCATCATCATCGCCGACATTGTCTGCTGAGGAAGTGGATCCGGCAAAGGTGGCGGTTGCATTGTCGATATCGAACAACGGAAGGGTATAGGCGACGTAGACAGTGGTCACTGTAGGATCTTCATCCACCGCATCATAGTCAGTTTCGGAGTGGACAGCCCCCAGGCCAAAGTTACCGCAAGGCAAACTGGCCACCGTTATCACCGGCACGACCACGCACTTTATTGGCTGCATATACTACCGCACCACCTGCATCACCCGCATGAGAAACCACAGTGTCTTTGCCCAGGGGAAACAGGTTGATCGCTTCAAAACGTCCCGCCTGAAGGTCCCAGGTAGCGTTACCGAATTTGATCCACATATCGTCAGTTGCAGCAGACCCGTCTTTTTTAAGCAGACCTGATCCTTTACCTTCAACGAAATAGCCGTTCAGCTCTTTCTTGCCGGTTACATTGACCTTAATTCTGCCACCCTGTTCATATGTGGTATCACTTGCTTTACTGTCAATGACATCAGTGTCCAACTCGATATTGGCACCAATACCAAACTCAGCATTTGCCTGTGACACACCCAGAGCCAGAGACAGGGCCAAAAGGACAATTGCCCCGAAACCAATTCAAGACGCTCTAAAACACAACCATGGTAGGAAGGAAACGCTGCGTTGACTTAGGCAATTATTTAATAAACATTACGAAATAATAAGATTTCCATTTTCGTTTTATTTACAATATTCAAGCAAAGACCATTCGTACTGACGGGTATTGCTTTCAAATCAAAGCCCGCCCAATACTTCTTGCGCAAATTCAGCGGGATTTATAGACTGCGCGGTCCACACTCGCTTTTTGACAGGAATTCCAAACAGTAATGCCAGAGACCATTCCGCCGGATTCGGTCGGTATCGTGACACCTGCGACTGCAGAGTTTAACGAGCCTTTGTTACTTGAAAGCGGCAAGCAAATCGAACAATACCAGCTGGTGTACGAAACCTACGGCACCCTGAACGCAGACCGCTCAAATGCCGTGTTAATTTGTCACGCCCTCAGTGGTCACCACCACGCAGCCGGCTTCCATAGCATGGAAGATCGCAAACCCGGTTGGTGGGACAGCTGCATCGGGCCCGGCAAGCCTATAGACACAACTAAATTTTTTGTCGTCTCTCTGAACAATCTGGGAGGCTGCAATGGCTCCACCGGTCCTAACAGCCATAATCCCGCCACCGGCAAACTTTACGGTCCCGATTTTCCAGTCGTGACTGTCAGAGACTGGGTATCCAGCCAGGCACGTCTGGCTGATTTCCTGCACATTGACACCTGGGCGGCAGTGATCGGTGGCAGCCTGGGAGGCATGCAGGCTCTACAGTGGTCTACCCAGTTTCCCGAGCGCATCAAACACGCCATCATCATCGCGTCGACGGCTAAGCTGACCACTCAGAATATTGCCTTCAACGAAGTGGCACGCAAGGCCATCACATCTGATCCGGATTTTCATGCAGGACGCTACTACGAACACGACACCTACCCAAGTAAAGGCTTGATGCTGGCCCGCATGGTGGGGCACATTACTTACCTGTCAGATGCATCCATGGGTGAAAAATTCGGGCGCGACCTGCGTAACAAGGCCTTCAATTTTGGCTTGCTGGATGTTGAGTTCGAAATCGAGAGCTACCTGCATTATCAAGGCGAGCGTTTCTCCAAGAACTTTGACGCCAACACTTATCTGCTGATGACCAGGGTACTGGACTACTTTGATCCTGCTCGTGAATACGGCAGCGATCTGGCCAAAGCATTGGATAAAGCCCAGTGCCGCTTCTTTGTCGCCTCGTTTTCAACCGACTGGCGCTTCTCACCGGAACGCTCTGAAGAATTGGTAAATGCGTTGATTGAAGCCAAGAAAGCTGTCAGTTATACCGAAATTGATGCCCCTCATGGCCATGATGCCTTTCTTATTCCCAATCCTCGGTATATGGATGTATTCAACGCCTATATGATCCGTATTGCGGAGGGATTCTGATATGCGCGCCGATCTGGAAATCATTAGCGACTGGATTAAACCCGGCAGCCAGGTACTCGACCTAGGCTGTGGCGATGGCACTCTGCTGGCTCATCTGCAGGAGCATAAACAGGCTCAAGGTTACGGCCTGGAAATAGACAGTTCCAACATCACCGAGTGCCTGCGGAAGGGTGTCAATGTCATAGAACAGGACCTGGATGCCACGGACTTATCCGTTATTAAAGACAAAAGCTTTGATGTCGTGGTCATGACACAGGCACTACAAGCCGTGCGTCACCCGGATATCATGCTGGAGGAAATGCTGCGCATGGGTAAAGAGTGCATTATCACTTTCCCCAATTTCGGCTATTGGCGACTACGTTTTTACCTACTGCGCAAAGGGCGCATGCCGGTCTCCAAGACTCTGCCCTATACTTGGTACAACACACCGAATATCCATCTTTGTACGTTTACGGATTTTGAAGCGCTGTGTTACCAGAAAAACATCCACATCCTGAGCCGCACCGTGGTGGACAACGAGCACCGCCAACGCTGGTTTAATCAAATGTGGCCGAACTTACTGGGCCAGATCGCGATTTATCACGTAACCCGCTAAACCCACCAAAATAAATGGTATATGGTAAAGGTCATGAGCAGATTAAATAAGCTTTTACTGAGCCTGGCGCTCCTGCTGACAGCGGCATTTGTCGGGGCTGAACAGATGCAGGCATTCGGTGACTATGAAGTACACTATATTGCCCTGCCAACAACAGTGCTTTCTGCAGAAGTCGCCAAGCAATATAAGATCTCCCGCAGCAAAAGCTCCGGATTTCTGAATATTTCCGTCCTTAAGAAACAACCGGATGGTACTACCCGTGCCGTATCTGCATTTGTTCGCGGCAGCTTTCGCAATATGGTGCAGCAACAACGCCAACTGGAGTTCTCTCGCATCAGTGAAGGCGAGGCTGTGTACCAGGTTGCACAGTTCTGGTACAGCCAGGGCGAAAACATGATTTTCGAACTGGAAATACAGGCTGACCCGAACCAGGGACCATTCGACCTTCGCTTTACCCAGGCGCTTTACCCAGATTGAGATTGACTGCCCCAGATTGAGATTGATCCCCCAGTTTGAGAATGTAAGAACCTATGTCCAAAATCGTCCTCGCCAGCAATAACGCCGGTAAGATCAAAGAATTCAATCACCTGCTTGCCCCGTTTCAGTGGCAAGTTGTTTCCCAGGAATCCATGGAGGTGGAGGCAGTCCCGGAAACCGGTACCACCTTTCTGGAAAATGCACTGATTAAAGCCCGGCATGCCAGCCAGGTCACTGGCCTACCGGCGCTCGCAGATGACTCCGGCTTAGTCGTTGATGCTTTATCGGGAGCTCCCGGTATTTATTCAGCTCGCTACGCCGGCGAAGAGTCCAGTGACGCTGACAACAACCTTAAATTACTCAATCAGTTGGAAAACGTCCCCAACTCACATCGCCAGGCCCACTTCCACTGTACGCTGGTGTGGCTTCGGCATGCGGATGACCCCGACCCGATTATCTGCCAGGGCCGCTGGCACGGAACTATTTTGTCGGCACCTGCTGGTTCCGGCGGATTCGGCTATGACCCATTGTTCTGGGTAGAAGAAACCCAGTGCGCCTCTGCCGAATTGTCCCGCGAACAGAAAAATGCGCTCAGTCATCGGGGGCAGGCAGTTGCCAAACTTTTGCACGAACTAAAAGACCTTCACGATCAACAACTGCAACAAGATGCTCTGGGAAGTGGAAACCAAGGATGAGCGAGTGACTCTCACGCTTCCTCCACTGGCTCTTTATGTACACGTGCCCTGGTGTGTGCGCAAATGTCCCTATTGTGACTTCAATTCTCATCAAGCCCGTGATGATCTGCCCGAACAGGCATATCTTGACGCCCTTTTGAGTGACCTCGCCTTTGAAGCTAAACAACTTGCAGACAATCACTCGCTACGACCACTGAGTTCGATATTCTTCGGTGGCGGAACCCCCAGCCTAGTCAATCCAGCGACTATTGGCCGAGTGATTACTGAAGCAAAACGGATTGTGGGGTTTACCGAAGACATCGAAATCACCCTGGAAGCCAACCCTGGCACAGTAGACTACGAGAAATTTGATGGGCTCTATGCAGCAGGTGTAAACCGTCTTTCCATCGGCATCCAGAGTTTCAATCCCCAGCACCTGGAAGAGTTAGGCCGCATTCACTCCAAAGATGACGCTTTGAAGGCTGTTGAACGCGCCAGACAGGCAGAATTCAGGAACATTAACCTGGACCTGATGTTTGGCTTGCCTGGTCAAACCTGCGAGCAGGCTCTAGCCGACCTACGCATCGCTACCGGATTAGCACCGGAACACTTGTCCTGGTATCAATTGACGATTGAGCCCAACACAGAATTCTACCGTCATCCGCCGAAACTGCCTGAAGACGATACCCTATGGCAAATGCACCAGGACGGCATCGCCTTCCTTGAGCAGGCCGGCTACGCTCAGTATGAAGTATCCGCCTTTGCCCGGGCGCAACGCCAGGCAAAGCACAACCTCAATTACTGGCAATTCGGAGACTATGTCGCCATCGGCGCCGGGGCACATGGAAAATCAACCCATCCCAACAGCGGCGAAATTCTACGCTACTGGAAAACCCGCCTGCCCCAGCATTATCTGGCACGGGTGGATAACTATCGGGCAGGCAGCGAACAGATAACATCCGGTGATCTCCCCTTTGAATTCCTGATGAACAGCCTGCGTCTGAAACAGGGAGTTGACGCTGCCACCTTTACCACCGGCACGGGGTTACCTCTCTCAGCCCTGGAACCCACCCTATCCAACCTGCGCCAGCAGGGGCTGATCCACCCAGATCGCCTGCAATGCACCGACCAGGGCTACCTTTACCTTAACGAAGTCCTGCAGAAATTCATGTAAGGTAAGCTTCATAGCAAGCAAAAAATTCCACCACCGACTATGTGTGCGGCAATACTGCCCATGCAAACCATAATCGGACGGAATAGATATACTCCAGTGACCTCTTATTTCCTGCTTGCCAAAGTTCCAGGTTCGGGTTTTAATACCGACGTGTTAAAAATTAACCAATGAGACTATGGACGACCCCCACCCGACATCATCGCGCAATCTCTGGATTGCAATTGTTACTACCATTCTTCTCGGCGCATGCCTTCTTTGGATAGACCAATATCTCCGGACGCCATTAAGCCCATTGGGCATAGTGAGCCTGGAACTTGCCAAAAACATCTTCCGTGTCAGCGATATTCTTAACAGCTGGGGAGCGCAGGGTCATTCCTGGGCAATCTGGAGTCTTGCCCTGGATTTTCCGTTTTTGTTGGCTTACTCATATCTTTTCAGTGTTCTAGCCAATAGAACTAAATCAGATATCCGGCAGTTGTTCATGGTCGGTTTTATGATTGCCGGCATGTGTGACTTTATCGAAAACTTGGCGTTAGCCGGCTTGCTGGCAGGCTGGGTCTACCCGCAGTTAACAGCCGCAGCCTATTATTTTTCCTGCCTGAAATTCCTGCTACTGTTCATGGGCTGGGCATTTTTAGGCTCCCAGGCAAGTCTATGGGCCTGGAGCAAACTGCAGCCTGAACCCGTGGCATCTCCCTCAAGAGCCACAAAATAGATCGAGTAGAAGCATAGGCCGCACCTCCGCTTTCGCCGTCGGCATACCCAGGAGACAGAATTGCCATATTAGGAGGTGGTGAATTAATTCAGGTGGGTGAGCCCAAGGATATCCTTCTGGAACCAGTAGACGACCAGTCGAGGTATTTTTTGTGCACGAAGGAAACAACCCTCCCCAGGCAGATGTACCTGTAGAGGGCATCTGATTATTGATAAGCATTTAGCTACGGCTGGCACGAACCTTTATTGATACGCATGAGCCTATCTATAGATAGTATTCGGGTGCGTGCTTAATCTGCTGATTCTGCTCCAGGTCGTGTTGAATCCACATATCGGCTCCCTTTTCTTTCACAAATTGCTCAATCTTATCAATAGACTGCAGAGACTGCTCTTTATTAAAATTGAAAGAGGGCACACGCCGGTATGTACGGTTTTTAGTGAAATGGTAGAGGTCACCTGATAACAGTATGGGTCCCGTTTGGGGCATATCCAGGAATAGGGTCTGGTGGCCCGGGGTATGTCCAACGGCCTCTTTAATGACCACCCGACCATCGCCGAATACATCATAGTCACCCTGTAACACCTGACTGTTAGCGCTACCAAATTGGCTGTACGACTCCGGATTAAAGCCGAATTTCTGTGGCTCTGCGCCAAACGCCGCATCGAATTCTTCTTGCTGAATCAACAATGTAGCTTTTGAAAACAAGTTGGCATTACCGGTATGATCACCATGAAAATGGGAAATGGCCACAAATTCTATTTCATCCGGATGCACGCCGATTTCCTGTAACTGAGCTTGCAATGGATGAGATACGCTCATATGAAAAGCGCCATCCCATACATCTACACCCTCCGGTGTCAACGAATCGCTGAGTCCGGTATCCCATATCATGTCCCCTTTTGGGTGACGAATCAGGTAGCAGCTGTCGGTCAATTGCTTTGACTGGCCCTTATCCACTCCGGGAGAAAAAAGAGAGACATCGCGGGAAAGAATACTCCCGCAGTTAAAAACGTATAACTTGATTTCTGGCGGTTCTTTTTCCATCAAATCTGCACAAGCAGACACCAGGACAGCTGCCGACACTAATGCCAATCTGAATACACCTTTTACACCTATAGCCCATCCGTTCACTATTATCTCCATTAGCTGTATGTTTATGTCTGCAAAGAATACATGCCCTTCACATTATTGGGCATGTTAGGTTAAGGAATATCATTTCAATTCACCATCTGTATATAAGAAATAACCTTAACCTTTTCATATAAATCAACTTGTTATGCCCGCAAGCCAACCTTGGTTTAACCTGCCAGGCCTGTAGTGTCATACAGGCTAGTAAAAGGAGTCTTGAAAATTGAGTGGGGGTATTACGGACGGGAATGCTTAGAAATGGGCTGCTACAGGGCTATAGCTCACGCTCGTACAATAGATCCCATACTCCATGCCCTAAACGCTCGCCACGCTTCTCAAACTTGGTAATCGGGCGGTAATCCGGCCGTATTGAATATTGGCCTATACCGGCCAGGTTTCGATAGCCCTCTGCCGCCTCCATAACGTCAATCATATGTTCTGCATAGGGTTCCCAATCCGTGGCCATGTGAAACACTCCACCTGGTTTCAGTTTGGTGCGCAAACGCTGAACAAACTCCAGCTGTACCAGCCTGCGTTTGTTATGACGCTTCTTATGCCAAGGGTCGGGGAAAAATAGTTGAATTCGGTCCAGAGAAGCATCGCCCAGACACTCATTGATTACCCTGTTAGCGTCCTCCCAATAAACCCGTAAATTGGTCAGTGAGTGCAGTTCTGCTTCCCTCAGCAGCGCCCCAATTCCTGGCTTGTGAACTTCAACGCCAATGAAATCCATATCCCTGGCATTTTGCGCCATCTCCGCCAGGGAAGCCCCCATTCCGAAGCCAATTTCCAGCACCAAGGGCGCGGCTCTGCCAAAAAGAGACTGCGGTTCAATCAGCCCATTGTCAGCACTTAACCCCTGAGTCGGCCAAAGCGAATCAAAGGCTTTCTGCTGAGAAGCAGTCATGCGGCCACCACGAATGACAAAACTACGAATACTGCGCTTTTGTATTTCTTCTTCCATCGCTTTTATCAACTAGGCTACGGTTAAACTCATGAGACCAGATAATTCAGGGGTTGCAATAATAGGTGCCTTAGCACAAAAAACAAGCAGTTTTTATGTGTCGAATCCTTATTTCAAAAACATCGCCACATACTAATAACTAATGAGTAAAGCTAAACGTATCGTCCGAACCAAGAATTCGATTTGCACCATTCATGTGCATCAAAATATTAATGCACTCCGGCGCAGCATACAAAATGCACAAGATGCGGTCTTGTCTACAAACAGAATCAACAACAGCTAATCAAAAATGCCCAAATTCGGAGCAATAGAGGTGATTTCCAGTCAATACAACCTATTTAATGTTATCGGAGATTTTCTGGCCTTGTATTTGCTAACCCTGAATAAGGATTTCGGGTTTGATAATCTTTCGAAAAAAATAGAACAACCACTATGGCTCTTACAAAAATTCGAAAAGCTTATGAACGGCATCAGGAACGCCAACGCTGTCTTGACCTGTCACTGCAACTTTTGGAATTGATCACACATATTCAGCAACACCGGGGGGCAACCCTGGCGATTTTGGGTGGTGACGACTTCTTTGAAATGCGGTTGTCAGCAATCAAGCCATATGTTCTGGAAGATCTGCAGGAAGTACAGCAACTGAGAAAAAATCTGATCAGCGATGCGATCTGGGAAAGTCTCTGTGCGGAATGGTTTACAGTGAACTATCATTGGCGTCAGGATAGTGCCTTCCACAATTTTGAGCTGCACACACATCTGATTCAGCAATTACTGAAAATTTTCAAGGAATTTCTGCAGGGCCCCTTATTCACCCATCTGGATGACAATCATCTTCCCATCGCCAAGCTCACAATGAACGAGCTACCGGAGTTGATGGAAACAGCAGCACAGATTCGGGGTATTGGTACTCACTGCCTTGCCTCAGGAGTTCAGGAAAAAGCCTTCGCAGATCGCCTGGGATTCTTATGCCGGTATTTTTCACGTTCCACCCAACATTTAAGTGCCATGCACAATCTGGATAATCTGCTGCCAACGACACATTCCTGGTATGAGATGATGGACACCTGGGACAATATTGAGAAGAGCATTCAAGGGGGTGTTCTCGACAGGTCACCTGATTCGAGCCTGGTTGCTGACACTTTTTTCAATAACAACAGTCAGTTAGTTTTTCAGACGAAGCAGTACATCAAAAGCGGGTTCAAGCGCCTGAAGAGCGCTACAGATATTGAGCTTGAAAGCTGGATTAACAATAGTTCATTAAATACAGGAACCTAGGAATCACTGGCTCTTAGGTCAATTTAACATTGATTAACAGGGTTCCTCATCGGTTCGGCAAGGACTTCCTAGATCAGTCTGGCTATTTTTTGTACAATACTTTAGTCGAAGTTGACTCGGATCCTCCCGGATCGAAGCTGACTTCGGCGCGTCAAATTCGATCTGAAGCGATCGAAGTTGTCTTCCTAAACCCCATTTGGGAGCTCTGCTTTGAGCTCCCTTTTTTCAATGGGTATCTATAAAAATCACTGCTTACTTTTCCACTCAAATGACGAACGACTTATAGATCCGGGCGTAGCTTCATCAGACGCTGGGCACGAGTATTTTTCGCCGGTCAAGCACTCGGAAGCTCAGTGATTCCAGCAAGTGAGCCGTCTGTATTGCTTCACAACCTGCCAGATCGGCAATCGTCCGCGCTACTCTCAACACCCGATGATAGGCTCGAGCCGACATTCCCAGCTTCTGTAACGCTTGCTCGAGCATTAAACGGTCCGCTTCGTCTAAACGACAAGTGTGCTCGAGAGCGGTACCAGACAAGTATTGATTTGCTGAACCTTGGCGGGCAATCGCTCGAGCTCTGGCCCGCTCGACACGTTCACCGATCAATTCAGAAGTTTCTTCAGCTTTAGCCTGATTCAGCTCTCTCAACCCCATTGCCGGCACCTCTATATGCAAGTCGAAGCGATCCAAAAGAGGGCCGGAAATTTTCTGGCGATAGCGTTGCACTTGCTGCTCAGAGCATTGGCAAGCAATTTGCGGATGCCCTGAGTAACCACATGGACAGGGATTCATCGCAGCAACCAGTTGAAAGCTGGCCGGGAAAGTAGTTTGTTGTGCGGCACGTGAAATCACGATCTCACCAGACTCCATCGGTTCACGCAGCACTTCCAGAACTTTTCTGTCAAATTCGGGTAATTCATCCATGAATAGAACTCCATAATGAGCCAGGGAGATTTCTCCAGGACGGGGATTTGAACCTCCCCCGACCAGCGCCACAGCCGAGGCAGTATGGTGCGGCGCTCGGAAACGACGCTGGCGCCAGCGAGCGGCGTCCACCTCCTGACCTGCTACAGATGCTACAGCTGCCGCTTCAAGAGCCTCAGCTTCCGACAATGGGGGCAATATGCCAGGCAAGCGGGAAGCCAGCATGGTTTTACCTGTACCGGGAGGTCCGAACATCAACAGGTTGTGATTGCCGGCAGCCGCGATTTCAAGGGCACGCTTGGCCTGAAACTGTCCCTTGATGTCCTGCATATCCTTGTCACGATAGTTTCTTCCCGGATTGCCCGGATCGGAAGCGATTGGAGCGAACTCTTCAATCCGTTGCTGCCCGCAGAGATGGGCCACCAAGCCCGCCAATGAATCCACAGGCAGAACCTCTAGCTCACTCACCAGGCCAGCCTCGGGGGCATTTTTTACCGGAACCACAGCGGTTACCCCTGCTTTATGGCACTGTAGCGCAGCAGGCAGAATTCCAGTGACCGGCCTTACTTCGCCGGACAAGGCAAGCTCACCATAAAATTCATATTCACAGAGTTTATCCTGGGGTATTTGTCCCGAGGCAGCCAAAATACCGATGGCAATGGCCAAGTCGTAGCGTCCACCTTCCTTGGGTAGATCAGCTGGCGCTAAATTAATGGTGATACGACGTGCAGGGAAATCAAAACCTGTATTCATGAGGGCACTACGTACCCGATCTTTGCTTTCTTTAACTGCGGTTTCCGGCAAACCAACAATTGAAAGCCCAGGCAATCCATTGGATAGATGGGTTTCTACGTTGACGGCTGGGGCTTCAACACCCGCTTTGGCACGAGTTGCGACTATCGCTAGGGACATATATCTTCCTTGATGTCAGAGGGAGAGGCGGTCCGGCCTCATTTATTTTCAAGAGTTACACTTTACCGGTTATTGAAGACCAAAATTATTAGTCAGTAAACTGCTACTTTAAGAATAACAAAACCTTTTCAGCTGAGTTGTACAGCCTGAGGTTACTGGATTAATGCTACATTAATCGCTGGATTCAGCAGGAACGCTACTCAATTGTTGCTCCAACTTGGCCACGCGGGCTTCAAGAGCTTCCAGTTTGCTTCGCGTCTTACGCAGCACCTCCGTTTGTACATCAAACTCTTCCCTGGTAACCAAGTCCAGCTTACTGATCAGGCTCGCTAATGCCGCCTTGGCCTGCTGCTGCATATCATCTTGCGCTGATTTGGCAACATCCGGAATAAATTGACCGAACTGCTGGTTCAATGAATTCAAAATATCTAAAGGTGACACCGCCATTTTCGATCCTATTGAGTCATAATTTCTCAGGCCCGAAGTCTAACATGGGACGGCGTATCATGGATAACCTTCATCAATTTGTATGGGCTTCTTCTTTACGCACCATATCCGTGCACGAATTAATATTTGCTCTTTTTGGGAGCATTTATTTCAAACAATCGGCTATAGCATGCGCTATAATTGTGCCTACCAGCCCTACTATCATTGGATAATAGATTCTAGCACCCTGTTTTATCTATACTTTTTATCTTTGGCACAACAGATGCTTACTCATGCACAAATTCCGCACATTTTTGTGTGCGAGATTTAGCATCTAACTGTCTTATTTCAACAGGCGGGTATAAGGAGAAAAAAATGAAACTGGTAACTGCCGTAATTAAGCCATTCAAGTTGGATGATGTGCGTGAAGCACTCTCCGAGATTGGCGTTCAAGGCGTAACTGTCACCGAGGTTAAAGGTTTCGGTCGCCAAAAAGGCCACACGGAGCTGTACCGCGGTGCCGAGTACGTTGTGGACTTCTTACCTAAGGTAAAAATCGAAGTTGCTATCGGTGACGACATGCTCGACCAAGTGGTTGAAGCAATCACCAAAGCAGCTAATACAGGCAAAATCGGTGACGGCAAGATTTTCGTCGTGGACCTTCAGCAAGCCATCCGTATCCGGACCGGCGAGACTGGCACTGACGCCATCTAAAATAAAATTCATCATCAACAGGTAACAGTGAAGCCTAGTGCGGAGGGCTTTTCATGGAAACAAATCCAAATCTAATTTTCGAATTGCAATATGCAATCGACACTTTCTACTTCCTTGTCATGGGCGCTTTGGTCATGTGGATGGCCGCAGGTTTTGCCATGCTCGAAGCAGGTCTGGTACGTGCCAAAAACACTACTGAGATCCTGACCAAAAACATCGCTCTATATGCAGTGGCCTGTACCATGTACCTGGTATGCGGATACGAGCTCATGTATGGCGGCGGTTATTTCCTGTCCAGCACTGATAATGTTGGCAGCATGACTGAAGACGCCGTTGCCGGCGTTATCGAAGGCTCTAAAGCTTTTGCAGCTGGCGCTGAAGACTCCGGCCTACAGTACTCTGGTGCTTCAGACTTCTTCTTCCAGGTAGTGTTTGTAGCAACTGCAATGTCCATCGTATCCGGCGCTGTTGCAGAGCGCATGAAGCTTTGGGCATTCCTGGCCTTTGCCGTAGTAATGACTGGCTTCATCTACCCAATGGAAGGTAGCTGGACCTGGGGCGGTAACGATGTATTCGGCATGTTCGCTCTGAACTATAGCGATTACGCCGGTTCCGGTATCGTTCACATGGCTGGTGCTGCTGCAGCTCTGGCTGGTGTGCTTCTGCTGGGTGCTCGTAAAGGTAAATACGGCGCTAATGGCCAGGTTAATGCAATTCCAGGAGCTAACCTGCCTCTAGCCACTCTGGGTACGTTCATCCTGTGGCTGGGATGGTTCGGTTTCAACGGCGGCTCCACCCTGCAACTGTCTGGTATCGGTGTTGCCAACGAAGTTGCCAGCGTATTCGTTAACACAAACGCTGCTGCTGCTGGTGGTTTGATCGGTGCTCTGATTGTTGCGCGTATTCTGTTCGGTAAAGCTGACCTGACCATGGCCCTGAACGGAGCCCTCGCTGGCCTGGTAGCTATCACCGCAGAACCTGCTGACCCTACTCCGCTGGTAGCAACCCTGATTGGTGCCGTAGGCGGTATCATCGTAGTGTTCGCTATCGTAGCTTTGGACAAGTTGAAAATTGACGATCCCGTTGGTGCTATCTCAGTACACGGTGTCGTTGGTTTCTACGGCGTTATGGTAGTCCCAGTAACTGACGCTGACGCTACTTTCGGTGGCCAACTCGTCGGTGCCCTAACTATCTTTGTCTGGGTATTCGTAGCCAGCCTGATCGTTTGGGGCATCCTGAAAGCCGTCATGGGTATCCGTGTCAGCGAAGAGGAAGAATACGAAGGTGTCGACCTGGCAGAGTGTGGAATGGAAGCTTATCCAGAATTCACTCGCGAGTGATCCTTAAGCTCTAACGCAAAGCCGCCTCCGGGCGGCTTTTTTGTGCATGAAGAAAATTCGCTACCAACACAACTTTCCCCCTGTAAACATTCATTTACCAAACGTAGCAATAATTCCCTATATCCTCCGATTCACATTTGTATAAAATGCGCAACTCTCAGGCAGCCCTGCCTATTCCCCTCCCATATTTCGGGCCACTATGTACCAGACAGTGATTGGTTCTCTTGCAGCCATTTGCACTACACTGGCGTTTCTACCCCAGGTCATACTGACACTAAAACTACGCTACGGGTGACACCGGAAAGTCACCCGATATTGGTGGTGAATCCCGATCGCCTGTGCAAACAGAAAATGGCCGACATGAATTAGACTATTCAGGGCTTGATATGGATTGGCGTACCGATTTTCACCAGATGCCATATTTCCTCCATAGCTGTATTGGTGAGGGCAATACAGCCATCCGTCCAATCACGCTCCAGCAGAGTATTCACATCCAGATCTGGATTTCTTCGATTGGGCCATCCGTGAATCATGATCATCCCGCCGGGGTCTTTGCCTCGCTCTTCCGCATAGGCGATATCATCAGAATTCGGGTAAGAGATGTGTATGGATTTATAGTAGTGACTTTTGGGGTTGCGCCAGTCCAGTACATATTGCCCTTCCGGCGTCCGCTCATCTCCCTCAAATTGTTTGTGTCCGAGAGGATCATCACCTAGAGAAATACTATAGATACGAATGGGGACACCTCCGCTAAGCAGGCTTAACGTTCGATCCCGTTTTTTCACCAACACCATATCAACCTTCGGCAGCTCGTGGGAGAGATCTGACGGCGTACCCTTGATCATAGATTGCTGATTCATGGCAATTTGAGTAGTGACTGTGGTTGGTGCTTCTGCCTGCACAAGGTCAGTCGCGCACAGGCAAAGAGCACAAATGATTGCTCCAAATAGCTTGTCATCCATGGCAGAAAGCATGTTAGTCCCCTTTAACATCTGCACTACGATACATTGAATACTCTATCCCCCTGGCGACATAACTCCCGGTTATACCCAGTCCATATTGATTAGTCGCATTACACCAACTCTTGCGAAGCCCATATCACCAATGCCTATAATTAGACTATCCAAAGTACCTCTCAGACGTTGACTAGAATACAGGTAGCTCCAGTAGCCAAATCAATTATCGACTGATCAACCAAGCTTATGAAGTATAGACAAGGCACCAGCAAACTGACTAGGAAGAGATTAACGAAATCAGCTACAGATCCAAACCACATAGTGTAATACCACAACTTCGAGGCCATCTGCAGCTCTATGGAACACTGGGATTAACTAAAACCTGAATGTAGATATAGACCCCCAAGCGGCTATCAGGAATCAACCAGCTAAAGGATAAGATTAGATTGGTACAAAAAAAGCGGGAATTGACAACTTAGGAGAACAAGCCTGGAAACAAGCTTAGAAACCTTGAAGAGCGGAAGCGGAATGGAAAACAAATCACCCGGCCTTTCAAGGCCGGGTGATAAGATGGACAGTTAGCCGTTATATTTGCGGAAGACCAGACAAGCGTTGGTACCGCCAAAACCGAAGCTGTTGCTCATCACGGTGTTTAACTCAACATCGTGAACAGTTTCAGTCACGATAGGCGCACCTGCAACACCTTCATCAAGAGATTCCACATGTGCCGTTGGAGCGATAAAACTGCCTTGTTGCATTAGCAGACAGTATATGGCCTCCTGCACACCGGCCGCACCCAGTGAATGGCCGGTCATGGATTTGGTAGAACTGATATTAGGTAGGTTCTCACCAAACACCTGCCTGACGGCATTAAGCTCGACAATGTCACCCGCCGGCGTACTGGTACCGTGGGTGTTCAAATAGTCGATCGGCGTATCAACCGTGGCTAATGCCTGATGCATACAGCGAATTGCGCCTTCGCCGGAAGGAGCCACCATATCGGCACCATCGGAAGTCGCGCCATAACCTACCAGTTCAGCATAAATTGGTGCACCACGCTTCAAAGCATGTTCCAACTCTTCTACAACGACGACACCGCCACCGCCTGCAATGACAAAGCCATCACGAGTACTGCAGTAGGGTCGAGAAGCCCGAGTGGGATCATCATTATATTTGGTGGAAAGTGCACCCATGGCGTCAAACAGTACGGTTAAGCTCCAATCCTCTTCTTCACCACCACCGGCAAACACAAGGTCCTGTTTACCAAGCTGGATCTGTTCCCAGGCATGCCCAATACAATGAGCAGCAGTCGCACAGGCAGAAGTAATGGAATAATTAACACCGCGAATCTTAAACGAAGTTGCCAAACAGGCATTAACCGAACTGTTCATAGTGCGGGTAACCCGGTAGGGGCCAACTCGCTTAACGCCTTTTTCCCGCAATGTATCCACGGATTCAACCACGTTACTGGTGGAAGCACCACCTGAGCCCATGACAATACCGGTACGGGTGCTGTGCAAAAGCTCTTCGTCAATCTTGGCATCTTCGATAGCCTGACGCATGGAAACATACGCATAACCAGCAGCATCCCCCATAAACCTCAGGAGCTTACGGTCTATTTCCTCTTCAAGATTGATATCTACAGATCCACTGACATGGCTGCGTAAACCGGCTTCCTTGTAGCTTTCGTTGTAACGAATGCCCGAACGACCAGCTTTGAGCGCTGCCGCAACCTCTTCTTTGGAATTCCCCAGGCAAGAGACGATACCCATTCCGGTGATCACTGCACGTTTCATTCAGAAACCTCTTTCTATATCAATACAGGGCTATTTAATCTCAGCGCCCTGCATGGAGGCCGGATCAAATAAACCAACTCTTAAATCTTTGGCACTGTATATAGGCTTACCATCAACCAGCATAGTGGCATCGGCAATACCCATTATCAGGCGACGGGCAATCACCCTTTTGATGTCCAGAACATATTCAACCAATTTTGCATCCGGTAACACCTGGCCGGTGAACTTCACCTCGCCGACACCTAATGCACGCCCCAGGCCTTGATGCCCTGACCATGCAAGGAAGAAACCAACTAACTGCCACATGGCATCAAGCCCCAGACACCCCGGCATAACAGGATCACCGACAAAGTGGCACTTGAAAAACCAGAGATCAGGATTGATGTCCAGTTCGGCACGAATAACACCGTGATTGTAGCTACCGCCTTCATTAGCGATATGCTGGATACGATCTACCATCAGCATCTGATCAATAGGCAGCTTGGCCGTATCGAGACCAAATAGCTCACCGTACCCACACTGTTTCAGTTCAGCTTCTGTATAAGAGCTCTTCACAACTCTGGTGCTGGTCGACTCAGGGGCCATATTCACTAGTTTCACCTCGGTTGGAGCTTTAGGCTCCATACTTATTCAAGCGCCAAACTTTAAGGGGGCGCCATTACCATTTTGTTACCGTACCAATGCCTTCACATCCTATTGAATTCAGGTACGGACGTCTATTGGACAAAGGTAGGTTCAAAAAATTAAGGTTTATGCCAAGTTTTCCGGAAGCCCGGCACATAACGCAAAACGGGACACTTCGCCCCGTATTCACCCCTTAATCCAGGTCCAGGTCTCGCTTCATGAATTCCGGTATAGCCAATGCACCCTGATGTATACCGCTATTATAGTACTGGGTTACGAAGGGGCGTTCATTAACGTCCTCTTCACGAAAATAATCCAGCTTCTTCCCCTTACCGGCCATGGTACAACTCCACCACCCTGTTGGGTAAACAGGTTGCGGGAACGGTAAAGTATGAGTCTCATTGAAACCCGCCTGCTTCATATCGCGGTGCACATTCTTGATAATGCTGGCACTGTGGAGAAGGGGCGATTCTGACTGCTGCACCAGCACGCCACCTTCTGCCATAGCCAGAAAACAGTTGCGATAAAAGTCTACCGCAAACAGCCCTTCTGCCGGCCCCACAGGATCTGTGGAATCCACGATGATGACATCAATAGATCCAGGCTCTGCATCGGCAATCCACTTGATACCATCACCAAAGAAAAAGTTTGCGCGCGGGTCATTATTCGCAGTGCAAAGATCTGGAAAATATTCTTCAGACACGCGGGTAACACGCTCGTCAATTTCCACCTGCCAGGCTTCCTGAACACCAGGGTGTTTCAGCACTTCCTTCAGAGCACCGCAGTCACCACCGCCGACAATTACTACCTTCTTGGGATCTTTATGCGTGAATAGCGCCGGGTGAGTCATCATCTCATGGTAAAGAAAGTTGTCACGATCAGTGAGCATCACACAGCCATCCAATACCATCAGCCGGCCAAAGGTGGCAGTCTCGTATATTTCAATTTTCTGAAATTCACTCTGCTCTTCATGCAGTTTGCTCTGCACCTGCAGCGAAAAGCCGGTACCTTGATCCTGGAATATCTCGGTAAACCAGCCTGGTATTTGTTCGCTCATTCATTTCTCCGTGTTCACATGGTGGTATGGTAGGTACAGCGTGGAGGCCTATTGTATGCAGTTGCCCTTAGGATCAAAGCATTTTTTATGCAAGGCTGCAAAGTTGGATGACATGTAGCACGGTTGCATTAGAATAGCGCCCTCAATTAACTCATGACATCTACATCGACCCTGAGGGGGGCCTGGCTATGAGTGAGTGGACTACTGAAGATGCGCTCCGGACGTACAATATCAGACACTGGGGTGACAATTATATTACCGTCAACACTGCCGGTGAAGTGACTATGCTACCCGGCGGTGAAGACTCTTCATTACAGGTCAGCTTAGTCGAACTGGCTGACAAAATCCGCTCTCAAGGCCTAAGCTTTCCCGTACTGGTTCGCTTCCCGGACATCCTGCATCATCGTGTTAATCGTCTTTGCCAGGCGTTCAACAGTGCTGCTGAGCAGCTTGAATATGAAGGCCGCTACACGGCAGTCTATCCAATCAAGGTCAATCAGCAGCGCCGGGTAGTAGAAGAAATTATCGCTGCTGAGCCGGCACGCAGCCAACAGCAGATAGGTCTGGAGGCGGGTAGTAAACCAGAGTTGATGGCTGTGCTGGCCCTTAGCCCCAAAAACGGCACTATCGTTTGCAATGGCTATAAGGATCGTGAGTTTATTCGTCTGGCACTGATTGGACAATTAATGGGCTATCAGGTTTTCATCGTAGTCGAAAAACTCAACGAGCTACACCTGATCCTGGAAGAAAGTAAAGCACTAGGCATAAAACCCACCATAGGGGTGCGTGCCAGACTGGCCTCCATTGGCAAAGGGAATTGGCAGAACACCGGCGGCGAAAAATCCAAATTCGGACTTTCCTCGTCACAAATTCTGGATGTATTACAAGTACTGGAAGCCAGGGGAATGCTCGATTGTCTGCAACTGCTGCATTTCCACCTGGGCTCTCAAATTGCCAATATCAGAGATATACAAACCGGTCTACGAGAATGCGCGCGTTTTTATGGGGAGTTGCGACGTCTGGGAGCAGACATCTGCATCGTCGATGTCGGAGGTGGTCTGGGCATCGACTATGAAGGCACCCGTTCTCGTAGTGCCTGTTCGATCAACTATAGTTTGCATGAATATGCCTTCAACGTACTCCGCACATTGAAGGAAGAGTGCGATCGTACTGGTGTACCGCATCCTAATGTTATTACCGAATCCGGTCGTGCCCTCACCGCCCATCATGCAGTATTGATCACTGACATCATCGATCAGGAAAAGGTCACTGGAGGAGGTTTGGCTGAAGAACCACCCGAGGCAGAAGATCCTGCTGTTTTGCGTGATCTTTGGGATGATCTTTGTGCCATCCGAAATCGCCAGAACAAACGTTCCCTGATAGAGATTTACCACGACGCTGCACATGCCCTGCACGAAGCACAGGGCATGTTTATTCATGGTGTCCTGACATTGGACCAACGAGCCAAAGCAGAAAAGCTCTATCAGGCCATGTGCCTGCAGCTCCGCAGTTTATTGACCCCGGACAGTCGCGCTCATCGTGAAATTCTGGACGAACTGAATGAGAAGCTGGCAGATAAGATTTTTGTTAATTTTTCACTGTTCCAGTCCTTGCCGGATATCTGGGGAATCGACCAGATATTCCCGATACTACCGCTGGCCGGCCTTAACCAGCCTCTAACTCGGCGCGGCGTGATTCAGGATATTACCTGCGATTCCGACGGTCGGATAGATCAGTATGTTGACAGTTATGGTGTTGAAACCACTCTGCCGTTGCCAACGCTGGAACTAGGTAAAACCAACTTACTGGGCTTCTTTCTCACCGGCGCATACCAGGAAATCCTGGGGGACCTGCACAATCTGTTTGGTGACACAGACTCTATCGATGTCTATTTTGATGGCCAAGGACAGGTCGAGCTTAAACACAAAATCAGTGGTGACACCGTGGACAAAGTCTTGCGTTATGTAAACTTTATTCCCGAACAATTAGTCACTGCTTTTGAGAAGAAAATTGACGCGACAGAATTATCAGATGACCAAAAATCCAGTTTTCTCAGCGAATTGACAGCCGGCCTCAACGGTTATACCTATCTTGAAGAATAGAATGATATTCGCTTCTCTTAAGACTCAACTCGACTTTTAAAAATTAACTCCACATATAAAAGTGGAGAGACTAAATCATACTGCGCAACATCCAGGCAGTTTTTTCATGAAGACTGAGTCGGTCTGATAACAATGAGGCGGTACTTTCATCTCCCACCTCCTGTACTGAAGGCATCGCCTTACGAATTGTCCTGACGATGGCTTCATGGTCTTGCGCCAGAATCGCCAGCATCTGATCAGCGACCGGAACTCCGTCCTCATCCTGCAAAGATGAGAGTTCGCGATACTTTGCGTAACTGGCGGGGGCATGTTCACCCAAGGTCCGGATACGTTCTGCCACAGCATCGATAGCAGCAGCCAAATCGGTATATTGCAATTCAGTCAGAGCATGTACTTCCTGAAACCGCGGACCAGTGACATTCCAGTGGAAATTCTGCGTTTTCAAATAAAGCGTGTAGGTGTCCGCCAGCAATACGGCCAGATCCTGCGCAATGCTGACACGAGCACCTTCAGCAATACCAATATTGATTGGGGTAGTCATATTTTCCTCCTGGCTATACTAAATGACTTATTCCGTTAGAATTTTTAACCCTCATTGGAGCCAAATCTAACCTTATCTCAGGATAATAACCCCAGAGGAGGAAATATATTTTAAACATTCAACCGGAGTGATAGTTAAACGCTATCAATAGCTATTACTTCAATAGATTTTCATTCAAATTCGCCCTGGGAGGAAAACGATGATGCGCGTACCGGAACTCTGATCAAGGCGGTCTTCAATATGAATCTGTCCTCCGTAACAGCCTACCAAGTCAGCTACAACTGACAATCCTATACCTTGCCCTATAGGCCGACTATCAAGACGAACACCTCTGACCATTACCGCTTCACGACCTTCGTCCGGAATTCCAGGGCCATTATCAGCCACCTCAATTTTCAGTAGCTCATTCTCCACTCCCAACAGTTTAATACTGACTTCGTTGTGACAATATTTGCAGGCGTTATCGATCAGATTTCCCAATATTTCCATTAGATCGGATTCATCTCCTAAAAATCCAGCATTCTCTTCAATATTGACTGAGATTGTTAACTGACGATCCTGGTATATCTTATTCAAGGCTCCGGTGATACGTTCTACCACCTTGAGAACAGGCACGGGTTTTGCCCATACCTGGTGACTACCACTGGAGGCTCTTTTCAACTGGTAGGTAATGACTTCATCCATGCGCGTCACTTGATCTTCAATTTGAAGGCTGACGTCTTGGCGCATCCCGGATTGCTCCCTAAGCTGCCCACGAATGACCGCCAAGGGTGTTTTCAGGCTGTGAGCAAGATCCCCCAGACTATTGCGATAACGCTCCCTTTGTCGGCGCTCCACCCCCAGCACTGTGTTCAGAGCATGGGTAAGCGCTCGTAATTCCTGAGGATAGTCTTCTGATATTGTCTCCCTCTGGGCTTTTTCGACGGCACCTAATTCGCCAACAACCTGATTCAGTGGCCTGAGTATCCAGCGAATCATCAGTCCGATAATTATCATTAAGACCAATGTCAGGATTCCCAGCCCAGTGCCCAGGACAGTGGTAAATGTCCTTGACTCCTGTCGGATCAGACGCTGCGCCTGCCAAACTTCAAATGTTATTACTGGGGTATCTACCACATCGCCAAAGCGAACCGGCAGTTTGATTTGCAGATAGCCGCCATTAGTAGCAATTGGCTGCACTTGAATTTGACCGGTAACGTCTTCCAAAGCGGAAGTGTCGACGGAAGTATCAATACCCAAGGCTGAAGCGGATTGCCAAAGGATTTGGCCTTCTTCCCCACGAACCAGGGCAAAAAGACCGGACTGCACCTGATTGAAACGTTCCTCCTGCAACTGTTCCGGCAACCAGACGTCCTTGCCGGAAGGTTCAGCTACGGCAATCAGGCTATATAGCTGGGCAGAGAGTCGTTCGATGTTGGCCCGCTCCAGACTTTCCTGGTAGGCCCAGTACAGCACCATACCGGCAGTGACCATAAACAAAGGGATCGTCAGCGCAAATAGTCCAACTCGTGCACGCAGAGAAAGTGATATCAAAAAAACACCTGACTAGTTTTTTTTCTTGTCATCAGTACCTATCGGTAATTCGAACCGGTAACCCTGTCCACGCAATGTCGAAATTGGACGAAGGTCACCATCAGGATCCAGTTTCTTCCGCAATCTGCCGATAAAAACCTCAATCACGTTACTGTCGCGATCATAGTCCTGGGCATATAGGTGTTCTGTAAGCTCTGATTTGGAAACAGCCTTCCCGGCCCGATGCATCAGGTATTCCAGCGTATTGTATTCATAGGCGGTCAGTTCCAGTAGTTCACCTTTCAAATGAACTGATTTTGCCGCAGTGTCCAGCATCACGGGGCCGGCTTCGATAACGGGGCTGGCAAACCCTGAGGAGCGACGTAATAAAGCGCCCATACGTGCCACCAGTTCCGCCAGGTGGAATGGCTTTACCAGGTAATCATCAGCACCCGCTTCAAGGCCGCTGACTTTATCCTGCCAATGGCCACGGGCAGTGAGAATCAGAATGGGAAAGCTGCGCCCGCTGGTGCGCCAGTCTCTAACCACTTCCAGACCACTTTTGCGCGGCAGGCCAATATCAACAATGGCTAGGTCATAGCTAGTCTCCATTCCCATGAAGAGGGCTTCTTCGCCGTCCTCAGCCACATCAACCGCATAGCCCTTGTGGGTTAGCTCTTCCAGAAGCTGGCCGCGCAATAACACTTCATCTTCAACCAGTAAAATCCGCATACTTGCTTTATTCCTTCACCTATCGGGTTCGCACAGGAAACTTATCATTGGATAGCGCCAGAAGGCGGAGGTGTCAGCCCATGGCTCCAGTGGCACGGTTGACGGAATATGTTTTCACCACCCCATTAGGCAATAGCACCCGCACCTGATAGAAAGCGCCGCGTTCCTCCACCCTTAGTACTTTGCCACCGGTCTTTCGTTGTACGATTCTTGCTGCCTCGGAAGAGGATATCCCTTCATTCTGGTCTGCAGCCAAAAATGTGGCGGCAAACTTGGGCGGCCCTGCCGCGTAGCAGGGCTGAACCGGCAGTATTAGAGCCAGCAGGCATATTATGAGGAAGAAAGGTCTGGTCATACCTGAGAATACTTTTTACTTTGGATCAGATGGGTTCAACGGTCACACGTACCCGGATTTTATCTCCGGGCGCATGGCTCATACGGGTCCGGTACTGCTCTCCATGATACTGGTATGTAACCCAATATCCTACTGTCTCATCCCTGTAGGACACTTCATAGGAGGTTTCACACTGACGTTCATTAGTGTAATAAACGTTAGTGCTTCCACCAGAATTACGCTGACTGACATCATGGCCTATCGCCGCACCCAGCAATGCACCTACTGCGGCACCAACCTGTTTGTTCTTTTTCTTGTGGCCCACTGCGTGGCCGACTGCGCCACCAATCACACCACCTAATACGGTCCCGGCATAGCCATTCTCGTTAGGCCTGTAGTTTTCGTGGCGAACCTGCTCAGTCCAGCAGTTTTCCTGGGGAACTCGATCTTCAAACGTTCTTACGATCGGCTCGACATCAACGACCTTTGCATAATCTGTATGTCCATTGCCTGGGGATCCAGCCCAGGCTGGACTCGCCACTGTTACTGATAGTGCCAAGGCAATCGCTGAACGGTACATTTTTTTTCTATCCGCTTTCATGAGTGAATCTCCTTCATTGATGATGGGCTCCACTTTAGCGCCGGTAAACTGAATCAAGGCTGAATTAAGCTTTACCGGTTTTAAACTCTGCCAGAGACAGCAACGGCTCACTTTGTCGACAGCTGTTCCCAGTCAGCAACCTCCGATATCAGAAACGTCAATGCGGTCTGATATCTCTCTGCGTCACTTGCCGACCTACGCATGGCAATTATGCCCTGCAATACGGTCACCAGATATTTGGCAGCACTGTCCGGATCAATATCATTACGAAGCTGCCGGGCTACCTGAGTTCGCTGGAGGGCATTAAAGATCAGGGCTTCCAGCTTGGCGTACCAATTATCTACACGACCCTGGATACGCTCATCGGCCAGTCCACGCTCAATTCCCGCATTCTGCACCATGCAGCCCCAGCGCCCTCTATTGCCGGACATGGCACCTTTTAACAGGTGCAAATATTGTAACACTGCAGGCAATTCCGCATTAGGTTCCAGCAGAGGTTCAATAAGCCTGTTAATGACGGTCTTGGAATAATGGTCCAGTACCAGATGATAAAGCGCGTCTTTATCGCCGTAGCAGTTATAGAGGGAGAATCGGTTAATCCCCAAAGCGCTGACAAGCTGTTGCATGGATGTTCCGTCATAACCACGCTCCCAAAACAGCTTCATCGCAATATGCAGCTTTTCCTGCGGATCAAAATTAATTGGACGTCCCATGCACTACCTCATTGATAACCAAAACCCGCCTAAAAATCACACAACTCAGACTCATACAATTTTACAGCGGTTAAATTATAACCTTTTCTTGACTGATCATTTAGAAAAATCATATATTCCTGAACGATCAGTCAACAACAAGGCACGATATGAAAATTTTCGAAACACAGGTTGCCCCCAGTCCGCGCAGGGTCAGAATTTTTCTTGCGGAAAAAGGCATCGACATGGAATACGCCGAAGTTAACCTGCAGAAAGCTGAGCACCTCACGCCGGAATTCAAACAAAAGAACCCTTTCAGCCTGGTTCCCGTGCTGGAACTTGATAATGGGACCCATATTGCTGAAACCGTTGCTATTTGCCGCTACTTTGAAGAGATTCACCCAGAGCCGCAACTCTTTGGTCGTGATGCTGAAGAGAAAGCAAGGGTTGAAATGTGGAATAGACGCAGTGAATTCTATCTCCTTCTGCCTACGGGAATGTGCTTTCAGCACACCGCTGATTACTTCAAGGGCCTAAAAACCCAAGTCGCGGAATGGGGGGAACTTTGTCGCACCAGGGCAGCCAAGTATTTCGATTTCCTGAACAACCACTTTGCGGACCATGAATTTATGGCCGGTGACTACTACAGCATTGCCGACATAACGACTCTGTGCGCCCTGGAATTTTCCAAAGTGAACAATCTTCGGGTTACTCCAGAACAGGAACACCTCAATCGCTGGTTGGGACAAATGCAAAGCCGAGCCAGCTACCGCGCGTGAAGCCAAGGATTCCCTGTATGATTGATTTATATACTTCGCCAACACCCAACGGCCACAAAGTCAGTATCGCTCTGGAAGAGATGGCACTGCCCTATTCGGTTATTCCAGTGGACCTGAGTAAGGGTGCCCAGAAGCAACCCGAGTATCTCAAGCTTAATCCCAATGGACGCATCCCCACTATCGTGGACCGGGACAATGATGACTTCGTGGTGTTCGAGTCGGGTGCCATACTGGTCTACCTTGGAGAAAAATCTGGAAAATTCTATCCCTCAGATCTAAAAAAACGCTCTCAGGTATTGCAGTGGGTGATGTTCCAAATGGGAGGCATAGGTCCCATGATGGGACAGGCCAACGTTTTCTTCCGCTACTTCCCCGAAAAAATTCAACCTGCGATCGACCGCTACCATAAAGAAGTGAAGCGCTTGTTTTCGGTCCTGGATACGCGTTTAGCAGAACACGAATATTTGGTGGATGACTATAGTATTGCCGATATGGCGAATTGGGCTTGGGTCCGTACTCATAACTGGTCTGGTGTCAGTATTGATGATCTGCCGCACCTGCAAAGATGGGTTAAGGCTATTGCTACCCGGGAAGCAGTATGCAAGGGGATTGATGTGCCAGCCCGCCCCATTACACCAGAAGAAATAGTTAGAAGTGCGCAGACGATTGTCGTGCGCTGATTAACGGTGAGCGTATTTTTTAACAGTCAACAGTTGTCTTTTCTGACAGCCAGCAGCTGTATTTGCGGGTTGTCGACAGTTACCCTAACTGCCTGCTTTCTTCATTGATCGCAGGAAAAACACCATCGTTCGCCTTATCAAGACTAGGGCATGAAGGTCTGCAACATACCGTCTGAACTCACTGCTACCACCTTTTGCCCTCCGCCAGAGGCCAGGGCCAGTATGGCTCCACTGCTTCCAGGCCCCCAGGCAGAACGCGTTGCGGCTTTCCAATGGTACAACTCAGAGCCCGTAGCAGTGTCCACCACATAGATGTCACCTCTGAATGTCCCTAACAGTAACTGTTTGCCGTCAGTGGAAAAGCGGGCAGCAGTAAAATTTTCATAACGAAAGTCCAGTTTTGTCAGTGCATCACCGCTGGTAGTGTCCCAGATTACTGAGTCCTCACGTTGGGCGGTAGTAAAAGCCATACGGCCATCGTCTGACAGTGCCACCGTTTTTACCTGGTTGCTGTGTTCAAAGGTATGTACCAGTGCACCATCCTCCAATCGCCATAAGCGGGCCGACTGATCATCAGATCCGGTCAGTGCATAGCGGCCATTGGCACTCAGGGCTACGCCATAGATCTCAGCGGCATGCTGAAATTCATACTGGGCCACACCCTGGTTAATATCAAAGTACGCAGCTTGATTATTCTGCATTCCCAGCAAAGCGTAATGTCCGCCAGGCTCCAGCGTCGCTGAAAGGACTTTCGCCGGTGCACGCCAGAAGTTCAGAGACTTACCTGAAACCACATCCCAGACCAGTAGATCTGTATCCGTGACGGTGACGGCGACACGACCATTCGGCGAAAGTTCAGCCGCACGATAAGACGTAAACTCTCCAGCGCGACGATTCCAGTTATAGCGACGCTCTCCAGTGGCAACGTCCCACAAACTGCCGCCATGCTGAATGGACCCTATCACCACCTGGCTGGCATCCTGGGAAAGCCCCGCGCTTAACACTCCCTGGACGGCAACTTCCACCTTATGGTCAGGCCCCGGCGCCTCACAGGCCACAAGCACAACAGACGCAAACAGGAGAACCAAAGCCTGCGTTACTTTTCTGGGAATGTCATATACGGCAGACGTCTTTGGCGGGATCACACTCGATGGTTCCATTAGGGTTTATTGATGAGATTACACAAGTGTAGACAAGTGACCTGACATGGCCAAATTTCAAGATTAAAAATAAGGAGTTATCGAAAACCAAAGTTCTTCCCCATGCAGCATCGGAATCCGGTGATTCTGGGACGGCGAAAAAAAACCGGAGGTCTACTCCGGTCTTCCTTACTGCCAGACTTGTTTTTCAAGACACGATCAACTGAGAAAATCCAATCCATGGACTCAGTCTGACAGCAAAATCTCAAGCGACATTATCAGCATGGACTGTATGCAACCTGGCGATCAGCATGTCTTCAAGTTCAAAACGTTCTTCGAGCTTTTCACCCAATTTTGAAAGCTCAGGAAGCATGGCATTAATTTCTTCCAGCTCTTCCGGAGTCTTATCAAACTTATCGTTAAAATCCAATGCTGACAGGGTAGTTTTCTGAATGTTAGGGAACAGGTCGTTAACTAACTCCATGCCACCATCATTAAATTCCTGAGCTTCTTCGATAAGTTGCTCGTAGACTTCAAAATGCCCGGCGGATACATAATCCAGTAACACTTGACAGAATTGTCGGAAGGTTGTGACTGCAGTTTCACAGTCATCAAAATCTCCACGACCGATCAGGTCACAATAACGCACGATCAAATCCTGTCGCTCACGCAGCCAGCGATCAATAATGTCGCTGACTCCACCCCACCGCTCTTTAGCACTTTGGCAGTTTTCTAGCATGACTTCACCTTCTCTAGACCTAGCTCTGCAGACGTTATTCTTCTAATGTGTGGTTAATCCGACAGTTGATGTCGTCGATCGGAACTGCTTTCACCCGAATCACATTGCTCTATATATTGGTCTAATCCGACACAGAGTCCAACGCTCGGGTTTGCCGATCCTGGAAAGGTAATTACCTTTTCAGGTTCCCTTTGGCTGCCGAGAAATCAGTGTTTTCCACTATACGCGAACAGCGGATATCGAAACAAGGCCATATCCCGGCTTGGGCAAATTTCTGGCCGAGCTTTTGCACATTTTTATGTTTGGGATTCATTTTAAAAATACGCAATTGCCGTGAATATTTTCAATTTCAGCAACAACGTTAGACCATCCTGGTTCAGAAGCAGCCACCAAATTCCTGGCGCCTTGCCTTAGCGAGACTTTCTAAGTGCAGTAAAACTCCAGAGAATGACGAAGCCGACGAAGGCAACCGCCGTCCACCCAGGAATACTTAATCCCAAAAAGACCCATTGGACTTCCGCACATTCTCCAGTTCCTTTGAGCATCATGGTCAATACTTCTGACAATGGAAACGCCTGTAACATGTACTCAAGTCCGGGACCACAAACAGGCACTTCATCTGCGGGCAGGCTCTGTAGCCAAAGCTGCCGGGAAGCCAGGGCCAAACCTGCCAGTCCTATCAGGCTGCCGAGAACAGCATAAACTTTTCCGCCGCCACCTCGCGGGCCATGAATAAACGCCACCAGGAAAACCAGGCCAAGTGCCATAAAGGCAATCCGCTGAGCCATGCATAATGGACAAGGTTCCAGTCCTTCAACATACTGCAGATAAAATGCAACGCCCATCAATCCCGCGATTAGGGCAAAAGCGGCTCCATAGATCACACGATTTGTCAGCCAGTTAGGCATAGCAACTCCAACTTTTGATTGAAACACGCGATCAGGAATCAGAAAGACCAGGAAAAGTCTGTCCGCGCGCGGAAAATTACTCGTAAAGGGCTCTAAGCCTAAGGCAGGATAGGTTATCATAAGCCCCCAGACAATCCATTTGACGTATCGCAAGTGCTTGTCTAGGCTCGAATTAATGAAAATTAATCTGCATAAGGCATATCCTTGATGGGTTGGCTCAACAAATATTCCTCACTAGTGGCATTACTTGCCGTTCTTGTCTGTCAATCAGCTGCGTGGGCAGAAGAAGGAAGCTCGAATGGGATGGTTCAATATATTGAGATGAAACCTGCCTTCGTACTCACTTACGGGCCACCATCACCCAAGCTCGCTTACGCCAAGGTGGACATCTCACTACGGGTTGATACACGGAAAGCTGCAGAAGCCGTTGAACACCATATGCCGGCACTCAGAAATAGCATCGTACTGCTATTCAGCCAACAAACAGACGAAGTCATGGGTAACCAGCAGGGTCGGGAACAACTTAGGACAAATGCTCTTAATGCGTTACAGAAATTGATGGAGGAAGAAGAAGGACAACCATTGGTAGAGGACTTGCTGTTTACCAACTTTGTGGTGCAGAAATAAATGTGGTGCAGAAATAAATTGGTTCACGGAACCTAACATCGGACGATCATCATCCAATGTTATAAATTAAGCTCAGGCAGTTTTAGGAACGGGTTGCAATATACCGCCGCCTACTTCCTTGCCATCTTCCCAACCTGCTTCCCATGCCGCTATTACGACATCACCACGATAAGGACACTTGCCCGCGTCCATACCCAGCACTCCCGCCATATAGCCTTGTTGATAGGCTTTATTCAAGGTCAATAAATTCCAGTTTAAAGATAAATCGCTAGCCATCTTGGCATTCCCCGATTGTTGTCTTGCCATCAAACTTACGTAACGCTTTTTATTCTTGTAATTGCTATAGGAGCTCGGCGCCAGCAACGCTTACACTCCTTTAAGGCGTACAAATACTGATCCGATCAGAAATTCATCAATATGCGCATTACCACCTATTCCAGTGCCTCAGTTCACATTTCTGTAAAATCCGGTTTCAAACTGTAAACTCTGGTATCAGCCAGCAACAAATTATCACGCCGAGCCTGGGACGCTCAAACAATAACCACAGAACTGTGCGCTGGTTTACGTATAGCTTAGGTACTGGCGCAAATAGTCATCAAATGACAGAGTATCTGATGCTCTCAGTGCGGCTTCGTCGACCCAGGACTGTTCCGAGTCGCGAGTCGCCACTGTCATTTGATCCGCCGTCATGGGACCTTCAAGCAGTTGACGCTGATGCCGTTGGGAAATATCCAGGGTCCAATCCGCATACCCTTTGCCGGAGCGTTGCATACCCGCCAGCATCTTGGCTGACGGAGTGAGACGGCTGTCAGTCAGTGCCGCATGAGCATGCTGAAGCGCCGTCTGGTAGCTTTTGTCAGATTGGCCGGCATCCATGGCTGCTGCCAATGAAGCCATTCTCTCCAGAAGTTCATATCCCCACTGTTGGAGTGCGCGTTGCTCCTGCCTGGGCTGGCTTGAGTGATCCACCACCATGGTCAACTGGCAATCAGGGCTGCGGCCATTCTCAACTGTCGCACTAAAGTTCTCATCGATCAGGCGACACTCCTCATCACTGATGGTCGGGCTGTCATCCAACAGACAAGTCAGCAGAAAGACGTCCAGGAAATGGACTTTCTCAGCCTCCACACCTACCGGTGAAAACGGGTTCAGATCCAGGCAGCGTACTTCTACATATTCAACGCCCCGGCGTTGCAAAGCCTGGATCGGTTTTTCACCGCTGTCGGCCACACGCTTGGGCCGAATGGAGTTGTAATACTCATTTTCGATCTGCAACAGGTTCGTATTCAGCTGACGATATTCCCCGTCTACTTTAAGGCCGATTTTTTCGTACGCGGCGTAGGGATCGTGAGTCGCATCATAGAGTGTCTTGACGTAAGTGCTGAGATGATTGAAACAGATTTTCAGCGATGCCTGGGCATTATTCTGGTAACCCAAACCGCTCATTCTCAACGAGGTGGCATTTTCCATGCCCAACGTGTCCCCCCCCAAGCTGTCCAGGCGATGGTCACGTCCATTCAAAAAGCTTTTGTCTAAGGCAGGTGACGAGCCGAACAAATACATGAGTATCCACGACCAGCGGCGGAAGTTGCGAATCAGACTAAAATAGGTGTCCGATTTAAAATCCTGCAACGACTGATTTTCAGAATCTGTCGATTGCTGTAGAGCCATCCAGAAATCATCACCCATGGAAAAATTGAAATGAACCCCAGCGATGCTTTGCATGATGCGACCATAACGGTGGGAGAGCCCCCGCCGGTACACATGCTTGATGGTTCCGAGGTTGGAACTGCCATATTCGGCAATGCGGATACTGTTATCCCCATCCAGGCGACAAGGCATGCTGCCTGCCCAGAACACCTCACCGACAGGAAGTTGCGTATGCACAAATTTATGTGTGTCGCGCAAGTCTGACAGCAATGCGCCGATTTGGCGCTCCACTGGCGTAATAAGCTCAAGCAGTGCTTCAGAATAATCTGTGGTAATGGTGGGATGGGTTAATGCAGAACCCAATCCTCTGGGATGGTCCGTCTGCGCAATAAACCCTTGTGGATCTGCCCGCAAACCTTCTTTCTCGATTCCCCGTTGGATATCCTGCAGGGCATTAGGCTGGCGCAGTAAAAGTGCATCCAGACGTTCAGTGAGGCGTGATGTCATAGTTGACCTCTGAATTAAGCATGCCTGCGGAAGTCCACCCTCTGCTGGCGTAGCCGGAAATTGTTCCGGCCAGAAGGCTGAACGCACATCTGACCGTGACAAAGCCTAAAAGTTTCACCTGTGGGGCAGAATTTTCAGGAAGATTTACTCCCTTTTTTCTGGGCCTGCATCAATAATGCACCAAAGGAACCCATAGCGTCAGCACCTGTTTTAGCCGTCCCCTTACCTTGACCTTTGCCCTGTCCCCGGGCTTGGCCATGCCCTTTGCCGGAGCGCGGACTCTGAGCCTGCCCCCGGCCTCTGCCGCTATCGTTCTGAGCTGCGTTATCGGAATTTGGCAGTTCGTCGTCAAGACGCATAGTCAAACCAACACGTTTGCGTGGAATATCCACTTCCATGACTTTGACCTTCACGATGTCGCCGGTCTTAACCACTTCTCTTGGGTCTTTAACAAATTTGTTGGAAAGGGCAGAAATATGCACCAGACCATCCTGATGCACACCGATATCCACAAAAGCACCGAAGTTGGCAACATTGGTCACTGCACCTTCCAATACCATTCCCGCCTTGAGATCTTTGATGTCCTCAACCCCCTCCTGGTATTGCGCAAAAGTGAATTCAGGTCGCGGATCCCGGCCCGGCTTATCCAGTTCGGCAATAATATCCTTCACCGTTGGCACACCGAAATGCTCATCGGTATATTCCTCAGCCTTGAGGCTTCTCAGAAATCCAGAATCACCGATAATAGATGCAACTTCCCGTCGCTGTCGGGCGGCAATCTTTGCCACGACACCATAGGCTTCCGGATGCACTGCGGAACCATCCAGTGGATTATCCCCCTGCATGATACGCAGGAAACCTGCAGCCTGTTCGAAGGTTTTCTCTCCCAGACGAGGTACTTTCCCCAGATCCTTACGGCGGCGGAAAGCACCGTTGCTGTCCCGGTAGCTGACAATATTGTTGGCCAAGGTCGCATTGAGACCCGCCACTCGCGACAGAAGCGCTGAAGAGGCAGTATTTACGTCCACGCCCACGGCATTTACACAATCTTCCACCACGGCATCCAGTGAACGCGCCAGCCGGGTTTGACCTACATCGTGCTGGTACTGGCCCACACCAATGGACTTGGGCTCAATCTTCACCAGCTCAGCCAACGGGTCCTGCAAACGTCTGGCAATGGATACCGCACCACGAATGGTGACATCCAGGTCAGGAAACTCCCGTGCGGCAAATTCAGAAGCGGAATAAACCGAGGCGCCGGCTTCATTTACCATGATTTTGGTCAACTTCAGCGCCGGCATGGCTTTGATCAGATCGGCTACCAGTTTATCGGTCTCCCGGGAGGCAGTACCGTTACCGATACTGACCAGCTGTACGTCATGTTTCTTGCAAAGTGCCGCTAGAGTGGCAAGAGATTGCTGCCATTGATTCTGTGGAGCGTGGGGATAGATAGTGGCGTAATCCAGTAATTTACCGGTGCTGTCCACAATTGCCACCTTAACGCCGGTACGCATACCGGGATCGAGACCCATAGTCGTACGCGGCCCTGCAGGAGCTGCCAACAACAGGTCTTTAAGATTACGGGCAAATACCTGAATAGCCTCTTCTTCGGCGGCGTCACGCAATTGACCGAAAAGATCCGTTTCCAGCTGCGTAAGTAGTTTGACCCGCCAGGTCCAACGTACCACCTCTTTCAACCAGGCATCACCTGGCCGGCCCTGGTCTGTAATCTTGAAATGAAAGGCGATCATGCCCTCACAGGGATGGGCGATCAGTCTGGATTCAGGCTCATCTTCTACAACCAAAGACACGTTGAGGATACCGGCAGTTCGACCACGAAACACCGCCAAAGCCCGGTGGGAAGGCACATCTTTAATCGCTTCCTGATAGTCGAAATAATCCTTGAACTTGGCCCCTTCCTGTTCTTTACCTTCTACCACCATCACCTTGATCAGGCCTTGCGACCACAGATGGTTGCGCAGGCGCCCGATGAGCTCGGCATCTTCAGCAAAGCGCTCCATCAGAATATGGCGAGCCCCTTCCAGAACAGCTTTGCTATCCGCAAATCCGGCCTCGGCGTTGAGATAACCCTGTGCAGATGCTTCGGGATCCTGGGCTGGATTCTCAAACAGGCTGTCTGCCAGTGGCTCAATGCCTGCCTCCCGAGCAATTTGAGCCTTGGTCCGGCGTTTGGGTTTGTATGGCAGATAGAGGTCTTCCAGACGATTTTTGGTATCAGCTTCCTGAATCAGACCTTGCAGTTCCGGGGTCAGTTTACCCTGTTCTTCGATGCTGCTGAGAATGGCCGTCCGGCGTTCTTCCAGTTCCCGCAGGTAACGCAACCGGTCTTCCAGATGGCGCATCTGGGTATCATCAAGGCCACCGGTAGCTTCCTTTCGATAACGGGAGATAAAGGGAACGGTAGCACCTTCGTCCAGCAGCGCCACGGCGGCCTCCACCTGGGCGGGCCTGGCACTCAATTCGTTGGCGATGATGTTAAAAATTTTATTCATGGAATTCCTATCTAACGCTCTTGCCACAACACTGGCCAGACGATCTCAACGCCGCCATTTTCCAGCGATAAAGCAGGCCATTATATAGATGCCGCCGCAAAGCAGAAGCCTTGAAAACGACAATCCTCGGATATCCCTTAGAGTCAGCCTGTTTCAACAGGCGCTGTAGTGATTTCAAGCACTGGATGAACCGGCTTAACACTGGAAGAATCTGAATTAACCGGCGAAGGGGCTGGCCTGAGACGGATGGGAACTGTTTTGGATCAGAAAATCACTGAATTCACTGAAGGGCATGGGGCGGGCGATTAAGTAGCCTTGAACATAGTCACAATGATGGCGCCGAAGAAATTCCAGCTGTTCAGGTTTTTCGACACCTTCTGCCACCACCTGCATAGAAAGATTGTGCGCCAGGGAGATCATTCCTGCCACCAGGGTCTGGTCCTGACTGTTCTCCCCCAGTCGATCCACAAAGGACTTATCTATTTTTACGGTTGAAATGGGCAGAGAGCGTAAATTGCTGAAGGACGAATAACCGGTACCGAAATCATCCAGGGCGAAGGTAACCCCAAGATGGGTTAGCTCCTTCAGGCACTTCACGGTGTACTCACGGTCATACATCACCGAGGATTCAGTCAACTCAAATTCGAACCCGGTGGTGTCAATTTCCGCTGCATAAATGATACGGAAAACGGTTTCCGCCAATTTGCGATCATGAAACTGACGGAATGACAGATTAACCGAGCACTGCAATCCTTTGAACCCCCTGGTCTGTAGCTGAGCCAGGTCTTCACAGGTCTGTTGTAATACCCAGTATCCCATAGGGACTATCAAACTACTGTTTTCCGCCATCGGGATAAAACTGTGGGGGGACAACATCCCCCGACTCGGGTGAGGCCAGCGTACCAGCGCTTCCATGCCTGTCACACGGCCGGTAGCGACTTCAATTTTGGGCTGATAATAAACTTCCAGTTGATTACTCCGAATGGCAACCCGTAAGTCAGCTTCCAGTTCCAGCCGCGACTTAAGGTCTTTATTACGAGCTTCATCAAAGAACCGGTATCCGCTGCCGGGTTCCTTCTTGGCATCAAACATAGCCTGGTTGGCATGCTGTAGCAGGATATCCACACTTCGCCCTTCTTCCGGATAGCTGGCCAGGCCAATGGATACATGCAATTCAATATCACGCTGGTTGACCTGAAACGGCTTGGCGAAGACTTCCAACAGCTTGTCAGCCACTGCAGACATGCTGAAATCTTCAGAAACACCTTCCAGAATCACCGCGAACTCATCTCCGCCCACGCGCGCCAGACCATCACTTTGTCGCAGCATCTGGCGAATGCGTGCCGCCACCAACTTGATGAGGAAGTCGCCATTCTTATAGCCGAGCGTCTGGTTAACGGTACGAAAATCATCAATATTCAAAAATAACAGGCCGACCTGCTTCTTGCTGCGCTGTGCGCGTAGCAGTGCCTGATGCAAGCGATCATAGAAAAGATTGCGGTCCAGTATTCCCGTCAGTGAGTCCATCTGCTCGCGCAGACGAAAATCAGAGTGGGCTTTGGCCCGATAACAGGCACGACGAAGGGTGCGAATCAGAATGCCGGACCGCAGTTCGCCCTTGGCAAGATAGTCGGCTGCCCCCCTCAACATCAGTGTGCGGATATGGGCCTCATCCCGGGAAGCGCCTAATGCCACCACCGGTGCCTGGGAATATTGGGACAAAATGCGTAGAAACCCGGCCTGGTCCGACTCGTATAGCTGCTCCTCCCATAGCACCAGGTCATACTGCCGGCGCCTGATCACATCCATCATCATGGGGAGACTGTTGCACCAATACACCTTAAAGCCGGAGCTTGCGCCCAGCATATGCCGGATCCACAACAAATCAGTGTGCTGCCGAATCAGGATTAAAATGGACATTGAAGCCGACATCTCCTGGGGATGACGCCTGGCTGTCCGCGTAATGGGTGATTGTTGTGGCATTTGGATTCCGCTTGGCTTCACGCCCTCTGCTTTACACCTGTTTAAGACACGGAGCATCGACTTGTATAGTGGCCATCCACAAGGTTGTCGCTACAGGAACAAACATAGCGTAGGCAATCCTCTTAATGGAAGTATAGCCGGTGAGCAGATTTCAGCATTACCCTTGCTACCCATGTTACTTTCCAGGTCATTCATCTGGTCCTGCTATCGCTATAATCCACTATCCTAGGAAAATGTCCGCCACCCAATCAATATCCTCTCTTCCTTATAAAAAATCATTATGAAACTACCAGCAAGTGTTCTGCTAAAATGCGCCCTTCGTTCGCTCCTGCTCCTGAGTTACCTTCAAGTGAGTAGTGCTCCCTAAGCCCATTATCCGATATTCCGGCAGGTTCCAACTTGGCCAAACTCAATCCCAGGCAACGTGAAGCCGTCCACTACATTGACGGCCCTCTCTTAGTGCTGGCCGGTGCCGGTAGCGGCAAAACCAGTGTTATTACCCGTAAGATAGCCTATCTCATTGAAGAGTGCGGAATCAAAGCCAAGCACATCGCAGCCGTCACCTTTACTAATAAGGCGGCGCGGGAAATGAAAGAAAGGGTAACTCAGCAGGTTTCGGGTCCGGCGGCGCGAGGCCTGACAGTCTCCACCTTTCATAACCTGGGGATGAATATCATCCGTATTGAGCACAAAGCCCTGGGCTATAAGCCCGGCTTTTCGATCTTTGACGAACAGGACGCCAAGACCATCATCCGTGACCTGATCTTTAAGGAATATGCCGATGCCATCGAAGACGTTAACCAATTGCAGGCCCAGTTTTCCGCCTGGAAAAACGACATGCTTACGCCAGAAGCGGCCATCAGGCAGGCGATCACTCAGGACGAACTCACCTCCGCACGGGTTTACCAGCACTACAACCAGTACCTCAAAGCCTACAATGCCGTGGACTTTGATGACCTGATTCTGCTGCCGGTACTCTTATTCCGCGACCAGCCACAGATTCTGCAGAAATGGCGTGAACGTATCCGCTATCTGCTGGTAGACGAATATCAAGACACTAACCTCAGCCAGTATGAGCTGGTGCGGCAACTGGTGATCGAACGCCAGGGGCTGACAGTAGTGGGTGATGACGACCAGTCCATATATGCCTGGCGGGGTGCCCGGCCGGAAAACCTGGCCCGTCTGCAACAGGATTTCCCCAGCCTCAAGCTGGTCAAGCTGGAGCAAAACTATCGTTCCACAGCACGTATTCTCAAAGCGGCCAATACACTGATCGCCAACAATCCCCACGTGTTTGAAAAAGCACTCTGGAGTGATTTCGGCATGGGTGATGAAATCCGCCTGGTTCAGGTTCGCAATGAGGATGCAGAGGCCGAGCGCATTGCCTCGGAAATTCTGGGATTGCGGCTACAGAAACGGGTGAACTTCAAAGATTGCGCCGTACTTTACCGGGGCAACCATCAGTCCCGCCTGCTGGAAATCAAATTGCAGGCCAATCAGATTCCCTACCAGATCAGCGGCGGCACCTCCTTTTTCTCACGCAATGAGGTTAAAGACGCACTTTCGTACCTGCGCTTGATCGCTAACCCCGATGACGACAGCGCCTTCCTGCGAGTAGTTAACGTTCCACGTAGGGAAATCGGGCCAGCGACTCTGGAAGCGCTTTCCAACTATGCTCATCAAAGCGGGGTCAGCCTGTTTGCCGCCATCAGTGAAGCCGGGCTGGAAGAAGTCATGCGTGACCGCGCGCTGCAGCATCTGCGGGAATTCTCTGAGACGATATTGCATACCACGACCCGCTGCGAGGAAGAGGACCCGGTCCCAGCTCTGAAACAACTCTTTACTCAGGTGGACTATGAGGACTGGCTGCATCAGAACAGCACATCCCCTCAGCAAGCTGAACGACGCATGGCCAACGTCTGGCTACTGCTGGATCAGGTTGCCCGCATGCTGGAGTACGATCCGCTGGAAGACGAACCGCTGACATTGAAAGATGTTATCGCCAAACTGCTATTGCGTGACCTGATGGAAAAACAGGCCGAAGAAGAGGAAGAGGACAAAGTTCATCTGTTGACTTTGCATGCCTCCAAAGGCCTGGAATTTCCCCATGTGTTTATCATGGGGCTGGAAGAAGACATATTGCCGCACCGCAACAGTATCGAAACCAACCAGATCGAAGAGGAAAGACGGCTGATGTATGTCGGCATCACCCGTGCCAAACAAACCCTCTGTATGACCTACTGTGCGGAACGCAGGCAGTTCGGGGAAAAAATCGAGACAACATCCAGCCGTTTTCTGGACGAACTGCCACCCGAAGATGTGATTTGGGAGGGCGTCGGACATCAGAGCCCTGAACGCAACATGGCCAAGGGCCGGGCCACTCTGGATGCCCTCTTCCGCGATCTGGCCGACGACGAAACCGGTTAATCCCTTCGTCTGACGATCATTTACCAGACACAAAAAAAGCCGCTATTGCGGCTTTTATTTGGGACGCTCGCTTCAAGAAGCGGCCACTTACTGGCTGCGTCCAACCATTACTTCAACAGTGGCGGCAATTTCTTCATCGGTACAGTCGGCACAGGTACCACGAGGTGGCATGCCGCGAATACCGTTGATCGCATGACTGATCAGTGTATCTACACCTTGTGCAATACGTGGCGCCCAGGCTGCGGCATCGCCGACCTTAGGTGCACCCGCTGCGCCGGTATCATGACAGGCGAAACATTTGCTGCCGTATATATCTTCACCGGAACGGGGACCACTGGCAACGGCAGCTGTTGCAACAGCCTGCGCACCTTCACACTCCTGACCTTCGACACACACCTGGCCGACCGGCTTGATGCGTTCAACAATTTTTTCCTCAGCAGGACTCAAAGACCAGACAGATCCCGCCATACCCAGCGCCGCAACGCAAAACAACACTCTCAGAGTCGTATTCACCACACTTCCTCATCACCAGCTGTAAATTTTATAGTCGCGCATTATAGCGGCATTACAGAGGAAATATAAAGCAAGCCTCGTCCCCATTTGACTGGCATCATTTCCCAGCTCAGCATTACTGACTGCTGCTTTCAGGAACAGTCGGCGGTACAGTTTCTATGGAACTGGCCGGTGCCTGGGAGGGTACGCCGGCAGGGACCACCGGAGGCATTAGTGGATTACAGTTCTTAATGGATACTTTTCCCTGCAGCAAGGCTCCTTTGGAATACTCGTTAAAATGGCAGGTATTGGTCGCAGGATCGTAATTCTCAACCCATAAATTATCGTCTTTCCAGGTGGCAGTTATATGGTACTGGCCTTTTGGAACGACAATGGACATGACCCCGCCATAACGTTTGACGAATATCTGTTCAAAGTGAAAGTAATAGGCGCCCCAACCGATCAGCAAAATAATCAGGGACCCCCATAAACCAAATTTCCATTTATCCATTTTGCCGAACATAAAAAGTATGGCCATGGCAGCCAATACCACCACAATCCAATATATGTAGGTCACCATCGTGATTAAGCTCCTAATAGCATCTTAAAAAATTTCGCTTCCAATATTTTGCCAGACACGCGCCATCGACTTGAAATTTCTAATACGTCGGGCATGTCGGGCGAATAGTACACATCTTTGGCCGTACGCATAAACCATCGGCAGAACAGGGTACCCGCAACAAAACCTGCGGCAGAATCAACAAAGCCTAATGTGTCAAAGCCCTGCTTTCAAATAGCCATTTATCCGGCCAGCGCATATGATGACGGACACCATCCAGCCAGACCTGTATGATAGCGCTATCTCGAAACCCATAGTTGATACAGGCAAGACAGGATCTGACGCAATGCAACTGACTCCCTATCGGAATATCATACTGGCCGTTGAATTTGTCGCATTGATAGTGCTCATTGGCTCGATGGTGATTTTTAGTCAATTTACCGAGGGCGGAGAGCCCCCCATCCCAGCTCTCTGGCTAATCCCGATTATTGCCAGCCTGCTGGTAATTAGCGGTTTCTGCGGCAACCTCTATATCCGCTGGATCGAAAATCCTGACACGCAGAAAGCCAACAGAGTTCAGCGCCTGTTCATCTACCTGCTGATAGCCTCTTTATATATCTTCTGGATTATCGCTGTGAGGCAGGCATGGATATCTCATCAACTCGTGGCCGCAGCGTCCTGATAGCCGCTTTTGTCTTTCTCTCACCAGTTTGCTGGGGAATGCGCTGCGGAACGGATCTGATTCGGCTCAAAGATCTGGATTACGAGGTCTACCATAAATGTGGCGCTCCCAATTATGTCAGCAAATTGGGCTATACACTGACCCATCGCAAATTGCGGGAGTACAAGATTGAGCGCTGGATTTACGAACAATCCGGCAATGTGATTTATGTGCTGGAATTTACCGGCGGAGAGCTCACCAATATCGACTGGCGGCGCTCTCCGTAGTGTTGGTCTTTAGGCCAACGCTTTATATAGCATCAATCCTGGCCAGCAGTTCAGCGGTTTTGGCTTCCATCAACGCCTGGTCACCCCGTGACTCAACATTCAGCCGCACCAAAGGCTCCGTATTGGACATCCGCAGGTTAAAACGCCAGTCAGCATAGGCCACGCTTAAACCGTCAATGAAATTAACTTCTTCTGCCTGGGGGGCATATTCCGCTTCAATCGTCTTGAGCACTTTGGCAGGATCTTCCAGCTTTCGGTTGATTTCACCACTGGCAGGATAACGGGCCATACACTCGTCGATAAGACTGGACAACGTCTGCCCGGTTGCACACATCAGATTGGCCACCATCAACCAGGGAATCATGCCGGAATCACAGTAGGCAAAATCGCGGAAATAATGATGTGCACTCATTTCACCGCCGTAAATGGCATCCTGCTCCCGCATGATCTGCTTGATAAAGGCATGACCGGTCTTACTTACCACAGCAATACCGCCGCCTTCGGCAACTTTCTCCACCGTATTCCAGGTCAGGCGCGGGTCATGAATAATACGCCCTCCCGGCTCTCGCTTGAGAAACAGCTCCGCTAACAACCCGACAATATAGTAACCCTCGATAAAACGGCCGGTCTCATCAAACAGGAAGCAACGGTCATAATCGCCGTCCCAGGCCACCCCCAAGTCCGCGCCTTGGGCTAGAATCATCTCGCGGGTGCTGTCACGATTTTCCACCAGTAATGGATTAGGCACCCCGTGAGGGAAAGTACCGTCTGGCTCGTGATGCAGTTTGGAAAACTCAAACGGCAGCCGCCCTTCCAGCTGATCAACAATCAATCCTGCCCCACCGTTACCGGCATTGACGACAATCTTCAGTGGTTTAAGCTCGGAGGAATCCACATAGCCCAGCAAATGCTCGATGTAGGCCGGTTGTGCATCCAGTGCATGCAGCGTGCCCGGTACTTCAGCATCACTGAACTCACCCGGCACCAAAGCCTTAATATCGTTCAAGCCGGTGTCAGAACTCACCGGCCGAGATCCTTTAGAGACCAGCTTCAGACCGTTGTAGTCCTGTGGATTATGGCTGGCCGTCACCATAATGCCGCCATCCATTTCAAAATGGAAAGTCGCGAAATAAACCAGTTCAGTCCCGCACAGACCGATATCGTAGACATCCGCACCGGCTGCCATTAGCCCCCGGCGCAAAGCCTCCGCCAGCTCCGGGCTGGAGAGACGAATATCGTAGCCGACCACGACTTTACGTGCGCCAGTCACTTCCACATAAGCGCGACCGATGCGCTCTACAATATCGGGATTCAATTGTGCAGGCACTTTGCCGCGAATGTCATAGGCTTTAAAACCACTTAAGTCCATGGGGGATGGCTCCTTATAAACTAGCAGATACCTCCGGCGGAAAGCCGGAGGGAAGGATAGGAAACTGGCCCGCCAATGCGCAAAGGCCTGGGCGGGGAAACATCATCAAACGGATGTATTGGGTGCTTTGGCGAGGCTGTCTGCCGAGGTAGTGTTGCCTGACGAGCGCCCGTAATGATCCTGCAACCGCACAATATCGTCCTCGCCAAGATAACTACCCGATTGCACCTCAATAATTTCGAGCGGGATTTTACCCGGGTTAGCCAGTCGATGCACTTCGCCGATGGGAATGTAAGTGGACTGGTTTTCCGAGAGAATAAATTCCAGCTCACCACAGGTCACCATGGCCGTTCCCTGGACCACAATCCAATGTTCTGCACGATGATGATGCTTTTGCAGCGAGAGACTGGCACCGGGATTAACTTTGATACGCTTCACCTGAAAACGTGTCCCCATATCCACGGAGTCGTAACTGCCCCAAGGGCGAAAGACTTCCCGATGATTCAGTGTTTCCGGCCGCTCAACCGCATCCAGGCGCGCCACAATCTTCTTCACGTCCTGCACACGGTCCCGGTGGGCCACCATGACCGCATCCTGGGTATCAATCACCACAATATCTTTCACCCCGACCAACGCCACCAACTTGTTGTGGCTGCGGGCAAAACAGCCCTCGGATTCATGCACCATGACATCCCCCAACAGGGCATTGTTCTGACTATCTTTATCATGCACGTCCCACATGGCAGACCAGGCACCAACGTCACTCCAACCCGCTTTAAGCGGCACGGTAACCGCGTCCTGGGTACGTTCCATCACGGCATAGTCAATCGAGTTGTCCGGGCAATGCGCGAGAATTTCTGCGGGTATACGCTTGAAGTCGAGATCTTCCTGGCAACTTTCAAAAGCCAGCTTACAGGTATCATAGATATCAGTGTCAAACGTCTTTAATTCGTCCAGATAGCGTTGTGCACTCATCACAAACATGCCGCTGTTCCAGAGATATTCGCCACTGTCCAGATACTGTTGCGCAGTGGCGGCATCCGGTTTTTCCTGAAAGGCGGCCACTGCAAATGCAGCATCACCAAAGCTGTCACCTTTATGGATATAACCATAACCAGTTTCAGGCTTATCCGGCTCAATGCCGAATAACACCAGCTTACCCTGCTCCGCAGCCTTTTCAGCCTTAGACAAGGCACTATGAAATGCGGCTATATCGGTGATGTGATGATCGGCAGGCAACACCAGCATAATCTGGTCGCGTCCGGACTGAAGAATCTGCAATGCAGCCATCGCAGCTGCCGGAGCAGTATTGCGACCGAATGGTTCCAGCAGTATGGAATCTGCTTTCTTGCTGATTTGCTGCAATTGCTCAGCCACAATGAATCGATGCTCTTCGTTGCAAACCACTACCGGCGCTTCCAATTCGGCGGGCAATCTCATCAGGGTCTGCTGAAACATGGTATCGCTACCCACCAAAGGCAAAAACTGCTTGGGATACAATTTGCGGGAAAGTGGCCATAAGCGGGATCCGCTACCGCCGGAAAGAATGACTGGAATCATTGTGGGTCTCCATATCCGTTAAAATTCGATGGCTGGGCTGATGTCAGCATGCGCTGAAGCTCCAGAAGCTGTGCAGCATTATCCGCGTCTTATGTGACGATTGCTGCAATTTCTTTCACTCAACCAGGCTGCGCCTGCTGGGTAAACAGCAACTGCTATGCCAGCATCCATCTCCAAGATACAACTCAGGAGCATGAATACCATATCCTCACCGCCGGAACCATAAGGGCAACTTTACCCTTTTGTCATTTTAGTTATAGAGGCTCGTCGAGCTTGCGATATGCACAGCTTTTGCCCGGTAATCACGGGCAAATCGCCATTAAGGGGCACATTAAGATAAGCCATTCCAATTCAAATTTTGTTGCAGAAAAGGCCGAAAAAAGGTATAAACTGCCGCCCTGAAGCATGAAGGCTAACGAGCCAAAATCCAGAGCTTCAATTAAGAACACTTTTTTATACGCGCCCGTAGCTCAGCTGGGCGCAGGCGGAAATAATGAAACACTGTTTCATCCGCCGAAGCGGCACTTGCCTCTGGCAAGTGACTGGACCCCGAAGGGGGAGCGCTGCGGAATGCAACGCATTCCCAAGGGCAGTTTTCCAGAGCTTCAATTAAGAGCACCTTTTCTATACGCGCCCGTAGCTCAGCTGGATAGAGCGCTGCCCTCCGGAGGCAGAGGTCAGAGGTTCGAATCCTCTCGGGCGCGCCATTTCACTTCGTTTCATTCTGCTTGTTCGGATTTCCGGCCTTATGAGCTTAGCTCTCCAGGCGTTCCAGCTAAAATTACTACGCAATTTTTTTACGCTTCCACCCTCTCGGGCGCGCCATCTTCCGTAAAAAGGCCCTGCTAATTGCAGGGCTTTTTACGGAAGATGGTACGCATGAGGGACTTGGTTCAAATCTCCGTTCGACAAACAGCGCCAGCTGTTTGGACGCTGGCAATATTGCCAGCGGGGCAAAGCCCCGAAGATCGCCCTAAGGCGAACTGAGTCAATGCTCTCCCCGCAAACAACACCCAAGCCAAATTGCCGACCTTACAAACACAACTCCCAAATCACACAACGCCCCCACCTAGATCAAATGACATAAGATCTATCGCCTAATTACACAGGCGTTGCACTCAGGTGTAATGGTGGTCTTTCAAATACCACTTACTTCACTCAGGACAGAGAAGTCACTCCCATCACAAGGACGATAGGTATGCCGCCTTTTATTACCCCTCATCAAACAAAAGTTGACCGGCTAATTGCAGAATTTGCCCAGAAGGACAAGCCGACCACAGCAGACTTCCTGGCACTGGAAAAGGTGGGGGTTCTATATGATCGTCTTGACCGTTATCGGATGGCTGCCATGAATATGACGGAAGAGCAGCTTGAAAACGAAAAACATTCCCCGAAAAAGCTAGCTAGCAATATGAAGCGGACTGGCGATCCTCGACCCGCCAAACAGTGTGACGCGCATGCAATTGTATCGGGCAGCCATCCCAGCTCTCTTTTGGCACGAGGTGTCTTAGCATGGCTCGGAATGCGAATTGACGACCCTCACAATGGTTGTTGGCTGCCTAGGGATTGGCACGACCGTAAGCACATGCCTAACCACCTCCGAAATGCTGTCCCCCACAGGCGTATTCACACAAAGACTTACTACGCATGGCTTTCCGGGTACATCAGGCCTGGAAGAATCAAAAACCCAGAACAACTTATTAATGCGCTACGTTTGGTGCGAACAATGCTTCAAGGTGGTAACGTTCCCGCTAATGTGATGCCCTCTACAGGACGGTGAACAATGCTCTACACGATGATATTGGACTACAACAAATACTTGGTTTTGGCATGGGACAAAAAGCAGATTACTTCATTAGTGGGTGACATGCGCTCTTCAATGGAAAAGCGGATTGACATGTGGAATGCCCCTGTGTCTTTCAAGGGGGTCTTTAATGAACCTTTAAAAGTTACCTTCCCCAAAAACTCGAAAGAAGACCTCGCTTGTAAAATCCCTGATATCGCTGCTTTTCAAGGACGGTTATTTCTCAACCCCAAAGCCTATGAAGTCCTTAAACCACTTATTGAAAATGATGGTGAGTTTCTTCCTGCAATATATGAACAGGGTGCAGGACACATTTTCATTCCATTACGAGTTGCGGAGGATGTCGACGGGTTAGATACCGATCTTAGTAAAAAGGATGAATGGGGACAGATAGAAAACCTGGCCTTCCATGAAAACAAGGTGAAAGACTGGAATGTGTTCCGCACTGCGTATAACGATTATGACACCTTGCAGTGTCAGCAGGCAGTAAAGGACGCCATAGAAAGCGCTGATCTCAAGGGGCTCTATTTCACGCCGAATCTGGGGAATATTTTTCCCGAAGAGCCGGGAGCCGTGTCGAAGCTTAACTAGAAAAAACGGGACAGATTTTATTTTATAGTTCTAGCCCACCTTCATTAAATTACGACCTAGATCAAATGACATAAGATCTATCGCCTAATTACACGGGCGTTGCACTCAGGTGTAATGGTGGTCTTTCAAATACCACTTACTTCGCTCAGGACAGTGAAGTCACTCCCATCACAAGGACGATAGGTATGCCGCTTTTTATTACCCCTAACCACTCCAAGGTTGACCGCCTAGTTGCCGAGTTTGCTCAGAAGGATAAGCCAACCTCAGCAGACTTCTATGGCCTGAAGAACCTTGGGGTTATGTATGACCGGCTTGACCGATACCGTATGGAATCCCGGCATATGAGCGCTCAAAGTTTGGAAAGTGAAACCCATAACTCACGACGCCTTGCAAGTAACCTGAGGCGAACAGGAGATCCTCGCCCCTCAAAGAGATGTGATTGTCATGCAATCGTTTCTGGCAATCATCCCGATGCCCTCATGGTACGGGGAGTGCTAGCATGGCTAAAGTTACGAATTGATGATCCTCACAATGGCTGCTGGCTTCCAAAAGATTGGGAGGACCGTAAACACATGCCTGCCTACCTCCGAAATGCTGTGCCACATAGACGGTTACACCATCAAAAATATTATGAATGGCTTAGTAGTGCCATCTCCCCCACAACTATTACTACGTCACAGCAACTGATTAATGCGTTGCGTATGGTACGGACGATGTTGCAAAGTGGAAATGTTCCGAAAAGCGTAATGCCCACCACAGGTCGCTAAAATGCTATATACGTTGATATTAGATTCAAACAAATACCTTTCCCCTTTACTGGATAGAGCCCAAATACACCGGATACTCGGTGAAACTACAGAAGAAAATGTGAAGTACCGTATTGATTTCAAGGCACTTCCCGTTTCGTATAAGGGTGTTTTTAATGAGCCTTTGAACGTTTCATTCCCCAAAGCCCTGAAAAGTCAAAAAAACTGCGAAATCCCCGATATTGCTGCTTTCCAAGGCCGTTTGTTTCTCGGTCTGAAAGCCTACGAAGTTCTGAAGCCGCTGCTAGACAACGATGGCGAGTTTCTTCCCGCAAATTATGAGCTAGGTAAAGGGTATATCTATATTCCCTTAAAGGTTGCAGAGGATGTCGATGGTCTGGACACCGAGCTTAGCAGAAAGGATGAGTGGGGACAGGTTGCTAACCTGGCCTTCCATGAAGACAGGGTTAAAGCTTGGAATGTATTCAGGACCGAGTTTAATGGCTACCACACATTGCAATGTCAGCAGGCTGTAAAAGACGCCATTGAAAAAGCTGGTTTCACAGGGCTGTACATTACACCAAACTTGGGGAACATCTTCCCTGAGGAGCCTGGGGCAGTATCAAAGATCAATTAGGAATAGTCGTTGATAATGTTTCCGGCATTCGACTCGTTACAGTTAACTACCCGTCTACTCAAGCTTAACCAAAAACAACAACTTGCTTTTGGTGCTTCCTGCTGTGAACGCATGCTTCCAAGCTATCTGGCGTTCCAGGAAGATAGTGGCTGGGGAAATTTTGAGCCTCTGCGAAGGGGATTGGACTTTGTATGGACCGCACTAGAAGACGACGGATTCAGCCAGAAAGAGGTTGAACGGCTTCTCGATCAGTGTGACGAAGCTTATCCGGATTCAGCAGATTTCGAGTCACCCTATGTTCCCTATGCCCAGGACGCTTACTATGTCGTTGGCTTCCTGTTGGATGTCTTTCTCGGCTATGAAATAGATGCATTTGTTGAAATCGCCACCTATACGATTCAAACCGTAGAGGCTTACATACAGGAAACCGAGCAGTTGGAACCTACGGACCCTGGCATTGAGACTAAAATAGTCAACCACCCCATTATGCAAAGAGAGCTGGCACAGCAAGAGTCAGACTTGAAGGAAATAGAGCGGAACTCCGAGGTCGGCTTGGACTTTATTCAGGCATTTAGACATTCATGGGGAAACAATGGGAAGAGTAATATCGATCTGCCTATTACCTGAAAAACAATGCGTATTTTGCAGCAACTGGAAAACTCCCCATTCATCATGCTCCACACATTATTGCTGAACTCCAAAAAGTATTTAGGACCAGTCATTGACGACAAACAAGTTGCATCCATCGTCGGGGAGGCAAGTAATGACAATATCACTCAACGCATAGATATGTACCATGGCCCTGCCACGCGCAGAGGGGTATTTAAGGAGCCTCTTCGTGTGTCCTATCCGGTATTCAACAAAGCAGACAAGAAGAAATCCATCCCGGATATCGGCGCGTTTCAGGGGCGCTTGTTTCTCAGCACGGCAGCATATGAAATTCTGAAGCCCCTGATTGAAAACGACGGTGAGTTTCTATCGGCCGTCTACGAACAGGGAGACGGCTACATCTTTACACCTTTGCGTGTTGTGGAAGAGGTGGATGGACTCGATACAGAAATTAGCAGGAAGAATGACTGGGGGGATGTCATTCACTTGGCATTTCATGAAGAGCGAGTGGCCGACTGGAAGGTATTTAGAACCGAGTACAATGCTTATACATCCTTGTACTGTCAGCAGGAAGTCAAAGACGCCATTGAGCAGGCTCAGCTAACCGGTTTGTACTTTTCGCCAGATCTGGCCAACATTTACCCTGAAGAACAAAGTGCTGTTATTAATCCCAACTAAAGGAACGTCTCTGTGTCTGTACTCCCCCCTCCCGCACCGTTAATGTGAATCTCTTTTTTAGTCAACGGGCAGGCTCTATGCACCATCCTTACTATCTGGCAGACACTACATACCACCGCTCTCCAGCCGATCCATAATATGACCCTTCATGCCGCAAGATCTCTGAGGTAGCGATCTGCGGTAACTTCAATACAGAACATCAGGTGGCTAATCCAACGGCACAATCAACACCGGCACATCGGTTTGTTCCAGCACTTTCCGGGCAGTAGAGCCCAGCAACAGCTTTTTCAAAGTTCTGCGGTTCTGTGATCCCATGACAATCAGGTCGACATTCTTGGCATGGGCGGTATCCAGAATCAGCCTGGACGCATATTCTTCCTCGATAACAATATCGGCGAGTAGCTCACGGTGTTTTTCTTCTGCCACCATTTCCTCGATAAAGAAGTTATGGATTTTTTCGTGGAGCGATTTGATAAAGTTGGCCTTGCCTTCCTCCTTAATCTTTTTCAACATTTCCGGCGAAATCGTAGACTCTATCAATGCCTAGCTATATGCGCTCAGAGGATCGAGGGCATGCACCATAATCAACTCCGCCTGGTGCTGAAGCGCTAAACCGGCTGCCATCCGTGTCACCGCACGGGTTTCCTGTTCCAGGGTGGTAGCGAACAGTATCCTATTGATTTTCGTTATCATGTGATCGCCTCTCAGGGGGGGAATTAAGCGAGTCTTCAGGCTAAGCCAATTCGCAAAGGCATTTAATCCTCCTTTAGCAGGAGGCTAGATAACTTTGCTTATTGTCGATAGGACAGGTTGCCAAACAAGGCAGGCATAGGAATCCAAGCTTGCCGAATACCGGCGAAGGCGTTTACCCTGTAGCCAATCCTCGGGCTTGGATAAGCACCCGCGGTTTATTCACATTTGCGTCCGAAGACAGTAGTCATACCGGCTCTGGAGCAAATGACAGGGTCGGGAATTTATCTTGCGATACTTAATAACAACAAAACTCCTATGAACCTCCAAATACTGATAGCAGATGATCACCCCTTGTTTCGCCGGGCGCTGGAAGACGCAATTCAGCAGTTAGACGGCAACATCGATATTTATCACAGTGACAACTTCAATGACGCCCTTTCCCTACTGAGGGAAAATCCGGATATCGATCTGCTCCTGCTCGATTTAAAAATGCCGGGCAACGATGGCTTGCTGGGGCTGATTCAGATTCGCCGCGAGTTCCCCGCTCTTGGGGTGGTCGTGGTCAGTGCCACCGAGGATCACCGCACTATTGCCAACGCTATTCGGGAAGGAGCAATGGGCTATATTCCCAAGTCGACGCGATTTGAAAATATTCAGCGGGCAATAGGCGACGTCCTGAACGGCAAACGCTGGTTGCCAAAAGATGTGGCGGAAGAACTTAAAAGGTCACACCATCATGAACAGGACAACCACGCCATAGAAAAACTGGCAGAGCTGTCCCCTCAGCAATTGAAGGTGCTGACAATGATCAGCAAGGGCTATTTGAACAAACAGATTGCCGATGAACTCAACATCAAAGAGACCACGATTAAAACCCACGTGTCAGAAATTCTACGCAAACTGAACATTAAAAATCGTACCCAGGCGGCTGTATTCAGCCAGTTTTTAGACGTGCCCGATTGACAGTGCTCATAATGACGGAGCGCAGGGCCAGGGGTTTCACCGGCTTTTTCAACAGAACATAACCGGCCTGCTGCACCGCCAAAGCGACTTCTTCCGTATAGTCCGCCGTAATCACAATACCGGGGGCCGGTGCCTCCTTGGTAAGTTGAGCCAATACCTCCAGCCCCGTCGTGTTGTTATCCAGATGATAGTCGACAACGTACAAATCCGGCCTCCGAGCGCCAATCCGGGCTAGTGCGCCCTGTATATCCAGAGCGGTAATCACCTCGTAGCCCCAGCCCTCCAACAGGGAAGCCATACCTTCCACTATTTGTACTTCGTTATCGATACACAGAATCAATTGTCCTTGTGGATCATCCTGGGTTTGACCGGCGGATTCCGCCGGCAGGCTTTTCGTCTGATTCTTGCACAGAGGCAGTTCGATAGAGAAACTGGACCCCTGTCCCGGCGTGGATTCCACTTGAATCCTGTGATTCAACAACTTACCCATGCGGCTGACAATCGCCAAACCCAGGCCGAGACCTTTATCCTGTTGGGTCAATTGATTGGGCAGCCGTTGAAACTCATCGAAAATACAGGTGATTTTATCAGGCTCGATACCTATCCCTGTATCCCGGACCCTAATATCAACCTGGTCGCCATGGGGTTGCACGATCAGACTGACACTTCCCTCAAGGGTATACCTGAATGCATTGCTCAACAGGTTTTGCAGGATGCGGCGTAGCATTGCGCTGTCGGAGCGTACATTGATATCCGGACAGGCCATGTCGAACTGCAACCGTTTTTCCTCGGCCACCACAGAAAATTCGGCCTGCAAGGACTCCAGGAGTGGCCTGAGAGGCATGCTGCGAATTTTTGGGTGGACGACATCAGAATCCAGTTTGGAAATTTCCAGTAGTTCCGCCAACAACGTCTCGGCACTTTCCAGGGACTGCTCCAGCTGGGAGGCAGTATCGATAAGATCCTGTTTTACCTCCTGACGTTCCATTTTGTGAATCAGTGAAGAGGTGAACAACGCCGCCGAGTTCAGCGGCTGTACCAGATCGTGACCCGCCGCGGCCAGGAAGCGGGTTTTATTGGTGTTGGCTCTTTTCAGCTCCACATTGAGCTGGGTGAGTTCATGGGTTCGTCCACTCACCTTTTCTTCCAACATCTCATTGGTTTGTTCCAACTGCTCTTCATATTGTCGCTGCTGGGTGATATCAGTAAAGGTGGTTATATACCCCCCATCCGGCATGGGGTTCCCTTTAATCTCCAGTACCTGCCCATTGGGACGGCGTCTTTCAGTACGGTAGGGGTGTCCGCTGGCAAAGCGGGCCAGCCGCTTATTAACACTTTCTTCCATGTTTCCATCTCCGAACTCCCCCTGCTCCGCCCAATAGCGAATAAGCTGGGCTACAGGCTGACCGACTTGCAGCAGGCCATCCGGATAATTGAAGAAATGCTGATACTGTTTATTCCACGCCACGATATTCAAATCGCGGTCGATAATACTAATGCCTTGATCGATGCTCTGCAGTGCAGAATTGAGAATTTCGCGGCTGAACTGCAGCATGTGCGAAGCTTCATCCACTATGGTGGTCAAATTGCCCGCGTTCGGCGTTTGATGGGAGTGAAGTATGGAAGTCAGCATCAGCCGTGCTGCGGGAGTCCCGATCACCGAGCCCAATAGCCGCTCTGTGCGTTGCAGCACATGACTGTTGGCGGGTTGATCCGACAGCAGGCGGCCTGTTTGAGGGTTCGTAAAATCCTTAAATAGCGCCTTGGTTTTATCCTCCCTGACAAAATGCACCAATAGACTGCGAATATCGCCGATAGTTACCGTCGTTTCTGTCCGGGCAGGATGTGCCGCCAGACTCTCGTTCTCCACAAAGCGGGCGGCTTGCACTTGATCGACAAGTTTTTCGCGATAGCCGATGGACCCTAGAATCAGTCCGCCGGCATTGACCAGAAGTGACCAGATGGTACCGTGCACGATGGGGTCAATGCCCTTCAGACCAAATAACGCCTGCGGTTTGAGCATGGCAATGCCAAAGGGTCCCTGGAGGGTATCGCCGGATATGATGCCCGCCTGTGCCATCACCGGGATAACCAGGGTGTAAAACCATGTGAAGAATCCCAAACTGAGCCCGATCAACGCGCCCCGGCGATTCAGCTTATTCCACCACAACCCCAGCAGTATTGCAGGAGCAAACTGCGCCACTGCCACCATGGACAGCATGCCGATAGCCACCAGTTCAGTGAATTCCGCCAAGAGCCGGAAATAGGCGTAGGCGGTCATTAAAATGACCACGATACTGATGCGCCGGAGCGTCAGAATACTGCGGCCCAGCTTTTCTGAATCAGGCTTCATCAGCCTAAGCTTGATCGCCAGAGGCATCAGCAGTTCATTGGATGCCATCGAACTTAAGGCAACCGTGGCGATAATTACCATGGATGTCCCAGCGGAAAGTCCGCCCAAATAGCCAAACAGCGCCAACCAGTCGTAGCCTTCCTTCATCGGCAGCAGTAACGAAAAGTATGCTTTGTGCGGGTAATCCACTCCAAAACTGAGCTGCCCCGCAAGCGCTACCGGCTGCACAAACAGGTTGATCAACAGCAAATAAAGCGGAAACAGCCACCGTGCCGTGGGAAGGTCTCTCTCGCTTTGGTTTTCCACCACCGCCACATGAAATTGCCTGGGCAAACAAAATATTGAAAACAATCCCAAAAGCATATGTACAAGATACACATAGGTACTATCGAATTGGGTCAGTACGCGATTGATATCTGGTAACTTGAGCGAAGATTGCAGGATATCGGAAAAACCGGAATGCACGATTTCGACCGCAAAAATCCCCAATGCTAAAAAGGCGACCAGCTTAATGATGGACTCGAAGGCAATAACCTGTATCAAGCCCTTATGGTGTTCGCTGGTGTCGATGTGGCGGGTGCCGAACATGATTGAAAAAACCGCCATGATCAGTGCCACGTACAAGCCCTGGTCCTGCCACCAGATAGTCGTTGTAGATGGGGTCGAGCTAAGCAGCGAAAATGACACAGATACCGCTTTGAGCTGCAGGGCAATATAGGGGATAACGCCAACCATGGAGATCACCGTAATTAACACGGCGATAACGCGGGCATGGCCGTACCTGGCAGCCACGAAATCCGCCACTGTGGTCGTATTTTCCATCTTGCCTGTGCGAATCAAGCGCTCCAGAAAACGCCAGCCGAACAGAAACAGCAGGATAACACCAATGTGCAGGGGGGAAATCCACCAGCCGGTGTGAGAGAACTGTTCCACCGTGCCATAAAATGTCCAGCTGGTGCAGTAGGTTCCCAGACTCAAGGCATAGATAGCGGGTTGCAGGCGCGGACTGATTCTGCCCTGATCTCCACGTCGGGCAATCCAAAACAGGAAGCCGATATAAATGAGGGAAAAAAATATAATCCACTCAGGTGTTAGCATGGTCTGGCTTATCCAATGGTTTATTTAATCCAGAGTTGCTGGTAATCCTTACGCAATTCCACCTTGCGCAGCTTGCCGGTGCCAGTATGCGGGAGATCATCGACAACGATAATCTCATCCGGCAGCCACCATTTCGCCACCTTACTGGCCAACAATTCCCGTAACCTGGCTTCACTATACTTTTGCGGGTCTCTTAAGGTCACCAGCATCAATGGCCGTTCGTCCCATTTGGGGTGCGGCACGCCGATCACGCAGGCTTCATTGACAGTATCATCATGCAGGGCGGCGTTTTCCAAATCCACGGAGCTGATCCATTCGCCACCAGACTTGATGACATCTTTACTGCGGTCCACGATCTTTAGGTAACCTTGGGAATCGATGACTGCGACATCGCCGGTATCGAACCAGCCATTGTGAAATTTGTCCGTCCCCTCCCCTTTATAATAGCCTGCTAACACCCACGGCCCCTTCACTTTAAGAGTCCCGCTGGCTTGTCCATCGTGTGGCAGGGGGACTCCCTGATCGTCAAAGATTTCAATTTGAACGCCGAACATGGGTTTGCCTGCACTGGCTTGAATGCGGGTCCTCTCGTCCTCTGACAGTTTGGCCATGGCAGGTGAGGGAATTGCGGCAGTGGCCAATGGGCTGGTTTCCGTCATTCCCCAAATTCCCATCCAGTAAACCCCGTAGTGCTTGCGATAGATTTCAACCAGAGCCTTCGGGGATGCCGCGCCGCCAACCCCCAGTAATGTCAATGCATCGATTTTCTTACCGGACTCCATCAGATAGTTATGCAGATTTAGCCATACAGTAGGCACGCCATAGGCCTTGGTAATACCTTCATTTTCGATTAGTTCCTGCAAAGCCTCTCCATCCAGGCGCGGGCCCGGCAGCACCAACTTGGCACCATAGAGCAATCCTGAATAAGGAATCCCCCACGCCCAAACGTGGTACATGGGCACCGCAGGCATAACCACTGCGGACTCGTTTAAATCAAGATATTGGGCACTACCGCTCATCATGGCATGCAGGACAGTGGAGCGATGGCTGTATAGCACACCTTTCGGATTGCCGGTGGTACCGGAGGTATAACACAACCCGCTGGCTTGATGCTCATCCGGCTCCGGCCAGGCGTAGGTGTCATCCTCCCCGTTTAACAGGGTTTCATAACAGTGCAGATTCTCAAGTGACGAGTCCGGCATTTCAGAGGCATCGCAATTAACGATAAAGGCCTGTACGCCGCCTAATTGACCACGAATTTGCTCAAGCAAAGGGACGAACTGGGGGTCGACGAAAACCAGACAGTCTTCGGCATGATTAACAATCCAGGCAATTTGCTCAGCAAACAAACGGGCGTTCAAGGTGTGTATCACACCTCCTGTCCCCGGAACCGCATAATAAAGTTCCAGATGCCGGTAATTATTCCAGGCCAGAGTCGCCACACTGTCACCGGGCTTTACGCCCAGTTTGATGAGCGCATTCGCCAACTTCTGAATTCTTTGGTAGGCCTCCCGATAACTATAGCGATGAACCCGGTCTTCATTAACGCGGCTGACAATCTGCTGGTCCGGATAACGGGACACTGCCGACAGCAAGATATCTTTAATCAACAGAGGCGTTTTCATCATATTGCCATTCATCACCACTGGCTCCCGTTTCAGCAAGGCCTTAGCTTCACACTGACTAATTCAGAATATCCAACATTAATCCCAAGCTTAGTACTTAATTCCAAACCAAGTACTTAATTCCAAACCAAGTACCTAATTCCAAACCAAGTACTTAATTCCAAACCAAGCACTTAATTCCAAACATAAGTATGGGCCGCAATCAAAGACCAAGATCATGGAACAAAATGTAGGCGGTTTTGTTAGACATCCCCATCCTCCTTTCGAAGGAGGGTGTATCAATATTGTTCTCTCTAGAATGAAAGCATCTTGGTGATGACCTATCAGCTTGGTATTAAAAATCAAAACGGAACGAATATCTGTTTTGACACTGGATGGATAGCACTGAGAGCCCCTTCAATTTATACGCAACAAAAATAAGACCCTAGGAGGAACACATGCAAACGTCACTTCGATCCAGATTTATGGTCTCAATAGCAGCGGTCGCTATCAGCGCCGGTGTCGGCCTTACGCACGCTGCGGACGATGTAAAACCCGTCTTATTGAAGACCCCTGTCGCTTTCGGTACGCACCTTCCCGCCCTGGGCACACCGATCAAATGGGTTTCCGAAGAGCTCCCCGATATTTCCAACGGCAACCTCAAAATGAAAGTGTATGAGCCCGGTAAGCTTGTCGCCCCCTTTGAAATACTGGACGCGGTATCCTCCGGGAAAGTTAATTCGGGCTATACCACCGCTGGTTACTGGGCGGGCAAAATCCCGGCCGCATCACTGTTCTCAGCAGTTCCTTTCGGGCCGGAAGCACCGGAATACATGGCCTGGCTTTACTACGGACACGGTAATGAGCTTTACCAGGAGATGTACGATACAGCGGGCTACAACGTTAAAGTCCTGCCCTGTGCCATTATTTCTCCGGAAACCTCCGGTTGGTTCAAAAAAGAGATCGACTCTGTCGATGACCTTAAAGGCCTGAATATGCGGTTCTTCGGCCTGGGTGGAGAAGTGATGCAAAAACTGGGGGTTTCCACCTCCCTGTTGCCCGGTGGAGAAATCTTCGGTGCCCTGGAAAAAGGTGCCATCGACGCCACCGAATTCTCTCAGCCCGCCATCGATGAACGCCTGGGGTTCTACAAAATCGCCAAGTTCAACTATTTTCCCGGTTGGCATCAACAGGCGACCATCTTTGAGTTGTTGATCAATAAGGATACCTGGAACGGTATGCATAAAAGCCAGCAGGTACAAATGGAAGCCACTTGTATGGCCTCTATCACCAACTCAATCGCCGAATCCGAGGCGATGCAATTCGATGCCATGATCAAAAACGAGAAAGAACGTGGCGTGACCACCAAAACCTGGGATCCGAAGATGCTGAGTACTTTCGAGAGTGCCTGGGATGAAGTGGCGAAGGAGCAGTCCGCCAGGGATCCTATGTTCAAAAAAGTATACGACGATCTCGCTACTTTCCGGGAAAACTACAAGGTTTGGTCTACAAAAGCCTTCCTGCCACGCGGCAGCTGAGCTTAGTTAGTACCCGTCCATAAACACCCGATTATAGACGGGTACTAACGTGGCACAGGGAAGTGCCACCAAAATTAATGGTGTAAACCATTGACCTTGCGGCTTCCATAAGCGGCCGGGAGTCCGTTTATGGATGAAGACTATTTAGTCCCGCTTATCCGGAAAAAACTGAAGAAAATCGTTTGGAGCAATCGAATGAATATTGGCACGCACGAGGATCAGATACCCGTTCCCATTGCCGATCAAATTGATCGTTTTATTATATGGATCGGTCAAGCCGTGGCTTGGGTCTACTTATTACTGGTGCTGATCATTATTACCCAAGTCATCCTCAGAAAAGGATTTTCCGGAGGCTTGATTGTACTGGAGGAGTCGGAATGGCACCTCTATGCCATTGGCTTCATGATCGGCCTTTCCTATTGCCAGGCTCGCAACACCCATGTGCGGGTCGATCTGTTTGCCAGTCGGTTTTCTTCCAAGACCCAACGCATCATCGAAATTCTTGGGCTGAGTCTGTTGGTTCTCCCCTTTGTCTATGTGGTGGTGTATCACAGCATAGATTTTGTCTACGACTCCTGGCGCACCGGCGAAAGCTCCGACGCCCCAGCGGGTCTACCCCATCGCTTTCTCATTAAATCAGTGATTCCAATCGCCTTTAGCCTCTTAGGATTGTCGGTACTTTCCCGCATATTCCGAGACACCTGGTTGCTGGTCAGGGAGTTTCGACATGGAAACTAATGAGATACTCGTCGTCGCCATGTTTGCAACCTTTATCCTGCTGTTGTTTACCGGCTTGCCGGTCGCCTATGTCCTGGCAGGTGTAGGATTGATATTCACCGGCATCGGCTATTACGCCGATATGTACTGGGATACGCTGACCGGCCTGGACTTCCTCACTATCGGCCTGGTGGTCAATCGAATATATAAGATCATGGATAACTGGATATTGGTGGCACTACCAATGTTCGTCTTCATGGGCAATATGCTGGATAAATCCGGCGTTGCAGAAGACCTGATGAAGTCGTTTCAGGAGCTGTTCGGTCGTGTCAGGGGTGGTTTGGCAATAACGGTAACCTTGATTGGCATTATCCTAGCCGCTTCTACCGGCATCATAGGCGCTTCAGTAGTGTTGTTGGCGGTCATGTCATTTCCTGCCATGCGGAAGCAGAAATACCGCGACTCTGTCGCTCTGGGTACCATCGCTTCGGCGGGTACTTTAGGGATTTTGATTCCACCAAGTATTATGCTGGTAATCATGGCGGACCAAGTGGCCCTACCCGTTGGCGACCTGTTTATGGGCGCCGTTTTCCCAGGGCTTGTCCTCGGCTTACTTTATATCTGCTACCTGTTAATTTGGGGATTGATCAGGAAAGAGGATTTCCCGTTACCGGAGGACACTAAGCCCGTCACCCTGAATACCTGGATCCGAGTGCTTAAGAGCACACTCCCAACAGTGGCGCTGATCATCTCCGTACTGGGTTCAATATTCGCCGGCTGGGCGACACCGACGGAAGCCTCAGGAGTCGGTGCACTGGGTGCAGCGCTACTGGCTTGGTATAACAGAAAGCTCAAGTTCTCCATACTGAAAGAATGCCTGCACAATACCATGAACGTCACCGCCTATATCTTTGCCATCTTTGTAGGCGCATCCCTCTTTGCCCTGGTGCTGAGAGAACTGGGCGGTGACGAAATAATCGCGAGTTTTCTGACCGGCCTACCCTTTGGCAGTTACGGGATTATCCTGTTCATTCTCGGCATAATCTTCTTATTGGGCTTTGTGCTCGACTGGATTGAAATCACCCTGATTATTCTGCCTTTGATCGTGCCCGTCATCTCCGGACTTGACCTGGATATCCCTGGGTTTGGCGTTCTGGACCATCCGAAGCTGGTGTGGTTTGTCATGCTGGTCGCCGTAACGTTGCAGACCTCGTTTCTTACTCCACCGGTCGGATTCGCTCTGTTTTACTTAAAAGGGGTATGCCCACCGGATATCCGAATTTCCACAATCTACCGCGGAGTGGTGCCTTTCATCATCCTTCAGCTTATAGGATTAGCATTCATTCTGATGTTCCCTGCTCTGGTCAATTGGTTGCCGGCGCAGATTTATTCCTAGGGTCTGTTGATGTTTCGCCATCGCCACTGTTGTGCCTGAAGCGCCAGGCTAGTGGTGTGGCATCCCGACACCGAGAAGCGTGGTTTGGTTATTTCAAATGAGGGAAAGCTGGCCCCTTGGGTCCGAGTAAGTATGAATATCTATTCGGCTATGATGCCAACTTGGCAGTAGCCACAGCGGCACTGAAAGCAGGCTTCAAAAAGGTCGGACTGCTGAGCGCGATGGGGGCTGACGCCGACTCCAGGGTTTTCTATAGCCGTGTCAAAGGTACTAGTCGAACTATGTCAGTTAACCTTTTTCTAACTGCCGAACAGCTCTCTCAGCCACAGAGTTAAGCCCGTCGCCACCCTCATGGACATAAGCAATAATGTTGATCTTCATGGATTTGGCCCAGAATTTTTGCACATGACCGGCCACCACTTCCGCAGCCTTGTCAGCGTCACCGGCGCAGGGATTATTTTCAGCGATCTGGTTAAGCATTTTGACCAACTGACCCATTGCATCATAGGACATAAAACACCTCAAATTTTGTTATTACCAATGGCTCAATTCAGTCACTGTGGTTGCCGAACTCATCAGGATTTGTAGCCGGTGTAGACCACCTGCCGACCTGGGCGTGCAAAACCGATCAGGTTAAGCCCCGCCCTTTCGGCGGAGGATACAGCCAGGCCGGTGGCGCCGGACACAGCTACCAGTGTCGAAATATTTGCAGCAGCTGTCTTATAGACCAGCTCATAACTTGCCCGGCTGGAAACCAGTACAAAGCCCTCGGAAGTATCTACCTCCCGGCGGTACAAACAGCCAACCAGCTTATCCAGCGCATTGTGGCGGCCGACATCTTCTCGGGTATATAGCACTTCACCTTCAGCGGAACACCAGCAGGCAGCATGGCAGGCCCCTGTCATGGTCTGAATTGCCTGCTGGGACGTCAGTGTCATCAAGGCGTTCTGAATGGCATCAGGGTCCGGCAATGTGGCTTTAACCAGCGAGTGTACAGGCAGGATTGCCTGCTCCAATGATTCCTTGCCACAGAGACCGCAACCGCTGGGCCCGGCCATATGACGGCGCTGACGCTTGAGGTAATCCATCCGTGAGCCATGAATATGCAGATGCAGCTCAAATCCGGCCTCCGGATCACCCTGCAACTCAACTGAAAACAGTTGCTCAACGTTTTCCAGCACACCTTCCGTCAGGCTGAAACCCACGGCAAAGTCTTCCAGGTCTACCGGCGAAGCCATCATCACAGCATGGCTAACGCCGTTGTAAACCAACGCGACCGGATACTCTTCGACCACGAAATCAGACAACGCCAAATAGTTCCAGCCGGAAGCACTGCGCTCTCTAATCTGCACCGGTGCGGCCAGACATCCGGCCTGACTGGGAGACCTGGCGGTTTTTGAGACCGGTGTAATGGGCGCCCGTTTAGTCTGTAACTTGGACATTGGCCGCCTGCGTTAAGAATGCTTGCTGCTGATCATCAAACGCCCGATGGCGTTGCTGCCAGCTTGATGGTTGCGTTACCTTCTCAAGCTGAACCGCAGTGACTTTATATTCAGGGCAATTGGTCGCCCAGTCCGAATTATCCGTGGTGATCACATTCGCACCGCTACCGGGATGGTGGAATGTCGTATAAACAACACCGGGCTGCATGCGGGAACTGACCACCGCCCGCAGTACTGTATCACCGGCACGGCTGGTAACGCCCACCCAGTCACCCTGTTTAATACCCCTTTCTTCCGCATCGTGAGGATGCAGCTCCAGCACATCTTCATCGTGCCAACGCTGGTTCTCGGTACGGCGGGTCTGGGCACCCACATTGTATTGACTGAGTATCCTGCCGGTTGTTAGCAGCAGAGGAAAACGGCGGTTGGTGCGCTCTTCAGTAGCCACATATTCGGTGACCACAAACTGCCCTTTTCCAATGGGAAAATCTTCCACATGCATGATCGGCGTCCCGGCAGGATGCTCATCATTGCATGGCCATTGGATACTGCCCAACTGATCCAGTTTGGCATAGCTCACACCAGCAAAGGTCGGCGCCAGTACAGAGATTTCTTCCATAATCTCGGAAGGGTGTTGATAGTTCATCGGATAGCCCAAGGCATTGGCCAGATCCTGAGTCACTTCCCAGTCTTCCTTGCCGGCTAACGGCGCCATAACTTTACGCACCCGGTTGATCCGACGCTCAGCGTTGGTGAAAGTGCCGTTCTTTTCCAGAAAGGAAGATCCCGGCAAAAGTACATGGGCATACTTCGCCGTTTCGTTCAGAAACAGGTCCTGTACGATCAGGCATTCCAAGGATGACAATGCTTTCTGCACATGTTGGGTATTAGGGTCTGACTGCGCAATATCCTCTCCCTGCACATAGAGGCCCTTAAATGACCCATCAATCGCCGCATCAAACATATTCGGAATTCTTAAGCCCGGCTCGGCATCAATACTCACCCCCCAGACCTGCTCAAAATTCCGGCGCAACTCCGGAGTGCTGACATGCTGGTAACCCGGTAGCTCGTGAGGGAATGAGCCCATATCGCAGGAACCCTGCACGTTATTCTGACCACGCAACGGATTCACACCAACACCCTCACGACCGATATTGCCCGTCACCATGGCCAGGTTCGCAATACCCATCACCATGGTGGAGCCCTGGCTATGTTCGGTCACGCCCAACCCGTAATAAATTGCTGCGTTGCCGGCCATGGCATATAGCCTGGCGGCTCGCCGAACCATATCAGCAGCCACGCCGGTGACTGCAGCCAATACTTCCGGTGAATGCCGCTCCTGAGCGATAAAGTCACGCCACTGCTGGTATTCATCCGCGTCACAGCGTGCCTGGATAAAACTGAGATCTTCCAGCTCCTCAGTGACAATGACATGTGCCAGCGAATTAATCAGCGCCACATTGGTGCCGGGTCTCAAAGGCAAATGAATGGCATCGCGCAGATGTGGTGATTTCAGCAAATCGATGGAACGAGGATCCGCCACAATCAATTTGGCTCCTTCACGCAGTCGTTTACGCATCAGCGAGCCGAACACAGGGTGGGCATCGGTAGGGTTGGCTCCAATGACCATGATCACATCAGAATGCATGACCGAATCAAACGTCTGCGTACCTGCGGACTCTCCCATCGTCATTTTCAAACCATAACCGGTAGGCGAGTGACAGACACGGGCACAGGTATCGGTGTTGTTATTGCCGAACGCCGCCCTCACCAGCTTCTGCACCAGATAGGTCTCTTCATTGGTGCAGCGGGAAGACGTGATTCCACCAACGCTGTCACGTCCGTATTTGTTCTGAATGCCGCGAATCTTATCTGCTGCAAACTGAATGGCTTCCTCCCAGCCAACCGCTCTCCAGGGTTGGTCAATCTGGTCGCGAATCATCGGGGTAGTCAAACGGTCTTTATGGGTAGCGTAGCCAAACGCAAACCGACCTTTCACGCAGGAATGCCCGTGGTTGGCCTGGCCGCCTTTATATGGAACCATTCTGACCAACTGATCACCCTTCATCTCAGCTTTGAAGGAACATCCCACACCACAGTATGCGCAGGTTGTAATAACACTATGATCCGGCTGCCCCTGCTCAATGATGCTCTTTTCCATCAATGTTGATGTAGGACAGGCCTGCACACAGGCGCCACAGGATACACATTCAGAATCGAGAAAGTTGTCATCCTGACCGGCACTGACAGTTGATTCGAAACCGCGACCCTGAATAGTCAAGGCAAAGGTGCCCTGCACTTCTTCACAAGCACGCACACAACGAGAGCAGACAATACACTTGCTGGGATCGAAACTAAAATAGGGGTTGGAGTGATCTTTTTCTGCTTCCAGATGGTTCGCACCACTGATGCCATAGCGCACGTCACGCAGACCGACGACCCCGGCCATATCCTGCAGTTCGCAGTTCCCGTTGGCCGGACAGGTCAGGCAGTCCAGTGGATGATCGGATATATACAACTCCATGATGTTGCGCCGCAATTTTGCCACTTGTGGTGTTTGCGTGCTCACCTGCATGCCGGGTTCTACAGGTGTGGTACAGGAGGCAGGCATACCACGCCGCCCCGCGATCTGCACAGCACACAGGCGGCAGGAACCAAAGGCTTCCAGGTTATCACTGGCACAGAGTTTGGGAATATTAATGCCTGCCAGCGCGGCGGCCCGCAACACTGACGTACCGGCAGGAACGGTTATAGCCACACCGTCAATCGACAATTCCACCAGCTCTGTTGCGGTAGACTCCGGCGTGCCGTAATCCCTGTCGATATCTATCTGGGTAACTTCTGCAGAGGCCGGATCGTAATAATTCAGCATGACTCATTCTCCTGCAACGCCGGGTCTGATTGACGTGTTTGAGGGTCTCTATCATCTGCAGCAGGCATTTGGCGGAATGCCGCAGGGAAATATTTCAGGGCGCTTCTGACCGGGTTCGGCGTCATGCCCCCCATTGCACATAAAGAGCCAAACTCCATCGTATCGCACAGTTCGTCCAGCAGGGCCAGGTTCTCCTCCCGCTGCTCGTCGTCAATGATCCTGTCGATCACTTCAACGCCGCGTACGGAACCAATTCGACAAGGTGTACACTTGCCGCAGGATTCCTCTACACAGAACTCCATCGCAAAACGCGCCTGTTGCGCCATATCCACAGTATCGTCAAATACCACCATGCCACCGTGCCCCAACACAGCCCCGACTTTAGTAAAGGCTTCATAATCCAGCGGGGTATCCCATTGCGCCTCCGGCATATACGCACCTAAAGGTCCACCGACTTGCACGGCGTGCAGGGGACGGCCAGAGGCGGAACCCTGGCCGAAATCTTCCAACAATTCCCGAAGCGTTGGACCAAAAGCCAGTTCGACCAGTCCACCGCGGGCGATATTCCCGGCCAGCTGAAAAGGTAAGGTCCCACGCGAACGCCCCATGCCGTAATCGGCATAAGCCTGCCCGCCATGGGCGAGGATAAAAGGTACAGCCGCCAGCGTCAGCACGTTATTCACCACAGTGGGTTGGCCAAACAGACCTTCCAGCGCGGGCAGAGGCGGCTTGGCCCGAACCATGCCACGCTTGCCCTCCAAACTGTCCAATAACGAGGTCTCTTCGCCACAGATATAGGCACCGGCCCCCAAACGCACTTCCAAATGAAAGTGCCTGCCGGACCCTTGAATATTGTGGCCCAAATAGCCAACTGACTCTGCTGTATCGATGGCCTGTTGCAGAATTTCATGGGCAACGGGATATTCTGAACGCAGATAGATGTATCCCTGCTCAGCCCCCACCGCCAGCCCTGCGATAATCATGCCTTCTATAAGTAGGTAAGGGTCTGCTTCCATAACCAGTCTGTCCGCAAAGGTACCCGAGTCACCTTCATCCGCATTACAGACAATAAACTTAGAACCTGAATGGACCCCGCCAGCTTTCTTCGCAGGCACATCAGCATCGGCATCCAACACAGTCTGCCATTTAATTCCGGCGGGAAATGCCGCTCCGCCCCGGCCCCGGAGCCCTGAGCTCTTCACTTCATCGACAATTGTTTGCGCGTCCATTTCCAGTGCTTTACGCAGGCCCTGGAATCCATCGTGCTCAAGGTAATCAAGCACAGAAACAGGATCAATCACGCCCGCCCGTGCAAACGTCAGGCGTTGTTGTTTTTTGAAGTAGGGGATCTCCTCGACCAACCCCAGATAACGGGGATGCTGTTCCAGATCGGCACAAGGATAATTCGAAGCCTTGGATAGAAAGTTCTGGTCGAACAACTCCACCACGTCACTGGGTGATAGGGGGCCAAAACCTACGCGACCGGAAGGCGTTTCCACCTCCAGCAAGGGCTCTAACCAGAACATTCCGCGGGAACCATTGCGCACCAGCTCAGCTTCGATATTTCGGCTGTGCAGCTCTTGTTGCACTCGCAGACTGACGTCATCCGCCCCCAAAGCAAGTGCCGTAGTATCACGGGGGACATAAACTTTGATCATCATTAATTCCCCCTATTTGTCCGAAGCCATCGGTTGAAGCTCAACCGCCACTGTCGTGAGCTCATCAATCAACTGGTCAAAACGCTGCGGATCAACCCGCCCAACGATTCTGTCGCCAACCCGTACTGTCGGTCCACAGGCACAATTTCCGAGGCAGTAAACCGGTTCCAGGGTCACTTCTCCATCAATGGTGGTCTGGTGATAATCAACGCCCAGGCGTTGTTTGGCATGTTGTTCAAGTGCACGACTTCCCCTCGCCTGACAAGCTTCAGCACGACAAAGTTGCAGGGTATGGCGACCAGGGGGGTGGGTTCTGAATTCGTGATAAAAACTGATAACCCCGTGAATCTCAGCACGGGTTTGCCCGAGAGCTTCGGCAATAAGCGGCACGACCTCGCCCGGCACAAATCCGAGTTCTTCCTGAATATCATGCAGTATGGGCAATAAAGCACCAGGCTTGTGCTTTAACTGGTCAATAATCTGCGATGCTTTATCGCGATCATTGGTTGTCAGGTCGCGCCTGAGGGTTGTCATAGGCTATCTACCAACGTTCACTTACGGGGGAAGGAAGCGGACAGCGTCTGTAGATTAAACCACGAAAACGACCACACAGTCTTGCTGTGGTCGTTAGTCGACGTCTGTGCCTTTACCTTCAGTACATTATGGGACCTTCGTTACGCAAAAGGCTTCAGCAAAACACGCCCGGAATGGCTCGGCCACACGTTAATCGGCCACTTGAAGGCGTCCGGGCCGAGCCCACACATAGTTTGCAGGCCGGCCCGTCCAGACAAGTAGTACAATAAACGTCTACGCAGCTACCATTCCATGAGGATCAATGACGAACTTCTTCGCCGCGCCACCATCAAAGTCGGCATAACCGGAAGGCGCTTGATCCAGATTGATCATCTGTACGTTAACGGCTTTGGCAATCTTCACTTTGTCGAACAGGATGGCCTGCATCAACTGGCGATGGTACTTCATGACCGGGCATTGTCCGGTATGGAAGGAATGGGATTTCGCCCAGCCCAGACCAAAGCGCATGCTCAGCGAACCATGCTTGGCAGCATCGTCTTTGGCGCCGGGATCTTCAGTCACATAAAGACCTGGAATCCCGATCTGGCCACCGGCACGGGTCAGCTGCATGGCGGAGTTGAGAACGATGGCAGGTTGCTCAACATCGTGATGACAACCGTGGCAGCGCGCTTCGAAGCCGACACAGTCAACGAAACAATCCACTTCAGGCTCGCCCAGAATCTGTGCGATACGCTCAGATAGTTCACCCTCTTCACGCAGATCCAGTGTTTCACAGCCAAAGCTTTGCGCCTGGGTCAAACGCTCGGGGATCATATCACCCACGATAACGCAGGCAGCACCTAGCAGGTGGGCGGATGCAGCGGCGGCAAGTCCGACAGGGCCGGCACCGGCAATATAGACAGTAGACCCTGGGCCCACGCCGGCAGTCACACAGCCGTGATAGCCGGTGGGGAAGATGTCAGACAATAACGTCAGGTCCTGAATTTTTTCCATCGCCTGATCCGCGTCCGGGAACTTCAACAGGTTAAAGTCGGCATAGGGCACCATCACGTATTCCGCCTGGCCGCCGACCCAGCCTCCCATATCCACGTAGCCATATGCGGCACCGGGACGAGAGGGGTTGACGTTGAGACAGATACCGGTACGACCTTCCTTGCAGTTACGGCAGCGGCCGCAGGCTATATTGAAGGGCACGGAGACCACATCGCCGGGCTTGAGGAACTCGACATCACGACCACACTCGACAATCTGTCCGGTGATTTCGTGACCCAGCACCAATCCTTGAGGTGCTGTAGTTCTGCCCCGCACCATGTGCTGGTCAGAGCCACAGATATTGGTGGTGACCACGCGCAGAATAACGCCGTGGTCACATTTACGGTTACCTAAAGCCAGTTTGGGAAATTCAATGGATTCAACGGTGACTTGGCCGGGGCCCTGGTAGACCACTCCGCGGTTAGAATGATGGCTGCTCATACCTTTACCTTTGTTGTTTTAAAAACTACGGGTTATTGTTTACAGACGCTCTTTTCAAACAAAACTGTTACGGTATTCGAGACTGCTTTTGCGTGAAAGCGGTGATGCAAGGGCACTCTTAAATGCCCAATCAGGAGCTACTGTAACCACAGCCAAATTCGATCACATGCTTGGATACGACATCCAAACGACTCTGTTTGGTCTGTAGACGACACCGCCACAAGTTTTATCTGAATACGCAACCACTGTGTCGTTTTTGGACAACTGGACATAACAGGGGGTGCAACATTACTTTCTACTGAAAACTTTGCCGCATCACTTATCCACTAGCGACGGGACAATTGATACATAAGCATTTGTCACCAAGCCCAAACGTGCCGATCATTTTTTGTACAATTAATGGTTTCAAAATGACCAATTTCAGGCTAATATCGCCGCTTATGGAACAGATTGAGGGTCCACGGTGTCGCAATCAGGCAAATCCACGACCTGAACCGGCTGTACTATCGCTACACCTCAAGAGATTTCTCGGGCACTAAAGCTGCTATTAGATGTCGCTCCAGCACAACGGTGAGACTGTGTTGGTATCCAAATACGACAAGAGTGGCTTGAACCTGAATTTCTGTAAGGATACGAAGCGAAAATAAAAACAACCGGGGCAAACTGATCACCCACCGGAGCATGTCTCCAGGGCAGAAGGTCCCCTCCAATGGCGAGCGGCGTAGATTTAGTTCGAAGCCTGTCAAACAGTCCTTATCCGACTGAGGAGATGTATCCATGAATGAAAAATCAACGCCCACTTCCGTATTGGGCGCGAAACCTTATCGAATCGGCTTTCTGCTAGTTAACAACTTTACACTGATCGCCCTGGCGTCTGCTATTGAGCCTCTACGTATGGCCAATCAGCTCTCCGGAGACGAACTCTATACCTGGCAACTGATCTCAGCCACCGGCCAGCCCGTCAGTGCCAGTGACGGTATATCTATCGCTGCCGACACTTCCATTGCCGAGAAAAATGTATTCGATGTGATCATTGTCGTCGGTGGTGTCGACATAACCCGCAGCTTTACCCCGAAAGAGATTTCCTGGCTACAAGGCCAAAACCGTCAACATGTGCTGATGGGTGCCATTTGCACCGGAGCCTACGTGTTGGCCAAGGCAGGTCTTCTGGACGGCTATTCCTGTAGCGCCCACTGGGAATGCCTGGCCGCCCTGCAGGAACAGTTTCCCAAAGTGAACTGCACCAACCGTTTGTACACCATGGACAGGGACCGCATGACCTGCACCGGGGGTGGTGCACCTCTGGACATGATGCTGAGCATGGTCACACGCCAACACGGCAAAACTCTCACCGGCGCCATTTGCGACATGTTTGTCTGCGACCGGGTGCGTGCCGATACCGAACAGCAACGTGTTCCTCTGCGTCGACTGCTCACCCCGGCCCAACCTAAACTGGCAGAAATCACCGAGCTGATGGAAAACAACATTGAAGAGCCAATAGAACTGGAAGAGCTGGCCCATTTTGTCGGTGTATCCAGACGCCAGCTGGAACGGCTGTTCTTCAAACACCTGGGCTGCACTCCGTCACGCTACTATCTGAAACTGCGCCTGGACCGGGCCCGCCAGCTACTGAAGCAGACTACCCGCTCCATTATCGAAATTTCGTCCATGTGCGGCTTCGTCTCTCCGCCTCATTTCAGTCGCTGCTATCGCAAATATATCGGCATTTCTCCCAAAGAAGAGCGGGCGGCAGTTTGGGCGTTGAATCAAGTCGATACCACCGCGGCCAATATGAGTGGTTACGATCTTAGGCCTATCGTCCCCAGCCGGTCGTCCGAAGCGCTTAAAGCCGCCAAGGCCGAACCCAGTTATGGCGCCGTGAACTTCATGGGCGGCCCTCTGCGCATGGAACCCGGAAGTGTAGCAATACCGCCGGAAGTTCCGGCATAAAATCACTATGCTGATCTCATCTTCCGGGGACGCAATGCAGCGTCCCCGGAAGCAGGGTCACCCCTTACCTGACTGACGCCTTGGCAGCGTACCGGCGAAGCCGCCATATACTGCAAAGCATACTAACCACGACTGTGGCGCATGGGAAAGCTCACTTTAACGTTGTAGGCACCTCTGGTGTAATATTCGCACCAGCGCCGGAATATTCAGTATTACTGTTGAAATATCGCTATTACCACTGGAAAGCCGGTTCCACTATTGAAATAAAAGCATCGGTTGTTATGACAACACCAATGGCTCATTTGGATGCAAAATAAACAAATTTTTCCATCTTAACTGACGCTAAAGATAATGAACGACCGCTTGAAAGACCGTTGGATCAAGCGTAGTTCTCCAGTACCAACCGCCAATTCACGACTAATAGTCGACTTTCCCTGACAGCCTGCCGATTTTGGTATCACTCCTGTCGTTTCCAGTGAATAGTGCGCTATACCCACTAGCTATACTCAGCCCAACAATCCGCATTAACCAGGTTAGGTATACCAGATGAATGCTTCCGAATTGCACCAAGACGCTATCGTGATCGATGGCCTGATCATCGCCAAATGGAATCGGGATCTTTTTGAAGACATGCACAAGGGCGGGTTAACCGCGGCCAACTGCACGGTGTCTGTATGGGAAGGGTTCCAAAATACCGTGAACAACATTGTTGAAATGAACCAGCTGATCGAAGAAAACAGCGATCTGCTGCTGAAAGTCCATCACACCAATGATATTCGCCGCGCCAAACAGGAAGGTAAAACCGGCATTATACTGGGCTTCCAGAATGCTCATGCCTATGAAGACAAAATCGGCTATGTACAGGTATTCAAGGATCTCGGTGTCGGTGTGGTACAGATGTGCTACAACACTCAGAACCTGATCGGGACCGGCTGCTATGAGCGCGATGGCGGATTATCAGACTTCGGCCGTGAAATCGTTGCCGAAATGAACCGCGTCGGTGTCATGTGTGATCTGTCCCATGTTGGCGGCAAAACCTCGGAAGAAGTTATCCTCGAATCCAAAAAACCAGTGTGCTACTCCCACTGCCTGCCTGCTGGCCTGAAGGAACATCCACGCAATAAGTCTGATGAAGAATTGAAGTTCATCGCCGATCACGGCGGCTTTATCGGTGTGACTATGTTTGCCCCGTTTTTGAAGAACGGCATCAATTCCTCCATCGAAGACTATGTGGAAGCCATTGAATATATCGTCAATATCGCCGGGGAAGACCAGGTCGGTATCGGCACTGACTTCACCCAAGGCCACGATCAGCAGTTCTTCGAATGGCTGACTCACGATAAAGGCTATGCCCGTCGTCTGACCAACTTCGGCAAAATCATCAACCCCGAAGGTATCCGCACGGTGGGCGAGTTTCCGAATCTGACAGACGCTCTGCTTAGACGCGGGTTCTCTGAAACCGCCGTACGCAAAATCATGGGCGAAAACTGGGTGAGAGTTCTGGCGGATGTCTGGGGTGAGTAATCCCCCCATCCTCAAAGCCAGCAGCCACTAATACCGATAAGCCGCTCGCGGCCCCGGAACTGAATCAACAGAACCAACAGAACAGGAAGGAAGCACCATGGGATCTCACGCACCGCAAATGCCTATTAATGTCGACGACGACACCGGTGTCTGGACCACAGATGCCCTGCCCATGCTTTATGTGCCACGCCACTTTTTCGTCAATAACCATATGGCCATTGAAGAAGAACTGGGGCCGGAACGTTACGCCGAAATTCTCTACAAAGCCGGGTACAAGTCCGCTTACTACTGGTGCGAGAAAGAAGCCGAAGCCCATGGTATTGCCGGTGCGGCGGTTTTTGAACACTACATGAAACGTCTGTCGCAACGCGGTTGGGGTCTGTTCAGCATCGAACAACTGGATATCAAAGACGGCTATGCCAGGGTTCGCCTGGATCACTCGGCCTTCGTCTATCAGTACGGCAAGGTCAACCGCAAAGTCGATTATATGTTCACCGGCTGGTTTGCCGGTGCTATGGACCAGATAGCTTCAGCGCTGGGCCATGAAGTAAAAACCCAAGCGGTTCAGCTGCAAAGCGCGGCAGAAGACGGCATCGAATTTGGTTTGTTTGAGGTTACGCCCAAGGCGGAATAAGCTCTGATAGCGCCTCCTATTTAACCTTAAGGGCGGACCTGTGTGTCCGCCCGGATTCTCAGGCCAACTCTGCCCATGTAACAAGATCTATTATGAGCAAGCGCGGGCAAGCAGGTCCGCTCCTACAAATGATAAATAACCAGTCATCTGTTGTTCGTCAGACAGGTTAGATTTAAACACCTACAAGAGATGGGGTACGCCATGTCCCAATTTGAAGCACTTTTCCAACCCTTGAACATCAACAAACTGACCATTCGTAATCGTATTGTCAGTACTGCTCACGCTGAGGTTTATGCCACTGACGGTGGCATGACCACCGAGCGCTACGTGAAATACTACGAAGAGAAATCCAAGGGTGGTTGTGGCCTCTGTATCTGTGGCGGCTCCAGCGTGGTGTCCATCGACAGCCCGCAAAGCTGGTGGAGCTCAGTCAACCTTTCCACCGATCGTATCATTCCCCATTTTCAGAATCTGGCCGATGCTGTGCACAAGCATGGCGGCAAAATCATGATTCAGATTACCCACATGGGACGACGCTCACGCTGGGACGGCGAGAACTGGCCAAATCTGATGTCTCCTTCCGGCATCCGCGAACCCGTGCACCGTGCTACCTGTAAAACCATTGAGGAAGAAGAAATCTGGCGAGTGATCGGCGATTACGCCAAGGCAGCGGGACGTGCCAAAGCCGGCGGTCTGGACGGCGTTGAGCTGTCTGCTGTGCACCAGCACATGATCGACCAGTTCTGGTCTCCTCGAGTAAATAAACGGACCGACGAATGGGGTGGCACTTTCGAGGGCCGCATGCGGTTCGGGATGGAAGTCCTGAAAGCCGTGCGGGAAGAAGTCGGCCCGGATTTCGTTGTCGGCTTGCGCATCTGTGGCGACGAATTCCACCCTGATGGCCTTACCCATGACGATATGAAGCAGATTGCCAAATATTACAACGACACCGGCCTGGTGGATTTCTTCGGTGTGGTTGGTTCCGGGTGTGACACTCACAACACTCTGGCCAATGTGATTCCCAACATGACCTATCCGCCGGAGCCATTCCTGCACTTGGCTGCGGGTATCAAGGAAGTCGTGGACGTGCCGGTGATTCACGCCCAGAACATTAAAGACCCGAATCAGGCGCAGCGAATTCTGGAAGCCGGTTACGTCGATTTTGTCGGCATGACCCGTGCCCATATCGCCGATCCGCATATCATCGCAAAAATCAAAATGGGCCAGGTGGATCAGATCCGCCAGTGTGTCGGAGCCAACTATTGCATTGACCGTCAATACCAGGGCCTGGACGTACTTTGTATTCAGAACGCCGCAACCTCCCGCGAGTACATGGGAATGCCGCATATCATTGAAAAAACCACCGGCCCCAAACGTAAAGTGCTGGTCATTGGTGGTGGCCCAGGCGGGATGGAAGCAGCACGCGTTTCTGCTGAACGCGGCCATGAAGTGATTCTGGCAGAAAAGGCAGAAGAGCTCGGCGGACAGATCACCATTGCATCCAAAGCGCCACAACGTGACCAGATAGCCGGGATTACCCGCTGGTACGCGCTGGAACTGGCACGCCTGGGTGTGGAAATTCGCTATGGTACAGATGCCAACGCGGACTTCATCCGCGATATCCGTCCGGACATCTGCATTCTCGCGACCGGCGGCACACCGTTCCTCAGCCAGAATCCCGAATGGGGTGCTGACGAAGGCTTGGTGGTGTCCTCCTGGGACATTCTCAACGGCACTGTCGAGCCCGGCAAAAACGTTCTGATTTATGACACCATCTGCGAATTTTCCGGCATGTCCGCTGCCGATTATCTGGCGTCGAAAGAGTGCCTGGTGGAACTGGTCACCGATGATATCAAACCCGGTGTCGGCATCGGCGGCACAACCTTCCCCACCTACTACCGCAGCCTGTATGAGAAAGAAGTCATCATGACCTCTGACGTCATGCTCGAAAAAGTGTATCGGGAAGGCGACAAACTGGTGGCAGTACTGGAAAACGAATACACCGGCCAGAAAGAAGAGCGGGTGGTGGATCAGGTGGTCATTGAAAACGGCACCCAACCCAACGAAGCCCTCTACTACGAGTTGAAGGCAGAGTCCTGCAATAAAGGCCAGATCGATGTTGAAGCGCTGTTCGACAACAAGCCTCAGCCGGTTTTGGCTGAATCAGGCAACGGCATGATTCTCTGGCGTTTGGGGGACTGTGTATCACAGCGCAACACCCACGCGGCCATTTACGATGCCCTGCGTCTGTGCAAAGACCTTTAACCTGATAATTCTGATGGGAAGTGGTGAAACATGATCCTGGATTGGTTACTCCCCTTACTACTGGCAGTCGCCCTGGGCCTGATGGCTTTGGGCGCATTGCGCCGGATCAGTTACTGGCGTGCCGGCCAGGCCTCGCCGGTGAATGTCATCGGTGGACTCATGGCAATGCCCCGTCGTTATCTGGTGGATCTTCACCATGTGGTGGCACGGGACAAGTACATGTCCAACACCCACGTGGCAACGGCAGGCGGATTTGTGCTGTCGATGGCGCTGATCATTCTGGTCCACCTGTTTGGCCTGGAAAGCCGAATTCTGGCGTGGGCGCTGTTACTGTCGACCACCCTGATGTTCGTCGGTGCTCTCTTTGTCTTCATGCGTCGTCGCAATCCCCCCCAACGGCTTTCCAAAGGTCCCTGGATGCGACTGCCCAAGAGCCTGCTAGTGTTCGCAGTGACTTTCTTTATAGTCACTCTTCCGGCTTCTGGTATTTTGCCGGAGAACTTTGGCGGCTGGGTGCTGGCGGTAATTCTGGCACTGGGCATTGCTTATGGTTTGGGTGAAATGCTGTTCGGCATGACCTGGGGCGGCCCGATGAAACACGCCTTTGCCGGTGCCTTACACCTAGCCTTTCACCGTCGTCCTGAGCGTTTTGATGGCGGTCGTTCTACCGACCTGAAGCCAGTAGAACTGAGTGCAGATTCCCTGGGCGTTGCCAAGCCGATTGATTTTACCTGGAACCAGTTACTCGGTTTTGATGCCTGTGTGCAGTGCGGACGCTGCGAAGCGGTGTGCCCTGCATTTGCAGCAGGCCAGCCGCTAAATCCGAAAAAACTGATTCAGGATATGGTAGTGGGCCTGGCTGGTGGCACCGATGCCAAATACGCCGGTAGCGCCTATCCGGGATCGGAAGTTGGCAAAGCATCTGGCGGTCCCGAGAAAATCATCACCGAAGGCCTGCTGAGTACTGAAACGCTATGGTCCTGCACCACTTGCAGGGCTTGCGTGGAAGAGTGCCCGATGATGATTGAGCACGTGGATGCCATTGTGGATATGCGTCGTTTCCTGACCCTGGAAAAAGGTGAGACACCGAATAAAGGCGCTGAAGTTCTGGAAAATCTGATTGCTACCGATAACCCCGGTGGCTTCGATCCCGGCAGCCGCATGAACTGGGCCGCCGATCAAAACCTGCCTGTGATGGCCGAGGTTAAAGAAGCGGAGGTGTTGTTCTGGGTGAGTGACGGTGCCTTCGATATGCGCAGCCAGCGTATTCTCAAGGCCTTTGTAAAAGTTCTGAAAGCAGCCAAGGTCAACTTTGCTGTATTGGGTGACGAGGAGCGTGACTCCGGTGATGTCGCACGTCGCCTGGGCGATGACGCGACCTTTCAAACCCTGGCTAAACATAATATTGCCGTATTGAAGCAGTACAGCTTCAGCAAAATCGTTACCACCGATCCTCATGCTTTCCACGTTCTGAAAAACGAGTACGGCGACTTCGGTGGCAATTATGAGGTTTATCATCACACCACCTTCATCAACGAATTGGTCAAACAGGGCAAATTGCACCTGGATCAGTTCAAAGGCGGCAATGTGACTTATCACGACCCCTGTTACCTGGGTCGCTATAACGGTGAATATGATTCTCCACGCAGCCTGCTGGCTGCTCTGGGTATCGAAATCCAGGAAATGGAACGCTCAGGCTACCGCTCCCGCTGTTGTGGCGGTGGCGGTGGTGCACCCATCACAGACATTCCCGGTGAACGCCGTATCGCGGATATGCGTATGGAAGATGCCAGGGCCGTCGGCGCTGAAGTGGTGGCAGTGGGTTGCCAACAATGCACGGCGATGCTGGAAGGAGTGGTGGAACCACGGCCGGAAATCAAGGACATCGCCGAGCTGGTATCGGAAGTTCTGATCGAGGAGGTGCTCTGATGGCGGAGATTATTCGTCGCGATCCGCGTCTGGAACGCATTGCACGCAATCGCCTGCATCCGTTGCATCAAAGTCTGTGCGGCGCTGTCCAGGAGGTTCGTGGACCTACGGGAATATTGCGCAAAGATCCAAGGGCGGCAGGTTTTATCGGCCCCAACGGTATCAAGCGTATTGACCGGTCTGCGGCGTCCGGCCCTGTTGCCGGCATGCGGGGGCAACGTATCGGTGGAGCTAAAGCAGACACAGTGAGTGAGCTGCCTCTACATCAAATTCCGAATCCGGACTTCCTTGTGGCTGCAGTATTGGATCTGTCCGGCGGCCGCCTCAGCAGCCACGACAAAGATGTCCTGGGGCAGGCGCGCTTGTTGGCTCAGGAATCCGGTGCCGTTGTCGGTATCGTATTCGGAGACATTAAAGAAACCGCTTTCGACAAAGCTGGTGTCGACAGACTGATTCATATCGACAACATCGATGGAGCAACGCTTCAGGGATATTGTCCTGAGCTGAAACTGGCGGCACTTGAAGCCGTCGAGACTCAGCTCGCACCACGTCATTGGTTGTTTCCTGACAGCGTTCAGGGCGGAGCTGAACTGGGTCGTCGATTTGCTGCGCGCCTTGGCGAACGCCCCGCCGCTCAGGCCTGGCAGGTAGATACATCCAATACCATTTGCCGTGGTGGCAGTGACCGCATCGACATAGCCCGCCAGACGCCACGTGTTCTTTTACTGGCCGAAGAGTGCGCCTTGCCGGTGGATGAGACCCGTCATGAAGCGCTGCCGATAAGTATTGAGTTTGCCCCGTTAAAGACGCCATTGATCGAAGATCTGGGGCCGGTCAATGTCGACCCCAGCCAGATTCCTCTGGCAGAAGCGGAATTTATTCTCGCAGCCGGCAATGGTGTCAGAGACTGGGATCAGTTTCACGACGTGGCGGCAATGCTGGGAGCGACAGAGGGTGCCAGTCGGGTCGCTGTGGATGATGGCTTTATGCCTCGCTTCCGCCAAGTCGGTGCGACCGGTACCTGGGTAACGGCAAGGGTGTATGTGGCTGTCGGTATTTCCGGTGCCATCCAGCATCTGCAGGGCATTGGCCAATGTGAAAAAGTGGTGGCGATCAACCTGGATGCAGGCTGCGACATGGTCAAACGGGCAGACCTCAGTGTAATCGGATCCAGCCAGGAGATTCTTGCAGAGCTGCGGGCATTGATAGCTTCCCGTCAGGGAGATACCAGCGCAACTGAAAACGCCGATGCAACCTCTGGGTCAAATCAATCTGCCAAAGAGGGCACTACAGGAGTACAACGTCGTGTCGCCTAAAACTGATTCAACCACAGTTGTGCCAAATGCTGTACCAAAGCTTGCCGTACTTGTGTCGGTAGGCCAGCATCCGAAATCAGGCCGCACCCGCCGCGCCGATCAGGATGCCCGTGCCGTGGAATTGGGTATGAGAATGTCTGATCAGCAGGGGCTGCGCCTGATTCACGCCGGAGACAAACAGGAACCCGCTCTGCGCCAATATCTTGGCATGGGCTTAAAGTCTATGGTGGTGTTGAATCAGCAACAGGACTCCGATGTGGTTCCTGCCCTGGTGAAACACTTCAACAGCACCGCCACTGATATTATTCTCACCGGTGTGAAAGCCGAAACCGGCGAAGCTTCGGGGATGGTGCCCTACTTGCTGGCTGAACAGTTGGGCTGGCCGATTATTCCACGCATTGCCGATATCATTCGTATCGACGGACAGGAAGCGGAAGTTTTGCAAGCACTGCCCAGAGGTCAAAGGCGTGCCCTCAAAGTACGTTTACCTTTTATCGCCAGTGTAGACAACGCCGCCACTGCCGCCCGGCAATACGCCTTCGGCCCCGGCCAGCGAGGAGACCTTTACGGAGCTAATGCAGAAAATACACCCGACAAAACCAGGGTTGAGTGGAGCGAATCGCCAGCGCGCAAACGGGCGAAACGCCTGAATATCGTCAAAGCCAAATCGGCCTCAGACCGCTTCAAGGCAGCCACAGCCAAACCCCAGGGCAGTGGTGGCCAAGTCTTGAAAGACGAAACAGCAAAAGAAAAAGCGCAAGCCATTCTTGACCTGATGCTGGCTGAGGGCGTAATCCGTTGATAGGTGAATACTTGCCCTAATACCAGCACAAGGTACCTCTGCCCAGTTTTATTGATAGTTAGATTTAATGATAGCCATATCTAACGACAGTCAGCTTTACTGAGATTGAGGTCCATCGCCTCAAGTCCCTCGTTGCCGGAGCTTGCTCCGGCTTTTTTTTATTTCCCATAGGGGGAAACCGAAAATAATTCACCCGCTCCTCCTGACGTTTACAGACAGAAAATCATAACGAAATGTCGCAGTTGGAGAAACGCCTGGTTGGCAACTACCTGATACTGATTTCGGGCTAACCCATGAGAAATATGGAGTAGTCTCTAGGGTCACCTGACTCTTCATCTTCCCCCCCCAAACAATAACGATATGAGGAATATTCGATGAACGATAATCCTGAGTTATCGGCCGAGCTCGACTATGATGTCGACTACGAGCCCGGCCAACAAAATATTCAGGTACTGGGCTTGGATGTTCATAACCCTGTTTTCGGTATCAGTGCGCTCCTAATCTTGCTTTTTGTCGTCGGAACATTAATGTTCCCTGCAGACGCCAAAGAAATGCTGGTCGGTGCCAGAACCTGGTCAATCAACCACTTTGACTGGCTGTTCATGATCGGTGGCAACCTGTTTGTGATTTTCTGTGTGGCCGTCATTATTCTCCCTGTCAGTAAAATTCGTCTTGGCGGTAAAAATGCTAAGCCGGAATTCTCCCGTATGTCCTGGCTAGCCATGCTATTTGCTGCAGGCATGGGCATTGGCCTGATGTTCTGGAGCGTGGCAGAACCTGTGGCCTACTATACCGACTGGTACGGAACGCCCCTAAATGTGGCCGCCAACACACCAGAAGGTAAAGCCCTTGCACTAGGCGCTACCATGTTCCACTGGGGCCTCCACCCCTGGGCCATGTATGGCGTGGTGGCTTTGGCATTGGCATTTTTTGCTTATAACAAAGGGCTGCCGCTGACCATTCGCTCCGCTTTTTTCCCAATACTGGGTAATAGAGTATGGGGACCCATCGGCCACTTCATTGATATTCTGGCTGTATTGGCGACCATCTTTGGCCTTGCAACATCTCTCGGCTTCGGCGCCCAACAAGCTGCCAGCGGTCTGAACCATGTGTTTGGTATTGATAACAATATCACCACCCAGATTGCCATCATTATCATGGTTACTGCGATTGCATTGATTTCCGTAGTCAGAGGCCTGGATGGCGGCGTAAAAGTGTTGAGTAACATCAACATGGGTCTGGCTCTTGTGGTACTGGTCTTTGTTATCGCCACTGGCTCTATCACCGGCTTCTTTTCCAATTTATTTACCATGTTCGGCTCCTACGTACAAAACATCGTGCCGCTGAGCAACTGGGTAGGTCGCGATGACCAGACCTGGTACACCGGTTGGACTGTATTCTACTGGGCCTGGTGGATCTCCTGGTCGCCATTTGTCGGGATGTTTATCGCACGTGTTTCCAAAGGACGCACCATTCGGGAATTCATGGTTGCTGTACTCCTCATTCCAACGGTTGTCAGCGGTGTCTGGATGGCTGCGTTTGGCGGCAATGCCCTGGATCAGGTTCAAAACAATGTAGGTGAACTGACCAAAGGTATCGGAGATGTTTCGCTGGCAATGTTCAGCATGCTGGAAAACCTGCCCCTATCTGAAATCATGTCATCGCTGGCCATTCTGTTGGTGTTGGTTTTCTTCGTCACCTCTTCCGATTCCGGATCATTGGTAATTGATGGCATAACAGCAGGCGGGAAGGAAGATGCCCCGGTCACTCAGCGCGTATTCTGGGCCACTATGGAAGGAGTTATCGCCGGCACATTGCTGTTTGGTGGTGGCGCTGAAGCCTTGGGAGCGCTGCAGGCGGGAGCCGTAACTGCAGGCCTGCCCTTTACTGTGGTGTTGATTTTTATGTGCCTGAGTCTTTATAAAGGCTTGAACCGTGAACTGGTCCTCTACCGATAAGGTTTCCAGGCAACACCCTTATGGCCTCCAACCAAATACAGGTTTGGCCTAATATAAAGCAGTAATGAAAAGATCGCTGACCTCAGGTCAGCGATCTTTTTAAGTACTGACCTGGTAATGCTCCACATGTGACTATCTATTATAACTTTCGATAAACTTCTTTCTATAAATAACTATCCACGAGCGAGGTTGCTGAAATGATGATTGCAGACCTGGTCGACCAGGAAGATCTCCGTGAATACCTCTTGCAGACCGGAGCCCCGATTCCTGCGGGTGTGTCTGCCCAGGAGGCCGTCAGCATTGCTTTAGGCTGGCTCTGCACACAACCAGTCGCAAAGCGGCACCAGGTGGACCATATGGCGCAACAGCTAATGACAAAACCAGAATACCTGCTGCCCGAAGTGAAGTCGGCCCTGGAGATTCTTCTGATGCAGCGGTAACTCGGCCGCATAACCAGATAAAGCCACTTTGCCGGCACCCCTTACCGCATGGGCGTTCTAACATCATGCGACTCCTATCATCATGTGCCTTCCACCATCACGACTACGATTTTCGTCGTAACGAATGAAAAATACTGCAAACTTTAGTTACTGACAGTTAATCACCTCTAATAATTTACGCCTACTTACTATAAGCTTGCCTGCGTTAGCAATTTATGTGCGTATGGCCCTGCCTGCCGAATTTTACCGCAGCCTCAGGAAGCCAATATGATTCTGTCACTGATCGAGTATTTGAAGCATCTTGTATGAAGTGCACCTGCCCTATCATTTTGCGTTACTTACTCGTGATTTTGTGGATTCTACCAGTCCAGAGCGTTCATGCAGAAGATCAGCAACCCTCGCCGTTGTCCCCTTCGGATACTGAAATTCGCTACCTAGATATCGACCACCTGCCTTCCTCACCACTGGGCCGCTACCTGGATTTCCTGCCTGAATCAGGCAACCCGTTATCGCTGACCGAAGCCTATGCTCTCTATTCTTCTAATGCTTACCGGCAGACCACAAGTGATGTGCTCAGTTTTGGTATAGGGGCGCAGGCTGTTTGGTTGCATCTGGCGGTATTCAACAATTCAAGCTGGATTGAAACCCGTCAGTTGGTGATTGACTTGCCCTGGCTGGATGATATTCAGGTAAATGTTGTTCATGACCAATTTTTACCTTATGAACGCTTTCAGGTAGGTGACCAGTGGCCGTTTGAAGCACGTCCGGAAAAACAGAGGGGTTTTTACCTGCCGCTGAAACTTCCACCGGGCGCCAGCGATATCTTTATCCGGGTTGCCACCAGCGACCCCTTGGTGACACCGGTATATCTGTTGGATGAAGGACAAAAGAATCATCTGCTGGAACTGCAGAATTACACCTATGCCTTCGTGTATGGCTACCTGATCGCGTTAATGTTGTACAACATCATTCTTGCCGTGGCCATCGGCAACACCAGCGGTTTGTTTTATTCGCTCTACCTTGGCTGCTTCCTGCTGATGAACCTGTCCTACACCGGCCACGGTTTTCGCTGGATCTGGCCCGAGGCAACTGAGCTTCAGCGTTGGAGCCCACCGCTGACCATGATTATTTACGGCTCAGCGGGATTACTGTTTGCCAATCATTTCCTGGGTTTTATCCAGCATCATCCAAGAATATTCAAAAGTTCCATGGCGTTGTCGGTAGCCGCCATGGGTATGCTGGCTCTTAGTTTTACGCTGGATGCCCAAGTACTGGGGCTGCTGACTGCTTTCGCTTTTGCTGCCACGCTTACCCTTGCATTGTTGGCTCTGGGCATATTCGCCTACCTCAAGCGGTTGCCCACTGCCCGCTATTTTCTGGTCGCCGCGATCGCAGGTATTGCCGGTGCAGGTATGACCACGATCACGGTTTGGGGCCTGATACCCTATTCCCAATTGGGCTATCGGGCCGTGGAAATCGGCATGCTCATGGAGGCGACACTGCTGGCGCTGGCACTCGCGGCCAAATTACGCCTGTCTGAAAAAGAGCGTCAGGAAGCCAAGTACCTTGCTGAAATTGATCCACTAACCGGCCTCAACAATCGCCGGGCGTTTTACCGTCAGGCTCACAAACTCTGGGAGCTGGCAGCTCAGCAGGGTTACACCCTCAGTGCCGTGGTGATCGATATAGATCACTTCAAGCAACTAAATGACACACATGGCCATGCTTGCGGTGACCAAGTACTGAAACTACTGGCAGCGACTATCAGTGCCCAGGTTCGCAAAGGCGATATTGCTGTGCGTTGGGGTGGAGAGGAATTTATTATCCTGCTGAATCGAACTTCACTGGATGAAGCCAGTCAGTTGGCTGAGCGCCTACGCCGGTCTATTGAAGACATGGAAATAGAACAACTGGAAGCGGATCACAGCTTTACCATCAGCCTTGGAGTGGCAGAAATGCTGGATAAAGATGCCGGAGTGGATGATTTGATTAAACGCTCCGACAAGGCTCTATACCGGGCTAAAGCTTCCGGCCGCAATCGCACGATGACGCTTCAGTCAGACTAGACCGGACGGTTGCTGGCCTGTGGTCAGCCCCGCCGTTTAACCGGAATCCAGATCTCTTCCTCTGCTTCGGGGTCCAGTGGGCTATAACCTTCAGGTAAACGTTCAAAGTGTTCTCTTGCATCGAGCTCGTATTCCGAACTTGGGAGCCATTGGCCATAGATACGCTCCATGGTTTTGGGAAAATCACTCGGCAGCCCTCGGTGTACGAACACGGCATAGGTACCCCCCTGCAGTCTGTATTCAGCCATGTCTTTCGGAATGACATCGCAGTTGGCAACTTCCACAACTGCCCACTTTTCAAAACGGACCTGTGGTAGAAACTCCGCCAGCTTACCGTCACCGTATACCTGCATGGAAATATAGTCAGAGGTCGTGCGGTGTTGGATTTCGTGTCGCCTGGGCATAAATCTGCGCCAGAGTGCCGTCGTTGTGTTTTCTGCCAGGGTCATGCTTTCATGCATACCGATCAATGTAAGCGGCGGTTGGAAAATAATATTCGGTTCCATAGTCATCCTTTGAAAATAAATCCTGGAGTATATTTCCAGAAGTGTTTTGCACTACTTTCCAGTCGGCGACTTCAATAACAATTCACCTTCAACAGGCACGAACACGGAGGCCGCGTTCATCAGAGACATCGAAGTTAACTTCGGCACACCATAGACTTCAACAGTGGTTCCGTATGCCTGCCGAAGCTTAGTCACCAGCAAATCGAAATCACCATCCCCGGACGCCAGCACCAGCACATCCGAATGCTTACCATACTCCATTGCATCGATAGTGATACCAACATCCCAGTCCCCTTTCGCCGATCCGTCAGATCGCTGAATATAGGGTTTCAGTTTTACCTCAAACCCGATGGCTTTCAGAATATTCTGAAATTGTTTCTGTTTTTCATCACCACGGTCAATGGCATAGGCAATCGCCTTCACCACCTGCCGGTTTCCCGCCACCTGCGCCCAGAAGGCGTTGTAGTCGAAGTGGCGTTGGTAAGCCTGCCGGGTGGTGTAGTAGATGTTCTGCACATCGACCAGAATTGTGACTGTTTCCATTAAATTTTGCCTGTGGGATTAAGCGACCAGATTGCGGTATTTTGGATCGACTCACAACGCCAGTGTCATAAATATACTATTGGGATCTTCGCAGTAGCTGGCAAAGAGACCCCACAGTTTAAACCCCATCCTCAAATACAAATCAACAGTATGATGTATTGAACATTATCATAGCGCTTCCGCACTTCCTCTTCGGTTGCCCACAGATGATCTGGTAAGTATTACACCATCATCGATGCTGGCGGGCAGAGGTGCTTATATCGCCGGCAGCATTGCAACTGCCGCGTCCATTCCGGATAACGCCAGGTACGTATTAAAGATCAGGCAGTCGATCATAACCGCCGCAGCTTTCTTGAACAGTCAGCCCATACTCTCAGGGTCGCTCTGCGCTGAGTAAAAACGCCGTCCCATCCTGCAGCACATTTACTTCACCAGGTGGAAGGTCATTGACGCTGTGGAAAGTATTGGTGGCGAGGCTCCGCTATATTGTTAATAAAATACCCCTATATTTAGTACAATTTTTGCTTACCCCACCGACCCGGTTTTGTCACACTAGTTAATTATCAATAGTCACTTCCGTGAATGAAGAATCAACATTGGCCTAATCTAAATCTATGACTCGGGAAGACTCACCAAATCTCGCCCAGGAACTCAGGTTTCTGGAGCGTAAACGCCAGGCGCTGCTCAGGGTCGTCAGGCTGACGGCGTCGCTTGAGAAATTGCGGCAAGGTTATGAAGCCATGCTGCATTTGGGCCAGAAAGATCACCCCCTGCCCATCAATGCGGTCAAGCTGTTTGAACAGCTGGGTCGTAAGGTGCGCAACCTCTCTGACACGGATATCAAGCTCAGGCTTAACGGTCTGGACAAGTTGGTGTTGAAATCACAACTTCAGGTCAGCAACGCGGTGGCAGAACTGACCGACCCGAAATGCAGTGACTTGCAACTGGAAACAGTGTCCCAACAGATACGGGATTTCCAAAGGCTCGCCCATACCGATATCGCCCTGCGTGTGTTGGTGGAGAGGCGCAGGATTGAAATCCCCCCGCTGAAACTATCGCTGCCGATTGACGAGCTGAAGACTAAGATCAGTGAAGTCACCCACCAGGAACGTCACTGCCGGGTAAAGGTGTCGGAACGGATTAACGCCATGCGTGTGGACCTGCAGCGTATTATCCACAGCGGCCTTTGTTCTGAGGCCCAGAAAAGTCTCCTTGGGGCGATGGATGATGCCTTGAAAGAGAACATCGCCCACATTAATGCCGGCAAGAGCATTGAGGATCTGCCGACCCCTGTGGAAGATTTCGAACTGGAAACGGTAGCAAACTACCAGATCGAGCCGGCATCCCCCCTGCCACAGCCGATCGTTGAAGAGCCATCGGCGACATCAGCAACCCACGCCACTATCCCTCAAAAAAGCCAAAGCCGTATGGAGGAATCTCAGACTGCGAACAGCGGCAAACCTTCTGGCACAAGCACCCGGCAGACCACAACCGAAACTTCCGAGCTGGCCAGTAAACCGAAGGCTGCCGCAAAGCCTGCACGCACCGGTTTGGTCGAAAGATTCAAAATCTGGTTATCTACACCTTGGGAAGTCTCCTGGAAAGATACGGACAAGGATAAAAAACAGCATGGCTCGACTTCTTCTGAGAACCGCAAAAAACAAAAATAGAGTCCGATATTGATGCCCACACCGCGTTCCTCGAAGACTTCTTTCACCCCTCAATGACTACAACTTTAGTCTAAAAAAGATAAGTAAAAATTAAGAACCGGTGCTGATTGAAAACTGACCTGTCTTTGATATTATCGCCAATGTTCTTAATCGATAAAGATAAACAAACACAGCGATATAGCTGTACTCAACAAAATAAAAATAAGGTATTTCTCTATGAAACTTAATCAATTAAGTCGCCTTACCTTGCTCTCTTCCGCTTTTTTGCTAGGCGCACCTGCTCAAGCCGCCACCGTCACCATCTCCTGTGGCGCTGTCGGGGTGGAACTGGATATCTGCCGCCAGGGTGTTGAGGCCTGGGCTGCGAAATCCGGCCATGAAGTTAAACTGGTTTCCACACCCAATTCTTCCACTGAACGCCTGTCGTTGTACCAGCAGATCCTAAATGCCCAATCCACCGATATCGATGTCATGCAAATTGATGTGGTGTGGCCGGGGATGCTGGAAAAACACCTGCTGGATCTGAAGTCGCACACCAAGGGGAAAGAGAAAAACCATTTCCCCTCACTGGTAAAAAACAACACTGTGAATGGCCGTTTGGTTGCCATGCCCTGGTTTACCGATGCTGGTGTTCTCTACTACCGCAAGGACCTGCTGCATAAATATGGCTTCGAGGCTCCTACCACCTGGCAACAACTCAGCGACACGGCACAGAAGATTCAGGTCCAGGAACGTCAGGACGGTAATGATCAGATGTGGGGATATGTGTGGCAGGGTCGTGCTTATGAAGGGCTGACCTGCGATGCCCTGGAGTGGATTTACAGTTTTGATGGCGGCACCATCATTGATGCGGATGGCAAGATCACCATCAATAATCCACAAGCCGCCAAGGCGCTGGATACGGCCAAAACTTGGATAGGCACCATTTCTCCTGCCGGTGTATTGAACTATACCGAAGAAGAAGCTCGGGGCGTCTTTCAGTCCGGCAATGCCGTATTCATGCGGAACTGGCCCTATGCCTGGTCTCTGTCTCAGGCAGATGACAGCCCGATTAAGGACAAAGTCGGCGTGGTCGCCCTGCCCAAGGGTGGTGATGACGGGCAGCACGCTGGCACGCTGGGTGGCTGGCAACTGGCCGTTTCCCGTTACACAAAGAACCCTGAGGCGGCAGCAGACCTGGTGGCTTACCTCACCAGCTATGAAGAACAGAAGCGCCGCGCTATTGAAGGTTCTTACAACCCCACTATTACCACCCTATACCAGGATAAAGAAGTTCTTACCGCCGTTCCCTTCTTTGGCAGCCTCTATGAAACCTTTGCCAATGGTGTAGCACGTCCCTCCACCCCAACCGGTGATAAATATGGCCGCGTCAGTAACGCTTTTTTTAACACTGTTCACAGTGTCTTATCCGGGCAAACCGAGAGCCAGGCGGCATTGGCCTCATTGGAAAAACAGTTGAAGCGTACGATACGACGGTGACGAGAACCTCCCTGCATAGCGCCTGAATGTTCTATAAAGACATAAAGGCACTACGCAGGGTGTACGGCTATCATTCACCAATGGACACCTACTGCTCATCAACTCAACGGTAATTCCAATGGCAGACTTATCCTCGCAATCTATCGCAACTTTGGCGGCACAGCCGGAATCCCGTTCAGGCAACCTCAGCAAGAGCCGGGTAAAGGCCGCCTGGACCTTTATCACGCCCATGCTGATTCTGTTGGCCCTGGTAGCGGGCTGGCCGTTGTTGAGAACGATCTGGTTTGGCTTTACCAATGCCAGTTTCGCCGACCTCAGCGCCATGGAGTGGATAGGATTCGACAATTACCTGGTGTATGAAGATGGCGAGTGGTACGGCTTACTGGCTGATATGGAATGGTGGGGTGCAGTCTGGAATACGCTGTATTTCACGCTGGTCACTGTCTCTGCCGAACTGGTGCTCGGCACTATTGTTGCCCTGACACTCAATGCCCAGTTCGTCGGTCGAGGCATTGTCCGCGCCGCTATCTTAATCCCCTGGGCCATCCCTACCATTGTCTCTGCCAAAATGTGGAGCTGGATGCTGCACGACCAGTTCGGGATTATCAACCATCTACTGATGTCAGCAGGCTTTATCGATACACCCCTGGCCTGGACCGCCAACCCCGAACTCTCCATGTGGGCAGTCATCATGGTCGATATCTGGAAGACCACGCCCTTCATGGCCCTGTTAATTCTGGCAGCACTACAGATGCTTCCTTCAGATTGCTATGAGGCTGCCAAAGTAGACGGCATTCATCCAGTGAAGGTGTTCTTTAAAGTCACGCTTCCCCTGATTACACCAGCCGTCATGGTGGCGGTGATTTTCCGGGCTCTGGATGCGTTACGGGTTTTCGATCTGATTTATGTGCTGACGTCCAACAGTTCGGAAACCATGTCGATGTCAGTATTTGCCCGACAACAATTGGTGGAATTCCAGGATGTCGGTTATGGCTCAGCAGCTTCCACACTGTTGTTCCTCATCATTGCCCTCATTACCGTGGCCTACCTTTACCTTGGCCGCAAACATCTGGGAGATGACTGATGCAAGTTCTCACACCCCAACAATTACGTCTTAAGCAACTTAAGCACCTGGCCACTCGTATAGGTTTTTATCTGCTGGTGGCGGTGATCGTCCTGTTTTCGGTATTTCCGTTTTACTACGCAATCATCACCTCCATGCAAACCAGCAGTGAACTGTTTGAAGTCAGCTACTGGGTAGAGCATCTCAACTGGGAGAATTATCAAGCGGTCCTGAACCAGTCATCCTTTGTTAGCAGTATTGGCAATTCCGTGCTGATAGCCACCTCTGTAGTGGCGATTTCAATTCTGTTCGGATTAACTGCGGCCTATGCACTTGGCCGTGTGGAGTTCAAGGGACGTGGCCCGATCTTAACGATTGTATTGGGTGTCTCCATGTTTCCTCAGGTCGCGGTACTTTCAGGTTTGTTTGAAGTGATCCGTGCCTTCAACTTCTACAACAATCCCCTGGGCCTGATTTTCTCTTACACCATATTTACCCTGCCCTTCACGGTGTGGGTGCTGACCACCTTCATGCGCCAGCTCCCCAAGGAACTGGAAGAAGCCGCCATCGTTGACGGCGCTACGCCCTGGGTCACTATTTTCAAGGTGTTCATGCCATTGCTCTGGCCGGCAATGGCTACTACAGGGCTACTGGCTTTTATAGCGGCCTGGAACGAGTTCCTCTTTGCACTGACATTCACATTGACCGATGACCAGCGCACGGTACCGGTGGCCATAGCCTTGATCAGCGGAGGGTCAGCCTATGAGTTGCCCTGGGGCATCATCATGGCAGCCTCCGTCATCGTGACCGTACCCTTGGTGGCACTGGTACTGATCTTCCAACGCCGCATTGTTTCCGGACTCACCGCCGGCGCAGTCAAGGGCTGAGGGCTCTCGAATTCACATTCTAAGAAGTACTTCTACTGCACTTTTATTTTGGAGACCTGAATGACACAACAAACTGAATGGTGGAAAGGCGGACTGATCTACCAGATCTATCCACGCAGCTATCTGGACAGCAATGGCGACGGAATCGGAGACCTGCCCGGCGTGACGGCCAAGCTGGACTACATCGCCACACTCGGTGTAGATGCCATCTGGCTTTCCCCTTTCTTTACTTCGCCGATGAAAGACTTCGGTTACGACGTGGCAGACTATTGTGACGTCGACCCCATGTTCGGCACCCTGGAAGACTTTAAATCCATGCTGTCCCGCGCTCATGAACTTGGTTTGAAAGTCATTATTGACCAGGTTATCAGTCACAGCTCAGACCAGCATCCCTGGTTCCAGGAGAGTCGCCTTGACCGCACCAACGCGAAAGCGGACTGGTACGTGTGGGCAGATCCGGCCCCCGACGGCTCGCTGCCGAATAACTGGGTCTCCATATTCGGCGGGCCGGCCTGGCAGTGGGATGGCCGTCGTCGTCAATACTACCTGCACAATTTCCTTACCGAACAGCCGGACCTCAACTTCCACAATCCGGAAGTCCGCCAGGCTACACTGAATGCATTACGTTTTTGGCTGGATCTGGGCGTCGACGGTTTCCGTCTGGACGTGGTGAACTTCTATTACCACAGCAAAGACCTGGAAAATAATCCTCGGGCAGCCCCTGCAGATAATAGAAACCCTGGCGTGAGCGCCGACAATCCTTACACCTATCAGGTCCATCAGTATGATATCAGCCAGCCTGATAATCTTTTATTCCTGCAGGACCTGAGAGCATTGCTGGATGAATATCCCAACACCACCACTGTGGGCGAAATCGGGGATGCCCACGCCGTCGAACGCATGGCGGAATATACCTCACAGCAGCGTCTGCACATGGCTTACAGTTTTGACCTGCTGCATAACGAGCACTCTCCCGCACATATCCGCAATGTTATCGCCAATATGGAAGCGGGTGTCGGTGACGGTTGGCCGTGCTGGGCTTTGAGCAACCATGACGTGCCGAGGGTGGCAACTCGCTGGGGACAAAATGAAGATCCCCGGCAATACCCTTTAATTGCCATGGCGTTACTGCTCTCCATGCGCGGCAGTGCCTGCATCTATCAGGGCGAAGAATTGGGACTACCCGAGGCAGAGGTACCTTATGAGCGCATGCAGGACCCCTACGGACTCAACTTCTGGCCGGAATTTAAAGGTCGTGACGGCTGCCGGACGCCTATGGTATGGAACACTGAAAACCATGGAGGGTTTTCCAGTGTCGAACCTTGGCTGCCGGTCAATGAAGCGCATCTGGCATATGCTGTAACAGTGCAGGAGCGGGAAGAAGATTCCATACTCAATCGCACTCGCCGACTAATTCATTGGCGTCAGCAGCAGCCGGCGCTGGTAAAGGGTGATCTGGAACTCATCAACGGCAACCCGGACTGCATTGTGTTTATCCGAACCCACCAGGATCAGCGTATGCTGGTGGCGCTCAATATGACTGGTCAGTCACAAACAGTTGAACTCAATTTCGACATACAAAAGACACATTCGGAACCCGGCTTCATCACACAACTACAGGGCACAACACTGACATTGCCCGCCTACCAGGCATTTTTTGGCGAGTTGGCGTAGTGCAACTGGTTTAATCCAACCGAGTTGCATTAGAAGATTTGGATGAACTGATAACACCACTGGGTATACCCATAAGAACAAGTACAGGAGACTCAACCATGGCAAGCGTTACACTGGAGAAAGTAAAGAAATCCTTTAGCCAGGTCGACATCATCAAGTCAGTGGACCTGGCAATCGCAGACGGTGAGTTCGTCGTGTTTGTGGGTCCATCCGGCTGCGGAAAATCGACTCTATTGCGACTAATTGCAGGGTTGGAAGACGCCACCGGTGGTGATATCAGCATCGACAATCATATCGTCAATGCCCTGACACCCAAGGAAAGGGGTATCGGCATGGTATTCCAGTCCTATGCCCTTTATCCCCATATGACCGTGTATGAAAACATCGCTTTCGGGTTGTCGCTAAATAAGGAAACTAAAGAAACCATCGAAGAACGGGTCATGAGCACGGCCCGAATTCTGCAGCTGGAAAAGCTGCTGACACGCAAGCCGAAACAGCTTTCCGGCGGCCAGCGCCAGCGGGTGGCGATGGGGCGGGCCATGGCACGAGAACCCAGCATTCTACTGTTTGATGAGCCGCTCTCAAATCTGGATGCCGCCCTCAGGGTGCAAATGCGGGCTGAAATCAAAAAACTGCATGAACGCCTGCGCTCAACCATGATCTATGTCACCCACGATCAGGTGGAAGCCATGACCCTGGCAGACAAGATTGTCGTCCTTAACGGCGGCAGGGTTGAACAGGTAGGATCCCCCTTTGAACTCTATGAAACGCCTGCCACTACTTTCGTGGCGACCTTCATCGGTTCACCTAAAATGAATCTGCTGACGGCCTCGATCCTGAACACAGGTGCAGACCAGACCATCTTGTCCCTGCCTTATGGCGGCAACTTGACCGTTAACGTTGATAGTCACCAGTTGCAGATTGGAGATTCAGTTCAGGTGGGCATCAGGCCGGAACACCTGTCCTATGTTTCAGTGAAGTCCGTTTCTGCCCAAACCGGCGAGGAACGGGGACTGCCGGTACGCAATATTGAATACCTTGGCAATGAGTCCTTCGTATATACACAGGATGATTCGATGGAAGAAGCCTATCTGGCCCGGCTACCGGTTCCCAGCCGCTTTATTGAGGGCGAACAGGTTGTGCTGAGCCTGGCACCAGAGCATGTTCACGTATTTGATAGTGAAGGTAACGCGCTGGTCAGAACCCGGGTTGAGCAAGAACAGGCAGCCCATAGCTGATTGACGTGCAACTAAATTGGCATGAATCACAGAAGCCGGATGCCTGTGAAACACCATTGCGGATGAAAAACCAACAGGTAGACGCCGAGAGATAGCATTGAACAATCGACCACAAACCACTCTAACCCTGAAAGACGTAGCCACCCGATTACAGGTATCCACGGCGACCATCTCCAATGCCTTCAGTCGGCCTGACCAGCTTTCCGTGGAACTGCGTGAACGCATCCTCGCCGCTTGCCAGGAAATGGGTTACTTCGGCCCCAACGCTACAGCGCGAAGCTTACGTACCGGCCGCACCGGTATTGTCGGCGTTGTATTGTCAGACCGTCTGAGTTACAGCGTCACTGATCCGGTAGCCAACCAGTTTCTCGAAGGCATTGCAGAAGTACTGGATAAACAGCACCACAGCATGTTGCTGCTGTCCCATGATCATCTGCTGTCAGATACCACCGCCCCCAAAATCAACTTTTTTGGCGACGGCCTGATTGTCTACGGCCTGCAATATCATTCGCAACATGAGCTGCGCTTACCTACCCGCAACGTGGTCACCGTTGACTGCAAATTCGACGGCATTACTTCCGTTCTGGTAGATAATTTCAGCGGTGCCAAAGCTTCCGCCCTACACGCCTTCAGGCAACAACCCCAGCGCACTGCCATACTTGGCCTGCGGATGCTGGACACCCACAAAGTGGCACGTCTGCGGGATAACGAATCCTTTGAGGAAGTTACCCCTGTTTCCAGGGAACGTTTGCACGGCTATCAGGAAGCCGCTGCGGAACTGGGCATCCCCCTGGCCAATCATGACATCTGGCATGTGCCGGAGAACGTTCACCATTACGCTTATCAGGCAGCCCGCGAGGCGTTATCCCTGAGTCCGCGCCCAGATCTGCTGCTATGCATGAGCGACCGCATTGCCATTGCAGCAGTGCAAGCTGCACAGCGGATGGGATTAAGGGTTCCGGAGGACGTAAGAATAGTAGGCTTTGACGGTATACCCGCCGCCGCCACCATGCACCCTTCGCTGACGACCGTGCATCAGCACAGTGTGGAAAAAGGCCGTAAGGCAGCGGAAATATTTCTGGGTATGCGCCCACACCATGATGTGCTGCTGACCAGTGAGTTGATGGTTGGAGAGAGTTGCCCTTAATCAATGACCTTCTATTCAGGTCGTTTCCCGTAACACAACGTCGGTATTCAGAATGGTTCGGTCCATCAGCTGGCCATCTATCAGACGCTGGGCAGCCACATGACCCTTTTCCAAACACTGCTGATAAACCGTGGTAATTGACGGCGTATAAGCTTCCGCTTCGGCAATGCCATCGAATCCAGCGACGCGGATATCCTCAGGTATCCGTAGCCCCTCTTTTAAGGCAACACGTACAGCCGTGAGTGCAATCAGGTCACTCATACACAACAGCAAACGAGGCCGCGGGTGCAGTGACAAAGCTTCACGGGCAGCCATTTCTGCCAGCGGCGACTGGTTAAAAGGGATGGTCCAGATACGTTCTACCGGTATGTCCCGACCAAGATCCCGGGCTGCCTGCAGATACCCCTGCAAACGCCGTCGGCTGATAGATTCGGATTCACTTAACAACTCTTCAGACGTGATACGACACACGCGATCCGTTTCTATCAAGCGTAATCCCAGTACAGCAAGATCAGTGTCTTCATTGATCACCTGACTGGCAAGCTTATAAGCCCCCTCACAGTTGTCGACGTTCACCGAACCATAGGGCTGGTGATCGAAATCGACCGTAATCAGCGGTTTATCCAGCGCCGCAATACGATCAAAGATATCCGGATCACGGGGTGCACCGTAAAAAATAAAACCGTCAGCAAAACCTTCCAGACTCACTTGCGGACTGCCGGTGTCATTGCCCGGAATCAACAGCAGGTTGAGATTATTCTGCGCCAGGATATCAGCCACGCCTTCCAGAAACAGATTCGCCACCGGATCGGAAAAGCTGTAGCTAAGCGAATCACCCAGCACCACACAAATGTTTCCTGTCGACCCTTTACGCAACATGCTCGCTGCCGCGTTGGGGCCATGGTAGCCCAAGCGCTTGCACTCGCTCAGTATCCGCTCGCGCAGGGCCTGGGATAACTGGTGAGGTTGGTTGAAGGCATTGGAAATAGTGGCCGGAGAAACTCCCAAATGGGCAGCAACTTCCTTCTGGCTGATTTTTCGGCTTTTCTTCTTACTCATAGGCTACGGCTGATTTTATCGGTCACTTGCAAGCAGATGATGAAGTTTAAGGTAGGCAATTTAATCACTTAAGATACTTTATGTAGTCTTCTTATTACAGCCAAATGTTTATCCTTAAATACAGCCTGACCGAGGATAGTTCAGCATAAAAAAGGCAGGGCCAGGGCCCTGCCAAGGCTTTTAGTCAGCAGGAAGACAGTGCTGGGCTGGGAAACTTAAAACCATATTTCCATTTGCGTCCCGAACAGCCAGGTGCCGCCGTCATATGGTGTATTGGCAAAAGTGTCGGCCTCCAGAGTATCGCCGAAACCGTTCAGATCATCGTCCCAGTCAATATAGCTGACCATGAAACGGATTTCCGGGCGGTTAAAAAAGCCTGCCCCGGTATCCAGTTTAAAGGTCGGAGCCACAGTGACTTTATAGAAACCGCCGGAGGCCTGTTCTGAACCTTCCTGCAGATCCATATATTGATAGGTGGATTCGTACACCATCTCAAAGTTCTGGGTGATTTCATTGGCAAGGCGCACGTTGAAAGACGCCCAGGTAGCCTCATCACTAATGCCGTAGCGGTCATCACTGGTTTCCGCCAGCAGTGCCGGGGCGATACGCCAGCTGTCATTCAGATCAGTCACCATGTAAGCAAAAGCTCTGACAGTGCTGGCGTCTTTAGTCACACTGCCGTTAGCGCCAATGCTTTTAGGCTCACCACCCAGACCATCACCATAAATAATGCCCGCCTTGGCAAATCCATCAGCCAGATCCATGTGATAAGCCAACAGCGTGTGCACCCCTGAAGTTGCCAGGTCAGCGTTGGTTTCATCGTGATCCGGCGAGGTCATGGCACTGAACATAAACTGCCAGTGATCGCCGATAAAGTTATTGAAGGTGAGGATATAGTTTTCGATATCGGTATTAGTGTCTGCAATATCATCAAAATCCCGGCCATAGAGCGTCACATGAGTGGTCAGCCCGTCAGTGGGTTTGACGTCATAGATCCCGGCACCGGTACCGGAGAGGAAGATAATGTCTGAATCAAAGAAGTGGATATCGTAGTTATTGCGATCAAAGCGCTTACCCGCCCAGAGAGTGGCATCCCGGAAGGCACCGGTAAAGCTGGGCAGATTCTTTAACTCCGCGTAGGCCTGACGGACGTTGATATTGCTTTCCGGTGCTGTCCATTCGTTTTTGGTTTCCACCCCATCGGCGACCATCACGGTATAGCGCGCGGAACTGCCGTTATCGTGGACAATGTTTTTCGACAGTGTCAGTTCCACATAGGTGTCATCTTCCAGGCCCAGGCGGCCGACAGGGGCGTTATAACGACCGGCAGGCGTCATATAGGGGCCGGTACCGACGGCACCGTGTTGTTTTTCATCGAATAGCAGACCGGACCGGGCATAACCGTGAAACTCAAATGAATTGGCGGTGGTCAGGCTTTCTTCGGCTTTTGACTGGGCTTCCGTAGATTGTTCTTCAGCCTTTTCCAGGCGTTGCTCCAGTTCTGTCACCTTGGCTCGAATGTCAGAAAGCTCATCCGCCGCTACGGGAAGAGCCATAGAGGATATGAGGGGGATACTCAGCGCGAGTAGAGTCTTTTTCATTGTGGCACCTATTAGATTTATTGTCTGGCTTTAAGCTTTTAGTCTCGATTGAAGCCTATGACAGGCTATCAGCTGTTGATTTAACTAAATCGATTTAGTTAAATCAACACATTTAGTAATATTTCTAAAATGGAAATACCGAAAATGCTCAGAGGAGTTGATCTAGGATTGCGCACAACACACTGATATAACTGAATATTTTCTAACTAAATCAGAAAGTGACAAAGAAATTAGAGACGACTAAATATTTTAGAAAACCTAAATAATTTAGTTTCAATAACGCCCTAAGAATCAGTAAGTGCAAGAATTTCAGCTTAAGAACTTTGGGACTTGTGCAGATAATGGAATTTAGATGGCAGGGAACGCAGCCCACCGGGTAACGGCAGGCTAGTGACAAATTACATCAGAAAGATAGGAACAGGCCTTCCCTGGCCAGTATTAGGCAATGCCTTTTGAGGTGCAGGTATTTAGCTTAAAGCGCACTTTTATCCAGATTGTTCAACACAGCTTCGGCGTACCAGTCGATAAAATTGACCACACCGAATTCAAAGGTCTTAGAATAGGGACCCGGCTGATAACCAACGGAATTGATTCCACGCTGATTCTCTTCCGCCAGCTCCCGATCCTGGCGGTTGGTGGCATCCCAGACTTCCGTTATGCGTTCGACATCATAGTCCTGGCCTTCAACGGCATCCTTGTGCACCAGCCATTTAGTGGTCACCAACGTTTTCTGGGCTGAAATCGGCAGCACCCGGAAAACGATCATGTGGTCACTTTGCATATGGTTCCAGGAATTCGGCAGATGCAGGATACGCATAGAGCCCAGCTCGCGACTCTTGATTCGGCCCAGGAGTTTATTACACACGGTTTTGCCACTCATGGTCATCACCTCCACCCCCTTTTTCAAGGGCATACGCACGATACGGTTACGCAGTCCGTATTCCACGTGCTTGTGGGGAATGCCTTCAGCATCCCAGGCGGCGGCTTGCTGATTGTAATGCTCAATAAATTCCGGGGTTACCCTGGGGTCATTGGTGCCGTCCCATTCCAACAGGGTGCGCAATAGTTCCGGGTGAGAGCCGGAGCAGTGGTAACACTCCCGGTTGTTCTCGATCACCAGCTTCCAGTTGGCATTTTCTTCCAGAGTGGATTCCGCTGCGACCTTGGTGTTTTCCATGTCATAGGGTTCCATGTATTCCGCCAGAGTGGCCAGGAACGGCTCGATTGCCGGGGGTTCGCCCTGCGCCAGGCTGACAAAAATAAAGCCGCCGGCGGTTTTACAATGGGCGGGCTTCAACCCGTGGGCAGACATATCAAAGTCTTTGCCCATTTCCGTGCCGGCAAACACGAGCTTACCCTTCAGGTCATAAGTCCACTGGTGATAAGGACAGGCCAGCGTAGCAGCCTTGCCCTTGGACTTGGTGCAGATACGCGACCCACGGTGGCGGCAGACGTTATGGAACGCATGCACGGCCCCTTCCCCGTCGCGCACAATCAGCACCGGATTCTGGCCGATGTCCACTGTGATGTAGTCACCTTTGCCGGGTACTTCACAGGTCATACCCACAAAGAGCCATTCTTTCTGGAATACTTCTTCCATATCGACTCGAAACATAAATGGGTCGTTATAAAGCGGTTGCGGCAATGAATAGGCCTGCTCACGCTCTTGTAACAAACGATGCATTTCTACCCGGGCTTGCTCGAAGCTGCTGAACTTCAAATTGAGCAAATCATTTTCATTCATCAATGTAATCCTCTAAGGGCCGACTTTCGTCGTCTGGTCGTATCGCTTGCCAACTGCGGGGTCCCCGGCAATTGTGTGGGCTTTCGTTATTACTTACGCCTCTATTTTGTTTTAGGTTTTTTGTCAATGATTATCTAAATACGACAAAGACAGCTAAAATTTCGACTAAGCCCTCCTCCGAATGCCAGTTGGCACGGTGGATGGAGCGGATGAACAAGACCGTGTCGCAAATGGCTAATTCCATACTAGACTTTTGGACAACAATGGCGGCAATTATCATAGAGACAAACGACGATCCAAGGTCTATATAGACCAATTGGGTCAACTAACACCGACCAGATGGTCATCAACAAAACTGGTGCAAGCCAACTTTTCCAGGGAGTAAGCCCCATGAGCTGTGTTGTCGAAGAATCTCATTCTGCTCAGAATTTCAATCCGGTTTACACCAGGGTTTGGGCCAACGGCCGCCATGTGGTGCGATGCGTACGGGTAATCAACGAAACCTGGGACGTCAAAACCTTCTGCTTTAACGCCGAACAGCCGGTAATGTTCTTTTTCAAGCCCGGCCAGTTCGTTACCCTGGAACTGGAAATTGACGGCGAACAGGTGATGCGTTCCTATACCATCTCCAGCTCACCATCCGTGCCTTACAGCTTTTCCATTACGGTCAAACGTGTGCCCGGCGGCCGGGTTTCCAACTGGCTGCATGACAACCTGAATGTCCAGGATGAATTGGCCGTGCATGGTCCTGTCGGTAACTTCAACTGTATGGATAACCCCTCTGAAAAGGTGCTGTTTCTCTCCGGCGGTGTAGGCATCACCCCGATCATGTCCATGGCACGCTGGTACTTTGATACCAATGCTGATGTCGACATGGTGTTTGTCCACAGCGCCCGAACTCCCAAGGACATCATCTACCATCGCGAGCTTGAACACATGTGCTCCCGAGTACCCAACTTTGGCCTGCATGTAATTTGCGAGCGAACGGAAATCGGTCATGCCTGGCCCGGCTACCGCGGCTATCTGGACCAGACCAAATTGGACATGATCGCGCCGGACTTTATGCAACGGCGGATTTTCTGCTGCGGCCCGACCCCTTATATGCGCGCCATCAAGGAACTGCTCAAAGCGAATAATTTCGACATGGACTTCTACCATGAAGAGTCCTTCGGAGCCACGCCGACCGAAATCACGCAGGATGCGATTGAGCAGGCAGAAATCGCTGTCAAGGAAGCGGAAGATATCGTACAAAGCGAGCTCTTTACCGTGGAGTTTACAGACTCCGGCATGAGCATTCAGGCCATGCCCGGAGAAACCGTGCACGCAGCGGCTTCCCGCCTGGGCCTGAACATTCCCAAGGCCTGTGGTGTCGGTATCTGCGGTACCTGCAAAGTGAGGAAAACTTCCGGGGAAGTCGAAACGGCCCATAACGGAGGAATCACCGATGAAGATCTTGCAGACGGTTATATTCTCTCTTGCTGTAGTGTTCCCAGCAGTAACGTGAGGCTGGAAGGCTAGCCTCAACCTGAGACATAGAGGCAAAAACCTGAAAGGGTTACTGCTAGAGCCGGTGGTTTTGCCTCTCTGATATGTTTAGCCTTCCTGATAAACAAAAAAGCCATTCATAAAGAATGGCTTTTTTGTTTCCGCTTGTAGATTCTTCAGGCATTAATCCGAGAACACAACTGTCCGCTTACCATGCAGAAACACCCGCTTCTCCGTGTGGTAGCGAACAGCCTTGGCCAGTGTCTGGCTTTCAATGTCCTGCCCACGGGCAACCAGATCTTCGGGGTAGTGATTATGATCAACCGTCTGCACGCCCTGGGTGATAATCGGGCCTTCATCAAGGTCATCATTGACGTAATGGGCTGTGGCACCGACAAGCTTCACTCCCTTATCCCAGGCCTGGTGATATGGCTTCGCCCCCTTGAAGCCCGGCAGCAGGGAGTGATGAATATTGATCGCCTTGCCGTCCAATTTTTTGGAAAGCTCCGGTGACAGCACCTGCATATAGCGGGCTAATACCACCAGCTCACACTCGTACCGATTAATCAGCGTCCATACCTGGGCTTCCTGTTCGACCTTGGTGTCGGGAGTAATTGGCAGGTGATGGTATGGAATACCGTGCCACTGGGCCAAGTGCTCCAGATCCGGATGATTGGAGATAATCACAGGAATCTCGATGGCCAGCTCGCCGGTTCGGTAACGATATAGAAGATCATTCAAACAATGATCATATTTGGAAACCATGATAGCGACCCGGGTCTTCTGCCCCGGCTCCGTCAGTTCCCAGCGCATATTAAAATCCGGCGCCCGGCTACTCATCAGCTCACGAAAACGGGCGATAGAGTCATCTGCTGCCAGCGGCCTGAATTCCACCCGGATGCTGAAGTATTCGGTGGCTTTGTCGTCGAAAGAGTTCATCGCGACGATGTAGTTTTCGGTTTCTGCCAAGGTGCGGGTCACCACATCCACAGTGCCCAGGCGACTCGGGCATTGAGCGGTCAGAATCCAGAGTTTTGTTTTATTGTTTGCCATTGCCGGTGCCCTCAAACCATTTTGAATCATTGATTGTTGCCTGCCGATTCTAGGGCGCTTGATAGGACTGGGCTCTAGGTAGTTTCCCTGGGCGGGCACTAAGGCCCGCCCCCGGAGAATCCTATTTCGCAGCCTTCACTACAAACCCATATTCACTGCCGGCATCTTCCAGCCAGCGCCAGGCGTAGTCGGCAAAGCTGCGACGAATCACCAGCTCCCATTCTTCAGCAGCCACCCGCCGAATCACCGCCTGGGTTTTGGCCAGAACAGAGGTGATGACTTTACCGACAGGAAAATGGCTGTCATGAAAGTCATAAGGAACTGACTTCTTCAGTACGTTGACGGCATTGGGGCCGGAAAGGCGAAGCACCGTCTGGCCGCCACTGGCGTTAACTACAGAATAGTGCCCTTTTAGACTGTTGCGCAGCGCCATTTCCACAGAGAATGACTGATCAAAAGGACAGGTCAACAGCCATTCGTCCGGCGCAATCCAGCGCATGGCCAAAGCGTCATTCAGCTCACTCTGCAGAGCACCCGGCAGCGGCATACCCAACGCGATTTCCACACCCGAGCTGAACTCACTGTCGTCCGCGTTACCGCGAATCACCAGATGACCGAGCAGAGGAACTTCCTGCGCGACAACACTGCCTTCACTGCTTGCACCGACTCCGCGCTGCCGCAGATTTAGATGATGTAACGGGCTTTCCGTCGGCACATCGGTTTTGGCGACTTGGTCCATCAACGCAATCGGGGTAGCGGGGTTCTTGATCGACTCCATAACTTCAGACATGTTGGCGCTCTCCTTTAGGGTCCAGGAATATCGGGCTGCAGATTTCCGCTTCGATCACGCTGCCGTCCGGTTGCGGGTAATAAACGCTTTCACCCATACGGTTCAGGCCGTTACGCACCATGCCCATGGCGATGCTGTGGCCCAGGTACGCACTGTAATAGCTTGAGGTCACATGGCCCAACATGGTCATCGGAATCGGCTGATTGGGGTTGTTCACGGCTTGTGAACCCTCTGGGATCACCTTTTTCGGATCCTTGGCTCGCAGCCCTACCAGCTGTTTACGATTAGACTTCACACAGTCTTCCCGCTTCATGCCACGCTTACCGACAAAGCTGTAAGGTTTGTTTTCTGACACACACCAGCTCATACCGAGATCGTAGGGATGCACCGAACCGTCTGTATCCTGCCCCACAATAATGAAGCCTTTTTCAGCACGCAGAATATGCATGGTCTCTGTACCGTAGGGCGTCAGATTATATTTGGCGCCATGTTCAAACAGCTTCTTCCATACATGCATGCCATAGTGAGCCGGAACGTTGATTTCGTATGACAGTTCTCCGGTAAATGAAATCCGGAAAACCCGGGCGGGCACACCCGCAACTGTACCCTGGCGCCAATCCATAAACTTAAAGGCGTCCTTGTCCAGATCAATATCATCGGTCAGTTCGGCCAGTAATTTGCGACTGTTAGGACCGGCAATACTCATGGTCGCCCAGTGATCCGTTACCGTGTTCATGTAAACTTCCAGCTCCGGCCATTCGGTTTGATGGTACAGCTCCAGCCATTCCAATACCCGTGCTGCGCCACCCGAAGTGGTGGTCATCAGGAAGTGGTTTTCGCCCAGACAGGAAGTGACACCGTCATCGAACACCATGCCATCTTCACCACACATAAGGCCGTACCGGCATTTACCGACCGCCAGCTTGGCCCAGGCATTGGTGTATATCCGGCTGATGAATTCCCGGGCATCTTTGCCCTGAATATCGATCTTGCCGAGGGTTGACGCATCCAGCACACCCACACTTTCGCGGGTGGCCTTACACTCCCGGTTCAGAGAATCCTGCATGGATTCGCCGGGCTTAGAGTAATACCAGGGGCGTTTCCACTGCCCAACATCCTCAAACTTAGCCCCATAACCTACATGCCATTCGTGCATGGCAGTGTAACGCTTGGGATCGAACAGATCGCGACAGTGGCGCCCCGCAACGGCACCAAAGGTGATCGGCGTGTAGTTGGGCCGGAAAATGGTAGTGCCGGTTTCCGGAATGGATTTGTTCAGCGATTTCGCCGTGATCGCCATCCCATTAATGTTCCCCAGCTTACCTTGATCGGTACCAAAGCCCAGCGCTGTGTATCGCTTCACGTGCTCGATGGACTCAAAACCTTCCCGGGTTGCCAGCTCAATGCCGGCGGCCGTGACATCATTTTGGTAGTCTACGAATTGCTTGGGCGCACGGCTGGCGGGTTTGCTATGTGGCACATAGAACAGCCCCATGGCAGGCCCTTCGGCCAGCTCAGTCACGCTTGGCGTATCTGTTGCGGCCTTATCTGCAGTGAATCCGGCATTGGCCGCTGCCAGGGTGCCAATATCCGCACCGTCTTTCAGGCAGGCACTGAGGGTGTAGGTGCCGCTGACGGCACCGGCAATCAGCTGTTTCTGTGTAGTCTCACCGGGGACGAACCCCTGAATATCGCCACGCCAGACAGGACGGCTCCCTGTATGACAGGACAAGTGCACCGCAGGGCTCCAGCCACCGGAACTCGCCACGGTATCGCAACTGAGGGTCTGACCGTCGCCGATCACTTTGTTGCCAGCTTCATCAATGGCTGCCACCAAGGCACCGTTTACCCGCTTGCCGCCTTTTACTTCAATGACCGCAGATCCGGTAAGCACTTTAATCCCACGCTGGCGCGCCTCTTCGATATAAGCGCCTGAAGGTGACTGCCGGGTATCCACAATCGCGACCACCTGACGTCCGGCTTCATGCCAGTCAAGCGCTGTGCGGTAGGCGTAATCATTAGTCGTCATCAATACCAGACGTTCACCAGGTACCACGCCGTACTGGCGAATATAAGTGGAAACCGCCGAAGCCTGCATACAGCCAGGCAAGTCGTTATTAGCGTACACCAGAGGACGCTCACTGGCGCCGGTAGCCAGCACCACCCAGTTTGCACGTACCCGATGCATTCTTTGACGCGCTTGGCCATGGGGTGCCTTATCGCCGATGTGATCCGCGCAACGCTCATGAATAGTGAGGAAGTTATGGTCGTGGTAGCCGTTGACGGTGGCTTTGGGCAATAGCATGACATTGTCATACCCCGCCAGTTCTTTCAGCGCTACGCTGACCCACTGATCCGCCGCCATACCGTTGATCTGGTCACGGCTATAAAGCAGTGAGCCACCCATTTCAGCCTGTTCATCCGCCAATATCACGCGAGCCCCAGTGCGCGCAGCCGCCAAGGCTGCAGACAATCCGGCAGGACCGGCACCGACGACTAATACATCGGCATGCTGGTTCACATGATCGTAAATATCCGGATCGTTCTCACGGGGAGAACGCCCAAGACCGGCCGCCTTGCGAATGTATTTCTCATACAGCTCCCAGAAGGATTCCGGAAACATAAAGGTTTTGTAGTAGAACCCGGGAGGCAACATGCGTCCGAAGAACTTGCCTATCAGCCCCATCAGGTCGAAATCCACACTGGGCCAGCCGCTGGTAGAGTTGACTTTCAGACCGGCATAGAGTTCCTGCTGGGTGGCACGTACGTTGGGGATCTGAGTGGCCTCGGTGGCACCGAGCTGCATGATGGCGTTGGGCTCATCAGCGCCTGCCGTCACTATCCCTCGGGCACGGCCGTATTTAAAGCTGCGTCCCACCACGTCAACGCCATTGGCCAGCATGGCCGACGCCAAAGTATCACCCTGATATCCCTGGAATGGTTCGCCATTGAAAAAGAAAATCAGGGGCTTACTGCGGTCTACGCGGCCACCGGACTGAAGACGGTTTTTCTGTGCCATTCTGTTCGCCTCTAGCTATTCACTGCTAACTGTTTGCTTCAAATCGCCTGCTTCAGGCCTGCTGGAACGCGGGATCGTTGGTGATTTTCGGGAGTTCGCCCATTTTGTAGACCTCTTTGATCTCGTAGGTCTGGGTGTCCCTGGTAATGTTGAAAAATTTCCGGCAGCCAGTGGCATGCACCCACAACTCATGGTGCAGACCACGGGGATTTTTACGGAAGTAGAGGTAGGTCCCCCATTCCTGATCCGTGCAGCTATCCGGGTCTGCAGGCCGGGCGATATGCGCCTGCCCTTTGGCATGAAACTCTTCTTCTTCCCGATGCTCTTGGCAATAAGGACAGTAGATATAAAACATCGCAAATCTCCCGAATTAGTGTGCGACGCCTGCGGCACCGTGTTCATCGATCAGGGCACCGTCATAGAAACGGAACATGGAAAATGGTTTCGCCAGTTCATTGGCAGCGCCTTTGGCCAGTGTGGCTGCAAATACATGCCCTGAGCCCGGAGTCGCTTTAAAGCCCCCAGTACCCCAACCACAGTTGAAGAACAGGTTCTCGACCGGGGTGTCCGAAATGATCGGACAGGCATCCGGGCAGGTATCTACAATACCGCCCCACTGACGGTTCATACGCACCCTGCTGAAGATCGGGAACAATTCAATAATGGCCTGGAGAGTATGTTCAATGGTGCTATAGGAACCACGCTGGCCGTAACCGTTATAGCCATCGATCCCTGCACCGATAACCAGATCGCCTTTATCGGATTGGGAAATATAGCCATGTACATGGTTGGACATGACCACCGTATCCAGGATCGGCTTAATCGGCTCGGAAACCAAAGCCTGTAGTGGATGAGATTCAATGGGTAGCTGGAAGCCTGCCATATTAGCCAGCACACCGGAATTACCGGCCACCACGCAACCGATACGGCCAGCCATGATGGCGCCGTGCTGCTTGGTTTCGACACCGACCGCTGCGCCGTCTTCCTTAAGGATATCGATCACTTCGCATTGCTGGATCAGATCCACGCCCATGGCGTCGGCAGCGCGGGCAAAGCCCCAGGCCACCGCATCATGGCGGGCAACACCGGCACGGGGCTGCCAGGAAGCGCCAAGCACCGGGAAGCGGGTGTTCGAAGAACAATCCATGATAGGTACAATTTCTTTGACCTGCTGGGTGTCCAGAACCTCACCATCAATGCCGTTCAGGCGGTTGGCGTTGACCCGGCGATGGATGTCCCGCATGTCCTGCAGGGTATGCCCGAGGTTCATCACCCCACGCTGGGAGAACATCACGTTGTAGTTCAGATCCTGGGACAGACCTTCCCAGAGTTTCATCGCGTGCTCATACAAATTCGCCGCTTCGTCCCACAGATAATTGGAACGCACGATAGTGGTATTACGTGCCGTATTACCACCACCCAGATAACCCTTTTCCACCACCGCCACGTTGGTAATGTTGTGCACTTTAGCCAGATAGTAGGCCGTGGCCAGGCCGTGCCCGCCACCACCGACAATAACCACGTCGTACTTTTTCTTGGGCTTGGGATTACGCCAGACGCGCTGCCAGTTCTCGTGGTATGTCAGGGCATGCTTGATCAGCCCGAAACCGGAATATTTCTGCATTGCTTTAACCTCTTAAGATGTCCCGACAGCGTTTAACACTCAATCACGTTCACGGCCAAGCCGCCACGTGAGGTTTCCTTATATTTGTCCAACATATCCAGACCAGTTTCCCGCATGGTCTTGATAACTTTATCCAGGGAGACAAAATGCTCCCCGTTGCCGCGCATAGCCATTACCGCCGCATTGATCGCTTTCATGGCAGCCATGGCATTACGCTCGATACAGGGCACCTGCACCAGCCCACCGATGGGATCGCAGGTCAGCCCCAGGTGGTGCTCCATACCAATCTCAGCGGCATTCTCCACCTGTTCCGGCGTACCGCCACAGGCTTCCGCCAGACCGGCTGCCGCCATTGCGCAGGCAGAGCCCACTTCACCCTGACAACCGACTTCAGCGCCGGAAATTGAGGCGTTTTCCTTGAACAGAATACCGATGGCGGCTGCAGTCAGCAGAAAGCGCACCACACCCTCATCATCGGAGTTCGGGCAAAAATTCTTGTAGTAGTGCAGCACCGCCGGGATGATCCCCGCCGCACCGTTGGTCGGCGCCGTCACCATACGACCACCGGCCGCATTTTCCTCATTCACCGCCAGGGCATAGAGATTGACCCAGTCCATGGCACCCAGCGAGGGAGAGATCATGTCCATACGGGTCTTGTTTTTCAGGTCCTGATACAAAGTTGCTGCACGACGTTTGACTTTCAAACCGCCGGGAAGAATCCCTTCATGACGAACACCGTTTTTAACGCATTCCTGCATTACCTGCCAGATGGCCTCAATGCCCGCACGGATCTCTTCTTCCGTGCGCCAGACCTTTTCGTTTTCCATCATCAGGTCAGAAATCGACATCTGATGTTCATGGCATAGCCGCATCAACTCCGCGCCGGACTTGAAGGGATATGGCAGGGGCGTGCTGTCTTCCACGATGCGATCGGCACCCGCAGCCTTATCATCCACCACAAAACCACCACCCACAGAGTAGTAGGTCTTTTCCTGAAACACACGCCCCTCAGCATCATAGGCGGTAAATACCATGCCATTGGGATGGTAGGGCAAGGATTCCTTGCGATGATAGATCAGGTCCTCAGACTCCAGGAATTTTACCGGAAACTGTCCCAGTATCCGCAACACCTCTTCCTGCCGGATTTCCGCCATGCGAGGTTCGACAATCCCCGGATTGACCGATTCCGGCAACTGGCCTTCCAGACCAAGCACCACGGCAGGTCCAGTACCATGGCCTTTCCCCGTCGCCCCCAAAGAACCAAACAACTGCACACGCAGGCGAGCGATTTGCGGCAACAGGTCAGCCTCCGCCAGACCGGACGCGAAAAGCTGGGCAGCTTTCATCGGACCGACCGTATGGGAACTGGAAGGACCGATACCGATTTTCAACATGTCGAACAGACTGATAGCCACTTTAGGTGTTACTCCAGGATGCTAACGGCATCCACTAACGGTACGCAGGAAAATCAAGACAGTAACCGCGAACTTTTTCTTTCACATCCGCGATCGTATTTTCAACATCTCCCTGTTGCAACGCGTCCAGCACATCGGCAATCCAACCAGCCAGTTCGGCGCACTGCTCTTCTTTCATGCCTCTTGTCGTAATCACTGGAGATCCAATCCGCAGACCGGAAGTCACGAAAGGAGACTGCGGATCGTTAGGCACGGCATTCTTGTTCACGGTGATGCTGGCGCGCCCCAAAGCGGCATCCGCATCTTTACCGGTCAACCCCTGCTTAACCAGGCTCAGCAGAAACAAGTGATTGTCAGTGCCGCCTGAGACTACATCGTAGCCACGCTCGATAAAAACGTTCGCCATGACTTGAGCGTTTTTAACCACCTGCTCCTGATAGCTCTTGAATGACGGTTCCAGTGCTTCTTTGAAGCTGACCGCTTTGGCGGCTATCACATGCATCAAGGGACCGCCCTGACCGCCGGGGAACACTGCCGAATTGAGCTTCTTCTCAATATCAGCGTCAGCTTTGGCCAGGATCAAACCACCACGGGGACCGCGCAGGGTTTTGTGAGTAGTGGTGGTCACCACATGGGCGTGGGGTAATGGATTCGGGTACACACCCGCAGCCACCAGGCCTGCCACGTGGGCCATATCGACAAAGAGATAAGCACCAACAGCATCCGCAATCTGGCGGAAACGCGCCCAATCAACGACACGGGAGTATGCAGAGAAGCCGGCGACGATCATTTTCGGACGATGCTCCTGCGCCAGGGCTTCTACCTGGGCGTAGTCGATCTCACCGGTTGCCTCATCCAGACCATACTGTACCGCTTTATAAATCTTGCCGGAGAAGCTGACATGGGCACCATGGGTCAGGTGTCCACCGTGGGCCAGACTCATACCCAACACAGTTTCGCCGGGGTTCATCAAGGCCATGTAGACTGCCGCATTGGCTTGGGATCCGGAGTGTGGCTGCACGTTGGCATAATCTGCGCCGAACAACTCGCAGGCGCGCTCCATAGCCAGCTTTTCCACCACATCGACGTATTCACAGCCGCCGTAATAACGCTTGCCAGGATAACCTTCCGCGTATTTGTTAGTCAGGCAGGAACCCTGCGCTTCCATGACGCGTGGACTGGTATAGTTTTCTGACGCGATCAGCTCAATATGATCTTCCTGGCGCCGCTCTTCTGCCTGCATGGCCGTCCAGAGTGCTTCGTCATAGCTGGCAATGGTGTCGTTTTTTGAAAACATAAGTGCGATTCCTCACCGTGGATTAACCGCCAATGCCCGGAAAATCCGGTGATTACAGGCGATGATGGATTGTCCGAGATGGTAATCCCAGGCCTGCAGGCACATGTGCTTACTCACGACACCCAGATGATGATTTGCGACAGCAGAAAAAACGCTGCCTGGCAACGCTCCCATCCTCAGTCGGCTCGCGGCCAAGCCGAACCACTATATTTGACTGCCACCCCTGTCAGATCAATACTTAGAGGGTTTTTCCAACAGATACCAATCCAAGATGATTCTAATGTGTAGTCGGCCAAAGTTTTGCTGGTCAGGAATACTTCTGACGTTACTGATAATTTTTTCGAGCGGGTCGATTTTCGCTGCCGACCCTGCCGCCAATATCAGGTTCATCACTGAAAATTCTCCCCCTTACAACTACATCGAAAATGGCAAACTGGTGGGTAGTTCCGTGGACCTCCTGATCGAAATATTCCGAAATATCGGCTCCTTGAAAGCACGGGGAGATATTGAGCTGCACCCCTGGGCCAGAGGATACCGTTTGGTGCAGAATGAGCCAGGTACAGTTTTGTTCAGCACCCGAAGAAGCCCTGAACGGGAAGGGCTTTTCCGCTGGGTAGGCCCCGTGGCAATTTCGCCAGTGGTGCTGATGGCCAAAAAAAAACGCGATTTTGAACTGCAAAGCCTTGCAGATCTCACCGGACTATCTGTGGTTACCGTACGCAGCGATATGGGAGAGATTATGCTTAATACCAACAATGTGTCGACAAATATTCGTCAGACAGTGGCCTATCCTGATATTGCCGCCCGTATGTTGATACATGGCCGTATTGATATGTGGTCTTATGGGCAAAGAACCGCCTTGTGGCTACTTAAACAACAAGGGGCCAAACCCAGCGATTTCGAACCGGTATGGAGTTTTGGCTCTGCCGGTGGCCTTTATCTGGCTTTTCACCACGACACTCCGGACAGCACCATAGAGCGGTTCCAGTCAGCTTTGGACAGCCTTAAACGTAACCAACCAGACGGCGGGCTGTCGACCTATGAGAGGATTTTGAACAGCTACATTGAGTGAGACACAGAGATCTTAACCTACCTATTCACACCACTACCGATCTCGACATTTATTTCAATCCGAAGCTTCTCCAACTCATCCAGAATACGGATAATTTTGCTTATTTTTCAGCAGCGTAGCGGATTTATAAGCTGCACCTCCACCCTAACTGATCCCACCAGTGGAGATAAACATCATGAACAAAACGAGCACTTCTTCAGCGTTAATTCTAGGCGGTTCCAGCGTGCACATAGGCTCCATGTGGGCCCGGCAGGCCATCAAAGCCACGCCCTCCTCGGCTTACTCCATGGCCAAAGCAGGCTGGGTAACGGGTGCGGTCTGGGATGTAGATGGCGGCGTGATGGCCGGGCGGAACTAAAGGTCTGAAACGGTCATTCCACTCAAAGATTAATTGAGCGAAATCAATATGGAGATTCCTGGTGGTTCTAAGATTGTTCTGTAACCCCAGGAATCATCATCAAGATCTTTATTAAAAATATCGAGGAGTCGGCAATGTATCGAGAAGAACTCAATCTTAACCTGGACGACCTGCAGAGCTACCTGTCACAGCTGGCAACAAAACTCGGTGAAGGAATTAACGCGGATAACATTGCCAGCGCTATTACCATGGCCGAAGGACTAAGCGATGGTGAAGAGGAAGACCTTGAATTTGTGGTTAACCTGAAAGGTGAAAAGGTGCCCTTCATTATCAAAGCGTCAGTAACCCATAACACCGGACCAAAATTCTCTGTCGTCACCTCATCACAGGAATTATTCAACGCGATCACCCAAAAACCGTAATTTTATAGATTACGAAGGTGCTAGGAGAGACTGGTACTATGAGCCTTAGCAACAACAACCTGATACGCAGGTGTTGCTGCTGAAGAGCAGCGCATATTAAACGATGTTCAAAGGTTTGACCGGGTCCATACCCAACAATACTTTTCCGGACATTTCGGTTTGCTTGTGCTCCGGCAACGGATGGAAATGCATCGCATGCCGACGGTCTTCCAGTTATCCAGAACGCTAACACCTGGTGTGGAAAAAGGAATCGAGAAGTGCATGACTTCGGCACTGCCTTCAGCCGTTCTGGGGTTTACGCTGGGCACGTGATGGAATGCCGGATTCTGACCTCGACCTGGAACTGCCGGGCTCCTAGAAAGTGATTTGCGCCTTACGAAACCCCAACGCCTTCAACGTTTTAAACAGCTCCTCAAGCTGCCCAGTGACGATGGGATTATCATCTTCATCAGCAATAATGAAACTCTTGCCGCTGCCTCCCGTCACCATAATGAACCATTGCTGGTGATCCGAGGGGTTAGGTAAAAGTTCAGCCGAGCGCAGGCTTCCCGCATTGTAAAGCTCCATTGCTTCAGAAAGTTTCATGCTACATTCCCTGTCGAGTCTTGATTGATTGCGCTGCCCACATCGGTGTTCGTCACAGCAATAGTTTCCAAAGCTTCCCTAAGTGTTGAAAAATAACGAGTTACTCCCTCCACCGGCCTCAGACGTGCCTTGGCAATCGTCTTGAGCGGCTGGAATTGTAGATCAGCCAGCACCAGTTGGGTGCTGTCATGCTGACATTTTGATATCAGCTTGTTCAGGGCAGCCACTCCTCCGGCATCAAGAATCGGCACACCGTCCAGGTACAGTAAAATGCCCTTTTTATGTTCGGTGAGTACAGAGAGCTCACCAAATATTCTGTCGGCGGCCGCAAAAAATAAAGGGCCATTAATCTTGAAGACAGACCAGCCCTCAGGCAGAGACACGGGCACCAGACGCTGATTGTCAGTGACATCGGAAATCTTGGTCATTTCTGCGATTTCCTTCATGAACAGAAACGACGCCAATAAGATACCAGCAGTAATGGCAATGACCATGTCAAACAGTACCGTCAGTGAAAAACAGGTGAGGAACACCCAGATATCTGTCTTGGGGGCAGTTTTCAGCAGTTTGACGGATTTAGGTGCCTCACTCATGTTCCAGGCGACCACCAACAACATTGCCGCCATGGCCGGCATGGGTAGATAAGCCAGCACATTGGCTAATCCGACCAGTGCCAGCAGCACCACTACAGCGTGAATCACGGCAGAGACAGGCGATTCTGCCGCAGCACGTACATTGGCTGCCGAGCGGGCAATAGCCGCCGTGGCAGTAATACCACCAAAAAACGGCGCCACTATATTGCCAATCCCCTGCCCCAGCAATTCACTATTGGCACTATGACGGCGTCCGGTCATACCGTCCAGCACCATGGCGCAAAGCAAAGATTCAATTGCTCCCAACATGGCAATAGCAAAGGCGGCTGGTAACAGATCCCGCAACAGGCCCCAGTCAAGCACCAAGGGGGATCCATCAGGCCCGGCCTGCAACCATGGCCATTGGAATGAAGGCAAATATGGGGGAATACCCTGGGCAAAACCTCCATCCGGCAGCAGGTAATTAAAACGTGTGCCGATGGTATCTATTGTCAGGCCCGCATCATTGAATCCCCACGCCACCAGACTGGCCACAATCACGGCAGGCAAATGTGCAGGAACCGGTGTTTTAAGCTTCGGCCACAGCACCATGATTGTCAGGGTTAAGCAGGCAATAGCGAGTCCTGGCCAATGTGCATCAGGCATAGCCCGGATAAGCACATCCCATTTACCCAGATAGCTTTCCGGCATTTCGCTGATCGTCAGCGCGAAGAAGTCTTTGACCTGCAGTGTCGCAATCACCACGGCAATACCGCCGGTAAAGCCCAGGGTGACGGACTCGGGAATGTACTCGATATAACGCCCCAACCGTAAAACCGCCATGGTGATCATGAGACCACCCGCCATAACTGTCGCCAGCAGCAACCCGCCCAAACCGTACTTTTGAGCAATTGGGTAGAGGATCACCACAAAAGCTGCAGTGGGTCCCGAAATACTGAATCGGGAGCCCCCGGTCAGGGCAATCAGAAACCCGGCAATAATTGCGGTATACAAACCGTACTGTGGAGCTACACCACTGGCGATTGCCAGGGCCATAGCCAAAGGAATGGCGATAATACCAATGGTGATTCCGGCCAGCAGGTCCTTCAAGAAGCGCTTGGAAGTGTATTTTTCGGAGAGACAACTTTCCCTGAAAGCATGCGCAACTCGAAGCGAGAACAGGTGGGCGCGATGCGGCATAGGGACACTCCAGTTTTGGTTGCACTCTCATTGAATGGGCATTATATTCTCAACAAATTTTCATTCAATGTTAATTTAATTAACATACTTTTGACGGATTGCCTCATGGAACAAAGAACAGCCCGCCTCACTCTGCTGATAGACCCCAGAAAGAAAGCCATTTTTGAAAAGCTTTGCGCTCAGGAAGATGTCACGCCATCACAGAAGGTTCGCCAATTCATCAGGGAATATATAGAACAAAAAATGGGCACTGAATGGCTGGCGACCCTGGAAGAAGACAACTGACCGCCATTCGTCTTCCACAGCAACCATGTTGTCCGATGGCATAAGTACTTTACAAAGTTATAAGCCTGATTACATTTCTTAACTAGAACAAAAATCAACCAAACTTTACAATTATGCTCCAATTTTGCCGGACACAAGATAAAAATTAGACAGGGATTAGCAACGAAGACAATGCCAAATCAGATTTCAATTCAAAAAGGTTTCCAAGTAGTAGGCGTAGGTGTGCATTCGGGCCGCAAGGTTCATATGCAAATTTCGCCAGCACCTGTGAATACCGGCATTGTGTTTACCCGTACCGAATGCAAACCGGAACAGCGTTTTTATCTGCGCGCGGAAGCAGTGGCCCACACCATGCTGAATACCGGCCTGGTCAATGACGCAGGTTACCAGCTTTCAACAGTGGAGCACCTGCTTGCAGCCATTAGCGGGCTGGGTGTCGATAATCTGTATATCGATATTGACGGGGAAGAAGTCCCTATCATGGACGGTAGCGCCATGCCGTTTATCTTCCTGTTCAAGGAAGCCGGCCTGACGATTCAGGAAGCTCCGAAAAAGTTTCTACGGGTGAAACGCGAAATTCGTGTGGAGCACGAAGACAAATATGCGGTATTGCGCCCTCATAACGGGTTCCGCGTTGATGCCAGAATTGACTTCAATCACCCGGTAATCAAGCAGAGTGAGCAGCACATGGTGCTTGATATCAACTCTGAAACCTTTATCCAGGAAGTCAGCCGTGCACGAACTTTCGGCTTTATGCGGGATATTGAATATCTGCATGAAAAAGGTCTGGCACTTGGTGGTGGTCTGGAAAATGCTGTGGTATTCGATCAGTTTCGCGTCCTGAATCCTACCGGTTTGCGTTACGACAACGAGATGGTTCGACACAAGGTTCTGGACGCCATTGGCGATCTGCGGATGTGTGGCTATAACATGCTGGCGGAGCTGAAATGCTATAAGCCCGGTCACCAGTTGAACAATATTCTGTTGCGTAAGCTGATGGCTACCACAGATGCCTGGGAAGTTGTGACCGCCGATGAAATTCTGGGTCACAACACTGCGGCGGAGAATGATGCCCTTGCAGATCTGCTATCACCTGCAACCTTGTTGAGCCGTGTAGAGCTCTAACTCACGTCCATCGCTGATCACAATCTTGAGCGCCGAAGCTACAGGCGCCCAAGTTCCTCCCCGGTAGGAATCCAATTTTAGGCTCTCATTCAGGAAGGTTTGTTGGTTTTCTTGCGAATCGGTGCGAATCCGTCCCTCGATGATTCGGTTGAACCTGCTCCAGAAGCCGTACCTTTTATAGCTTTGGTGGGGCCACCTCTGGCGGGGCTACCATTGGCCGGAGCAGCACTGGCTGAGCCTCGCTTGGCGGCAGGTTTGGCTTTCTGAGATCCCTTTACACCACCACCTTTTTTTTGCAGTTTTTTCTGAATTTTCTTCTTTTTACCTGCGCTACCTGGCTTGGGTCCCTGGTATTTGGCTTTCATACCGGGAACATTGCGGCGCTCAAAATGCTGTTTCAGGTAACGTTCAATACTGCACATCAGGTTCCAGTCGTTATGACTGATCAGGGAAATCGCCAACCCTTCATCTCCGGCACGTCCGGTGCGGCCGACTCGATGCACGTATTCAGAACCGCTGCGCGGCATATCAAAATTGATCACCAGATCCAGACCTTCAATATCCAAACCTCGTGCAGCCAGATCGGTGGCTACCAGCACTTTGCCACCTCCCTGGCGAAAGCGTTCCATCGTCTGCTTACGGATCTTGTGGTCCTTTTCGCCATGCAGCACGGCAGCCTTGTAGCCTTCCGCAACCAGGTGGCCATAGAGGCGATCAGCATGCACCCGGGTATTGGTAAAAATTATGGCCTTGCTATAGGTTTCGTTTTCCAGCAGCCAACGCACCTGGGCGTCTTTATGGGCATCGTGATCTGAGGTGATCACCTGATGACGGGTGCTGTCCCCCATCTCATCAATAGTATTCAACTTCAGGTTTACCGGCTCTGTCAGCAATTGATCCATCAGCTTGCGCAATGCAGCAGCACCCTGGGTCGCAGAATACATCAATGTCTGCCTACGTTGGGTGCAGGCAGTGGCCAGACGCTCGACATCTTCGGCAAAGCCCATATCCAGCATGCGGTCAGCTTCATCCAGCACCAGCACTTCTATATCATCAAGGGGCAGTGTGTTTGAATCCAAATGCTCAATCAGGCGGCCAGGCGTGCCAATCAGCACATCAGGAATCTTACGCAGACCAGCGGCCTGAACCTTAAAGTCTTCCCCTCCCGTAATCAGCTGGGCTTTCAGGAAGGTGAATCGCGCAAAGGCCTCCACCTGCTGTAAAGTTTGCTGGGCCAGCTCCCGGGTCGGCAACAGTATCAATACACGGATACGGGTACCGGGCCGGACATCGTCCATTAAGCGGTCGAGTACAGGTAAAAGGAAGGAGGCGGTTTTTCCACTGCCTGTTTGAGCAATGGCCCGAATATCCCGGCCTTCCATTGCGGGCGGTATCGCCGCTACCTGCACGGATGTCGGCTCCAGAAAATTGAGCTCTGTGACTGCCTTGAGCAGACGTTCATGTAAATGAAATTGAGAAAACACCGGCGATACCTTTTTATATGATGACTTGTTTATATGATGGCGTGTCTGGTTACTTATCTGGTTCGTTGACTGCGTAGCAATATGACGAAACGGACTGAAAAAGTCTCTGGCCGTGACCCTCGGCACTGCCATAGAAAATTCCGGGCGCGTAGGTTACCTTTTACCGCCCGACAGTGCTGCAGAAATTTTAGTGCTTTTGCTGTTAGGGTCTGTTGACGTCTCCGGCAGGATTGTGGGCAGCACTATTTATGAGAGTAGCACCAATCCAGCGGCAGCTACTGGAAATCACCTGGATATTAGCGAGGACGAGAAAAATTCATGCGATTAATACTCAGCCGAAAAGGGTTTGATTCCGCCGCCGGCGGTTACCCAAACCCGATTCTGCCTGACGAACGCCTGATACCACTCCCCATTCCTGATTCTTACTCACCGATACATTATGGCGATATCACCCACCAGGACATGCCTCTAGGCAGTTTGGTGCGTCAACTGACTGCCGGAAAAATTGCCCAAAAAAATGGCGCTCACCTGGATCCTGATCTGGTGGTTTCCGACTATCCCAGGTCTGCAGATTGGCAGCCGCTGCTCGGACAGACCGGTGCCGCCTTCGGACATCTGCAAAAGCAAAGTGTAACCGCCGGTGACCTTTTCCTATTTTTCGGCGTATTCCAACCGATCCACAAAACCAGATCGGTTAAAAAGTCATCCGCAGCCACCAGGGCTACCTGGCGATTTAAGCGTGACCTGCCCCGACGCCACATTCTCTGGGGCTGGCTGCAGATCGGAGACATTATCAAGGTCGATGAATTAAGTCCTGGTGAGCTTCAATGGGCCCGTTATCATCCGCATTTTTTTCGCGGGCCGGATGCCAACAACCATCTTTATATCGCCCGGGACCAGCTTTGTATCGACGGTGTTAACACAGGCCTTCCCGGTTCGGGCAGGTTTTATCACCTGAATGACGAGCTATGCCTGACGGCCGCAGGCGCACCACTCACTCAGTGGCAGCTACCTGCCTGGTGGTATCCGGGTAAAGGCCGCCCTCCTTTGAGTTACCATCAAAAGCCTGAACGCTGGCAGCAAAACAGCGATAGCGTCACTCTTAACGCTGTTGCCAGAGGCCAGGAATTTGTTCTCGATTGCGGCTATTATCCGGAGGCAATGCCCTGGCTGGAACGACTGATCCGGCGTTACGGTTAATGAGTTTTCCACCGACTCCCACGCTTTTATACGGAGCCCCTTAAATGAATGTGAAAGACATCCAGAACGCTATTGCCGAGTTTGCCCGGGAACGGGACTGGGACCAGTACCATAACCCCAAAAATCTAGTGATGGCGATGTCAGTGGAGTGCGCCGAGTTGACCGAAGAGTTCCAATGGCTGACCCAGGAACAGGCAGACAATGTGATGGCAGATCCTGACAAGGCCCAGAGAGTGCGTGACGAAATGGCCGACATTGCCGTTTATCTGCTACGTCTGGCGGACAAGCTCAGTATCGACATGGAGTCTGCCATCTATGCCAAAATGGTTAAAAACCGGGAGAAATACCCGGTCGATAAATGTAAGGGGCTAGCGAAAAAGTATGACCAGCTTTAAGGAGTGTTGACGTTTCGTAATCAGCCCCTAAATACATCTGAGGAATGGAAAACGCTACCGCTTTTCCTCGGGAACCTGCTCCTGGTCCAACGGCTCGGGAGTTTCACTCTCGGGGCTTTCAGCAGTCTCCATGGCTTCACGCAATGCGTCCTCATGGGCTTCAGCGTCCTCAATAGCTTCCACTTCTTCAGGAGTAAGCACAGAAGTTTCTACGTCTGGATCTGCCCGTGGATTCATCTCAGCCAGGAATGGCGAGGTTGGAACGGTAGCCGAGTACATTGCGTGCTCCTGCAATGGTACCGCTGTACGCACTGAGCGACGCCACAACAGGAACACCAGAACCAGGGAAGAGATAAGAGTGAAATACACAAACATTCCCATCGGACCGCGAATTGAAATAAACCAGGGGGCTAAATTAGGACCTATCACCGCACCAGTGCTGTAGCACAGAAGAACCCCTTGGTTTCCGTTGATCATCTGCTCCGGCGGCAGCTCGTCACAAGCATGGCTGAGGCTGATGGGATAGATGGAAAATGTCACTCCGCCAAACAGCAACATAAATCCAGCCGTTGCCCAGGTGTTTGCAATCGCATTGGTCCAGATAAAAGTGCAGGAAAGCACCAGAGTGACACCAAACAGTGACGCAATAACCATCCGCCGGTCATAACGGTCAGACATCCTGCCCAGGGGATATTGCAGACACATTCCGCCGATAATCACCAGAGCCATCATGTTCGCAGTGTCCCCGACATCGTATCCCACTTCAGAAAAGAACAGAGGCAACAGGCCATAGATAACACCAAGCAACATACCGCCACATAAACTGGCCACTACACCGGTAGGGGTCAGTTTGAATAACCGGGACAGTGGCAGTCGACCGTGATATTCCATCTGTGGTGTCTGTGTCTTCAATAATGTCAAGGGCACGACAGAGAGAGAAGCCGCTAGCGCGGTCAGCGCGAAGGGCACCAGCAGCGTGATATCGACCCATTTCAAGATCATCTGACCACCGGCCATGGCACCATAGAGCAGCACCATGTAGATTGCCAATACTTGGCCCCGGACTTTAGACGAAGTGGAGACCATCAGCCAGGATTCGATAACAACGAAGATGCCGCCTGTGGCGAAGCCACCAATCAGCCGCAACACTAACCACACCTCCGGTATCACCACCAGACCGATAATCAGTGAAGCACAGGCTAATATGGAGGCGTATGCGGCATAGGCGCGAATATGCCCTACCCCGAGGATAAGCTTGGTATTGATGAAAGCCCCGGCAATCAATCCGGCAAAGTAAGCGGAGGAAACCGCCCCTATCCATTGCGGCGACACCCCCTCTGCCGACAAGCGGACACTAATGAGAGTGCCGAATAAACCGTGCCCCACAGAATATATTACCAGGCTGAGGAGCGGGACAACGATGCCTATTATGGAGGATTTGCGGGGAGCGATTGGCATAACTTCCTTAAGTTGTGAGATACAATGAATATCCCACAACTGTAGTCGTCCCCAGGGGATTTGAAAACCAGTAGATACCTCTAGCTACCTTTAGCTGCCGACAACCAGCCATGATGAAAGCAATGTTGGAATCCAGCTTGCTGTATTTACCAATTGCTGCATTTACCGATTGCTGTCTTAACCAATTGGAAAGTACTAGCTACCGGCCATCCGATTCTGTTCCAGTTTACGCATAAAGTACCAACTGCCAAATGCTGCAGCAGAGACCAGCAGTATGATGATGGTTGCCAGCGCATTAATTTTCGGTGTGACACCCAAGCGGACAGATGAGAATACTTCAATAGGGAGCGTTGTCGCGCCAGGCCCGGTAACGAAACTTGCAATAACCACGTCATCCAGTGACAAGGTAAAGGACAACAGCCAGGCAGAAAATACCGCGGGGGCAATAATCGGCAAGGTAACCTTCACGAAAGCTGTGACCGGCGTTGCCCCGAGATCCAGAGCCGCTTCCTCCAGGCTCTGATCCATCTCCCGCAAACGGGAACTGATCACCACCGTTGAATACGCCATACAGAACGTCGTATGAGCAATCCAGACTGTGAGAAGTCCTCGTTCCGAAGGCCAACCTACCATCTGAGCCATGGCCACGAATAACAGCAACATGGACAGGCCGATAATGACATCCGGCATGACCAGGGGAGCCGTGATCATTCCCGAAAACAGAGTCCGGCCCCGAAATTTATGGAATCGGACAATGACAATAGACGCAAACAGTCCCAAAACGACTGCCGCACTGGCGGCATAGAAAGCAACTTCCACAGAGCGCCATACAGCGCTCATCAGCTGCTGATCCTGAAACAGTTCGCCATACCACTTAACAGACCACCCCGACCACACGGTCACCAGACGGGATTCATTAAAGGAATAGATGATCAGCACCAACATGGGCGCATAAAGGAAAAGGATACCCAGCCAGAAAATGCTGTTACTCAGGCTGAAGCGTCTGAATTTCACAGGATCGGAATTCATGGCTGATTCTCCTTATTCTGATAACGATGGAACAGGATAATCGGCAAAATCAGTATCACGATCATGATTGTTGCCAGTGCCGAGGCAACCGGCCAGTCACGGTTATTGAAAAATTCCTGCCACAGCACCTTTCCGATCATAATGCTTTCGGTGCCGCCCAGCAGTTCCGGTATAACGTATTCACCCACGACCGGGATAAACACCAGCATGGCACCGGCAACCATACCGTTTTTGGACAAAGGCAAGGTGATTTTCAGAAAGCTGGTCCACTTACGAGCGCCGAGATCGCCGGCGGCTTCTATCAGCGTGAAATCATGCTTCACCAGATTGGCATAAAGCGGCAATACCATGAACGGCAGATAGCAATAGACGATACCGATGTATACGGCAAAGTTGGTATTCAACATCTGGATCGGCTCGTCAATAATTCCAAGCCACATCAGACCGCCGTTAATAATACCGTTGTTTTTCAGCAGCCCCATCCAGGCATAAACCCGAATCAGGAAGGAAGTCCAACTCGGCAGCAACACCAACAGCAACCAGGTGGTTTGCAATTGCGGAGGTGCCTTGGCAATAGCGTAGGCCATGGGATAGCCGAGCATCATACAGAACAGGGTGGAGAAAAAGGCAATTTTGATGGAGTTCCAATACGCCACCACATAAAGATCATCACCCGCCAGCAGGAGGTAGTTAGCAAAGCTGAGACTGATATTCAGCGCATCTTCAGCCCATAGAAACATAGAGCTATAGGGAGGGATTGAAAGCTCCGCCTCTGCGAAAGATATTTTCAGAACAAAAATAAATGGCAGCAGAAAGAATATCAGTAACCAGAAATAAGGGCCGGCGATCACCCAGCGACGAGCTCCCGGCATCATTCGGGACAAGTCCAGTTTCTTCATGACCGTAGCACCACACCGCTGTCTGTTGACCAGTGAATGTACACGGGATCTTCCCAAGTGGGGCGTTCGGCACGACGCAATGTATTAGCGAGAAAGCACTGGACAATTTTGCCACTCGGCAGCGCAACATAGTAAACCGTATGCCCGCCCAGATAGGCAATATCGTGCACTTTGCCGGAAGACCAGTTGAACTCCTGGTCCGGCTTCTCCAGCGTCATCAGGGTTTTTTCCGGACGCAGGGCAAACAGCATACTGCGTTCATCAATGCCGCTGCTAACACCATGACCAATATAGATCTGAGTGTCGAGGTCGGGAGACTCCAGAGTCATGTGGTCTTCTTCATCGTCCCGGATAGCCCCATCAAAGATATTCACCGAGCCGATAAACTCCGCCACCATACGACTGGTCGGGCTTTCGTAAATATCCACCGGAGTGCCCACCTGCTGGATAAAACCTTCATTCATAATGGCAATACGGTCTGCCATGGTCATGGCCTCTTCCTGGTCGTGGGTCACCATGACACAGGTCACGCCGACACTCTCCAGGATATCCACCACTTCCAACTGCATCTCGGTACGCAGTTTTTTATCCAGAGCCCCCATGGGCTCATCCAGCAACAACAATTTCGGTTGCTTGGCCAGACTGCGCGCCAGCGCAACACGCTGACGTTGCCCCCCGGACAACTGATGCGGACGCCGCCGGGCAAATTTCTCCATATGCACCAGCTTGAGCATGCGCTCAACGCGCTCACGAATTTCACCCTTGGGCAGTTTGTCCTGTTTAAGACCAAACGCGAGATTTTGCTCTACCGTCATATGGGGAAACAGAGCATAGGACTGGAACATCATATTGATAGTGCGTTGGTAGGGAGGCAAATCGGTTATGTCGACACCATCCAAAACAATATTGCCTTGAGTCGGCATTTCAAAACCGGCCAGCATTCTCAGCAAGGTGGATTTACCGGATCCGGATGCTCCCAGCAGTGCAAAAATTTCGCCTTTGCGAATATCAAGGGTAACGCTATCCACCGCCAACGATTCATCATAGTATTTGGTGACATTTCGGATGCTCAGCAGAGTTTCATGCTCAGAATCATGCACCTTCAGGTTTTTGCGAGCGCCGGCTGCGATGGCCATCAGATATCACCTTTGTTTCAACATCTTGTGTAACGACTGGGATGGAATACCCCGGCAGGATCGGCATATACCTCAAAAGCCCATGCACACACCTGTCTTGTATAAGGACAGCAGCGGGCAAAGGCCCTGCTGTCAGTCCCGGGTATCAGATTGATTTTATCTTTAGACTGCGACAATCAGTGAACAGAATTACTGGCCGGATTTGATTTTGGTCCAGGTCCGGCTCTTCACCCTTTCAATTTTGTTGGGGAGAACCGCGAAGGTGAAAAGGTCAGTACCTTCCGGTGGGAATATACCCGGATCGTCCAGAATTTCCTGTTCAATGTATTCACGCGCTGCCAGATTAGGGTTGCCGTACCATACATAGTTGGTGATACCTCCGGAAACTTTGGGATCCAGAATGTAGTTGATAAATTCATACGCTTCAGCAACGTTCTTGGCATCTTTGGGGATATTCATCATATCCGACCACATGGCGGTGCCTTCTTTGGGAATGAAGTAACCGATTTCAACGCCATTCTCAGCTTCCTCGGCACGGGCAGCTGCCTGGAAGATATCGCCGGACCAACCAATAGCGACACAGATATCGCCGTTCGCCAGATCAGAAATGTAACGAGAGCTATGGAAATAGGTAATGTGCGGACGCAGGCTCAACATCAATGCTTCAGCTTTATCGTAGTCCTCGGTTTTAAGACTGTTAGGATCAAGCTTCAGGTACTTTAAAACCAGCGGCAGGACTTCACCGGCTGAATCCAACACGGCAACACCGCAAGAACTCAGCTTGGCCAGATTTTCAGGTTTGAAGACCATATCCCAGCTGCCCACCAGAGATTCAGCATCGTTTCCTAAGACCTGTTCAATTTTACCGACATTGTAACCAACGCCAGTTGTCCCCCACTGATAGGGAACGCCATGCTCGTTACCTTCATCATAGTTTTCCAGGCTTTTCAGCAAAACGGGATCCAGGTTTTTGTAATTGGGCAGCTTGGACTTATCCAGCTTCTGATAAGCACCGGCTTTGATGTGACGAGCCATGTAGTCGCTGGTAGGAACCACCACATCATAACCAGACTGGCCGGACAGCACTTTGGCTTCAAGCACTTCATTGGAATCAAATACATCGTAGATGACCTTGATGCCGGTGGCAGCTTCAAAGTTAGCCAGTGTGTCTTCGGCGATATAATCCGACCAGTTGTACACCCGCACTTCGCGGGCATCCGCCAGGGCGGAGACGGTCATCGCAGTTGCGAGAGCCGTAACGGTTAATGCTTTGCTGAATGGTTTCATAGGGGTATAACTCTCCTCCGAGTGATTTTTTCGATCAGTCCCTTCGGCACGATAGGCTTAGAGACCTGTTATCCAGATACATTTATAAAGCTATCCAAACACACTTATAAGGCTATCCAAACACACTACTTTTTACGTTTTCACTGCAACCGAAACGATGCCCCAACTATGAGAGATTCGCCAGGGTAGCGTCCAGTGCTTTTCGGGTCAGACGGACTAAATCATCTATCTCCCGCTGACCGATCACCAAGGGTGGAGACACCAACATGGTATCTCCGGTCGCGCGGAGGATCAGGCCTTCCTTAAGTGCCAGATCTCTGCACAGAGTGCCTATACGCCCGTCACCTGGATAGCGGCGTCGTTTATTTTTATCCTGTACCAGTTCAATGGCCGCAAGCATGCCGACTCCGCGAGCTTCCCCGACCAGTGGATGATCGGCCAGAGTTTGCCACTGTTTCTGCAAATAAGGTGCAGTTTCGTGTTTCACTTTCTCAACAATCCTTTCATCTTTGAGGATACGTAAGTTTTCCAATGCCACTGCGGCACAGACCGGATGGCCGGAATAGGTAAAACCATGGAAGAAATCCTGGCCTTCAGCCTTAAAGACATCCGCCACGCGATCCGCCACCATGACCCCGCCTATGGGCAGGTAGCCGGACGACAGTCCTTTGGCGACGGGCATCAGATCCGGCTCCAGATGAAAGTAGTCAGAACCGAACCATTCGCCGGTACGGCCAAACCCACAGATCACTTCATCAACCACCAGCAGGATGTCATATTTCTTAACGATCCTTTGAATCTCTGGCCAGTAAGTGGAAGGCGGGATAATAATGCCGCCGGCACCTTGAATCGGTTCAGCAATAAAGGCGCCGACTTTATCCGGACCAAGTTCCAGAATCTTTTCCTCCAGCGCACGAGCTGCCTGCAGGCCAAATTCTTCCGGGCTCAAGTCTCCACCATCGCCATACCAGTATGGCTGACAGATATGGGCAATACCGGATATCGGCAAATCTCCCTGAGCATGCATGGGTTTCATACCACCGAGGCTGGCTCCGGCAACCGTTGAGCCATGGTAGCCATTATGACGCCCAATAATCGTCTTGCGCTGAGGCTGGCCTTTCAGGTCCCAGAAGCGGCGCACCATCCTGAACACCGTGTCATTGGCTTCACTGCCAGAACCTGTAAAAAATGTGTGGTTGATATGGGGAGGTGCGATTTCGGCAAGAGCTTTGGAAAGTGCAACCACCGGGGGGGTGGTGGTTTTGAAAAAGAGGTTGTAGTAAGGAAGTTCCTGCATTTGCCGAGCCGCAGCATCAACTAATTCTTGTCGTCCATAGCCCAGATTGACGCACCAGAGACCGGCAAAAGCATCAAGGTAACATTTGCCTTCACTATCCCAGACATGCACCCCAGAGGCTCGGGTAATGACCCGACTGCCTTCCTCAACCAATGCGCCACTGTCTGAAAAGGGATGTAAGTGGTGGCGGGCATCGTCCTGTTGCCAGTCGCGGGTTGTCTGTTCAGGCTTTAGATTTGAATCGGTCATGCCTACCTCTTGCTATTTGCATATTCCTGGTTGCATCGCCGGATTAACGCTCCAGCTTAACTGGCCGGAAATTTTGCTGCAGCCGGCCACACAGGCAAAACGGCTGCGCCAAGATCACAGACGGCCGAACCTCTTAAACGGTCGCCAACAGGTATTCACGCTCCCAGGAACTGATGACCCGCTTAAAACCCTCATATTCCGCCCAGCGTGTGGCAATAAACCCGTCTATGAATTTATCACCAAATATTTCCCGGATATCTTCCGCTTCACTCATCACCGCCAATGCATATTCCAGGTTAAACGGCAGCTCAGGATCAGCCTCTGCACCACGACGGCCGGATACTTCAGGCCTTGGTTCTATAGCATTGACCATACCCAGGTAGCCTGCGGCCAGATTGGCAGCCAACGATAGATAAGCATTGGTATCCGCACCGGGCAGCCGGTTTTCTACACGCCGCGCTTCCGGGGCTGAACTGGGTACGCGCAACCCGACGGTGCGATTTTCCTCACCCCATTCGATATTCACGGGCGCATTGCCGTCAGCTCCAGGTAGATAACGCCTGTAGCTGTTTACGTTGGGAGCAAACATTGGCATCAATAGTGGAATGTATTTCTGTAACCCGCCGATATAATTGAGGAACAGCGGAGAAGCCGTACCATCTTCTTCGGAAAACAGATTTCTCCCGGTATTAGCATCCACCAGTGATTGGTGGATGTGCATAGAACTACCCGGCTCACCGGTAATGGGTTTAGCCATAAACGTAGCACCAATATTGTGCTTGAGTGCTGCTTCACGCACAGTGCGTTTAAAGATAAATACCTGATCAGCCAGTTCAAGGGCATCTCCGTGACGGAAGTTGAACTCCATCTGCGCGGTACCCTCTTCGTGAATCAGAGTATCGATGTCCAGTTCCTGAGCTTCGCACCAGTCATAAATATCTTCAATGATGGGATCATATTCATTGGCCGCATCTATGCTGAAAGACTGCCGGCCACTTTCTTTACGCCCTGAACGCCCTACCGGCGGTTCCAACGGCAGATCAGGATCAGTGCAACGTTGGGTCAGGTAAAATTCCACTTCCGGCGCAACGATAGGCTTCCAGCCTTTTTCTGCGTACAGGCCCAGCACACGCTTGAGTACCGCCCGGGGAGAGAGAGAAATCAGGTTGCCGTCGACATCAAAACAATCATGGATTACGACAGCGGTGGGTTCTAATGCCCAGGGCACCATATATACGGCATTGGCATCCGGGCGCAGCAGCATATCGATATCTTTGGGGTCGAGAATACTGTAATAGGCTTCATCATCCGGGTAATCGCCCGTGGCAGTTTGCAGCAATACACTTTCCGGCAAGCGAATCCCCTTTTCTACCAGAAATTTGCTGGTGGGCATGATCTTGCCCCGGGCGATACCGGTCTGGTCCGGCGTAATGCATTCCACTTCAGTAATGCGACGATCTTTAAGCCATTTGGTTAGTTTTTCCATTTTTATCCATTCGGTTGTCACGCTCTGCACGCATCACCGAATGCCTCAAAAAGTTGTCGTTGTTGGGGATGTTTCATTACTTGCCACTCCGGATGCCATTGCACACCAAGACCAAAAGTCGCCCCTTCCACCCTGAATGCCTCAATCAGCCCGTCCGCAGCCGTGGCTTCAACCGCCAGGCTGCGGCCGAGAGCATCAACACCCTGAGTATGCAAAGAATTCACTAGGATCTCCGGCACCTGCAATATCTGGTGTAGTAAGCCGCCTTCCACTAGTTGCACGCTATGGGAGGCGGCGTACTGCTCGGCAAGACCGAGCGACTTATCTTCACGATGATCGCTCAATCCTTCCACCTGATGTACCAGTTGATGCAGGGTACCGTCCATGGCGACGTTGATTTCCTGAAAACCGCGACACACACCAAATAGGGGCAGGTCTCGGTGCAGGGCTTCCTTAATAATAGTCAGACTCAGAGAATCCCGTACCAGATCATAATCGTGGGTTTCAGCCGTCGTCGGTTCGGTGCTGTAGTATTGGGGGTGAACCATGGAATAGCCGCCGGGGAGGAAGAGGCCGTCAAGGTGATCCAGCCAATCGCGGATATCCACCCATTCCTCCAGACCAGGAATCAAGACAGGGGCAACTTGTGAGGCCGCAGCTAAGGCGGTGAGATACTTTTCCCCGGCCATATGGAAAGGATGCGGGGGAACTACCCTGACATCACAGACCACACCAACCAGTGGCTTCAACTTGCGAGACATATTTGACTACTTAGTATTTAACGACTGAATTTGAGTTATCAAAAGTCTAAATTTGCCAAGTGTTTATTTTTTCCAACATTATCATAAAGAATAATTAACACAATACGTTCAAAATGCCTTCTGTAAAATATTTAACACAAATTAGCCCCTATAAGGGCCTGCGCAGCCAGTATTTGTTAAATATTTTATTCACAAGGCTTGAGAATTCACTCAGAATGCGGTTAGCTAGCAGCATTACTGCCACCCGAACACAGAGTTCAATACTGACGATGCAGCCGCTATGACCGGCGATGGGGGAGGTTCCGTGTCAACCGTGCAAATTCATGAACAGGCCTATATAGACGGCGCCTGGAACGCTGCGATTTCGCAACAAACCTATCCGATTATCAATCCCGCGACCGGAGAGTTAATTGCCGATGTCGCAGACTGCAGTACTGAAGACGCCACCCGAGCCGTCGAAGCGGCTCAAGCTGCCTTCGACGGCTGGCGCCGGATGACAGCCAAAGAACGCGCCAACATCCTGCGCCAATGGTTCAACTTAATCAGCCAACACCAGGCCAAGCTGGCCAAAATCATGACCATGGAGTGTGGGAAACCGCTGCAGGAAAGCCTCGGAGAAGTGACCTATGGCGCATCTTTCGTTGAATGGTTTGCCGAAGAGGCCAAGCGGGTATATGGCGATGTCATTGCACCACCGAAAAACGACCGTCGCATTCTGGCGATCAAACAACCTATAGGTGTCTGTAGCGCAATAACTCCCTGGAATTTTCCTCTGGCGATGATCACCCGAAAATGCGCACCAGCCCTGGCAGCCGGATGCACCGTTGTCGTCAAACCGGCTGAAGCCACACCGCTGACAGCTCTTGCCCTGGCGCAACTGGCTGCAGAAGCCGGTTTCCCGAAAGGCGTGTTCAATGTCGTGACAGCAAGCCACGGTCGTGATGTCGGTGCCGTGCTGACCCAACATCCTGCGGTGCGCAAATTATCTTTCACCGGCTCAACCGCAGTCGGCAAATTACTTATCAAGCAGGCTGCCGACACAGTCAAAAAAGTCTCCATGGAACTGGGTGGTAACGCACCCTTTATTGTATTCGATGACGCCGATATCGAAGCGGCTGTCACCGGCGCCCTGGCCTCCAAATACAGGAATACCGGCCAGACCTGCGTCTGCGTCAACCGTTTCCTGGTGCAGGACGGTATCTACGATGCTTTTGCAAAAGCCCTGACAGAACGTGTCGCCAAAATGCCTATCGGCAATGGCCTGACCGAAGGTACGGAACAGGGCCCTCTTATTAATCAGGCCGCCGTAGAAAAAGTCAAAGAGTTGGTTCAAGACGCCAGGAACCAAGGGGCAGAACAATTAACCGGCGGTCCACGACCCGACCTGGGACCCCTGTTTCATGCACCGACCGTCCTGACCAATGTCACCGAAAACATGCGGCTTTTCCGCGAAGAAATCTTCGGCCCGGTCGCGCCGCTCTTCCGTTTCAACACAGAAGAAGAAGCCATTCGTATGGCCAATGACACCCCTTTCGGTTTGGCCTCCTACTTTTACACCCAGGACATGAAACGTACCTGGCGCGTGGCGGAGGCGTTGGAATACGGCATGGTCGGAATCAATGAAGGCATTATTTCAACAGAAGTGGCCCCTTTTGGCGGGATCAAGGAATCCGGTCTGGGGCGCGAAGGCAGCAAATACGGGATCGACGAATATGTCGAGATCAAATACCTGTGCATGGGCGGCCTGGAATAACCCAGCGCCCGATGTCACAGAACTTTTATGAGTAATAAAAAATGTCCACCCAAGAAGTTAAGGAATTCCTTGAACAATACCCCGATGTACAAACCGTAGAACTCTTAATCAGCGACTTGAACGGCGTCATTCGCGGCAAACGCATTGAGATTGATCTGCTGGAAAAAGTTTACACCAACGGCTTTTCACTTCCTGGCTCGGTCATGGCCCTGGACGCAACAGGCACTACCGTCGAAGAAACCGGACTGGGAGCCGCCGAAGGCGACCAGGACCGCATCTGTTATCCGGTACCGGGCACACTTGCCATTGTCCCCTGGCAGGGGGAAGACCGCGCCCAGGCGCTGGTCAGTATGTTTGACGCAAATGACGATTCACCCTTTGAGGCTGATCCCCGTCAAGTACTGGCGCGAGTGGTGGATAAGTTCAAGGCGACTGGCTACACCCCGCGCGTTGCGGTGGAACTAGAATTTTATCTGATCGATAAGGAGCGCGACCTTAATGGCCTGCTCCAGCCGCCAGTTTCACCGGTGAGTGGTCGCCGAATGATGTCCAAACAGGTCTACTCCATGGACGACCTGGACGATTATGACTTTTTTATACGCGATGTTCTGGAAACCGCACACACGCAGAACGTCCAAGCTGACGCAGTGATTGCCGAATATGCACCGGCGCAGTTTGAGGTCAACCTGAACTATGTGGATAACCCACTTGCCGCAGCAGACCAGGCTGTATTATTGAGACGCATCATCCGCCAGGTGGCCAGAAAGCATGATATGGAAGCCACCTTCATGGCCAAACCCCATATCGACGAAGCCGGCAGCGGCACCCACGTACATGTCAGTCTACTCGATGCAGAGGGTCGTAATATCTTTGCCCATGATGACCCGATCAACCACCCGCCAATGCGCTTTGCCATGGGCGGCTTGCTGGACATGGCCGATTCTGTCCAGGCATTACTCTGTCCGAATATCAACAGCTACCGTCGCCTGGCGCCAGGCGCTTTTGCACCGACCAGTAAAACCTGGGGCTACGATAATCGCACTGCCGCATTACGCATTCCGTCCGGGGATATCGAAGCCACAAGGGTTGAACACCGTATGAGTGGTGCCGATACCAACCCCTATCTGGCGGTCGCCGTAGTGCTGGCAGGTATAGGCGAAGGTTTGTTGCACCGGATTGAGCCACCGGTGGCTGTCGAAAATAATGTCTATGACCAGGAACACCCCGCGTTGGCAGACAACCCCAGGGATGCTTTGCGCAATATGGAGCAGGATGAGCGCCTGCAGGACTGGTTTGGGGAAGAATTCATCCGCATCTATGGCATCTGCAAATGGTCTGAAGTCAGCCTGTTTGAACGCCAGATCACAGAAATGGAATACAACCTGCTGTTGCCTTATTTATAATTTAGTACCGGTTATAATTAACCAACGGGCCTCTTCCTGAGGTCCATTGTCACGACGCAGGAGTCAGCATGAGAAAGGTTACTGTCGCAGCGACCCAAATGAGCTGTGGCTGGGATGTTGAAGAAAACATCGCCAACGGGGAAAAACTGGTCAGAGAAGCAGCAAATCAGGGAGCACAAATTATCCTGCTACAGGAGTTATTTGAACGCTGCTATTTTTGCCAGAAGCATAAAGAAGAGTACCTGCAATTTGCCACCCCGGTCGACGCCAATCCTGCCATACGACATTTCCAGAAATTGGCCGCAGAACTTAAGGTGGTCCTGCCAATCAGCTTTTATGAGCGGGCCAATAATGCCTATTACAATTCGGTTGTTATAATTGATGCCGACGGTAGTAATCTCGGCACCTACCGTAAAACCCATATCCCTGATGGCCCGGGTTACTCTGAGAAATTTTACTTCACCCCGGGCGATACCGGCTTCAAGGTGTGGGACACCGCCTATGCCCGAATCGGCGTAGGTATCTGCTGGGACCAGTGGTTCCCGGAAACAGCACGCTCCATGGCGCTGATGGGAGCAGAGCTTCTGTTCTATCCCACCGCGATTGGTTCAGAACCACAGGATACCGGCATTGATTCCCGTGACCACTGGCAACTGACCCAGCAAGGTCATGCAGCAGCCAACCTCACCCCGTTGATTGCCTCCAATCGTACTGGCCGGGAAACTGAGGACGAGCAGTTTATAGACTTCTATGGCTCTTCATTCATTGCCAATGAGTTCGGCCAGAAAGTTGCCTCTTTTGATCGCAATGAAACCGGCATACTGGTCCATACTTTTGATCTCGACCAGGTAGCCGGCCACCGCCATGCATGGGGTGTTTTCCGTGATCGCCGTCCAGACCTCTACCAGACTCTGTTGACCAAAGACGGAGGCCATTGATACATGGCGTTACCGTTAAACTCCACGCCTCGCGTGGATGGTTTCTACATGCCCGCAGAATGGGCACCGCAAAGCCAGACCTGGATGCTGTGGCCGGAGCGGCAGGACAACTGGCGCTTCGGCGCCAAACCAGCCCAGAAAGCCTATGCCGCTGTCGCAGAGGCTATTGGTCGCTTCCAACCCGTGACTATCGGTGTATCTGTTGATCAGTTTGAAAACGCCAGCGCCCGCTTGAGTGATCGGATACGGGTGGTGGAGATTTCCAATAATGACGCCTGGGTGCGAGACACCGGTCCTACTTTTGTCATCAACGATCAGGGAGAAATCCGCGGCAATGATTGGGAATTCAATGCCTGGGGCGGGTTAACCGGAGGCCTTTATCAGCCGTGGAACCGTGACGATCAGGTGGCGCAAAAGATTTGCAGTATCGAACGCATCTCCCGCTACCGTTCCGAGGGCTTCGTGCTGGAAGGCGGTGCTATTCATGTGGACGGTGAAGGCACTTTAATCACCACCGAGGAGTGCCTGCTGAATCCCAACCGCAATCCGCACCTGAGCCGAAAACAAATCGAAGCCAGAATGCGGGACCACCTCAATGTAGAATCGATACTGTGGATTCCGGAAGGCATCTACAACGACGAAACCAACGGCCATGTAGACAACATGGCCTGTTTCGTCGCACCCGGCAAGATTGCCCTGGCTTGGAGCGACGATAAGAATGACCCTCAATACCAGCGCAGTCATACCGCGCTGCACTACCTGGAAAGCCGGAGGGACGCCAAAGGCCGCAAGTTGCAGGTGGTAAAGGTGCCACTACCACAGCCGCTGGTGCAATCGGAAGATGAAGTGGACGGCATCGACAAGGCGTTTCATGCCTGGCCCCGCCGTGCAGGCGAACGTATGGCTGCCAGCTACATCAACTTCCTGATGGTGAATGGCGGCATTATCATGCCCAGTTTCGAGGACCCCATGGATCAAATCGCGGGTAATATCATCGCCGATCTGTGCCCAGACCGGGAAATCGTGCAACTACCGGGAAGGGAAATCCTGCTCGGTGGCGGTAATATTCACTGCATTACTCAGCAACAGCCGGCAGCTTAATCGTCAACGGGTAGTTGGTTCTATCCTCAGCAGGGAATACCCTCTTATCACCAACAACCTCCCCTTTTTCATGACTCATACATTTTTACAATTTATTTGCTGACAAATTATCAATTTGATGTACCATCCCAACGGACTATACCTTTGCATCTATTAACTATTCTTTTCTAGCCATTAACTATTTTTTTAACCATTAAAAGTTTGCACACGGAGATTAACGTGAAAGGAATTCTTGCACTGCCGCTATTTCTGCTTACCCTTGTTTCTACACCCTCATTCGCTTTTGAAAACATTGAAATGCCCACTGCCGAAGGCTGTGGCGATATTCATATGGAAATTATGGGGGTTTGTGTGTGGAAGCCTTATGTGTCCACCCGCAATATTCGGGATCTGCAGAAAGAGATAAAGCAATTTAAAGCGCAACAGGCTGGTCATAGCCATGCGGAGCAACCTTCAGACCAACAAAGTTAATATGGCTTTGGTTGGCGCTGCATCAGCGTAGAACTTATGCAAATAGATCCTTTAATCTGCCACGGCAGGAAATCGCAGGAGGTTAGACGTTAAATCCCCAATTTATCCCGCAATCCGTAATAGACTGCCCCCATTGCCGTATAGGGCACACGCAACACACGACCGCCAGGGAAAGGGAAATGCTTGAGTTGCGTGAAAGCATCAAAGCGCTGCGCCTGACCTTTTAACGCTTCCGCCACCAGTCTCCCCGCCAGATGTGTGGTGGTGACGCCATGACCGCTATAGCCCTGGGCATAATAAATATTGTCACCAATGCGGCCGAACTGCGGTAAGCGGCTCATGGTCAGCAGAAAATCACCGCCCCAGGCAAATTCAATTTTCACCCCTTTCAGTTGTGGGAATGTACCTTCCAGCTTCTTACGCACAAAACTTTCAATCGAGGCAGGATCACCGCCACCGTATGTCACTCCACCGCCATAGAGCAGGCGGAAGTCGCCGGTGATTCGGTAGTAATCGAGCTTGTAGTTACAATCTTCCACACAATAAAGCTCCGGTATCAGGCCACGGGCCCTCTCTTCTCCCAGAACCTCGGTGGCCACTATTTGGGTGCCGCAAGGCATGGACTTGGCTGCCAGCTCGGGCACCAGTTGCCCCAGATAGGCGTTGCCTGCCACCATCAGATACTGACAACGGACTGAGCCCTGCGCTGTGCGCACTACCGGATTGGCACCACGCTCAATAGCAATCACTTTGGAATCTTCAAAGATGCGACCGCCCAGTTTTTCAACCGCCGCGGCTTCACCCAAGGCCAGGTTCAGCGGATGAATGTGGCCACCAGACATATCCAGTAAACCACCCTCATAGGCCTCGGTATGCACCGCTTTTCTGACAGCGTTTTTATCCAACAAGCTTAGCTGTTGATGGCCGAAGCGCTCCCAGAGTTTTTTCTGCTCTTCCAGCTCATGCATCTGACGCGAGTTCAGCGCGGCAAACACACCACCATCACGAAAATCACAGTCGATCTCGTATTGCTGAATTCGTTCGCGGATAATACGTCCACCTTCAAACGCCATATCTCCCATTACGGCGGCAAGCTGGCTGCCGTAATGGCGTTCAATCACATCAATATCGCGGCTATAACTATTTACCAGTTGTCCGCCGTTGCGGCCACTGGCACCAAAGCCGATACGCGACGCTTCCAGCACCACCACTTTAAACCCGGCTTCCACAAGGTGCAGAGCGCTGGACAACCCGGTGAAGCCTGCACCGATAATGCAAACATCAGCTTCCAGGTTCTCATTCAGGATTGGACGATCGAGAGTGTCATTGCGGGTAGCGGCATAATAGGAACCGGTATGAGTTGCACGTTGCGTCATAGCCTCAGACCTCATAGATCACATAGGTTTTCTTGCAGTAAGCCGGCACTTCCCGGATTGATTTCATCTTCAGTCATCTCAACGCTGGATCATAATGGGAAGCTAATTGCCGGTTATCAAAGTCGGCGCCCAGGATCTACTTCATCGTCGGCATAACGAACACAGCACGCTGATCGCATTCCGGCAAGCGTGCCGTGACGGCCTTGCGCTTGGTATAAATCTTTACGCCTTCCATACCATGCACATGGTTGCTGCCAAATAATGAACCTGAAAAAAAGCCGTCAATGACGGCTTTTGGGCAATCTTCCGGGCACGGGGCGAATGACTCCCCCGCTGCACTGTTAATCGACGTGACGAATGGCCTTGGCCAGCCCATCGACCAGTTGATCGATCTGTGGTTTCTCGATAATCAGCGGTGGCGACATGGCAATGGTATCAGCGGTGCAACGCACCATCATGTCCTGCTCCCAATAACAGTGATTAAAGACGTCATAACCTCGTGCACCAGCCGCAGCCCGCGGAGCCAGTTCTATGGCGCCGACCAATCCGATATTGCGGATATCCACCACATTGGGCAGACCTCTCAGGCTGTGCAAGCCGTCTTCCCAATAGCTTTCCAGCTCCAGCGCACGTTCGAACAAACCATCGCGCTCGTAGATATCCAAGGTGGCAAGACCCGCCGCCGCAGCGACCGGATGACCGGAGTAAGTGTAACCATGAAACAGCTCGATGACTTCTTCCGGACCAGACATAAAGGCATCATAAATCGCCCCTGAAACAAACACAGCCCCCATGGGAATAGCACCGTTGGTCAGGCCTTTGGCGGTCGTCATCATATCCGGGGTAACGCCAAAGCGATTGGCAGCAAAGGCGCTACCGATACGCCCGAATCCCGTAATCACCTCATCAAAAATCAGCAAAATGCCATGCTGGCGGGTAATGTCACGCAACCGCTCCAGGTAGCCTTCAGGTGGCAGAATCACACCTGCCGAACCCGCCACAGGCTCCACAATGACCGCTGCAATCGTGTCCGCGCCATGTAACGCAATCATGCGTTCCAGGTCATTCACCAGATCAGCCCCCTGCTTAGGTATTCCGCGGGTAAAAGCGTTCTCCGGCAGCAGGGTATGGCGCATGTGATCCACGCCATTCAGCAAAGTGCCGAACATGCGGCGGTTGTTCACCAGGCCACCGACGGAGATCCCACCGAATCCAACGCCGTGATAGCCCTTCTCACGTCCGATCAATCGGGTACGTTGGCCCTCTCCGCGCGCACGATGATAAGCCAGGGCAATTTTCAGTGCGGTATCAACGGACTCTGAACCGGAGTTGGTAAAAAATACTTTGTTAATGCCCTCGGGGGCATGTTGAACCAGTCGATTGGCTAGTTCAAAGGGTAACGGGTGCCCCATCTGAAAGGTGGGACCGTAGTCCAATGTAGCAATCTGCCGGCTCACCGCTTCGGTAATTTCCGGTCTCGCATGACCGGCGTTCACACACCACAATCCAGCAGTGCCGTCCAGAATCCGGCGGCCGTCCTGAGTCTCGTAGTGCATATCTTTGGCTGCCACGAGCAGTCTGGGTTTCGCCTTATATTGACGGTTGGCGGTAAACGGCATCCAGAACGCATCGAGATCTTGGGAAGATGTATTTGCCATATTTCTATCTACCTGACTGTTGCCTTAAATAGTTTCTACACTATCTATTTACTTAGAATTCCATTGGTCACAGCAAGAGCCCATCTGTTGCTTATCAACCCAGATTCGTCATTATTTTGCGACCCGGGATTGCAACTGAAGACTGTGCTACCGAATAACGCCTGTCTAGTGAAGGCCAAAATCAGGCGTTTGTTATTTTGAACACTTAGCCACCAGTGTATGTAAAATAAATAAAACATCAATAGTTAATTTTGAGTTTTTCAGCGCCCCTGCCCGGAAGTTATAAACACCGCCAGCTTACACCTACAAGGCAATAAGGGCAGGCATCTCCATGACAATCCGCCGCAAGAATCATGCGTTCAATATATTGAAACATTTACGACGACTGCGGTAAGGTGTGTTCACTTAAAGCGACTGCATAACAATGAGGTCATCGTGACAAACGTTCAACATTTTGAATACTGGCAGTCAATGGCCAGCTCCCTGAAGATCGAAGGACGGGCATTCATCAACGGTGAATATACCCAGGCGGTGAACTCCCTTACTTTTGTGTGCCGCAGCCCCATCGATAACAAACTGCTGGCCCATGTGGCAGCCTGTGATGGGGCGGACGCGGATATCGCCGTCAGTAATGCGCGTAAAACCTTTGAATCCGGTGTCTGGTCGCAAATGCCACCAGCCCGGCGTAAGGTCGTTCTGCAGAAATTCGCCGATTTGATTGAGCAGCACACAGAAGAGCTGGCTTTGCTGGAAACTCTGGATATGGGCAAACCCATTTCCGATTCGATAAATGTTGATGTTCCCGCCACCACCCGTTGTATCCGCTGGTGCGCCGAAGCCATCGACAAACTCTATGACGAAATTGCCCCCACCGGTGTGAATGAACTGGGACTTGTTACCCGTGAGGCAGTTGGAGTCGTCGCTGCCATCGTGCCGTGGAACTTTCCGATGATTATGGCCAGCTGGAAACTGGGTCCGGCCCTGGCAATGGGCAACTCGGTGATCCTGAAACCCTCAGAAAAATCTCCCCTGACGGCCATCAGGCTGGCATCCCTGGCCCTGGAAGCCGGTTTGCCCAAGGGTGTGTTTAATGTCCTGCCAGGCTATGGTCACACTGTCGGCAAAGCCCTGGCGCTGCATATGGGCGTTGATACGCTAGTATTTACCGGCTCCACCAATATTGCCAAGCAACTGATGATCTATGCCGGCGAATCCAACATGAAACGCGTGTGGACGGAAGCCGGAGGCAAGTCACCGAACCTGGTCTTTGCCGATGCCCCGGATCTGGACGCAGCAGCACAATCTGCCACTGACGCCATCTGCTTTAACATGGGAGAGATGTGTACGGCAGGCTCGCGCCTGTTAGTAGAGGAGAGTATCGCTGAAGCGTTTAAAGCCAAGGTGCGCGAGGCTTTCACCAACTGGCGTCCCGGCCACCCGCTCAATCCTGAGACCAATATTGGCGCTATCGTTGACGAAACCCAGTTGCATCGGGTGCTTTCATACATCGATCAGGGACAGGCGGAAGGCGCCAAACTCACCGTCGGCGGACAGCAGACAGAAGCTGTCGCAGAGGGCTTCTATGTTGAGCCGACAGTGTTTGAGGGCGTGACCAATGATATGACCATTGCCCAGGAGGAGATCTTCGGGCCGGTTCTGACCATCATCACCTTTAAAGATGAAGCCGAAGCTCTACAAATCGCCAACGATTCCATCTATGGCCTGGCAGCAGCCGTGTGGACCAGCAACCTGAGCCGCGCCCATCGACTGGCGCGAGGCCTGCGTGCTGGTTCAATCTGGGTCAACCAGTATGATGGCGGCGATATGACGGCACCCTTCGGGGGCTATAAACAATCAGGCAATGGCCGGGACAAATCCCTGCACGCGTTCGACAAATACAGCGAAATCAAAGCCACCTGGATAAAACTAGCTTGATCACGGCAACGCCAACCCGGATAAATCCTGCTGGGGTTTATCCGGAATTATCAGCCTGCTGACTAATCCATTTATACTGGCGCACTATTTCTGCTGCATTAATTAATCTGCTCCACTATCAAGCAGGAGTGGGGCATCATGGCAGCGCATCCACGTTTTCTCCCTATTTGGCATGGCAGAATAGCGTCATCGCCACTATCATAAGGCGGCTTTCATCAATAATAAGGACCCTCATGCTCAGCCAGTCACTAAAGGACAGTTGGTTTTTTTTCAGACGCCATTTTTACGCTATCGCCGCCATCATTCTGCCAGTGATTCTTCCTGTGGAAATTTTTTCGAGCATTGTCTTACAGCCGAATGCAGACGGGGTGATTGATTACTCCAACTACCTTCCCGTCACCCTGGTCGGCCTACTGGCTTACCCTATTTACACTGTCGGCCTTATCTACTACCTGGCATCGGTCATAGAAGGAACTCCTGCCAGTACAAATACCTGCTGGCAGATGGGGAAGAAATATTGGTTACCCTTCCTGATTCTGGCGCTCTTCGTCGGCATGGTTATCATGCTGGGCCTTATGGCGCTGGTTCTGCCCGGCATTTTGTTGGCCATTCGTTACTCTTTTGCGGAGTTTGATCTGCTTTTCAATCGAAGCCAGCCAACCGATGCCATGCGTAACAGCTGGCATATGACACGGGATTATATGGGTATTATTCTGGGAGGGTATGCTGTCATTACCTTTGGCATCTACACACCTTTCTGGCTGTTCTCCAAACTATTCGATCGCACTGATCCTACCTATTGGATATTCGATATCGGTGGCAGTCTATACTTTGGCCTTTTGGGTACCCTCTACACGATATTTGCCTTTCGGGTATACGAAATTGTCCGCAACAAGAATGATCAGGTACGTCATTTCGCGGATATCTAAGATATCCTGCCTCTGCTTGGTGTGCTCAGCAGCGACCGCCTCGCTGCCCTTTACGGTCTGGACTTCAGTGAATCCAATATTGCCATACTGATGCGACATAGAGCCGTACTGTTCGGATTGGCAGGTGGGTTTATTCTCTATGCTGCCTTTGTCCCGGCCCAACAACCGCTGGCATTTATTGCGGCTTTTATCAGCATGGCCTCATTTATAGTCCTGGCCTGGAGTGAAGGAAGCTATAACCTCGCTATACGTAAAGTCATGCTGGTGGACATCGCAGCCATGATAGAGCTGCTGATGGCGATCGTGCTTTACTGGCTGCAAACCGTACTGATCAGGTCTGAAAGCTTGTCACTGCGCTCTACAACCACAAGTAACAGCATACAATTTGTTTCCGGGCTATAGCAGAGACAGACTGACGACGCCTGATAAAGTAATCTGAGTGAAACACCTATTCAAAGTGGTGCTGAAGCTGATCCAGGGCGGTCACTATCCTGCACCCCAGGTCTGCGCGCAGCATGCGCACCAGAATATGTCTATCGCTGTATTTTGGATTACGGCTGAAGTAACGACGATATAGAAGCAGGTTATCAGATGGTGATGGCGAATATGGGCATTGGCGTGATGCCGGATTGTGCGGTTCAGACAGAACTGCAGCAGGGTAAACAAGAGCTCTTCAAAACGTTTATGAAACAGGCGTTTGCGCAGGACAGAACATAAAATGACTGTTTGACGCTGCTTAAAACAGCACGGTATAGTTTTGAGCATTATTGCTTGCGCCAAGTTAAATACCGACAAAACCCTTTAGGCGGGATCAAATAATACCCTCAGGGGAAATAACCACGCTCATATCTATCACCGGGACAACACAACAGGTCCCATGGAGCAGCTATGCGGGATAGAAAGGATAGGCAACATTCATCAGTCACCAGGTTCGTATCCGATCTTGGGTGTACACCCGTGGAGCCTGACGCTATGCCGTACAGGTCCAGTAGTGCGCCATACAAGAGGGCGATTTGTATTCTAACGCCTTGTTTACTTCCCGATCCCGGACCCATGAAAACTTATCTGGCCGATGTGATACCACGTTACCGCCATCAACACGGGTTGCTGAATAACCTTGGAGTATCTGCAAACCGATGAAACGCCGGGAGCGCGAACTCAACATATTTTCCATGTCGGCCCTGGACCTGTTTGCCTCAGCGCTGGGGGCGTTTATTCTGATTACCCTGATCCTGCTGCCCTATTATCTGCAGAAGGGACCACAGGAAGAGCCGGTGCCTCAGGTCTGCCCAGTCCCGGAACCCGCGCCCGACTGCCCGGTTTGTCCACTACCGGTGCCTGCGCCGGAATGCCCACCACCTCAGCCAACGCCGGTGAAAATTGCCGACAATCTTTTGGTCATGCAGATGTCATGGCAGGTCCCCGCCGATGTAGACATGCATGTGTTCACCCCAGACGGCGAGTATTACTACGACCGGGTGAGCATATCACGCAAGCCCGGACGCTTTACCCTTGATAACTATGTCGGCGGCAGCCGGAAAAAGCCGGCGCTGGAAATCTGGATGTCCTTCAACCCCACCCCTGGGCGATACAAGGTCTGCTACAAACTATTCAATCCCCGCACCGCACGAGGACCGATCAGGGTCAGTGGCCGTCTCGATAAACCCCACGGGCCGGTGGTACTGCCCATTGTCACGCTGACTCGAAAGGGGCAGCGGCAGTGCGTACTTGAGTTCAGCATCGATCAGGAATACAACTATGAACAAGTGTTCCCGCGCTAACCCGGACAACAGACGTCAGGTCTCAAATTCACGGAGGTCACTATGTCCAGTTTTACAGTAGGCAGGGGTAAGGAAGCCGATGTGCAGCTGGAGGATGATTCCGTTTCCCGACTGCATCTGAGCATCCGTCAGCTCAGCCCCACGCAGTGGGAGGTAGAGGATTTAAACTCCTCCAACGGTACCTTCGCTTTGTTGGGCAAACAGGTGCAACCCATTACCAAAATTGTGGCGGAAGCACAGATGGTGCTGATTCTGGGAGAATATCAGACAGACTTGAAAGCACTGCTGGAAAAGCACGCCAACCGCGCACGTCCTGCGCCTGAACGTCCCGCAAGCAGTGACAACCGGCAACAAGCCGCTGAGACTAAAGACCCCTATAGCCGATACATCCGTTCGGAAGACGGCCGCTACGTAAGGAAACCAAAATGAAGCTATCCAATTCGCTACTGATACGCATCATTGGACTAATTCTCGCGTTACTATGGATTGTGCTGCTTAGTTTTGCCCTGCCTCAGGACGCTCCCCAGGCCGGTTCGGACAGTATCGGTTTTTCCTGGCATGACTTTCTGATTGCCACCTCCGACCCCATGTATCCACTTAACATACAGGTCATGATGTGGCTTGCCTTTTTTTACTGCATGGCAGAGCTGGCAATCAAATGGTTGAACCTTACTGAGGAAAAGCTGCACCTGGAAGTTTTCGACCTCTTCGATAACCCCAATCAGGTCATCATGCACAGCGCCCAAGGTGAAGCCAAAATCACCCTGGACCCCAACGAGGCGCTGAAACCGGAATTGCTGGCAGCAATTTACTATGCCAAACGAAAAATCGTGCCTGAGAATACGCTGATCGGCAGTTTCTTTAAAAAGATCAACCACCAGTTTCAAAGCACCAACGATGTTGGCGACGTTTACAGTGTGGTCAACTCGCTGATCGAGCTGAAGCTGCACGAGGTGGATCTGCGCTATACCGTCATTCGTTACCTGGCCTGGCTGATTCCCACTCTGGGCTTTATCGGCACCGTTATCGGTATCGCTGTGGCGCTGGGTAAGGCAGGGGTATTGGGGGCAGATGATCCTGCCTTATTACAGAAAGTGATTCCATTGCTGGCCACCGCGTTCTACACCACCTTGTTGGCGCTGTTATTATCGGCAGTAGTGATGATTCTGATCCAAGTAGTGCAGGCCAAGGACGAACAGACGGTCAACGATACCGGCAGCGTCTGCCTGGATATTATCGTGACTAACCTGAAACCCCGGGCAACCTGAAACCTGAGCACGGCGATGCCTTTATCAGGCATATGCGCACCAGCGGATTTACGGATAAATTGAGAGAGGCCCGTCCATGAGCCGATTTGAAAACGACGATGAAGATGCACCACCGACCCGGCTGGTAAGGAATAAGCCCAAAACCGGAGTCTCATCACCCGATTCCGGCGCGGACGCCGAGGCCACCCGGAAGGTGGGTTTTGAACCCCAAGGCCAGATGGGGGGCGTCAATCCAGGGCCCCAGGAACCTGCGGCTCACCCAGCTATCAATGAAGAAGAACGCACGGTGGTCTTTCGCCCTCCTGCTGGCAGTTTTGGTCAATCCGGCACAGCTATAAGGCCAGTGGTCGGCTGGTTGGTGGTAATCGCCGGGCCCGGCAGCGGTAGTGCTGTGGAGTTCAGCTATGGGCACAACAAAATCGGCCGTGATTCAGACCAGAATATCCGCGTGGATTTTGGTGACACCAAGATTTCCCGCCGTCATCATGCCGCCCTGGAGTTTGATCCCAAAGATCGTAAATTCTACCTCAGCAAAGGAGATAACCTGGTCTATCTCAATGGAGAACGGGTCGGCACCGGTAGCGAACGCGAACTAACCGCTGGCGACCAAATCACCATTGGTGACACCACCCTGCAATTTGTGGCTTTCTGCGGTACCGGGTTCAACTGGCAGGAAGATTAATGGTAATGAAGAAGACACAAGGACGATAGATGATCAGTTCCGTATGGCGCGCCGCACAGATTCAGGGCGGACGTAAATATCAGGAGGATTTCTTCGCTGTGGTGGAGAACAATCGGCTTTATTACAAGGGGCGTGAACAACTGCTGTCGACCGGCCGGATGCCGGCACATTTGTCACTGTTCCTGCTGACCGACGGCATGGGGGGCATGGGCCACGGTGACCTCGCTGCCGATACCACCATTGCCGCTTTTGTCGAAGCCTTTCTGGAGCAGGTTCACAAGCCTCAAAGTCTGCAGTCCTGCCTGCAGCAATCGACACAGCTTGCCAACGACACCATTGCCCACCTGGTGACTGAATCGCCGGATCTGAAAGGGATGGGCTGTACCCTGGTCTGCCTATTGTGGAACAATCTGAACCAGGAAGCCGAGTGGTTGTCGGTCGGAGACTCACTGCTGTATCTGTTTCGCGCGGACGGCTGGCATAAGCTGAACCAAGCCCACACCTTGGGCTGGTTAGCCCAGACCCGTAGCATTGAGGAACTACCTGTATCGGTAGACGAGCTAGCGGGCATGGAAGGTCTATTATGTAGCGCTATCGACGGCAGCCCAATCAGTCATATCGACCACTCGGCACAACCATTGCGTATCGCCTCGGGAGATATACTGGTGATCGCATCAGATGGCCTGATTACGCTGGACAGCAAGGAAATCGAGCAGATTATCTCACCTTCAACAACAGAGATACGGACAGCCACCCACGAGGCCATTGAGCAGCAGCTGGCGGCCCGGCTACAGCATCTGTTTGACCAGCTAGCCCATTATGGGCGCCCCAATCAGGACAACACCACCATTATCCTGATCGGATTCGCCGACGTGGATGCCGAGCCCTCCCCCCAGCAGGATGACGTTACACTCAGGCACTGACGCAGGCCGTTAATCCATAACTTACCGGCCGCCAGGTCAGAACAGAACAGGTCAGAAGAAAGGAATTTAGGAACAGGATGAAGCAATTCCATGCTAGAAAGCAGGCAATAAGGACGGCGAGAACATGAAAAAGTACTTGTTGCTGATCCTCGCTGTCGTGCTGATTCTGTCAGCAGGCACCCTGATTTGGCTTTGGCTTGGCAGCGCCCCTACCGACACTTCAACAGAAACGGCAGGACAGGAATCCGGTATTGAGCGTACCGACAAGCCGCCTTATAAAGATATCCCTGACGCGGAACCTGCCAAGGCTCCCCGCCCCGATATTGAACAATCCCTGCCTGCTGTGACGGATGTGGAGATTCCCGACAAGCCCCAGGTCAGCAATGAGAATGACGCCCAAAAGGTGCTCAGCCGGCAACAGGAACACCTTGGTCTGGGAGCAGGCTCGGCCCTGGAAATCACCTCTTCCAGCCGCGATGAATACGGCAACGAGTACTATCATGTCGAGCAGCGCTACAAGGGCCTTCCTGTACGCGGCAGCCAATCCAACCTGGAAATAGAGCAAGGCCATGCACAGGTATTGTCCGGTGTCTGGGTGGCGAATATTGAACTCAATACTGAACCCACCTATTCCGCCGCCGAAGCACTGCGTCAGGCATTGGATGATCAGGGTGTTCCCGCTGACCGGGAATTGACCTTTCAGGGCGAGCCTGAACTGCTGGTATTTGCTGCCAACGATAAGGCCCACTTGTGCTGGCGGATACAGGCGACATTAAGCAATCCCGTTACCGCCCCTGAAATTTACATAGTGGATGCCCACCAACCCATGATTCTACTGCAACAGGAGGTTTTCAGGCAGTGAACAGTCAAGGCCTGTGGGCAACAATGAAAAAATTTCTTGCAACGACCACCCAAGGTCCGGCGGTGATTGCCGCTCTTCTGCTGGTGGTGCAAACCGCTGCGGCAGCACCCAGGGTGCTGGACTTTCGCGCCGACTGCGTCAATCAGGCCGTATTGACCTTGATCGGCATGCAGCCCCTGGTCCCATTGCCACAACAAATCGCCCGTCTGGAGGTGTCCCCGGCAAGCCTGAGCGGCAAAGCGGACAATGCCAGTCGTAATCTTAATGTGACTATGGATTTCTTTGCCAAAGAACTGGGCTGGTCCTCTGTGGACGGCAAAGGAGCCCCGATCACTTTGTCTGCCAACCTCGGTCTTGGGCAATCCTGTGATGGACTGAATGCCTTTTACAGCCATCTCGGCCCCGGTTTTATCCATCTCATCACCGTACAATACGGCCATCCTCAAAGCACCCTGGATCTAGGCAATGACCTGGAAGTTCTGGGGCACGAATTTACCCATGGAGTGTTCCGTGCCACTCAGGGTAATGACGAAGGCTGGGAGAAAGGCGGCATAAACGAAGGCGTTGCCGATATGTTCGGCGTGACTATCCGGGCCTGGTATGAGTCCGGACAAAAGCTCGCCTCTGCCCGTATCAGGGAGGATTCATTCAAACTCGGACGCAACCTGGCGACGATTGCCACCGATTACTATGACAAGGGTGAATTTTTCCCCCAGGGCTACATGCGCAACCTGCTGAACCCCTATCCCTGGCATGTGGCCGATCATGTGGACCTACTGAACTATCCTGAATACCAGGAAGTACACGCCGCCAGCGGTGTGGTATCCCTGCCCTTTGCCCTACTGGTGAAAGGCGGCAGGCATCCGCGACTGGACTCCGGTATCCAGGTGCAGCCAATCGGATTTGAAAAGGCCATCAAGATCGCCTTCTATACCCTTAAGCACAAGCTGCCGTTCAACACCATGACAGACTTCTCCGCCGCCATGCAGAAAGCAGCACGTAAAATTTACGGGGCAGACAGTGCTGAATACGCTTCCGTGCAGAATGCCTTTGCCGTCACCGGCCTGGCCAGCGCTCATGCCTCGACACAAACCGATTCCAGCGCGCCTGCAGCCGGCAATGAAGAGCCCGCAGATTCACCAGAAGCACCTGAAACTTCACCTGAGGCACCTGAAACCGGCACTAACGAAAGCCCACCCTTGGAATCTCCTGCACCTGTCCCTGAGACTGCTGACAGTGAAACGTCAGTCGATACCGGCGAAGTGCCCAGTAGAGGTGTCAGTATTTCCGGACCGATCTTTATGGTAGTGCTCTTCGTTTTTCTGTTGGGCCTGATGTTTCTGGCGCAATGCCTGGCGGCCAATAGGCGTAAAGTACTAAGCCAGGGCTATCGAGGTGCAAATCAGGCCAATTCCTTCGAACCCGGAAATCAGCCGACACCTGCAAGTTCCCCCATATCTGCAGGTTCTGCCTCAGTCAGTCCGGCCAGCCCAGCTAATACGGCAAGCTCGGTGGCAAATGACAGCCTGGATATTACACTGCAGGTGCATGGCCAGAGTTTTAACCTTAAGTTAGACGCTGAGCCACTGAAACTTGGTCGCGGCGAGCAGTTGGAGCTGCCGGGTAAATTGTTCCCCCTGCTGGCGCAGGATCAGTATATCGGCAGGGATCACTGCTCAATCTGGTATCAGGCGCAGACCCGTCAGCTCTACGTACTCTGCCACTCAGCCAATGGCTTGAAGCTGAACGGACATGCCATCGGCAACCAGGAAAAAGCCAAAGTGAATGTAACCTCCGACATTACCCTGGAAATCGGTAAAACCGTTGTCCATCTGCTGATGAGGCAATAAGCCCATGCAAACTAAGATAACCACGCACAGAACGGTTAAAAACGATGATACGCAATCGATAAATACCACGATAAAGGACACCCATGACCATTGAGTTTGCCGATCACCAAATCGTTGGTGGGCGCCGTTATCAGGAAGACAGTTACAGGATCATGACCGATCTGCACCTGAGTCCGGGAGAAGTTGGTCACCTGTTTCTGCTGGCAGACGGCATGGGCGGTCACGCCAATGGCGGGGTAGCAAGTGAACTGGTCTGTGAGCACTTTTTACGGGCTTTTACTGAGGCAGAAGGCCCGGTACGCAGACGCCTGCGCAGTGCATTAATGCTGGCGAACGAGGCGCTGAAAAGCGAGGCCGATTCACGTGGGGATGCGCGCGGTATGGGGTCGACCCTGGTTGCGCTATGGCTCAGCGGCTCCCGCGCTCAGTGGATCAGCGTGGGAGATTCCGCCCTGGTGCTGCAACGGGGCGATGAGTTAACCAGGCTCAATGCCGATCATTCGATGGCACCGGTTCTGCAGAAAATGGTGGAACTCGGGCAAATCAGCCAGGCGGAAGCCGATACGGATTCCAAACGCCACGCCCTAAGGTCGGCCATCAGCGGCGGTAAAATCAAACTGATTGACTGGCCGGAACAGGCCTTCGATCTGCAGCCGGGAGATCGCTTGCTGCTCACCTCCGACGGTATGGATACGTTGGGCAGCGCACTGACGGATATTCTGACACAAACCCGGAATCTGGGCTGTCAGCAATCCCTGGCAGCATTGTTTGCCGGGCTGGAACCTCTTGCCACCGGGGATCAAGACAATACCAGCGCCATATTGATCAAGCCGGATATTGGTGAAGACAGTAGTATTCAAAAAAACAGTACTAATCATAAAAACAGTACAATTAATAACGACAGTACGTTTGATAAAGACAGTACATTAGTTGAAGACAGTACATTGCCATTACCTGGGCTGCCGTCAAATTCAGCTTCTTCGTCGTTTAACGCTACACCAATGCCTCGACAATCACCAGAACAGGTAAAACTTGAGGAGGAAGCGGCCTCGTCGCTACGGCAGAATCAACAGGCACGCAAATTATTGTTTCTGGCTCTGGTACTTATGTTAATGGCGTTATTGATATTGGGGTTTTTGGTCTAATGTTTACTATCCCGGAACAGCTTGCATCACGCCGGTATGTTAACAGTCGATATGCTCACCTATAGGGGGTAAACAGGTGGCAGAGAATTTAAGCCATTCGCTGGAATCCGGCACCAGGCTGGAAGAGTATCGGATTGAAAAATTGCTCGGCGAGGGGGGGTTTGGCCTCACCTATCTTGCCTTTGATGTCAACCTGGAAAAGCTGGTGGCGATCAAGGAGTACCTGCCCATCGACTTTGCCGTACGGGGCCCTGATCATTCCGTGCACCCGCGTACCAGCGGCACCGAAGAGGCTTTCGAGTGGGGCCGCAGCGCCTTCATCACTGAAGCCCGGATGCTGGCCAAGTTTCATAACCCCTATATCGTGCAGGTTTATCGCTATTTCGAAGCCCATGGCACCGCTTATATCGTCATGGAATATATTGAAGGCAGCACTCTCAAGGCCATGGTGAAGGAACTCGGGGGACTGGACCAGAAAGAAGTCATGGCCATACTGCTGCCGATGATGGACGGCCTGGCGGCGGTACATGAAGAAGGCATTCTGCATCGCGACATCAAGCCGGACAATATTCTGCTGCGAGAAAACGGGCGCCCAGTGTTGATTGATTTCGGAGCGGCCCGGCAGGCACTCGGATCCAAAAGCCGCTCTATCACCACCATCATCACCCCCGGCTACGCACCCATTGAGCAATACAGCAGCAAAGGGGATGTCGGCCCCTGGTCAGATATCTATGCCCTGGCGGCTGTGGCCTATTACTGCCTGACTTTAAACAAACCTGAAGACGCTTCTGACCGGGTGATTGACGACCAGTTGGAGTCTCTCACCGATTATGCTGCCAAAAAGGCAGAAAGGAGGGGCCACCATAATTTGGGAACACCGGGCTTTTTACAAGCCATAGACGCAGCGCTTTCAGTTGCACCACAGAACCGCCCACAAAACCTGGAAACCTGGGCAGAGCAACTTAAAAGTCAGACCCAGCTACCTGCTGCGGAGATCACACAACCCGAGACTGAGTCGGCCACCCCTAACGATGCCACCAAACTTGTTACAGAGACAAAAACACCTGCCAGAACATCCTCCGCCACCATTGCGGTAGGCAAAAAGTCCAATGACGATGCAACCTCTGTAAGAGATGTGGATAAGGACAATGCAGCCCCTGACACCAGGGTTATTGGTACCGCAGCAACGTCTGACGCCTCTGGTTCAACACACTCAACGGGCTCAACCGGCTCAAGAGGTGCAGAAAACGAACAGCACCGATCTCCCTTAATGTATATTCTGATCGGCACTGTCGTCCTGCTGATTGCCGTGTTCGTTGGCTTTAAGTTCTTCAAATCCGAACCGGTAACGGGTCCGGATACCGTGCAAGAAAGCAACCGAGCCCCCTCTCAGGACGGCACCGCATCAGCCGAGGATACCGGCACAGCACAAAACGAGTCGGCTGAAACGGCATCGGTAACGTCTCCAGACAATACAGAAGTTGATGCATCAGGCCCGGACGAAGTCGCAGAAACAGATCAACCCGCTTCAGAAAACCAGGGGACAGCGGCACAAACCGCTACGGAAACTACACCGCTTGAAATAGAAACACCCCCGCAGGAGTCGGCCCGATTCCCACTTTTCATCACGACGGATCCTGCCTCTGCGGCAATTGAAGTGATAGGCCTGGGTCGCCCGTATCAGCAGGGGATGGAACTGCCTGCCGGCTATTATCAAATTAAGGTATCCTCCCCTGGCTACAGTCCCCAGCAAGTGAGCATCACCATTGCCGAGGTAGAAATACGCCAACATATTGAACTACAGCCATTAGTATCGGCGGCCGAACAACAACTCTATGAGCAAGCCCGCCAATCAAAAGACATACCGACTCTGGAGCGCTATATTGCAGAATATCCCGCAGGAAGCTACGTGACTGAAGTGACAGAGTGGCTGGAAACCGCCCGCCGGGAGGCTGCCGCAGCTCAAGAACAGGCACAGGCGGATCAAGCCGCCAGAGAGCAGGAATTAGAACGCCGCTGGACCGGCTGCGATAAACTCCCAGGTAAAGCAAGCGTGATTACCGGCCGCGCACTGTTTGACATAGGCAGTGCCGAAAAATTCAACCTCAAACTGGGGCGTTTTCCGGTACGTTCCAATGCGATTACACGCATTACCGGCGGCCATCCTGACAAAGCTCTGTGCGGCAGTCAGTACTGTTATGAAATACGCGGCAAGTTCGGCTTGCAGGACTTTACCTATGAGGCGGATAGCGGTTTTCAGCAGGGTAAAGCCTGCTTTTACTACCTGGATGAAAAACCCCATGTTTATCATATGGATTAATAGAAAGGTTTAACCTGACCCTGCTCCAAGGATTTACGGACAGGTGGCAAAAGACGGATACATAAAAGTACATTCAGTGAATTGCCAATACCACCGATAGGCCATTAAGATTTTAAAAAAAATCAGTCAAAAAGGGATAGTGGAAATGACATCAACAAACCGCATGAAACCGGCACTGGTGCTGGTATTAGGATCAAGCTTACTGCTGAATGGCTGTGAAACCATGCAGGAGAACCCGGTCATCAGTTCCCTGCTGGTCGGCGGCGGCACCTATGCTGCCTGCAAGGCGGCGGGTAAATCCGATAAAGTGTGCCTGGCGGCCGGCGCAGCCACCGGCGCCATTACTTACGGCTACCTGCAATATCAATTGAATGAAATGAAGAAACTGGAAAACGTTGAAGCTTCAGCTTGTGAAGCCTCTGACCCTTCGCGCCAAGCTTACTGCGTGCGCATGGATGGAAACGCCGTAAACTTTGCATCCAACAGTGCCGCCATTGCCCCTGAGTCAATGAACACACTCAAGAATGTGGCAGGTGTCATTAAACAATCTCCAGACACCCTGGTCTATATTGAAGGCCACACCGATGCAGACGGGCCGGAAACCTACAACCAGCAGTTGTCGGAAAAGCGTGCGATCAGCGTACAAAGCGCCTTTGTCCGCGAGGGTATCAGCGAAGACCGGATGCAGGCACTGGGTTACGGTGAATCAAAACCCGTAGACCCTGCCAACAAGGCCTTGAACCGCCGGGTGGAAATCCGTGTTGAAGGCGGCGCCAGCTAAAACAGAACCCAACTAGCGTTCACTTTAATCGGTTTTAGAAAATGGAGCTGTTGGTGTATGTGGTCAACAGCTCCAGGGCCTTTTGCCCAAGCACTGAGTTGCCGTAACTATCCAGTTCCGGCGACCATACCGCTACAGAAAACTGCCCCGGCAGTATCGCCACTATACCGCCTCCAACGCCACTCTTGGCCGGTAACCCCACCTGGTAGGCAAAATTTCCGGCAGCATCATAAAGCCCGCAGGTCAGCATCAAAGCGTTAATGCGTTTGTCCATGCGTTCGCCATGAAACTGATTGCGGAAGCTGGATTTGCCCTTATTGGCCAGGCACTCGGTAGCTCGGGCCAGGTCCAGACAGCTCATGGTCATGGAGCATTGGGTGTAATAGGCCTCCAGCACAGCGTTCACATTCCCTTCCAGATTTCCCAAAGCCTTGAGCAGGTTGGCGATGGCTGCGTTACGATATCCGGTCATGGCCTCGGCGCTAGCCACTTCCTGGTCATAACGGTTTTGCGGACTGCCGGACAGCGACGCCATAAACTGCTCCAACCGTTTTATCGGCGACGCGCTATGATGCACGATGGTATCCGTCACCACGATCGCGCCAGCATTGATAAAGGGATTACGCGGAATACCGTTTTCGTTTTCCAACTGCAGCAGGGAGTTGAATCGCATTCCGGAAGGCTCGCGTCCCACCCGCTGCCACAAGTCATCGCCGACAATATCCAGCGCCAACATCAACGCAAACAGCTTGGATATACTCTGAATGGAAAACGCTGTATTGGCTTGCCCTACCGTAAATTCATCGCCATCCACCATACGGATTGCCATGCCGAACTGATGCGGGCTCACCCGCGACAATGGTGGAATATAGTCCGCCACCGCACCCTGTCCATAAAGCGGCGTCACCTCTGCATAGATGCGCTCAAGCACTGCCGGTAATTCTAACTTGGAAATATTCATCTACGGCCACTTTCTCGCTTCAGGTCAGGTGGTGCATTTTTCAGGGGTTGCTTTTTTGTCACAGCGTGCCCGACAACGATATAGGGGCTTTCCAGTATCGCGGCGACCGATCCGCTGAAAATCGCACCAAAATCATGCTGCCTGTGCTTGCCCTGCCCCATACCTCCAGCCAAAAAGTTGAACTTTGCACCCTGCAGAGCTTAGCAGTCGTTTGCTTTTAACTTAAACGTAATACCCAACCGGCCATGTCGCTAAAACAAATCCAAAAGCCGATAATACAACATCCCCAAAGCCAACAACGGTGAGCGGAATTTCGCCCCACCGGGAAACGTCATATGTTTCACACGCTCAAAGTGTTCGATCCGATGACTCTCACCATGCATGCATTCGGCAATCAGTCGTCCAGCCATATGGGTCGCATTCAATCCATGTCCGGCGTAGGCCTGGGCATAATAGACATTGGGCCTTAGACGGCCGATCTGGGGAAGTCGGTTGGCTCCAATACCGATCATGCCACCCCACTGATATTCAATTTTCACGTCCTTCAGATGCGGAAATAGCCTCACCAGATCCGGCCGCATCACGCCTTCAATCGACTTGGGGTCCCGTCCGGAGTAATTGCAACGGCCGCCGAACAACAGCCTGCGGTCAGCGCTTAGGCGATAATAATCCAGGGCAACATTCTGGTCACAAACCGCCATGTCCTGTGGCAAAGTGTTGCGCCATTGCGCTTCGGTCAGGGGTTCTGTTGCGATGATATAGCTGCCCGCCGGCAGCACCTTGGTTTCCAATATCCTGTGCAACCCCGCCACATAGGCATTGCCGCAAATCACCAGCCTGTCCGCCGTCACCCGGCCCTTGTCCGTGTAGACCTGGATTTTGCTACCTTCGTCTATCCTGGTAACGGGACTGTTCTCAAATATATGAACGCCAAGGGAAGCCGCTGCCCGGGCTTCGCCGGTGATCAGATTCAAGGGATGCAGATGACCGCTTCCCATATCCACCATACCGCCGACATAGACATCGGTGCCGACAACTTCCCGCATCCGTTCTTCGGGTATCAGCTCAACCCGGTGTGGATACTTCACCGACTGCAGAAACTCGTACTCTTCCTCAAAGTCGCGGTAGTGGCGGGCTTTATTGGCCAGATCGCAAAAGCCCATTTTCAGGTCACATTCGATGGCGAATTTCTCGATCCTTTGGCGCGCAATATCTACTGCCTCGAACCCCATCCGGGATATCGCATCAATCCCTTCCTGACCAATCTGCTTGCGAAACTGTTCCAAGCCGTGCCCGATGCCGCGGATTAACTGACCACCGTTGCGTCCGGAAGCCCCCCAACCGATCATTCGCGCTTCGACCACGGCAACCTTGTCACCCCGCTCCGCCAGTTCAATCGCCGTATTGATGCCGCTGAGTCCGCCACCGATGATGCAGACATCCACCTGCACTTCTCCCTCCAGGGTCGGGTAAGCGTCGTGAAAGTGGCGGGTGGCGACATAGTAGGAATCAGGGTGAGAATCGCTATGAGTATGGGGATTGAGGTACTTGGTCATATCGTAAAAGCGTAAATTATCCTGCTCAAATGTTCGGTATTTTTGACACACTCTCCTGAAACTTGCAAGCCCTCTTTTACCCCGCTTCACCAGAGTCTGTTGAGGTTTCATCAACGGACTATAACTTTGCATTGGTCTGTGACGGGCCTTTTGATACCATCTGTAAAAAATAATGAATGGGCATATGTTTTATTTAACGCCCATATCCGTCTAGCACCCTATCCGGTAATAGCTGTAGAGACGCACAAGAGGTATTCACTTTGGATGTAGGAGCTCGTCTAAAAGCCATTCGTAAACAGAAAAACTTATCGCAACGAGAGCTGGCCAAGAGAGCCGGCGTAACCAATAGCACGATTTCCATGATTGAGAAAAACAGCGTCAGCCCCAGTGTGAGCTCGCTGAAGAAGGTGCTTGCGGGCATCCCCATGTCACTGGTGGATTTCTTTGCTGATGATATCGCAGAAGAAAAACAGCAAACAGTGGTGTACAACCCGGAAAATTTGCTCGACCTGTCCGTAAATGACATCAAGCTGAAATTAGTGGGTAAATCATTTGGCCACCGGGCACTGGCCTTTATGATTGAAACCTATGAGCCGGGCTCGGACACCGGTGAAGATATGTACGTACATGAAGGTGAGGAAGCCGGACTGGTGATTAAAGGCGAATTTGAGCTGACCGTCAGTGGCGAGGTTTATCACTTGAAACCGGGCGACAGTTATTACTTTGATTCCACCCGCCCCCACCGTTTTCGCAATCCTTTCAGCGAGCCCTGCGAGATTATTTCCGCCACGACTCCGGCAAACTTCTAGGCATCGCGGCCCTTGGGCCGCTTGCGCGTTTGTTTCGACAGGAGCCACTGCAGGCCTGCCGTTTCATTAGCCCCGGGGCACTTGTCGGCAATCCTCAATAAACGCATTGAGATAATCAATCTCCCTGTCCTGCACCCGTGTACCGACGTAAATACTCTTTTGTAAACCTGATTTACCCAGTGGCCGCGAAATAATGGGCAACTGCTCTGCATAACGGCGGATCAACCAGTCCGGCATGGCGGTCACACCTCGCCGCGCAGCGACCAGTTCCATCATGATTTCAGTGGTTTCCACCTGCGGGTTACTTAACGGAGAGACCTGGCTGGGAATCAGGAAATGGGTGTAGATATCCAGTCGCTCCCTCGGTACCGGATAGCTGATCAGTATCTGATCCTGAAGATCCTCCGGCTCTATCACCGCCTTCGATGCCAATGGGCTGTCCGCAGCCACTGCCAGCTCCAGCTGATAATCGAATACCGGACGAAACTCCAGCATGGAATCCTGTACCGGGTCTGGAGTAATCAGGGCGTCAATCTCAAAATGTTTGATCGCCTGCAAACCGGAAAACTGAAACCGCTGCCGCACATCCAGATCCACATCCGGCCATTGATTAAGGTAAGGGCTTACTACCTGCAAGAGCCACTGATAACAAGGATGGCATTCCATCCCAATGCGCAGCCGGCCACGCTTGCCCGCCGCAAAACTGGCCATCATGGTTTCAGCCTGTTCAAACACCGGCAACAGCGTCCCCGCTACTGACAACAGATACTGGCCCGCCTGGGTAAACTCCAGAGTCCTGCCCTGTTTGATCCAGATCGGCACTCCTACCCGTTCCTCCAGTTTGCGGATGGAATGGGAGAGCGCCGACTGAGTCAGATGCAACTGCTCAGCCGCGCCGGTTAGAGTGCCGTGACGGGCAATGGCCGCGACTATATTGAGGTGGGATCGCTCAATCATGAATAAATTTCATCCATTAGTGAATAAACATCAATTTTATTCAAGGTAACACAGAACTAGGATGGCTGAAATTGACCCTTTAATGAAACGAGAACAGACATGGCCAGAATACATAACCTGGGATTCCCCCGCATCGGTGCTCAGCGAGAGCTAAAATTCGCCCTGGAACGCTATTGGAAAGGCGAAGACAGCGCAGCGTTACTGCATGCCGCAGGTCAGTCCATCAGACTGGAAAACTGGCAACGACAGCAACAGGCAGGTCTTGACCTGATCCCCGTGGGAGACTTCTCCTTTTACGATCAGGTGCTGGATACCAGCTTCCTGCTGGGGAACCTGCCTGAGCGCTACCAAACAGATCGGACTATCAGCGATCTGAACCAGTACTTCCGTGTCGCCCGTGGACGCTGCCCTGACCCGGCCGCTACTGAGGTCAGGGCGGCTGAAATGACCAAATGGTTTGACACAAACTACCATTATCTGGTGCCTGAGTTTGACCGCCAGACTCACTTTCAACTGCAGCCGGAACGGCTGCTGGCACAAATCCAGGAAGCCCAGACCCTGGGCTTGGGAACAGAAACCCTGAATAACGGAGACAATAACAAGTACAGCAGGATCAAACCTGTTGTCTTAGGCCCACTGAGCTATCTCTGGCTTGGTAAAGTCACTGACGGTAGCAACCTGGACCGGCTCCGCGAACTGTTGCCTGGTTTGCTGACAGTTTACGGTGAGCTGTTTGAACGGTTATCCGAACAGGGCGTTCAATGGCTACAAATTGATGAACCCATTTTGTCACTCGATCTGCCAGTCGCCTGGAAAAAAGCCTTCGAAACCAGCTATCACCAACTGCAGCGTCGTGATCTCAAGCTGCTGCTTGCCACCTATTTTGGACCGCTGGCAGACAACCTCAGCTATATCTGCCATCTGCCGGTGGAAGGGTTGCACTTCGATGCGGTACGTGGACGCGAAGAAGTCATTACCGTGATTGATAAACTCAGTACCTATAAGACGCTCTCACTGGGCGTTATTGACGGTCGCAATATCTGGCGTACAGATCTGAATAAGTGTCTGCAATGGCTGCAGCCCATTCATGAAAAACTCGGCGAGCGGTTGTGGTTGGCTCCATCCTGCTCTCTGCTACATGTGCCTGTGGATCTTGCACAGGAAACCACCCTGCCGGAGGAACTGCACTCCTGGCTGGCCTTTGCACAACAAAAACTTGAGGAGCTACAGATTCTGTCTCGTGCTCTCAACGAAGGTACCGATGCGGTTGCTGCTGAACTGGATGCTAACGCCACCGCCATATTCAGCCGCCACCATTCTGTTCAAGTCACTCAGCCCGCAGTGCAAGACGCCTTGGGAGCCTTGGGCAACCACAGCTTCCATCGCCCGGAACCTTTTATCCAGCGCCGCCAGTTACAACAGCAGGTATTACAGTTACCACCTTTCCCAACCACCACCATCGGATCATTTCCGCAAACTTTAGAGATACGCCAGAAGCGTCAGCAATATCGCCAGGGAACTTTAAGCCAGGACGACTATCGACTAGCCATGGAAGCGGAGATACGCCATTGTGTCGCTGAACAGGAAGCCCTGGACCTGGATGTGCCGGTACATGGCGAGGCTGAACGCAATGACATGGTGGAGTATTTTGGCGAGCAGCTGGAGGGCTATGCATTTACCCGCTTTGGCTGGGTACAGTCTTACGGCAGCCGCTGCGTAAAACCCCCGGTAATTTTTGGAGACGTTTCCCGGCCTGCAGCCATGACTGTGGAATGGACCCGCTATGCCCAATCACTGACGCCAAAACCCATGAAGGGCATGCTCACTGGCCCGGTCACTATGCTGCAGTGGTCCTTTGTCAGGGATGACCAGCCGCGATCTACCACCGCCTACCAGATCGCACTGGCCTTGCAGCAGGAAGTACTGGATCTGGAACGGGCCGGTATCAAGATCATTCAAGTGGATGAACCCGCCCTGCGTGAGGGCTTGCCGCTACGGATAAAAGACTGGAAGCCGTATCTGGACTGGGCCACCCGTACATTCCGTCTGAGCGTCTTCGGAGTGAATCCTGCGACTCAGATTCACACCCATATGTGTTACGCGGAGTTCAATGACATCATTGAAGCTATTGCCGATCTGGATGCTGATGTGATTACCATCGAAACCTCCCGCTCAGCCATGGAACTGCTGGATGCCTTTATTGACTTCAAGTATCCCAACGATATCGGCCCGGGTGTTTATGACATTCACAGCCCCAATCAACCTACTCAGGGAGCCATTGAACAGTTGCTGCAGAAAGCATCTGCCCGCATACCTGTTGAGCGGCTTTGGGTGAATCCGGATTGTGGCCTGAAGACCCGCCAATGGGACGAAGTGCGGCCGGCCCTCAGGGCGATGGTCGCTGCGGCAAAAGCATTGCGGGAGAACCTGTAATGCTAATGTAAAATCTGAAAAGAGAAGGCGGCAGTCTTTAGGGCTGGAAGCGGTGTATTAATGTGCCCGTGAGACATCAGGCTGACAGTGACTTGGACTGCCTCTTTTCCAACCAGTGTTTAAGCGCTTTGAATGACATGGGGCGGCTGATATGGAAGCCTTGGGCAATATCGCACCCCATACTAGACAGCAGTTGCAGAATTTCTTCGTCTTCAACACCTTCTGCAACAACTTTATAGCCAAGGCTATGGCACATATTGATGGTTGTTTCGACGATGATTTTCGACAACTCCTTGTCACTAATATCACAGATCAACGCACGGTCAATTTTGATTTCGCGCGCCGGTAACTGCTTCAGGTAGGAAAGCGAAGAATAGCCGGAACCGAAGTCATCCACGGCAAGGATCATGCCTTCCGCTGAAAGTTTATTCAGCGCGGTCAGGCCAAAGTCCGGGTCCTCCATAATGGCAGTTTCGGTCAATTCCAGCACCAGCGATTGTCGACTCAGCGATAGACGCTCCAGCTCCTCTTTGAGATAGTGCCCCAGATCAGGTTCCATCAGATTCTTGGCAGAAATATTCACCGACACCGACGGCACATAGCCCAGCAATTGCAGTTCTTTGAAGTCCTCCAAAGCTCGGCGAACCACCCAGCGGGTCAGTTCCCGGATGACCCCGGTTTTTTCCGCCAGAGGTATAAATTCATCTGGTGGAATAAATTCGCCATTATCGTTCAGCCAGCGTATCAACGCCTCCACACCCACCACCTCATTGGTTTTCAGCGAAATTTTCGGCTGATAGTAAAGCGTGGGTATATTGTTCTCCAGTGCCTGTCGTAAATCCGTCAGCAAGGTCAGGCGACGCTGATCGTAAACATCCTGGCGGGGGGAATAGAAAGATAGGGGCGGTTCCCGGCGACGGGCATTTTCCAGGGCCACATGAGCGTGACGGATAAGCTGGGTGGCATCACGGCCATTCTTGGGATAAGCCGACACCCCAAAGGCTGCGCCAACCTCTATGTTCAACCCCTGGTATTCAAAAGGTGCCGCCATATCGGCCATAAACTGGTTATAGGTTTTGACCCGGGATGGGGTGACTTCCCCTGCCACCAGCAAACCAAAGGTGTCGTTATCGCAGGCACAGGCCCAATGCATGACGCCGTCGGTTTCTTCAATCGTCTGTAGACCATCCAGTTTGCTGGCCAATTCATTGGTGCGCTGGCCGATCAAACGCGCCAAGGATTCACCGTGAACCAGACCCAGCGTTTTGTTGATTTCCGCGAAGCGGTTCATCCGCATCAGGACAATCAGGTATGTCTGTTTGGGGTTGACCTTAATGCGGTCATATATGGCCATTTCAAACATATTGCGGTTAGGCAGCCGGGTCACCGGATCATGCAAGGCCATTTGAATCAGCTGCATCTGGGCTTCGCGTCTCTCACGCCCTTCCTTAAGTGACCTCATCTGGGCTTTGACTTTCTCTTCACGCTCCTGATACAGGCGTTCCGCCAGGGCGATCGTCAGAATAACAGCCTCAATGCCGGACCCGATCTGCATGCCGTAATCCGCCCAGAAGCTGTTGCTGATGAGGCCATACTTATGGGCCATGGTTACCACAAAACCGGTAGTCAGGGTTGACCAGGCCAGGGTGAAGTAAATGGCCGGTCTGCTGCCACGCCACCAGGCAACAGGACCTACCACAATCAACAATGCCCATAATGGCGCTGCCAGGAGCGCCGAAATTCTGATGGAAATGCCGTAGGGCAGGAACACTGAAGCAATGAGATTCACCGCCGATATTGCTGCCAGAATTCTCAGTGCCAGATCCAGTCGGGGCAAAAGCCTGGGAGTACCGATAAACGATCGTACAAAAAGGATGGAAAATAAGGACAGCGTGGGTATCGAAAGCAGCATGGCCTGATGCTGCACCCAGGGAAGAGTGGTAAAAAGATGCTGGGCGAAAAAGCCGCGCAGGCAGAAGAAAAAGGTCAGGTTACCCAGCAACGCCAAGGCGTAGTAGAGATAGGTAACTTCCCGAAGTATGACAAAGACCGCAAAGTTCATCAAAAGCATTACGACAATCACGCCGTAGTAAAAAAAGTGCAGCTTTATTTCCAGATTGGCAGCTTCAAAAAAGGTCTTTTCACGCCAGACTCTGAGCGGGTACTGCATGGCACCCTCGGTTTGGGTGCGGATATAAACGGTGCCGGTCTCACCCGATTCCAAGGGCACTCTCAGGAGAAAATTGGGATGGTCAATTTCGCGAGGGTAAAAACTTATCCGATCGCCAATATGCAGGGTCTTACTCAGGTTGCCGTTTTTTAACAGGAAGAACTCGACCTGGTCGAGCTGGGGATATCCTACTTCGACGATAAAGGAATCCCGCTTGGCATCATCATTGCGAAGAGAAAAGCGCACCCAATAGTGCGAGCGGGAATAGCCCCAGTTCACCCCCCCTTTGGCAATATAATGCCATTGGTCTGCAGGTACGGCTCTGACCTGATCAAGGATTAATGCAGCTTCGGTGTCCTCATAATACTCCAGCGCAACGTCGGCGATTTCAGACTGCCCCGAGAATTCATTTAATGGCATCGCTTGGATCAGCGACGCCTGAAAAACAAATAAAAAGGCAATAAACAGTCTAATCCACATAACCCACTTCATGGAGAAAAAATCGGACACACGCCAGACTAACTATAGACGCTAATAGCCTTAACCGTACAGGCGTACGCTGAATTTACACACTAAAATCAAACCTTTATCACCTTTTGGGTGCATCCATCCCGGCAATAGCCTATTAGAGAGACGGATCAGGCCAAAAATCCGGGATAATCGCGCTACGCAAAGTGTTAAACGGCTCAATCAAGAACCCTGAATTGCTCAACAAAGGGTCTTTAACGCAAACTGAATATAGAGTTCCCGCAGACGCCTCACCATGGGGCCTGGAACCCCTTCACCGATAACATGATCATCAATATCGACCACCGGTAAGACAAAGGTTGTGGCAGAGGAAATAAAGGCTTCCGATGCCTCGTGCGCCTCTTCGACGGTAAAAGGACGTTCAACAATAGTGACTCCGGCCTCAGCGGCAAGCGCCAGAATGGCTTTACGGGTAATGCCGGGGAGAATATCTGGACTCAGCGGACGGGTAATCAACTGCTGCTGTTGGTTAAATATATAAGCGTTATTGGAGGTTCCTTCAGTCACAAATCCATCCTCAACCATCCAGGCATCGTCAGCACCCCGGTCCAAAGCCTCCTGTTTGGCCATGGAGGCGGGTAATAGAGCCACCGTTTTGATATCACGCCGACGCCAGCGAATATCCGGCAGGGTTACCACACGAATACCGCGCACGGCCGCCGGAGATTTGAGAACAGGCTTTGCCATGGTAAATGCGACTATCGAAGGCGTTGCCGGCTGGGGGAAGGCAAAATCACGGGATGCCGCCCCTCTGGAAATCTGCAGGTAGATCATACCTTCCTGGAGTGCGTTCTTTTCCACCAGCGCTTTCTGCATTCGGGTAATCGCCTCGTCGCTCAACGGACAGGGAAGGCGAATTTCGTGCAGAGAGCGATGTAACCGCGCCAGATGGGCCGCGTTATCTACCAGCTTCCCCTGCAGCACTGAGGTCACTTCGTAGATGCCATCGGCGAACAGAAAGCCCCGGTCAAATACTGAAATTCTGGCCTCGGATTCAGGGACAAATTCACCATTAACGTAGACAATACCTTCCCACATGTTAGCCGTCCTTTATCGCTTCTTATACTGGAGAAGCCAGTCGGTCTGATGACAGCCTCCTAGCGCCTGAAACCAGCGTATCTTTACTTACTCCTTTCCCGCCATCGGCCTGAGCTGGCTTCCTCCCACCAGCTATCCCATCCGGGATAACTCCTCTTTGAGATCATCCTGCAATTCAGATGGGGACATCATCCATAGGGTTTCATCTGAAGACGTCGGGAACACGCTGACGGTTAGCCTATCTCGCTGTAACCCGGATATCCATTTTTTGAAGAAGTCAGGCAAAGAGATGCTTTTAGGGTCGAGAGCCTCCTTTGAGTCCTTGGTGTATTCAAGGGCGAATTCCGCAGACGGCCATATCGGCAGGTATTCAAAGTCGTCATCTTCCGAAAAGAGTTTCAGGAATTGGTTCTCTGCGTTCACCAGAATCCAGATCTCCCTGGTGTCCGAAACTGTGGTGAGGAAGTAATCATATCGTGCTTCACAGTTCAGAGTGATGATATTTTCGGGTTTGTCCTGTCTCATAGTTTTCTCTTTTTTCGGGGCGTGGAAGCTTAGTGACTCTGGTCTGTTGAATTTAGAACAAATTAGTGTGCAGGAGTATCTCTTCTTACTATTTAGGCAGTTCGAACTGTTCGTGAGTTTTATCAGGCAAAGGCCGGACTAATGAACGAATCACCCTGTTTGATAGTAAAAAACGGCATTTAACATCGAGTGTTGCCAGGACATTACTTTGAATTCAACCTATAGGTTCACCCCAATCGATTCATTCACTCTTAGGGAAGACACTTTCATTTGTCGAAAACAACCTCTCTGTTATCTGTCCTATACTTGAAGGCGTTATAGCCACGATCGCCCAAAGTTCGCACAGTATTCACGTGCCTGCTAAGATTTGATTCGTGTATATACCGCCTTAAAGGCTTACTTTTTTACAACGTATATTAATAAAACGTCTGAGTAACTAAATATAAGGGTCATTTTAGTTTCTATTCAAATAATACTTTTAGCTCATCCTAAGCTGTTACTAGGTTAGGAAAACTACATCTACATCCAAGGGAGATTCTATGAACCAAGCAGACACCCCTCCCCCTATTGACCATGAATACAACACCGATTACGAAGTCGGCCAGGATAATCTACAGGTAGTCGGTCTCGAACTTCACAACCCGGTGTTCTTCGTCAGCGCGATACTAATCCTGTTCTTTGTCATAGGTACCCTGCTCTTTCCCGCAGAAGCTAAAACGGCACTGGAAGGCGCCAGATCCTGGTCCATTGAACATTTTGACTGGCTGTTTATGCTCAGCGGTAATCTTTTTGTGTTTTTCTGCCTGGCGATGATCGTATTGCCAGTGGGCAAAATCCGACTTGGCGGCAAAGAAGCCAAACCTGAATTTTCCACGATATCCTGGTTTGCCATGCTATTTGCTGCCGGCATGGGGATCGGCTTGATGTTCTGGAGTGTGGCGGAGCCTGTCGCCTATTACACTGACTGGTACGGCACCCCGCTCAATGTGGAACCCAACACTGCCGAAGGGGCTAGACTAGCCATGGGGGCAACCATGTATCATTGGGGTCTGCATCCCTGGGCGATCTATGGAGTAGTTGCTCTGGCATTGGCCTTTTTTTCCTATAACAAAAAACTTCCGCTCACTATTCGCTCAGCCTTCTATCCGGTGTTTGGTGACCGGGTCTGGGGACACCTCGGCAATCTCATCGACACCGTTGCAGTACTGGCGACAATTTTTGGCCTGGCGACCTCTCTGGGTTTCGGTGCGCAGCAGGCTGCCAGCGGTTTAAACTTCCTATTTGATATTCCCAACACCATCAATACCCAAGTGGCCATCATTATCGGGGTCACCGCCGTCGCCCTGCTCTCGGTAGTAAGAGGCCTTGATGGTGGGGTCAAACTGCTGAGCAACATCAATATGCTCCTGGCAGCGCTGCTACTGATATTTGTGATTGCTGCCGGCCCAACTCTGGCGATCCTGGCCACCGTAGGCACTACCGCCACTTCCTATATCGAGAATATTGTGCCTCTCAGCCTCTGGTTTGACCGGGAAGATCAAAGCTGGCTGCATGGTTGGACGGTATTCTATTGGGCCTGGTGGATTTCCTGGTCACCATTTGTCGGCATGTTTATCGCGCGAGTCTCGAAAGGGCGGACGGTCAGGGAGTTTATGACGGCTGTACTGCTGGTACCGACTCTGGTCACAGTCGTCTGGATGTCTGCATTCGGTGGTTCCGCCCTGGATCAAGCCCAGCAAGGTATAGGCGAATTGGCCGGCGGCATCAGCGATGTCTCCCTGGCCATGTTCCAGATGCTGGAGAACCTGCCGCTGACATCCATTACCTCCTTCCTGGGAATTACCCTGGTACTGGTTTTTTTCGTCACTTCTTCAGATTCCGGGTCACTCGTTATCGACAGCATCACGGCCGGCGGCAAAACTGACGCGCCCATGCCTCAGCGCATTTTCTGGGCCACTCTGGAAGGGCTCATTGCCGGTGCCTTACTATATGGCGGTGGTGCTCAGGCATTGGGAGCACTTCAAGCCGGCGCGATAGCTACCGGCCTGCCATTCACTCTGGTACTGGTAGTTATGTGTTTCAGCCTCTATAAAGGCCTGCGATCGGAGTACAATCTACATCATCGTTAAGCCCATAGATTGATAACTTCCCGATATTATAAAGGCCGGCTATTGCTGGCCTTTTTTATGCTTTATTTCCAGGGCCTGGAAGGCCGATGCAGGAAAAAAACGTAGATAAATTGTTCAACTTGTAATACAAATGTCAAAACAACTGGGTTTTATAAAGGCAGGTGTTGTCATAGCCATGACACATATGCCGATTGTCTCAGTAGCGAGGTGACTGATGTACCCCATGGTACTCAAGATAACGCCCTCGGGTTTGCCACAATGTTGGCTGGATGTTTACTCGGCGGTATCAGAGTTGGTCTGTGAGCGAGTGCTCTACAGCTTTGGTGATGTCTGCGCCACTTTTCATGGTGGCTACAACAATGAAGGCATTCAGTCTTCTATCGAAATACCACAAATTCTTGTTGGCCGACAAAATCCCCGCGAGCTGCGCAGCACGCCGCCGTTGATGAACAAATACCTGTTTTCCCGCGACGGTAACCGCTGTATGTATTGCGGCGACCAGTTCCCCTATTACCTGTTGAGCCGCGACCACATCATTCCCATCAGTAAAGGCGGGCGTGATATCTGGACCAATGTAGTGACTGCCTGTAAGCGCTGCAACAGCCACAAGGGTAACAAGCTGCTGTCGGACTGCGGCATGGAGTTGCTGGCTGTTCCTTATACACCTAATCGTTACGAGTACCTGTATCTGGCCAACCGCCGTATTCTGGCCGACCAGATGGAATTTCTGAAGAAGGGCTTCCGCAACCTGGTAGCCTGAGATCAGAGACCCTCTACATTGTGCTGCCTGTGATCCCTGCCAGACAATAGTGATGTCCTCCCGTCAGCACCTGCTTGAGGGCCAGAGGCGCAGCGAAGGAAGACCCTTTCAGCGGGGACCAGGACTTATCGGGATAATCGTTGCGTTCCGGTGAATATCCGGTCAGGCAGGTGACCGGAATGTCCGCGCAACTGTCGCCGTCCAGATCATAACCCATCGCCCTGCCAAAACTGTCGCGAACCAGACTCGGTTGGTAAATCGCCGGAGCACGCACCGTGACAAAAGCATTCTCGGCAATAAAATGTTTCAGCTCTTTTTCGCTGGCACCCACAGTAATAACACCATCAGCAAAAGAGTAGGTATTGACCATTCCGCTGCCGCCATTGCCGGCAATGGTATACACCATGACCCCGGTTTCGGCGATATCTTCCAGCAGACGAATAATTTCGTAACTCAGACGCCATATCTCCTGATCCAAGCCCCACCTCCTGACAACTTCCTTGTACTCGCTGGCGTGAGCCTGCTGCAGGGGTTTTTCAAAGGCACTGACCAGTGTGGAGGACTCCCAAGACAGCACCAACGCGTGTATGGGCTCACCCCAGAACACATGTTTACGCACTTCCTTGAGCTGTCGCAGGATTTCCTGTTGGGGCGGTGCATCTTGTTCCATTACATAGGGAAGCACATTGATCTGCGGATCATTGACGAAAAGACTAACAATGTCTCCGTGAAACAGAGGCTCCCGGTCCCGGTCACGATCCAGGTCCACCAGGCCATACAACCAGCGCTGTCGGGATCGCTCACCGGCATCTTCGTAAAAGTCATCGCCAGGATAAAAGCGATCCACCACCACTACCTGGTAGGTAGGCTGAAAATCTGTTTCCGGCAATACACAGGCTGACAACGACAGAGTTATTCCAGCAATCAGTGACAGATCCATAGGTCACTCCGATATATTTCAATACTGTCATATTTGAATGTAGTCGAAGCCGCTCATTATTTGTCCTATTGTCATAAAAGTTTCATCTTAGAGCCCGGGAAGAATGAGACCGGGGTCCAGTGCTACATGACAGGCGATTGCCTAGCCCTAGTGGGATTTGCTTAAATGAGCAGGCCTATGGATAGAACGGGTTTGTATAATGAGACACTCTGAATACCGGACTGCTGTAAACCGGAAAGGTATATTCACCACTTTCATGCTGGCTATGATTCTGACTGCCAGCGGTTGCTCGGAACTGAAACTGAGCCTTTATCATATGGCCATGGATTTCGAACTCTCCAAATCCGGGCTGAGCAACCATACGGTAGACTTGAACGGCATGTCCGTGGCCTACCTGAGCAATGAAAAAGTGGCTGGCAAGCCCACTTTGGTACTGTTACACGGTTTTGCCGCCAACAAGGAAAACTGGCTCCGATTCTCCCGCTACCTGAGCGCCGACTACCACATTATTGCCCCTGATCTTCCCGGTCACGGCGCCAGTGTCAAAGACGTCAATCTTTCCTATCATATCAGCGATCAGGTTCGGTATCTGGACGAGCTCATGAGGGCTCTGGGGGAGGACAAATTCCATATTGTGGGCAATTCCATGGGGGGTGCTATCAGCTCTGTTTATGCTGCAGAGCATCCCGATAAAATCGTTTCTGTGACCCTGTTTGACCCGGCAGGCATCTATGATCATGAAAGTGAATATGCCCGCCGACTGGAAAAAGGCGAAAATCCTCTGATTGTGGAGAACTATCAGGATTTTGAAGAACTGATGGCATTTGCCATGGAAGACCAGCCCTTTGTTCCCTGGCCTATTACCAGCGTGATTGCCGAAAGGTCTATCGCCAACAAGGTCATCAACCAGAAAATCTTCCGGGACCTGCGCAGCGATACGGATCAGTTGAATTTTAAGGAAGAGTTGAAGAAGATCTCGGCACCTACTTTCGTGCTTTGGGGAGAACAGGATCGGGTGATTTCCTGGCAGAATGCCGCACTCTTTACTGAACTGATTACCAATTCACGCAAGCTGATTTTACCGGGTGTGGGGCATGTGCCCATGATTGAGGTACCGGAAAAGTCTGCCGAAATTCTCAGGACCTTTATCACCACTTCATCAGCGGCCAGAACCTGAGAGACTGGATTAAGAAACTTATCGGGTCTGGGCTGCCACCAGCGCCAGTTTCTGTGTGCGAGTCAGTTTTTTGATACTGGTTTCGCGCTTGCTGGCACTGCTGCGGGAGTGGCCTTCTTCCATAAATAAAAACCTGAGCGGCTTGCGACCACGAAAAAAACGAGCCCCTTTACCGTTGAGATGTTGTTGGAAGCGGCGTTCCGGGTCTGTGGAAATTCCGGTATAGATGGACTGATCCTCAGCCAGAATCATATAGACCCACCAGCCTCCTATAGATTCTTCCGTATTAAGAGGATCTTCCGTTACAGCGTTTTTTTCAATTGCGGGCATGATTTTATCGGTGGGCCTATTTTTTACGGTAGGCATAGTTTTTCAATCACCTGCTCGTATCCTCGGTGAACGCCTGTTAAATTTCAAGACCACCGGATTCTCGCAGAATGAACCATGTGATGCCATGACCATGACACAGCCTCCAGCTTACCAGGTAACTTTCAACCACAACTTGTCGGACATTTCCGCCGGAGATTGGAATCGGCTGAACATTCAGCAGAATCCCTTTTGCCGGTACGAATTTCTGCTGGCACTGGAATCCTCCCGGAGCGTGTGCAGCAAAACCGGTTGGAGCCCCCGCCATATTGTAGTGCACGATCTTCAGGGAGAGCTGGTGGCAGTGGTGCCGACTTATCTGAAGAGTCACTCTTATGGCGAATACGTGTTTGATTGGGCCTGGGCCGATGCCTACCGTCGCCACGGCCTGGATTACTACCCCAAGCTGTTGTCGGCCATTCCTTACACGCCTTCGGTAGGACCGAGGATTCTGTTGGCTGCTACAGCCGATTCTGGCGCAGTCTTCAGCGCTATTGATAAAGCTGTCCAGGAGTACCTGCCTGAACATCAGCTCTCGGGTTGGCACCTGTTATTTCCGGATGAAGCCAGCCGGGGCTTACAGCAACATAGCCCTAGGGCACTGTTGCGTCAGGGCACGCAATTCCACTGGTTCAATCAGCAATATCAGTCATTCGAACACTTCCTCGAGCATCTGACCTCCCGCAAACGTAAGAATATCCGCAAGGAAAGACGCAAGGTCGCAGAAGCGGGGGTGCACTTCCGCTGGTTTGAAGGCGCCGAAATTACTGATCAGGTGCTCGATGATTTTTATCAGTTCTACCAGATGACCTATTTCAAACGCGGCCAGCAGCCCTACCTGACCCCAGACTTCTTTCACCAGGTTCGCAACAGCATGCCGGAACAGATGCTTTTACTACAGGCAGAACATCATGACCGCCCGGTGGCCGGAGCACTCTTCTTTAAGGGTGAGAACACGCTATATGGCCGCTATTGGGGCTGTGTGGAGGAATTTGATCAATTGCACTTTGAGTGTTGCTACTACCAGGGCATTGAATATGCCATTAATCATAGCCTCCGAGTTTTTGATGCTGGCGCCCAGGGAGAACATAAAATCATGCGCGGATTCGAACCCATTCCTACCTACTCATTGCACTGGATTGAACAGCCACAATTCCGCCAGGCGATTGCCGATTTTCTGCAACAGGAAAGGCAGGGAGTCGATGCCTATATGGCCGATGCTGCCACCATTCTGCCTTACAAATTTCCTCAGGGGGCATAAACGTAAAACCATTTGTTATTGAGCAGTATGGTCACAAAGGCTGCCGGTTCCAAAGACGTGGTCAGATGCAGGTATGACTTCACGGCAAATTTTGCCGGTGACATGGCCATGTATACCTCGCTGATGGCATCCCCGGACTCCCAGGCGCCGACACCAGCCCGCTCAATAATGCTTTGGCGACGCTCTTCCGGCAGCACTGCCAGTTGCGTCACATGGGCCAGATATTCCTGAGCTGCATTGGAGAGCCTTGCATTAGGGCTATTCTGATGAAAAACGGCATGGGCAATTTCGTGGGCAATAGCGCCATCATAGTGCACCTGATCAAAGGCCTGTCCATACATCTCAGGAATATTGTCCAGTTCCAAGATGGCTGGCAGCGACATCAGGCTGATGATTTCAGAGCCCAGGTCATAACTGCCAAAAGCCAGATAACCGTAGTGTTCCAGTGAATGCGCCACCAGCTCTATGCGAATGTCGCGCTTTGGTGTCAGCTCATAGGTCTGCAGAAAGTCAAACGCCTGTTGGGCGGCCAGGCATATCCGCTCCAAGGATTGGGTAAATTCGGCTTCCGACAGTGCACTGATATCGCTGCTGGTCGCAAGTTCCACTTCCACCGGTCCTTGAGGACATCGCGCGGCATACACCGGAAATGCAACTATCAGCGAGATTAAGGCAAGCGCGCCCAGTTGCCGCCACCGGAAATATTTAAACGCCATCATCTCCGCTCTCCCATAAAGTCCGCTCTCCCATAGAGACTATATCGCCATAAAAAACGATGTCGCCATAGACCCGCTGACCACAACCAAAGACGGCTCTAATGGTGACTGGTTAGCTTACGATTGAACCAATCGACCCTACCCCAGATACAGGCCCAGAGTACAGGTAACGCCCAAGCTCTGACCTGGATGCAACAGAGTCTGCTTCAATAATGCGCTTTCTTGTGCCTTAATAAATAGGGTCTTTTGACGTTTATCGGCTCAGAACCTGGGCAGTACCGGACCCACGATGTTCCAGAGGTAAGTAATGGGGCAATCAATTAACCAGACACAGTTCAGTGCGCAGGACTTTGCGGTCTTCCGCGACCGCCTGGATAACGAGCTATCGCAGTTGCGCAGGCTTCTGGATACTCCCGATTTCGGAGTCGGTGCCCCTTCTTTCGGTGCGGAACTGGAACTCTATGCCATCGACTCAAATGCCCGCCCGGTATGCTGCAACAAAGATATACTGGCAAATCTGCAGCACCCGCAACTGACCCTGGAACTGAACCGCTTTAATCTGGAATATAATCTTGCTCCTGTGGCGGCGGCTGGAAAGCCGTTCTCCGCCCTGCAATCAGAAATGGAACAGATTCTTAAACGCCTGGCCATTGCGGCGCAACAGCAGGGAGCGACTATTTTGCCGATTGGCATTCTGCCCACCCTGAAAACGTCGGACCTGGGCCTCAAAGCCATGACTGACGAGCCTCGCTATCATGTCCTCGCCCGCGCCCTGCGGGATAAACGCGGCAGTGATTTCCATATCCGTATTTCCGGAATTGAAAAACTCAACCTGCACTGGAGTGATGTCACCCTGGAAGGGGCCAATACCTCATTCCAGTTTCATTACCGTATCAACCCCAGTGATTTCCGTGATGCTTTCAACACGGCTCAGTTGGTGACTCCACTGGGCCTGGCACTAGCGGCCAATTCACCAGTGTTCCTGGGTAAGAAGCTGTGGCACGAAACCCGGGTGGCATTATTCAAGCAGTCGATTGACTGCCGTATGGAAGACCCACTCTCCATGCGTCTGCCGGCCAGGGTCCTGTTCGGTCATGGCTGGGTAAGAGAAGATGTGTATGAACTGTTCTCGGAATCCATTTATCTGTTTGAGCCCCTGTTCGCGCTTCGAGGTGATAGCTCAGGTGATGGTCACTTCCCACCTTCCCTGGACGCCCTGAGGCTACATCAGGGCAGTATCTGGAGCTGGAACCGGCCGATCTATGATCCCTCCGCCGGGGGCCATCTGCGGATTGAACTGCGTGCGCTGCCGGCCGGTCCCACACCTAAGGATATGCTTTCCACCGCAGCTGTTTTGACTGGTCTGATCGAAGCCATCAAGCCTTTCATCAGCAGTATTCTACCCGGCTTGCCTTTTCGCTATGCCGAACATAATTTCTACCGTGCCGCCAAGGACGGGCTCAATGCCCATCTGTTTTGGCCTAACATTGATGCCAACCGCCTGGAGGAACGACCGGTGACGGAGATTCTGACCGAGCTGCTGCCCCTAGCTGCCACCGGACTAAAAAAGTTGAAAGTTGCCGAAGCTGAGATTGCCCACTACCTGAATATCGCCGAGCAGACACTGGCCAAACATCAGAACGGCGCGTTGTGGCAATTGAATGCATTACAGGCACTGGAGGCTACACACGGTCTGGATGACGCATTGACCAGACTGGTGCAACACTATCAGGATAACTACCTCAGTGGTGAGCCAGTGCATGCCTGGCCGAAGCCGGTGTCGTCCAAATTCACCAGCTCAAAATGATAACCCAGGGAGGCAAAGTCACCTCATATGGACTTACAAATCGTTGATACCATTCCGCCCCACTGGCTTGAGGGGACCCTGGAACAATTCCTTGAGGCATTGGGTCAACCGACGATCCTGCAACTCAGCGGCGCTGACACCAGCCGCCGCCGCACACTCTGTACCCTACTGCACGGCAATGAGCCGTCTGGCGTGCAGGCCGTATTTCAGTACCTGCAGCAGGGTGCGCAAGCGGCGGTCAACATCGACATCATCATCGCCTCTGTGCACACCGCATTGACGGAGCCGCGCTTTTCCTACCGCATGCTGCCTGGAAAGCGAGACCTGAACCGTTGCTTCCACCCGCCATTTGACACTGACGAAGGACAACTGGCCCGGCAGATTCTGGACTATATCCAGGAAAGCCGGCCAGAGTGTTTGATTGATCTGCATAATACTTCCGGCAGCGGGCCGGCCTTTGCCGTTTCCGTTCACAATGATGTCAACCATCTGGCACTGACGTCATTGTGGACCAACGATATGATAGTGACCGACCTGCGCCTGGGGGCATTAATGGAATTGAGTGAACGGGACGTGCCGACCGTGACGATTGAATGCGGCGGAGCCAATGACCGTCCTTCGCTGATGATCGCCACTGAGGGCCTGCAACGCTTCTTCCGCAATGAGCATGTACTGGCCCAGCCTGAAGAAGACTATGCCGTTACCTGTTACCGCAATCCGGTAAGGCTCGAACTGCGTCCGGGCTTCCGGGTGGCTTACACGGATGACATCTATGGCGACGCTGATATCAGCCTGCGTTGCGATGTTGACCGCCTTAATTATGGCTCACTGCCACCAGACGAACCTATCGCACGCCTGGGGCCGGAGGGGTTGAATGCTCTGCAGGCCAATAACCACCTGGGTGAAAGTGTACTGGAGCAGTATTTCTGCTGCCGCGATCAGAAGCTCTATGCAAAACACACATTAAAGCTCTTTATGGTCACTACCAATAAAGATATCGCCGAACGCGACTGCTTGCTCTACTTCATCGAAAGTAAAAAGCATGCAGATTTTTAACAGGATACAAAAATGCCCGGAGTTAATGATCTCAACTGTCAACCGGTAACCGCCTCACTGTGATCCTCATGGGTCCTGAGCAGGGTGATCTGGTTCTTGCCCCGTTCCTTGCTTTGATAACAAGCCACATCCGCGACTCTCATCAGCTGGGAGAACAACACATTGTTGTCAGGGTGATAGGCAATGCCGATGCTGGTACTTAAACCTGTGAAGGTGGAGTCAGCCTCAAAGACAATTTCTTCAACCCCCCGCAGAATTCTCAGGGCGATATTCCTCGCCACCGCAATATCCTCCAGATAGAGCAGGATGACGAACTCATCTCCGCCCAGACGCGCGGCAATGTCATCGCTGCGAATGGACTTGCGGATAATGTCAGCCACCTGCATCAAAGCCGCATCTCCGGCCTGATGCCCAAGGTATCGTTCAGGGGCTTGAAATTATCCAGGTCGATGAAAAGTATGGCGACGCCCTGGCGGGAGCGTGTCGTGAGGGTCTCAAATTGGTTTTCAAATTCTTCCCGATTCAGCAGCCCGACCAATGGGTCATGGGTGGCTCTGAATTGCATGCTGTGGGTCAGTTCAAAGTTTTGCCGCAGTGTACTGAAGGTCTGATTACCTGCCCGCACCATGACCACCATATAAATCACATACATGAAGGCCAGGGCCTGATAAGCCGCCTCAGCAGAAATCAGGAATTTCAGCGTTGCCAGGCCACAGGCCGAATAGGTAAACAACTGGAAGGTAATCTTGTCCACCGCATGGGTTCCCAATGATGCTGCGGTCAATCCGACAATCAACAGGGGAATCAACAACTGGTAGGCAAATGTCAGTTGATCGAAGAACAACCACATCGACAGGCCATTCAGCAACCCCGACAGCAGACTCATCGCTCGGTAGCGCAACAGCCAGCCATCAGATGAGTTTCTGGCACGGAAATGGGTATACCCATACCACAGATATATTCGGTAACAACCGATCAGGAGGCCCGCAGTTGTCCAGATTACTAATGGCAGCTGACTGACCTCAGTGGCAATAACGACGGCCAAAAGCAATACGGCGACGAGACTGCCAAATACCGATGGCATCGCATTGCCGTATAGGAAGTCGAGAGATTGATCGGCAATCCATTGTTGAAGTTTTTTATTTTTGGGATCGGCCTGGTCGGTCATTTTGCACACTGAGTTAATAGATACCTTCAGTATAGTCGTAACCAGAAACAACAGTGTTCCTCTTTTAAGGCTTGCATTAATTAGATAAGGATTTCAGTAACCAGAACGTAGATAGGCGGGAACTGCACGAATGTTCGGATATGGGACAACGCGGAACGTACCAGGCGAAAGAAATCACGCCTGCTGCACGCAACAGGCGCGGTTAGTATAGGGTACTGCTAATGGCCTACCAGAGTCGCAGGAAAGCCAGCAGATCCCAGAGATTGATACGGCCGTCAGCGGTTAGATCGTACTGACGGTTGGCATCCGTCACCGGGCGATGAAATTGATGCACTAAAGCCACCAGATCACGAACATTGATATGGCCATCCATATTGAAGTCACCCGGCATAGCTTTAACAGGCAGTTCCAGTGACAGGATGAACGGATCGTGGTCAGAGCTGCGGTATGGCCCTACATCGGTAAAGGCATAACCATCTTCATCGCGGTAGAAGGACAACGCCTGGTCATACTGCAGTTGATAGGCCTCGGGCGCGTTGATGTTCCAATGTGTGGCATCAATCACATCGTCCATCAGGGCGGCATTGACCAGAATATGGTCGAGGCTGCCAATCTGCCCACTGCCGTAGAACCAGTATGAGAATCCTTCAGGATCGAAAGCCTCAGCCACACTCAGATAACCGAAAGTCTCCGTCACATCAACCGAGCTACCGCCGTCGGCAGCGGTATTCACCGCCGTTTTGATCGTATAACCGCGGGCTTCAGGATCATAGTCGGTCAGCACTGCAATTGGGTCTTCCGCGCTATAGGAGTTCAGATCACCCAGGATCACAACCCGCTCAGGCAATTCAGCCTCGGCCAGGGCATTCCCCAGAGTCACCGCAGCGGATACCCGCAGGGCGCTACAGCTGCCTTGGGCGACGTCAATCTCAGTGGGCGAATTCATATCCTCATAGCACTGGGAACCTTTGGACTTGAAATGGTTAACCACCAACGCCAGCTCTTGTCCGGTCTCTGAGTGTCTGAAACTTTGCAACAGAGCTGTACGCATCTGCGCCGTAGCACCGTCACCCAGGCTTTGCACCGGCATATCGATCTTGTCGGCCACCCCTTGCAGGCTCACCACTGCAGGACGGTATATGATACCCACGGCAATGGCATCCCCACCCACTAAAGAGCCGTCTGTTGTGGCTACGAAGTTATAGGCATCTTCAGGTGCCATGTTGGCATTCAGCGCCGTTACCAGAGACTGGACGGCACTGTACTCGTCAAAACCGTCATTCTCAATTTCCATCAGACCGACGATGTCCGCGTCCAAAGCGGTCAATGCATCCACGATTCGGGCCTGCTGCAGATCAAACTCTTCCTGATTTTCCGCACCACGATTAGCCTCGTAATCGAAAGTGACGCCACCATCTTCGGTGGGTTGGCCATTAAAGTAGTTCAATACGTTGAAGCTGGCGATAGTGAGATTACCGGGCATCAGGTCAGGCAAGGGTTCACGGCTGCCCATGACAACAATTTCGTCCTGCGGGTTAATCCGGTACAAGCCGAAGGAATAGTTCAAGGGTCCTGCGGCACTGACTTTGTCTCCAATGCGAATCGGGTTGGCATAACTGAAACCGGGGAAATAGCTGATCAGAGCCGGATAGCTGGCACCGCTGTTATCTTCCACGTATATAAGGTTGCGGCTGTTGGCCGCCACCGTGTCATCATAGCCTTCGGTACCAGGAGCAAACCGTTCCGTCGGCTGTACTTTCAAAGCGTTGCTAAGACCAATTTCGCCATAGCGCCAGATGTTATTGATATCAGTCACCAGTAGATCATTAACTGACACCAGCATACCCTCGTATGGTTCAAGAGTTTGTGCCGGCGCCAGCGGCAAGCTGACCTGAATCTGATTCACGGCTGTGCCTTCACCACAGTCCACGATGTCCTGTACGGCATTGATTTCAGTGAGGCCGAAATACTCAGTCACCGAGCCCAGTACCCGCACCTGATGGCCTGTAATCACAGCTTCATTGCTGAACACAAACACACCTTCGGAAGTGCTTGCCAGACTGTCTTCGTCCGCAATACTTTCCTGCACAAAGAAGCCGCCGTCGCGCCGGCCTGTTACTACCGCTTCGATCACCACTGAGGATCCCACAAGAGGGCTGTCATCACCGGTACCTTGCACGGCACTGATCAATGTAGCGGGATCGCCACAGGCACCAGCCGTTTCTCCGTCGTCGCCACCTCCATTGTCCCCGCCACCATTGTCGCCACCTACATAGCTACCGAGGCCGTCAAAGGTATCGTTGGCAAAGCCGGTCCATTGCGAGGCCGGATCAAAGCTATCATAAGCGTCGGTGTCACCTTCAGTTACCGACTCCAGCCTGCGCAGGGTATTGTTTTGCGTGCTGGTGTCACCGGTACCCCACTCACTGCCTGGATCAACACCGATCTGGCCGATAGCGTCGACCACCACACCGCCATTTAGCAGGGTGATGGCATCGTCACCGTTATAAAACCCCACACTACTGGTAAAGTCAGCCTGATCCAGAATCCCGGTTACGGCACTGCCATGGGCTACGACATAAACATCCCCGTCAGCCACGGTACCGGTTAGATTGAGCGTGGCACCGGCAGTGCTGCTGCCGTTGAAGAAAAACTGGATTTCGTAGGCGCTTAGATCCACTTCGGCACCCGTATCGTTATAAATTTCCAACGCCTTATTGTTGCTGCTGCCTTCAATGTATTCAGAGAAATACAAATCCGTGGCGGAATGTGCCAATACCGGCATCAATGTCAGCATCCCCGCCGCAATCGCGCTAAGAGGTTTGAATGAATTGTTGGTCATAGTGCTAAACCTTGCCTGTTTGAGGTTCCATTCTGGTGCCGCCGGGTACGGTGACGCACCCGTAGAGACCTTTATTTTTGCGTGATCCGTACATTTTTAACCTTTTTATCCATACCTGGAGAGCATCCATACTTAGAGAGTATCCATACCTGGACAGGCAGACATTTCTATCCGCTGACATTCTGGTAGGGTTCGATGAAAGTTAAATGAACAGGAGATGACAGTTTTCGCTTCCCTGTTACTGCAATCTTTTACTTGTCCCTATGTATAGTCTCTGCCAGAGTCGGCAACAACAGGTTGTCAGAGTCCCTCCTTGGCAAAATTCCTGGTTAATCCTTGCCCGCTTTCCAGCCATAGCTGACCACCCTCTCAGTAAAGTCACAGAACTGGGGGCTGTCCAGCACTAGCGCGTCAACTTGACTGGCGGTAATTAATCTCTGGTGCTTATACAACGAAAAAAAGCGAAGCCTATACGATGCCTGTGTTACAGAGCGAACTCTTGAAACAGCTTTGCCGCCACCTGATGCACAATGCTGTGGCGGGCTGCCAACTGCTGGCGGTCACGGGAATAGCCTCCTCCAATCACACAAGCCACAGGAATCCGCTGCTCCAGTGCAGAGCGCAGGACGTAGTCATCCCGGGCCCATATATCAGCATCGGTTAGCTTCAGGTATCCCAGTCCATCGTCTGCATGCACATCGGCCCCGGCGTCATATAGAATCACTTGCGGCTGGGTAATACTGAAAATATAGGGAAGATGATTTTCTAGCGCCTGCAGATAGGCCTCACCATCGCTATCCCTGGCCAGCTCGATATCAAAATCACTTCGAGCCTTGCGGTAGGGAAAATTTTCCCGGCAGTGAAATGAGCAGGTAAAAATACCGGCATCCTCCGCCAGAATCCTGGCCGTGCCGTCGCCCTGGTGGACATCGCAATCGACAATCAATACCCGCTCTGCAAGTCCCTCGGCCACCAGAAGGCGCGCCACCACGGCCAGATCGTTGAAAATACAGAAGCCGCTGCCAAAGTCATAATGAGCATGATGGGTGCCACCGGCCAGATGGGCAGCGAGGCCATGTTGCAAGGCCAGGCGGGCGGTCAGAATGCTGCCTCCCACTGCCTGAAAAGTCCGCTGAACCACTCCTTCAGACCAGGGTATGCCGATTCGCCGCATCGCCTTTTCCGGCAATTGATTGGTGCAGTAGCGATGGGCGTAGTCCAAGCAATGGGCGCGGCTTACCTGAGTCTCAGTAGCCGCCTCGGGCACAAACAGGTTGCGCTCCCCCAGAATTCCCAGGTCCTCAAGATATTCTGCCAGCAAGCGGAATTTTTCCATGGGAAAGCGGTGGGCGGGAGAAAACTCCGGGCTGTAACAAGGGTGGTATATCAGTGGAATCATCAGTTTTCAGGCTCTTCAGACTGATGCGACTCGCTGGCTCCGGATGCTTTCTGGTTCTGGCGTCGGCAAGCAACTACCGTGCTTGAAAGCACTCGAAATCTCCCCCATTTAAGGACTAAGTGTTTATTACCGGCCATGTTTGCGGTCATTAGGGTCTGTTAACGTTTGAGGGCTATAAAATTATGAGTACAGCATCTGCAAATCAAGCGGCCTCAGGAGACATAAGTCTACATATCGTTTGTGCTGAATGCGATGGCAAGAATCGAGTACCGGCCACCAAGCTTGCGGCCGGTGGGCGTTGTGGGCGCTGCAAGGCACCACTGTTCCAGCATAAGGTCGTTGAATTGACCGCTGCCAACTTTCACCGCCACTTACAGAATGATATCCCGGTACTGGTGGATTTCTGGGCGCCCTGGTGCGGCCCCTGCCAGAGCTTCGCCCCTATTTTCAAACAGGCGGCACAGGCGCTGGAACCTACTATCCGCTGCGTCAAACTGGACACTGAACAGGCTCAGGCCATAGCCGGTCAATACCAGATCCGCAGCATTCCAACACTGATGCTGTTTCACCATGGACGTGAAGTCGCCAGACAATCAGGTGCCATGTCTCTGCCGCAATTGCAGCAGTGGCTGCGGCCATACCTGTAATCTGCATTGAGGACACCGGCCATCTGCTCACTCATATACTCAGAAAATAGCGCTGATATGGCAACGGAATCCTCGGGCTGGCTATGCTAGCCCATGATGGCGACCAACAATTGGGAGGCGATAACGCCAATTGTCAGATGTCCGCGCATGACCAGATAGCCGGAGGACCACAAGTCTTCCAGCACATAGCGGTCAATACCGAAGAGCACCCCAAAACCGGCAAGAAAAGCCAGGGCCCGGAAAATATCCGGCAACAGCAGGGCAAACCAGCCCCATAAAGTCAGCAGAACACTGGCGCGCATCAACCGCATTGGGCTCGCCGCCCCCTGCCCCTGCATTGCCAGCGGCCAATATATTCCCGCCATAAAGGCCAGTAGAATGGCGCTGTAGGTATCGAAGGCAACACGCAGTATATCCGGGCGCAGGACCCGAAACGCCAGTAGAATGGCCAGCGTGAAAAAAGGCAGAAGCCCAAAGTACCCGTACCAGAGCGTCATTTGCTGCGACTTTGAATGCACCATTGATCCCATGCCACACAGTCAGCTAATGTCATGTCTGAACTTACGCGGGCAGTTTTTGATAGGATTAATCCTGCTGGAAATAATTTCCTTAGCCAGTCTGCGGGGTTGCAGTATGAATCAGGAAAGCTACAGCAGTATCCGGCCTATATTCTCAGAGCGATGACCAAGAGGAATCACCATGGGGACGCATACCGAACTGCCTGACAATGAGCTGGAGATGCTTTGGGGCATCCGCCGGGCCAAACAGGATCAGTATTGTGTCAGAACCCGCTTTATTGATCGCCAGGGGCAACCCGAGTACATCAATCATCTTATCCGGGAACAATCTCCCTACCTGCTGCAACATGCCCACAATCCTGTCCATTGGCGCGGCTGGAACGAGGAAACCTTTACCCTCGCCAAACAGCTGAACAAGCCGATCTTTTTGTCTATCGGTTACAGCACCTGTCATTGGTGTCATGTGATGGAAGAAGAAAGCTTCGACAACACAGATGTTGCTGCCGTGCTCAACGATCTGTTTATTCCCATCAAGGTGGACCGCGAGCAACGCCCCGACCTGGATGACATCTACATGACGGCGGTGCAGATTGTGAGCGGCCAGGGTGGTTGGCCCATGTCCACCTTTCTGACGCCGGATGGAGATCCCTTCTTTGGTGGTACCTACTTTCAGCGGGCACAGTTCATTCTGTTGCTGCAACGCATCGGACAACTCTGGGCTGAAGAACAGTCACAACTGATTGAACAGAGCCGGCAACTGCGCCTGACCATTTCCCGCTACCTGGTACCCTCTGCCGCTGAAGCCGCCCTCAGCCCGATGGAAGACCGCCAAAAGGGAGAAGGTCAGGAGAAAGAGGGTCAGAAGAAAGAAGGTATGAAGGGGGTAGTTCAGAAAGTAGCCGGCAAGGAGCTGATCAGCCAGGCCCGCGAGCAATTACTACAGATGGCAGACCGCAGTTTTGGTGGCTTTGGTGAGGCACCCAAATTTCCCCAGGAAGCCAACCTGTTGTTTCTGATCGATCAGGTCAGCCGGGATCAGCGTCCACTGGCAGATATTCCGGAATGGGCAGTGGTTCGCCAGACACTGGATGCCATGTTGCAGGGCGGGATCTACGATCAGATCGGCGGCGGTTTCCATCGCTACGCAGTAGACCGCCAATGGCGGGTGCCGCATTTTGAAAATATGTTGTACAACCAGTCTCAGTTGACCCGAGTCTATACCCAGGCCTATCAGCTTTGCGGTTATGCAGAATACCAGCGCATCGTGCAGGAAACCCTCACCTATGTATTGCGGGAAATGCGCAATGAAGACGGCCTCTTCTACTCCGCCACAGACGCCGACAGCGACGGTGAGGAAGGACGTTTTTTTGTCTGGTCCTATAAGGAACTCAAACAGGCGCTGACTGCGGAAGATTGGCAATTATGCAAGCAGGTGTACGGCATTACCCGCAGTGGCAATTTTGAAGGAGCCAGTATTCCTTTGCTGGGTAGCAGCCTGCCTGAGCAGGCTAAGCAACTGGGAATAAGCTATCCGCAACTATGTGAACACTTAAACAGCATTAAGTCGCAGTTGTACCTGATTCGCCAGAAGCGCGTACCGCCACTGACGGATGACAAAATCATCACCGAGTGGAACGGCATGATGATCGCCGCACTGGCAGAGGCGGCACGAGTCTTCAACCAGCCTGCCTGGCTGCAAGCATCAATCCTGGCGGCGGAGAAAATCTGGCAGCAGCACCGCCAGCCTGATGGCTCGCTATGGCGGCTGAGCATGGACAGGGTCGGAGCCGAACAGGCTTTGCTGGAAGACTATGCCCACCTGACTGAAGGTCTGCTGCAAATTTACGATGCCAACCATGATCATATCTGGCTGGAACGCGCGGAGGCTCTGCTCACAACACTCAAGCAACAATATTGGGATCAGGACAACGGCGGTTTTTATACCAGCAGCCCGAAGACTCACGGACCCTTGCTGGTACGCAGTAAATGTCTTGCGGATAACGCCACTATCTGTGGCAATTCCCAGATGCTGTCAACACTGGCAGCGTTGTATCAACGCACCGGTGATCTGTTGATTACTACCACCACAAATGAGCATGTCCGTGCTTTTACCCAGGGTGTCAGCCAGCATCCGCTATCGGCACTTTACTTTCTCCGCGGGATGGCCGAACTGGAGCAGCCCAATCCAACTGGACTGCAATACAGCACCGCCGGGCAGGTTTGGTGTTCTCTGGCTCAGTCCGACACCACCGACAACGGCTGGCTGGAGTTGTCGCTGAAAATTCATATGAGTGAGGGCTGGCATATTCAAAGCCATCAGTGCAAAACCGGGGATGGACAGTGCACCTCCGTATCACTGTTATCCGATGCGGAACACGAGTGTCTGGATGTCCGCTATCCCACACCAAAACCCTGGCAAATGACGGATGGGCAGCCTCTGGAAGTTTACGCCGACGAGTGTGAAATCAATCTCACCATCAAGCCTGACAGCAAAGCACCGGTAAGACTTGAGTTACAGTTGCAGGCATGTAATGAAACCTACTGCCACCAGCCCCATTGCTTGTCCTTCAGCCTTTGGCCATGGTAGCTTGCGGGCCATTAGTAATCACAATATTAGCTAGGGTCTGTTGACGTTTCGTCAACAGACCCTCAGGAGAACCTTGCCGGTGACTTCGAATCCTGTCATTTATGGTTACCAGATTAACGGAAAGGGTGGTGCAGAAGCCGTTTCCGATCAATCCAGCGAAGGCCTGCGCAATCTCATCGCGTCCCAGTGCCTGACCTGGTTCCATATCGACACCCAGCATCCAGACGCTGAGGTATTGTTGCTTCATACACTCCAACTTGATTCCCTGGTCAGCGAAGCCCTGCTTGCTGAAGAGACCCGCCCCCGGTTGGTAGACAGCGAGAACTCGGCGGTGGTCATACTGAGAGGTATCAACCTGAATCAGGGAGCGCAACCTGAGGATATGGTATCGCTGAGAATATGGGTCTCCTCCACCAGCATCATCTCAGGTGGTCGGCGGCCACTGAAGGCGTTGCGCGATATCGTCGAATCCTTACAAGCCGGGCAAGGCCCCTGCGATGCCGGTGAGTGGCTGACCGAGGTTTGTGTTGAACTCTATGATCACATGCAATCAGCGGTGACCGGGCTGGTCGAAGAAACCGACAAACTGGAAGAAGAAGTGTCACAGAAGCAGGACGAATCGGTGCGGGAAACCATTCTCGATATCCGCAAGCGGGCCATGATCCTGCGCCGTTATATCAACCCGCAACGGGATGTCGTGAACTACTTACGTGACAGCCAGCTTAGTTGGCTCAACCCGTTCTGCCGTCGTCGGCTGGTGGAAGTGTCTGACTGGCTCACCCGTTACTGCGAGGAGCTTGACAGTGTCCGTGAGCGGGCCCAGGTGATCAAGGATGAACTCACCGCAGCTATGAATGACCGCCTTAACCGCAATCTGTACCTGCTATCAATTGTGGCTGCAATTGCCTTGCCGTTGGGAATTCTGACCGGCCTCTTTGGCATCAATATTGGCGGCATGCCGGGTGTAGACTCTCCCTTTGCATTCTGGGGATTTTCTGTGGCCCTTATCGTCCTCGTAGCGGCAGAGCTGGTTTACTTAAGGAAGAAGAAATGGATTTAAGGGTCGGCCCGGTTCAACGGTTTAGCCCTCCAGTGCATCGGTTTAGTCTGATAGGCACGGCGGCTTTCCTGCTGGGAACTAGCCCCATTACACAGGCAGACGAAGTTCATATCGCCGTTGCCGCGAATTTCACCCGCACCCTGCAAACGCTGGAACCTATGTTTGAAGACCGAACAGGACATCAGCTAACTGCCAGTTATGCCTCAACCGGCAAGCTGTATGCACTGATCACCAATGGTGCGCCCTATGAGGTTTTCCTCTCGGCTGATCAGGCACACAGCCAACGCCTGATCCGTGAGGGAATGGCCGTAGCCGGAAGTGAATTTACCTATGCTTTGGGACAATTGTCACTGTGGTGCAACGACCATCAGGCTATTCCAGCTGGCAAAATACGCTTGCTTGAAGGTAAGTTCCGCAAGCTGGCAATCGCCAATCCAAAAACCGCACCTTATGGCCAAGCCGCCATGGAGACCCTGCAGTATTTGGGGATTGATCAACAGCTCACCCCGCTGCTGGTCTTCGGGGAAAATATCGGTCAGGCCTATCAGTTTGTTTTCAGCGGGAATGCGGACTGCGGACTGGTCGCCCAGGCCTATATCAGTGCGAATCCTGAATTGGGCTCATATTGGCAGGTACCGGCGGATTATTATCAGCCGCTAAAGCAGGAAGCTGTATTACTGGCCCGCGGCAAGGCCTCACCTGCTGCTGAGGATTTTCTCGCCTTCCTGCGTTCACCGGATGCGTTGGCAGTGATTCACTCCCAGGGTTATGGCCTCAGCGCTGTTACAGAGGAGCCAACAGCACCATGAGCAGCGCAGACTGGCAAGCAGTCGTTCTAACGCTGAAGCTGGCAGGACTGACCACCTTTATTTTACTGTTCCTGGGCACGGCACTGGCCTGGTGGCTGGCACGCAGCCGACACTGGCTGACACGCCCCATAAGCGCCTTGGTCACTTTACCCCTGATTCTTCCACCCACCGTCTTGGGCTTTTATCTATTACTGCTGATGGGACCTCGGGGTCCGATTGGGGAATTCACCACAGCACTGGGATTGGGCACACTACCCTTCACCTTCGGTGGCCTACTGATCGCATCGGTGATCTACTCCCTGCCCTTTATGGTGCAGCCCATTCAAAACGCTTTTGCAGGTATAGGGGTACGTCCGTTGGAAGTCGCCGCCACATTGCGAGCCTCTCCCTGGCAGCGATTTTTTACCGTTGCCCTGCCACTGGCCCGACCCGGAATCATCAGCGCCATAGTGCTAACCTTTGCGCATACCATTGGCGAGTTTGGCGTCGTCCTGATGATCGGCGGCAATATCCCTGGTGAGACCCGCGTATTGTCCGTCGCACTTTATGATCATGTGGAGGTGCTTGATTACGAAAATGCCAACTTGCTGGCGGCAGGACTGCTGGTCTTTTCCTTCGCCGTATTATTGCTGCTGAATTTGCGGCGGCAGAGACGTGGGTGGATGACACCATGACCAGGCTGAAGGCGCGTTTTCAAAGACCGCAGGAACATTTCACCCTCGATATCACGATGGATATGCCCCTGCAGGGCGTTACTGCACTCTATGGACGTTCCGGCTCCGGCAAAACCTCATTGCTGCGCCTGCTGGCCGGGCTGGACCGCTTGCCCGACGGCCAACTGCAGGTGAACGGCGAGCAATGGCAGGAAGGGAAAAATTTTCGCCCCCCCCATCTCCGCGCCGTTGGTTATGTGTTTCAGGAAGCCAGTCTGTTCCCCCATTTAAACGTACGTAAGAACCTGCAATACGGCTTCCAACGCACACCACGGGAACAGCAGAGAATCGCGTTCGATGAGGTAGTGGAATGGCTTGAACTGGCTTCCATGTTGGAGCAGCGCCCTGAGCATTTGTCCGGCGGACAGAAACAACGGGTGGCGATAGGCCGGGCTTTACTCAACAATCCCAAGCTATTACTGCTGGATGAACCTTTATCCGGACTGGATGAACAGAGCAAAAAGGAAATTCTTCCCTACCTGGAAAAGCTGTTCAATCAGTTGTCTCTACCGGTGATTCTGGTGAGTCACAGCCCCGCTGAAGTCATGCGACTGGCCAACTACCTGGTCCTGATGGAGAACGGAAAAATACGGGCGGAAGGCTCACTCAATGAAATGCTGACGCGACCGGACCTCCCCCTGGCTCACTTGCATGAAGCCAGCGCTGTGATCAATACCCGGGTTGACGCTCATGACCCACATTATCATTTAAGCTATCTCAGTGCCGACGGCAATCGGATCACGGTACCGTTGCTGGACGGCCCGGTCGGAACAGAAAAACGAATTTCGATCGGTGCCAGAGACGTCAGCCTGGCTCTGGAGAAAGTGCAGGGGTTCAGTATCGCCAATCAGCTTGCTGCCCGGATACTGGATATTTCTCTTGATCAGGATCCCGGCCAGCTTTTGGTGCGGCTGCAAATCAAAGATCAGATACTGCTTTCGAGGATCACCCGCAAATCTGCCGAGCAACTGGCTTTGCAGCCCGGGATAAAAGTGTACGCGCTGGTAAAAAGCGTCGCTCTGATGGAGTAACTAATCTAGCAACCAGCTTAGAGCCCGAGACAGCGACCGCCTCTTCCAATACAGCCAGGGCACGGCTCCAGCAATCGTTTCGGGAAGGAATTTTTGCCGGTATTTTATTTTTACTTGCACTTTGGGATTAAGCATGTTTATTCTTTGTACATAGTTGTACATACTCAATAGATTATGTACAAAGATGTACATCCTTCATCTGTCCACTGACCAATTTCAGCCCTGACAGAAACGGAATAGCCATCATGCCTAGTTTTATCAAAGCTTATGTGCGCTACGTTGACGCCGTAAATCGCGTTATCGGTCGCGCGGCCATGTACCTGATCTTTGCGATGATGGGTATATTGCTCTATTCATCTATATCCAAGACCTTTTTCGTCCCTTCGTTATGGACGCTGGAAATGGCCCAGTTCACCATGGTGGCCTACTACCTGCTCGGTGGCGGCTACTCCATGCAGCTCGGCGACCATGTGCGCATGGACCTGCTATATGGCCACTGGTCGAGCCGCACAAAAGCCTGGGTCGACAGCTTCACCATTTTGTTCCTGATTTTTTACCTGGGTCTGCTGCTCTATGGCGGTTATTCCAGCACCGACTATGCCCTGCAATATGGAGAAAGAAGTTATTCATCCTGGCGTCCGTATATGGCCCCGATCAAAATCATAGCTTGTATCGGCATTCTGATGATGCTTCTGCAGGCCATTGCCATGTTCTTTAAAGATATTGCCAAAATTCGGGGAGAAGAACTCTGATGAGTTACGAAATGATTGCTCTGATGATGTTTGCATCGATGATGCTCATGCTCATGACTGGGCAAAGAGTCTTCGCTGCTATCGGATCTGTCGCCGTTATCGCTGCTCTCTTCCTCTGGGGTAATGGTGGCTCGGAGATGGGATTCTCCGCTGCCATGAAACTGATGAAGTGGTATCCGCTGCTAACCCTTCCGCTGTTTATCTACATGGGCTTCATGCTGTCGGAGTCCGGAATTGCCAACGACCTGTACGAAATGTTCCACGTCTGGTTCGGCACACTGCGTGGCGGACTGGCCATCGGAACCATTGCTCTGATGGTGGTGGTGTCAGCTATGAACGGCCTCAGCGTGGCGGGCATGGCAATCGGTGCCACCATCGCTCTGCCGGAGTTGCTGCGGCGGGGATATGACAAAATCATGGTCACCGGGGTCATCCAGGCGGGCAGTTCCCTTGGTATTCTTGTACCCCCCAGCGTGGTGCTGGTGCTGTACGGGATGATCGCCCGCCAGCCTGTCGGACAGTTATGGCTGGCCGGTGTTTTTCCGGGTCTGATGATGGCTGGTCTCTTTATCCTTTACATTGCTATCCGCTGCCACCTGCAACCAGAACTAAGCCCGGTGCTGCCTAAGGAAGAACGCGAGATTCCGTTAAGGGAAAAACTCAAACTGCTGCATGCAGGCATATTGCCCTTGATGATTTTCTTTCTGATGACCGGCCTGTTCCTGATGGGGATTACCAGCCTGGTAGAAAGCTCAGCCGTAGGTGCCATCGCAGCTACGGCTGCCGCCGTCGTCAAAGGCCGCTTAACCAAACAGGTTTTGGAAGAAACCATCCGCAAGACGCTCGGCATCAGTTGCATGTTCATGTGGATTATCCTGGCAGCACTTTGCTTCGGCTCAGTATTCGACGGTCTGGGAGCAGTTAAAGCCATTGAAGGATTCTTCCTGGATCAGTTGGGGCTGGGCCCCTGGCAGGTACTCATTATTATGCAGCTGTCTTTCCTGTTAATGGGCACCTTCCTCGACGACACGGCGATGCTGGTCATCGTAGCCCCGCTCTATGTTCCCCTGGTGGATGCCCTGGGCTTCAACCTGATCTGGTATGGAGTGCTTTACACCATCACCTGCCAGATTGCCTACATGACACCGCCATTCGGTTATAACCTTTTTTTGATGCGGGCGATGGCACCGCCGGAAGTGGGCCTGAAGGATATCTATCTGTCGATTGTGCCTTTTGTATTCATTATGGTCATTGCATTGTCTCTGGTGATGATATTCCCAGAAATCGCCCTATGGCTGCCGAACCAGCACTATTCCAACGGCTGATGCCTCCAACAAACCAGATGGCAATAGAAAGCAGGTAAACAAACATACGGAAACAGCAACACGAACGGATAGTGAGTCAGGGAAAGGATCACGATAGGAAGCGATATCCCACGGAAGGATCTGGCAGGAAAACATAATGCAGGTATGCATTGGTTTTCAAATGGGTTACAGGATGCCGAATCGGCCTCCTGGCATAAAACAATAAGAGTTGAACAAGAGGTACGCGGCTTAGATGTCATGAATACCTTCCCGGGAAGGTTGCCATACATACCCTGCGGTAGGGTTTCAACGAAACAAATGCAAAGGGGAAATAGAATATGACCAACAGACGTGATTTTCTGAAAAAGGCAGGGGCAGCAGGTATCGCTGGTGCGACAGCCGCAACTATTGGCGCTCCCGCCGTCCACGCCAAGAGCACCATCAAGTGGCGTCTCCAGACCTATGCGGGCCCCGCACTGGCTGAACATGTTATCAAGCCGTCGATTGATGCCTTTAACAAGGCTGCCAACGGTGAGATGGAAATTGAACTTTACTTTGCTGACCAGCTTGTCCCTACCGGGGAACTCTTCCGTGCCATGCAGCGCGGCACTATCGACGCCGTACAGTCGGACGATGACTCCATCGCAGCGCCGGTAGACGTGGCCGTTTTCGGTGGTTATTTCCCCTTTGCAACCCGCTACAGCCTGGACGTTCCTGTTCTGTTTAACGAGTGGGGACTGAAGGAAATCTGGGAAGAGGCCTACAACGAAATTGAAGGTGTTACCTGGCTCAGTGCCGGTTCCTGGGACCCCTGTCATTTCAATACCAAGGAGCCTATCCGCAGCCTGGCGGACCTTAAAGGCAAACGGGTATTCACTTTCCCAACTGCCGGGCGTTTCCTGTCCCGTTTCGGTGTCGTACCAGTCACTTTGCCTTGGGAGGATGTTGAAGTGGCCGTTCAGACCGGTGAACTCGACGGCATCGCCTGGTCCGGGATCACTGAGGATTACACCGTAGGTTGGGCTGATGTTACCAAGTATTTCCTCACCAATAACATCTCGGGTGCCTGGATCGGTTCCTACTTTGCCAACACCGAACGCTGGAACGAAGTTCCCGCTCACCTAAAAACACTCTTCAATCTGTGCATGGACAGTTCCCACTACCATCGACAGTACTGGTACTGGGGCGGTGAAGCAAAGCTGCGGGTGGAGGGCACAAAAATGGAACTCACCTCTATTCCCGATGCAGAATGGGAAACAGTGGAGGACGAAGCTCACAAGTTCTGGGACGAGATCGCCAAAACCAGTCCACGCTGCGCAAAAGTGGTCCAGATCTTCAAGAACTACAATGCCGCTATGCAAAAAGCCGGGCGTCCTTATCGTTACGGCAAAGCCTAAAACTCTCGGTCTTGGCCCGGTTTCGACCGGGTCTTTCTTTCCAAATTATTCTTTCTTGATGTCTACGATCCCCGCCAGCAGTTTATACCGGGTGAATCGCTACCATGTCTTTCCCATAAATCGCTGTACCCTCCGGTTTACCTAACCGGCTACAAACGCGGTACATACCTTCCGCACCAAACACTATGGCGTCATTCAGTTGTCACTCTTCCAGATCATAATCACATCATTGTTCGGAAACACTTAGCAGCTTTACGAATAAAAATTCGATGATTACAAAAGAAAAAAGTTTGCAAATGAAAAAGTGGCAATTTTAGGTTGGGTTTGCTAATTCAATCCGATATCCTCCACGAAAACCACTCGTGTAATTCAGTAGGTAGGAATCGCAATGTCAAAGGCATGGAAAGTCGACCGGAATACCGGCATCGCAGAACATCAGTCAGGACTCACGCTAGCCTTTACCGAGGCCGGAGGACAGGTTCAGCAAATAACCCCCCGCCAAGTCCCCAAGGAAATGCCGTCCATCCAGATGGTCAAACTGATCCGTGAAGGAATGGAAGCCATAGAAACGAATGCCCGTCTTTCCGGGAGCAGCTCCTTTCAAGCGCCTACCAGCCCTTCAGGTTACAGCAGCTCGTCCGATAATGACTCACAGAAGGTGTCTACTAAAGGCACGACTGCTCCGGTAGTGGTTAAGAAAAAGCGTCGCTTCGCACCCAGGATCGACAGCTGAGCCGATGATCTGATACTTTCCTTTGGCAATGTAGTAAGACCAGGATCAGTGACGGTCTGACAAATAACCAAAGGATAAAATCATGAGTAAAATTATTCGCCATAACGTGACTCGCCGCGGATCCGATATGGTGGTCTACGGCGGCGTCGTCAAACTGGTCGACATCCCTCCCTCCGAAGACGGCGATATCCGCTCGCAAACCCAAGGCCTGCTGGATGACATGGAAGAAATGCTGGTGGAAGCCGGCAGCAGCAAATCGCATATCTTGATGGCTACAATCTATCTCACTGATATGGCGGATTACGATGCCATGAACGAGGTATGGGACGCCTGGCTACCCGAAGGTACGGCCCCGGTCAGAGCCTGCATCCAGGTCGCAGGTTTAGCCAGGCCGGGCTGGAAAGTTGAAATTGCCGTTGAAGCCGCATTGGCCGATACTTCAGCCTGATATTGTCAGTCTTTTGACAATTAATCCCGGGGTCTTGAGCTATAGTTCGGTTAGTTTGGATTTACTGGTAAGGCTGCTCCGAGAGTTCTTCTAATGGCAAAACCTCTTCGTATCTGTATTTTTGGCGCAGGCAGCATCGGCTGCTATCTGGGTGGCCGGCTGTTGCAGGCCGGGACAGATGTAATCCTGATTGGGCGAGAGCGCTTACGTCAGACATTTAACGAACACCCCCTGGTCGTTTCCGACTATCTTGGATTGAACTACCAGCATTCAATGTCAGCAACCGAGTTTGTAACCGATCCCGATGTCGCCGCAGAAGCCGATCTCGTTCTGGTGACAGTGAAATCCGCTGCGACAGATGAAGTGGGACGCACCCTTAACCCGTTTCTTAAGGCCGGGACCCTGGTTATCAGCATGCAGAACGGGGTATCCAATGCTGACCGGCTAAAGGAACAACTCCCTCACTGCACGGTGCTGGCAGGCATGGTGCCCTTCAATGTACTGCAACAGGCACCAGGGCATTTTCATCAGGGTACGGAAGGACACCTGATGGCGGCCTATGACCCTGCATTGGACAATGCTTTAGCATGGTTTGAAAAGGCAGGGCTGCCGCTGGAACTGCGCCAGGATATGACGTCGGTCATGTGGTCGAAGTTACTGCTTAACCTCAACAACCCGATCAATGCGCTTTCTGATATCCCACTAAAAGCGGAGCTGTCCCAGAGAGGCTATCGACGCTGTCTGGCGCTGGCACAGCAGGAAACTCTGGAGCTTCTGGCGGCAGCTGATATTCCAACAATAAAACTCACCGCCGTCCCCACGCCCTGGATTCCTCACCTCATGAGGCTGCCGGATTGGCTGTTCTCGCGACTGGCGGCAAAGATGTTGGCGATCGATCCCATTGCCCGCTCATCCATGTGGGAAGACCTGCAGGCCGGGCGATTGACGGAAGTGGATTGGATCAATGGAGAAGTGGTGCGGCTGGCCCAGAGTCTGGGGGAAAAAGCTCCCACCAATGCACGCCTGACGGCATTGATTCATCAGGCTGAGCAAGGAGGAAGACAAGCCTGGGACAGCGACACGCTGTACCGGGAACTGACCCGTTAGGGAATACCAGAAGGGGGTTTTCCCCGCATCACTTCATGCCCAGTTTCCGCGCCAGTTTGTGCAGGTTACTCGGGTCCAGCCCCAGTGCTCTGGCAGCCTTCGCCCAATTCCCGTGGTACATTTCCAACGCCCTATTAATTGCCTGACGCTGGCAGTTCTCGACAAGCAGGCGCATATTGCCGATTGCTTCCGGTCGCTCCTCATTTGGCCGTGATGTTACCGACGCGTGTCGTTCTTCACTAGCTAAATGTTCGTCACTCACTGCTTGCTCGTCACTCACTGCTTGCTCGCCACTCACCGGAAGCCCTAGTTGTTCGTGACTTATAAAAACCATCTCCGTCTGTTCAAGATCAAGAAACCTGGTATCGAGCGTGAGGATAGTATTACGGTCAGCGCCATGGCTAATGGCCTTCAGGGCTGCCCGGCTGATGACATGCTCCAGCTCCCGCACATTTCCGGGCCATGAATACTGCAACAGTGCCATTTCAGCGGCGGTAGAAAGTCGCAAACTCCGAACACCCAGCCGGGCACGATTCAGCTCCAGGAAATGCCCTGCCAACACTAAAACGTCATTACCGCGTTCCCGAAGTGGTGGAATGGGGATCGGATAGACAGACAATCGATGGTAGAGATCAGCCCGAAAGCTGCCGGCTCGAATTCGTTCCTGCAATCTGCGATTAGTCGCGGCAACAATGCGCACATCCACATGTCGGGGCTTGTCCTCGCCCAAGCGCTGGATCTCGCCATTCTGTAGCGTCCGTAGAAGCTTGGCCTGAACCAACAGCGGCAGTTCCCCCACCTCATCTAAAAACAGTGTGCCTCCGTTAGCGGCCTCTATCCTGCCGGCCCGTTCGCTACCAGCTCCTGAAAACGCCCCTTTTACATGGCCGAATAGCTCACTTTCCGCAAGCGATTCCGGCAGCGCGGCACAATTCACGTGCACCAGCGGCTCGCCGGCGCGGGCGGAATGGCGATGTACCCGGCGGGCAAATAGCTCTTTGCCCACACCGGTTTCCCCGGTTAGCAATACCGGTAGATCAGAATCCGCGACCACATCCAACTCCGCCAGAATCTTCGCGATAATCCGGCTATGGCCCAGAATTTCATCGCTTTGCTGAAGGGCAGGACTATCGCCAACCACATCCCTCCGTAAAATCGTTAGATTGCGCCTGTCCTGTTCCAGACGGGTTACCCTGATAGCCGCTTCGACCAGCTTTGAATAGCTTGCCAGACGCGCCTTAGCTTTCTGATCAAAGGTCCCAGCAGCCATGGCATCCAGTGTCAAACCTCCCCATAAAGAGCCCTCAACATAGAGACTGACCCCCATACAGTCATGCACAGGCAAGGGCTCCCCCACACAACTTTCCAGCAGACCATCATAGGGGTCCGGCAGCCCGGAATCATGATCAAAGCAGACCGGTTTCTGGTCTGCCAGGATCGCGGCCAAACGGGGATGCTGGCTAACCAGAAAACTGCGACCGAGAGTTTCGTGCACTAATCCGGTGGTCGCTTCCGGCCTGAGATTGTCACCTTCCAGCCTTAACAGAGCCACGGCTCCACAATGAAATTCGGCGCGGATGGCATCAACCAGGCGCTGCAGGCGAACCCCCTGGGGAAGTTCCGTAATCAGATCTGATAACAGAGAGGAATACATCATGGTTATTTATACCGTTATTAGGGTATTAATAACCTTATCTCAACAGGGTAGTTTCTACCATATAAATATATTTACCATATATATCAATATCTTAATAAATGGCACAAAGGTTGCGATGAGAGGGTTAAAGCACCATGTCCGGTGACCAATAGAGGAAAAATACTATGATGATGCTTGACCAATCTGTCGGCTGGATTGCACGAAATGTTCCCGGCTCAACCCGCCTGTTCAGAGGTTTTGATCTGGACTTTTGCTGTGGCGGTCAACACTCTCTCCGCGATGCGCTTGCCCAAAAGGGGATTGACGTCGAGCCGGTACTGGAAAGTCTGAAGCTGTTACAAGGTCAGCCTCAGGATGAACAGGATTGGTCGAAAGTTCCACCGGCTGAACTCATTGACCATATCCTCCACCGCTACCATGCCCGTCACCGGGAACAATTACCCGAGCTTATATATCTCGCCCGTCGGGTCGAGCAGGTTCACGGTGAGCGCCCGGAATGTCCTCTCGGCTTGTCCGACCATTTGGCGAGCATGTTGCAGGAACTGGAAAGCCACATGCTCAAAGAAGAGAACATCTTATTTCCCATCCTGCAAAGAGGTGTCGGTGGAGGCCAGCTGAATGGTCCTATCTCGGTGATGCGCTCAGAGCATGATGAGCACGGCCAGGCACTGGCACTCATGAATGCATTAACGGACAACCTGCAACTCCCCAAAGGCGCTTGTAACACCTGGCGCGCGCTATATACAGGGCTAAGGCAACTCCAGGATGACCTGATGCAGCATATCCACCTGGAAAACAATATCCTGTTTGATAACGCGCAAGGAGGCGGCAATGCTGCACTATAAAAAACTCTGGTGGATACTGCTGGCGGTGGTCGGCATTACCTTCGCCTTATTAGGCTACTTTGGTCAGGAGGTCTATCGGCAGGCACCGCCGATACCAGCTAAATTCATGTCAGTGGAAGGAGAAACCCTATTCACCCATGATGATATTCTGGACGGCCAGACTGCCTGGCAATCAGTCGGCGGAATGCAATTGGGTTCTATCTGGGGTCATGGCGCCTATCAAGCGCCTGACTGGAGCGCGGACTGGCTGCACAGAGAGCTGACCACTTGGCTTGAGCTAACTTCCCAGGCAGAGTTCAAGACCTCATATAATGCTCTCAGTGACGAGCAACGCGTCTTACTAAAGCACCGGTTGAAAACGGAATACCGCCGCAATACGCTGGATGCTGCATCCGGCGAAGCCGTTCTATCCGCTATGCGGCTCAACGCCATTCAAGCTACCATGGACTACTATATCGACCTTTTCGGTGATGCCGACAGATTGCAGGCAACACGGGAAAGCTATGCGATGAAAGAGAACACGCTGCCCAACCTGTCACGACGTGAGGACTTAACCGCGTTCTTCTTCTGGACTGCCTGGGCCGCATCCACAGAACGTCCAGGGTCCACTGCCACTTACACCAACAACTGGCCCCATGAACCGTTAATTGATAACCGGCCAACTCCGGAAAATATTATCTGGTCCATCGTCAGTATTGTCTTGCTGATCGTGGGAATCGGAGGCCTGGTCTGGGCCTGGTCTTTCCTGCATAAGGAAGATGAACACACACTCACCGCACCAATGCAGGATCCACTGTCTTTAATCAGACTCACGCCTTCGCAAAAGGCACTGGGCAAATATCTGCTGCTGGTCGTTGCCTTATTCTGCTTCCAGGTGTTGCTTGGCGGCCTGACAGCTCACTATACCGTTGAAGGACAGCAATTCTACGGGCTGAATATCTCCCAGTGGTTTCCCTACTCACTGGTTCGTACCTGGCATATCCAAAGTGCATTATTCTGGATTGCCACCGGATTCCTGGCAGCGGGTCTTTTTCTCGCGCCGGTGATCAATGGCGGTAAGGATCCCAAGTACCAGAAACTCGGTGTCGACATTCTGTTCTGGGCCCTGGTGGCAGTGGTCGTCGGATCTTTCGCCGGCAACTGGCTGGCGATTGCCCAAATCATGCCCGAGGAACTGAACTTCTGGCTGGGACACCAGGGTTATGAATATGTGGATCTCGGCCGCCTCTGGCAGATCGGCAAATTCCTGGGAGTTGCCTTCTGGCTGGTACTGATGCTGCGTGGTATCACTAACACACTGAGACAACCGGGAGACAAAAATCTGCTGGCGCTACTGACGGCGTCCGTGGTGGCCATCGGCCTGTTTTACGGCTCAGCATTTTTCTATGGTGAGCGCACCAATATTTCCATCATGGAATATTGGCGCTGGTGGGTTGTGCACCTGTGGGTGGAAGGTTTCTTTGAGGTGTTTGCCACCACAGCCCTGGCCTTCATCTTCTGTTCCCTGGGTCTGGTATCCAAGCGCATGGCCACCACGGCCAGCCTGGCATCGGCTTCCCTGTTTATGCTTGGCGGCATTCCCGGCACCTTCCACCACCTGTACTTTGCAGGTACCACGACATCGGTGATGGCGGTCGGGGCAACGTTCAGTGCGCTGGAAGTCGTACCGCTGATTGTGCTCGGCCATGAAGCCTGGGAGCATTGGCGCTTACGGCAAAGTGCGCCCTGGATGGAAGCAGTGAAGTGGCCGCTGATGTGCTTCATTGCCGTGGCTTTTTGGAACATGCTGGGCGCCGGAGTATTTGGCTTCATGATCAATCCTCCTATATCGCTCTATTACGTACAGGGCTTGAACACCACCCCGGTACACGCCCACGCGGCATTGTTCGGTGTCTATGGTTTTCTCGCCTTGGGATTTACCTTGTTGGTGCTACGCTATATCAGACCACACTTTGAGTTCAGCGAAGGGCTGATGAAAACTGGATTCTGGTGGCTTAATGCCGGATTGGTACTGATGATCTTTACCAGCCTGCTTCCCGTCGGCCTCCTGCAGTTTTATGCCAGCACCAGCGAAGGTCTCTGGTATGCCCGTAGCGAAGCCTTTATGCAGACTAACCTGCTGGAAACGCTACGCTGGGTAAGAACCTTCGGCGACGTGGTCTTTATCGTAGGTGCTTTGGCATTTGCCTGGCAGGTGGTAAAGGGTGTCCTGTCCGGCCAGAATATGCTCCAGACAGACTCGGCCCTTGTCGAAGAGTTGGAGTACTGATGTAAAACGCTATTTCGGAATACGCCCGCGGGTATCGCGGGCTTGTTAGGAAGGAGGCCATTTGTTACCCCCATATTTAACATGGCAGATTGTTTTATTTGGCTGGTATCATTGCCCGTCACTTTGTGACACCCAATTTTAAATACGATATGTACATTAAGGATATTTGATGAAAATTGTACGTCTTGCTTTTTTGGCAGTTGCTGTATCAATGATGTTCGGCTGTGCCAGCTCAGCGCGAGTGGATCAGATGATTGCGACCAAATCTTCAGACTTAACTTTTGATCCGGGATTAGAGCACGCCATTGATCTTTCCGACGTAAAAGGTGGAGAGGAAACTAACCCTCTTTGGACCTCTGAAATTGGTAATGCAGAATTCACCAGCGCTCTGCAACAATCACTGCATCAAGTCAACTTGCTTGGGTCAGAAGAGCAAACTAAATATGAACTTACAGCCAATCTCGTCAGTGTTGATCAGCCTTTGCTAGGTTTGGATCTTGAAGTGATTACCTACGTGGAATATCAACTGACCGAAAAAGCGACTGGCAGTATCGTTTTCAAGAAGACTATCAATGCGCCATACACTGCAACTGTCAGTGATGCATTTGTTGCCGTTGAACGTCTCCGATTGGCAAACGAAGGTTCCGCGCGGGAAAATATCAATACTCTGCTAAAAACCTTGGCAGAACTAAAAGTCGAGAACAATCAGATTTCTCTAGCGCAATAAGACGATTAACCGCGGGGGGACTCTCCCTGCGGTTATCTTTTTTTTGCATGCGTCTTATGCACATCCCGATACATCAGCATCTCCGGTAAACACTCTTCCCTTCCTGCTGTAAAGCCACAGGTATCATTCCACTGTGCAGGATTTTCATAAGTACCGAATAGCATGTCCCACCAGACAATATCGCCGTAGTTATTTTTATGGCGGTTAACCTGGTGATGGATTCGGTGCATCTCCGGCCGCTGAAAGATGAAGCCTATCCAACGCGGGGTTTTCACATTGGTGTGGTAAAAGAACTCCCCGATAGCGGTAAAGAAGGTGTAGATCGCACCGGCCTCAACAGACAATCCCAGAAAGGTATACACCAACAGGCTGCCGATGATCGAATTCACCACCATTTCCCCCGGGTGCTTATAAAATGAGGTTATGACTTCCAGGCGCTGTGGACTATGATGAATCTGGTGGAACGCCCGCCAGAGAAAATCCACTTCGTGGCGCCAGCGGTGCCACCAGTAGAAAATAAAAGTGGCTATAAAGTAAGCAACGAACCCTGCCAGGATTGGCGGCAGAGATTTCGACAACTGAAACACCGACCAGGAGGAAAGCCAGACTTCCCAGGTCACTCCGGCCACAACCACCACGCCCAGCTGAATGGCATTAATAAGTAAAACCCTGAAAGGCCAGGTTTTCACTGCTGGTAATTTCCAACCGGGAATTATTCTCTCCAGCAGGAAACAGCCGCAGAAGATAATGAATATCGTGATGAGCATCCTAACCCTCCAAACCAATATAAGCTCACAGAATTATTCCTTCTTGCCCGATTCACTGCGACCAAGGGCCAATAAGTATCGATTTCCAATACTCTGAGTAGGATCTTTGGGGATCATCATGATGCTATTGCCGCGATAAGAGGATGCCCATTAGCCACCTCCGGTCAAAGGTACAAATCCCGCTATAAACTCCTGAATCGTGCCGGTTGCACAGAACTGGTTATATGACTGAGGATAGAAATGGTGATAGGAATGGGGCTACAGTATACGAGTGGACTTTATGTGTGATTTGTATCGGTCTATGGCTTTTTGATCGCGCGGTAAACAGCCGGATTCGGTGGTTATTATTTTGTCAGGTTCAAAATTCGCGTGCTATCATGCGCTCAAGTCGTAACTTCTACTGCTAGTGAGGCCCATACGTCGGATTGCGACAGACCATCATTGATCGTCAGATGGTGAAATACCGCATTTTTTCGCTGTTGCCCCGCGTTCTGCAACCTATGCATCGCGGCCTATTCGCTGTCGCTATTGATTTGTTGTGACGGGTTGGTGAATGGGGCAGCAGGCGACTGAGGTATGTCTGTCTCAGGCATATGATTGCCAAAAACATAACTGCTGACAGCGATACTCCACAACGCTATCACTGTAACGCTGATACTTTTTGATAAAGCAACAATGCTATTCATTTTACCATGAACGCGGCAACGCGTTGTCACACAGTGCCAGAAAATCTTCTCCTGACACTGACCTACTGTAATAAAAACCCTGTGCATAATCGCAGCCTTGCGATTGCAAAAACTGTTTTTGAGGCGCTGTTTCGATGCCTTCTGCTACTACTTTCAGGCGCATACTATGCGCCATTGCAATGATAGCTGAGGGAATGGCATTACCATGTTCCGTGCCGATATTGCGGACAAAAGAAATGTCGATCTTAAGTGTATTAACGGGGAAATCCTGCAAATAAGCGAGACTGGAATATCCCGTTCCAAAATCGTCTATCGCAAGCTGAATACCACGGTTGCTGAAGTCATGCAAAATAGACAGGGCGGTTTCGCTATGCTGCATCAGAAGGCTTTCGGTGATTTCCAGTTCAAGCCAGGATGGTGACAGTTGCAACTCGTTGATGATGCGATCTACTGCATCGACCAAGCAAGCCGAATGTATCTGTGCAACAGAGATATTCACAGCCATTTTCAAGTCATCATGCCCGGCATCGTGCCAGCGTTTCAATTCTGCACAACTCTGTCGTAACCCCCACTCGCCAAGTTCTTTGATTAAGCCATTTTTTTCCGCGACTGGAATAAATTCAGCTGGCGAGATAGTGGTTCCATCCTGTCGATACCATCGCATCAGCGCTTCCGCGCCAATAATTTTTCCGGTGTTGAAATCAACCTGCGGTTGATACTCCATCGATAACTCTTGGTTTTTGATCGCTTCTCTGAGTAAATTGGATAAATTAAGCTGGTCCTGCACCAGTGCGTTTAAATTGGTCGTATAAAATTTAATCTCCGCTCCGCCCGATTGTTTGGCGTAATGCATGGCTGCGTCAGCATTGCTCATCAATGTATTCACATCCAGGCCATCTTTCGGATAAACAGCAATGCCAATGCTCGTGCTTACATGAAGAAGCTGATCACCGATGTTAAATGGCTCGCGCAGAGAATCGGACAGTTTTCTGGAAACTGCCATTATGTCCTCATTGGCATCGTGGATTGGAACACATACGACAAATGCATCGCCTCCGAGTCTGGCGACGGTGTCTTCATAGCGTAATGTGCCCTCCAATCGATTGGCGACATCGCTGAGTAAAATGTCGCCAATGTGATGTCCTAACGAATCATTTACCATTTTAAAATTATCCAGATCAAGAAACATTAATGCTATCCGTTCTTGGCGTCGCTTTGCCTGAATAATTAGTTGCTTGAGACGGTCCTCTAACAATATGCGATTGGGCAGGTCGGTTAATGAATCGTGTGATGTAATATATCTGATCTGCTCTTCAATTCGATTACGTTTTTCTATTTCATTGCGCAATGAAATGTTGGCATCAACCAGCTCTTGAGTTCGCAACTTAATACGCAGGTCAAGTTCGTGGTGTAATTCTGAAAGCTCGAGATGCGTGTTGATTCTGGCCATCATCTCTTCGGGATTGATAGGCTTGGAGATGTAATCCACTGCCCCCATGGAGAAGGCAGAAACTTTATTCGTTGTTTCCGACAAGGCGCTTAGAAATATGATTGGGATATCGCTGAGCCCCGGGTCAGATTTAATTTTCTTGCACGTTTCATAACCGTCAAGAACAGGCATCATCACATCCAGCAGGATGAGATCCGGTTTGGCCAGATGAGTCCGTTGCAAACGTTGGAGAGCTTCTTTGCCATTTTGCGCAACAGCGATCTGTAGATCCTCGCCTTCAAGATAGTCGATCACCAATTTGAGATTAGCAGGGTTGTCATCAACTATTAGAATAGTTTTACGTTTCATCATCATTTTAGGTAAATCGCGATTCCAACTTGAATTTGTAATCTCATCGAGGTACACAAGTTCTGTTTTCCGTTGCCTATGGGCTTTGACGCCACTGTTGATAGTCTAGTATATCCCCAGTTAAGTTGCTTAAGACTGACTTTCTAATAAAGTAGCGTACTTCTCGAACTTAGGCAGCCCCAAGATCATTCTGTGAAGTGCGTTAACCACCTGAAACCTGTTGAAATTGCCACGCTCAAAGATGGCTTCCGTTACGCCCCCGATGCTCGTTTCCGCCTCCGTTGCCAAGCCATCCTGCTAAGCAATAGAGCTAAATAGGGACAGGAACCCTTAAAATAGGACCGGCCATTATAGGTGCCGGAGTTCACCTGTCTTTCTGCAAGGCTCTCAATATCGCCGGGTAGTCGAAATTCTGAGCGAGCCGGCACAGCTTTTTATGTAATGCCTGATTGTGCGTTGAAACCTGCTCGATGGCCGTTCTAATACGCTCGACTTCCAGGCTTTCCAGCGCCTCGATAAGGTCGTTACACAGTGTTATCGGTAAGTTTTCCAACATTTCCGGCGTTAT